>JAXMFO010000001.1:0-3177 GCA_046347715.1 Burkholderiales bacterium
GACAACATGGCCCTGCCGCGCGCTGCGGGCAGGGCCACGAAAAAGAAGTTGGGGGTGGTCTGCCTCCAGACGTATCGTGGATTGCGCACCGAAGTGTGCCGAGCCACTAGCGGAATGCCCGAGGGCGAATTCCGAGACGTTCAATGAAGGAGGCAGACCATGCATGACGATATCACCACGTTCGTCGGTTTGGACGTTCACAAGGACTCCATCGCGGTGGCTGTCGCGCCTGCCGGGCGCAGCGAGCCGCGCTTCGTGGGCACCTGCGGCCCGAAGCTGGCCGAGCTGATCAAGGCGGTCTCGCACGTGGGCAAGCCGGCCCACACACTGCTGGCCTACGAGACCGGGCCGTGCGGCTTCGCGCTCGCCCGAGAACTCATCGCCGCCGGCTGGCGCTGCGAGGTCATCGCCGTCAGCAAGGTGCCGGTGCGCCCCGGCGAGCGCATCAAGACCGACCGGCGCGACGCGCTCACGCTGGCAGGCTACCTGCGCGCCGGCGAGCTCACGCCGGTCGTGATTCCCGACGCCCGCGACGAGGCGATCCGCGACCTCTCGCGCGCTCGCGAGGACGCCGTGCGCGCACGGCTGAAGGCCCGCCAGCAGATCAACGCGATGCTGCTGCGCCACGGTCAGTTCTACCCCGGCAAGACCCGCTGGGGACCGACCCACGTGCGCTTTCTCTCGAATGTCGCCTTCGAGCACCCCGCCCAGCAATTCGCCTGGGCCGAGTACCGCAGCGCCGTCAAGGACGCCGACGAACGAGTGCAACGCATCACCGCCGCGCTTCGCGAGCACGCCGAGCTCTGGCGCTTCGGCCCCGTCGTCAAGGCGCTCATGTGCTTCAAGGGCATCGACTTCGTGGCCGCCGTCACCCTGATCGCCGAACTGGGCGACCTGCACCGCTTCGAGCACCCCAAGCAACTCATGGCTTACCTGGGGCTGGTCCCCAGCGAGCACTCCACCGGAGAGTCCCGCGTGCGCGGCTCCATCACCAAGTCCGGCAACAGCCACGTGCGCCGCGTGCTCATCGAAGCCGCCTGGTGCTACCGCTACAGCGCCCGCATGAGCCGCCCCGTCACCGACCGCAACCGCAAGCAACCCAAGGCCGTGCGCGACATCGCCTGGCGCGCCCAGATCCGGCTGTGCGCCCGCTATCGGCGCCTGGCCGCCCGCGGCATGCACTCCAACAAGGTCTGCGTGGCCATCGCTCGCGAACTCGCCGCCTTCATCTGGGAGGCCGCGCGCTGCGTCGAACCCGCCAAGACCTGAAGCACTCGAGACCCCCTCGTCCCGATCAACCGCAAGGAGATCACGCAACCTCAGATCCAATCCCGCACCCGATCGGCAACGCGACACGCCGGCGCGGTCAGGGGAATCCTCGTTTCGACTACGTGGGCGTCCTCGCGACGGTCCCCGACTATCAGACCGAGGCAGCCCCGCGACGAACCGTTGACATGCGGTAACCAGCCCGCGGATATCAGACTGATCCACCGTCGTTCCAAGCCAGTGCGTCGCGTTGCCCATCGGGTGTCTCGCGCTTCACCGATACGTGCAAACGTCCTTGCATGCCAATGAGCTCGCGCCTGTTGACATGCAGGGCCATATCAGTCGAGCACGACGTTCGCCTGCTTCACCATCACCGCGAACTTCTCGGTCTCGTCGCGGATCCGACGGCCCATCTGCTCGGGCGCGTCGCCCACCGGTTCGGCGCCGATCTCGTCCATGCGCTTCCTGAACCCCGGCGACTGGATGATCCGGATCATCTCCGCGGCCAGCTTCGCCTGCACGTCCTTCGGCGTGGCCGCCGGCGCGAGCACGCCGAACCAGGTGCCGAGATCGAAGCCCTTGAGGCCGGACTCGTCGAGCGTGGGCACGTCGGGCAGCGCCGACGCGCGCTTCGCGGTGGTGACGGCCAGCGCGCGCAGCTTGCCGGCCTTCACGTGCGGCAGCACCGGCGTGATCGTGTCGAACGACATCGTCACCTGACCGCCGAGCAGGTCCACCGTGAGCGGGCCGCTGCCCTTGTACGGCACGTGAAGCAGCGTCGTGCCGGTCATGTTCTCGAACTGCGTGCCGATCAGGTGCTGCGCGGTGCCGTTGCCGTTGGAACCGTAGCTGAGCTCGGGCTTCGCCGACTTCGCGAGCCGGACCAGGTCGGCGACCGAGCGCACCGGCTGGCTCGCATTGACGACCAGCACGTTGGGCACCATCGCGATCGTGGTCAGCGGCGCGAAGTCCCTCTGGAAGTCGTACGGCAGCTTCCTGTAGACGCTGCTGGCGATCGTGTGGTGCACCGCGCCGACGAGCAGCGTGTAGCCGTCGGCCCTGGCCTTCGCGACCAGGCCGGCACCGAGCGTCGCGCCCGCGCCGGGCCGGTTCTCGACGATCACCGGCTGGCCGAGCGCCGGGCTCAGCTGCTCGGCGAGCGAGCGTGCCAGCACGTCGGTGGTGCCGCCGGGCGGGAAGGGCACGACGAGGCTGATCGGCTTGGCCGGCCACGCCTGCCCGAGCGCGACGCCGGGGGCCGCGGCGGCGGCGAGCGCCGCGCCGGCGGCGAGGAACGCGCGGCGAGCGGGCGTCGCGCGAGAAGACAACGGATCCATGCGGTTCTCCTCCCCTGTGCAGTGCGGGCGATCCCGGCCCGCGGCGGTTCGCTACCGGATGAAGCCCACCTGCGCGTGGATGCGCTCGACGATCGCGGACTTCTTCGCGTTGAACTCGAGCTTGTTGCGCTCGATGAGGTTGTCGCCGCGCGTGTCGATCGACACGATCAGCGGCCCCAGCTCGCGCACGCGGCACACCCACAGCGTCTCGGGCATGCCGAGGTCGGTCCACTCGGCGCGCTCGACCGCTTCCACCTGCGTCGCGGCGAGCACCGCGCAGCCGCCGGGGAAGATCGCGTGCACCGCCTTGTGCGTGCGGCAGCCTTCTTCGGTCAGCGGGCCCATGCCGCCCTTGCCGACGATCAGCTTCACGCCAGTGCGCCCGATGAACTCGCGCTCGAACTTCTCCATGCGCATGCTGGTGGTCGGGCCGATCGAGACCATCTCGTGGCCGCCGTCGGCGAGCTTGCGCACGATCGGGCCGGCGTGGAAGATCGCGCCGCCGGCGAGATCCACCGGCAGCTCGCGGCCGAGTTCGATCAGGCGGCGGTGCGCGACGTCGCGGCAGGTGACG
>JAXMFO010000010.1:0-157960 GCA_046347715.1 Burkholderiales bacterium
CGAAGCCGTAGCCCGTCTCCTTCGCGAAGATGCCCGACACCGCGTTCATCGGCACCGCGACCTCCTGCGAAGCGCCGTTGAAGCGCGCCGTGAACTGGATCCAGTCGTTGTCGATCGTGAGCTTGCGCGTGGCGGTGGAACTCACGTTGAGCACGATCTCGCCGTTCTTCACGAATGCCGTCGGCACCCGCGTCTCCGCGTTCACCTTGACCGCGAGGTAAGGGGTGAGCGCGTTGTCGCCGCACCATTCGCAGATGGCGCGGATGAGGTAGGGCTTGGCGGATTGCTCGGACATGGGGATCACATGGTACGCAGGTCGGCCGCTCCGTCAAGAGCGGCCCCCGGGGCACGGCCGCCGGCCGCGCCGTCGCCGGCGCGGGCCGGACGGGGCCCCGTCCGGCGGACGGCGCCCGGGCCCCGGCGTTCGACCGCGGGCCCTGCCTACTTGCGCATGCCCCGCTCGGCGGAGGTCAGCGCCTCGGAGAACGCGGGACGGGCGAACAGGCGCTCGGCGTACTTCATGAGCGGCGCGGCCTGCTTGGGCATCTGGATGCCGTAGTAGTCGAGGCGCCAGAGGAGCGGCGTGATCGCCACGTCGAGCATCGAGTAGTCCTCGCCCAGCATGTGCTTGTGCTTGGCGAAGACCGGGGTGATCTGGAGCAGCGCGTCGCGCACGAGGCCGCGGGCCTTGTCGGCGTTCTTCTGGTTGTTGCCTTCCAGCGCGTCGATGTGGATGAACAGCTCCTTCTCGAAGCGGTGCAGGAAGAGGCGCGCGCGGGCGCGCATCACCGGGTCCGCCGGCATGAGCTGCGGGTGCGGGAAGCGCTCGTCGATGTACTCGTTGATGATGTTGGACTCGTGCAGCACGAGGTCACGCTCGACGAGCACGGGCACCTGGTTGTACGGATTCATCACCGCGAGGTCCTCGGGCTTGTGGTCGAGGTCGACGTCGATGATCTGGAAATCCATGCCCTTCTCGTGCAGCACGATGCGGCAGCGCTGCGAAAACGGGTCGGTCGTCCCGGAATAGAGGGTCATCATGATGGTGTCTCCGTGCGCGTGCGTGCGCGGCGTGGCTGCTGGGACGGCGGCGTGCCGCCGCCCCTGAAATGCATTGGGGCACGAGCGCCGCCCGTGCCCCAGTGAGTCAATGCGGACGGCCGGTCAGTGCACGTCCTTCCAGTACGAGCGCTTGAGCGCATAGATCAGCGCGAACAGGATGCCGAGGTACATGAGGACCACGATGCCGAGGCTGATGCGCTTGTTCTTGTTCGGCTCGGCCACGAAGTCCATGAAGTTCACGAGATCGGCGACGAAGCCCTGGTACTGCACCTGCGTGAGACTGCCCGGCGCGTCCGGGTTCGGCTGCACCGTGCGCACCAGCCACTTGCCGCCCGGGGCCGGCTCCAGCTTCACGAGGCCCTTGATGGCGATGGCCGCGGCGACCGCTTCCTCGTGCTTGTCGAACTCCTGCGTCACGAGCTTCTGGCTGCCCGACAGCGCCCACAGCACGTGCGGCATGCCGACGTTGGGGAACACGAGGTTGTTCCAGCCGGTGTTGGAGGCGTCGTCCTTGTAGAAGGACAGGAAGTAGTTGTAGAGCCAGTCGGCGCCGCGCACGCGCGCCTCGACCGAGAGGTCGGGCGGGACCACGCCGAACCAGCGCTTGGCGTCGGCGGGCGCCATCGCCGTCGACATCACCGACCCGATCTTGTCCGTCCCGAACATCAGGTTGTTCTTGATCTGGTCCTCGGTGAGGCCGATGTCCTTCAGCCGCTCGTAGCGCATGTACTTCGCGCTGTGGCAGCCCATGCAGTAGTTGACGAAGTTCCGGGCGCCGCGCTGCAGGGATTCGGCGTCGAGGCGGTGCACCGGCGCCGGGTCCATGCGGAGGTCGGCGCCGCCCGAGGCGAGCGCGGGGCCGGCGGCCAGCAGCAGGGCTGCGAGGAGGGATGCGAGCTTGTTCATGTTGTTACGTCGTCCTCTCCGGCACCGGCTTGGTCTTGTCGCGCACGGTGTACCACGGCATCAGCAGGAAGAAGAGGAAGTACACGACCGTCAGGATGCGGGCGACGATCGTGGCCTTGTCCACCCCGCCGATGAGCGGAATGCTCTCGCTGAACTGGCCCCACACGGTGACCGGCACCACGCCGAGGTAGCCCAGGATCAGGAACGAGATCACGAACGCGGCGAGCCACGACTTGTAGAGCGTGCCGCGGTAGCGGATCGACTTCACGGCGCCACGGTCGAGCCAGGGCAGGAAGAACAGGATCACCACGCCCGCGCCCATCACCAGCACGCCCCAGAACTGCGAGTCGAGGAACGAGGGCACGGCGCGCAGCATCGCGTAGAACGGCGTGAAGTACCACACGGGCGCGATGTGCTCGGGCGTCTTCAGCGGGTCGGCCGGGATGAAGTTGTTCGCCTCGAGGAAGTACCCGCCCATGTCCGGCATGAAGAACATGATGATCGAGAACACGATGAGGAAGGCGACGACGCCGACGATGTCCTTGATCGTGTAGTACGGGTGGCTGTAGATGCCGTCGAGGTACAGGCCGGTCTTCGGATCCTTGGGCTGCTTCTCGATCTCGATGCCGTCCGGGTTGTTCGAGCCCACCTCGTGCAGCGCCATCAGGTGCGCGGCGACGAGGCCGAGCAGCACCAGCGGGAAGGCGATGACGGAACGGAAGAAGCGGTTGAGCGTGATGTCGGAGATCGTGTAGTCGCCGCGGATCCAGACGCCCAGGCCTTCGCCGATGACCGGCACCGTGGAGAACAGGTTGACGATCACCTGCGCGCCCCAGTACGACATCTGGCCCCACGGGAGCAGGTAGCCGAAGAACGCCTCGCCCATCAGCACGAGGTAGATGAGGCAGCCGAAGATCCACAAGAGCTCGCGCGGCTTGCGGTAGCTGCCGTACATGAGCCCGCGGAACATGTGCAGGTACACGACGACGAAGAACACCGACGTGTCGCGCCGGTGGAGGCGCATGTAGCGGATGAGCCGCCCCACTCCACGTCCCGCATGATGTACTCGACCGACTCGAACGGTCTGCGCGTCCGGCTTGTAGTTCATCGTGAGGAAGATTCCGGTGAGGATCTGCATCACGAGCACGAGCGTCGCGAGCGAACCGAAGTAGTACCAGAAGTTGAAGTTCTTGGGCGCGACGTACTTGCCCCACTGCGATTCCCACAGGGCGGTCAGCGGGAAGCGGGCGTCGACCCAGTTGAGCAGTTTCTCCATGTCAGCTGTCCTTGCCGTCCTGGCCTTGGCCGATCACGATCTTGGTGTCCGACGCGTACTTGTGCGGCGGGATCACGAGGTTCGTCGGCGCGGGAACGCCCTTGAACACGCGACCGGCCAGGTCGAACTTGGACTGGTGGCACGGGCAGAAGAAGCCGCCCAGCCAGTCGGGACCGAGGTCGGCCGGGGCGACCTCCGGACGGAACGTCGGCGAGCAGCCCAGGTGGGTGCAGATGCCGACCGCCACCCACATGTTTTCCTTGATCGAGCGGTGCTCGTTCTTGCAGTACGCCGGCTGCTGCGGCACTTCCGAGTTGGGATCGGCGAGCCGCACGTCGAGCTTGGGCAGCGAGTCAAGCATCGGCTTCGTGCGGTTGAGGAGCCAGCACACCTTGCCCCGCCACTCGACCGTGATGAGCTGGCCGGGCTCGATCTTGCTGATGTCGACCTCGACGGGCGCGCCGGCGGCCTTCGCGCGCGCGGACGGCCACAAGGACACCAGGAAGGGGGTGGCTGCCGCCACCACGCCCACTCCACCGACCGCCCCGCTCGCGGCGAGCAGGAAGCGGCGTTTCTTCGTATCGACCGATTGATTGACGAGCGCGTCAGCCATCCCAATGTCCCATGGAGGCGCGAAGACCGAAATGGATCGCGCGGAGCCCGGCGGGGCGCACCGCGCCCGGCGCCCGGGCAAGGCCTTGGGCGGCGGGTTCGCAAAACTTTTCAATTATACGGGATTGGACCGGTCCGCCGGAAGCCTTGGGACCGCCCGACCACGGAAAGGCTTCCGGAATCAGCGGCTTGCGGCACCCTGTCGCGCCGCGGCGGGTGCCGTCCCGGCCGTGGGGACGGCCCCGCTCTATACTCCCCGTCATGTTGCGCAAATTCTGGCTGCTGTTCGCGCAGGCCTGCACCGTCTCGATCGCCGCCCTCTTCGTCGTGGCGACGCTCCGCCCGGACCTCCTGCCCCGGTTCGCGGCCCACGAGGGCAGCGTGATCGTCACGCAGGAGGCGCGTACCCCGGTCAACGTGCCGCGGGTCGGGAGCTACGCCGACGCGGCGAAGAAGGCGATGCCGGCGGTGGTCAACATCTACACCAGCAAGGAAGTGCGCACGCGCAACCCGCTGGCCGAGGACCCGCTCTTCCGCCGCTACTTTCCCGAGCTGGAGCGCGGCGCCGCGCAGCGCCAGACGAGCCTCGGCTCCGGCGTGATCGTGGCGCCCGAGGGCTACGTGATCACCAACAACCACGTGATCCAGGGCGCGGACGACATCCAGCTCCTGCTCGCGGACGGCCGCCGGCTCGCGGCGCGCGTCCGCGGCGTGGACCCGGAGTCCGACCTCGCGGTGCTGAAGGCCGACGCCGAGAACCTGCCGGCGATCACGTTCGGCGTGTCGGAGAACCTGCAGGTCGGCGACGTGGTGCTCGCGATCGGCAACCCGTTCGGGCTCGGCAGCACGGTCACCCAGGGCATCGTGAGCGCGCTCGGGCGCAACTACCTCGGCGTCAACCGCTTCGAGGACTTCATCCAGACCGACGCCGCGATCAACCCCGGCAACTCGGGCGGCGCGCTGATCGACACCGCCGGCAACCTGATCGGCATCAACAGCACGATCTACTCGCAGTCCGGCGGGTCGCTCGGCATCGCGTTCTCCATTCCCGTGTCGCTCGCCCGCAACGTGTTCGAGCAGATCGTGCGCGACGGCGAGGTCACCCGCGGCTGGCTCGGGATCGAGCCCGCCGCGGTGACGGGCGAGATCGCGCAGGCGCTCGCGCTGCCGCGCAGCGAGGGCGTGGTGATCCGCGGCGTCGAGCCGCGCGGGCCCGCCGACCGGGCCGGACTCAAGGTGCTCGACGTCGTGATGGACATCGGCGGCAAGGCCACGAAGAGCGTGCCGCAGCTCCTCGCGCGCATCGCCGAGCTGCCTCCGGGATCGACCGCCAAGGTGCGGATCGTGCGGGGCGGGAAGGAAGTCGACGTCGACGTTACCGTCGGGAAGAGGCCGCCGCCTGATCGACAGTGAACGTCTGCAAATCGTCCGGCGGGTCGCTACGCGACCGCTTCGACGATTTGCAGCCGATCAGTCAGCGGGAAAACCTTCGGGCGGCCGCGCGGTTTTCCCGTAGCAAGGGCCACGAAGCGCGTCGCTCAAAGCCGCTGCGCGGCCGTTCGGTCACGCGCTGCCTGCGGGCTGAATGCCTGCGCTGGCTGTCTCCGCAAGGCAAGCGCTTAAGACGCTTCCGCCTCACCCTCAGGTGCCGGCACACTGACGAAGCGCGCCAGCACGAGCCCCAGCTCGTAGAGCAGCCACAGCGGCACCGCGAGCATGAGCTGCGACAGGACGTCGGGCGGGGTGAACACCGCGCCCACGACGAATGCCCCGACGATCACGTACGGGCGGATCTGGCGCAGCTTCTCGAGGGTCACGACGCGCAGGCGCACGAGCACGATCACGATGACCGGCACCTCGAACGTGATGCCGAACGCGAGGAACATCGCGAGGATGAAGGACAGGTACTTGTCGATGTCCGTCATCATCGTCACCCCGGCCGGGGTGTAGCCCGCGAAGAAGCTGAACATCACCGGGAACACGAAGAAGGCTGGGCGAAGCACATGCCGATGAAGAAGAAGACGACGCTGCTCACGAGCACCGGCAGCGCGAGCTTCTTCGTGCTGGTAGAGGCCGGGGGCCACGAACGCCCACGCCTGCCAGAGCACGTACGGCAGTGCGATGAGGAACGACGCCATCAGCGTCACCTTGAGCGGCACGAGGAAGGTGCCGGTGACGTCGGTGGCGATCATCGTCGCCCCCGCCGGCAGCTTCTCGAGGAGCGGCCGCGCAAGGAACGCGTAGATGTCCTTCGCGAACGGGAACAGGCACAGGAGCACCGCCACCACCGCGATCAGCGAGCGCATCAGGCGCTGGCGCAGCTCGATGAGGTGGGAGAGGAAGGTCTCCTGGACGCCTTCCGGGGTGTCGTCGGACATGCTGCTGGACTAGATCTTGTCGAAGCCGGGGAGCGCCGACTGGCGCGGCAGCTCGGCGGGCGCCGCGTCCGAGAGTTCGCCGCCCGGCTCGTTGGGGAGCGGTCCCGGCTCCGCGAGCCGCTCGCTGGCGGGATTCGGGGCGGGCGGGCTGTCGCCGGCAGCCGCATTGAGTTCGCTCTCGACGTTGCGCACGCCGGTCTCGACGTTGCGCGCCGCGTTCTCGACCGAGGACTTCAAGTCCTCGGCGGCGGTCTGCACCTGCGTCCGCAGCTTGCGCAGCTCGTCCAGCTCGATCTCGCGATTGATGTCGGCCTTCACGTCGTTGACGTAGCGCTGCAGGCGCCCGAAGAGGTGCCCGAGCGTGCGCGCCGTCTTCGGCAGCCGCTCGGGCCCGATGACGATCAGCGCCACGACGGCGATGACGACGATTTCGGAGAAGCCGATGTCGAACATGGCGAAGCCGGCACGCCCGGCGCCAAGGGGCGCCGGCCGCGACGACGGGCGCGGGCTAGGACTTGTTGGTTTCCTTGCGGACTTCCGCGTCGATCGTCTTGCCGGGGATCTGCTGCGCCGGCGGCTGCGCCGGCGGCTGCGCCTCGGCGGCGGCCTCCTCGGCGCCCTTCATGCCTTCCTTGAAGCCCTTCACCGCGCCGCCCAAGTCCTGCCCGATGTTGCGCAGCTTCTTCGTGCCGAAGATCAGCACGACGACGACGAGGACGATCAGCCAATGCCAGATGCTCAAGCCACCCATGGTGCGCTCCTTCCTTAACCTTTGCGGACCATCGAGCCGAAGGGCTCGGGGTTCGCGACGATGTGCACGTGCACGTGCGGGACTTCCTGGCGGCCGATGCGCCCGGTGTTGACGATGGTGCGGAAGCCCTCGGCGGCGCCCTGCTCGCGCGCCAGCCGGCCGGCCAGGGCCATGATGCGGCCCATCACCGGCGCGTCCGCGTCGGTGACATCGTACAGGGACGCGATGTGCTTCTTCGGGACGATCATGAAATGGATCGCCGCGACGGGGCTGATGTCGTGGAACGCGACGATCTCGGCGTCCTCGTAGACCTTCTTCGCGGGAATCTCGCCGCGGGCGATCTTGCAGAATATGCAGTTCGGGTCGCTGGCGACCATGGTGACTCTCTTCAAGAAGTGCGGGTGGCCGCAACCCGCGCGGCAAGGGCGTCGAACAGGCGGTCGGCGTCGTCGCTGCCCACGAGCACGCCCCGCCCGCGGCGGACGGCGACCTTCACGGCGTCGCGGCCCCCGATATTGTATAGCCACCCGCCCGGCGTCCAATGGAGGCCCCATCCCCACCACACCCGGACACGGACCCGGTCGACGCCGGCGATGTCCGCGAGCGGAACCGCGGTGCGGACGATGCCCAGGCCGAACGACAGCCTCAGTTCCTCGTCGTCGACGGTCACCGTGAGGGTCGGGAAGAGCAGGCACCCGAGGGCCAGCACGCCGTACATCCCGGCCACCAGCCACGGCACGGCGGCCCGGGTGGCCGGCGACAGGTTGGCCACCAGCAGCGTCGCCAGCGCCATCCCGACGGCGGTCCCGGCGAGCATCCGCCAGCCCACCTGCGTGTGCCGATAGGGCGCCACCGCGTCGGGGTCAGCGGCCGCGCGCGGCCTTTTCCACGTGGCCGGAAGTGCCTTCCCGGCGGGCCAGTTCGGCCGCGACGTCGGCCGGGGAGAGCCCGTGGCGGGCGAGCAGGACGAGGCAATGGAACCACAGGTCCGCCACCTCGGAGACGATGCGCGCGGGCACGCCGTCCTTGCCGGCCATGACGGTCTCGGTGGCCTCCTCGCCGATCTTCTTCAGGATCGCGTCGTCGCCCTTGGCGAAGAGCGACGCGACGTACGAGGCGGCGGGGTCGGCGCCGCGCCGCGCCGCGATGGTCGCGGCGACACGTGCGAGCACGTCGTCGGTTGCGGGTTCAGCCATCGCCGTAGATCGCCTTGGGGTCCTTCAGGACGGGCTCGACATCATGCCACGCCCCGTCCTCGAGGCGCTGGAAGAAGCAGCGCTCGTGCCCCGTGTGGCAGGCGATGCCGCCGACCTGCTCCACCAGCAGCAAGATCGCGTCGCTGTCGCAGTCGAGCCGGATGTCCTGCACGCGTTGCACGTGGCCCGACTGCTCGCCCTTGCGCCAGAGCCTGGCCCTGGAGCGCGACCAGTAGTGCGCCTCGCGGGTGTCGGCGGTGCGCGCGAGCGCCTCGCGGTTCATCCACGCGAGGGTCAGCACGCGGCCCGTGGCGGCGTCCTGGGCGATGGCCGCGACGAGGCCGTCGGCGTTCCAGCGGACGGCGTCGAGCCACCCGCTCACGGCTCGCGGACCTCGATGCCGGCCGCGGCCATCGCCGCCTTGGCCTGCCCGACGGTGAACTCGCCGTAGTGGAAGATGGACGCCGCGAGCACCGCGTCGGCGCCGCCTTCGCGGATGCCGTCGACCAGGTCCTGCAGCGTGCCCACGCCGCCGGAGGCGATCACCGGGACGTCGACCGCGTCGGCCACCGCGCGCGTGAGGCGGAGGTCGAAGCCGGTGCGCGCGCCGTCGCGGTCCATGCTGGTGAGGAGGATCTCGCCGGCGCCCAGCGCCACGACCTCCTGCGCCCACTCCACGGCGTCCATGCCGGTCGGCGTGCGCCCGCCGTGCACGTAGACCTGCCACGCGTCGACCGCGTACTTCTTGGCGTCGATCGCGGCGACGATGCACTGCGCGCCGTAGCGCGCCGACGCCTCGGCGAAGAGTTCCGGGTTCTGCACGCCCGACGTGTTGATGCTGACCTTGTCCGCGCCGGCGTTGAGGAGGTGGCGGATGTCCTCCACCGCGTTGACGCCGCCGCCGACCGTCAGCGGGATGAACACCTGCGAGGCGACCGCCTCGATCATGTCGTAGAGCAGGCCGCGCTTCTCCACGCTCGCGCGGATGTCGAGGAACGCCAGCTCGTCGGCGCCCTGCTCGTCGTAGCGGCGCGCGACCTCCACCGGGTCGCCGGCGTCGCGCAGGTTGACGAAGTTGACGCCCTTGACCACGCGGCCGTCCGCGATGTCGAGGCAGGGGATGATGCGTTTGGCGAGCATCGGGAACGGGTGGGCGGGGGATCGTGATCGGTGCGGCGGCGGCGCGGCGGGACGCGCGACCCGCCGCCGTCGCGCACGCCGCGCCCGGGTGCGCTAGTCCTGCGAACCCGCGGCCTTCAGCGCGTCCTTGAAGTTCAGCGTGCCTTCGTAGATCGCGCGGCCGGCGATGGCGCCGATGATGCCGTCGGCCTCGTGCTGCGCGAGCTTCTCGACCTCGGCGATCGACGCCAAGCCGCCGGAGGCGATGACCGGCACCTTTATCTCGCGCGCGAGCTTCACCGTGGCCTCGATGTTGATGCCGGAGAGCATGCCGTCGCGGCCGATGTCGGTGTAGATGATGCCTTCCACGCCGTAGTCCTCGAACTTGCGCGCGAGGTCGACCCCGTCGTGGCCGGTCATCTTCGACCACCCGTCGGTCGCGACCTTGCCGTCGCGGGCGTCGAGGCCGACCCAGATGTGCCCCGGGAACGCCGAGCAGGCGTCGTGCAGGAAGCCCGGGTTCTTCACGGCGGCGGTGCCGATGATCACGTAGCTCACGCCGTCGTCGAGGTAGCGCTCGATGGTGTCGAGGTCGCGGATGCCGCCGCCCAGCTGCACGGGGATCTCCTCGCCGATCACGCTCACGATCTCGCGGATGGCGAGTTCGTTGCGCGGCACGCCGGCGATGGCGCCGTTGAGGTCCACGAGGTGCAGGCGCTTGGCCCCCTGCTCCAGCCAGTGCTGCGCCATGGCCGCCGGATCCTCGAGAACACCGTGGCCGTGTGCATCTCGCCCTGCCTGAGGCGACGCAAGGTGGCCGTCCTTGATGTCGATTGCGGGAATGATTTGCATGGCGGCAGCGAAGTGAGGCTGCGTTGTCGGCGATGCGTCGTGACCGCGCGGACCGGGGGTCAGGAGCGACCGTCCCAGGAGACGAAGTTGGCGAGCAGCTTGAGGCCCGCGCGCTGGCTCTTTTCCGGGTGGAATTGGGTGGCGAAGATATTAGCCTTCGCGATGGCGCAAGTAAACGGCAGCGGGTAGTCCACGGTGCCGACTGTAACAGAGCCGTCGGCGGGGACCGGGTAGAAGCTGTGCGCGAAGTAGAAGCGCGCGCCGTCCTCGATGCCCGCCCACAGCGGGTGCGGGCGGGCCTGCCGCACGCGGCTCCAGCCCATATGGGGGACCTTGAGGCGCTCGCCGGACGGCAGGATCATCGCCTCCTCCCGGAACCGGACCACCTCCCCGGGGAGCGCACCAAGGCAGCGCGTCGGGCCCTCCTCGCTGGCGTCGAACAGCATCTGCAGGCCGAGGCAGATCCCGAGAAACGGACGTTCGCGCATCACCGCGAGTACGGTGTCGGCGAGCCCGCTCGCGAGCAGGCCCTTCATGCAGTCGGGCATGGCGCTCTGGCCGGGCAGCACGATGCGGTCGGCCGCGCGGATTTCCGCCGGGTCCGACGACACGCGCACGTCGCGGCCGGGCGCGACGTGCACCAGCGCCTTCGCCACCGAGCGCAGGTTGCCCATGCCGTAGTCGACGACGACGATGGAAGCAGGCATCGGGAATGGGTTCTGGGGAATCGGGAAGGCGCTGCAGCGGCAGGACGGATTCGCTCCGGGCCCCGGCGCGGCCCCGTCGGACGTCCTAGAGCGTGCCCTTCGTCGACGGAATGACCGCCGCCGCCCGCGGATCCGCCGCGACCGCCATGCGCAGCGCCCGCGCGAACGCCTTGAATACCGTCTCCGCCTGGTGGTGCGCGTTGGCGCCCCGCAGGTTGTCGACGTGCAGGGTGACCTGCGCGTGGTTCACGAAGCCCTGGAAGAACTCGTGCGTGAGGTCGACGTCGAACGTGCCGATCAGCGCGCGCGTGAACGGCACGTGGAATTCGAGGCCCGGACGGCCGGAGAGGTCGATCACGACGCGCGACAGCGCCTCGTCGAGCGGCACGTACGAGTGCCCGTAGCGAACGATGCCCTTCTTGTCGCCAACCGCCGCCTTGAAGGCCTGCCCGAGCGTGATGCCGATGTCCTCGACCGTGTGGTGCGCGTCGATGTGCAGGTCGCCCTGCGCGCGGACCGCGAGGTCGACCATGCCATGCCGGGCGAGCTGGTCCAGCATGTGGTCGAGGAACGGGACGCCGGTCGCGAGCTCGGCGCGGCCGGTGCCGTCGAGGTCGAGCTCGACCACGATCTTCGTTTCGGCCGTGTTGCGCTCGATGCGCGCGGTGCGGCGCGGGGAGGCAGTGGCATTCATCGTCATAGTGTAGCGCCGGCGCGACCGGTCACGGTGCCAGCGCGGCCAGGACGGCGTTGTTCTCGGCGGGCGTGCCGATGGTGATGCGCAGGCAGTGGGTGAGCAGCGGGTGCCACCCGTGCACGTTCTTGACCAGGATGCCCGCCTCGCGCAGGCGCGTGAACCACGCCGGTGCATCGGGCACCCGCACCAGCAGGAAGTTGGCGTGCGACGGGAACACCGTCACGCCGTGCAGGGCCCCGAGCGCCTGCGCCATCCGGGTGCGCTCGCGCCGGATCGCCGCGGCCTGCTCGGCCAGGAGCGGCGCGTGGCGCAGGAGCACCGGCACCACCGCCTGCGTGAGTGCGTTCACGTTGTACGGCGGGCGGACCTTTTCCAGTTCGGCGATCCACGCCGGGTGCGCGGCGGCGTACCCGAGGCGCACGCCGGCGAGCCCGATCTTGGAGACCGTGCGCACGACCACGAGGTTCGGGAACTCGAGCACGCGCGGCAGGAACGAGCTGTCGGCGAACGCGTAGTACGCCTCGTCGACCGCCACGATGCCGGGCGCGGCGCGCAGGATGCGCTCGATCGCGGCCTCCGGGTACAGCGTGCCGGTTGGATTGTTGGGATAGGCGAGCCACACCAGGGCCGGCTTCTCGCGCTCGATCGCCGCGAGCATCGCGTCGACGTCGAGGGTGAGATCCGGGTTGAGCGGGACGCCCACGAAGCGCAGGTTGTTGAGTTCGGCGTTCGCGCGGTAGAGCACGAACGACGGATCGGGGGCGAGCACGACCGCGCCGGGCTTCGCGACGGCGATCGTGAGCATCTGCAGGATCTCGTCGGAGCCGTTGCCGAGGATGAGGCCCACGTCGTCGGGGAGCGGCAGCGAGCGGCGCAGCGCGGCCTTGACCTCGTCGCCCGGGCCGTCGGGGTAGCGGTTGAGGCGCGCGTTGGCCACCGCCGCGCCGATCTCCGCGCGCGCTTCCGCCGACAGCCCGTAGGGATTCTCCATCGCGTCGAGCTTGATCATGCCGACGGCCTTGGCCACCGGGTAGCTCGTCATCGCGCGGATCTTCGGGCGGATCGTCGCCTTGACGCGGGCTTCCACGTCGGCGGCGGTGGCCGCAAGCCGGGGCGGTCGGGGATCGTTCACGGCGGGCCTAGACCTCTCGGGTGTCGGCGAACAGGAGTTCGACGCCGCCGGTCGCGAAGTTCGCGAGGTCGGCTGCCGTGGCCTGGCCCTCGGGCGACCCGAGCGCGGCCTGGATCGCCGCCAGCGAGTCGAAGGTGAGCGTGGCGACGAGGTGGTACGGCGCCGCGCCACCCGGCGCGAACACCGGACCCGTGGTGACGTCGTAGCCGCGCAGGCCGGGAACCTTCTTCGCGAGCGGCACGTGCGTCGCGTAGTAATAGCGGTCGAACGCAGCCGGGTCCGCCGGCGTCTTGTACAGCGCGTACAGCTTGGCCATGGGCTAGTCCTGGTCGAGACGCGCCTCGGCCGAGCGCGCGTGGGCGGTGAGGCCCTCGCCGTGCGCGAGGGTGGAGGCCACGCGGCCGAGCACCTGCGCGGCCGCGCGCGAGATGCGCAGCACGCTCGAGCGCTTCTCGAAGTCGTAGACGCCGAGCGGCGAGGAGAAGCGCGCGGTGCGCCCCGTGGGCAGCACGTGGTTGGGACCCGCGCAGTAGTCGCCGAGCGACTCCGACGCGTAGTGCCCGACGAAGATCGCGCCCGCGTGCCGGATCAGCGGCAGGATCGCGTCGGGATCGGCGACCGCCAGTTCCAGGTGCTCGGGGGCAATGCGGTTGACGACCGCGCAGGCCTCGGCGAGGTCGCGCGTGTGCACGAGGCCGCCGCGATGCGCGAGCGACGCGGCGATGATCGCCGCGCGCGGCATCTCGGCCAGCAACCGCTGCGCGCTCGCCGCCACGCGCCCGATCAGCGCGGCGTCGGGCGTCACCAGGATCGCCTGCGCCATCTCGTCGTGCTCGGCCTGCGAGAAGAGGTCGAGCGCGATCCAGTCCGCGTTGGCGGTGCCGTCGGCGACGATGACGATCTCCGACACGCCGGCGACCATGTCGATGCCGACGGTGCCGAACACGCGCCGCTTGGCGGCCGCGACATACGCGTTGCCGGGGCCGCAGATCTTGTCGACGGCCGGCACGGTCGCCGTGCCGTAGGCGAGCGCCGCGACCGCCTGCGCGCCGCCGATGGTGAACGCGCGCGTGACGCCGGCCAGGTGCGCGGCGGCCAGCACGAGCGGGTTGCGCACGCCGTCGGGGGTGGGCACCACCATCACGATCTCGCCGACGCCGGCGACGTGCGCCGGCACCGCGTTCATGAGCACCGAGGACGGGTACGCCGCCTTGCCGCCGGGCACGTAGATGCCGACGCGGTCGAGCGGCGTGACGCGCTGGCCGAGCTCGGTGCCGTCGGCCTCGCGCACGGTGAAGCCCGCGCCCTTCTGGTGCTCGTGGTAGGCGCGCACGCGCGCCGCCGCGGCCGTGAGCGCGTCGCGCTGCGCGGCCGGCAGGCCGTCGTAGGCGGCGCGCATGTCGGCCGCGGAGATCTCGAGCGCCGCCGCGGCGGGCACCGCGAGGCGGTCGAAGCGCTGCGTGTACTCGAGCAGCGCCGCGTCGCCGCGCGCGCGCACGTCCGCGACGATCGCGGCCACCTGCGCGTCGATCTGCGGGTCCTGCGCCGACTCGAAGGCGATCAGCGTCCCGAGGTCCCGGTCGAAGCCGGGGTCGGTGGTGGCGAGCCGCCGCAGCGCGAGTTCGGTCATGGCGTCAGACGGCCTTGCCGGGCGCCGCCGCCTCGGCAGCGGCGCGCGCCAGCGCGTCGATGAGCGGCTGCATCAGCGTGCGCTTCAGCTTCAGCGCGCCCGGGTTCACCACCAGCCGCGACGTGATCGGCACGATGTCCTCGACCGCGACGAGGTCGTTGGCCTTCAGCGTGTTGCCGGTGGACACGAGGTCGACGATCACGTCGGCGAGCCCGACCAGCGGCGCCAGCTCCATCGACCCGTACAGCTTGATGAGGTCGACGTGCATGCCCTTCTGCGCGAAATGCTCGCGGGCGACGCGCACGTACTTGGTCGCCACCCGGATGCGCGCGCCGCGCTGCACGGTGCCGGCCCAGTCGTAGGAGCGCTTGGTCGCCACCACCAGCCGGCAGCGGCCGATGCCGAGGTCGAGCGGCTGGTAGAGGCCCTCGCCGCCGTGCTCGAGCAGCACGTCCTTGCCGGCGATGCCGGCGTCGGCCGCGCCGTACTGCACGTAGGTCGGCACGTCCGTGGGCCGGATCAGCACGAAGCGCACGTCGGGGCGGTTGCTCGGGATGATGAGCTTGCGCGACGTGTCCGGGTCCTCGGCCGGCACGATGCCCGCGTGCGTGAACAGCGGCAGCGTTTCTTCGAGGATGCGGCCCTTGGCCAGGGCGATCGTCAGGGACACGGTTCGGACGGGAAATCGGCGGGGGGCCATTCTACCGTAGGCGCCCCGCCCGCCCCGGCGCCGAGGCTACTGGCGCGGGGTGCGCACGTTGCCCGGCAACGGGAGCCCGGCGCTGGAGCGAAACGGGTTGATGTCGATGCCGCCGCGGCGGGTGAACCGGGCGTGGACGGTCAGCGCCGTGCAGCCGCAGCGCGCCGTGAGGTCGGCGAAGATGCGCTCCGCGCAGTGCTCGTGGAATCCCGCGTGGTGCCGGTAGGACACAAGGTAGCGCAGCAGGCCCGCCCGGTCGACGCGCGGGCCGCGGTAGGCGATCGCGACCGACGCGTAGTCGGGCTGGTTGGTGACCGGGCACACCGAGCGGAAGAGATCGGTCACGAGCGTTTCCGCGGCGACGTCACCGCCGGCGCGCAGCAGTTCCGGCGCGACCTCGTAGCGGTCGCAGGCGACCGGCAGGTCGTCGAGGCTTTCCCCCGCGAGCGCCTGCAGCCGCTCGCGGCCGAAGTCCGCCGGGGCGGCCAGCGCGACCGGCACCGGCGCACCGGTGGCGGCGGTGAGGTCGCGCGCGACGACCGCCCGCATCGCGTCCGCGTCCGCGAACCGCGACTGCGCGAACGAACCGAGGTAGAGCTTCACCGACTTCGACTCCACGATCGCCGGCGACGTGACGGGCACGGTGAACGTGAGGATCGCGATGCGCGGCTTGCCCACCGGGTCCAGCCACGTGTGCTCGTACGCGGTCCACACGTCGGCGCCGGTGAAGGGCAGCGCATCGTCGGCGAGGCCGATGTCGGCGCGCTGCGGCGCCCGCGGCACCGCGAACAACAGCGCCGGATCGTAGGTGTCGGGGTAGTCGGTCGGGTGCCCGAGCGGCGCCTGCGCGAGTTCCTCGCGCAGCGTCGCGAGGGCGGCGCGGTCGTGGTCGGACAGGTCGTCGGTGCCCACGGCCGCGCGCTCACTTCACCCGCGTGATCTTGGCGCCGAGGCCGGAGAGCTTCTCCTCGATCCGCTCGTAGCCCCGGTCGAGGTGGTAGATGCGGTCGATCGTGGTCGTGCCTTCCGCGACGAGGCCCGCGATCACGAGGCACGCGGAAGCGCGCAGGTCGGTCGCCATCACGTCCGCCCCCGTGAGCTTGGCCACGCCGCGCACCACGGCGGCGTTGCCCTCGACCTCGATCGCCGCGCCGAGCCGCTTCAGCTCCTGCACGTGCATCATGCGGTTCTCGAAGATCGTCTCGGTGATCACCGACGTGCCTTCGGCGCGGGTCGCGAGCGCCATGAACTGTGCCTGCATGTCGGTCGGGAACGCGGGGTACGGCGCGGTGCGCAGGTCGGCGCCGGTCAGCGGCCCCGTGCGCCGGATGCGGATGGTGTCGCCCTCCGCGCCGACGGTCGCGCCCGCCTCGCGCAGCTTGGCGAGCACCGCGTCGAGCGCGTCCGCCTGCGTGCCGGTGACCACGGCGTCGCCGCCGGTGGCCGCGATCGCGGCGAGGAACGTCCCGGTCTCGATGCGGTCCGGCATGATCGCGTGGGTCGTGCCGCGCAGCGCGGGCACGCCCTCGATGGTGATGCGGTCGGTGCCCGCGCCCGCGATGCGCGCCCCCATCGCGGTGAGGCAGCGCGCGAGGTCGGCCACCTCCGGCTCGCGCGCGGCGTTCTCGAGGACGGTGGTCCCGTCCGCCAGCGTGGCCGCCATTATCAGGTTCTCGGTGCCGGTGACCGTCACGATGTCGAACATGAACTTGGTGCCGGTGAGGCGGCCCTTGGCGCTGATGTAGCCGTGCTCGAGGTCGATGACGGCCCCCATCGCCTGCAGCCCCTTCACGTGCTGGTCGACGGGGCGCAGCCCGATCGCGCAGCCGCCGGGCAGCGACACGCGCGCCTCGCCGCAGCGCGCGAGCAGCGGCCCGAGCGCCAGGATCGACGCCCGCATCGTCTTCACCAGTTCGTAGGGGGCGAGCGGCCAGTCGATGCGCTCGGCGCACAAGCCCACGGTGCCGGGCGTGCGCATGTCGAGCGCCACGCCCATTTGCGCGAGGAGCGTCTCCATCGTGCGCACGTCGTTGAGACGCGGCACGTTGGTGAGGGTCACCGGTTCCGGGGTCAGCAGCGCGGCGCACAGGATCGGCAGCGCCGCGTTCTTGGCCCCGGAGACGCGTACCTCGCCGGTGAGCGGCCCGTTGCCGACGATGGCGAGCTTATCCACGCTGCGCCTCGGCCCACTGCTCGGGCGTGAGGGTCATCATCGACAACGCGTGGATCTCCTGACGCATGCGGTCGCCCAGCGCCGCGTAGACGAGCTGGTGCTGCTTCACCCGCGAGAGCCCCGCGAACTTCGCCGAGACGATGATCGCCTCGAAGTGGTGGCCGTCCCCGCGCACCTCGACGTGGTCGGGGGCGAGCCCCGCGACGAGCGACGCGCGGATCGAATCGGGGGTGACGGGGGGTGTGGTGTGCATGGCGGTGCCTGTCAGGGGCGCAGCTTCCAGCCTTGGGCCAGCAAGCGCAGGGTGAGCGCCGCGAGCGCCAGGGCGGCGGCCGCGACGATCGCGAGGCTCGCCCACGGGGACACGTCGGACACGCCGAAGAAGCCGTAGCGGAAGCCGTCGATCATGTAGAAGAAAGGGTTCACGTGCGACGCCGCCTGCCAGAAGTCGGGCAGCGAGTGGATCGAGTAGAAGACGCCGGAGAGGAACGTCAGCGGCACGATGATGAAGTTCTGGAAGGCCGCCAGCTGGTCGAACTTGTCCGCCCACAGGCCGGCCAGCAGCCCCATCATCGACAGGATCGCGCTGCCGCCGAGCGCGAAGACCAGCGCCCACACGGGGTGCGGCATGAACAGCAGCGACGGCGAGAACACGAGCGTCACGGCGAACACGCCGAGTCCGACGACGATGCCGCGCACCATCGCGCCCAGCACGTAGGCGGCGAAGAGATCGGCCGCGGACAGGGGCGGCAGCAGCACGAAGATGAGGTTGCCGGTGATCTTCGACTGGATGAGCGACGAGGACGAGTTGGCGAACGAGTTCTGCAGCACCGACATCATCACGAGGCCGGGCACGAGGAACGACGTGTAGTTGACGCGGCCGTCGTAGACCGACACCCGGCCCTCCAGAACGTGCGAGAAGATGAGCAGGTACAGGAGCGACGTGAGGATGGGCGCGGCGATGGTCTGGAACGCCACCTTCCAGAACCGCAGCAGCTCCTTGTAGAAGAGCGTGACCCAGCCGTGGGCCGCGCCCTCGGTGACCGGCGCGGCCAGGGTCGCCGGCTCCCGTTGCGGTGCGAGGGTGCTCATGCCGCCTTCGATTCCGGGTTCTTCATGATCGACAGGAACACCTGCTCGAGGTCAGTCTCCTCCATCGCGAGCTCGTCCACGGCGATGCCGTCGCCGCGCAGTGCCGCGAGCAGGTTCTCGAGTTCCGCGTAGGAGTCGAGCGCGATCCAGTGCACGTTGCGCTCGTTGCGGGTGACGCGCCGCTGCCACGCCGCCGGGATGCGCTCGGCGGTGAGGCGGCACGTGATGCCGGCGAAGCGCGACAGCAGGTTGTGCGTCGAGTCGAGCGCGACGATGCGGCCCGCCTTCAGCATCGCGATGCGGCCGCACAGTGCCTCGGCCTCCTCGAGGTAGTGCGTGGTCAGGATGATGGTGTGGCCGTCGCGGTTCAGCTTGCGGATGAACGCCCAGAGGCTCTGCCGCAGCTCGACGTCGACGCCGGCGGTGGGCTCGTCCAGCACGATCACGGGCGGCTTGTGCACCAGCGCCTGCCCGACCAGCACCCGGCGCTTCATGCCGCCCGAAAGCGAGCGCATGTTGGCGTTGGCCTTCCCCGTGAGGTCCAGGTGGTGGAGGATCTCGTCGATCCACGCGCCCTGGTTGCGCAGGCCGAAGTAGCCCGCCTGGAACAGCAGCGTCTCGCGGACCGAGAAGAAGGGATCGAACACCAGCTCCTGCGGCACCACCCCGAGGCAGCGGCGCGCGAGCCGGAAGTCGGCGATCACGTCGTGGCCGAGGATGCGCGCGCTGCCGCGGTCCGCGCGCGTGAGACCGGCGAGGATCGAGATGAGCGTGGTCTTGCCGGCACCGTTGGGCCCGAGGAGCCCGAAGAACTCGCCCTGCTCCACGCGGAGGTCGACGCCGGCCAGCGCCTGCACGCTGCCGAAGCGGCGGGCGACATCGGTGACTGCGACGGCGGGGACGGTCATGGACGGGCTTTCACGCCGGCACGCCCGGGGATGGGTGCACCGCTGGCGCGATGGTGAACCGGAATTGTGGCAGCCCGCGGGCAGCCGCGGGGCAAGGTGCCGGCATCAGGCGGGCAGGACGATGGCTTCGATCCCGTAGACGCGCGCGAGCGACGCCAGCACCGGCGGCATCCCCTCGAACGAGACGGTGCGCCCCTCGGCCTGCGCGCGCCGGCGCAGCGCGAGCAGGACCGCGAGGCCGGCCGAGTCGGCGTGGGTGAGCCCCGAGAGATCGATGCGTCCCGACGCCGGCAGCGGCATTGCCTTCGCCGCCGCCAGCACCGCGGTCGCGTCGTCGAACGTCAGCATGCCGGCGAAGCGCCAGCGGTCGCCGTCGGCGGAGAACGCCCCCGGCACCGACTGCGCGACGGGTGCGAGGCTCACTTCCCGCCCGCGTTCTTCTTCTGGAGCGACGCGATCAGGCCGTCGATGCCGCCGCTCCGGATCTGCTCGTTGAACTCGTCGCGGTAGTTGGTGACGAGCGAGACGCCGCCGACGATCACGTCGTACACCTTCCAGCCGTTGGCGGTCTTGGTGAGGCCGTAGTCGATCTGCACCGGCTGCTGGCCCGGGCGGATCACCTCGGTGCGCACGTTCACGTCCGTCGCGGCGGGATCGGCACGCAGCGGCTTGAAGTCGATGGTCTGGTCGCGGTACTGCGAGAGCGCGCCGGAGTAGGTGCGCACGAGCAGCGTACGGAATTGCTCGACCAGCGCCTTCTGCTGCTCCGGCGTCGCCTGCCGCCAGTTGCGGCCCATCGCCAGCGCGGTGATGCGCTCGAAGTCGAAGTTCGGCAGCAGCTTGGTCTCGATGACTTCCTTGATGCGCGCCTGGTCGCCGGCCTGGATCTTGGGATCGGCCTTGATCGTCGCGATCACGTCCTGCGAAACGCGCTTCACGAGCACGTCGGGGGCCTCCTGCGCGAACGCGCCGGCGGCCGGGATGAGGAACGCCAGCGCGAGCAGCGAGCGGAGGAGGGAGAGCATGCGGGTCATTCGTCGTCGTCCTTGAGTCTGGGCGGGTTGCCGTCGTGCACCTCGTAGTGCCGGCGCTGGAGGTAGGACCGGCGCACGAAGGTGTAGGGGTCGATGGAGGCCTGGTCGAGCAGCGAGCTCGCGCCCAGGAGCGAGGCCCGCGCGTCGAAGGCGCCGAAACCGTAGACCACGTTGCGCACCGGAACGTTCGGAATCAGGTTGGTCGGCGACCACCAGTAGCGCAGGATCCAGCCGGTGCCGTCGCGGACGGTGGAGGGCCCCCACAGCGGGACGAAGAGGTACGGCCCCTGCGGGATGCCCCAGTAGCCGAACGTCTGGCCGAAGTCCTCCATCCCGCGCGGGATGTTGAGGTCGGACGCGATGTCGATGAGTCCGCCGAAGCCGAACCCGGTGTTGATCATCACGCGGGCCATGTCGTTGCCCGCCTTGTCGAGCTTCCACTGCAGGAAGTCGTTGACGATCGAGAACAGGTCGTCGATGTTGTTGAAGTAGTTGCGTGCCGCGATCTGGATGACTTCCGGCATGTAGTCGACGTAGGCCTGCGCGAGCGGCCGCGCGAAGTACTTGTCGAGCGGCTCGTTGATCGCGTACATCACCCGGTTCGACGCCTCGAACGGGTCGTCGGGCCGGCCGGGCGTGCTCGCGCAGCCCGCGAGCAGCGCGAGCGCGAGGGCTGTGACGGTGGTGCGCGCGAGGTTCTTCATTTGGCCGGTCCGTTGGGGGGAGGTCCGCTCGTCGCCTTGTCGAACATGAACTGGCTGATCAGCTTCTCCAGCACCACGGCCGACTGCGTCTTCGCGATGCGCCCGCCGTCGGCCAGCATCTGCGGGTCGCCGCCCGCCTCGAGGCCGATGTAGACCTCGCCCAGCAGGCCCGAGGTGAGGATGGCCGCGATGGTGTCCTTCGAGAACTGGAAGCCGTTGTCCATCCTGAGGGAAACCACGGCCTCGTACGTCTTGCTGTCGAGGTGGACCGATTCCACGCGCCCGACGATCACGCCCGCCGCCTTCACCGGCTTCGCAGCTTGAGGCCGCCGATGTTGTCGAAGTGGGCGGTCAGGTGGTACGACGGCTGGGTGTCGAAGCTCGTGAGGTTGCCGACCTTGAGGGCCAGGCATGATGGCCTAGCCCATGGTCACGAAGATGCCGACCCAGAGGTCGATGGTGGAGCGGTTCATTCTTGGCCTCTTGTTGCCCGGCTACACGTTGCCGAGCCCGCGGAACATGAACACCGTGAGGATGAAGTCGAGCGCGAGGATCGCGAGCGAGCCTCGACCACGGTGCGCGGCGCCGCCGCCGACACGCCCTCGGCGGTCGGGTTGGCGTCGAAGCCCTCGAACACCGCGATCAGGCTGACGGCGATGCCGAAGACGACGCTCTTGATGATGCCGTTGGTGATGTCGGGCCGGAAGTCGATGCCCGCCTGCATGTTGCCCCAGAAGGTGCCGTTGTCGACCCCGATGAGCCGCACGCCGACGAGGTACGCGCCGAAGACGCCCATCACCGAGAACAGCGCCGCGAGGAGCGGCATCGAGATCACGCCACCCCAGAAGCGCGGCGCCACGATGCGCGCGATCGGGTCGACCGCCATCATCTCCATCGCCGAGAGCCGTCGCGGTCTTCATGAGGCCGATCTCGGCGGTCACCGCGCTGCCCGCGCGGCTCGCAAACAGGAGGCCCGCGACCACCGGCCCCAGCTCGCGCACCAGCGACAATCCCACGAAGATGCCGAGCGAATCGCCGGCGCCGTACTTGTTCAGCACGTCGTAGCCCTGCAGGCCCAGCACCATGCCGACGAAGAGGCCGGACACCATGATGACGACGAGCGAGAGCACGCCCGCGAAGTAGATCTCGCGCGCCGTGAGCTGCAGGCGGCGGAACGCGGCGGGCGTCTGCAGCACCACCGCGACCAGGAAGCGCGTGGCGTAGCCCAGGCGCGAGATCGCGCGCAGCGTGCCGCTGCCGACCCGGCGGAACCCGTTCGCGAGGGCGTTATGCGGCACGATCGGCCAGCTCCTCGGCGTACGGGCGGGCGGGATAGTGGAACGGCACCGGGCCGTCGGGCTCGCCGTCGACGAACTGGCGCACGAACGGGTCGGTCGACGCCCGCACCTCGTCCGGCGTGCCGCGGGCGATGATGCGGCCTTCGGACACGAAGTACAGGTAGTCGACGATCTTGAGCGACTCGTACACGTCGTGCGTCACCACCACCGAGGTGATGCCGAGGGCGTCGTTGAGCTTGCGGATGAGCTGTCCCACCACCCCGAGCGAGATGGGGTCGAGGCCCGCGAACGGCTCGTCGTAGAGCACGAGCATCGGGTCGAGCGCCACGGCGCGGGCGAGCGCCACGCGCCGGGCCATGCCGCCCGAGAGCTCGGAGGGCATCAGCGCCGCGGCGCCGCGCAGGCCGACCGCGTGCAGCTTCATCAGCACGAGGTCGCGGATCAGCGCGTCCGGGAGGTCGGTGTGCTCGCGCATCGGGAACGCGACGTTCTCGAACACGCTCATGTCGGTGAACAGCGCGCCGAACTGGAACAGCATGCCGATCCGGCGGCGCAGCGCGTACAACTCGTCGCGCGAGAGGTCGCGCACCGACTGCCCGCCGACCCGGACCATGCCCGACTGCTGGCGCAGCTGCCCGCCGATGAGGCGCAGCATCGTGGTCTTGCCGCAGCCCGAGCCGCCCATGATGGCGACGACCTGCCCGCGCGGGATCGTCATGTTGATGCCCTGCAGCACGTGCCGCCGGCGGTCGTAGCCGAACGACACGTCGGTCATCTCGATGGCGTTCGCCGCAGGGGCGGACACCGCGGCAGGTTGCGGCGCGGTAGAAAGCAAGGGAAAACCGGGCAGGAGGGGGAACGGGATTGTATCCGCTTGGCTTCCGGCGCCGCAATGACCCGCGGTCAGTTAGCTTGGACGAACCGGCGCATGGACTCGTCCGGCAGGCGGTGTCCGACACCGGAATCCGGGGGGACCGCGGCAGGACTGCGGGATACCCCGGGGCGGATCGGGCGCGCTCCGGGCCCGGCCTTCGCCCGCGCTCGATTGCGGGTCAGACCCCGGCGGCGGGCGGGGGTTGCACTTCCGCGGCCGGCCCGTCTTCCGCCGCAGCCGCCGGCGCAGCGCCGGCGGCCTTGCCGGCCCGGGGCCGCTTCACCGACAGCAGGCGCTGCTCGGCCTGGAGGAGGTGCTCCGGGCGTCCCAGCAGGACCACCACGTCGCCGGCCTCGAAGCACCAGTCCGGGCCGGGCCGGACCGAGCGGGATCCGCGCCGCCGCACGCCGGTGACCTCCACGCGCTCGGGCAGCGCGATCTCGCCCAGGCTCCTGCCGACCGCGACGGCGCGCGGCGGCAGGAGGACCGTGTGAAGCCGCGCCTGCACGTTCTCGGCCGCGTCGGCGGCGTCGGTCGCGCCGTGGAAGAAGCCGCGGAAGAGGCCGTAGCGCTCCTCGCGGATGGAGCGGATGCGCCGGAGGACGCGCGCCAGCGGCACGCCCAGCACCAGCAGCGACTGCGACGCCAGCATGAGGCTGCCCTCCAGCACCTCGGGCACCACCTCGGTCGCGCCGGCCGCGAGCAGCCTGTCGATCTCGCTGTCGTCCACCGTCCGGACGATCACCGGCAGGTCGGGCCGCTGCGCGTGCACCTGGTGCAGGATCTTGAGCGCGACCGGCGTGTTCGCGAACGTGATCGCGAGCGCCTTCGCCTTCGCTAGCCCCGCGCTCATCAGAGCCTCCTTGCGGGACGCGTCGCCGTAGACGACGCTGTTGCCGTCGGCGGCTGCCTCGCGCACGCGGTCCGGGTCCTCGTCCAGTGCAACGTAGGGGATCTCCTCCTCGTCCAGCAGGCGCGCGAGGTTCTGCCCGCTGCGGCCGTAGCCGCAGACGATGATGTGGTCCTGCCGCGCCATGGTGCGCGCCGCGATCTGCGTGACCTGCGCGGCGCGGGCGAGCCAGTCGTTGGCGGTGAGCCGGCGCGCGATGCGGTCGGCGAACTGGATCAGCACCGGCGCGCCGAGCATCGAGATGATCATCGCGGCGAAGATGGGCTGCACCAGCGTCGAGGGCACGATCGAGTTCTGGAACGCGAGCGCCAGCATCACGATCGCGAGCTCGCCGGCCTGCGCGAGGTAGAAGCCGACGCGCAGCGCGCTGCCGAGCGGCGAGCCGAACGCGCGCGCCAGCCCGACGATCAGGACCAGCTTCGCGAGCACCGGGACGACGAGCAGCAGCAGGACCCAGCCAATGTTGGCGACGACCACCTCGAGGTCGAGCGCCATCCCGACGGTGATGAAGAAGAGGCCGAGCAGCACGTCGCGGAACGGCTTGATGTCCTCCTCCACCTGGTAGCGGTACTCGGTCTCGGCGATCAGCATGCCGGCCAGGAAGGCGCCGAGGGCGAGCGAGAGGCCGAGCGACTGGGTCACCGCGCCCAGCCCCAGCGTCACCAGCAGCACGTTCAGCACGAAGAGCTCGCCGCTGCGCGCCCCGGCCACGACGTGGAACCACGCGCGCATCGGCCGCTGACCGAAGTACAGGATGATCGCGAGCGCGCCGGCGGCCTTGAGCGCCGCGACGAGAAGGGCCAGGGCCAGCTCGCCGCCCGACTTGGCGAGGGACGGGATGACGATCAGGAACGCGACCACCGCGAGGTCCTGGAACAGCAGGATGCCCATGATGTCGCGGCCGTGCGCGGTGCCGAGCTCCATCCGCTCGGCCAGCATCTTGGACACGATGGCCGTGGAGCTCATCGCGACCGCGCCGCCCAGCACGAGACCCGCCTGCCAGCCGTAGCCCACGAAGTGCAGCACGACCATCGCCGCGACGGTGGTGATCGCCACCTGCGCGAGCCCCAGCCCGAACACCGCGCGATGCATCGCGCGGAGCTGCGGCAGGCTGAACTCGAGGCCGATGGTGAACATCAGGAACACGACGCCGAAGTCCGCGATGTAGCGCGTCGTGTCGTCGTACGGCACCCAGTCGAGCGCGTGCGGGCCGACGGCGACGCCGACCAGCAGGTAACCGACGATCGGCGGCAGCCGCACCAGCCGGCACACGACCACCACGACCACCGCGGCGGCGAGCAGCGTGATGATGAGGTTGAGCGAGTGCGGCATCGGGGGCAGGGACAGGGGCGCGGCTTCGGGGCGGCCGCGCGCGGCGCCAGGGCGGCACCTTCATCATAAGTCAGCGGCGACGGGGTTGCGATCACCGCCCGCGCGCGTACGGAGATGCCTGCCGTCGTCCACGCGGCGGCAAGCGGGACCGGGACGGGCCCGCGGGACCCCGCAGTTATACTGTCCCGCATGAAGAGCCAGGCCCAGGACGCGCCGCCGCGCCCGCCCGCCGCCGCGCACGTCGCAGCCGGCGAGCGCACGCTCGCGCTGGCGCGCCAGGTGCTCGCGACCGAGGCCGCCGCCATCACCGCGCTCGCCGGGCGCATCGGCCGCGCCTTCGTCGCCGCCGTCGACCTCATGTACGCCTGCCGCGGGCGCGTGGTGGTGTGCGGCATCGGCAAGTCGGGGCACATCGGCCGCAAGCTCGCCGCAACCTTCGCGTCCACCGGCACGCCGGCGTTCTTCGTGCACCCCACCGAGGCGCTGCACGGCGACCTCGGGATGATCACGGCCGACGACATCGTCGTCATGCTCTCCAACTCCGGCGAGACCGACGAGCTGGTCGCGCTCGTGCCGCACGTCAAGCGCGAAGGCGCGCGGATCGTGGCCCTCACGGGCAACGAGGGCAGCTCCCTCGCGCAGGCCGCGGACGTCCACCTCGACGCCGCCGTGGACGCGGAGGCCTGCCCGCTCGGCCTCGCGCCGACCGCCAGCACGACGGCGGCGCTGGCGCTGGGCGACGCGCTCGCGCTCGCGCTGCTCGACGCGCGTGGCTTTTCCGCCGAGGACTTCGCGCGCTCGCACCCGGGCGGTACGCTCGGTCGCCGGCTCCTCACGCGCGTGTCCGACATCATGCGCACCGGCGACGCGCTGCCCGTCACGCCCGACAACGCGACGCTCGCGGAGGCGATCGTCGAGATGAGCCGCAAGGGCATGGGCATGACGGTGGTGGTCGACGCCGACCGCCGCATCGCCGGCATCTTCACCGACGGCGACCTCCGCCGCTGCCTCGCGCAGGTGCGCGACGTCGGCGCCGTGCCCGTGACCGAGGTGATGACCCGCACGCCGCGGACCGTGCGCCCCGAGCGCCTCGCGATCGACTGCGTGGAGTTGATGGAGACGCCGCCCAAGGTGACGCAGCTGCTCGTGGTCGACGACGCGCTGCGCCTCACCGGCGCGCTGCACCTGCACGACCTCTTCAAGGCCCGCATCGTCTGAGGCGCCGCGATGCCCACCGACGCCCTCTCCCGCGCCCGCCGGGTGCGCCTCCTGACCTGCGACGTCGACGGCGTGCTCACCGACGGGACCATCTTCGTCGACGACCACGGCCACGAGATGAAGGCCTTCTCGGCGCTCGACGGCGTCGGCATCAACCTGCTGCGCCGCGCCGGCATCGAAGTCGCGTGGATCACCGGCAGTCCCGCGCCTGCCGTGCAGCACCGGGCGCGACGGCTCGGCGTCACCCGCGTGCTGCTCGACGTCTCGGACAAGCTGTCGGCGTGGCAGGCGCTGTGCGCGGAGCTGGGCTTCGCACCCGAAGCTTGCGCGCACATCGGCGACGACCTGCCCGACGTGCCCGTGTTCCAGGCCTGCGGCTTCGCAATCACCGTGCCGCACGCGCCGGCCAGCGTGCGCGAGCATGCGCACTACGTCACGGCGCGCGACGGCGGCCACGGCGCGGTGCGCGAACTGGCCGAGCTGATCCTCGCGGCGCAGGGGCAGACCTTCGCCGGCGTGCCGCCGAGGAGTGCGTGATGGTGAGCCGCGCGCATAACGAAGACGTCGTCCGATGCGTCCGCGCTGCGCGCAGCCGGACGCACGATGCCCGTTTCTTCCTTGCCCTTACCGGCGGCCGCCGCCGGGCCGCCCCAAGGCGGCCGACTGGCCTGCAGTGGATGCGCGCAGGGTTGCGGCCGGTGGTTGCCCCTCACCCCAGCCCTCTCCCCGCGAGCGGGGAGAGGGAGCACTGCGGCGGGGATGGGCGGCATCGCGGCGGAACGCCCGGGTTCCGGCTGCAAAAGGCGCGACGCCGCCATAACGCCATCCCCCGCCCCCACGGACGCCTTTTGCAGACGTTGCTGCCGTGACCCCCAAACGCACCCTGCTGGACCGCCTCACGGCGTGGTCGCCGGTGTTCCTGCTGGGCGGCCTCGCGGCGTTCACGTACTGGCTCGACGCGCAGGTGCAGCCCCCGCCGCCGCGCCGCGACGGCTCGGCGCGCCACGATCCGGACATCTATGTCGAGGGCTTCAAGTCGATCACGCTCGACCCGCAGGGGCGCCCGACGCAGTCGATCGCGGGCAAGACCGCGCGCCACTTCGGCGACGACCAGACCACGGAGTTCACGCAGCCGATGCTCGCGCAGACGGAGGCCGACAAGCCGGCCTTCCGCATCACCGCCGACCACGGCACGCTGTCGGGCGACCGCAAGGAGGTCGTCTTCGCCGGCAACGTCCGGGCGGTGCGCGAGGCGGGGCCCTCCGCCCCCGGCGAGGAGCCGGTCGGTCCGGTGACCGTACTGACCGAGTACCTGCACGTCGTCCCGGATGCACAAACGGCGTCCACCGACAAGGCCGTGACGATCGAGGAGCCCCGTGGAATAATCAAGTCCGTCGGTCTCGTTCTCGACAACAAGTCCAAGACGCTCAAGCTGAATTCGAGCGTGCAGGGCACCCTGCAACCCCAGGCCCTCCCGGAACTCCCGGCGGCGCAGCCAAAGGCTCCGGCCGGACCCAAGGCGCCCTCGAAGGCGCAAGCGCAGAAGAAATGACCCACGTCCCGCCGCCCGCCCGCCTTGCCGCCGCCCTGTGCGCCGGCCTGGTCCTCGCGTGCGCCGCGCACGCGGAGAAGGCCGACCGCGACAAGCCGATCAGCTTCACCTCCGACGATGGCGAGGTGAACTACGAAAAGCGCACCGGGGTGCTCAAGGGCAACGTGGTCATCACGCAGGGCACGCTGACCATCCGCGCCGACCGCATCGACTTCAAGCAGAACCCGGACAACTCGCTGTCGGCCACGGCGTACGGCAAGCCCCTCGCGTTCCGGCAGAAGCGCGACGACGCCGACGGCTATTACGAGGGCTGGGCGCAGCGTGCCGAGTACGACGGCAGCAAGGAGGAGCTGCAGCTCTTCGACAACGCGATCCTGAAGAAGGGCGAGGACGAGATCCGCAGCAACTACATCTCGTACAACTCCGCCACCGAGCTCTTCCGCGCCGAGGGGCGCCCCTCGACCACGCCGATCCCGGGCGAGACGGGCCGCACCGACCGCGTGCGCGGCACGTTCCAGCCCAAGGAAGGCAGCAGCCTGCCGGGGATCAAGGGTCCCGCCAAGGGCGGCGACGCCAAGGCCGCTCCGCTGACGCTCAAGCCGTCGGGGGAAATCGCGCCGGCCGCCAAATGACCGGCGCGATGCGGGGGACGCCGGGCCGCCGGGCGGCGGCGCGGCAGGGTGAACGATGAGCCAGCTCAACGCGGCGCGGCTGCACAAGCGCTACAAGACGCGCACGGTCGTGCACGACGTGTCGCTCGAGGTCGCGAGCGGCGAGGTCGTGGGCCTGCTCGGGCCGAACGGTGCCGGCAAGACCACCTGCTTCTACATGATCGTGGGGCTCGTGCCCTCGGACGGCGGCACGATCGAGCTCGACGGCGAGAACCTGTCGCACCTGCCGATCCACAAGCGGGCGCGTCGGGGCCTGTCCTACCTCCCGCAGGAGGCGTCGATCTTCCGCAAGCTCACGGTCGCCGAGAACGTGCGGGCGATCCTCGAGCTGCAGGTCCTCGATCCGGACACCCTGTCCAACCGCCTGGACGCCCTGCTCGAGGACCTGTCCATTTCACACCTCGCCGACGCACCTGCGGTATCGTTGTCGGGGGGCGAGCGCCGCCGCTGCGAGATCGCCCGCGCGCTGGCCACCCGGCCGCGGTTCATCCTGCTGGACGAGCCGTTCGCCGGCGTGGACCCGATCGCGGTGCTCGACATCCAGAAGATCATCGGGTTCCTGAAGGAGCGCGGCATTGGCGTGCTGATCACCGATCACAACGTGCGCGAGACGCTCGGCATCTGCGACCGCGCCTACATCATCAACGAGGGGCGGGTGCTGGCGTCCGGGGTCCCGGGCGAGATTGTTTATAATGAGGACGTCCGCAAGGTCTATCTCGGCGAGCATTTCCGGCTTTGAGCATGGAATGCGCCGCCATGCCGCCCCGCAGCGCCGGGCTCGTCGGCTGACGCCGTGAGCCGCATCTGGGAGCCGCGCTCAAGCCCTCCACGATGAAACAGACGCTCCAGCTCAAGCTCACCCAGCATCTCACGCTGACGCCGCAGCTGCAGCAGTCGATCCGGCTGCTGCAGTTGTCCACGCTCGAGCTCAATGCCGAGGTGGACCGGATGCTGCAGGAGAATCCGCTGCTCGAGCGCGAGGAAGGCGACGAGGAGCCGCCGGCCCTGGAGCAGCCCGTGAACAGCATGGCGCCCGGCCCGGTGACGGTCGAGCGGCCCGCGCGCGAGGACGACGGCGAGGGAGACCTGCCCGGCGTCGACTCCGCCCCGACCCGCGACGACCTCCCCGACGTCACCGACTTCTCGGACTACGGCGGCGGCGCCACCGACGGCGACTGGGGCGGCGGCAGCGGGAGCGGCAGCGGCGACGAGGACGACTTCGCGCCCCAGCAGGTCGCGTCCAGCACGCTGCGCGACCACCTGATGGGCCAGCTCGCCCTCCTCAACCTGCCGCTGCGCGACCGCCAGATCGTGGCCGCGCTGATCGACGCGCTCGACGACGACGGCTACCTGACCGCGCCGCTCGAGGAGATCGCCGAGATGTTCTCGGAGAACGACGCGCTCGAGCCCGAGGAACTCACGATTGCGCTCAAGTACCTGCAGAGCTTCGAGCCGGCGGGTGTGGGCGCGCGCAACGCCGCCGAATGCCTGTCGCTGCAGCTCAGGTCGCTGCCGGCGGACACGCCGTACCGCGCGGAGGCGCTCAAGATCGCGGAGGGGCACCTGCCGCTGCTCGCGGCCCGCGACTTCACCAAGATCCGCCGGGTGCTCCACTGCGACGAGACCTGCGTGCGCGCGGTGCGGGAGCTGATCCGCAGCTTGAACCCCCGTCCCGGCTCGGCCTTCGCCCGGGACGAGGCGAACTACGTGATCCCGGACGTCGTGGTGCGCAAGGTGCGCAACCAGTGGGTGGCCTCGCTCAACGAGGCGGCCATGCCGAAGCTGCGCCTGAACCACATCTATGCCGATATCCTCACCAGGAACCGCGACGCGTCGAACCAGCAGCTCTCGGCGCAGCTCCAGGAAGCCAAGTGGCTGATCCGCAACGTCCAGCAGCGCTTCGAGACGATCCTGCGCGTCGCGCAGGCCATCGTCGAGCGCCAGCGCCGGTTCTTCGAGCACGGCGAGGTGGCGATGCGGCCCATGGTCCTGCGCGAGATCGCGGACATGCTCGACCTGCACGAGTCGACCATTTCCCGGGTGACCACCCAGAAGTACATGCTCACCCCGCGCGGCACCTTCGAACTCAAGTACTTCTTCGGCAGCCACGTGGCGACCGACACCGGGGGCGCGGCGTCCGCGACCGCCATCCGGGCCCTGATCAAGCAGCTGATCGCCGCCGAGAACCAGCAGGCCCCGCTCACCGACAGCCGCATCGCCGAGCTGCTGGGCGAGCAGGGCATCCTGGTCGCCCGGCGCACCATTGCGAAATACCGGGAGGCGCTCTCGATTCCTCCCGTCAACATGCGCAAGGCCATCTAGCCACCGGCCGGGGCACCCGCCTTCCGCCCGCGCGCATCGCCGCAGCAAGGAAGCACCACAAGAGGAGAGCTCGATGAACCTGAATCTCACCGGCGTCCACCTGGACATCACGCCCCCCATCCGCGCCTACGTCGTCAAGAAGCTCGAGCGGATCAACCGCCACTTCGACCACGTGATCGACGTCAACGTCGTGATGTCGGTCGACAAGCTGCAGCACAAGGTCGAGGCGAACGTCCACGTGCGGGGCCAGGAGATCCACGCCGAGGCCATCGAGGAGGACATGTACGCGGCCGTCGACGTCCTGGCCGACAAGCTGAACCGCCAGGTGCTGAAATACAAGGAAAAGCAGTCCGGCCACCGGACCGACCGCGAGACGATCGAGCGCACGCTCGCGACGTCGAACCCGCCCGGCCCCATCGTCGACTGACGCCGGCGTATAATTTTTTCCACAGCCGAAGGCGGCGGGGGTCAGCGGTGACCGCCCGCCGCTTCGTTTCGAGGGGGTCGCGCTAGAATCGATCCCTGCACCCATGAACCAGATCGCCGAACTGCTGCCCGCCGCGAACATCGCGCTCGACCTCGACGTGCCGTCGAAGGCGAAGCTGTTCGAGGCGTTCGGGGCGCTGTTCGGGGCCAACGCCGGGCTCGACGCCGCCATGGTCAGCGCGAGCCTCGCCGCCCGGGAGAAGCTGGGCTCGACCGGGCTGGGCCAGGGAGTGGCGATCCCCCACGGCCGCATCAAGGGCCTCAAGGTCGCCCGCGGCGCCTTCGCGCGCCTCAAGACCGCCGTCCCGTTCGACGCCCCCGACGGCAAGCCGGTGGCGCAGGTCTTCGTGCTGCTGGTCCCCGAGCAGGCCACCGACCTCCACCTGCAGCTCCTCTCCGAGCTTGCGCAGATGTTCTCGGACAAGGCGTTCCGCGAGCGCCTCGCACGCGCCGCGACGGTGCCGGAGCTCTCGGCGGTGTTCGCCCAGTGGGAGCCGCCGCTGTGAGCATCCGCGGCACACCGCCGAACCGGCGGCCGGCCCGCGGCCGATGAGCGGGGACGTGGCGATGCGACAAGTCAGCGTGCAACGCCTGTTCGACGACAACGCGGACCGCCTCGGCCTGCACTGGAAGGGTGGCCGCCAGGGCGGCAGCCGGGTCATGACCGGCGACTCGGAGTTGAAGCCGACCATCGGCCAGGTCGGGCACATGAACTTCATCCACCCGTTCCGCATCCAGATCCTGGGGGCGGCGGAGGGCGAGTACCTGCGGGGCCTCTCGCTCGCGGAGCGCCAGCGCGCGCTCGGCCGGCTCTTCACCAACGACCTCATCGCCATCGTCGTCGCCAACGGCGAGGACGTGCCCGAGTTCCTGCTCGACGAGTGCAACCGGCACCACGTCGCGCTCTTCACGTCGCCGCAGCCGTCGCCGCACATGGTGGACGTGATCCGCCTCTACCTCGCGCGCGTGCTCGCCGAGTCCACCACGCTGCACGGCGTGTTCCTCGACGTGCTGGAAATGGGCGTGCTCATCACCGGCGCGTCGGCGATCGGCAAGAGCGAGCTGGCGCTGGAGCTCATCTCGCGCGGCAACGGCCTCGTGGCCGACGACATCGTCGAGCTGTACCGCATCTCGCCCGACACCATCGAGGGCCGCTGCCCCGCGGTGCTGCGCGACTTCCTCGAGGTGCGCGGCATCGGCGTGCTCAACATCCGCACGATCTTCGGCGAGACCGCGGTGCGCCCGCGCAAGCTCCTGAAGCTCCTCGTCCACCTCGAGGACCACGGCCACGAGGCGTTCTCCGACCTCGACCGCCTGCAGGTGAACGCGACCTACCAGGACGTGCTCTCGGTGCCGATCCGCAAGGTCACGATCCCGGTGGCCGCCGGGCGCAACCTCGCGGTGCTGGTCGAGGCCGCGGTGCGCAACTTCGTGCTGAACCAGCGCGGCATCGACAGCACCAAGGAGTTCATCGAGCGGCAGCAGAAGCTCATGGAAGACGGGAACTAGCCTTCCATGACAGCACGGGATCTCCTGCTGGTCGGCGGCGTCTCGGGATCCGGCAAGAGCGTGGCCCTGACCGCGCTCGAGGACGCGGGCTACCACGTCATCAACAACCTGCCGCCGTCGATGCTGGTCGACACGGCGGCCAACCTCGCGCGGGGCGGGCAGGAGCGGGTCGCGATCGCGCTCGACGTGAAGACCGGCCCCGGCCTGCCCAACCTCGCCGACGCCATCGCGCAATCGCGCGCAATGGGCTGGACCGTCCGCTTCCTGTACCTCGACACCAAGGCGGACACGCTGGTCAAGCGCTTCTCGGAGACGCGCCGGCGGCACCCGTTCTCGAGCGACCAGCGCACGCTGCTCGAGGCGATCGAGTACGAGCGCGCGCTCCTCGAGGATGCGCGCGAGCTGGGCTTGGTGTTCGACACCAGCGACCTGTCCGCCGCCGCGCTGCGCGGCTGGGTCAAGGACTTCATCGCGGTCGATCCGACGCGCGTCACGCTGCTGGTCGAGTCCTTCGGCTTCAAGCACGGCGTGCCGCTCGACGCCGACCTCGTGTTCGACGTGCGCTGCCTGCCGAACCCGTACTACGAACCGGAGCTCGCCCCCCTCTCGGGCCGCGACGCGCCGGTGATCTCGTTCCTGGAGGCGGCGCCCGAGGTCGAGCGCATGTACACCGACATCTACCACTTCGTCGCCAGCTGGCTGCCCGACTACGCGCGCGACAACCGCACCTACCTGACCGTCGCCATCGGCTGCACCGGCGGGCACCACCGCTCGGTGTACCTCGTGGAGCGGCTCGCGCAGGCATTCTCGGCGCGCTACCAGGTGCTGGTGCGGCACCGGGAGCTCGGGTGAGCGACCGGACATCGCGGCCAGCGGGGACCCCGTGACGCCTCCGACGACCGTTACGGTCGCGTTCACGGGCGCCTCGGGCATGCCTTTCGGCCTGCGCCTGCTCGACTGCCTCGTTGCGGCCCGCTGCCGCGTGTACCTGCTGTATTCCGGCGCCGCGCAGGTAGTCGCGAAGCAGGAGTGCGACCTCGTGCTGCCCGTGCAGCCGCGCGAAGCCACCCGCATGTTCCGCGAGCGCACCGGCGCCGCGGAGGGCCAGCTCACCGTCTACGGCCGCGAGGACTGGATGGCGCCGGTTGCGTCGGGGTCCAATCCCGCGGACGCGATGGCCGTGTGCCCGTGCAGCATGGGCACCCTGGGCGCGATCGCCCACGGCCTCGCCGACAACCTGATCGAGCGCGCCGCGGACGTGATGCTGAAGGAGCGGCGGCCGCTGGTGCTGGTGCCGCGCGAGACGCCGCTCTCCGCGATCCACCTCGCCAACATGCTGCAGCTCGCGCAGGCCGGCGCATGCATCCTGCCGCCCGCCCCCGGTTTCTACACGCGGCCGCAGACGGTCGCCGACGTCGTCGACTTCGTCGTCGCGCGCGTCCTCGACCAGCTCGGCATCCCGAACACGCTGCTGCCCCGCTGGGGCGAGGTGCCGCCGGCTCCGCCCGCGGAGTCCGCCTGATGTGGCCCTTCGGGGGCGGCGCGCGCGAGCCCCAGTCGCTGCCGCTGTTCCCGCTGAAGACCGTGCTCTTCCCGGGCGGGCTGCTGCCGATCAAGGTGTTCGAGCAACGCTATATCGAGATGACGAAGGCGTGCCTGGCCGAGGACCGGCCGTTCGGCGTCTGCCTCATCACGAGCGGGGACGAGGTCGCTGCCGCCGGCGCGCCCGCGCCGGAGACCGCCACCGTCGGCACGTTCGCGAAGATCACCCAGTGGGACATGCCGCAGCTCGGCATCCTGCACCTCGCCACCTTGGGGGGCGGCCGGTTCCAGGTGAAGAGCCGCAGCGTCGCGGCGTCGGGTCTCGTGACCGGCGAAGTGCTGCCGATCGCCACCGAGCCCAGGCGGCCCGTCGGCGACACGTTCGCGCCGCTCGTGTCGCTGCTGGAACTGGTGGCCGCGCGCGTCGGCCCGCAGAACTTCCCGGCCGAGCGCGACTACGACGACGCATCATGGGTCGGCTACCGGCTGGCCGAGCTCCTGCCGCTGCCGCTCACGATCAAGCAGAGCATGCTCGAGATCAACGACGCGGACGTGCGGCTGTCGGTGCTGCAGAAATTCCTGGCACAGCAGGGAGTGTTGTAACGTCCGCAAAAGGCGTCCGTGAGGGCGGTGGATGACGTAGCGCCGGCGTTGCGCCTTTTGCGGCCGCCACACCGTCACCGGGCGTGGACTCCCTCTCCCCACTTGCGGCTCGATACTCCCTCTCCCCGCTCGCGGGGAGAGGGCTGGGGTGAGGGGCTGCGTCGGTGGCGCCAAACCGGGGTCAGGCCCCGATGCAGCCGGGGTCAGACCCCTCGCATTCACGGCAGGTCGGTCGGCCGCCTTGGGGCGGCCCGGCGGCGGCGGCCGGCAAGAGCTACGCAACGACGAACGTCATGCGCCCGACTGCGTCCGCATCAACCACGAGAACGCAGCGTCACTCCCCATCCTCTTCGCGCACCCTTCCCTGCGGATACACCCCCGCCAGCCGCGCGATCAGGATCGCGACGAACAGAGCGCCGGCGACCTGCTCGACCATGCACACGGACCGCGCGGCGCGCGACAGCGGCGTGATGTCGCCGAAGCCGGTGCTGGTGAGCACCGTCATGCTGAAGTAGAGGCCGTCGTAGAAGTCGAGGCCGGAGGGCTGGCCGCCGACCAGGAACGACTTCGGATACGCGTACTCGATGATCGCGTACAGGTACGCCCACAGGATCGCGAGCATCAGGTAGCCGGCCGCGGCGCCGAAGAGCTTGTCGGCGGTCATCACCTCGCGGCGGAATACGTACTGCAGCAGGTACGTGAGCGTCGCCGCGTAGAGCAGCGCCCCGGCGGCCCACGAGCGCACCAGCCAGTAAGGCTCGCTCTCGCTGATGCCGAGCCACTGGAAGCCCAGCGTGGGCAGCGCCAGCAGCAACACGAGCGCGAACGAGAAGAGCGAGCGGCCGACGGCGGCGACCGTCGCGACCACCACGAACGCGTTGATGAGGTTGGTGCCGAAGCGGCCGGACGGTGTCCCGGGCAGGAACGGTGCCATCACGATCAGCACCAACAGCATCAGGAACAGGTAGAAGCAACGCTGGAAGAAAATGCGCGACAGGGCGTCGCGGGCGATGCGCAGGGCCATGGCACCTCCTGTGGCGGCGAGAGTCTAGCAGCGTCGCCCATCCCGCCGATCGCCCCGGTTGCGCGCCGCCGCGCGCTGCGCTTACCCTTGCCGGTGATCCTCCATTCCGTTCCCCGCCAAGAGCCGCCCATCATGCGCCTGCGCTACGGTCCCATCTCGCCCTTCGCCCGCAAGGTCCGCGTCGTCGCCCACGAACTGCGCATCGCCGAGCGCATCGAGCTCGTTCCGACGCAGCTCGGCACCCCCGACGCCGCGTTCGAGGCGGAGAATCCGCTCGCCAAGATCCCGGTGCTGGTCACCGACGACGGGATGGCGATCCCGGAGTCCGGCGTGATCTGCGAGTACCTCGTCGCGACATTCGGCGGCGACCGTCTCCTCGCGCCCGCGGGCAATGCGCGCTGGCGGACGCTGACGGCGATGTCGCTCGCCGACGGCGTCGCGGACGCCTGCATCATGGCGCGCCGCGACCTCCTGCGCCCGGAAGGCAGGCGCGACGACGATGCGGCGGCGTTCCAGCTCGCGAAGATGGGCCGCGGGCTCGACCACTTCGAGCGCGAGGTCGCCGCGGCGCCGGACGCGCCGTTCGACCTCGGGCGCATCGCGCTCGCCTGCTCGCTCGGCTACCTCCTGCTGCGCCTCGGCGAGGAGAAGGTTCTCGCCACGCGGCCCGCGCTCGCCCGGTGGTACCGCGCGGTCCTGGCCCACCCGTCGATGCAGGCGACCGATCCTTAGGCCGCAGCAGCCGGCGGCCGGGGCGTCCGGCCCGGGCGTCGCGGGTATAATTTACGGTTTCCCTGCAACGACGACGAACCGTCGGGACCACCATGGCCGGCCACAGCAAATGGGCGAACATCAAGCACAAGAAAGCCGCGACGGACGCGAAGCGCGGCAAGATCTTCACCCGCCTCATCAAGGAAATCACCGTCGCGGCGCGCCTGGGTGGCGCTGACCCGTCGATGAACCCGCGCCTGCGCCTCGCCGTCGACAAGGCGACCGCGCAGAACATGCCGAAGGACACGATCAGCCGCGCGATCCAGCGCGGCGCCGGCGGCCTCGAAGGCGTGAATTACGAGGAGATCCGCTACGAGGGCTACGGCATCAACGGCGCGGCGGTGATCGTCGACTGCATGACCGACAACCGCACGCGGACCGTCGCGGACGTTCGTCACGCGTTCTCGAAGTACGGCGGCAACCTCGGCACCGACGGCTCGGTCGCGTTCCTGTTCAAGCACTGCGGCCAGCTCGTGTTCGCGCCGGGCACCGACGAGGACAAGCTGATGGAGGCCGCGCTCGAGGCCGGCGCCGAGGACATCGTCGGGAACGACGACGGCAGCTTCGAGGTGGTCACCGGCCCGTACGACTTCGTGACGGTCAAGGACGCGCTCGCCAAGGCCGGCTTCACGCCCGAGTTCGCCGAGGTCACGATGAAACCCTCGACCGAGGTGGAGTTCGCCGGCGAGGATGCCGAGCGCATGCAGAAGCTCATCGACGCGCTGGAAGCGCTCGACGACGTGCAGGAGGTCTACACGTCGGCGGTCATCAACGAGTCGTAACCGCCCCTTGCGCGACGCTTCGCCGGCACGGCGCATCCTGGGCATCGACCCGGGGCTGCGCGTCACCGGCTTCGGCCTCCTCGTGCAGGAAGGCAACCGGCTCGCGTACGTGACGAGCGGCTGCATCCGCGCCACCGGCGACAGCCTGCCGGTGCGCCTCGGCATCATCGCGCGCGACCTCGCGCACGTCATCGCCGAGGAGCGGCCCGACGAGGTCGCGGTGGAGAAGGTGTTCGTCAACGTCAACCCCAATTCGACGCTGCTGCTCGGCCAGGCGCGCGGCGCGGCCATCGCCGCCGCGGTGCTCGCGGGGCTGCCGGTGCACGAGTACACCGCCGGGCAGGTGAAGCAGGCCGTCGTCGGCCAGGGCCGGGCGCTGAAGCCGCAGGTGCAGGAGATGGTGCGGCGCCTCCTGCAGCTGCCGGGCGCGCCGTCGCCGGACGCCGCCGACGCGCTCGCGTGCGCCATCTGCCACGCGCACGGCAGCGTCGGCGTCGGCGAGTTCCGCGCCGCGGGCTACACGCGCCGCGAAGGGCGCTTCGTGCGATGAGCCGGCCTGGGCCGCCCAGGGGCGACTGCGCCGCGCAGCACGCTGCGCGAAAGGAAAGGTCGTGACCCGCGCGCCGCGCCCCGTGCGCCGGCCCGCCGCCGTGATCTTCGACATGGACGGGCTGATGCTCGACACCGAGCGCCTCGCCCCGCAGGCGTGGGTCGACGCGTCGGCCGCGATGGGCGTCGAGTTCGACTTCTCGATCATCCCGTCGATGGTCGGCCGCAACTTCCGCGACTGCCAGGCGCTGATCGTCGAGCGCCACGGCGCCGACTTCCCCACCGCGCAGATGATGCAGGCGTGGCACCGCGCGTACGACGCGATCGTCGAGCGCGAGGGGATCGCCATCAAGGCGGGGCTCGTCGAACTCCTCGACTGGCTCGACGCCGAGGGCATCCCGAAGGCGGTGGCCACGTCCACGCGGCGCGACCGCGCGGAGGCGAAGCTCGTGCAGACGGCGCTGCTCCCGCGCTTCGCGGCCCTGGTCGGCGGCGACGAGATCCGCCACGGCAAGCCGGCCCCCGACATCTTCCTCGCGGCGGCCGAGCGCCTCGGGCACGCGCCCGCGTCGATCGTCGTGCTCGAGGACTCGGAGCCCGGCGTGCGCGCGGCGCTGGCCGCCGGCATGACGCCGATCATGGTGCCCGACCAGCACCAGCCTTCCGCCGACCTGCGCGCGCTCGACCCGCTGGTGGTGGCGACGCTGCACGACGTGCACGCGCACCTGCGCGCCGTGGCGGCGGTGCGATAATCGCGCGATGATCGGACGACTCTCCGGAACGCTGGTCGAGAAGGCGCCGCCGCAGGTGCTGCTCGACGTGCACGGCGTCGCGTACGAGGTGGACGTGCCGATGAGCACCTTCTACAACCTGCCCGCGACCGGCGCGACCGTCACGCTCTTCACGCACCTCGTCGTGCGCGAGGACGCGCACCTCCTGTACGGCTTCGGCACGGACAACGAGCGGCGCGCGTTCCGCCAGCTCCTGAAGATCAGCGGCATCGGCGCGCGCACCGCGCTGTCGGTGCTCTCCGGGCTGTCGGTGGCCGAACTCGCGCAGGCGGTCACGCTGCAGGAAGCCGCACGCCTGACGCGCATCCCCGGCATCGGCAAGAAGACCGCCGAGCGGCTGCTGCTCGAGCTGAAGGACAAGCTGGGCGCCGACCTCACCACCGCGGTCGGCGTGCACCGCGCGCCGCCGGCCACGAGCGACATCCTGCACGCGCTGCTGGCGCTGGGCTACAGCGAGAAGGAGGCCGTGGCGGCGGTCAAGCAGCTGCCCGATGGCCTCGCGGTGGCCGACGGCATCCGGCAGGCGCTGAAGCTCCTGGCCAAGCCGTAGCCGGACCTGCGATGTCGTCGCGCCGCCAGGGACTGCTGCCCAAGCTCCAGTTGCCGGCGCCGGTGGTGCGCCGCGCGATGAACCTGTGGCCGCCGTTCGCGGCCGCCGGCATCCGCGTCACGCGCATCGCCGCCGACTTCCGCGAGGTCGACGTGCGGCTCTCGCTGCGCCTCTACAACCGGAACTACTTCGGCACCCACTTCGGCGGTTCGCTGTACGCGATGACCGACCCGTTCTTCGCGCTGATGATGCTGCACAACCTCGGCCCGGAGTACGTGGTCTGGGACAAGGCCGGGAGCATCGAGTACCGCAAGCCGGCGCGCGGAACCGTCGTCGCCCGCTTCCGGCTCCCCGCCGCCGCGATCGCGCGGGCACGGAAGGCGACGGCCGGCGGGGACAAGGCGGAGCCCGTGTTCCGTATCCGCGTCGTCGACGGCGACGGGGCGACCGTCGCCGAGGTCGCGAAGACCCTCTACATCCGGCGCCGGCAGCCCGCCGCGGCCTCATCGGTCCCGCGCCGGACGCGGGCACAGGCGAAGAAAGCCGGGCGCAAGGGCTAGAATCGCGCATGGCGATCGAAACCGACGGCTTGAACCGCATCGTCGCCCCGCAGCCCGCGGGCGCGCAGGAGGAGGTCATCGAGCGCGCGCTGCGGCCGCGCGGCCTCGCGGAGTACGTCGGGCAGGAGAAGATCCGCGAGCAGCTCTCGATCTTCATCCAGGCCGCGAAGAAGCGCGGCGAGGCCCTCGACCACGTGCTGCTGTTCGGTCCGCCGGGCCTCGGTAAGACGACGCTGTCGCACATCATCGCGCACGAGCTCGGCGTCAACCTGCGCCAGACCTCCGGCCCGGTGCTGGAGCGCGCCGGCGACCTGGCGGCGCTCCTCACCAACCTCGAGCCGCGCGACGTGCTGTTCATCGACGAGATCCACCGGCTGTCGCCGATCGTCGAGGAGATCCTGTATCCCGCGCTCGAGGATTTCCAGATCGACATCATGATCGGCGAAGGCCCGGCGGCGCGCAGCGTCAAGCTCGACCTGCCGCCGTTCACGCTGGTCGGCGCGACCACGCGCGCGGGCATGCTGACCAACCCGCTGCGCGACCGCTTCGGGATCGTCGCGCGCCTCGAGTTCTACAACGCCGAGGCGGCCCGCATCGTGGTCCGCTCCGCGACGCTGCTCGACATCCCGATCGACCCCGACGGCGCGCGCGAGATCGCCCGCCAGCCGCGCGGCACGCCGCGCATCGCCAACCGCCTGCTCCGGCGCGTCGACTACGCGCAGGTGAAGGGCGACGGCGAGATCACGCGCCCGGTGGCCGACGCCGCGCTGTCGATGCTCGACGTGGACGGCTTCGGCCTCGACGTCATGGACCGCAAGCTGCTGCATACGGTGCTGCAGAAGTTCGCCGGCGGGCCGGTCGGCGTCGACAACCTGGCCGCCGCCATCGGCGAGGAGCGGGACACCATCGAGGACGTGCTGGAACCGTTCCTGATCCAGCAGGGCTTCCTGCAGCGCACGTCGCGCGGCCGCGTCGCCACCGCCCTCTCCTACCGCCACTTCGGGCTGACGCCGCCGGCCGGTGTCCACGACCTCTTCCCCGAGGCCGACGCTTGAGCGGTCCTGCGTTTCCCGGGGACCGCGCCACGGCCGCGCGACCCTTTTCCTTCGGCGTGCGCGTTTACTACGAGGACACGGACGCCGCCGGCGTCGTCTACTACGCCAACTACCTCAAGTTCATGGAGCGCGCGCGCACCGAGTGGCTGGCGGCGGCCGGCTTCCCGCTGGCCGCCTTCGAGCGCGAGCACGGCGTGGTGTTCGTCGTCCACCGTTGCGAAATCGACTTCCGCCGCCCCGCGCGATTGAACGATGACCTCACGGTCACGGTCGAAGCGCTCGAACTCGGGGCGAGCCGGCTCGTTGCGCGGCAGGACGTGCGCCGCGGCGACGAGGTGCTGACCACCGCCCGCGTGACGCTCGCCTGCATCGACGCCGCGCGCTGGCGACCCGTGCGCATTCCCGCGGCCCTGGCCGCGACCCTGGAGGCCCCCGCTTGAACGTCCACACCGACCTCTCGTTCGTCACGCTGATCACGCACGCGTCCTTCCTCGTGCAAGCCGTGATGGGACTGCTGGCGCTGCTCTCGCTGTGGTCGTGGTGGCAGATCTTCCTCAAGCTCTTCCAGCTGCGGCGCGCGGTGCGCGACACCGACCGCTTCGAGGACGACTTCTGGAAGGGCGGCGACCTGAACGACCTCTACCAGCGCACCGCGCAGGCGCGCACGGGCGGCGGCATGGAGCACATCTTCACGGCCGGCTTCCGCGAATACGCGAAGCACCGCAAGCAGGGCAGCAACGCGGCGGTCACGCTCGATTCGGCGCGGCGGGCGATGCGCGCCGCGTACCAGCGCGAGATCGACGCGCTGGAGGCCAACCTGTCGGGACTCGCGACGGTGGGCTCCGTCTCGCCCTACATCGGCCTCTTCGGCACGGTGTGGGGGATCATGAACGCGTTCCGCGGCCTCGCCAACGTGAGCCAGGCCACCCTCGCGAGCGTGGCGCCCGGCATCGCCGAGGCGCTGGTCGCGACCGCGATGGGCCTCTTCGCCGCGATCCCGGCGGTGGTCGGGTACAACCGCTACACGCACGACGTCGACCGCCTCGCCACGCGCTTCGAGACGTTCATCGAGGAGTTCTCGAACATCCTGCAGCGGCAGGGCTAGGGCACCGCCATGCGCCGTCCCCGCAAAGCCGTCAACCAGATCAACGTCGTGCCGTACATCGACGTGATGCTGGTGCTGCTCGTGATCTTCATGGTCACCGCGCCCCTCGTGAGCCCGGGCGAGATCGAGCTGCCCTCCGTCGGCAGCAAGCTCGCGACCCCGGTGACGCCGCTCGAGGTGACCGTGCGCGACAACGTGCTGTGGCTGCGCGACCAGTCGGCGACGACGCCGGCGGTCAAGGTCACGCGCGACGAGCTGGTCGCCCGGGTGCGCGAGAAGCAGGCGCAGCGCGACCAGCCGGTGGTCATCGCCGCCGACAAGAACGCGCGCTACGAGGACGTGCTGTCGGTGCTCGACCTCCTGCAGCGCAACGGCGTGAAGAAGGTCGGCCTGCTCGCGCGCCCGCCGGCGTCCTGATCCGTCGACCATGGTGAGGACGGACCGCCCGCGAGCGCCGCGGCAGGCCACCGGCAAGTGGCTGGCGCTCGCCCTCGCGATCGCGGTCCAGCTGGGTTTCCTCGCCGTGCTGGTGGTGTCGATCCAGTGGCAGAACCGGCAGCCCGAGGTGATGTCGGCCGAGCTCTATGCGCCGCCGGTGAAGGCGCCGGTCGCGGAGCCGACCCCACCCGCCCCGCCGCCCCCCGAGCCGAAGCCGGAACCGAAGCCCGAGCCGAAGCCCGAACCGCCGCCGCCCCCGCCGCCCAAGCCGGAGCCCACGCCCGCGCCACCGCCCCCGCCCAAGCCGGCGATCGAGAAGCCCGACCCGCGGCAGGCCGAGATCGCGCTCAAGGCGAAGCAGGAAGAGGAGCGCCGGAAGAAGGCGGAAGCGGAGAAGCAGAAGGCCGAGGCCGAAAAGCGCGAGGCGGACCGGCGGCAGAAGGAAGCCGAGGACAAGCGCCGCCTCGAGGAGAAGAAGGCGGCCGAGGCGCGCGAACGACAGGCGAAGCAGGAGGCCGCGCTGCGCGCGCAGGCCGACCAGGAGGCGAAGCAGCGCGCACAGGCGCAGCGCGAGGCCGCGCTGCGGCAGCAGGCGGCGCAGGAAGCCGAACTGCGCGCGCAGGCGGCCGCGGAAGCCGCCGCGCGCTCGAAGGCCGAAGCCGACTGGATCCGCCGCATCCAGGCGAAGGTGCGCGGCAACGTGATCGTGCCGTCGGACCTGCCGGGCAATCCGGAGGCCGTGTTCGAGGTGGTGCAGCTGCCCACCGGCGAGATCATCGACACGCGGCTCGTGAAGTCGAGCGGCAGCCGGGCCTACGACGACGCCGTCCAGCGCGCGATCCTGAAGTCGTCGCCGCTGCCGCGGCCGGAACGCCCGGATCTCTTCCAGCGCAACCTCACGCTGCGCTTCCGCCCACTCGACTAGCCGGACGCACAACGCTGCGCGCGATAGTTCAGTGACGTGCTGAGAGGCGGGGGGTGTGGGTGGGGACCTTCGTGGCTTAGGACGCAGCCCCTCACCCCGACCCTCGCCCCGCGCACGGGGAGAGGGAGTCCCAAGCGAACACGGCGCAGAACGGCTGCGGACGCAGGGGCATTCAGCCGGCAAGCAGCGCGCTACTGAACTCTCGCGCGCAGCGCGAGGATGATCGGCGCGCTTCGTGGCTTTTTCCGCACGAAAGGCGCGCGGCCGCCCGAAGCCTTTCGTGCTGACTGCCGTTCGGCCGCCCCATGTGCAAAGGGCCCGGCATCACCGGGCCCTTTGCACATGGGGCGGACGTCAAAGTCTCGATTTCTTCTCGACGATCTGGATGGCCGCCCAGCTCCAGTCCGCGCGCTGCTCGACCAGGTGGCGCAGTGCCACCGTGTACACCGAGCGCCCGGTGGTGAGCATCACCGGGCGGCCCTCGGAGTATTCCTGCGTCGGCACGATCAGCGTCTTCACCGTGAGCGGCTTGTCGGGACGCGACGGCGGCGGCAGGTACAGGCCGTGGAAGCGCGCGCCCATCGTCGACACGTCGATGCCGTCGACCACGAAGCCCATGTCGTCCTTCGGCTGGCGCACCGCGTGCAGCGTGACCGGCACGATGCGGTCGGCGATGATCGACATGCCGGCCTCGACCTCGTCGTTGCTCACCTTGTTGAGGCGCCGGACCACGCCCAGCACCCAGTCCGTGAGGTCGGACTGGCGCACCGCGACCAGCGCACCGAGCGCCAGCGCCTGGCCGATGCCGCCGGACGCCGCGATGCGCAGCCCCGCGACGCTGCGGTCCTTCACCTGCCACATCGGATCCGAGAACGACGAGAGGCTCGCGGCGAGCGAGTCGTGCTCGTCGGGCACCCGGCGCTTGCCGCCGGCGACCGCGAACACCTCGATCTGCTCGCCGCCCGGAGGCGCTTCCGGCGGCGCCCCGGCGTTCTGCGCCGAAAGCTCGTAGCACACGCGCGACAGCCCGATGCGGACCTTCGCGGCCACGGCGCACGCGATGCGCGGATCGCGGCGCAGCTCGGCGTTGAGGTTGGGCGCGATCGAGGGCATGACCTTCTCCAGGATCGCGATGCGCAGCTGGTTGATCGGCGCCGCCGGCCCCTGGTCGGTGGCCTCCGCACTGCGCAGCGCCGCGATGGCGCGCTCCAGCGACTCGAAGAGCAGCGTGGTGTCGAGGTAGCGCAGCATCGACCCGGAGTCGTTGCCGGTGCGGCGCCCGAGCCCGACCTTGCCCGCCACGTCGACGAAGAATCCTTCCGGCGAGCGCGGCACCGCGTCGAGCTGCAGGCGGCGGCTCCAGGCGCGCAGCTGCGACATGGCCCAGTCGAGCTGCGGCGGCGACATGTTGCCGGTGTTGAGCTGGTGGATCAGCAGCACGTACACGTATTCCTGCTCGACCGACCAGTGCGTCGCGTTGGGGCCCGCGGTGCCGAGCACCGTGGGAATGCGGTCCATGCCGAGCTCGGCCGCGCGCAGGTAGGTGCGGTGCAGGTCCATCCACTTGGCCGGGATCCAGCGCTCGAAGCGGAACACGCGCAGCTTCGCGTCCGTGCCGAAGTAGTGGATGAGACGCGCGAACAGCAGCGGCGAGTACGCCTTCCAGCGCGCGTTCTGGCTCTGCCGCAGCGACTCCTCCAGCGCGGCCTGGTACGCGTAGATGAAACCCTGCGACAGGTCGTAGATCGCCTGCCAGATGCGCTCGGCGAGCTTCTCCGCGCTGTCGAAGTTCTCGACGTACTGCTTGATGAGCTGCCGGCGATCGGCGCCGAGCGCCGCGTCCAGGTACTCGATCGCCTGCACGCGGTTGAGGTCGAGCGGCTTGCGCGACTGGCGCATCGCGTCGAACGCGCGCATGACGTGCTGCTGGCGCCCGATGACGTCGAGCGCGGGCAGCTGGCGCAGCCATGCCGCCACCGATTTCGCGGAGGCGAGCGGGTCCGCGATCTCCTTGGTGCCGGATGACAGGAAGCCGAACATGGCGTCTTTGTGCGCAGTGGCCGGTCAGGCGCGGCGACGGGCGCCGCAACGGCGGCGTCTCCCCGGGCAAACCATGAACGGCAGTGGAACCAGCATTTATAGAGCAAATCCTTCGTTGGCGCAAAACACGCGGGGCCTCGGCTACAATTTGCGCCCTGCGACCGCGTTCGCGCCCATCATTGACCGCCGGCTCGCGCCAGCGTTTCCCTTCCCACGAAAGTCCTCCCTGCCGATGCCAAGCCAATCCCGCCTTACCGCACGCCGCGCTGCCGCGGTCCGCATGCCGGCCGTTTGTTGGGGTCTCATGCTGCTGGCGCTGCCTGCGCTCTCCGCCCTGGAGGCCGTGGCTCAGCCGGCGATCGCCCCTTCCACCCAAGGACAAAGCAAGTTGGATGCCATGCCCAATGAACTCAAGAAAATCGATGTGAAACAAGGAACTGGCGCGGAAGCCGCGCCCAACAAGCCGGTGATCGTGCACTACACCGGGTGGCTTTATGACCCAGCCAAGCCCGACGGCAAAGGCAACAAGTTCGACAGCTCCCGGGACCGCCAGGTGCCCTTCGGGTTCATCCTTGGTGCCGGCAAGGTCATCAAGGGCTGGGACGAAGGGGTCGTCGGCATGAAGGTCGGCGGCCAGCGGACGCTCATCATCCCGCCGTCGTACGGCTACGGCGAACGGGGTGCGGGCAACGTCATCCCGCCCAATGCGACGCTGATCTTCGACGTCGAGCTCATCGACGTGAAATAGGCCGGATGGCCATGCTGCCGCGCGACTCGCGCGCCCCGGTGAAGCGGCGCCTCGACTACCGCCCACCCGCGTTCCTCGTCGACACCATCGACCTCGCGTTCGACCTCGTGCCGGACGCGACCCGGGTGACGGCAACGCTCGCGTTCCGGCGCAATCCGTACGCGGCGGACGCCGACCGTGCCGCGCCGCTCGTCCTCGATGGCGAGCAGCAGGACGACGTGCGCGTCGAGCTGGACGGCGTCGCGGTCGCCGCGCCGCGCTGCACGATCGACGGCGAGACGCTCACGCTGCTCGATCCGCCGGACCGGGGCACGCTGACCGTGCGCTCGCGCATCGCGCCGGCCCGCAATGCGGCGCTCGAGGGGCTGTACGTGTCGTCGGGCGTGTTCTGCACGCAGTGCGAGCCCGAAGGCTTCCGGCGCATCACGTATTTCCCGGACCGCCCGGACGTGCTCGCGCGCTACACGGTCACGCTGCGCGCCGATCCCGCCGCCTGCCCGGTGCTGCTGTCCAACGGCAACCTGGTCGCGCAGGGGGCGCTGCCCGACGGCCGCCACTACGCGACGTGGCACGACCCGTTCCCCAAGCCCTCGTACCTCTTCGCGCTGGTCGCCGGCAACCTGGCGGCGCTCGAGGACACGTTCGTCACCCGCTCCGGCCGCACGGTCGCGCTGCGCATCTACTCGACGCCGGCCAACCTGCCCCGCTGCCACCACGCGATGGAGTGCATCAGGCGCGCGTTCCGCTGGGACGAGGAGCGCTACGGCCGCGAGTACGACCTCGACGCCTTCATGATCTTCTGCGCCGACGACTTCAACATGGGCGCGATGGAGAACAAGGGCCTCAACATCTTCAACAGCCGCCTCGTCCTCGCCGATCCGTCGACGGCCACCGACGACGACTTCGGCGCGATCGAGGCGGTCGTCGGCCACGAGTACTTCCACAACTGGACCGGCAACCGCGTCACCTGCCGCGACTGGTTCCAGCTGTCGCTGAAGGAGGGCCTCACGGTCTTCCGCGACCAGGAGTTCAGCAGCGATCTCAATTCGCGCGCGGTCGAGCGGATCTCGGCCGTCGACTACCTGCGCCGCGAGCAGTTCCCCGAGGACGCGGGCCCGATGGCGCACAACGTGCGCCCGGACGAGTACCTCGAGATCAACAATTTCTACACGCCGACGGTGTACGAGAAGGGCGCCGAGGTCATCCGCATGCAGCACACGCTGCTCGGGGCCGACCGGTTCCGCCGCGGCATGGACCTCTACTTCGAGCGCCACGACGGCAGCGCGGTCACCTGCGACGACTTCGTGCAGGCGATGCAGGACGCGTCCGGGGTCGACCTCGCGCAGTTCCGCCGCTGGTACGCACAGGCGGGCACGCCGGTGCTCGCGGTGACCGGCCGGCACGACCCGGCCGCGCAGACCTACACGCTCGAGATCGCCCAGCACACGCCGGCCACGCCGGGGCAGGCGGAGAAGGCGCCGTTCCACGTCCCGTTCGCGGTGGGCCTCATCGACCGCGACGGCCGCGACATCCCGCTGCGCCTCGCCCACGAGGCGGCCCCGGTCGGGACGACCCGCGTGCTCGACGTGCGCGAGGCACGGCAAGCGTTCACGTTCGCCGGCATCGCCGCGCGGCCGGTTCCGTCGCTGCTGCGCGGCTTCTCGGCCCCCGCGATCGTCGAGCACGAGTACTCCGAGGACGACCTCGCGTTCCTCGCGGCGCACGACAGCGACCCGGTCAACCGCTGGGACGCGGCGCAGCGCAGCTTCGCGGGCGCGATCCTGGCGCTCGCCCGCGCGCACGGCGAAGGCCGGCCGCTGGCGGTGCCCGCGTCGCTGCAGGGCATCGTCGCGCGCCTGCTGGCGGACCACGCGAGCGACCCCGCATTGCTCGCGCTGGCGCTCGTGCCGCCGTCGCCGGCGTACGTGGCCGCGCTGCAGCCCGTCCTCGACGTCGACGGCGTGGTCGCCGCATCGACGTTCATCATGCGCGAGATCGCGGTGGCGCTGCGCGGCGAGCTCGAGCGCGTCTACCGCGAGCGGCGGGTGCACGGGCCGTACGCGCCCACGCCGGACCAGACCGGCTCGCGCAAGCTCGCGAACACCTGCCTCGCGTACCTCGGCCGCATCGACGACCCCGCGGCGCGGGCGCTCGCCGTCGCGCACTACGACGGCGCCGACAACATGACCGACACGATCGCCGCGCTGTCCGCGCTGCGCGACAGCATGTCGGCCGAGCGCGACGCGCTGTTCGCGCGGTTCGAGGCCCGCTGGCGCGACGAGCCGCTGGTGCTCGACAAGTGGTTCGGGCTGCAGGCGCAGTCGCAGCGCCCGGACGCGCTCGCGCGCGTCCGGGCGCTGCTTGCCCACCCGCGCTACAACGCACGCAACCCGAATCGCGTGCGCTCGCTGGTCGGGGCGTTCGCGCTGCGCAACTTCGCGCGCTTCAACGCGGCCGACGGCGACGGCTACAACTTCGCCGCCGACCAGGTGCTGGCACTCGACGCCACGAACCCGCAGCTCGCCGCCACGATCGCCGGCGCGTTCAACCTGTGGAAGCGCTTCCCCGAGCCGCGCCGCGGACTGCAACAGGCGGCGCTGCAGCGGATCGCCGCGATGCCGGGGCTCTCCCCGGACGTCACCGAGGTCGCGACGCGGACGCTCGTCGACTGACGCGGCCCATCGCCGGTGGACGCCGAGGGGTCTGACCCCGGGTTTTCGCCCCCGCGCCTGCGTCGCGCACTGATCCCCCTCTCCCCGCCCGCGGGAAGAGGTCCGGGGTGAGGGGCAACCGCCGCGAACGGCCCTCGTCGCTACGAACCGCCCGCCCCGCGCCTGGCCTTCGTGGATGGCGCCTTCGCCCCCCGAAACGCGATCGCCATCTCGAACGCCGCCCGCGTGAACGCGAGCACCGCGGCGAAATCCGCGTCGTCCAGCCGCCGCGCCGCGTCGCTCGCACGGTAGATGTTCGCGAACTCGCGCTCGCGCCCGGCCTGCACCGCGAAGCGGCCGATGCCCAGGTTCTCGAGCGTGTGCCACACCTCGGGGTTGTACGAGCGCGTGAACCGCATCACGAACGAGATCGGGTCGTTGCGGCCGAGCACCGACGCGAGCCGCAGGATGATCTCGAACGGCAGCGCCACCTTGCCGTTCTCGACCAGTTCGATCAGCGTCGGGTCCTTGAGGTTGATGGCCTCGCCGACCTCCTTCACCGACAGCCCGGCGGCCTCGCGCATGCCGCGCAGCACGTTGCCCGCCTTCTCGAGCGCGACGCGCTGCTCCGGCCGCACGAGGATCGCCTTCGCCGCCGACAGCGAGACGTCGGCCGCCGCGCCCGCGATGCCGAGGACCGAGTCGGACCACGACCGCACCTGCTTCGCCACCCCGACCAGCGCCGATTCCGCCGTGCCCGCCACCGTGGGCTCGGTCACCGCCGCCGGCGCCTTCGCCGCCCGCTTGCCACTGTGCTTCCTGGGACCTGCCATCGCCTTCTCCCCCTGTGGTGAACCGCCTGCCTACGTCACGCGTACGCCGGCCGCCGCAGCGACCGCCGCAGGAGCCACGTCGCGATCGACACGTTGACGAGGTTCCACGCGATGCCGTTCACGAACGCCGCGCGGTACGAGCCGGTCCAGTCGAAGATCGCGCCGGACAGGAAGCCGCCCAGCGCCATGCCGAAGAGCGTCGCCGTGATGACGGCGCCGACGCGCCAGCCGGCCTCCCGCGGCGGGAAGTACTCGCGCACGATGATCGCGTACGACGGCACGATGCCGCCCTGGAACAGCCCGAAGAGCGCCGACACGACGTACAGCGACACCATGCCGTCGGCCGGGATGTACAGGAGCAGCGCCACGCCCTGCAGCGCGGAGCCCAGGAGCAGCGTGCGCAGGCCGCCGATGCGGTCGCAGATGAAGCCGAACGTGAGGCGGCTCACGATGCCGCACGCCAGCATGAGCGACAGCATCTGCGCGCCGCGCGCGGGCCCGTAGCCCAGGTCGGCGCAGTAAGCGACCAGGTGCACCTGCGGCATCGACATCGCCACGCAGCAGCACACGCCCGCGAGGATCAGCAGCACCTGCAGCGCCATCGGGGACAGCCCGAGGTTCGCCGCCGTGCGCGGCCGCGCGCCGGCCACCGTGCCGGCGTCGTGGTGCGGCGGCGGCCGGCGCAGCCACGCCGCGAGCGGGACCATCGTCGCCAGCGCGAAGAGCGCGATGCCGACGTACGTCGCGCGCCAGCCGTCGCTGCCGATGAAGTGCGCGACGATCGGCGGCCACACGGTGCCCGCGAGGTAGTTGCCGCTCGCAAAGATGCCGATTGCCACCCCGCGTCGCCGCGCGAACCACAGCGACACGTGCGCGAGCAGCGGCGAGAACGTCGCCGCGCTGCCCACCCCCACGAGGAAGTGCGCGAGCGCGTACCAGCCGATCCCGGGGGCGGCGGCGGCCAGCCCGTAGCCGATCGCGAGCGCAACCGCACCGAGCACGACCGGACGCACGATCCCGTGGCGGTCGGACATCCGGCCGAGCGTGATGCTCGACACGCCGAAGCCGATCATCGTGAGCGTGTACGGCAGCGACGCGTCGGCGCGCGCGACGCCGAAGTCGGCCTGCACCGCGGGCAGCGCGACCACCACCGACCACATGCCCACGCCGCCGATGGTGGACAGCGTGAGCGCGACGACGAGCCGCGCCCATGCCTGCGGCGAGTCCACGAGCGAGGGCTGCGTCACGGGCGGCCCGCGCTCACCAGTAGGTCTCGACCGTCACGTGCCCCGGCTCCTTGCGCCGGTGCCGCCGCATCCCGCGCGTGAGCAGCAGCGCCAGCGTGTCCTCGACCATCGCCGGGTTGCCGCACAGCATCGCGTGCGAGTTCTCCGGGGAGAGCGCGACGCCGGCGCGCGACTCCATCCGGCCGTCGGCGATGGCCGCCGGAATGCGGCCCGCCAGCGCGTCGGGATGCGCCTCGCGGCTCACCATCGGCACGTACCCGAAGGCGCCGGGATGCGCGTGCGCGACGCCGGCGATCGTGTCGCGGTAGGTGAGTTCGTCGGCATGCCGCACCGAGTGCACGAGCACCACGCGCCCGAACTTCTGCCATGGCTCGTCGGTGCGCAGCATGGACAGGAACGGCCCGAGCCCGGTCCCGGTCGCGAAGCACCACAGGACCTCGGCCGCGGGCACCTCGTCGACGGAGAAGAAGCCGTTGGCACGCGGGCCGAGCCACACCGGGTCGCCCGGCACGAGCGCGGCGAGGCGCGGCGACAGCGGCCCGTCCGGAACGACGATGCAGTAGAACTCGTGCGGCTGCGTGCCCGGCGGATTCACGAACGAGTACGGGCGGCCGATCATCGGCTCCGGGTGCCCCTCCGGTGCCGGGAGCGCGAGGCGCCCGAACTGGCCCGCGACGAACTTCACCTCCGGCGCCGCCACCTGCAGCGAAAACAGCCCGCGCGCCCAGGTCCGGTTGCCCGTGACGCGTCCTTCCACCCATGCCGCCATGCCCGGCCGCCCCTGCCCGTCGCGTAAAATCAACATTATGCCCATTCGCCCGAGTACCGCGACCGTCACCGGCACGCGCGTCTACCTGCGCCCGCCGGCCGCCACGGACGCGGCCGCCTTTGTCGCCGCGGCGCGCGCGAGCCGGCGGCACCACGGCCCGTGGACCAGCCCGCCGGACACCCGCGCCCGCTTCGCGCTCTACGTCGGCCGCTACGCCGGCGATCCGGCCACCGCGAAGGACGTCGGCTTCCTGGTCTTCCGCCGCGAGGACGACGCGCTGGTCGGCGTGTTCAACTTCTCCGAGATCGTGCGGGGCGTGTTCCGCAGCACGTACCTGGGCTACTACGGGTTCGCGCCGCACGCGGGCCAGGGCTACATGACCGAGGGCATGGCGCTGGCGCTCGACGTGGCCTTCCGCAGGCTCGGGCTGCACCGCGTCGAGGTCAACATCCAGCCCACCAACGAGCGCTCGCTCGCCCTCGCCCGCCGCGTGGGCTTCCGGCGCGAGGGCTACTCGCCGCGCTACGTCAAGATCGCGGGCCGCTGGCGCGACCACGTGCGCTTCGCGATCCTCGCGGAGGAATGGCGCGAGCGGCGCGGCCGCGTCCTGCGCCCGCGGGCCCGGCGTGCGTGATGCGAGCGGCAGCCTTCGCGCTCGCGCTCGTCGCCGCGGGATGCGCCGTTGAGCCCGTCACCCCGGACGCGCCGCGCGCGCTCGACGACGTCGAGATCGCGCCGTACGAAGTGCGCGAGGAGTGCGCGCAGCTCGCGGCGGGCGACCGCATCGACTGGCGGTTCGAGGCGAAGGCGCCGGTGACCTTCAACCTCTACTACCTCGAGGGCGGCGCGTTCCTGGCGCCCATTTCGCGCGACGACACCACCGCCGACGCGGGCGTCTTCCTCGCCCGCGACGCGCGCCGCTTCTGCCTGCGCTGGGAAGCGGGGCGGCAGGGCGCGGTGCTCACGTACCGCATCCGGGTGCTCCCCGCCGGAGGCGCACGCTGATGGCCGCTCCGGACCCGGTCGACACGCTGCTGTTCGACCTCGACGGCACGCTCACCGACAACTACCCGGGCATCACGCGCTCGATCGCCTACGCGCTCGAGCGCCTCGGCGCCCCGCTGCCGGACCCGCAGGACCTGCGCCGCTGCGTGGGCCCGCCGCTGCGCGAGTCGTTCGCGTGGCTGCTCGACACCGACGACGCGGCGACGATCGAGGGCGCGATCGCGCTCTACCGCGAGCGCTACGGCGACGTCGGCTGGCGCGAGAACATCGTGTACGACGGCATCGACGACGTGCTCGCGACACTCGCGCAGGCGCCGGTGCGCCTGTACCTGTGCACGTCCAAGCCGGAAGTGTTCGCACGGCGCATCGTCACGCTCTTCGGGCTGTCGGTGCACTTCCGCGGCGTCTACGGCGCGGACCTGGCCGGCACGTTCGACGACAAGGTGCGCCTGCTGCGCCACCTCGCTGACCGCGAGGGCGTGGACACGACGCGCGCGGTGATGATCGGCGACCGCAAGCACGACATCCGCGCCGCGCGCATGAACGGCGCGCGCGCCGTCGGCGTCGCGTGGGGCTACGGCAGCGCGGAGGAACTCGCGGCGGCCGATGCCGTGGCGCAAACGCCCGCGGATCTCCCGCGCGTGCTGCGCGAGGTCGGCGGCGGCTGATCCCGCGTCAGCGCGCAGCGCGCGGCGGCCGGAACACCGTCGTGTCGTCGAACAGCGCGGCGCCCAGGCCTTCGCCATCCCAGCCGGGAAGCGCGGCGATCGGCAGCACCGCGAGGCGCCCTCGCGGCCATTCCCGTTCGGCGATCAGGTGGGCCGCGGCCGCATCCACGGCGTCTGTCCTCGCGTCGGCCGCGGCGAGCGGGACCACGAGCACGTGCGCGGTGATCGCGCGGAAGGGCTGCCACAGCTTCGCGAGCAGTCCGTGCCCGATGACGAAGGGGCGCATGGCGCGCGCGACGTCGTCCGCGCGGTCGACGAAGACCTCGCGCCAGCGGTGCGCGCGCAGGAGCGCGACGAGCGAATCGTCGGCGCACGCGAGCAGCAGGCCGGACTCGTCGAGGAGCGTGGCGGCATCGCGGGCGAGGCCGCGAAGGCTGCTGCGACCGCGGGTGCTGGAGGATCCGCCGCCGGCGGCGACGCCTCGCATGCTGCGGTCATCCACGCCGCCCGGCGGAGGCTGCTCCCTCTCCCCGCAGGCGGGGATAGGGAGCGTTGGGGACACGGCGGGTGATGGTGGAACATCGCATCCGGCAGCCCCCACATGCACCGCATTGAGCGCCGCCTTCGCCCGCGGGAAGGCGAGCCACGCCAACGCATTGCAGGCGTCGTGCAGGTTGCCCGCGCGCGTCGGCACCACGGCATCGTGCGCGACCGACCCTTCGTACGCGAGCGCGGACGGCACCGCGACATCGGCGAAGCGCAGCTCGCGGCCGTCGGGCAGGCGCAGCGCCGCGGCGCGCGCCCACGCATTCAGCGTGGCCGGCGACGGCACGTCGCCGTCCCAGCGCCAGCGCACGTACGGCGCGAACGCCGGATGCGCGAACGCGGCGGGCACGACGGGTCAGCGCCCGCCGGTCGCGGACAGCACGATGATCACGACGATGAGGATCAGCACCACCAGCCCGGCGATCTTCCACGGGCTCTTCGGGTACTCGCCCTGGATGGCGCCGGTGACGCCGTTCTGGACGCACTGGAACGACTTCGGCCCGTAGGTGTAGCTCATGAGCCACACGGGGGCGAGGATGTGCTTGAACGTCTGGCGCGAGTACTGCGTGTGCACCTCGAGGTTGCGGTAGGTGTCGCGGGGATCTCCTGCGCGCATGCGCGACCTTCTGGTCCATCGCCTCGCGCGCGCGCTGCGCAGCCGACGAGTCGATCTGGGTAGCGCTCGACCACCCGCACCCGGCCACGTACCCGCGTCGTAGGGCTTCAGCGTGTCGGTCGGGAACGGCTCGATCCCGCGCAGCAGGTTCGCGTGCACGCCCACCGACGCGCAGACGAGATCGTCGTCGAAGAAGTGGTCGAGCCGACCGGCAGCCGGCTCCCAGCGCACGTTGCGCACCTGCCGCGTGCAGGTCCTGGCCGTTCTCGACATACGTTTCCGTCGTGTAGTAGTAGTAGCCGGCGTCCGGTCACTGCGCGTCGGCCTTGGCGTCGAACATTCGTGCGGCAGGTAGATGCCCTTCACCGTGTCGGTGAGCGCGCGGCGCTTCCAGCGCATTCGGCGCGAGCCAGAGCTTGCCGTACCACTGGCGGATACGGTCGCGCGCCTGGGCCTCGCTCACCACGGAGCAGCACGCTCTCGGGCCGGAACGCGGGCTTGGTCTCCTCGTAGGGCACGAGTTGCGCCGAGCCGCAGAACTGGCAGTTCTGCGCCTGCCGCGTCGGGTCGAATACGGAGATCGCGTTGCAGGACTGGCACTTCACCTGCCGCTTCTCGGACTTCCACCCGCGCTGGTCGTCGCCGATGCCGCGCAGCGCGGCCACGAGGTCGTGCTCGACGATGGCGCCGGTGGCCGCGTTGAGCTTCGCCGGGGACTCGGTGCCGCAGAACGGGCACACGAGCTTCTGCTTGGCCGGATTCCAGACGGCCTCGCCGCCGCAGGCGGGGCAGGCGAACTTGGCGAGCGCCGAAGTCTCGTTCACGGCGCTATTGCATGAGGTAGCCGACGACGCGCCACTTGCCGTCGGCCTCGCGCTCCACGGTCAGCGTCTCCATGCCCTGCTTGCGCTTCGTGAAGTCGGTGCGGAAGACCAGCACCAGGAACGTTCCCTGCGGGTCGTCCTGCTTGGGCTCGACCGCGCGCGCGCCGATGAACGTGCGGTCCTCCACGTCGCCGAATCTATCCTGCACCTGCTTCAAGGTGACGGCCCACTTCTCGGCGGTGATCTGGCCGCGGAAGCGCGCCGCGGCGGTCGTCCAGGTGCCCTCGGCGTCGTGCTTGCCGGCGAGCGCGAGCCAATCGAGGGCCGCGGCCTTCGCGAGGCTCTGATTCGGGTCCTGCGCCGCGGCCGGCACCGCGGCCGCCAGCGCGCACGCAGAGAGCGCGGCCAGCGCCAGGCGGCGGCCGCGGTCGAATCGCTGCATGGTCATCCCTTGAGGAACGTGTCGACGGCCGCGCGCGTGATGCGCCACTGCGTGCCGATCCGGCGGCCCTTGAGGTCGCCCGCGTCGAGGCTCGCGATGACGTCGGACTCGGCCACACCGAGCATCTGCGCCACCTGCGCCGGCGTCATGAGGTCCGGCGCCGCCGCCGATGGCGCTGCTGCTGCCGCCGCCGGGGTCGGCGCCTGGATGCCGGGATTGCCCTGCGCCATGATGCCGCCGGGCTGGTTCATCATCTGCTGCGCCATCGCCATGCCCATCGCGAGCTCCGCGCCCGCGCCGCCGATGCCGCCGCCCGCGCCGGGCTGGCCCATGCCCTGCGCCATCTGGAACTTGACGTAGTCGTTGAGGTTGCCGACCGCCGCCATCGAGGAGCGCTTGTCGATCGCCTGCTCGACCTCGGGCGGGACCGACACGTTCTCGACGATGAACGTGGTCATCTCAGGCCGTATTTCTCGCCGATCGCCGGGTTGTTGATGAGCGGCAGCAGCGCAAGGCCCAGCTCGCCGTAGCGCGACGCGACGTCGAGCGCCAGGATCATCGAGCTCGCAAGCGCGTCCGTGAACACGGACACGAGGCGCGAGCGCATCGTGTCGTTGAACTCGTCGAAGCGGAAGTGATCGTCGGTACAGGCGACTTCCTTCAGGAACTTCTTCGGGTCGACGATGCGGAAGTCGTACGTGCCGTACGCACGCAGCCGCACGATGCCGAAGTCGGCGTCGCGCATCATGACCGGGTTGGCGGTGCCCCACTTGTTGCCGGTGAAGAGCCGCGTGATGACGTAGTAGACGTCCGCCTTGAACGGGCTCTCGAGGCCGTATTTCCAGCCCTTCAGGTCCGTGAGGATCGGGATGTTGTCGGTCGTGAGGGTGTACTTGCCCGGCCCGAACGTGTCGCCGAACTGGCCGAGGTACACGAACTGCGCCACCTGGGACTCGCGCACGATGAGCTGCGCGCCGTTCTTGATCTCCTTGTCCTCGTCGGGGAAGCGGAACGACAGCGTGTCGCGCGAGTCGTCCGTCCACTCGATGATGTCGATGAACTGCTTCTTGAGGAAGTCGAGAATGGCCATGGCGCGTCCTGTCCCCTCCGTAGGAAACGAGCGTTGACGAAGCGTGCGGTGCTGCGGGTTACTGCTTCTTCGCCGCGGCGAGCTTCTTAGCCTCGGCGTCGGCGGTCTTCAGTTCCTGCTCGATGCGCTGCGCGGGCATCGCGCCCGGCACGATCGAGCCGTCGGCGAACACGACGGTCGGCGTCGCGTTGACGCGGAACTTGGCGCCCAGCTCGGCCGTCCGGGCGATCGGGTTGTCGCAGTCGCCCTTGTTGTCGGGCAGCGCGCCGGTGGCGAAGAAGTCGTCCCACGCCTTCGTGCGGTCGGACGAGCACCAGATCTGCCGCGACTTGCGCGCCGCGTCCGGGTGCAGCGAGTCGATCGGGAACAGGAACGTGTAGACGGTGACGTTGTCGACCGCCTTCATCTCGTCCTCGAGCTTGTGGCAGAACGGGCAGTCGGCGTCCGAGAACACGTACATCACGCGCTCGCCCGTGCCCTTCACCTTCTTGATGGCGAGGTCGAGCGGCAGCGAGGAGACGTTCACGCGGTTGAGCTTGCGCTGGCGCTCCTCGGTGAGGTTGGTCTTGCTGTCGGTGTCGTAGACCGCGCCGATGATGACGTACTTGGCCTTCGCATCCGTGTAGATGAGGCGGTCGTCGAACTGGACCTCGTACAGGCCCATGTAGCTGGTCTTGGTGACGCCGCGCACCTCCGCGCCGGGGAACTTCTGCTCCAGCACTTTCTTGATCGCGGCGGCCTCGGCCGACGGGGCGGGAGCCTTGTCGGCGGCCTGCGCGTGCGCAGGCAGCGCCGCGACGGCGAGGGCGGCGGCCGCGCAGAGGGCGGCGACGGTCGCGCGCAGGCGCGACGGGATGGGCAAAGCAGGCGTCATGACGACTCCGATGGGTCCAAACCTGAATTGGACAGTCTAGCGCAGCGCGGGTTGCGCGAGTCGGTGCTTCAGCAACGGCAACCGATCGACGGCGGTCAGGCCGGCGTTGCGCAGGGGGCGCAGCAGGGGGTGGCGCGGCGAGAAGAGCTTCGTCAGGCCGTCGGTGACCGCCTGCATCGCCTGCACGGGCTCGGCCCGCTTGCGGGCGAAGCGCTCGAGCAGGAGCGGCGCGCCGGGATCGGCGACCGGTCCCCGTTCGGCCATCACCTGGGCGAGCGCCAGCGCGTCCCCGAAGCCGAGGTTCACCCCTTGCCCGGCGAGCGGATGCACGCCGTGCGCGGCGTCGCCGACCAGCGCGAGCCGGTGGCCGACGATCGTCGGCAGCCGCATGAGCTGCAGGGGAAACCCGGCGCAGGGCGTGAGGGGCGAGAGCGCGCCCAGGGCGTGGCCGCCCGCCTCGGCCACCCGCTGCGTCAGTTCCGCGGGGGTGAGCGCGCGCAGCTCGTCGGCAAGCGCCTGCGGCGCGGACCAGACGATCGAGATGCGGCGCCCCGGCAGGGGCAGCCACGCCAGGATGCTGCCGTCGGGCCGGAACCACTGCCGGGCGATGCCGTGATGCGCCCGCTCGCAGTCGAAATTGGCGACCACGCCGACCTGCCCGTACGGCCGCGGCTCGGCCAGGATGCCGGCCGCCTCGCGCACCCAGGACCGGATGCCGTCCGCGCCCACGACCAGCCGGGCCGCGATTTCCCGGGTCTCGCCCCCGTCGTCCAGCACCAGCGTCCCGCGGTCCGCGGCGAAGTACAAGCCGACGAACGGCGCCCCGCCCTGCACCTGCACGCCGGCCGCGTAGGCGCTCTGCAGCAGGGCGGCGCGCAGCGCGCGCTCCTCGACGATCCAGGCGAGCGCCCGCTCGCCCAGGTCGTAGGCGGAGAACTGCAGGCGGCCGCCGGCGTCGCCGGCGACGTCCATCGCCTCGATCGGCGCGACGCGGTCGGCCGGCAGGTTCTGCCAAGCGCCGAGCGCGCGCAGGAAGTTCGCGCTGCCCGGGCTGATCGCGTAGACGCGCACGTCCCAGGTGGCGGGATCGGTGTCGGCGGCCGCGACCGGCGCGCGGTCGGCAACCGCGACCGCGAGGCCCTCGCGCGCGAGCGCGGTCGCGACGGCGAGGCCGACCAGCCCCGCGCCGCCGACGACCACGTCGTATTCGGTGCGGCTCATCGCGCGGCCCCCGCCGGCGTGGGCAGCACCTCGATCACGTGGTGCTGGTTGGTATAGATGCAGATGTCGCCCGCGATAGTAAGCGCTTGCTTTACGATGTCCGGCGCCGCGAGCCCCGAGTGCTCGAGCAGCGCGCGCGCCGCGGCCTGGGCATACGCGCCGCCGGACCCGATGGCCACGATCCCGTGCTCGGGCTCCAGCACGTCGCCGTTGCCGGTGATGATCAGCGACGCCGTGAGGTCGGCCACCGCCAGCATCGCCTCCAGCCGGCGCAGCACGCGATCGGAGCGCCAGTCCTTGGCGAGTTCCACCGCGGCCCGGGTGAGGTGGCCCTGGTGCTTCTCGAGCTTGGCCTCGAACCGCTCGAACAGCGTGAACGCGTCGGCCGTGGCGCCCGCGAAGCCGGCCAGCACACGGTCGTGATAGAGCCGCCGGATCTTCCGGGCGGTGGCCTTGACGACGACGTTGCCCAGGGTGACCTGGCCGTCGCCGCCGAGCGCGACCGTGCCGTCGCGGCGCACGGAGAGGATGGTGGTGCCGTGGAAGGTGTCCATGTTCCGGGGGCGGCGGCCCGATGACCGCCGGAGCTGGCGCCGGCGCCTACTGCGCCTTCTTGATGAAGTGGCGTGGGGAAATGCCGATCAGGAGCAGGAGCGCGCGGATGATGGGCGACGCGCCGACGATCTGTACGGACCGGCGCTGGCCCTCGACGCGGTTGATGGCGTTGAGCAGCGCGCCGGCGCACACGAAGTCGACCCGCTCGACGCGCGTCATGTCGATCGGCACCACCGGGTGGCCGTGCGCGAAGTCCGCGAGCTGCGCCATCTGGTGGGTGGCGGCGCCCAGCAGCACGCCCGACCACTCGACCCAATCGGGGTGGGCCGGCGCGGGCGGCGGCGCCACGGGTGCGGCGTCGGCCTGCTCGCCCGGCGGCGTGTCCACGGCCGGCACCGGAGGCGGGTCCCACGAGGGCGGCGACTGCTCGAACGCCACCGCGTACTCGATCGCGCGGTCGTCGAACGCCTCCTGCTTCTGCTCGCACTGCAGGAACTCGAGCGACAGCTGCCACGCGCCCTCGCCCGCCGCCTTGCCCCGGCGCACGAGGATGTCGAGCGCGGCGCGCATCTTCTCGGGCTTCTGCAGCGCGACGGCGTAACGCTTGCGGCGCGCCTCGGCGAGCGCGCCCGCGAGCAGGCGCGCCCCGGCGTCGTCGAATCCCGCAACCTGCGCGAGGTCGAGCCGCACGTGCGCGGGCGACTTCGCCATCGCGCGCTTGAACGCCTCGATCTGCGGGAGGCTCGCGGCGGTGAGCTTGCCGGTGAGCGCCACGTAACCGGTGACCGTCTTCGGCTCGACGGCCGGGGGACGCGGCGCGGACGCCTCCTCCCACGGCGGCGGCGAGCGCTCGAACTGCACGACGTACTTGAGCGCCAGCGCGTCGAACCCCGCGCGGTCGTTGCCGCGCTGCAGGATGTCGAACAGCGCGAGCCAGGCGAGCGGCGACGACCGCGTGTCCGGGTCGGTCTCGACCCCCTCCTCGAGCAGCGCACGGGCGGCGTGCGCCTGCCCGCTCGCGTACAGCAAGGCGGCGTTCTCGAGCACGGCGCACAGCCCGGGGTTGGACTGCGCCACCTCGATCGCCGTCCGGCCGGGGGACCACTCGATGAGGCTCGCGCCGGCCAGCGAAATGTCGGCCGGGGGTTCCACCCGGGGCCGCTCGGCGACGCCGCGGCGCCCCTGCGCCTGGACCGCGATGTCGCGCGCGGACGGCGGCGGACGCGCCGGCGCCGCCGACGGCTTGACGGCGGGCTTGGCGGGCTCGTGCTTCTTGGCCGGCGGTTTGGAGAAAAGCGCCATGAACGCGGCACGCGAGTGCCGACGAAGGATGTCCGGGCGATTATCGACCCAAGGGCCGCGCGCTTACAACCGCGCGCTCCCGCGGGCGCCCCGGCGCGCCGCACGCGTTGCGGGCGGCGCCACGGGGTGACGCATGGCCTTCGACTGCGCCGGTCAGCCGAGGTTCTGGGCGGCGAAGTCCCAGTTCAGCAGCTTGTCGATCACAGCGTCGACGTAGGCGGCGCGCTTGTTCTGGTGGTCGAGGTAGTAGGCGTGCTCCCACACGTCGATCGTGAGCAACGGCTTCTGGCCCTTGGTGAACGGCACCTCGGCGTTGCCGGTCTTGACGACCTTCAGCGCGCTGCCGTCCTGCACGAGCCACCCCCAGCCGGAGCCGAACTGCGACACGGTTGTGGCCGACAGCTCCTTCTTGAAGTTCTCGAAGCTGCCGAACGACGCCTCGATCATCTGCGCGATGCGCCCGGTGGGCTGGCCGCCGCCGTTCCCCTTCAGGGAATTCCAGTAGAACGTGTGGTTCCAGGTCTGGGCGGCATTGTTGAAGATCGCGACCTTGTCGGCCTTGCCGGCGGTGGCGTTGACGATCGCCTCCAGCGTCGCGCCCTCGAACTCCGTGCCCTTGACGAGGTTGTTCAGGTTGTCGATGTACGTCTTGTGGTGCTTGCCGTGGTGGAACGACAGCGTGTTCGCCGAGATGACGGGCTCGAGCGCGGTGTCGGCGTAGGGAAGCGGCGGAAGCGTGAACATGCGAAGCTCTCCTCGGGGGTTCGTGGGTGCGGCAGGACTCAAGATTGTAACCGCAGCGCGGCGGCACAACCCCTGCACACCCCGCGCCGGCCCCGGGCGCGGCGCGCCGCCCGGTCACCACGCGATGGCGAACCGGCACGCGGGCGCCCCGGCCGCCTCGCACGCCACCTCGGTCGCCGTCGCCTGCGGGTGCACGAGCGCGCGAAACAGGCGCTCGAAGGTGGCAGCGAAGTAGTCGCACGCGGGCCCGGGGGTGGCCCCGGCCCGGGCGAGCGGCCCGCCGGTGATCACCAGCACGGGCCGCCGGCCGCGCTCGACCCTGAAGCGGCCGCTGCCGACGAAGGTCCAGGCGTGCGCGCCGATCGCGCGGCACAGGAGCGGTGCGGCCAGGCGCGCCGGCAGCGCGCGCAGCAGGACCTGCGCGGCGCGCGGGATGCGGTGGGCGAGGAGGTAGTCGCCGGTCGCGGTGCCGGCGTCGCGGTGCACGCGCTGCGCGACCGCAGGCGGCAGGCGCTCGCGGACCGCCCGCGCGAGCGCGGTGACGTCCGCCTCGTCGACCATCGCGGTCGGCGGCGCGGCGAGGTGGTGCACGAGGCCGGCGGCGGCGAACACGTCGCGCAGCACCGGCTCGCCGCCGTGCGCGCGCAGCGCGTCGGCGACGCGCGTGATGGCGTTCGGCCCGACACGGGCCGCGGCGGTGCCCGCCACTGCGACGTGCGGCCCGGCGGGCAGCGGGGCGGCCGGCGCGGCCACGGCGATCAGGCGCGCGGTGCGGCCGCCGCCTCGGCCACCTCGTCGGCGAGCTGCTCGGTGCCGCCGCCGCAGGCGAGCGCGATCGCGGCGTTCTCCTCCCCCTTGCGCCGCTTGTACTCGATCTTCGGCCCGTGCATCGTCACCCAGGTCTCGTCGGGCGCGACGGAGTCCGGCCCCGGCGCGGTGCGCCGCGCGGCGTCGAAGCCGAAGTCGACGTTCTTCTTCGACTGCGGGCCCCAGTAGCCGACCCGGCCCAGGTCGTAGAACGTGCGCTGGAAGCCGCTCTTCGCGAACGCCTTGAGGCAGCCCAGCAGGTACGCGCGGCGTCCCTTGTCGCGCGTCCACGGGTACTGGAAGAACGCCTTGTTGAAGAAGAAGCGGCGGTAGTTGTGCATCACGCGGTCGAGGAGCTCGGCGCGGTCCATCGCGTCGGGCTTCATGATCGGCGTGACGAAGTTGTACTTCTCGAAGTCGAACACCTCGACCTTGTCGCCCAGTTCCTGGAAGAGGTCGGAGAACGGCCACGGGGTGTACATCGCCCAGTTGGCCATGTCCGGGTTCCAGTCGCGCGCCATCTGGTAGGTCTCCTCCAGCGTCTCGCGCGTCTCGTTCTCCAGCCCGACGATGAACTGCGCCTCGGAGACGATGCCCGCCTCGCGCAGGAGCCGGATCGCCTTCTTGTTCTGCTCGATCGTGGTTTCCTTGTTGAAGCGGTCGAGCTTCAGCTGCGCCGCGGCCTCGGTGCCGAGCGATACGTGCACGAGCCCCGCCTTGCGGAACATCGGCAGGAGCTTCTCGTCGCGCAGGATGTCGGTCACGCGCGTGTTGATGCCCCACAGCACGGGCAGGTCGCGGCGGATCAGCTCCTCGCAGAACGCGATGAACTTGCGCCGGTGGATCGTCGGCTCCTCGTCGGCGAGGATGAAGAAGCCGACGTTGTGCTCGCGCACCAGCGCCTCGATCTCGTCGACCACCTTGATGGGATCGCGCACGCGGTAGTCGCGCCAGAACTTCCACTGGCTGCAGAAGCTGCACGTGAACGGGCAGCCGCGCGCGAAGTTCGGTATGGCGACGCGCCGGCCCATCGGGATGTAGATGTACTTGTCCCACTCGAGGATGCCCCAGTCGGGCGCGATCCGGTCGAGGTCTGCGATCGGCGCCTCCGCGGGCGTGGCGATCACCTTGCCGTCCGCCATGTACGCGATGCCCTTCACGCCGCCGCGCCCGTCGGCCCACGTCCCGTCGTCGACGGCGCGGACGAGGTTGAGGAACACCTGCTCGCCCTCGCCGCGGACCACCGCGTCGATCCACGGCGCTTCGGCCAGCACCTGCGGGTACATGAACGTGCCGTGGATGCCGCCCAGCACGGTCACCACCGCGGGATTCACGTCCTTGGCGACCTTGAGGATCTGCTGCGCCTTGTAGATCGCCGGCGTGATCGCCGTGCAGCCGACGATGTCCGGGCGGATCGCCTCGATGCGCGCGCGGACGGCGTCGTCGTCGAGGTGGTTCGTCATGGCGTCCACGAACACGACGTCCGTGTAGCCGCCGGCCTTCAGGTAGCCGGTGAGGTACGCCACCCACGCGGGCGGCCAGTTGCCGGCAATCTCGGCGCCACCCGAGTGGTAGTTCGGATGGACGAGCAGGACACGCATGGACACCTCCGGGACGGGAGGCTCCAGCGTAGGGCAACGGAATGTGTCAGCCTTGCTTTACGTCAAGGAAATCTGACAGTGACTGCGGCGCATTGCCGCAGGCGCCCCGCCGGCGGGCGGGGCGGGAGGCGGGGATCAGTCCCCGTACAGCTTCTGGACGCGCTCGCGGCGCTCCTGCGCCTCGAGCGACAGCGTGGCCGTCGGGCGCGCGATGAGGCGCGGGATGCCGATCGGTTCGCCCGTCTCCTCGCACCAGCCGTACGAGCCGTCGTCGATCATGCGCAGCGACTTCTCGACCTTCTTCAGCAGCTTGCGCTCGCGGTCGCGGGTGCGCAGCTCGAGCGTGTACTCCTCCTCGAGCGTCGCGCGGTCGGACGGGTCGGTGGTGATCTCGTTCTCGCGCAGGTGCTCGCCGGTGTCGTCGGCGTTCTGCAGGAGCTGGCTGCGCAGGTTGAGCAGCATCTTCTTGAAGAAGGCGAGCTGCGCCTCGTTCATGTAGTCCTTCTCGGGCGCCTTGAGGATCTCCTCCTCGGTGAGCTCCCGGACCTTCTTGACGGCGGTTGCGGTTTTGCCTGCCATTGCTTCTTCACCCTGGTTCGCTGCTGGTTGCATCCGTCGTGTGACTGCGCCTGCGGGGGCGGCGGGACGTCCGGTGGCCGGACACGCCGTCCGCTGTAAATCCGACATTATAGCTTGCTCTGCGGCGAACCCGCCATCCCCGGCCGGCGGCCCGGCGCAGTCCCGGAGCGGCGCCCGCGCCCCCGTATAATCGCCCTGAAAACAAGGCCTTCCGATGACCCTTCCCGCCCGCAGCACCCTCACCCTCGGCCGTCCCGACGACTGGCACCTCCACCTGCGGGACGGCCCGGCGCTGGCGGCGGTGGCCCCGGCGACCGCCCGGGTGTTCGGCCGGGCCATCGTGATGCCGAACCTCAAGCCCCCGGTGACGACACTGGGCGCGGCGGCGGATTATCGCGCGCGCATCCTGGCGGCGCTGCCGGCGGAAACCTCGTTCCAGCCCCTGATGACGCTCTACCTGACCGACAACACGCCGCCGGACGAGATCGGGCGCGCGCAGGCGTCGGGGATCGTGCACGCGGTGAAGTACTACCCGGCGGGCGCCACCACCAACTCCGACTCCGGCGTCACCGCGCTCGACCGCGTGTACCCGGTGCTGGCGGCGATGGAGCGGCACGGCATGGTGCTGTCGCTGCATGGCGAGGTCACCGGCGCCGACGTCGACATGTTCGACCGCGAGCGCGTGTTCGTCGACACGCTGGCGGCGCGCATCGTGCGCGACTTCCCCGGGCTGAAGATCGTGCTGGAGCACATCACGACCCGCGAGGCCGCCGACTTCGTGCGCGAGGCCCGCGCGCCGATCGGCGCCACCATCACGCCGCAGCACCTCCTGTGGTCGCGCAACGCGCTCTTCGTCGGCGGCATCCGGCCGCACTACTACTGCCTGCCGATCCTGAAGCGCGAGTCGCATCGCGAGGCACTGGTCGCGGCGGCGACGTCGGGCAACCCGCGCTACTTCCTCGGCACCGACTCGGCGCCCCACGCGCGACACACCAAGGAGCACGCGTGCGGCTGCGCCGGTTGCTATTCGGCGCCGATCGCGCTCGAGCTCTATGCCGAGGCGTTCGAGGACGCGAAGGCGCTCGACCGCCTGGAAGCCTTCGCGAGCCGCTTCGGCGCCGACTTCTACGGCCTGCCGTACAACGCGGGGACCGTGACGCTCGAGCGTGCGGACACCGAGGTGCCCGCCGAGTACGCGTACGGCGCCGACACGCTGGTGCCGCTGCGCGCGGGCGAGCGGCTGCGCTGGCGCGTGCGCGACGCCGCACCGGCGTAGAATCGCAGGCGAAGCCAGCCAGACCGTCGCTGCCCGCGCGAGCGGGGAGAGGAAAGTCCGGGCTCCGCAGAGCAAGGATGCCGGGTAACGCCCGGACGCTATAAGTCGCCGTTAGCGCGTCGACGAAGGCGAGGAACAGGGCCACAGAGACGAGTCGCCGGCGGTTCGCCGCCGGCGGGTGAAACGCGGCAACCTCCATCCGGAGCAACACCAAGTAAGCGGACGATGACGCTGCTCGCCGAGTCCGCGGGTAGGTGGCTCGAGCGCCGCGGCAACGCGGCGCCTAGAGGAATGACGGCCATAGCGCACCTCACCCGTGCGCCGTAACAGAACCCGGCTTATCGGCTGAGCTTCGCTTCTTTACGTCCGCAAAAGGCGTCCGTGGGTGCGGTGGATGACGGGGCGCCGGCGTGGCGCCTCTTGCGGCCGGTACTGCAAGTCAGGCCCGGGAAAACCTTCGGGCGGCCGGGCGGTTTTCCCGTAGTAACTGCAAGACCTACGAGCGCGCCGATCATCCTCGCGCTGCGCGCGAGGGTTCAGTAGCGCACTGCTTGCCGGCTGAATGCCCTTGCGGCCGCTCGCGATTTGCACACCGCTTCGCTCAGGGCTCCCTCTCCCCGTCCGCGGGGAGAGGGTTGGGGTGAGGGGCAGCCGCCCGCTCAGCGCGCACTGCCGAACCTCTCCCGCAACTGCGTCTTCAGCACCTTCCCCGTGTTGTTCTTCGGCAGCGCGTCGACGAAGACATACGCCTTCGGCCGCTTGAAGCGTGCGATCTCGGCGAGGCACGCGGCGTCGAGCGCGGCCTCGAACGCCCCGCGCGTCGCGTCGTTCGCAAGCGGCACCCGCGGCACCACGCACGCGACCACCTCCTCGCCCCACTCCGGATGCACGCGGCCGATCACGGCCACCTCCGCCACGTCCGGATGCCGCAGCAGCGCCTCCTCGACCTCGCGCGGATAGATGTTCGAGCCGCCGCTGATGATGAGGTCCTTGGAGCGGTCCTTGAGCGTGAGGAACCCGTCCTCCGCCAGCACGCCGAGGTCGCCCGTGTGCAGCCAGCCGCCGGCCAGCGTGCGCGCCGTCGCGTCGGCATTGCCCCAGTAGCCGCGCATCACGGTCGGGCCGCGCACCAGCACCTCGCCCACCGCGCCCGCCGCCAGCGGAGCGTCGTCCGGCCCCGCGATGCGCACGTCGATGCCGGACTGCGCCACGCCGACCGACGCGATGCGCGCGTCGTCGCCGCGTGCCATTGCATCGGCGAGCAGCGCGCGGTCCATGGCGGTGATCGTCATCGGCGATTCGCCCTGGCCGTAGATCTGCGCGAGCCGCGGCCCCAGCGCCGCGAATGCCGCCTTCGCGTCGGCGACATACATCGGTCCGCCCCCGTACACGATGCACTTCAGGTGCGCGAGGTCGGCCGTGCCGAGTCCCGGTGCGTAGACGATGCGCCGTACCATCGTCGGCGCCGCGAAGAAGAGGCTGCGCGGCCAGCGCGCGACCAGCGCCAGCGCCTCCGCCGCATCGAACGCACCCGACTCCGGGATGACGCTCACCGCGCCGCGCGCGACGTGCGGCAGGAGGTACAGCCCCGAGCCATGGGACAGCGGCGCCGGATGCAGCAGCGCATCGCCCGGCGCGATGGCCTCCACGTCGGCGGTGAAGCACGCCGTCATCGCCCGCAGGTTGGCGTGCGTGATCTCCACACCCTTGGGCCGGCCGGTGGTGCCGCTGGTGTAGAAGAGCCACGCGGGATCGTCGGCCGCCACCGGCAGCGGCGCGGCGAGTGGTGCGTGCGCCACCCACCGCGCGTGTTCCGCGCCGCCGAGTTCGACGACGCGCGCAAGCGGCGGCGGCGGCATGAGCACCGCGTGCCACGCCGGGTCGACGAACGCGCAGCGCGCGCCCGAATCGGCAAGCACGAACGCGAGTTCCTTTGGATGCAGCTTGGCGTTGACCGGCACCGCGACCAGCCCCGCCCACCAGCACGCGAAGAGCGTCTCGACGTACGCCGGGTCGTTGCGCGCGACGAGCGCGACGCGGTCGCCATGCACGCAGCCGGCCGCCTGCAGTGCGCCGGCGAGGCCCGCCACCCGGCGCGCGAGACCGGCGTAGTCGTGCAGCACGCCGCCGCCCCGCGCCACGGCCGGCAGCCGCGGCCACGCGCGCGCGGTGCGCGCCAGCAGGTGGGCGACGTTGGGCCCGGTGTCCATCAGTGCCGCCGGCGGCGCGCGTCCTTCACGATCTCGCGGGCGGCGTTGCGCCCCGGGATGCCGGTGACGCCCCCGCCCGGATGCGCGCCCGACCCGCACAGGTAGAGCCCGCGCACCGGCATCCGGTAGTTCGCGCTCCCCATCACCGGCCGCGTCGAGAACAGCTGGTCGAGCGACAGCGCCCCGTGGAAGATGTCGCCGCCGACCAGTCCGAACTCGCGCTCGAGGTCGAGCGGCGAGAGCGCCCGCCGGCCCAGCACGCTGCGCCGGAAGCCGGGGGCGAACCCCTCGACGGTCGCGACCATCAGCTCCGCCACCTCGTCGCGCGCGTCGTCCCAGGTGCGCCCCGGCAGCACGGAAGGCAGCTCGGGATGCACGTGCTGGCAGAAGAGGCTCGCGACGTGCATGCCGGGCGGGGCGAGCGAATCGTCGACGGTCGAGGGAATCAGCATCTCCACGATCGGCGCGCGCGACCAGCCGTGCGTGCGGGCGTCGAAGAATGCGCGCTCCATGTAGCCGAGCGAAGGCGCCATGATGATGCCGCTCGAGTGATGCGGCTGCGCGTCGTGGCCCGGCAGCGAGGCGAACGACGGCAGCGCCGACAGCGCGACGTTCATGCGGAAGGTGCCGGAGCCGCAGCGGTAGGCGGCGATGCGCGCGCGGAAGTCCTCGGGCAGGTGTTCCGGCGCCACCAGCGACTCGCACAGGAGCTTCGGGTTCACGTTGGCGATCACGCGCCGCGCGTCGATCACCTCGCCGTCGGCGAGTTCCACGCCCGCCGCGCGTCCCGCCTTCACGACCACGCGTGCAACCGGCGCGCGCAGCCGGATCGCGACCCCGCGGGCGACGCATTCGGCGGCCATCGCCTGCGTGATCGCGCCCATGCCCCCGACGGCGTGGCCCCACTGCCCGGGCTTGCCGTTCACCTCGCCGAATACGTGGTGCAGCAGCACGTAGGCGGACCCGGGCGTGTACGGGCTCGCGAAGTTGCCGACGACGGCGTCGAATCCGAACGCGGCCTTGATCGGCGCCGACTCGAACCAGCGGTCGAGGAGGTCGCCCGCGCTCTTGGTGAAGAGGTCGAGGAGGTCGCGGCGCTCGGGCAGCGTCAGTGCGCGGAAGCCCTTCGCGGTCTTCACGAGGTCGACCAGCATCGCGACGTCCTGCCGGCCGCCGCCGCCGACGTTGGGGGGCGTGACGTGCAGCACTCGCTTCAGCTGCGCGGCCACGCCGTCGAGCATCGCGTAGTAGCGCGGCAGCGCGTCGGCGTCACGGCGGGAGTAGCGGGCGACCTCCGCCTGCGTGGCGGCGAGTCCGCCGCCCACCTTGAGGTACTGGCCGTCGGGCAGCGGCAGGAAATTGGAGAACGGACGCTCGCGCACCACGAGGCCGTGGCGCGCGAGGTCGAGGTCGCGGATCACCTGCGGGTCGAGCAGGCTGACCGTGTAGCTCGCGGTGGAATTGCGGAAGCCGGGGTGGAACTCCTCGGTGACCGCGGCGCCGCCGACGACGCCGCGGCGCTCGACCACGCACACCGACATGCCCGCCGCAGCGAGATACGCGGCGCAGGTGAGGCCGTTGTGGCCGCCGCCGACGACGACGGCGTCGAAGCGTCGCGCGCTATTCGTCACCCAGGCCGGCGGCCACGTTCGAGAAGCCGCAGTCGACGTACGTGATCTCGCCGGTGATCGCGCTCGCGAGCGGCGAGAGCAGGAACGCGGCGACGTTGCCCACCTCCTCAATGGTGACGTTGCGGCGCAGCGGCGCGGTCTTCTCGACGAAGTTGAGGATCTTGGAGAACCCGCCGATGCCGGCGGCCGCCAGCGTCTTGATGGGACCGGCCGAGATGCCGTTGACGCGGATCTGCTCGGGCCCGAGGCACTTGGCGAGATAGCGCACGTTGGCCTCGAGGCTCGCCTTGGCGAGGCCCATCACGTTGTAGTTGGTCAGCGCGCGCACGGCCCCGAGGTAGGTCAGCGTGACCAGGGCGCCGTCGCGTCCCTGCATCAGCGGCCGCGCGCCCTTGGCGAGCGCCGCCAGGCTGTAGCTCGAGATGTCGTGCGCGGTCGCGAACGCGGCGCGCGACAGGCCCTCCAGGAAGTCGCCGGACAGCGCTTCCCGCGGCGCGAACGCGATCGAGTGCAGCAGGCCGTCCAGGCTGCCCCACTCCGCCTGCAGCTTCGCGAAGAGCGCGGCGACGTCCTCGTCGCGCGTCACGTCGCAGGGCAGCACCGGCACCGTGCCGAACTCCGCCGCGATCTTGTCGACGCGCCCCTTGAGCTCGTCGTTGACGTAGGTGAAGGCGAGGCTCGCGCCCTCGCGCTGGCAGGCACGCGCCACGCCGTAGGCGATCGAGCGGTTGGAGAGCACCCCGGTGATGAGGATCTTGCGGTCGGCGAGGAAGCCCATGCGTGGCGGTCGTGAAAGGAACGGAAGGATGAAAACGCGAACGTCGCGCTAGAGGATGCCGCGCGCGGACTCGAGCACGCCGCACGCGACGCGGTTGTTGGGCTGGCCCGGTATCGCTTCGCCGATCCGGCTGCCCCAGTGGATGACCACCGACCGCCCGCGAACCGAATTGGGGCCGTCGGTGCTGACCCCCTTGATGAACGCGACGTAGCCGTTCTGGCTGCCGTCCTCGTTGGCGAGGAACCCCGGCAGCAGTTCGTCGGGCTTCATGCCGGCGGGCGCCCACGCGGGGCCGGCGGAGAACAGGTTGAACGAGCTGCAGTTGCCGTTCTCGTTCAGCGTGACGCGGTACTGCCCCGGGATGAGGTTGCTGATGGCGATCTGCACCGAGACCCCGTCGCGGTAGTCGACCACGCGGACGGAGCCGGTCACGGCCGAGGACGGGCTGCGCAGGCGCGCGATGAGCCCGGCGTTGTCCGGGAACATCGTGCTCATCTCCTCCTTCATCGACGCGGAGCAGCCGGCGAGAAGCGCCGCCGCCAGCGCCCAGCCCGCGACGCGACCGGTCAGGGCGCCAAAGGTGGTCCCGCGCGTCATGACTTGACGATCACACCGCAGGCGACGCGCGCGCCGGAGTTGCCGGTCGGCTGGGTCTTGAAGTCGTCGGCGTCCTTGTGGACGATGAGACCGCGGCCGACGATGTCGTTGGGTCCGCTGCCGACGGTCATGACGTCGAGCTCGACGACCAGCACGGCGTTGCCGCCGGCGTCGGCCACCAGCATCGGCATGTCGCCCGTGTGGCGGTCGGTCGTGGCCGGGGACGCGTGCGGCTTGCCCACCGGATTGAAGTGCCCGCCGGCGCTCATCCCGTCGCCCGAACTGCAGTCGCCCTTCTCGTGGATGTGGAAGCCGTGGCTGCCGGGCGCGAGCCCCGCGACCCTGGCGTCGACCACGACCTTGTCGCCCTTCTGGGTGAACGTGACGGTGCCGCGGGCGGTGTTGCCCGTGGTCGGCTCGAGCTTCGCGACGGCGGAGGGGCCGCTGCCCCCGGTGGTGGCGCAGCCCGTCGCCAGGAGCGCGGCTATCGCCAGAGCGTAGGTGGACTTCACGGCGTTCCCCTGTGGGTGGGTCGGAACCATCATTCTAAGCGACCCGGTGCCGGCCCGGCGCGCCGCCTGATGCAACGCGGTCCCGGCGGCCCGCGCGAGGCGGCCCGCGGCGCCTCGTCCGGTACAATCGAAAGGGCCGCGTCCGCCGTCCTCATCGCCCCTTCCGACCGCCATGTCCTCCTACATGACCCCCGAGGAGATCGTCTCCGAGCTCGACAAGCACATCGTGGGGCAGGAGGCGGCCAAGCGCGCGGTCGCCATCGCGCTGCGCAACCGCTGGCGCCGCCAGCAGGTGGCCGAGCCGCTGCGCCACGAGATCACGCCGAAGAACATCCTGATGATCGGCCCCACCGGGGTCGGCAAGACGGAGATCGCGCGGCGGCTCGCGCGGCTCGCCGACGCGCCGTTCGTGAAGGTGGAGGCCACCAAGTTCACCGAGGTGGGCTACGTCGGGCGCGACGTCGACACGATCGTCCGCGACCTGGTCGAGGTGGCGGTGAAGGAGACCCGCGAGGCGGAGACGCGCAAGGTGCGCGACCGCGCCGCGGACAACGCGGAGGAGCGGCTGCTCGACGTGCTGCTGCCGCCGGCGCGCGAGGTCAACTTCACGGACCTGAAGCCCACCGATTCGGGCACCCGGCAGAAATTCCGCAAGATGCTGCGCGAGGGCGCCCTCGACGACCGCGAGGTCGAGATCGAGGTGGCCGCCCTGCCCGCGCAGATGGAGATCATGGCGCCGCCCGGCATGGAGGAGCTGACGAGCCAGATCCAGGGCATGTTCCAGCAGATGGGCGGGGGCCGGCGCAAGCAGAAGAAGATGACCGTCGCCGACGCGATGAAGGTGCTGACCGACGAGGAGGCCGCGCGGCTCCTCAACGACGACGAGATCAAGGCGAAGGCGCTCGCCGCCGCCGAGCAGAACGGCATCGTGTTCCTGGACGAGATGGACAAGATCGCCTCGCGCAGCGACGCGCACGGCGCCGACGTCTCGCGGCAGGGCGTGCAGCGCGACCTCCTGCCGATCGTCGAGGGCACCACCGTCGCCACCAAGCACGGCATGGTGAAGACCGACCACATCCTGTTCATCGCGTCCGGCGCGTTCCACCTCTCGAAGCCGTCCGACCTCATTCCCGAGCTGCAGGGCCAAGCCTGATCCGCGTGGAGCTGTCGGCGCTGTCGGTGTCCGACTTCGAGCAGATCCTGACCGCGACCGACGCGTGCCTCACGCGCCAGTACGCGGCGCTGCTCGCCACCGAGCAGGTGCACCTCGAGTTCGCCCCCGACGGCATCCGGCGCCTCGCCGAGATCGCGTTCGCCGTGAACGACAAGCAGGAGAACATCGGCGCGCGCCGCCTCTACACGGTGATGGAGCGGCTGCTCGACGACGTCTCGTTCCACGCGGCCCGCCGCACCGGCGAGCACATCAGGATCGACGCCGCGTTCGTCGACGCCACGCTGGCCGGCATCGCCGGCGACGACAACCTGTCGCGCTACATCCTGTGATGCCCGTCCGGCGCGGCTGACGGGAGGGCCAGGCGGTGTTCGAGCGCATCCTCGGCATCATGCTGCCGGTGTTCGTGGTGGTGATGCTGGGTTACGTCTACGCCCGCAAGGCCAGGCCGGACATGCGGGAGGTGAACAGGATCAGCTCGACGCTGATCGCGCCCGCGCTCATCTTCACCGCGCTTGCGAGCAAGGACTTCGACCTCGCCGCCAACGGCCTCCTGATGATCGGCTGCGTGGGCGTGGTGCTGGGGTCCGGCGTGCTCGCGTGGCCGCTCGCCAGGTGGCTCGGGTTCGACTACCGCACGTTCCTGCCGCCGATGATGTTCAACAACTGCGGCAACATGGGGTTGCCGTTGGCCGCGCTCGCGTTCGGGCCGCAGGGTTTCTCGGCGATGGTCGCGCTGTTCGCGATCAGCAACCTCATCCAGTTCACCCTCGGCACGTGGATCGTCGACCACAACGCGCGCTTCGGCAGCCTGGTGCGCAACCCGATGGTGTGGTCCACGTTCGTGGGCTTCGCGTTCGCGCTCTTCCACCCGCCGCTGCCGGTGTGGGTCGGCACCGGCATCCGGATCGTCGGCGACGCCCTGATCCCGATGATGCTGATCTCGCTGGGCGTGCGGCTGTACGAGGTGCGCTGGAGCGACGTGCACATCGGCGTGATCGGCGCCGTCGTGTGCCCGCTGGCCGGCATCGCGATGGCGCTCGTGCTGGCGCCGCTCCTCGGGCTCTCGGAGCTGCAGCGCGGCCTGCTGATCCTCTTCGGCGCCCTGCCGCCGGCGGTGTTCAACTTCATCGTCGCCGAGCACTACAACCAGGAACCGGGCAAGGTCGCCTCGATCGTGCTCATCGGCAACACGCTGGCCGTCGCGTTCGTGCCCCTCGGCCTCTCCCTCGCGCTGCGCTGATGGTGAACCCCAAGGACATCGACGTCGTGCTGTTCGACCTGGGCGGCGTGCTCATCGAACTGGCCGGCGTCGAGCAGATGCTCGCGTGGTCGCGCGACGTCGCCACCACCGAGGAGCTGTGGCGCCGCTGGCTGCACTCGGAGGCGGTGCGGCGCTTCGAGACCGGGCGCACCGGCCGCGACACGTTCGCGCGCGAGATCGTCGCGGAGTTCGGGCTGCCGGTGCCGCCGGAGGAGTTCCTCGCGGCGTTCACGTGGTGGCCGCGCGCCGTGCTGCCCGGCGCCCACGACCTCGTGGCGGCGGTGCGCGCCCGCCACCGCGTGGCGAGCGTGTCCAACACCAACGAAATACACTGGGACCGCTTCTCCAACGCGTGGCTGCTGCACGAGGCGTTCGACCACAACTTCCCCTCGCACCTCGTGGGGAAGCTGAAGCCCGACGCCGATTACTTCGCGCACGTCGTCGAGGACCTCGCCGTGCGGCCGGAGCGCGTGCTGTTCATCGACGACAACGCGATCAACGTCGCCGGGGCGGCGCGCGCCGGCCTGCACGCGCAGCGCGTGGTCGGCGTGGACGGCGCCCGCGCCGCGTTCGTCGAACTGGGACTCCTGCCGCCCGCGTGAGGCGCGGCCCTACGGCAGCAGCCCTTCGGCGCGCATCGCGCGCTGCACCGCCGGCCGCTGCGCGATCGTCGCGTGCCAGGACTGCAGCATCGGCCACGGCGCCAGGTCGAACTTGAGGAGGCCGGCCCAGTTCAGCGTGACGAAGAGATAGGCGTCCGCCACGGTGAACGTGTCGCCCATGAGGAACGGCGTGGACGCGAGGCGCTTGCCCACGTAGTCGAAGCGCGCCGCCAGCGCCTTGCGCGCGGCCTCCTTCACGGCGTCGGGGTTCTGCGGATTCCACAGCGGCCCCCAGCCCTTGTGAATCTCGGTGGCGATGTAGTTCAGCCACTCCGCGAGCCGGTAGCGGTCGAACGTGCCGGGGGCGGGTGCCAGCGCCCGGCCGGGCGCCTGGTCGGCGAGGTACTGCAGGACCACGGCGTTCTCGGTCAGGACGCCGCCGCTGTCGAGGACCAGCGCGGGCACCGAGCCCTTCGGGTTGACCGCCAGGTAGTCGCCGCCGTCGGCGAGCTTCTTCGCCCGCAGGTCCACCTTCGCGTACTCGCACGCCAGTCCCCCCTCCTCGCACGCGATGTGCGCGGCGAGCGAGCAGGCGCCCGGGGCATAGTAGAGTTTCATCTTCGACCTTTCCGAAAGAGGTGGGAGTCGACCCGATTGTAAGACCGCGTGCCGCCCCGCTCCCCGCTGCCATGAACCTTCACCGCATGCTCCAGGAACGCGCCGCCGCCGGTCGCCCGCTGCGCGTGGCGCTGATCGGCGCCGGCAAGTTCGGCTCCATGTACCTCGCCCAGGCGCGCCACACGCCGGGCATCCACATCGTCGCGATCGCGGACCTGGCACCCGACCGCGCGCGGGCGTCGCTCGCCCGGGTGGGCTGGTCCGCCGAGCAGTACGGCGCCCGCACGCTGGCCGAGGCGCACCGCGCCGGCACCACGTGCATCACCGACGACACCCCCGGCGTGATCGCCGCCCCCGAGGTCGAGATCGTGATCGACGCCACCGGCCATCCGGCCGCCGGCATCCGCCACGCGCTCGCCTGCTGCCGGCACGGCAAGCACATCGTGATGGTCAACGTCGAGGCCGACGCGCTCGCCGGGCCGCTGCTCGCGCAGCGCGCGCGCGAGGCCGGTGTCGTGTACTCGCTCGCGTACGGCGACCAGCCGGCGCTGATCTGCGAGATGGTCGACTGGTGCCGCGCGGCGGGCTTCGAGGTGGTGGCCGCCGGCAAGGGCACGAAGTACCTGCCCGAGTACCACGCGTCCACGCCCGCCACCGTGTGGCCGTTCTACGGCTTCACGCCGGAGATGGTCGCGGCGGGCGACTTCAACGCGCAGATGTTCAACTCGTTCCTCGACGGCACCAAGAGCGCGATCGAGATGGCCGCGGTCGCCAACGCGACGGGCCTGCGCCCGGCCACCGGCGGCCTCGAGTTTCCCCCGTGCGGCGTGGACGACCTGCCGCGCGCGCTGAAGCCGCGCGACGAGGGCGGTCACCTCGAGCATGTCGGGCAGGTCGAGGTGGTGAGCAGCCTCGAGCGCGACGGCCGGCCCGTGTTCCGGGACCTGCGCTGGGGCGTGTACGTGACGTTCCGCGCCGGCAGCGCCGCGAGCGAGGACTACGTGCGCCGCTGCTTCCGCGAGTACGGCTTCTCGACCGACCCGTCGGGACGCTACTCCGCGATGTACAAGCCGTACCACGCGATCGGGCTCGAGCTCGGCATCAGCGTGGCCTCCGCCGGCCTGCGCCGCGAGCCCACCGGGCAGGCTCTCGCGTGGCACGGCGACGTCGTGGCGACCGCGAAGCGCGCGCTCGCCGCCGGCGAGACGCTCGACGGCGAAGGCGGGTACACGGTTTACGGCAAGCTCATGCCGGCCGCGGATTCGAGGGCGCACGGCGGGCTGCCGCTCGGGCTCGCGCACGGCGTGAAATTGAAGCGCGCCGTGGCCGCGGGCGCAGCGGTGCGCTGGGACGATGTGGAGTACGATGCCGCCGACCCGGCGGTGCGTTTCCGGCGGGAGATGGAAGCGGTTTTCGCGCCACCCGCGCGCTGACCGGGGCAGGACGCGGCCGCGCGGGCGGCGCGGCAGTGCGCAGGACCGCCCGCGAGGGCGCGGACCACGACAACAACAATGGGGGAGTCATGCTCGGCATCCTGGGGATCCTGGTCTCGCTCGGCCTGCTCATCGGCCTCGCGTACCGCGGGTGGAACGTCATCCTGATCGCACCGCTGTGCGCGCTCGTCTCGGTCCTGTTCGCGCTGGGCGACGTGCCGCTGCTCGCGACGTACACGCAGGTGTACCTGCCCGCGCTCGGCGGGTACCTCGTCAAGTTCTTCCCGCTGTTCCTGCTGGGCGCCGTGTTCGGCAAGCTGATGGAGGACTCGGGCAGCGCGCGGGCCATCGCGCACGGCATCGTCGCGTTCACGGGGCGGCAGCGCGCGATGCTCGCGATCGTGCTCGCGTGCGCGATCCTCACCTACGGCGGCGTGTCGCTGTTCGTCGTGGCGTTCGCGGTGTACCCGATCGCGCTCACCATGTTCCGCGAGGGCGACATCCCGAAGCGCCTCATCCCCGCGACCATCGGCCTCGGCGCGTTCACGTTCACGATGACCGCGCTGCCCGGCACGCCCGCGATCCAGAACGCGATCCCGATGCCGTTCTTCGGCACGACGCTGTACGCCGCGCCGGGCCTCGGCGTCATCGCCGCCGTCATCATGCTCGGCACCGGGCTCCTGTGGCTCAACCGCCGCGCCGCGAGCGCCGCGTCCGCCGGCGAGGGCTTCGGCGCCGGCGCGGACGCGGCCGTGCACAAGGACGACGACGGCCCGGTGCCGCCGTTCGCGATCGCCATCGCGCCGGTGCTCGTGGTGCTGGTGCTGAACTTCGTGCTCACCAACTACGTGATCCCGAACATGGACACGAGCTACCTCGCCCAGGCGAAGTACGGCAAGGTGGCGCTCTCCGCGGTCGCGGGCATCTGGGCGATCGTCGTGGCGATGTTCGCGGCGTGCATCCTCGTGGTGCTGCTGAACTTCAAGCGCCTCAGGAACGCGCGGGAGACGATGAACCAGGGCGCGCTGGGCTCGATGCTCCCCGCGCTGAACGTCGCCTCCGAGGTGGGCTACGGCGCGGTGATCGCCGGCCTCGCGGCGTTCGCGGTCGTGCGCGAGAGCCTGCAGTCGATCAGCAGCGACCCCGTGATCTCGCTCGCGATCATCGTCAACGTGCTGGCGGGCATCACCGGGTCGGCGTCCGGCGGCCTGTCCATCGCGCTGCAGGCGATGGGCGCGGAGTATTTGCAGCAGGCGCAGGCGCTCGGCATCAGCCCGCAGATCCTGGCGCGCGTCGCGTCGCTGTCCTCCGGCGGCTTCGACGTGCTGCCCCACAACGGCGCGGTGATCACGCTGCTCGCGATCTGCGGCCTCACGCACAAGCAGTCGTACTTCGACATGTTCATGGTGTGCGCGCTGTTCCCGGTCATCGCAACGGTGTGCGTGATCGTGCTGAACGCGATGTTCGGCACGTTCTAGGGGAACGCTCCATGCGCGCCCTTGCCGTCCTGCTGGCCGCGTTCGCGGCCACCCTCGCGTTCGCCGCGACGCCCGCGCCGTTGCGCCTGCTCGCCGCCGAGTTGCCGCCGTACACGTTCCAGGTGCCACCCGCCACGGTGGCCGAGGTGCCCGGTCCCGGCCAGGGCATCGTGCACGACGTCGTCGAGGAGCTGGCCCGTCGCGTCGGCGAACGCGCGGCCATCGAGTACGTGCCGTGGGTGGAGGCGCAGCGCCTGGCACTCTCCGGCGCCAACGTCGGCATCCTCGCCCTCACCCGCACGCCCGAGCGCGACGCGCAGTACCGCTGGATCGCGAAGATCGTCACCGACGACCTGGTGCTGGTCGGCCGCGCCGGCGCGGACGTCGGGACGCTCGACGCGGCCCGCGGCCGCACGACCGGCGTGCTGCGCGGCAGCGGTGCGGAAGTGCTGCTGCTGAGCAGCGGCTTCACGCGGATCATCCCCGCCGCCGAGGAATGGGTGAACGCGCAGCGCCTGCGCGACGGGAAGATCGAGGCATGGCTCGCGCCGCGGCTCATGGTGCTGCACGCGTACCGCGAAGTGGGCGGTGATCCGGCGAAGCTTGCGGTGAGCGCCAGCGTGCGACCGTCGGAGATCTGGTTCGCCGCCGGCAAGGGCATGCCCGACGCCGAGGCGCAGAAGTGGCAGCAGGCGTTCGCCGCGATGCAGGCGGACGGCACCTACGCGCGCATCATGGCGCGCTACGAGAAGTTCGACGTGCGCGCGGTGCCGGACGACCTGCGGCGGACGATGAGCGGGCCGCTGCCCGGGTTTCCGTACTGAGCCGTGCGCCGCGCTCTTCCGGACGCGTGACGCGCTCGACAATGGCGGTGAGGCCGATGGTGGCGTCGGAGGCGGATGCCGTCCTCGCGCTCATCGTCGCCGGCCTGACCGAGCGCTGGGGCGAGTACGCACCCGGCGCGAACCCGGACCTCGACGACTTCCCGGCGTGCTACGCGGGATCGGTGATCCTGGTGGCGGTGCAGGAAGGCAGGCTCGTCGGCGTCGGCATCCTGCGCCCGCTCGGACCGGCTTCGGCGGAGATCGTGCGCATGTCCGTGGCGGCAGCGCGCCGCCGGGAAGGAGTCGGCAGCCGCATCCTGCGCGAGCTGCGGGACGTCGCCGCCGCGCGGGGCCTCGCCCGCATCTCGCTGGAGACGACGGCGTCGTGGGACTCGGCCGTCCGGTTCTACGAGAGCCGCGGCTTCGCGCGGACCCGGGTCGAAGGTGGTGACCAGCACTTCGAGTTGCGCGACACGGCGGAGTGACGGCTTCGCGAACCGCAATCCGCAAGTCGGTACTGGGCATACCGGAGGTCGCTGCCGATCACCGCTGCCGTCACGGCGGATCGAACGCGAACACTCTCTTCCAGTCGTTCCGGATGCTGATCACCGTCCACCCGTAACGCCGCGCGTCGTCGTACAACGCCTGCGTGAACGTGCCGACCTTGGTCGCGGGCAGTCCCTGTGCCGGACCGTAGGCATACTCGCGCGCGGCATTGTCGTGCAGCACCAGCATCGCGAGCCGGACGCCGTCGCCGGACGCGGTGTACTCGAGCATCTGCCGATCCCCCGTGGAATTGCCGAACGCCGCGGTCGGCCGGCGGCCGAGCACGAGGTGAATGCCTTCGGGCTTGCCCGAGAAATTGTCGTCGAGCAGCAGCTTCGCTTCCTTCATCAGGACGGGCCTGCCCGCCTTGTCGTGCGTGAACCGGGTCTGCGCGGCGGTACCGATCACCTGCTCCGGCGGGATGCCGTACAGCTCCTGCGCATAGACCCGCACGAAGTCCTGTCCGCCGCCGGTCACGATGTACGTCCGATAGGCGTTGGCTCGCAGGTAGCGGAGCACTTCCTGCATCGGCACGTAGGCCAGGTCCGTGTACGGACGCTTCCAGCGCGGGTCCCTGGCCTCGGCCAGCCACTGCTTCACCTCCTGCCGGAACCCCTCGACCGACATGCCGGTGAGCGTGGCGAAGGCGATTTCCTCGAGCTGCTTCTGGGGCAGCCTGGCGATCGCTTCGCGGTTGCCCGCGAGCACGGTGCGGTAGGGCTCGCGCTGCGCCAGTTCCGGCCGGGCCTTCACGAGTGCCGGCACGCGATCGAGGCAGTACGCGACCTGCGCGTAGACCGGATGCTCGACCCACAGCGTCCCGTCCTGGTCGAAGGTCGCGACGCGCGCCTCGGGCGGCACGAACGTGTCGCTGCCGGGCGTGGTCGTCGACCGCACGAAGTCGACGATCGCCCGCTTCGCGACGCCGTCGTTCCACGACGGCAACGAATCGACGGGTTGCCCGGACACGGGCGCAGCGAGCAGGAACACCAGCGCGGCCTGCACCAGCGCGAGCAGCACGGTGCAGCCCGCTCTCCTGCGACGATGGTCGGGATTCCTGCCGAAAGCACCCGACGAATCCGGCAGGCGCGTCCCTTGGCTGCAGCGGGCCTCCATGGCGATCTCCCCTGGATGCGCAGCCAGCCACGCGCCGCTGCGCGCGTTCCTCCGAAGATTCTAGCGATCGGCGGCAGCGCGACGAAGCGGTCCGAGCACCTACGTGGCGTACGTGGACCCACCTGGGCCGACGGTCGCGGCCGACGTGGCCCGCACCGGCACTGCGCCCGCGGCGTGCACGCGGCAACCTCGATCCGCCGCTGCGCGGCGGCGCGCGCCGCCGTCAGCGGTACGGCGAGCCGTCCTTGTGCACGAAGGCGCCATCCTGGTTGGAGCTCATGAGGTCGATGTCGGAGCACGTGGTGAGGTCGTCGGGATGGCGCGAGCCCACCTCCAGGTACACCGCAACGGACGAACCACGGTTCTGCAGGTGGTGGCCGTTCCCGGTTCCCTTGGGAAACGCGGCGCAGTCGCCGGCGCGCAGCACGACCTCGCCGCCGTCCTCTACCAGCGTCAGTTCGCCTTCGAGGACGTGGACGAACTCGTCCTCGTGGCTGTGCCAGTGCCGCTGGCTCGACCAGCGCCCGGGCGGCAGCGTCATGAGGTTGACGCCGAAGTCGCGCAGACCGCCCGCATCGCCGAGTCGCTTGCGCGTGCGCCCGGCACAGGCGCCGTCGTGCGGCGCCGGATAACCGGCGCCGATCCGCACCGGAACCTGTGACACGTCGATCTTCGGCATGGGCGAGTGGGGGAAAGGATGCGCAAGCACGGGCAACCGATGTCACGCCTCCGGCAGGTGACAGACGGCTTCGAGGTTGTGACCATCCGGGCCGATGACGAAGGCGCCGTAGTAGTTCGGGTGGTACTGCGCCCGGATGCCGGGCGGGCCGTTGTCCTTGCCGCCGGCGGCGATGGCCGCGTCGTGGAAGCGGCGGACCTCCTCGCGCGTCTTCGCGGAGAAGGCGATGTGGATCGGCCCCGGATTCGGACCGAACGATCCGAACCACATGTTGCCCTCGCCCTGGCGGCCCACCATGGCCCAGCCGTCGCCCTCCATCGTGATGCCGATGCCGAGCGGGGCGAGGGCCCGGGTGAAGAACGCGCGGGCGGCGGGAAAGTTCGAGACGTTCATGCCGATGTGATCGAACACCATGGTGCATCTCCCGGGTGAGCAGCGGTGCGCCGTCGAGGAACGGCAGATCCGATCATGCAACGGGCAGGTCGCGGCGACAACCCGACGACGCTGGACTTTCCGGAGGCGGTCGACTCGTGTCCCGCGGTGACGCTGTGGTGGGCGGTCCGGGCGCCGGCTTGCAATGGCGCGGCATCGGTCTAGCATTCCGGGCAGGTGCGCCGCGAGGATCGAGCGGCGCGCGGCACGCCCGGACCCACGTCCGGCCTGCCCCGGAACCAGGACCATGACGAAGCCCACGGTGACGACGCCGACGAACAACCCGCGCGGCATCGAGTATGCCCCGCCGAAATCCGCGAGCTTCGGGCACGCGGCGCTGCCGCGCGACCCGCGGCGCGCGTGGCCGGCGATCCGGCGCTTCCTCGCGGGGCACACGATCAACTGCGAATTGTCGGGCGCACCAGAACTCGCCATCACGATCGTGTCCGACGCGTGCGACCGGGACGGGATGCTGGCGGCGTGGGCGGAAGCCACCGACCGCTTTGGTGCCCCCACCGCGACGTCAGGTGACAGCCGGCGGTGGACGCTGCCGCCGGCGCAACTCGATGCTGCGGTCGCGTTCGCGCTGGAAGACGACCGGCGTCCGCCGCAGCCGGTCGGCCCGGTGCACCTGTCCTTCTTCTACGTCTTCGACTGGCGGGACCTGCCGAATCACCCGCCTGCGCCGAAATTCCCGCGCGCCCTGACGGCGAGCCGGCTCGGCGTCCACCTGGGCGGTGGCAAGGCCTTCGTGCAGCCGGCGCTCCGGTTTGCCGCATCGGACGCCGATCCGGCGTTCGTCGCGCGGTTGCGCGCGCTGGAAGCGGCGATGCCGTTCAAGCCGAAGGACGACTGCTATTGCCGGGTCGAGCCGAAGGCGACCGGCCGCGGCGACCGGCTCGTCAGGCTTGCTCCGGGGTGGAAGGGCACCGGCTGACGCGGTCCGGCGCAGCCGGAACCGCGGGCACCGCGGGGAAGCCGCCGCGCCCGGCGGGACGCGTCACGCGGCGCGCTTGAACGACGCCAGCAGCGCGCCCATCGCCACCAGCACGCCGCCGAACGTGCGGTTCACGGCGCGCACGTGCGCGGGCTTGCGCAGCAGGCGCAGCGCCTTCGCGGCGAACGCCGTGTAGGCGGACATCACGATGAGGTCGCTCATGCAGAGCGTGGCGCCGCAGACGAGGTACTGCACGAACTGCGGGCGCGCCGGGTCGATGAACTGCGGCAGCACCGCCAGCATGAAGATGAGGCCCTTCGGGTTGGTGGCGTTGACGAGGAAGCCGCGCACGACGAGCTCGCGGCGCGTGCTGCCGAGGGCCGCGCCCGCGGCATCCGCGTCCACCGGCGCCACCGGGGCGCGCCACTGCTGGATGCCGAGCCACACGAGGTAGGCCGCGCCGGCCCACTTCAGCACCGTGAACGCGAGGGTGGAGGCGGCGAGCAGCGCTCCCAGGCCCACGGCCGCGACGACCATCACGAACATGAGGCCGGCGATGAGGCCGAAGACGTTCCACACGCCGCGCGCGAAGCCGAAGCGCATGCCGGCGCCGAGGCACGAGATCACGCCCGCGCCGGGCGACACGCTGATGAGGAACGCAGCGACGACGAACGCGAGCCAGGTCTCGAGCGGCACGGGCGTCCTTTCGCGGCGGTCAGTACTTGACGCTGCAGCCGTACGGCTGCGTGCTCGCCACGGTGACCGGCTTGCCGGCGAGCGCCTCGTCGAGCGCGGCGCGCACGTAGTTGTGCGCCGTCCTGCGGTCGGACTCGCGGGCGCTGCGCTTGTCGTCGATGGCGCCCGCGTAGACGATCGTGCCCTTCGGGTCGACGACGAACATCTGCGGCGTGGTCTTCGCGTCGTAGGCGCGGCCGGTCGCGCTCGTGGCGTCGATCAGCACGGCCTTCGGCGCGCCGCTCTTCTCCTGCATCCACGCGTTCATCTGCGCGCCGGTCTTGAACTCGCTGCTCGACGGGTTGGTCGAGTTGACCGCGAGCCACACGACACCGCGGCCGGCGGCCTCCTTCTGCAGCGCCTGCATCGTCGCCGCGCCGTACTGCGCGCGCACGAACGGGCACTCCGGGTTCGTCCACTCCAGCACGACGAACTTGCCGCGGTAGTCGGAGAGCTTCACCGGCTTGCCGTGGCTGTCGCTGACGGTGAAATCCGGCGCCGCCGTCCCGGCGGTGACGGCGAAGGCGCTGCCGGCGGCGAAGCCGGCGCACAACGCGAGCGTGCGCAACGTCGATGCGAGCATGGCGGACCCCTAGTTGGCGGTGGCGACCGGCGCCGGCGGCGCGACCGAGGCGACCGCGTCGAGCACCATCTGCTTCCCCAGCACTTCGGGCAGGAGCAGCGGCTCCTTGCCGGGACGGTAGAGCACGTACACGGGCACGCCCTGCCGCCCGAGGGCGGCGAGCGCCTGCGAGATCTGCGGGTCGCGGCGCGTCCAGTCGGCGCGCACCAGCTCGACGCCGCCCTTCGCGAACGCTTCCTTCACCGCGCCGTCGTTCAGCACGAGCCGCTTGTTCACCTGGCAGGTGACGCACCACGCGGCGGTGAAGTCGACGAACACCGCCTTGTTGGCGGAGGTCAGCTCGGACACGATCGTCGGCGTGAACGGCTGCCACGCTTCCGACCCCGGCGAGGACGTCGCGCGGGTCTCCGCGGCCGCGCTCGCGGCGCCGCCCGAGAAGAGCGGCCACGCGATGACCGCCGCCGCGACCAGGCCGGCGGCGGCGGCGGCGGAGAACGCGCGCGCGGCGCCCATCCGGTAGGTGCGCCACGCCCACAGCGCGAACGCGACCACCACCAGCGTCACCAGCAGGCGCACCACCGCGTCGTTGTCGACCTGCGCGCCCAGCACCCACGCGAGCCACGCGACGGTCGCGTAGAGGGGGAACGCGAGCATCTGCTTCAAGCGCTCCATCCACGCGCCCGGCTTCGGCAGCATGCGCCGCCAGCCCGGGAACCACGACAGCAGCAGGAACGGCAGCGCCATGCCCGCGCCCAGCGCGACGAACACGAGCAGCGTGAGCACCGCCGGCTGCGCGAGCGCAAAGCCGAGCGCCGCGCCCATGAACGGCGCCGTGCAGGGCGACGCGATGACCACCGCCAGCACGCCGGACAACGCGGCATTGGCGTAGCGGTTGCGCACTTCCCAGTCCCCCGCGGACGACGGCACCAGTCCCGAGAATTCGAACGCGCCGGAGAGGTTGAGCGCGAGCACGAAGAAGAGCAGCGCGAGTCCGGTGACCATCGCCGGCGACTGCAGCTGGAAGCCCCACCCGAACTGCTCGCCCGCCGCGCGGAACGCGAGCAGGATCGCGGCGAGCGTCACGAACGTGACGATCACGCCGCCGCTGAACGCGAGGCCCTCGAGCCGCAGCTTCTGGCGGTTGCCGTGGCCCGGCGCGGCGAGCGACAGCGCCTTCAGCGACAGGACGGGGAACACGCACGGCATCAGGTTCAGCACGATGCCGCCGACGAAGGCGAAGACGATGGCGGTCAGGAGCGACAGGCCGTCGGCCGCCGGCGCCGGCGCGAGGTTGAGCGCGGGGGCGGCCGCGGTGACGGGCTTCGGCCCGGCGACCACGGTGCCCACGAGCGGCGTGTCGACGAGCATCGACTTCACGGGCGCGCCACCGGTGGCGAAGCCGTTGGACGCGGTGATGACCCCCGCGACCTGCGTGAAACCGGGCGTGAGCTGGTTGGCGACCGGCAGCGACAGCGTGAACGTCCCGTTGGCCTCGCGTGCGAACGGCTGCTTGCCCGACGGCTCGATCCGGCCTTCCTGGAACGGGAAGAAGTGCACGCCCGCGGGCGTGGCGGCCCCCGCCGGGCCGGTCAGCGTCAGCGTGACCTTCGGGCCGTCGCCCTTCGCCGCGAACACCCAGCCCGGCACCTTGGCCGGCAGCGCGTCGCGGGTGGCGGCGATGGCCTTGCCCCACTGCGGATACGGATCGGAGCGCTGCGCCACCGGAAGGGCGAGGTCGAGCTTCGCCTCTTCGGGAATGCAGGTCTCGCGGCAGACCAGCCATTCGGCCTTGCCGGCTAGCGTGAACGTCTCGCCCACCGGCGCGTTCGCCGGGACCGTGACGTCGGAGAGCAGCAGTACCTCGCCTTCGTAGCCGTAGTTGACGAGCGGGCCCGCCGGCAGCGGCTGCGGCGCCGGCCACTGCAGCGGGCCGGCGGTCACGCCGGGCGGAAGCGTCCAGGCCAGCGTCGTGGGCAGGCCCGAATCACCGGGGTTCTGCCAGTAGGTGTGCCAGCCCTCCTGCATCTTGAGGCGCAGCGCGACGGTGGTCGTCTGGCCGGGGACGAGGGCCGTCCGCTCGGAGACGAGTTCGGCCTCGACGTGCTCGGTCTTCACCGGGGCGGCCCACAGGGCGGCGGTCAGGGCGAGGAGCGGCAGGGCGAGGGCGGTGGCGAGAATCCTTGGCATGAGCGGCTTCGAGGGTCGGCTGGACGCGAGTACAACAGTCCTTGGTTCGTCGTCCTTCCGTCCGGTTCCCGGTCAAGGGTGCAATTATGGACTTTCTTGATCCCGCCCCGGGAACCGGGATCGCGGCTCTATGACATTGGCATAATACACCGCCGCCCCGGGGTCAGAACGGGGGTTCCTCCGTCGGCACGTCCGCCCGCGGCCGCGGCATGCGCCCCCCCCGGCGTCGTGCCCATGCCATTGGAATGGTGTCAGACACCGGGCGGTGTCTGACACCGATGGGCCGCCGATCGGGCCGGCCGGGCGCCCGCCCGGACGCCCCCGACCCCCCCGCTATAATCGATCCCTTACCCCGATCCCGCGCCATGAAACCGTTCAATCCCCACGACATCGAGATTGCCGCCCAGTCCGCGTGGCGCGCCGCCGACATCTACCGCGCGGTCGAGCGCACCGACCGCCCGAAGTACTACTGCGTGTCCATGCTGCCGTACCCGTCGGGCGTCCTGCACATGGGGCACGTCCGCAACTACACCATCAACGACATGATGTACCGGCAGCTGCGGATGCGCGGGTTCAACCCGCTGATGCCGATGGGCTGGGACGCGTTCGGGCTGCCGGCCGAGAACGCGGCGATGAAGAACGGCGTGGCGCCGGGCAAGTGGACGCGCGACAACATCGCGTTCATGAAGGGCCAGTGCCAGGCGATGGGCTGGGCGATCGACTGGTCGCGCGAGGTCACGACCTGCGACCTCAAGTGTACTACAAGTGGAACCAGTGGCTGTTCCTCAAGATGCTCGAGAAGGGCATCGCGTACCTCAAGACCGGGGTCGTGAACTGGGATCCGGTCGACACCGTGCTCGCCAACGAGCAGATCGACGGCCACGGGTGGCGGTCGGGCGCGCGAAGCGCGAGATCCCGATGTACTACCTCAAGATCACCGAGTACGCCGAGAGCTGCTCACCTGCTCCGACAAGATGCCGGGCTGGCCCGAGCGCGTGAAGACGATGCAGGCCAACTGATCGGCAAGAGCATCGGCGTGCGCTTCGCGTTCCCGCACACGATCCGCGACGAGGTGGAGAGCTGATCGGCGGCGGGCGCATGTACGTGTTCACGACGCGCGCCGACACGATCATGGGCGACGTTCTGCGCGGTGCCGCCGAGCACCCGCTCGCCGCGCACGCCGCGAAGTCGAACCTGGCGCTCGCCGCGTTCATCGACGAGTGCCGCCGCGGTTCCGTCATCGAGGCCGACATGGCCACGATGGAGAAGTACGGCATGCCGACCGGCCTCTTCGTCACGCACCCGATCACCGGCGAGCCGGTGGAGGTGTGGGTCGGCAACTACGTGCTGATGGGCTACGGCGACGGCGCGGTGATGGCGCCGGCGGGCACGACGAGCGCGACTTCGCGTTCGCCAAGAAGTACGGGCTGCCGATCAGGCAGGTCATCGCGGTCGAGGGCGAGTCGTTCTCCACCGACGCCTGGCAGCCGTGGTACGCGGACAAGGAGCGCGGCCGCTGCGTGTTCTCCGTCAAGTTCGACGAGCTGTCCTACGAGGAGGCGGTGAACGCCGTGGCGGCGGACCTCGCCGCGCTGGGCCTGGGCGAGAAGAAGATCACGTACCGCCTGCGCGACTGGGGCATCTCGCGCCAGCGCTACTGGGGCACGCCGATCCCGATCATCCACTGCCAGGCCTGCGGCCCGGTGCCGGTGCCGGAGAAGGACCTGCCGGTGGTGCTGCCCGAGGACTGCGTGCCGGACGGCAGCGGCAACCCGCTCAACAAGCGCGCGGACTTCCTTGACGTGCCGTGCCCGAAGTGCGGCGCGGCGGCGCGGCGCGAGACGGACACGATGGACACGTTCGTCGACTCGTCGTGGTACTACATGCGCTACACGTGCCCCGGCGCGCCGACGATGATCGACGCGCGCAACGACTACTGGATGCCGATGGACCAGTACATCGGCGGCATCGAGCACGCGATCCTGCACCTCCTCTACGCGCGCTTCTGGACCAAGGTGATGCGCGACATGGGGCTCGTGAAGATCGACGAGCCGTTCACGCGCCTCCTCACGCAGGGCATGGTGCTCAACCACATCTGGCTTCGCCGCAACGACAAGGGCGGCATCGACTACATCCCGCCCGAGGAGGTCGAGGGCGAAGGCGACAAGGCCGTGTGGAAGAAGGACGGCAAGCCGGTCGAGTACGGCGGCGTGGGCAAGATGGGCAAGTCGGAGCGCAACGGCGTCGATCCCCAGACGCTCATCGACAAGTACGGCGCGGATACCGCGCGCGTGTACGCCATGTTCGCGAGCAAGCCCGAGGACTCGATGCTGTGGTCGGACGCGGGGGTGGAGGGCGCCTACCGGTTCCTGCGGCGCCTGTGGACGTTCGCGCAGGTGCAGGCCGACGCCGTGAAGGCATCGGGCGGGGACTTCGATTACCGCGACGCGGGCGACGAGGTGAAGAAGGCGCGGCGCGAGCTCCACGCGACCCTGAAGCAGGCCAACGACGACTACGCGCGGCTGCACTACAACACGGTGGTCTCGGCCTACATGATCATGCTGAACACGCCGGAGGCCGTGCTGCAATGGCTGCGCGCGGCGCGCAGGCGCTGCAGCACGAGGGCTTCTCGCCGTTGCTGCGCGTGCTCTACCCGGTGGTCCCGCACACCACGTGGTGCTGTGGAACGACCTCAAGCGCGTGGCCGCGATGGGCGACATCATCGACCGCGCCGTGGCCGCATGGTCGACGAGGAGCCGCGCTGGTGCAGGACGAGATCGAGCTCGTGCTGCAGGTCAACGGCAAGCTGCGCGGCAAGATCGTCGTGCCCGCGAAGGCGGACAAGGACGCCATCGAGGCGGCGGCCCGCGCGAGCGCAGAGGTGGCGAAGCACGCGAACGGCGCGCCCGTGAAGAAGGTCATCGTGGTGCCGGGGCGGCTCGTCAATGTGGTCGTCTAGGCGCGCGCTGGTGCGGACGCTCGCGGCCGTCGCGGTCGCGGGCAGCGTCGCGTCGTGCGGCTTCCACCTGCGCGGCGACGCGAGCTTCGCGTTCAAGAGCGTGTACGTGAACGCGCCGACGTCGAAGCCGATCGCGAGCGAGCTGGAACGGTCCATCACCGCCGGCAGCGACACGAAGATCGCGCCGGATGCGGGCGCGGCGGAAGTGGTGCTCGACGTGCCGGTCGTCGTCGACGACAAGGACGTGCTGTCGCTGTCCTCGGGCGGGTCGGTGCGGGAGTACGCGCTGGTCAAGCGCGTGCAGTTCCGGCTGCACGACAAGACCGGCGCGGACTGGATGCCGCCGGGCGAGATCGTCGTGCGGCGCTCCTACACGTTCAACGAGACGCAGGTGCTGGCGCGCGACCTGCAGGAGCAGCGGCTGCTGCGCGAGATGCAGACCGACGCCGTGCAGCAGATCCTGCGGCGGATGCAAACTGCCAAGCGGCCGGCGTGATCCTGGTGACGCGGCGGCGCCCCTCACCCCAACCCTCTCCCCGCGCACGGGGAGAGGGTGGCCATGGGCGAGCGTCGGCGTGAATTCGGCAAAGCAGGTCTGAGAGGACTCCCTCTCCCCGTGGACGGGGAGAGGGCCGGGGTGAGGGGCCCACCGCCACCATGCAACTCAAGCTCGACGACCTCGACAGCCACCTCGCCCGCGGCGTGAAGGCGCTCTACGTCGTCCACGGCGACGAGCCGCTGCTCGCACTCGAAGCCGGCGACGCGATTCGCGCCGCCGCGCGCAAGGCCGGGGCGGCGGAGCGCGAGGTCCTCGTGGTCGAGCCCGGATTCAAGTGGGACGCGTTCCTCGCGGCCAACGCCAACGCGAGCCTCTTCGGCGACCGCAAGTTCGTCGACCTGCGCATCCCCTCGGGCAAACCCGGCGTGGAAGGGGGCAAGGCGCTCGAGTCCTACGCCGCGCAGCCCAACCCCGACAACGTGACGCTCGTCACGCTGCCGCGCGTCGACCGCGCGACGCAGTCGTCGGCGTGGTTCTCGGCACTCGCGGAGGCCGGCGTCACGGTCGCCGTGTACCCGGTCGAGCGCGACGCGCTGCCGGCCTGGATCGCCGCGCGCCTCGCGCGCCAGAAGCAGAAGGCGACACGCGAGACGCTGACCTTCCTGGCCGAAAGCTGCGAAGGCAATCTCCTCGCCGCGCGGCAAGAGATCGAGAAGCTGGCGCTCCTGCTGCCCGAAGGCGAACTCGCGCACGAGGACGTGGAGAACGCCGTCGCGGATGTCGCCCGCTACGACGTCTTCGAACTCTCGGAAGCGTGGCTCCTGGGCGACGCGCCGCGCGCGCTGCGCGTGCTGCACTCGCTGGAGCGCGAGGGCGAGGCCGTGACGCTGGCCGTGTGGCAGTTCTCCGAGGACGTGCACGCGCTCGCGACCGTGGTGACCCAGGTGCGCGCCGGCACGCCGGCGTCGGCGGCGGTGCGCAGCGCACGGGTGTGGGGCAAGCGGCAGGGTGCGCTGGAGCGCGCCGTGCAGCGCGTGGCGCCGTCGGTCATCCCCGACCTGCTGGCCGCGTGCGCGCGTCTCGACGCGCTGGCGAAGGGCATCGGCCGCGGCAATCCGTGGGACGAACTCGCGAGCGCCGCGCTGGTGCTCGCCGGGAAACCGGCACTGCCGTTGTCGCCCGCGCTCCCCGCGTAGCGACGACCGCGCCGCGCTCAGCGGTGCTTGGGGTGGTGCTTGCCGTCGGCACCCGGGGCGCCGCCCCCGCCGCCGCCCTTGTGGTGACCGTGGCGCGCGTACTTGTCGCCGTGCTTCTCCGCATGCGCCTCCTCGTGCACGTCGAGCACGAGGTCGGCGGCGCCCGCCTCCTTGTGGCGCTTCTCGAGGTCGGCGAAGAGGCCCTCGTCGGTGAGGTCGAGCGCCTTCGACTCCTCCCAGTCGGCCTTCGCGACCTTCTCGAGCGGGCCGATGACGTCCGCGTCGTCGACCTCGATCGCGAGTTCGCGCCGCGCGTCGAAGCTGCCCGGCGCCAGGTTGACGGAGCCGACGATCGCGCGCGCGCCGTCAGCCAGCATCATCTTGCCGTGCAGCCGGATGTGCTTCAGCTTGTGCACCTTGCAGCCGACATCGGCCATGAGGCGCAGGCCGCCGACGCCCTCGATCAGCTTCTCCTTCTTGAGCGTGTGCGGCGGGCGCGCGACGATGTGCACCTTCACGCCGCGCAGGGCGGCGCGCACCACGCGCTCGATGATCACGGCGTCCTGGTAGCGCTCGTTCTGAAGCCACAGCGAGTGCTGGGCGCGGTCGATGAAGTGCGCGAAGCGCTCGCGGCCGTTGGTGTTGCACCAGATGAGCGGCGACTCGGCCGGAGGCGTGAAGGGCTTGCGGTGCCAGTCGGCGTCGAAGCACGCGGTGATCTCCGCCACCTCGGCCGGATGCCGCGTGACGACCGCGTAGTCGCGCGTCTCGGTGACGTTGCGGGTCTCCCAGTTGAGCGACATCACGAACGCCTCGGTGTCGTCGACCACCATCGACTTCTCGTGCGTGAGGTCGAACGCCGGGTTGCTGTCGAGCACCGACACGCCGCCCTCGACGAGCTTGCGCCGGGAATCCTCGTTCTCGGTCTCGCCGCTGCGGCGCGCCGGGTTGAGCATCACCTTGACGTCGACACCGCGCTTCCTCGCGGCGATCACCGCGTCGAGCAGCGCCGGCGCGTTGAACAGGAACATCTTGATGCGGATGGACTTCGTGGCGCCGTCGATCGCCGCGAGCAGCGGGCGGGCACCGACGTCGGGCAGGACGAGGAGCGAGCGGGAGGAGGCCATGGTGTCGTCTTGGTCAGGCGGCGGCCGGCGCGGCGGCCTGGCCGTCGTCGCCGAACTGCACGTGGTAGAGGTCGGCGTAGATGCCGTGTTGCGCGAGGAGCTCGGCGTGCGTGCCCTGCTCGGCGACCACGCCGTTCGCGAGCACGATGATGTTGTCGGCGTTGCGAATGGTGGACAGGCGGTGCGCGATGCAGATGACCGTGCGGCCCTTCATCAGCCGCTCGAGGCCTTCCATCACCAGCCGCTCCGACTCCGTGTCGAGCGCCGCGGTCGGCTCGTCGAGGATCAGGATCGGGTTGTTGCGGATGACCGCGCGCGCGATGCCGATGCGCTGGCGCTGGCCGCCCGACAGCGTGTCGCCGCGCTCGCCCACGACCGTGTCGTAGCCGTGGGTCATGCGGCTGATGAATTCGTCGGCGTTGGCGAGCTTGGCCGCGGCGACGATCTCCGCCTCGCCGACCGGGCCGGGCCGGCCGTAGGCGATGTTGTCGCGGATGGTGCCGCTGAACAGCACCGTCTCCTGCAGCACGAAGCCGATCTGCTTGCGCAGCGGGTGCAGCTTGAAGTCGCGCACGTCGGTGCCGTCGATCAGCACCCGGCCGGCGTCGACGTCGTAGAAGCGCGGGATCAGGCTCACGATCGTCGACTTGCCGCTGCCGGTGCCGCCGACCACGCCGATCACCTGGCCGGGCTTCACCGTGAAGCTCACGTCCTTCAGGACCGGCGTGTCCTCGTTGTAGCCGAACGCCACGTGCTCGAACGCGACCGCGCCGGTGAGCTTGGGCGGGTCCTGCGCGTCCGCCTTCTCCGGGATCACGTCGTCGGCGGAGAGGATGGTGTTGATGCGCTCCAGTCCCACCGCCGTCTGGGCGATGGTGTTGGTCATCTTGGCCAGGTCCTGCACCGGCTTGAAGAACTTCGAGAGGTAGGCGAGGAACACGGTCAGCGCGCCCACCGTCATCGCGCCGTTCACGATGAGCGACGTGCCGCGCCAGAGCACGAACGCCGTGCACACCGCGACGACGACCGACACCACCGGCCCCAGCAGCGACTTGATGCGCCGTGCCTTGAGCGCCGCCGCCACGGTGGCGCGGCTCGCGTCCTGCATGCGCTCGGCCTCGAGATCCTGCCGGTCGAACGCGCGTACCGACCGGACCGAGCCCAGGCCCTGCTCCGCGACGGCCACGATCTGGCTCTGCTTCTTGCGCACGTCGCGGGTGGCGTCCTTCACCGCCTTCTTGAAGCGCGCGACGAAGAGCAGCAGGAACGGCGTCACGCCGACGGCGATGAGCGCGAAGTCCCAGTTGAGCCAGAACATGATGCCCAGCATGCCGACGATCGTCATGAGGTCGACGACGATCGACAGCGTGGCCGACGACGCGAAGTCCTGCACCGTGGCGACGTCGCTGGTGAGCGTGGACAGCAGCGTGCCGGTCTGGTGCGTCGAGTAGTAGCCGAGCGAGAGCCGGTGCAGGTGGTCGTAGATGCGGATGCGCAGGTCGTGGGCCACCCACTGGCCGACGCTCTCCGTGTAGTAGTTGTCGACGTAGTCGGCGATGGAATCGAGGATCGCGATGACGAGCGTGGCAAGGGCCGCGAAGAGCGCGAGGCCCATCGTGTTGCGATCGATCCCGAGGTCGTGCACCCACTCGAGCCAGCCGGGGAGCTTGTCGTGGCCGAGCGCGTTGTCGAGCACCACCTTGAGCGGCCACGGTGCGGCGAGGCTCATCAGGGTCTCGACCATCATCGCCGCGAACACCACCAGCACCCAGACCTTGTAGGGCTGGATCAGCGAGCGGACGAGCCCCGACATCCACGCCTTCGGCGGGTCGGGCTCGCCGGCGGGGACGGGTGGCTTCGGGGCGGCGGCGGCGGGATCGGTCATGCGGCGGGCAGGGCGGGCAAACGGCCGATGTTGGTGGTCGGCGCGTCTGCCGTCAAGGCTTGGTTGCGACGGCGGCGAGCGGCGTACAGGTCGACCGGCGGGCGACGAGCGTGCACGTGGTCACCGGTGCCCCCGCGGCGTCGAACGCCTGCAGGCGCCACCCGGCCCCCGCCCGCTCCATCGTCACGAAGCCGAAGTGCGAGTCGGCGAGGAGGTTGGCGACGACGGCACCCGGCGACGGCCCTGGCACGGACGGGAACGGCACCGGCAGCGGGTCGTCCAGCCAGTCGCCGCCCTGGCCGATGACGTACTGCGGCGGATGCGGCGTCGAGAAGTCGACCACTTCGAGCACGTGGAAATGGCCCGCGAGCAGCGCGTCGACATTGTCGGGCACGAGGACGTTGCCGTACGCCGGGCTCAGCACCGACTGCAGGCCGGCGTTGCCGGGAAACGGCGACCGGGGGTTGGACGGGTTGGCGGCGTAGCCCAGCACCGGGTGGTGCATCACGAGGAAGTTGTGCGGCGTGCGCGCGCCGAGCCCGAACAGCGACGCGAACTGCGCCCGGTAGTTACGGTACATGAGGTCGGTGGGAGCGAGCGGCGTCAGGCCGACCCACGACGAGTCGAACACCAGGAACTGCGTGTCGGCGCGGCTGCCGAGCGGCACGGCGTACGGCTCGCTGTAGTTGCCGATGTCGTCGTTCGCCGGATCGTTGCAATCCTGCTTCGCCGCCACCGGCCGCGGGTCGAGGAAGCGGAACCACCCCTGCCCTGCCCGGTTGCACGACTCGTGATTGCCGCGCACGACGATCCACGGCGCGGCCTCCAGCAGCTTGCGGCCGGGGTCGAAGAAGTCGGCACGCCACGCGTCGAACCCGTAGCCCCACGGCGAGCCCGCGCAGCCCGCGTTGCCCGCGGGGCACGGGCCCTCGCGATAGTGGAAATCGCCGACGTGGATCACGAGGTCGGGTTTCGTCGCGGCGGCGGCCGCGGCGACCCGCTCGAACGGCCACTCCACCGGGTCGTTGCACGCCTGCAGCAACTGGTAAACCCCGTTGACGACACGGCATCCGGTGTCGCCGAGGATCACGATGCGCTTCGGATCGGCCTTCGGCAGCGGCAGCGGGACGCCGTCGACCGTGGCGCGCGCGGTGCCGGCGGGCACCACGGCCTCGCACGTCGTCACCGGGAACGCGGAGGGGACGGGCGGCGGCAGCGGGCTCACCGATGCGCGCGCGGGCATCGTGCCGGCCGGCATGCGCACGGTCATGGGCCGCGCCACGCCGTCGAGTAGGATTGCGGGGCATTCAGCGGCGTAGGTGACGACGCGCGCGACCGCGGAACCTTCGGGCCCCAGCACGACGAAGCGGTGATCCGGCCCCACGGGCGTCGGCACCGGCGGCGACGCGCATCCGCCCAGCACCGCCAGCGCCCACCACGCCCACCACCGCTTCATCGCATGTCGCCCCATAGCATGTTCACCCCGGCGAGCGCCGCGATGCCCGCCGTCTCCGTGCGCAGCACGCGTGCCCCCATGCGCACCGGCGCGATCCCCGCCTGCTGCGCCCGCCCGACTTCGTCGGCGGTCCAGCCGCCTTCCGGCCCGATGAGCACGTCGAGGGCCCCATCGGGCGGCGCGAGCGAAGGCAATCCGGCCGCGGCCTCGGGAGCGAGCAGGATACCCGGCCGGCCCGCGCGCCCGGCGAGCCAGGTGAACAACGGCTGCGGCGCGGTCACCTCCGGCACCCGGTTGCGCCCGCACTGCTCGCATGCGGCGACGGCCACCTGCCGCCAGTGCGCGACGCGCTTGTCGCCGCGCTCACCCGCGGGCAGCCGGGCGCTGCGCTCGCTGGTCACGGGGACGATCGCCGTCGCGCCCATCTCCACGGCCTTGCGGACCACGAAGTCCATGGTGTCGCTCGCCGGGAGCGCCTGCACCAGCGTCACCGCGACGGGGGATTCGCGCTCGACGGCCGAGAAAGCGTCGAGTCGGGCCCACGCGCTGCGCTTGTCCGCGCGCGCGAGCGTGGCCGCGAACTCGCCGCCCGCCCCCGTGAACAGCACGAGCGGATCGCCCGCCGCGAGGCGCAGCACGCGCAGCGCATGGTGGGCGGCGGCTTCTGGGAGCGCGATCTCGCGGCCGGCGTCGTCCGGCGCGAGCGGCAGCGAAACGTGGAACCGGGGTGCGCCCACCGCCTGTGACCGCCGTACAGGGGCGCGGCCGCGTCAGGGCGCGGCAGGCCCTTCCAGCACCAGTTCGCGGTAGGCGTACCAGGTCGCGTGCCCGATCACCGGCACCGCGACGACGAGCCCGACGAACCACAGCGCGAAGCCCACGCTCACCAGCGCGACGATGACGATCGCCCACACGATCATCGCGCCGATGTTCACCGACACCGCCTTGAGGCTCGTGAGGACCGCCACGATCCCGTCGGTGTCGCGGTCGAGCATCATCGGCACCGACACCACGCTGATCGCGAACACCAGGGACGCGAAGAAGCCGCCGACCACGACGTAGGCGATCAGGAACTCGAGGTTGTCGAGCGAGATCACCTGGTGCAGGAAGTCGTGCAGGTCGGGCAGCTCGTTGGTGTAGAACAGCGCGAACACGACGAGCGAGGCGCGCGCCCACACGAGCAGGATGACGGCCAGCACCAGCGAGAAGAGGCCGATCGCGCTCTTGTTGGGCGCCCAGGCGTCGAGCGTGGGCGCGAGCCACGCGGGCTGCCCGGCCTCGCGCCGCTGCGTGAGCGCGTAGAGGCCGATGCACAGGAACGGGCCGACGAGGAAGAAGCCGGTGACGAGCGCCGACACGTACTCGTAGGCGGCGTGGAACACGACGTAGACGAGGAAGCCCATCAGCGCGAAGCACGCGCCGTAGAACATGCTCGGCAGGGGATGGGCGAGGAAATCGCGCCACCCTGCCGTCACCCAGCGCAGCGGCGCGGCGAGGCCGACCTCGCGGACCTCCGAAATGAACGACTGCGACGCGTCGACGTTCTCGATCATGGTCCTTCCCCCTTGCTGCACCGTCCACCCGGGGATCCGTGGCGGCGGCGTCGATAGCGGCGGATTGTACGGGAAGCGGCGCCGCGATAGGGGATTGCCGGCGGCCCGTTCAGAGGAAGCGGCGCAGCGCGTCGAGCACGGCGTCCGGCTGCTCCGCCATCATCGCGTGGCCCGTGCCGGGCAGGGTCACCACGGTCTTGTGCGCGAGCGCGTCCTGCAGTGCCTGCGTGGCCTTGGGCGGCGCCATGATGTCGCGCTGGCCGAGGACCAGCAGGGCCGGGCAGCGGACCGCACGGGCGGCCACGAGCCCGTCGCTGTACGCGTGGCACGCGGCGAGGTCGGTGTACAGCACGCCCGGCGCCGTGCGCTCCATGAGGCGCATCGCCGCACCGGTCATCCACAGGCCCGGGACGCGATTGCCGCCGATCTGCTTCGCCGTGCTGTGCGACCAGCCGTTGATGAGTTCGAACGCCACATGGTCGTCCGCCTTCGCCGCCGCGAGCAGCGCGTCGCTGACCGCCATCGGGACCGCGGGACCGAGCAGCGCGATCTTCGCCACCCGCTCGGGATAGGCCGCGGCGCAGGCGAGCGTCGCCAGCGAGCCCAGCGAGTGCCCGACCACGCACGCCTCGCGGATCGCGAGCGCGTCGAGCGCCTTCACGATCCACGCCGCGACCGCCTCCACCGAGGCGAGCGCCGGGCCGGCCGACCGGCCGTGCGCCGGCAGGTCCGGCGCCAGCGCGTTCCACCCGTGGTGCGCGAAGTAGCGCGACTGCAGCGCCCACACGCTGTGGTCGTGCGCCGCGCCGTGGACGAACACGACGGTGGGGGCCGCGGCATCGAGCGCGCGCGAACCCGTGTAGGCGTAGACCTCGTGACCTTCGACCGTGAAGCGCATGGCGCTACCTTCCTCCCGTGTCCGTGACGGGCGTCACCAGCGGGCGCCCTGCGAAGAAGGCGTCGAGGTTGGCCCACACCATGTCCTGCATCGCCGCCTGCGCCTCCAGCGTGCCGCCGCCCACGTGCGGCAGCAGCACGACGTTCGGCAGCGCGACCAGCGCCGCCGGCACTTGCGGCTCGTGCTCGTACACGTCGAGCCCGGCGCCGGCGATCGTCCCGGCGGCGAGCGCGGCGACGAGTGCGGCCTCGTCGATCACCGAGCCGCGCGCGATGTTGACGACGTGGCCCTCGGCGCCCAGCGCCGCGAGCACGCCGGCATCCACCGCGTGCCGCGTGGCCGCACTGGCGCGCACCGCGACCACGAGCACGTCCGCCCACGCCGCGAGGTCCGGGAGCGTGGCGAAGTACGGGTACGCGACGTCGTCCCGCGGCCGGCGGTTGTGATAGCCCACGTCCATCTCGAAGGCCTGCGCCCGGCGCGCGATGCGCAGGCCGATCTCGCCCAGCCCGAACACGCCGAGCCGGCGCCCGGTGAGACCGCGCACGATCGGCATCCGGTGCGCGTAGTTGCCCGCCCACTGCCCGCTCTTCAGGAAGGCCTGGCCCTCGCTGAACCGGCGCACCGACGCGATCAGCAGCCCGACCGCGAGGTCCGCGACCGCCGACGCATTGGCGCCCGGGCTGTGCGTGATCGCGATGCGGCGCGCGCGGGCCGCGGCGAGGTCGACGCCCTCGTACCCGCTGCCCACGCAGGCCACGAGGCCGAGGGCGGGCAGCGCGTCGAGCGCGGCCTGCGAGGTCGCGACCGCGCCCATCGTGACCAGCGCGCGCACGCGGCCCGCCTCGGCGGCCGGCAGCGACCGCACCGTGTCGGCGAACGGCGGTGCCAAGGGACCCAGCACCTCGTAGCGTTCCGCGAGGCGCGTCGCGAACGCGGAGGCCACGCGGGCGCCCAGCAGCACCGTGGGACGGGTCATCCGCGGGTCACGCCTTCGACGCGGCGTGCAGCGCGCGGGAGAGGTCCTCGATCAGGTCCTCGGCGTCCTCGAGCCCGATCGACAGCCGCAGCGTGCCCTCGCCGATGCCGCCCTTCGCGAGGTCCTCGGCCGACATGCGGAAGTGCGTGGTCGACGCGGGGTGGATGACGAGCGACTTCGCGTCGCCGACGTTGGCGAGGTGCGAGAAGAGCTGCAACGACTCGATGAGCCGCCGCCCCTGCGCGCGGTTGCCCCTGATCGTGAAGCTGAACACGGAGCCGCAGCCGCGCGGCATGAGCTTCGCGGCGAGATCGTGGTCGGGATGCGACGGCAGGTCGGGGTAGCCCACGTGGGCCACCATCGGGTGCGCGGCGAGGAACGCCGCGACGCGGCGCGCGTTCTCGACGTGCTTCGCCATGCGCAGCGGCAGCGTCTCCACGCCCTGCAGGATCTGGAACGCGGTGAACGGCGCCATGCACGCGCCGAAGTCGCGGATGCCCTCGCGCCGCGCGCGCAGCAGGAACGCGTGCGTAGTCGACTCCTCGGCGAACACCATGTCGTGGAATCCGTGGTACGGCTCGGTGAGGGTCGGGAACTTGCCGCGCGCCGGTCCCGCATCCCAGCGGAACGTGCCGCCGTCGACGACGATGCCGCCGATGACCACGCCGTGGCCCGAGAGGAACTTCGTCGCCGAGTGGAACACCAGGTCGGCGCTGTGCTCGAACGGGCGGATGAGCCACGGCGTCGTGAACGCGGAGTCGACCAGCAGCGGGAGGCCGTGGTCGTGCGCGAGGGCCGCGACGCGCGGGATGTCGAGCACCTCGAGCCCCGGGTTGCCGAGCGTCTCGCCGAACAGGAGCCGCGTCTGCGGCCGGATCGCCGCGCGCCACGCATCGAGGTCGCGCGGGTCGACGAACGTGGTCGCGATGCCGAAGCGCGGCAGGCGTGTAGTCGAGGAGGTTGTGCGAGCCGCCGTAGAGCGTGAGCGCGAGGCGACGATGTGGTCGCCGGCGGACAGCAGGGTCGCGATCGCGAGGTGCAGCGCGGCCTGCCCGCTCGCGGTAGCGATCGCGCCGACGCCGCCCTCGAGCGCGGCGATGCGCTCCTCCAGCACCGCGACCGTCGGGTTGGAGATGCGCGAGTAGACGTGGCCCGCGCGCTCCATGTTGAAGAGCGCGGCGGCGTGGTCGCTGTCGGGGAACACGAACGACGCCGTCTGGTAGATCGGCGTCGCGCGGGCGCCGGTGACCGGGTCCGGCGCGGACCCGGCGTGCAGCGACAGCGTATCGAAGCGAAGCGTCTTGGGCTGGGTCATCGGCGGTTTCGGCGGAGGGCTCGTGGATTCTAGGCGGATTCGCGCGCCGGCGTAAAATCGCGCGATGAAACCGCCCGCGTCGGGACCGCCGCGCCCCGTCGGGGACGACGGCGATGCCGCTCCCCTGCCCGATCCGCTGCGCCGCGCACCCGGCGCGCCGGCGGTGCGCGGCCGCGGCGCGACGTTCAATCCGGGCAACCGCTACCGCAGCGAGGCGCGCGAGGCGTACGACGACGGCTGGGCGCCGGACGCCGCCGCGGATGCCGGCGACGCGCCGCCGCCGAAGCAGAAGACGACGGTGACGATCCAGCGCGCACGCTCGATCATCGCTCGCAACGATTCGCCCGACATTCCGTTCAACCAGTCGCTCAATCCCTACCAGGGCTGCGAGCACGGTTGCATCTACTGCTACGCGCGGCCGACGCACGCCTACCTCGACCTCTCGCCCGGCCTCGACTTCGAGACGCGGCTCCTCGCCAAGCCGGATGCGCCGGCGCTGCTGCGCGCGGAGCTTGCGCGCCGCGGCTACGCCTGCGATCCCATCGCGCTCGGCACCAACACCGACCCGTACCAGCCGATCGAGCGCGAATGGCGGATCACGCGGCAGGTGCTGGAAGTGCTGGTCGAGTGCGAGCACCCGTTCACGATCGTCACCAAGTCGGCGCTGGTCGAGCGCGACCTCGACCTCATCGCGCCGATGGCCGCGAAGGGCATGGCGCGCGTGGACTTCTCGATCACCACGCTCGACCGCGAGCTCGCGCGAACGCTGGAGCCGCGCGCGTCCGCGCCGGCGCGGCGGCTGGAGGCGGTCCGCACCGTCGCAGCGGCCGGCGTGCCGGTCGGCGTGATGGTCGCGCCCGTCATCCCGCAGCTCAACGACCGCGACCTGGAGGCGATCCTGGAAGCGGCCGCCGCCGCCGGGGCGACGAGCGCGGGCTGGATCATGCTGCGCCTGCCGCTCGAGGTGGCGCCGCTCTTCCGCGCGTGGCTCGACGAGCACTACCCGCTGCGCGCGGCGCACGTGACGAGCCTCGTCCGGCAGGTGCGCGGCGGCCGCGACTACCAGGCCGGATTCGGCACGCGCATGCGCGGCACCGGCACCTACGCCGACCTGATCGCGCGCCGCTTCGAGCTCGCGGTGAAGCGGCTCGGGCTGGGCGAGCATCGCCGGCAGCCGCTCGACACCTCGCGCTTCCGGCCGCCGCCGGCCCATCCGGCGCAGGGCGCGCTGTTCTGACCCGCGCGGGACCCCGAGGATTGCAGGTGCGCGCGTCGGCGCGCCGCGACACGCCACGGCACACGCTTGCCTTCAGATGCTCCGCCGTGTGAGACTTTCCGTCCGCCGCGTCGCCCGGGATGAATACCGCATGTCCACGCTGACCGAACGTCTTGCCGCGTGCTACACGGGCGCCGTGCATGACGTCCTGCGCATGATGGGGCACGAGAACATCGTGCTGCCGCCGGCGATCAAGGCCATCGCGCCCGGCACCAAGCTCGCGGGACCGGTGTGGACGGTCTCGGGCCACATCGACCGCACGCAGTCGCGCCACGACACGCTGCTCGGCTGGTGCACGCTGCTCTCCAAGGCGCCGTCGGGCCACGTCGTCGTGTGCCAGCCGCACAACCACGAGGTCGCGCTGATGGGCGAACTGTCCGCGCAGACGCTGAAGGCGCGCGGCGTGCTGGGCTACGTGGTCGACGGCGGCTCGCGCGACACCGACCTCGTGCTCGCACAGGGCTTCCCCGTGTTCTGCTCGTTCCTGACGCCGTCGGACATCGTGCAGCGCTGGATCCCCGACCGCTACGGCGAGCCGGTCACCATCGGCACCGTCACCATCGCCACCGGCGACTACCTGCTGGGCGACCGCGACGGCGTGGTCGTGATCCCGCGGGCCATCGCCGAGGACGTGATCGCGAAGACCGAGGAAGTCGTGGCGACCGAGTCCGACATGCGCCGCGCGCTCGTCGGCGGCATGGACCCGGTGGCCGCCTATCTCCAGTATGGGAAGTTCTGACCCGCGCCCCGCGCTCATGACGCTCGCCGCGGACGACAACGTGGCCGTGGCGTTGCGGACGCTGCGCGCCGGGGAGACCGTCGCCTGCAACGGCGCGGCGCTGACGCTCGCGCGCGACGTCGGCATCGGGCACAAGGTGGCGGTGCGCCCGATCGCCGCGGGCGAGACCATCGTGAAGTACCGCTGCCCGATCGGGCTCGCGACCGCGGCCATCGCGCCCGGCGAGTACGTGCACACGCACAACGTGAAGAGCGGCTACCTTCCCACCTACACGCTGCCGGCATGAGCGCCGTCCGCCGGGTCCTTCCCGGGATCGAATCCACGTCGCGCACGACGCCGTCGGGCCTACCGATGCTCCGGGGCTATGCGCGCGACGACGGCCGCAAGGGCGTGCGCAACATCGTCGTGGTCGCCTACCTCGTCGAGTGCGCGCACCACGTCGCGCGCGAGATCGCGGCGCCGTTCCGCGACCAGGGAGTGCACCTCATCGGCTTCCCCGGGTGCTATCCGAACGACTACGCGCTCGCGATGATGGAAAAGCTGTGCACCCATCCGAACGTCGGCGGTGCGCTGCTGGTGTCGCTGGGCTGCGAGGGCTTCGACCGCCGCGCGCTGCGCCGGACCATCGCTGCCTCGGGCCGCGCGGTGCAGACGCTGGGCATCCAGGAGACCGGCGGCACGCGCAGGTCGATCGACGCGGGCCGGGCGTGGCTGGCGGCGGCGGTGCCCGAGATCCGCGCGCAGCCGGCGGTGCCGATGCGCGTCGACGAACTGGTCGTCGGCACGATCTGCGGCGGGTCCGACGCCACGTCCGGGCTCACCGCCAATCCCGCGATGGGCGTGGCCTTCGACCTGCTGGTGGAGGCCGGCGCGCGCACGATCTTCGAGGAGACCGGCGAGCTGATCGGCATGGAGCACCTGATGGCGGCACGCGCCGCCACGCCCGAGCTCGGCGAGGCGCTCAAGCGCACCGTGGGCAAGGCCGCCGAATACTATGCGACGCTCGGCTACGCGAGCTTCGCGCCGGGCAACGCCGACGGCGGCCTCACCACCATCGAGGAGAAGTCGCTCGGTGCGTACGCGAAGTCCGGCCAGTCGCGCATCGACGGCATCGTGAAGCCGGGCATCGAGCCGCCGCGCGGCGGCCTGTACCTCCTCGACGTGGTGCCCGACGGCGAGGTGCGCTTCGGCTTTCCCAACATCAACGACAATGCGGAGATCGCCGAACTCATCGCGTGCGGCGCGCACCTCATCCTGTTCTCGACCGGGCGCGGGTCGGTGGTCGGCTCGGCGATCGCGCCGGTGATCAAGGTGTGCGCGAATCCCGAGACCTACCAGCGGATGGCCGAGGACATGGACGTCGACGCCGGCCGCATCCTCGAGGGACGCGCGACGCTGCCCGAGGTCGGCCGCGAGATCTTCGACCTGGTGGCGCGCGTCTCCTGCGGCACGCAGACCCGGTCGGAAGCGCTCGGCCACCAGGAATTCATCCTCACCTACAAGTCGTTCGCGCCGCTCGGGCCCGCGTGCCTGCCGGCGTGAGCGACACGCCGCCACGACGGCGGCCTGCAAAGGAGATCGCGACCATGGACTTCCTGCTGTTCTACGACTACGCGCCCGACTACCTCGAGCGGCGCGGCGCATTCCGCAACGACCACCTGAAGCTCGCCTGGGACTGGCAGTCCCGCGGCAAGCTCGTGCTGGCCGGCGCGCTCGCCAACCCGGCCGACGGCGCGGTGTTCCACTTCCGCGCGGATTCGGCCGCGGAGGTCGAGTCGTTCGTGCGCGCCGATCCGTACGTGCGCAACGGCATCGCCACGTCCTGGCGCGTGCGCGAATGGACGACCGTGGTCGGCGCGCAGGCGGCCTCGCCGGTGCACCCGTCCTGACGCATGGGCGCGGACACCCTCCGCCGCGCGGCGTGCTCGTGCGGGCAATTGTCGGCCACCGTACGCGGCGATCCCGTGCGGGTCTCGGTGTGCCACTGCCTCGCCTGCCAGCGACGGACCGGCAGCGTGTTCGGCGCGCAGGCGCGCTTCCCGCGCGACGCGGCCACGGTCGAGGGCGTTGCCTCCGAGTTCGTGCGCAGGGGCGACAGCGGCACGTCCGAGACGTGCTTTCGCTTCTGTCCCCGGTGCGGCGCCACGGTGTACTACACCTTCGACGCGGCGCCGGAGTGGATCGCGATTCCCGTCGGCGCATTCGCCGATCCGGCGTTCCCGCCGCCGACGATCTCCGTCTACGAAGCGCGGCGGCACGCATGGGCAAGCGTGCCGGGCGACGCCGAGCACCTCGACTGAGCCCTCCCTCCCTGCCGACGACGATGCTCGAACTGCGACCCACCTGCGAGAACTGCAACAAGCCGCTGCCGCCCGCCGCGACGGACGCGCGCATCTGCTCCTACGAGTGCACGTTCTGCGCCGCCTGCGTCGAGGGCGTGCTCGCGAACGTCTGCCCCAACTGCGGCGGCGGCTTTGCGCCCCGGCCCGTCCGGCCGGCGCAGGACCGCAAGGGCGGCAATTTCCTGGGCCACGATCCGGCTGCCACGACCGTCCGGCACCGCCCGGTGGACGCGGCGGCGCACGCGGCGTTCGCCGCGACGCTGCGCGACATCCCGCCCGAGCGGCGCTGAACGCAACCGCCGGCGCGGTCCGTCGCGCCGGCGGACCCTTCGCGAGCCTGCGGCGACGTTCGTCGCAAACGCCGGCCGTCGCGCGCCGGCGGTGGGACCATCGTCGACGCGACGTCCCCGCCGCGGCACAATGGGCGTCGCCCGCGGCGTTGCCCGCCCCGTTGCCGCCACCTCGAGGAGATAGCGAACGATGAGCAAGACCGCCACCACGTGGGGCCTCATGAAGTCGTCGTGGGCCGTCCTGATGCGCGATCCGGTGCTGCTCGTGTTCCCGGTCGTGTCCGGCATCGCCTGCTTCCTCGTCCTGCTCACGTTCATCCTGCCGGCCCTCGGGCTCGGCGGCGGCGGCATGCGCGCGCTGGAACATGGCGCCGGCGGCGTGCTGGGCTACGTGCTGCTCTTCTGCTACTACGTCTGCAATTTCTTCGTCGTGTTCTACTTCAATGCGGCGCTGGTCGACTTCGTCGCCACCCGGATGCAGGGCGGAGAGCCGACGCTCGGCGGGAGCCTGCGCGCGGCGAGCGCGTGCCTGCCGCAGATCGCGCTGTGGGCGGTGATCGCGTCGACGGTCGGCGTCGTGCTGAAGGCGCTCGAGTCGCGCGCGGGGTTCCTCGGGCGGATCGTCGTGTCCCTCGTCGGCGTGGCGTGGACGCTCGTCACCTACTTCGTCGTCCCCATCATCGTGGTCGACCGCAAGGGCGCGGTGGACGCGATCGGCGAGTCGAAGGACCTCCTCGCGCGCACGTGGGGCAAGCAGATCGTGAGCGGTCTGGGCTATGGCCTCATCGGGTTCCTGCTCACGGTGCCGGCGATCGCGGTGATCGGGTTCGCGATCTTCGGCCTCGCCGCCTCGCAGGGCGCGCACGCCGGTGGCTGGGGTACGCTGGCCGTCGTCGCGCTGCTCTACCTGGTCGGGCTCGGCATCGTGCTGTCGGCGCTGCGCGCCATCTTCGGCGTGGTGCTCTACCTCTTCGCGCGCACCGGCGACGCCCCGCAGGGCTTCGACGCCGGCGCACTGCGCGGAGCGATCCAGCCGGCGTGACGGGCGGCGTCAGCGCAGGGGGATAGGCGCCTCGAGCACGCAGCCGAACTCGCGGGGGAAGTCCACCGACACGCGCGCGTGGACCGCGCCCTGCGAGTCGAAGAAGCGCTGCGTGCCCGACAGCGCGAACACGCCCTCGTGCCACACGTCGGGGTGGATGTAGAGGCCGCGCGTGCCGTCGAAGCGGAAACACACGAACGACTCCGGCCTGACGTCGTCGCCGGGCAGCGCGAGCGGCACGTAGAACGGCGCGCGGTCGAGCGGGAAGAAGAGCTGGCCGCCGTCCGGGTGGTAGTTGCAGTGCCACAGCAGCACGCGCGACGGCGGTCGCGCGTGCGACTCGTCGGCCTCCGCGGGCTCGCAGCCGTAGCCCAGCACGTAGTGGCCGTCGACGGCTTCGTTGCGGCCGTAGAGCACGTCGCCCTTCCACTCGCTGACGAACACGCCCTGCGTGGTGCCGCCCTCGTCGCCGCTGTCCTCGTCCACCGCGCGCCAGCCGCGCGCGGGCCAGCGCACGATCTCGATCCGCACGTCCTTCGGGTCCGCGAAGAGCCGGCCGTAGCCCGCGAGGTTGTCGTCGGTGGCGTCGACGACGGGCATGACCACGCGGCGCAGGCCGCGGGGGACGTTCGGGTTGAGGTAGTCGGGGGCGGTCATGGCGCGATGATCGCTGAAATGGACCTGCGGCGGAACGGCCCCTCACCGCGGCCCTCTCCCCGCGAGCGGGGCGAGGTAGAAGGGGGGAGCAGCATCAGCCCGGAGCAAAGGCGCAGCCAAGCGCACGACACTCGTTCTTTCGTTGCCTTTTGCCGGCGGCCGGGGCCGGGCCGCCCCAAGGCGGCCGCCTGACCTGCCTTGAATGCGAGAGGTCTGACCCCGGCCTCACCGGGGTCGGACCCCGGATTGGGGCGACGGACGCAGCCCCTCACCCCGGCCCTCTCCCCCGCAGGGGGAGAGGGAGAACTCCAGCGGGGCATCGTCACACCCGGTGACGGTGTGACGGCCGCAAAAGGCGCAACGCCGACAGCACGCATACCACCGGCCCCGCGGACGCCTTTTGCGGACGACGACTTAGTGACTGACCTTCCCGACCTTGGCGCCGGAGCCACCGACCATGAAGTCGCAGTCCACACCGCGGTCCGCCTGCAGCACCGTATCGCAGTAGAGCTTCACCCAGCCGCGCGTCGCATGCGGCGGCAGCGGCTTCCACTTCGCCTTGCGCGACTTCAACTCGGCGTCGCTGACGTGCAGGTGGATCTTGCGGGCGGCGACGTCGACCTCGATCAGGTCCCCGTTGCGCACTAGCGCAAGCGGGCCGCCGGCCGCGGCCTCGGGCGCGGTGTGCAGCACCACCGTGCCGTACGCGGTGCCGGACATCCGCGCGTCGCTGATGCGCACCATGTCGGTCACGCCCTGCTTCAGGACCTTGGCGGGCAGCGCGAAGTTGCCGACCTCGGGAAACCCGGGATAGCCCTTAGGCCCGCAGTTCTTGAGAACCAGCACGTCCTCCGGCGTCACGTCGAGCTTCGGGTCGTCGATGCGCGCGTGCAGGTCGTCGATGTCCTCGAACACCACGGCGCGGCCCTTGTGCTGCATGAGCTTCGGCGTCGCCGCCGACGGCTTGATCACGCAGCCCGAGGGCGCCAGGTTGCCGCGCAGCACCGCGATGCCGCCCTGCGCCTTGAACGGCGTGGCGATGGGCGTGATCACGTCGGTGTCGTAGTTGACCGCGTCCTTCACGTTCTCCCACACCGTGCTGCCGTTGACGGTCAGCGCCTTCTTGTGCAGGAACTTCCCGATCTCCTTCATCACCACCGGCAGGCCGCCCGCATAGTAGAAATCCTCCATCAGGTACGTGCCGGACGGCATCAGGTTGACGAGGCACGGCATGTCGCGGCCGAGGCGGTCCCAGTCGTCGAGCGAGAGGTCGACGCCGATGCGCCCGGCGATCGCGAGCAGGTGCACCACCGCGCTGGTGGAGCCGCCGATCGCGCTGTTGATCATGATGGCGTTCTCGAACGCCTTCTTGGTCAGGATCTTCGACATGCGCAGGTCCTCGCGCACCATCTCGACGATGCGCCGTCCCGCCATGCGCGCGAGGACGCGCCGCCGCGAGTCGACCGCGGGGATCGCCGCGTTGGTGGGCAGGCCCATGCCGAGCGCCTCGACCATCGACGCCATCGTCGACGCCGTGCCCATCGTCATGCAGTGGCCGGCCGAGCGCGACATGCACGACTCGACCTCCAGCATGTCGGCCGGCTTCATCTCCCCGGTCTTCAGCATCTCGGTGACCTTCCACACCATCGTGCCCGAGCCGATGTCCGTGCCGCGGTACTTGCCGTTCAGCATCGGGCCGCCGGACACGCCGATGGTCGGCAGGTCGCACGACGCCGCGCCCATCAGCAGCGACGGCGTGGTCTTGTCGCAGCCCATCAGCAGCACGACGCCGTCGAACGGATTCGCGCGGATCGACTCCTCGACGTCCATCGCCGCCTGGTTGCGGAAGAGCATCGTCGTGGGACGCATCAGCGTCTCGCCGAGGCTCATCACCGGAAACTCGATCGGGAAGCCGCCGGCATCGAGCACGCCGTCGCGCACGTGCTGCGCGAGTTCACGGAAGTGCGCGTTGCACGGCGTGGCCTGCGACCACGTGTTGCAGATGCCGATCACCGGGCGCCCGTCGAACTGGTCGTTGGGAATGCCCTGGTTCTTCATCCACGAGCGGTGCGTGATGGCATCGCGGTCGTGCAGTCCGAACCACTGGCGGGAACGCAGCTGCGGCTTCTTCTTGGCGGTCTTCTTGCTCATGATCTCGGGGAATCGGGGTCAGACCCCGATGACATTGGAATGGTGTCAGACACCGGACGCTAGGCCGCGAGCCGCGCGCCGGTCGCCTGGTCGAAGACGTGCACCTTGCCGGGATTGACCGCGACGCCGATGCGGTCGCCCGGGTTCACGTCCGGGCGACCGTGGGTGACCAGCGTGAGCTGCGCCTTGCCGGCCTGGATGAGGAGTTCGGTCTCCGCGCCGGTGGGCTCGATCACGACGACCTCGCCGGGGACCGCGTCGGCGGCGCCGGGGCTCGTGAGCGACAGGTCGCCCGGCCGCACGCCGTACGCGACCGCCTGTCCCTCCGTGCCGGGCGCGCGCTGCAGCGGCCACAGCACGCCGTCGCCCGCGTCCACGTGGGCGGCGCCGTTGGCGCGCCGCACGTTGCCGTTGACGACGTTCATGGCCGGCGATCCGATGAACTGCGCGACGAACAGGTTCTGCGGGTGGTCGTAGAGCTCGAGCGGCGCGCCGATCTGCTCGATGCGCCCGTCGTGCATCACGACGATGCGGTCGGCCATCGTCATCGCCTCGACCTGGTCGTGCGTGACGTAGACCGTCGTCGTCTTGAGGCGCTGGTGCAGCGCCTTGATCTCCGCGCGCATCGCCACGCGCAGCTTGGCGTCGAGGTTGGACAGCGGCTCGTCGAACAGGAACACCTTCGGGTCGCGCACGATCGCGCGGCCCATCGCGACGCGCTGGCGCTGGCCGCCGGACAGCTCGCGCGGGAAGCGCGCGAGGTACGGGTCGAGGTTCAGGATCTTCGCCGCCTGCGCGACGCGCTCCGCGATCATCTTCGGGTCGGCGCGCCGCAGCTTCAGGCTGAACGCCATGTTGTCGGCGACCGTCATGTGCGGGTAGAGCGCGTAGCTCTGGAACACCATCGCGATGTCGCGGTCCTTGGACTCGACCTCGTTCACCACCTTGCCGTCGATGGAGATGGTGCCGCCGGTGATGTCCTCGAGCCCGGCGAGCATGCGCAGGAGCGTGGACTTGCCGCAGCCGGACGGGCCGACCAGCACCACGAACTCGCCATCCTTGATGTCGAAGGAAAGCCCGTGCAGCACCTTGACGACGCCGTAGGACTTCTCGATCCGCTCGAACGAAACGGTGGCCATGCTGCGGTCCCCTAGCTTTTCACGGCGCCGGCCGTGAGGCCGCCGACCATGTAGCGCTTGAACGTGTAGTAGATCGCCGCCGGCGGCAGCGCGTAGATGAGGCCGGTGGTCATCAGGATTTCCCAGGGCGAGTCGTCGGCCGACAGGAAGTGCCCGAGCGCCACGGCGAGCGTGATGTCGCGGTCGTTGGACAGCAGCAGGAACGCGTACAGGTACTCGTTCCACGCGAGCAGCAGCGCGTAGGTGCCGACCGCGACCAGCGCGGGCGCCATCAGCGGCAGGTACACGAGGCGGAAGAGCTGCGGCGCCGACGCGCCGTCGATGCGCGCCGCCTCGTCGAGCTCGTACGGCAGCTTGTCGGCGCTCTGCTTCAGCACCCAGATCGCGTAGGGCGAGGCGATGGTCACCATCGCGAGCACCAGCGACGACTGGTGGTTGAGGAGCCCATACACGGCCATCGCCTTGTACATCGGCACCGCGAGGAACGCCGCCGGGATGAAGTACGTGAAGAGCGCGAGGTTCATCACGGTGCGCCCGCCGCGGGTGCGCAGGCGGCTGATCGCGAATGCCGCGGTGGTCGCCACGCACAGCGTGAGGATGCCGGTGGCCGCCGCGATGATGAGCGAGTTGCCGAGCTGCAGCCAGAAGTGGTTCAGGAAGTAGTTCTCCTCCTTGAACACGATGGCGAAGTTGCGCAGCGTCGGATGATCGGGCCACAGCTGCCCGGCGAACGCCTCGTCCTTGTTCGACAGGGAGAAAAGCAGGATGTGGTAGATCGGCAGCAGCGTCCAGATCAGCACCGGCAGGCCGATCAGCAGCAGCTTCGCCTCGGTGGTGGCCGCCTTCAGCGATTTCACGGTGCTCATCGCGACAGCCTCTTCATCATGAAGTAGACGAGCGGAAGCACGAGCGGCATCGCGCAGACGATGGTGGCCATCGCGAGCGCGACCTGGTCCAATCGCAGGTAGCGGATGCCGAGCGTGGCGAGGATGTGCGTCAGGTCGGCGGGGCCGCCGCCGGTCAGCAGGTACACGCTGTTGAAGTCGCCGAGCGTCCAGATCATCGACAGGATGGTGGACGTGATGTAGAGCGTGCGCATCGACGGCCAGGTGACGTAGAGGAACTTCTGCCAGCGGGTGGCGCCGTCCACGCTCGCCGCCTCGTACTGCTCGGCGGGGATCGCGAGGCGGCCGGAGATCAGGATCAGCGTCCAGAACGGCAGGCTCTTCCAGATGTGCGTCAGCATGGCCATCGACAGCGCGAGCCAGCGGTCGTTGAGCCAGTTCGGCCCGTCGAGGCCCGTCAGCTTGAAGATCACCTGGTTCACGACGCCCCACTCCGGGTTCAGCATGAACCGGATCGACAGGATGGTCGGGATCGATGGCACCGCCCACGGCAGGATGAACAGGATCGACAGCCACTTGATCCACGTCCGCTGCACGACGAAGAATCCGGACAGCATCAGGGCCAGGGCCATCTTCACGTTGATCGCGACGATCAGGAAGACGATCGTGTTGACGACGGCGGTCTCGAAGACCGGGTCGTCGGCGAGCGCGACGTAGCTCTCCGGGTGGCGGGCGAGCCACAGCCCGTAGCACACCGGGTAGAGCACGAACACCGCGAACACGACGCAGTACGGCGCGAGGAACGCGAGGCCCCACGTGTCCCAGACGGACCACCGCTTGCGCGGCGCGCCGGCGGGGATCACGGCTTGCGGATTGGACGCGGCTATCGTGGACATGAACGTCCTCGGACGGAACGGCCGGCGCGCCTCGTGCGAGACGCGCCGGCCGGCGTTGCGCGACGGGCGGTCAGCCCGCGATCTGCTTCATGCGCGCGATCATCTCGTCGACGGCCTTCTCGACCGTCCACTTCTCGCTGACCACGCGGTTCATCGCCTTCGCCCACAGGTTCTCGTTGTTCACCGTCGTGAACTTCCAGTTCTTGGTGAACTCGAACGTGTTGGTGCCGGCCGCGAACTGGCGTTGCACCGACGTGCGGTGCGGGTCGGCGAGCCAGAACGACAGGCGGGCGGCGCCGGCCTTGGTGACCGGGTACCAGCGGCCGAGCGAGCCCTCGACGTACGGCGTGAGGTTCTCCTCCTGCAGCAGGAACGCGACGAACTCCTTGGCCCGCTTCTTGTTCTTGGCGCCCTCGAAGACCACGCCGGTCTTGACCGCCGCGCGATAGGTCATCGGCGATCCGTCAGGCTTGTTCGGGAAGCCCGTGGTCGCGATCAGCTCGTAGTAGTTCTTCTTCGCCTGTTCCCGCTCCTCGGGCTTCAGCTTGTCGTTGTTCATGTCGTCGTACCACTTCGCGGCGATCGAGATCGTCGCGTTGTGGGTGAGCGCCGTGGTCTTGTTGTGGAAGGCGACGTTGTTGTCGGGATCCTTCCAGCTCGTCGACGACGGAGGCGTGCAGCCCTTCTGGTACGGGTACACGTAGTCGGCCAGCGCCTTCGTGAGGCCCGCCTTCACCTTCGGGTCGTCGACCAGCAGCTTGCCGTTGTCGTCGACCAGCTTGACGTTGTACGCGTCCATGAAGGTCAGGAACGAGAAGAACGAGTCGCTGGAGTCCACGCCCATCGGGAAGCCGGTGGCGAAGCCGCGCTTGCCGGTCTTCTGGCGATAGGCGGGCTGCACCTTCTCGCACCAGAACGTCCAGTAGCCCTTCCAGTCCGTCGGGATGTCCGACTCCTTGTAGCCGGCGTCGGCGAGCATGTCCTTCCAGTACTCGATGTGCATCGTCTGCTGCTTCAACGGGAAGGCGTAGTAGGCCTTCTTCTTCGCCTTGTCGTTGTACAGGTAGACGGTCTCCACCGTGTTGGGCAGGAACTGGCCCTTGATCGGCGTGATGACGTCCGAGATGTCCTCGAGCTTGCCTTCGAACGCCCACTTGCCGGTGACCTGGAAGTCGAACACGTCGATGTAGGCGACGTCGGGCGGGTTGCCGGCGTCCAGCGCGGCGACGACCTTCGGGATGCCGTCCTGCACCGCGTACTGCGACAGGTCGACCTTCACCCCGGTCTTGGTCTCGTACTTCTTGATGGCGTCGTACAGCGCCTGGTCCTCGGACGGGTAGAACCCCTTCACCCACCAGACGGTGAGCTTCTCCTGCGCGGATGCGGGTGCGGCGACGGCCAGCACGCCGGCCGCGACCAGCGCGGCGGCCAACTTCGTGAACAGCTTCATGTACTCCTCCTCGATGGTGTCGTGCGCACCCGTGCTCTCCGGCACGTTTCGGCGGCGACTACGGCAGACTACGGTTGGGTCAAGGGTGTGTCAACCGGCGGACGCGGTGTCGCGGGGCGCAGGCCCCGCTACATCACCGCGCCCAGGTACCAGGGCACGAACTCGCTCTGTCCGTACCCGTGCAGTTCGCTCTTCGATTTCTGTCCCGAGGCTGTCGCCAGCATCAGCTCGAACAGCCGCTGGCCGGTGCCCTCGATCGTGGCGTCCCCGTCGGCGATGGCGCCGCAGTTGAGGTCGATGTCCTCCTCCTGCCGCGTCCACAGCGTGGTGTTGGTCGCGAGCTTGAGCGAGGGCGCCGGCGCGCAGCCGTACGCGGAGCCGCGGCCGGTCGTGAACACGATCATGTTCGCGCCGCCCGCCACCTGTCCCGTCGCGGACACCGGGTCGTAGCCGGGCGTGTCCATGTAGACGAAGCCCCTGGCGGTGACCGGCTGGGCGTACTCGTACACGTCGACCAGGTTGGTGGTGCCGCCCTTGGCCACCGCCCCGAGCGACTTCTCGAGGATGGTGGTGAGCCCGCCGGCCTTGTTGCCCGGCGACGGGTTGTTGTTCATCTCGCCGCGCTCGCGCGCGGTGTAGTCCTCCCACCACCTGATGCGCGCGATGAGCTTCTCGCCGACCGCGCGCGACACCGCGCGCCGGGTGAGGAGGTGCTCCGCGCCGTAGATCTCGGGCGTCTCGGAGAGGATCGCCGTGCCGCCGTGGCGGACCAGGATGTCCACCGCCGCCCCGAGCGCGGGATTGGCGGTGATGCCGGAATAGCCGTCGGAGCCGCCGCACTGCAGGCCGACGACGAGGTTCGACGCCGGCACCGGCTGGCGGGTCACGGCATTCGCGTGGGGCAGCATGCCTTCGATCAGCCGGATGCCGTGCGCGATGGTCTTCGCGGTGCCGCCGGTGTCCTGGATGCTGAACGTCTGCAGCAGCGGGCCTTCCGTGAGCTGCTCGGCGCCGAGCAGCGAGCTGATCTGGTTGGCCTCGCAGCCCAGCCCGATCATCAGCACGCCGGCGAAGTTCGCGTGCTTCGCGTAGCCGCCCAGGGTGCGGCGCAGGACCTGCATGCCCTCGCCCTGCGTGTCCATCCCGCAGCCGGAGCCGTGCGTGAGCGCGACCACGCCGTCGACGTTCGGGTACGCGGCGAGGCGCTCGCGGGTGAAGTGGTCCGCGATGCCGCGCGCCACCGTCGCCGAGCAGTTCACCGTCGACAGGATCCCGATGTAGTTGCGGGTGGCCACGCGGCCGTCCGGGCGCACGATGCCCATGAACGTCGCCGGCTCCGCCGCGTACTGCGTGGGCTTCGCGTCGGCGCCGAACGCGTAGTCGCGCTCGAACGCGCCCATCGCGAGGTTGTTGAGGTGCACGTGCTCGCCGGGTGCCACGTCGCGGCTCGCGAAGCCGATGATCTGGTTGTAGCGGCGCACCGGGTCGCCGGCCTTCAGCGCGCGGGTGGCGACCTTGTGGCCGGGCGGCACGAGGCCCGCCACCGTGACGTCCTCGTCGAGCAGCTTGGTGCCGCCGACGAGCTGCGTGCGGGCGATGACGACGTCGTCGTTCGGATGCAGGCGGATGGTGAGCGAGGAGCGGGTCAGCATGGCGTCAGTCCTTGTTCGCGACGATGGTGCGCGCGACCGCGAGGCGTTCGATCGCCCGCCAGTCCCAGTCGATGCCGAGCCCGGGGGTGGCCGGGGGGATGGCGAAGCCGTCGGCCAACGCCATGCGGGACGTGGTGACATCGTCCAACTGGGGAATGTACTCCACCCACGCCCCGTTCGGCACCGCCGCCGACAGCGACACGTGCAGTTCCATCAGGAAGTGCGGGCACACCGGGAGGTTGAACGTCTCCGCGAGGTGGGCCACCTTGAGCCACGGCGTGATGCCGCCGATCCGCGCGCAGTCCACCTGGACCACGGAGCAGGCGCCGCGTTCGAGGTATTCGCGGAAGTGGGAGGGATGGTAGAGCGACTCGCCGACCGCGATCGGCATGCGTGCCTGCCGGGCGAGTTCGATGTGGCCCCCGAGGTCCTCCGCGGGCAGCGGCTCCTCGAACCACGCGAGCATCAGGCCTTCGTACGCGTGGGCGCGGCGCAGCGCCTCGGCGACGGTGAACGCCTGGTTGGCGTCGACCATCAGCTCGAAGGCGTCGCCTACCGCCTCGCGCACCGCCGCTAGGCGCGCGACGTCCTCTGCCCGCGACGGCTTGCCGACCTTCATCTTGGCGCCGCGGAAGCCCTGCGCCTGCGCGGCCAGCGCCTCGTCGATCAGCTGCTGCGCCGAGTGGTGGAGCCAGCCGCCCTCGGTCGTGTAGACCGGCACGCGCGACTGGGCGCCGCCGGCCGCCTTCCACAGCGGCAGCCCCGCGCGGCGCGCCTTCAGGTCCCACAGCGCGGTGTCGATCGCGGCGAGCGCCAGGCTCGTGATCGCGCCCACCGCCGTGGCGTGGGTCGCGAAGAAGAGGTCCTTCCAGATCGCCTCGACCTCGTCCGCGTCGCGGCCGATGAGCCGCGGCGCGAGGTGGTCCCGCAACAGCGCCACCACCGACGACCCGCCGGTGCCGATCGTGTAGGTGTAGCCTGTGCCGGTGGCGCCGTCGGCGCACGTGATGCGCACCATCGGCGTCTCCTGCAGCGCGAACGACTGGATCGCGTCGGTGCGGACGACCTTCGGCGGCAGGTTGACCTGCAGGATCTCGACGCGCTCGATGCGGCTCATGCCACGTCCCTCAGTAGAACATCTTCGGCAGCCAGAGCGAGATCTGCGGCACGTAGGTGATGAGGATGAGGCTGCCGAGCAGCGGCACCAGCCACGGCAGGATCGCGATGGTGGTGCGCTCCAGCGACATGTTCGCCACCCTCGCCAGCACGAACAGCACCATCCCCATCGGTGGATGCAGGAGGCCGATCATCAGGTTCAGCACGACGATGAGCCCGAAGTGCACCGGGTCGATGCCGAGCTGCTGCACGGCCGGCATCAGCACGGGAATCGCGATCAGGATGGCCGCCGTCGGCTCGAGGAAGCACCCGACGAAGAGCAGCAGCAGGTTGACGAGCAGCAGGAACACCCACGGCGAGTGCGTGAAGCCCAGCACCCATGCGGTGACCATGTCCGTCACGCGGGTCGCGGTCAGCAGCCAGCCGAAGATCGACGCGGCCGCGACGATGAAGAGCACGGTCGCCGTGGTCTCGATGGTCTCCATCGACACCTTGATCAGCATCTTGAACGACAGCGTGCGGTACCAGAAGAGGCCGAGGATCAGCGCCCACACGACGGCAGCGACCGCGCCCTCGGTCGGCGTGAAGATGCCGGTGGTCATGCCGCCGATCAGCAGCACCGGCGTCATGATCGGCAGCACCGCCTCGAACTTCCACTTCCAGTCGGAGGCGAAGAGCAGCACCAGCGCGACGGCGGTAGCGAGCGTCGGGTTGGCACCCATCAGCACGGCGACCCATATCGCGAGCGGGAAGCCGATGACGATGCCCAGCTCGATCATCGCCTTGCCCACGCGGCTCCACACGAACTTGATGTCCGCACCCCAGTTGTTCTTGTGCGCGAAGTAGGCCACCGTCAGCATCATCAGCACGGTCATCACGAGGCCCGGCAGGATGCCCGCCAGGAACAGTTGCCCGATGGAGACGTTGGCGACCATGCCGTAGATCACGAACGGCAGCGACGGCGGGATGATGGGGCCCAGCGTCGCGGAGGCCGCGGTCACGCCGACCGAGAACTCCTTGCTGTACCCGTGGTCGCGCATCGCCTTGATCTCGATGGTGCCCAGGCCCGCGGCGTCGGCGATGGCGGTGCCCGACATGCCCGCGAAGATCACCGAGCCGATGATGTTCACGTGGCCCAGGCCGCCCTTCATCCAGCCGACGAGCGCCAGGGCGAAGTTGTAGATCCGGTTGGTGATGCCGGCGTTGTTCATCAGGTTGCCGGCGAGGATGAAGAACGGCACGGCGAGCAGCGGGAAGCTGTCGATGCCGGAGAACATCCGGTGGACAACGACCATCGACGGCGTGGTGCCCGACAGCCAGATGAAGAGGAGCGAAGCACCCGCCATCGCGATGGCGACCGGCACGCCGGTCACCATCAGGGCGAGGAACGAGGTGAGGAGGGTGCCGGTCATCGTGCCTGCTCCGGAAGGTACGCGCGGGGAGCCTTCATTCGATGGTCTCCTCGATCGCGTGCTCGGGCCGCTCGAGGATCGAGAAGCCGCGCTTCCAGTTCTCGATGGCCACCTGCACCGAGCGGAACGCCGCCGCCGCGAACCCCACGCCGCAGACGGCGTAGACGATGTTCATCGGCAGGTCGATGATCGTCATCTGCAGGTTGCTCATCTTGGTCATCATCTCGATGGTCAGCACGACCGCCGTCGCAAAGAAGGCGATCCGGATCAGGTCGACCAGCGTCGAGAGCACGCGGCCGACCGGCGCGGGCACCAGCCGGTACAGGAAGTCGACGTGGATGTGCCGCGTCCGGCGCGTGGTGGCCGCGATCGCGATGAATACCGTGGCCATGAGGAGGTAGCGCGCGATCTCCTCGGTCCACGCCGCCGAGTTGTTCAGCACGTATCGCGTGAAGAACTGGTAGAACACGCACAGGCCGAGGAGCCAGAAGAAGCCGAGGGAGATCCAGTCCTCGACCAGGTACTCGCCGAGGTCGATCGGGGCGTCGGTGGCATGGAAGTGGCCTTCGTCGTCGATGACCGGCCCGGTCGACGGCGGCACTTCGTTCTGTCCTTCGACGATCTTCATGGGGGGGCTCGCTGGCAGGTGCGTATTCGGCACCGGCCGTCGCGCCGGCGCACGCTCCGCGGGGGAGCGCACGCCGGCGGCGAGGCCGGCGGGGACGTCGGGCGCGCGGCGCAGGGCCGCGCGGGGATTACTTGATCGCGACGATCTTGTCGTAGTCGGCCTTGGAGTAGCCGAGCGACTCGACCGGCGAGTTCTTCAGCACGGCGTCCACGAAGCTCTGGCGGTTCACCGGCACGATCTGCAGGCCCTTCTTCTTGAACTCGTCGACCAGTTCGGCCTCGCGCTTCTTGATCTTGTCCGTCGCGCGGGCCGCGGCTTCACGCGTCACCTCGACGAAGATCTTCTGCTCGTCCGGGGTGAGCTTGTTCCACACGTGCGGATGCCGGGATCTGCGTCGTCAGGCCGTCGACGATGTGGCCCGTCAGCATGATCGCCTTCTGCACCTCGTAGAACTTCTTGGCCTCGATGGTGGTGAGCGGGTTCTCCTGCGCCTCAACCGTGCCGTTCTTGCGCGCGAGGTACACCTCGGCGAACGCGATCGGCGCGGGTTCGCACCCGCAGGCCTTCGGGGTGGCCATGTAGGCCGGCACGTCCGGCACGCGGATCTTGAGGCCCTTCATGCCCGCGCAGTCGGTGAACGGCTTGTTCGACGACGTGTGGCGCGCGCCGTAGTACGTGTAGGTAGGCGTGATCTGGATGCCGGTCTTCTGCGGAACTCCTCGGTCATCTCCGCGAAGATCGGGCTCTTCGAGTAGGCGATGAGGTGGTCGGCGTCGCGGAAGATGAACGGGTAGTACGCGATGCCGATGCGCGGGTAGGTGCGCGCCGCGAACGACGGGCCGCTGATGATCATGTCGACCGTGCCGAGCGTCAGGCCCTGGTTGATGTCGGTTTCCTTGCCGAGCGTGCTGGCCGGGAAAACCTCGATGTCGAACTTGCCGTTGGTGCGCTTCTTGATCTCCTGCGCGGCCCACACCGACTCGGTGTGGTACGGCTCGCTGGTCTCGTAGACGTGCGCCCACTTGAGCTTCTGCTGGGCGCTGGCCGGCGCGATGGCCAGGATGGCGGCGGCGGCGACGGCCGCCAGGGCGAACCTGCGGGTGACTTGCATGATGGCTTCCTCCTTCGGGTGAGCGGTGGATACGGGCCCCTCGTCCACGGGGCCCGGCGATCAGTGGACGACGATCTGGATCTTGGTGTTCTTGTTCTTGTCGGCCGCCGCCGAGAACGCCGCGTGCGCGTCCTTGAGGTCGAACTGGCCGGAAAGCAGCGGACGCACGTCGAGGCGGCGCGACGACAGGTAGTCGACGGCCCAGTCGAACTCGATGCCCCAGCGGAACGCGCCCCGCAGGTCGAGTTCCTTCGCCATCAGCTCGTTGACGACGAAGGGCAGCGGCTCGTGCGGCAGCGTGCCGACCTGCACGATGACGCCGCCGCGCTTGGTGGCGGCGACACAGGTCTTGAGCGCATTGAAGTTGCCGGAGACCTCGTAGGCGACGTCGAACTGCGGGTCCTTCAGGGCGTCCGCCTCGCGGTCCGCGCGCAGCGTGACGTCGGCGCCGACGAGCTTCGCCTGCGCGAGCGGGCGGTCGAGGACGTCGGTGACGGTGATCTTGCGCGCTCCCGCGAGCCGCGCGGCCATCACGGTCACGCAGCCGATCGTGCCCGCGCCGGTGATGAGCACCGACTTGCCGAGGAGGTCGCCGCCCCGGGTGATCCCGTGCAGGCCGACCGCCAGCGGCTCGGCAAACGCGATCTCGCCGAGCGAGATGTCGCCGTGCACGGGGTAGCACTGGCGCTCGCCCATCACGAAGTATTCCTGGAACATGCCCTGCACGTGCGGGTAGCGCGACGCGCTGCCGAGGAAGCGCATCGAGTGGCACAGGTGCTCGCGGCCCTCGCGGCAGTAGTCGCAGCGGCCGCAGGCGTGCGACGGCGAGACCGCCACCTTGTCGCCCACCTTGACGCGCGTGACGCCCGCGCCGATGCCGGCGACCACCGCCGACGCCTCGTGGCCGGGGATGAGCGGCTCGCGCACGATGAAGCTGCCGTTGCGGCCCTCGAAGTAGTAGTGCAGGTCGGACCCGCAGATGCCGCCGGCACCGAGGCGCAGCAGCACCTCGCCCGGGCCGGGCTCGGGCGCGCTCATGTCCTCGATGCGCAGGTCTTCCTTGGCGTGGATGCGGCAGGCAAGCATGGCTTATCTCCAGTACGGTGCGGCAGCGCCGCCAACCCTCGATTATCCCCCGGCGCCGCGCATGCCGCGCGCCGTCACCAACTCCGGAAAATCGTCCGGCTCCGCCGGCGATTTTCCCCACTTCCGCTTCTCGCGCGGCGGTCAGCGTCGAGATTTTTCCATGGGTGCGCGGCGTCAGCCTTGCGCACCCTTCTGACCTATTTACTTACTCCTGTCCCAGCCAGTGGAGAAGCGCTTGTACGCCATGTTGAGATGCTTCTGCATCGCCGCCCGCGCCGCCTTCGCGTCCTTCGCCGCGATCGCCTCGTGGATGCGGTGGTGCTCGGCGACCGCCGCCTCCCACAGGGCCGGCGTGTCGTAGTGGTGCTCGAGCTGCTGGAACAGCCGCCCGGTGCGCTCGTCCCACAACAGGTTGATCACCGCGACCAGCGCCCCGTTGCCCGTCGCCTCGGCGATGCGCAGGTGGAACAGCCGGTCGCCGTTGAGCGGCTGCGCGACGCCGGACGCGAACTCCTGCTCCATGAGCGCCAGCGCGTCCCCGATCGCGGCGACCTGCGCCTTGGTGGCCGCCTTCGCCGCCAGTGCCGCGCACTCGGATTCGATCACGTAGCGCGCCCGCAGCAGTTCGAACGGCCCGGCCTCCGCCTGCGGCACCTCGTCGTTCGCGGCGCGCGTGTCGGCGCCGCGAACGTAGATGCCGGACCCGATGCGCACCTCGACCAGGCCCTCGACCTCGAGCGCGATGAGCGCCTCGCGCACGGACGGCCGCGACACCCCCAGCTGCTTCGCGAGGTCGCGCTCGGGAGGCAGGCGCGCGCCGGAGGGGAACTCGCCGCTCTTGATGAGGGTCCGGATCTGGTCGGCGATCTGCCGGTACAGCCGGCGGGGCTCGATGCTCTGGAACGGCATGGCGTGGGCGCGGCTGGAGGGGGGGGCGCGGGAGCGTGTCGGAGGCGGTCGTTCGAGGCGCCCGCAAGGCTAAAGGCTGCGGGCCAAGTGGTCAAGTGGTATTACCAATTCCCGCCGCACCGGCTACAATCGCAGGCTGGATTGCCGCCCGCCGGCGCCCTTCGCGCACCCCTCCCCGTCATGTCCACCACGATCGCCGCCATCCGCGCCACGCCCGTCACCGTACCGCTCGAGGCGCCCATCCTGCACAGCAACGGCGCGCACTGGGGCCGCTTCGTGCGCACGATCGTGGAGGTCGAGACCGCGGACGGTTACCTCGGCCTGGGCGAGATGGGCGGCGGCGGCGAGGACGCCACGCGCGCCTTCCTGGGCCTCCTGCCCTACCTGCGCGGGCACGACGTGTTCCAGCTCGAGGCGATGCGCCTCAAGATCTGCAACCCGACCGCGAGCCTCTACAACAACCGCACGCAACTGCACGCCGCGATCGAGTTCGCCTGCCTCGACATCATGGGGCAGAAGCTCGGCGTGCCCGTGCACGCGCTGCTCGGCGGCAAGCTGCGCGACCGCGTCGACTTCGCGAGCTACCTCTTCTTCCGCTACGCGAATCCCGACACCGGCGAAGGCGAGGTGCGCACGCCCGAGCAGCTCGTCGCCAATGCCGCGGAGCTGAAGGCCAGGCACGGCTTCACGTCGCACAAGCTGAAGGGCGGCGTGTACCCGCCGATGCACGAGCTCGCCTGCTACCGCGCGCTCGCGCGGTCGCTGCCCGGCGAGCGCTTCCGCTACGACCCCAACTCCGCCCTGTCGCTCGCCGACGCGATCGCCTGGGCAGGGTGATCCTCGACATCCGCAACGACTATTACGAGGACCCGGGTCTGGGGCATGCCGCAGTTGAAATGGAAGGAGTTCGTGCCGTTGCCGACCGCGACCAACACCGTGGTCGTCAACTTCGAGCAGCTCGCCGCCAACGTGCGGGACGGCGCGGTGGACGTCATCCTGCTCGACACCACGTTCTGGGGCGGCATCCGGCCGTGCATCAAGGCGGCCGGCGTGTGCGAGACGATGGGCCTCGGCGTGGCCGTGCACAGCTCGGGCGAGTTGGGCATCCAGCTCGCGACGATGCTGCACATGGGGGCGGTGGTGCCGAACCTGGGCTACGCGGCCGACGCGCATTACCACCACCTCACCGACGACGTGATCACCGGCGGCCTCATGCGCTACGAGGGCGGCGCGATCCGCGTGCCGGACGCGCACGGCCTGGGTGTCACCCTCGACCGCGAACGCCTGGCGCGCTATCACGAGCTCTATCGCGAGTTGGGTGGCTATCCGTACGACCGTGACCCGGGGCGCCCCGGCTGGTTCGCGCACGTCCCGAACTCGAACTGGGCCGACCCTGCGGTGTCGCTGCGGCCTGCGCTAGAGTAGATCTCCCATCCGGCACGCGCGCCGCATCCGACGGCGCCGGCCATCCACGCAGGAGGAAGCGCAATGTCAGGAAGACTCGCCGGCAAGACGGCACTGGTCACCGCGGCCGGCCAGGGGATGGGCTACGCCTGTGCCCTGCAGATGGCGCAGGAGGGCGCGCAGGTGATCGCCACCGACGTCCGCGCCGAGCTGCTGGACGCCTTCAAGGGCGTGCCCAACGTCACGACGCGCCGGCTCGACGTCCTCGACGACGCCGCGGTGCAGGCCACGCTGGCGGAACTGCCGGCGCTCGACATCCTGTTCAACTGCGCGGGGTACGTGCACCACGGCTCGATCCTGGAATGCAAGCCCAAGGACTGGGACTTCAGCATGAACCTCAACGTCCGCGCGATGTACATCGCGATCCAGGCCGCGGTGCCCAAGATGCTCGAGCGCTTCCAGAAGGAAGGCAAGTGGGCGTCGATCATCAACATGGCCTCGGTCGCGGGCTCGATCAAGGGCCTGCCCAACCGCTTCGTGTACGGCACCAGCAAGGCGGCGGTGATCGGCCTCACCAAGGCGGTCGCGGCCGACTTCGTGCAGAAGGGCGTGCGCTGCAACGCGATCGCGCCGGGCACCGTCGACACGCCGTCGCTCGCCGACCGCATCAACGCGTTCGCCGATCCGGTCGAGGCGCGCAAGATGTTCATCGCGCGGCAGCCGATGGGGCGCCTCGCCAAGGCCGAGGAGATCGCGCCGGTCGTGATCTTCCTCGCGTCGGACGAATCGGCGTTCGCGACGGGGCAGGTGTTCAGCGTGGACGGCGGCATGACTATCTGAAAACTTCTCGTGGAAACGGGCGCGCGCAGCGCGCCCGACTTTGATCTCAATAAGGAGGAAGCATGAAACTCTGTCGCTATGGCCCCGCCGGCAAGGAAAAGCCCGGCCTCATCGACGCTGACGGCAACCTGCGCGACCTGTCGCGCAAGGTGGCCGACATCGACGGCGAGGCGCTCGCGCCGGCGTCGCTGACCGCGCTCGCGAAGCTCGACCCGAAGAAGCTGCCGCTCGTGAAGGGCAAGCAGCGTCTCGGCCCCTGTGTCGCCACACCGTCGAAGTTCGTCGCGATCGGCCTCAACTTCATCGACCACGCGAAGGAAACCGGTTCGCCGATTCCCGAGGCGCCGGTCGTGTTCTTCAAGTCGCCGACCTGCATCGTCGGGCCGAACGACAACGTGATGATCCCCAAGGACTCCAAGGCCACCGACTGGGAAGTGGAACTGGGCATCGTGATCGGCCGCAAGGCGAGCTACGTCGCCGAGAAGGACGCGCTGCGCTACATCGCCGGCTACTGCGTGATCAACGACGTGTCCGAGCGCGACTACCAGATGAAGCACGGCGGCTCGCAGTGGAGCAAGGGCAAGGGTTGCGACACGTTCGGGCCGCTCGGGCCGTGGATGGTCACGCGCGACGAGATCAAGGACGTGCAGAACCTCGACATGTGGCTCGACGTCAACGGCGAGAAGCGCCAGCGCGGCAACACCAAGACGATGATCTTCGGCGCCGCGGCGCTCGTCGCCGACGTCTCGCGCTACATGACGCTGCTGCCCGGCGACGTGATCACCACCGGCACCCCGCCGGGCGTGGGCCTCGGCATGAAGCCGCCGACCTATCTCAAGCCCGGCGACGTGATCACCCTCGGCATCCAGGGCCTGGGCGAGCAGAAGCAGAAGGTCATCGCCTTCAAGGGCCGCAAGTAAGCGCCGCGCCAAGCCTCGGTGTCAGACGCCTCATAGGCGGTGTCTGACACCGCATGGGCCGGGTGGCGCGCCCCGCGTCCTTGCGTCCCGTCAATGAACGCGGGCGCACGCGTCGCCTAGACTCGATGGTTTGCCCACACGCGGAGCGCGCGCCATGAACGACTCGGTCAAGTACCTCCTCGACGAATCCCGCATCCCGAAGGCCTGGTACAACCTCGCCGCCGACCTGCCGCGGCCGCTGGCACCGGTGCTGCACCCGGGTACGCATAAGCCCATCGGCCCCGACGACCTGGCGCCGCTCTTCCCGATGGCGCTCATCGCGCAGGAGGTGTCGACCGAGCGCGACATCGAGATTCCCGGGCCGGTCCGCGACGTGTACCGCCAGTGGCGCTGCACGCCGCTCTACCGCGCCCGGCGCCTCGAGAAAGTGCTGCAGACGCCGGCGCGCATCTACTACAAGTACGAGGGCGTGTCGCCCGCGGGCAGCCACAAGCCGAACACGGCGGTCGCGCAGGCGTTCTACAACAAGGAAGCCGGCGTCAAGCGCCTCATCACCGAGACCGGCGCGGGCCAGTGGGGCAGTTCGCTCGCGTTCGCAGGCGCGCTCTTCGGGCTCGAGGTGCAGGTGTTCATGGTGCGCGTGTCGTACGACCAGAAGCCGTACCGCCGCGCGCTGATGGAGACCTACGGCGCGCGCTGCGTCGCGTCGCCGTCCACCGAGACGCAGTCGGGCCGCGCGATCCTCGCGCAGCGCGCCGATCACCCCGGCAGCCTCGGGATCGCGATCTCCGAAGCGGTCGAGGTGGCCGCGCAGCGCGACGACACCAAGTACGCGCTCGGCAGCGTGCTCAACCACGTGCTGCTGCACCAGACGGTGATCGGCCTCGAGGCGATGGAGCAGCTCGACCTCGCGGACGACTACCCCGACGTGATCGTCGGCTGCACGGGCGGCGGCTCGAACTTCGCAGGCATCGCGTTCCCGTTCCTCGGCGCGCAACTGCGCCACGGGCGGCATGTGGACGTCGTCGCGATCGAGCCGGCTGGCGTGCTCGAGCCTCACGCGCGGCCGGTTCGCGTACGACTTCGGCGACACCGCGCACCTGACGCCGCTCACCAAGATGCACACGCTGGGCTCGACGTTCACGCCGCCCGGCTTCCACGCCGGCGGCCTGCGCTACCACGGCATGGCGCCGATGGTGTCGCACCTCATGGACCTCGGCCTGATCCGCGCGAAGGCGTACCACCAGTCCAAGGTGTTCGAGGCGGGCGTGACGTTCGCGCGCGCCGAGGGCATCGTGCCGGCGCCGGAAGCGAACCACGCCGTGAAGGGCGCGATCGACGAGGCGATCCGCTGCCGCGAGGAAGGCGTGTCCCGCGCGATCCTCTTCAACCTGTGCGGCCACGGGCACTTCGACATGCAGGCGTACATCGACTACTTCAGCGGCAAGCTGCGCGACCTCGACTACGACGAGTCGGAGCTGGCGATGGCGCTGTCGGGGCTGCCGTCGGTGAGCGTGCCGGCTTGATGCAAGGGGTCTGACGCGAGGGGTCTGGCCCCGCATGGGGTCAGACCCCGTGCATCGGCATAGTGCCGGCCTGGGTTCGGGTCAGTGCTCGAACACGTAGGTACCGGGTGCGGGTGCCAGTTCCGGAAACTCGCGCGTCGCGGCCGGCCGCGCCGGCACCATCGCGCCCGCGCGCGGTCCGAGCCACGCCATCCAGTCCGGCCACCAGGTGCCGGGCTGCACGTCGCAGCCGCTGCGCCACTTCGCGGGCACGACGCTGCGCGGCGCCTCGCCCGCCCAGAACCGGCGCTTCGGCGGATCGACGGGCGGATTGATGATGCCCAGGATGTGTCCCGACGTTGTCAGCACGAAGCGCGTCCCGCCGCGCACCAGGTTCACCACGCGGAACGTCTGCTCCCACGGCGTGATGTGATCGTCCTCGGCCGCCACCGCGTACAGCGGCTGGCGGATCGCGCGGAGGTCGAGCTTCTGGCCCGCGAGTTCCAGGGCGTCGGGCTCGACCAGCCGGTTCTCGAGGTACAGCTCGCGCAGGTACCAGCTGTGCTGCGCGGCCGGCATGCGCGTGGTGTCGATGTTCCAGTACAGGACGTCGGAAGGCGGCGGCTCCTCGCCGTACAGCCAGCCGTGCACGACGTAATGCCAGATGAGGCTGTTGCTGCGCAGGAGACGGAAGGTCGACGCCATCGACGCGCCGTCGAGGAAGCCCTTGCGCTCCATGTCCGCGACGAGCCGCGCGACGCTCGCCTCGTCGATGAACACCTCGATGTCGCCGGGCTTGCCGAAGTCGACCAGCGTATTGAAGAGCGTCCAGTCCGCGACGGGCATCGCCTGCGGCCCGTAGTGGCGGTTGGCCCACGCCATGTACATCGCGAGCGCCGTGCCGCCGATGCAGTAGCCGACCGCGTGCACGCGCTTCGCGCCGGTGAAGCTGCGCGCGACGTTGACGATCACGTCCACGCCTTCCGTCAGGTAGTCGCCGAAGCCGACGTCCGCGAGCGACGCGTCCGGGTTGCGCCAGCTCGTGATGAACACGTCGTAGCCCTGGTCGAGCAGGTAGCGCACGAGGCTCTTGCGCGGGTTGAGGTCGAGCACGTAGAACTTGTTGATCCACGGCACGACCAGCACCACCGGCTCCGCGTGCACCTGCGGGCGGGTCGGCGCGTAGTGGAGCACCTCGAGCAGGCGGTTGCGGAACACCACCGCGCCGGGCGTGGTGGCGATGTTCTCGCCGACCTTGAAGGCCCCGGGATCGGTCATCCGCACGGTGCCTGCCGCGACGTCCCCGAGGAAGCGGCGCATGCCCGCCTCCAGGCTGCGGCCGCCGGTCTCGAGCGCGCGCTTCTGCGCCACCGGGTTGGTCCACAGGAAATTCGTCGGCGCGATGGCATTCAGCCACTGGCGCGCCCAGAACGCGGCCTGCCGGCGGCTCTTGTCGTCGATGCCCGGCGTCGCGTACAGCATGTCCTCGGTGTGGCGCGTCCACGCGAGATACCACTCCTTCGCCGCGTCGAACGCCGCCGACTGCGACCACGCGACGTCGGTGAACCGCTCGTCCTCGGCCTTGGCCGCGACGGGGTCGGGGTCGGGCATGCCCAGCACCCGGCAGCCGGAGTGCACCTGCAGGCGCATGAGTTCCGTCGCGAGCCCGGTCATCCGGGACGCGAGTTCGCCCGGGTGGGCGAGCCACGCGAGTTGCGCGTCGATCAGCTTCGAACCCGTGCCGATGGCCGGGGACCGCAAGAGGTTCTTCATGTCGCGTCCGTGCCCGCATGGGGCGGGCCCGCGCTCCCATGTGCCCATTGTGGGCCCGCCGGGGCGCCCCCGAGCGCGCGAGCAGCGGTGGGAAACCCCCTTAGTCTCGGGGATTTGCCGCAACGCAAAAAACTGCGCGCGCGGCACCGTGGCAGACCGTCGCAGTTCAGCGCAGGTCGGCCATCTTCACGTGGTCCATGTCGGAGAACACCTGGTTCTCGCCGCACATCCCCCAGATGAACGTGTAGGCACGCGTGCCCACCCCGGAGTGGATCGACCAGCTCGGGTTGATCACCGCCTGCTCGTTGCGCACGACGAGGTGCCGGGTCTGGGTCGGCTCGCCCAGCATGTGGAAGACCGCGGCGTCGGGCGGCAGGCCGAAGTAGAAGTAGACCTCCATCCGCCGGTCGTGCGTGTGGCAGGGCATCGTGTTCCACACGCTGCCCGGCTCGAGGCGCGTCATGCCCATGGAGAGCTGGCACGTGGGCAGCACCTTCGGCACCAGGAACTTGTGGATGGTGCGGCGATTGGCCGTCTCCAGGCTGCCCAGCGTCTCCGGGTCGGCCTCGGCCAGTGTCACGCGGCGGTGCGGATACGACACGTGCGCGGGGCAGCTGTTGAAGTACAGCTTCGCGGGACGCGCGCGGTCCGCGCTCGCGAAGCCCACGGCACGCGCGCCCTGCCCGATGTAGAGCGCCTCCTCCGCCCGCACGTCGAAGCGCGCGCCGTCGATCGTCACGACGGCGTCGCCGCCGATGTTGATGAGGCCGAGCTCGCGGCGCTCGAGGAAGAAGTCCGTGCCCGTGTGGCGCCCGAGTTCCGGCGCGAACGCGAGCGGCCCGTCGGTCGGGCAGATGCCGCCGACGATGATGCGGTCGATCTGGCTGTAGGTGAGCGTGATCTCGCCGGGCGCGAAGATGCGCTCGACGAGGAAGTGGCGGCGCAGGCCCTCGGTGTCGAGGGTGCGCGCGTGCTCGCTGTGGACGGGCTGGCGGATCTGCATGACAGTTCCTGGCGGAGGGAGGCGGCGCGGCGGCACGGCGCCGCCGCACATTCGATCACGGCGACGCGGTGGTCGCCGGCGCCTGCGGGGCGGCGGCGTTGCGCGGGCCGAAGAGCACGAGGCAGGCCGCGCCGGCGGCCGCGAGGGCGGCACCGGCACGCAGCACGGTGTGAATCGCGGCCGCATCGCCGCCGGCGGCCTGCGGCGACCCGGCGAGGATTTCGAGGACGGCGGCACCGATCGCCACGCCGACCGCCCCCAGCATCACGAGCGCGGTCAGCGTGATCCCGGACGCCGCCCCGATGAACTGCGGCGGCACCACCATCTGGGTGGCGACATTGGCGAGCGCCCAGCCGAGCCCGAGGCCGATGCCGGTGACGGCGAACAGCGGCACGTACAGCCACAGCGACTCCACGCTGGTGAGGCCGACGATGCCCACCGCGCTGATCGCCATGCCGAGCGCCATCAGGCGGTCGGCGGGGAAGTGCCCGGCGAGGCGTCCCGAGTAGTAGCTCGCGGAGCCCGCCCCGGCCGAGAGCGCCAGGAACACGAGGCCGCAGGCGAACGGCGACATGCCGCGCGCCTGCTGCAGGTACAGCGCGGAGAACACCGCGACGAAGCAGAACACCACGTTGGACAGCGCACCCGCGATCACCACCGCGTCGAACGCGCGGTTGCGGAAGAGGCCGAGGTCGATGAGCGGCGAGCGCACGCGCTTCTCGATCGCAACGAACGCGATCAGCAGGACAACGCCGGCGGCCAGCGTGCCGAGCGTGCGCGCGGAGGTCCAGCCCCAGGCCTCGCCGCGGTCGAACGCGAGGCTGATGGCGACGAGGCCGCCGGTGATCGCCAGCATGCCGGGGATGTCGATGTGGCGGTCGGCGTTCTCGTCGCGCGACTCCTGCACGTAGCGCAGCAGCAGGACCATCGCGACCGCGCAGAACGGGATGTTGATGAAGAACACGCCGCGCCAGTTGAGGTACTGCGCGAACGTCCCGCCGACGAACGGCCCCAACGCCTGCCCGATGGCCGAGACGCCCAGCACGACCCCGATCGCGCGCGCCTGCCGGGGTCCGCTGAACGTCGCCGACACCACCGCGATCGACACCGGGAAGATGAGCGCCGCGCCGACCCCGTGGACGACGCGGGCGACGATGAGCCATACCTCGTCCTGCGCGATGCCGCACACGAACGACACGACGCCGAAGATCGCGAGGCCGATCAGGATCACGCGCCGCCGCCCGTAGATGTCGGCCAGCCGGCCGGCGGTCACCATCAGCGCGCCGATGGAGAGCATGTAGCCCGACACCACCCACTGCAGGTCGGTGGTCGCGACGCCGAAGTGGCGGGCGATGGCGGGCAGCGCGAGGTTGAGCGCGAACCAGTCCATCTGCACGATCAGCATCGAGATCGCCGCGCCGGCGATCACGAGCCGCTCGTCGCGGGTGAAGGCTGCTTCCTGCGCGGCGACGTCGGCGTTCACGGGCGCACCCTCCCCCTTGGGTCCGCGGCGCGGGGCCGGCCCGCGCCGCCACAACGCGCGCCTTACGGCGCGGTGTACGCGGTCTTCACCGTCGTGAAGAACTCGGCGGCGTAGCGCCCCTGCTCGCGCGGCCCGTAGCTCGAGCCCTTCCGGCCGCCGAACGGCACGTGGTAGTCCACGCCCGCCGTCGGCACGTTGACCATCACCATCCCCGCCTGCGAATGCCGCTTGAAGTGCGAGGCGTACTTGAGCGACGTGGTGACGATGCCCGCGGAGAGGCCGAACTCGGTGTCGTTGGCGATCGCGAGGGCCTCGTCGTAGTCGCGGGCCTTGATCACGCACGCGACCGGACCGAAGATCTCCTCGCGCGCGATGCGCATCGTGCCGGTGGCGCCGGTGAAGAGCGCCGGCGAGAAATAGTAGCCGGGGGTGGCGCGCTCCACGCGCTCGCCGCCGGTGACGAGCGTGGCGCCCTCCGCCTTGCCGACGGCGACGTACTTCTCGTCGATGCCGAGCTGGCCGTCGTCGACGACCGGGCCGATGTCGGTGCCGGGCAGCAGCGCGTTGTCCACGCGCAGGGTCGCGAGCTTGTCCGCGACCGCCGCCACGAAGCGGTCGTGGATGCCCGGGGTGACGATGATGCGCGACGACGCGGTGCAGCGCTGGCCGGTCGAGAAGTAGGAGCCCTGCACCGCGACGTTGACCGCGGTCGGCAGGTCGGCGTCGTCGAGGACCACCAGCGGATTCTTGCCGCCCATCTCGAGCTGCACCTTCGCCATCCGCGCGATGGCCTTGGCCGCGATCGCGCGGCCGGTCGGCACGCTGCCGGTGAACGAGATGCCGGTGACGTCGGGGCTCGTGACGAGCGCCTCGCCGACCACCGAACCACGACCCATCACGAGGTTGAGCACGCCCTTCGGCAGGCCGGCCCGCGCGAGGATCTCCGCGATCGCCCACGCGCAGCCGGGCACGAGATCGGCCGGCTTGATCACCACCGTGTTGCCGTACGCGAGCGCCGGCCCGATCTTCCACGCGGGAATCGCGATGGGAAAGTTCCACGGCGTGATGAGGCCGATCACGCCGAGCGGCTCGCGCGTGACCTCGACGTCCACGCCCGGCCGCACCGACGGCAGCTTCTCGCCCGCGAGGCGCACCACCTCGCCCGCGAAGAACTTGAAGATCTGCCCGGCGCGCATCGCCTCGCCGATCCCCTCGGGCAGCGTCTTGCCCTCCTCGCGGGAGAGCAGCGTGCCGAGTTCGTCCTTGCGCGCGAGGATCTCGGAGCCCGCGCGGTCGAGGATGTTCGCGCGCTCCTGGATGGAGCCCGTCGACCACGCGGGGAACGCGGCCTTCGCCGCCGCGATGGCGGCCCGCGCCTGCGCGGCGTCGGCCTGCGCGTACTCGCCGACGACGTCGTTGGTGTCGGACGGATTGCGGTTGAGGCTGGTGGAGGCGCCCGCCACCCACTCGCCGTCGATCAGATTGCGGAACGGTTCGGCCATCGCTGGAAGTCCTTTACGCGCTGAGGAGGCCGCGCCGCGCGAGCGTGGCCATCAGGGCACCGGCGCCGTAGGTCCACGGCGCGATGCGGTCGGAGGTGTTGACGCGGTTGACGAGCGCGCCCAGCTTCGGCGTGCCGATGGTGACGAGGTCGCCCACCACGTGCGTGAACCCGAGCCCGGGGCCGTGGCGGTCCTTGGTCGGCGCGAACATCGTGCCGAGGAACAGCATGAAGCCGTCGGGGTACTGGTGATTGGGACCGATCGCCTGCCCGGCCAGGTCCTCGGGATCGCGGCTGATCTTCGAGAGCGCCGACGAGCCGTCGAGCACGAAGCCGTCCGGGCCTTCCACGCGCATCGCGAGGTCGCAGCGGCGCACGTCGTCCATCGTGAAGTGCGCGTCGAAGATCCGGATGAACGGCCCGATCGCGCAGGAGGCGTTGTTGTCCTTGGCCTTCCCGAGCAGGAGCGCGCTGCGGCCCTCAAGTCGCGCAGGTTGACGTCGTTGCCGAGCGTGACGCCGACCGTCTTCCCGTGGCTGCCGACCGCGAGCACGATCTCGGGCTCCGGATTGTTCCACTCCGACTTCGGATGGATGCCGATCTCGGCGCCGGTCCCGACCGCCGACATCGGCTGCGACTTGGTGAAGATCTCCGCGTCCGGCCCGATGCCGACCTCCAGGTACTGCGACCACGCGTGCTGCGCGATCAGCGCGTCCTTGAGCCTGGCCGCCTCCGGCGAGCCCGGCCGCACGCTGGCGAGATCGTCGCCGATGATCGCGACGATGGCGGCGCGGACCGACTCGGCCTTCCCCGGGTCCCCGCGCGCCTGCTCCTCGATCACGCGCTCGAGCATGCTCGCGACGAACGTCACGCCCGCCGCCTTGATCGCCTGCAGGTCGCAGGGCGCCATCAGCCACGGCGTGCCGTGGGACCGGGCGTCCTCCGCGCTGTTGGCGAGCACCGCGGCGAGCGGCGCGACCTTCGGCAGCGGGCCGGCGCGCCGGATCGCGGCCGCGGGATCGGGCAGGTTGCACAGGGCGCTCGACGTGGGCGCCACGGAGGACACGTCGACCAGGTCGTTGCCGTCCACGGCGACGAGCACGGCACCGTCGAAGGCGGGCACGTAGGCGCGGCCCACGAGCAGCGCGCGCGCGGCGTCCTCGGGCAGCGTCGCGGCGACGCTCAGGCGTTCACGCAGGGAGTCCATCGGAAGCGGGGATCACGCGGAAGGAAGGCCCAAGGATAACCGACCGGCGCCGCGCAAAGCTATGCCAGAATGCTCGCGATCCCCGTCCACCGCACGCCCCGCCCGCCATGCCGACACCCGCGCAGGAAGCCGCCGCCCAATTCCTCCTGGCCGCGCGCCGCAGCCGCACGCCCGGACCCCGCCTGCCCGAGGACCTGCGACCGGCCGACACCGAGGCGGGACTCGCGATCCAGGCGCGCGTGGCCGGTCTCGCAGGACAGCCGATCGGCGGCTGGAAGTGCTCCGCGCCCACCGAGCCGCGGCCGGTCGCGCTGGCGCCGATCTTCGCGCCGGCGATCCGGCGCGCGTCGCCGTGCCCGCTGCTGCCGATGCACGGGCAGGCGCGCATCGAGCCCGAGATCGCGTTCGTGATGGGCCGCGACCTGCCGCAGCGCGCCACCCCGTACGGGGAGGACGAAGTCCGCGCGGCGATCGGCGAAGTGCGCTTCGTGCTCGAGCTGATCGGCTCGCGGTACGCCGATCCGGCGGCCGCGACGTTCCCGGAGCTGCTCGCGGATTCCATTTCCAACGAGGGGCTGTTCATCGGGCCGGTCGTGCCCGGGGGGCTCGCCAATGCGCTGGAGGCCTTCCCGATCACCGTGCGGTCGGGCGGCGCGACGCTCGCCACGCGCGAGGGCAAGCACCCCGATGGACACCCGTTCAAGCCGCTTCTGTGGCTCGCCAACTACCTGGCCGGGACGCGCGGATTGCCGCTGCGCGCGGGCGACGTCGTCACCACCGGCTCGTACTGCGGTGTCCTCGACGTGCCCTACGATACGCCGCTGACGTTCGGTTACGGCAATCTCGGCACGCTCGACGTCCGGTTCGAGCGCGCGGCGTAAGGGGCGCACGTGAGCCTCGCCGGCCTCGGGGTCGCCGCGACCTGGCACGACGTCGCCGACGGCGCGCACGACGAGTTTCGCGAGTGGCACACGCGCGAGTGGATGCCGGCGCGCGCCGGCATCCCGGGCGTGCGCCGCGTGCGCCGCTACACCGCGATCGGCGGCTCGCCCGAGTTCTGCACGCTGCTCGAGGCCGACAGCCTCGAGGTGCTCGCGGGGCAGGACTACCGCCGCCGCGTCGCCGCGACCACCACCGCCGCGCAGCGCGTGCTGCCGACACTGCGCCACGTCGTGCAGGGGCACCTGCGGTCGCCGTTCACGACCGGCGTGGCGAGCGGCGGCGTGCTGCTCACGCTGCGCTTCGCGATCGACGGCGCGCGACGCGACTCCACCCTCGACGCGCTGCGCCGGCGCGTGCTGCCGCCGCTGCCGTGGCGGATGGGCGTGACCGGCGTCCACCTGTGCGTGGCCGACGCGGAAGCCGCGGAACCCTTCACGACCGAGCCCGGCCTGCCGGCACCCGCCGCGGTCGAGTGGGTGCTGCTGGTCGAGGGGCTCGGCGCGGCCGCGGTCGAGGGCGCCGCCGACGACCTCGCCCCCGCGCTGCAGGCGCACGCCGCGCGCGACGTCGCGCGCAACACCTATCGCCTCGAATGCACGCGGCTCGCCACGCCGTGGGCGGCGGGCTGAACTTCCCTCACGGAGCACGCATGGCCCTGGTTCCCCTCATCGAGTACGACGCCGCTTCGGCGCCCGTGCGCGCGGTCTACGACGACATCATGGCGACGCGCAAGGTGCCCGCCGTCAACAACTTCTGGAAGGCGCTCGCCAACGATCCCGCGAACCTCGCGCGGGTGTGGAACGACGTGAAGTCGGTGATGGGCCCGGGCGCGCTCGATCCGCTGGTGAAGGAACTGCTGTACGTCGCGGTGTCCGTCACCAACAACTGCGAGTACTGCATCCACTCCCACGCGGCGGCGGCGCGCGGCAAGGGCATGACGCCCGCGATGTTCGACGAGCTGCTCGCGGTGGTCGCGCTCGCCAACGCCACCAACCGCCTCGCCAACGGCTACCGCATCGACGTCGACCCGCAGTTCCGCGATCCCGTGCCCCGCTGATGTCCGCCACCGACGCCACCCGCCGCGCCGCGCCCGGCGACCTCCTCTTCCCGGAGATCGAGCCGTACGCGAGCGGCCGGCTGCCGCTCGATGCCGTCCACACGATGTACTGGGAGCGCTGCGGCAACCCGCGCGGCGTGCCGGTCGTGTTCCTGCACGGCGGCCCGGGCGGCGGGTCGCTGCCGCACCACCGGCGCTTCTACGATCCCGCGTACTGGAACATCGTGCTCTACGACCAGCGCGGGGCCGGGCGCTCGACTCCGTGCGCGGCGCTCCACGACAACACGACGCCGCACCTCGTCGCCGACCTCGAGCGGCTGCGCGAGGCGCTGCACATCGAGCGCTGGATGCTGTTCGGCGGCTCGTGGGGCTCGACGCTCGCGCTCGCCTACGCGCAGGCACATCCGGAACGCGTGCTGGGGCTCGTGCTGCGCGGCATCTTCCTCGCCACGCCGCCGGAGATCGACTGGTTCATGCACGGCATCCGGAACGTGTTCCCGGAAGCTTGGCGCGCGTTCTCGGAGTTCCTGCCGGCGGAGGAGCGCGGCGATCTCCTCGCCGGCTACTACCGCCGCCTGACGGATCCCGACCCCGCGGTGCACCTGCCCGCGGCCCACAGCTGGGACCGCTACGAGGGCACGTGCTCGACGCTGCTGCCGCAGGCCGACGCCGCCGCCAAGTTCGACGCGGACGCCGCCGCGCTCGCGATCGCGCGCATCGAGGCCCACTACTTCGTGCACGAGGCGTGGCTGCGCGGCGGCGAGCTGCTGGCCGGCGTGCCGCGCATCCGGCACCTGCCCTGCACCATCGTGCAGGGCCGCTACGACATCGTGTGCCCGATCGTCACCGCCGACAGCCTCGCGCGCGCGTGGCCCGAGGCCGAGTACATCGTCGTGCCCGACGCGGGTCACTCGGTGCGCGAGCCGGGCATCACGCGCGAACTGGTGTGCGCGGTGCGGCGGATGCAGGGCCGCCTCGGGCGCTAGCGCGATCGCGGATGGCCGCGCCACCGGACGTGCCGGCCCCGTCCCTCGTCCTGCGCCCCCACCGGCCCGGCGACATGGGGTGGGTGATCCAGGCGCACGGCGAGATCTACGCCCGCGAGTACGGCTGGGACGAGCGCTTCGAGGCACTGGTCGCGCACGTCGCGGCGGACTTCATCCAGCGGTTCGACCCCGCGCACGAGCGCTGCTGGATCGCGGAGCGCGACGGCGAGCGCGTCGGCTCGGTCTTCGTCGTGCGCCAGTCCGCGGAGGTCGCCAAGCTGCGGCTCCTGATCGTGGATCCGAGGGCGCGCGGGACGGGTCTCGGCCGCCGCCTGGTCGGCGAGTGCATCGCCTTCGCGCGCGCCGCCGGATACCGTACCCTCACGCTGTGGACGCAGGAGAACCTGCTGGCCGCCCGGGGGATCTACCAGGCCGCCGGCTTCCGCTGCGTCGCGCGCGAACCGCACGCCGAGTTCGGCATCCCGCTCGTCGGCGAGACGTGGGACCTCGCGCTCACCTGAAGGCCGCCCACGCATGTACATCCCCGCCCACTTTGCCGAGAACGATCCCGCCGCGCTGCGCGAGGTGATGGCCGCGCATCCGCTCGGCGCGCTGGTGGTCGCCGGCGACGAGGGCCTCGACAGCGTCCACGCGCCGTTCCTCGTCGACCCGGAGCCCGCGCCGCTCGGCACGCTGCGCTGCCACGTCGCGCGCGCCAACCCGATCTGGCGCGCGCTCGGCGACGGGCGCGACGTGCTCGTGCTCTTCCGCGGCGCGAGCGCGTACGTGACGCCGTCGTGGTACGCGACCAAGAAGGCCACCGGCAAGGTGGTGCCGACGTACAACTACGTCGCGGTGCAGGCGAAGGGCCGCGCCCGCGCCGTGCACGACGCCGCGTGGCTGCACGCGCTCGTCACGCGCCTCACGGATACGTTCGAGCAGAAGCGCACCGCGCCGTGGCAGGTGTCCGACGCCCCGGCGGACTACGTCGCGGCCACGCTCACCGCGATCGTGGGCATCGAGGTGACGGTCACGTCGCTGGTCGGCACGTTCAAGATGAGCCAGAACCGCAACGCGGCGGATCGTGCGGGCGTGCACGACGGGCTGGTGGAGCGGGCGCAGGACGCGGACCTGGACGTGGCAGGGTTGGTGCGGGCGCGCGAGCCAAAATAGGCGAGGGCGCGACCTTCTCCCTCTCCCCGTGGGCGGGGGCGTTTTCGGGAATTCAGCGAGCGCAGCTCGCTGCCGAAAACGCGGCGGTCGCATGCTTGCGACCGCGCGCCCTGCAAGGGAAGGTCCGGGTGAGGGGCAGTCGCTTGCGGATGACTGAGCCCGAACCCGGGGTCTGACCCCGATGCGACCGGGGTCAGACCCCGGGCCGATCACGGCGCCGCCGCCGTCACCGCCTCCTCCCGCACCGCGACGATGCCGAAGTGCAGTTCCACCTCGTCGCCGATCAGCGGCCACGCGAAGTCCATGCCGAAGTCGCGACGGCGCAGGCTGCCGTCGACCTCCGCCACGCAACGCGCCGCCCGTCCCTCCCCGGCGCAGTCCACCCCCGAGACCGCGAACGACAGCGGGCGCGTCACGCCGCGCAGCGTCAGCTCGCCGTCGACCCGCGCGAGTCGCCCGTCGCGGAAGACGAGCTGCGTGGAGCGGAAGCGCACGACCGGGTGGCGCTCGACGTCGAACATGGTCTCGCCGCGGACGAACGCGTCGCGCAGCGTCCAGCCGGTGGTGACCGAGGTGCCCGCGACGTCGAGCTCGATGCGCCCGCCCTGTGCCGCGGCGTCGTACACGACGGTGCCGGCCGCCTGCGTGAAGCGGCCCTGCGCGCGCAGCACGCCCAGGTGCTGCACGGAGAATTCGATGCGCGTGGCCCCCGGATCGATGCGGTAGCGCACCGGGTCCGCGAACGCCCCGGGCGCCTGCAGGGTCGCCAGCAGCGCGGCATACGCCGCAGCGCCGCGCGCCGTCATTCGCGCATCGCCTCGACGGGGATCACGATGCGCACCTCGTCGCCCGCCGCGGCGGGGATGCCCGCGGTCATGCCGAACTCGGAGCGGCGCAGCGTGGCCGTGGCCCGCGCCCCGCACATCGCGCGCCGCGTGTACGGGTGCGTGCCGCACCTGAACTCGGTGATCTCGAGCGGGACCGGCCGGGTGACGCCGAGCAGCGTCAGCTCGCCGTTGGCGCGCACCGGCACGTCACCGTCGAACACGACGTCGCGCGCGACGTAGCGCATCACCGGGTACTTCTCCGCGTTGAAGTAGTCGTCGCGCTTCAGGACATCGGTCAGCACCTTCACGGCGGTCACGACCGAGCCCGTGCCGATCTCGACCTCGATGCTGCCGGTGCGCGCCGCGCGGTCGAGGGTGATCTTGCCGATGGCATTGGTGAAGAAGCCGAACTGGCGCGACATCCCGGAGAGGTGCGCGACCTCGAACATCGGTGTCGTGTGCGTCGGGTCGATGACGTACACGTCCGCCGCGTGCGCCGGCGGCAGCACCGCCAGCGCAGCCGCGAGGGCCCACGCGTGCCGCCCGCCGCTCACGGCGTCCCCGCGAGCGTCATGCGCACGCGCACCAGCACGTCGTCGGCGACCACGGACGGGTCGGCCCACGGCCCGTCGCCGATGCGGAACGCGAGCCGCTGCACCGTGAACTGACCCTCCGCGACGGTGGCACCGCTCGCGTCCCGGCGCGTGGCCACCGGCACCACCACGTCGCGCGCCACGCCCTTGATCGTGAGCTTGCCGGCGATCTCGTAGCGGTCGGGACCGGTCGCGCGCACGGTCGTCGACTTGAACGTCGCGACCGGGAACTTCGCGGTGTCGAACCACCCCGGCCGCCGCACCTCGCCCTCCGCCTCCTCGCTCGCGAGGTCGATGCTCGCGAGCTCGATGGTGAAGTCGGCGCGGGTGTGCGCGAGGTCGGCCGGCCGCCAGTCGACGTCAGCGCGGAAGCGGCGGAAGCGGCCCTCCACGTCGACGCCCATCTGCTTCGACACGAAGCGGATCTCGCTCTTCGCGGGGACGATGCCCTGCGCCGGCGACGGTGCGGGCAGCACCGCTGCGCCGAGCGCAAGCGTGAGGATCAGGGCGAGGCGCGCCATGGGAGCATCCGGAAGAGAAGGCCGTCGCGGTCCACCCACTGGTGCCGGAGCGCGGCCGCGACGTGCAGGACCACGAGCAGTGCCAGCGTGGCGTTGAGCGACTGGTGGACGACGAGCAGCGTGTCCGCGAGCGCCTTGTCCTTGGCCACCAGGTTCGGCAGCGGCACGAGCGACAGGTAGACGACAGAGACGCCGGTCGCGGAACTGTAGAGCCAGCCGGAGAGCGGGACCGCGAGCATCAGCGCGTACAGCGCGCCGTGGGTGGCGTGCGCCGCGCGCCGCTGCCACGCAGGGGTGGCGGCCGGCAGCGGCGGGGGCGGCACGCGCCGGCGCCACGCGAGGCGCGCCGCGGCCACGAGGAAGACGGTGACGCCGATCCACTTGTGCCAGCCGTACCACCGCAGCTTGGCCGGCGAGAACGCGAGCCCGGTCATGTAGAGGCCGGCCGCGAAGCCCGCCAGCACCAGCGCGGCACCGAACCAGTGGAGGGACATCGCGACGGGGCCATAGCGGTCGGTCATCGCGGGTCACCTGCGGCGCCCGGCGCGGGCAGGGCGGGAAGAGGAATCGCGGCGCCGCATGACGGGCGATTGTGGAAGCAGCGCCCGCCGCGCGCAACGCCCCGGCGTTCGACGCGTCCGGGCGCCGCACCCCCGTCTATAATCGGCGCAGCCCACGCTCCGCCTGCCCGTCCCTTGCGCACGTCCTCGTTCACCCCGCCGCGGGCCTGTCCGCCGCCTGCCGTCCATGGGAGTGTGAACAGCCGCGCGTGGCGCCTTGTTCCGGTCCTGGCCGCCTTCTGCGCCGCCCTGCTGCTGGCGGCGCCGGGCCAGGCGCAGACCGCGCCGGAGGCGCCCGGCGCCGCGGCCAAGCCCCGGCCGAAGATCGGCCTCGTGCTTTCCGGCGGCGGCGCACGCGGCCTCACCCACATCGGCGTGCTCAAGGTGCTGCACGAGATGCGCATCCCGATCGACTACATCGCGGGCACCTCCATGGGCGCGATCGTCGCGGGCCTCTACGCGAGCGGCATGACCCCGCTGGAGATGCAGCGGGCGCTGGGCGCCGTCAGCTGGCCGACGCTGCTGTCCGACAGCCCGCCGCGCGACGACGTCGCGTTCCGGCGCAAGGAAGACCTCTCGGCGTTCCCGGTCGGCTTCGAGCTGGGCCTGGACGACGAGGGACGCGTGCAGTGGTTCAAGGGCGCGCTGTCCGGCGCCAACCTCGAGCTCTTCCTGCACGAGCTGACGCGCAAGGTCGACACGATCGAGGACTTCGACAAGCTGCCGATCCCCTACCGCGCGATCGCGACCAACATGGTCACGGGCAAGGAGGTGATCTTCTCCCACGGCCGGCTCTACCAGGCGATGCGCGCCAGCATGTCGGTGCCCGGCATGTTCGCGCCGGTGGAGATCGACGGCCGCATCCTCGGCGACGGCGGCCTCGTGAACAACCTGCCGGTGGACGTCGTGCGCGCGATGGGCGCCGACGTCGTGATCGCGGTGAACATCGGCACGCCGCTCATGTCGCGCGACCAGCTGCAGTCCGTCGTCGGCTACGCGTCGCAGATGCTCAACATCCTGACCGAGCAGAACGTGCGCACGCAGCTCGCGAGCCACAAGCCCGGCGACGTGCTGATCTCCCCGGAACTGGGCAACCTCACGTTCATCGACTTCACGCAGGGCCCGAAGTTCGTCGAGCTGGGCATCCAGGCGGCGGAAGCGCTGCGGCCGAAGCTCGCCGCGCTCGCCGACACCTCGCCGCAGTACGCGCAGTTCGAGAAGCGCTTCATCGTGCCGCCGGAGGCGCTGCCCAAGACGCTCGACTTCGTCACCGTCGAGGGCACGTCGTACGCGAACCCGGACGTGCTGGAGGCGCAGATGGCGACCCAGCCGGACCAGCCGTTCACGATGGCGCAGCTCGAGACCGACCTCGCGAAGCTCTACGGCCGCGGCGAGTTCGAGCAGATCAACTACGACCTCGTGCGCGTCGGCAACCAGGAAGGGCTCATCGTCAACGTCACCGAGAAGTCGTGGGGGCCCAACTTCCTGCGCTTCGGGATGTCGCTGTCCGCCGACCTGCAGGGCGACACGTTCTTCAACCTGATGGCGGGCCACAAGCGCGTGTGGGTGAACAGCCTGGGCGCCGAGTGGTCCAACGAGGTGATCCTCGGCAGCACGCGCCGCTACGCCACCGAGTTCTACCAGCCGCTCAACCTGCGCAACACCGTGTTCGCCTCCGCCTACGGGCTCGCGCAGCGCGCCCCCGACTTCGTGTTCGAGTACAACAGCGCGCAGCGCATCGCCGAGTACGACACGCTGACCGAGACCGCCGGCCTCGACCTCGGCGTTCCCTTCGGGACCTCGGGGGAGTTCCGGGTCGGCTACAAGTGGCTGCACCAGCGCGGCGATCCCGTCGTCGCCGACACCGAGTCGTTCTTCGACCAGGTGCTGAAGTCGACGGAGAGCGGGGTGCGGCTCCTGCTGCGCTGGGACACGCTCGACAACCCGTACTTCCCCCGCGGCGGCCTCCGCCTCAACGCCGAGGCGTTCTTCGGGAACCGGACCTCCGAGTTCACGCGCGGCCTCGGGGTGGGCGACTCGCCCTCGGAACCCGTCAGCTTCACCGGGAACTCCTCGCGCGCCGGAATCACCGCCAACGGCGCCTACGCGTTCGGCGCGAGCGACTTCATCAACGTGGGCCTGCGCGTCGGCGGCATCACCACCAGCGTCAACCGCACCGACGTGCTGAGCGACTTCAACCTCGGCGGGTTCCTCAACCTCTCGGGCCTGCGCACCGACCAGATCCAGGACAACTACGTCGGCTTCGGCCGCCTCGTGTACTACCACCAACTCGGCAACATGCCGCTGCTCGGTCGCGGCATCTACGTCGGCGGCTCGCTGGAAGCGGGCAACGTGTGGTCGACGCGCGACCGGATGTTCACCGACCTGTACAAGGCGGGCAGCGTGTTCGTCGCCGCCGACACCTGGCTCGGGCCCTTCTACTTCGCGTGGGGCCACGCCTCCAACGGCCAGTCGAGCTTCTACATCTACCTTGGCCGACTCTGACACCAACGCCGGCTGGCTCGCGCGCAGCCGCGCGGCCGTGTGGCACCCGTGCACGCAGATGAAGGTGCACGAGGCGCTGCCGCTGGTGCCGGTCGCGCGCGCAAGCGGCGCATGGCTCTACGACTTCGACGGCCGCCGCTACCTCGACGCGGTGAGCTCCTGGTGGGTGAACCTCTTCGGCCACGCCAACCCGCGGATCAACGCGGCGCTGCGCGCGCAACTCGACGAACTGGAGCACGTGCTGCTGGCCGGGTTCACGCACCGGCCGGTGGTCGAGCTGTCCGAGCGCCTCGCGGCTCTCGCGCCCGCGGGCCTCGGCCACGCGTTCTACGGCTCCGACGGCGCGTCGGCGACCGAGATCGCGCTCAAGATGAGCTTCCACTACTGGCGCAACCGCGGGCAGCCGGACAAGCGCGGCTACGTGAGCCTCGCGGGCGGCTATCACGGCGAGACGCTCGGGGCGCTGGCCGTCACCGACGTGCCGCTCTTCCGCGACGTGTACGCGCCGCTCTTGAACGCGAACGCCGTCGTGCCGTGCCCCGACCCGCGGCGGGGGATCACGGTCGAGGCCGCCGCGGAGGCGCTCGACGCGCACCTCGCGCGCCACGCCGCGACCACCGCCGCGCTGATCGTCGAGCCGCTGGTGCAGGGCGCGGCCGGCATGACGATGTACGACCCGCGCTACCTCGCCTTCGCCCGCGACATCACGCGCCGCCACGGCGTGCACCTCGTCGCCGACGAGATCATGACCGGCTTCGGGCGCACCGGCACGCTGTTCGCGTGGGAGCAGGCGCAGGCGCCGGCGCCGGACTTCCTGTGCCTGTCGAAGGGCATCACCGGCGGCTACCTGCCGCTGTCCTGCGTCCTCGCCAGCGACGACGTGTACGCGGCGTTCTACGACGACGACGTAACCCGCGGCTTCCTGCACTCGCACTCGTACACCGGCAATCCGCTCGCCTGCCGCGCCGCGCTCGCGGTGCTCGACATCTTCCGCGACGACGACGTGATCGCCGCCAACCGCGAACGCGCGCGGCGCTGGGAGGCGCGGCTCGCCCCGGTGGCCGCGCACCCGAAGGTCCGCGACTTCCGCCGCTGCGGGATGATCGTCGCGTGGGAAGTGGACACCCCGCGCGCGGACTTCGCGCGCTGGTGCTTCGCCGAGGGCCTCGCGGCCGAACTCCTGCTGCGCCCGATCGGGCGCACGCTCTACCTCATGCCGCCTTATGTCGTCACCGACGACGACATGGGCTTGCTCAGCGAGCGCATCGCCGCGATACTCGACCGCGCATGAAGATCCATGGGCTCGTGGCCACGGTGGCGGCGCTGGGCGCACTGGCGGCGCATGCGGCGCTGCCGTCGGGCGTCGCGCGCGCGTTCACGTCCAACGGCATCCCGCTGTCCGCGGTCTCGGTGGTGGTGCGGGAGGCGGGACAGCCGACACCGCTCTTCACGCACGACGCCGAGCGCCCGGTGAATCCGGCGTCGGTGATGAAGCTGGTCACGACGTACGCGGCGCTCGACCTCCTCGGCCGCGACTACCGCTGGAAGACCGAGGCCTACCTCGACGGCCGGCTCGACGCGTCCGGCACCCTCGACGGCAACCTGATCCTCAAGGGCTACGGCGATCCCAAGATCACCATCGAGCAGTGGCAGGCGTTCATGGCCGACCTGCGCGCGAAGGGGCTGGTGCGCATCACCGGCGACCTCGTGCTCGACCGTTCGTGGTTCAAGCTTCCCGAGCACGACCCGTCCGCGTTCGACGCCGAGCCGCTCAAGCCCTACAACGTCGGTCCCGACGCGCTGCTGGTGAACTTCAAGGCGGTGCGCTTCGCGTTCGCGCCGGACCCGGCGCGCAATGCGGTGGCGGTGCGCGCGGACCCGCCGCTGCCGGACGTCGCGGTCGGTGCGCTGCCCCAGCTCACCAACGGCGACTGCGGCGACTGGCGCGCGGCGCTCGCCGCGAGCTGGATCAACGGCAGCGCGGCGGCGGCGGCCGGCTTTCCGGGCCGCTACTCGCAGTCCTGCGGCGAGCGCGACTGGTACGTCGCGCTGCTCGACCACCCGCACTACGTGCACGGGATGTTCACGACGTACTTCCGCGAGAAGGGCGGCACCTTCGCCGGCGGCGTGCGCGAGGGTCGCGTGCCGCGCGGCGCGACGCCGTTCGCCGTCCTCGATTCCGCGCCGCTCTACGACGTGATGCGCGACGTCAACAAGCTCTCCAACAACGTGATGGCGCGCCAGGTATTCCTGACGCTCGCCACCGCGAAGCACCCGCCGCCGGCCACGCCCGCGCTGGCGACGGAGGTCGTGCAGGGCTGGCTCAAGGAAAAGAAGATCCCGCTCACCGGGCTCGTGCTGGAGAACGGGTCGGGCCTGTCGCGGCGCGAGCGCGTCACGGCCAACGGCCTCGCGCGCCTCCTCGCGGCCGCCGACGCGAGCCCCGTGCGCGAGGAATTCGCGAGCTCGCTCGCCGTCGCGGCGGTCGACGGCACCGTGCAGAAGCGCTTCCGCGACGGCAGCGTGGCGGGACAGGCGCTCCTCAAGACCGGCACGCTGGAAGGCGTGCGCGCGCTCGCGGGCTACGTGATCGACGCGCAGGGCCGGCGCTACATCCTGGTCGCGATCATCAACCACCCGAACGCGGGGCGCGGAGCGCCGGCGCTCGACTACCTCGTCCAGTGGATCTACGAGGAAGCCGGGCACTACGACCGCTCGCTGCGGCGGTGAACCCGCCCGCACCGACCGCGGTCTCACGGGCTCCCGCGATGCATTGCCGCACGCCATGACCGGATTCGACGCCATCATCGAAGCGAAGATCGCCGAGGCCCAGGCCGCCGGCGCGTTCGACGACCTGCCCGGCGCGGGACGCCCGCTCGACCTCGACGACGACCGGCTGGTGCCCGAGCACCTGCGGATGGCCTACCGCATCCTCAAGAACGCGGGCCTGGTGCCGGCCGAACTGGAGGAGCGCAAGGAAGCGGCCGGACTGCGGGAGTTCCTGGCCTCGGCCGCCGGCGACAGCCCCGAGCGGCGGCGGGCGCTCGCCAGGCTCGCGTTGCTGGAGGCGAGGCTCGAGTCCGCGGGCCTGCGCAGCCCGCGGACGGCGGTCTACCACGACCGGTTGCTGGCCCGGCTCGAGCGCAACGGCTCAAAGCCGGACGCCGGTCAGAAGCCCGGGATCGGGCGGCTGTCCTTGTAGAGCAGGTACCCGCGGATCACGCGGTAGAGCACCCAGATCGCGCACACGATCCAGATGGCCGCGGCGATGCCGACCAGCGCCAGCGGGAGGATCAGGATGGAGCCGATGATCCCCAGCCAGAACAGGATCCAGCCGATCGCGCCCCAGGCCAGCGACCACCAGAACGTGCGGATCAGCCACGCGAAGTGCGAGGCGACCCACGTCCCCGCGGCGTCGTCGCGCTTCACGTAGCAGACGATCACCGCGACGATCCCGATCAGCGTGAGAAACGGCGCCGGCGCGGCGATGCCGGACCGCGCGATCTCCAGCACGGCACCGATGCCGAACAGCGCATACGCGAGCACGCCGGCACCGACCGGCGTGGCAACGCCCGATGCGGATTGCGGGGCGGGAAAATCGGCCACGATAAGGGTCTCCGTAAGAGCGCCGCGGATGGGCGCAGTGCAAAGATGGGGCCCGGGGCTGCCCCCGTCAATAGTGGGGGGATGGACTGCGGTGGTGGCGTGCAGGGGGCGGTGGGATGCGATGGGTGGCGGAGGGGCTGCCACGCGACCTTGCGGTCCAGACCTCGGTTCGGGAATATCGTGCCATGGAAGCTGCGATCCGGGGCCGCGGCCCGTATGAAGCCGGTCGCACGACGCTCGGGGTTGCGTAGACCCTTTCCGCGGCCGGCGACGGGCCGCCCCAAGGCGGCCGCCTGACCCGCCGTGAACGTTGCGCGTCGGCACGCGGCAGGCCCTCACCCCAACCCTCTCCCCGCGCACGGGGAGAGGGAGTTCTCCGGCGGGGCGATTGAGTGCTGTGCCGGCCGCAAGAGGCGCAACGCCGCGTTTGCGGCGTCCACCGGCCGTACGGACGCCTTTTGCGGACGTGTGGCTATAATGGAAATCCCGCGTCGCCCGGCGACGCGGCCTCCTCGACCTTCCAACGAGAAAGACACGCCATGAGTACCGACAACGCGCGCGACAGGCTGGTGGACGAATTCTCCTCCGTGCTCTCCGAAGCCGAGACGCTGCTCGACAAGGCCGCCCGCGAGACCGGCGACAAGGCGCGCGACCTGCGATCGCAGGTCGAGGCGCGGCTCCTGTCCGCCAAGCTCAAGCTGCAGGAACTCGAAGGCCAGGCGGTGGACAGCGCCAAGGCCGCGGCCCGCTACACCGACGACTACGTGCACGACCACCCGTGGCAGGCGATCGGCCTCGCAGCCGGCATCGGCTTCGCGGTCGGTCTGCTGATGAATCGCCGCTAGCACCCGCTGGCCATCATGAGCGACGCCCCGGAACGGGAGCCGGGAGGCGGCACGCTGCACGGCGCGCTGGCGCGTCTCGCGGACGCGCTGCTGGGGCTCGCGCGCTCGCGCGTCGAGCTGGTCGGCATCGAGTACCGCGAGGAGCGCGACCGGCTCGCGCAGCAGCTGATGCTCATGACCGCCGCGGTCGGCTGCCTGCTGTTCGCCCTCTTCTTTGCCGCCGCCGCCGTGGTGGCGGCCTTCTGGGACACCTATCGGCTGCACGCGATCGTCGGCGTCGCGATCTTCTTCGCGGTCGGTGGCGCCGTCCTGCTGTGGCGGCGCCAGGAGCTCGCCAACACGTCGCCGCTGCCGTTCGCGGCGACCGTGGGCGAGCTCGAGAAGGACCGCGCCGCCATCTCGCGCACGCTGCACGTGCCCCCGTCGCCATGACGACCTCCGTCGAACTCGCCGAGCGCAAGGCGCGGCTCATCGCGCAGTCGGACCTGCAGCGCATGCAGGCGCTGCTCGCGTTCCACGAGGCGAAGCGGATCATCTCGCCGCCGCCGCCCGCGGAGCGCAGCCAGTCGTCGCGCTCGATCGCCGCGACGATCATCGGGCTCGCCGTGCCGCTCGTGGGCAACCGCCGCCTGCGCGGGGCGTTGCGCTACCTCTCCCTCTTTGCCACCGCCATGCGGGTGTTCCGCGCCTGGCGCGCGGGGTGACGTCCGCAAAAGGCGTCCGCTCCGCGGCGTCCGCAAAAGGCGTTCGCGGCGTCGGTGGATGACGCGACGTCGGCGTCGCGCCTTTTGCGGCCGGTGCTGCGGTACGCGGTGCAGTCGGAAGGGACTTTCACGGCAGGTCAGGCGGCCGGCTTGGGGCGGCCCGGCGCCGGCCCCTGATAAAGGCTACGAAAGTACGAGCGTCGTGCGCGCGGCTCCGGCTGGGGCGCAAGGGGTCTGACCCCGGCCGCATCGGAGTCTGACCCCGTGGGCCATCGACGGCGCGAGGTGTCGGACCCCGGGTTCATCGGGGTCTGACACCGACCCTTGGCCCCCATCGAGTCAGCGCCAGTGCAAGGTGTCATACCCCGGGTTCATCGTGGTCTGACACCGACCCCTGCCCCCGGCCGCATGCCCCACCGCCGCTACAGCTTCAACTCGCGCCAAAGCGCATCCACCCGCGCCTTCACGTCGGCGTCCATCGCGATCGGCCGCCCCCACTCGCGCGTCGTCTCCCCCGGCCACTTGTTGGTAGCGTCGATGCCCATCTTGCTGCCGAGGCCCGACACCGGGGACGCGAAGTCGAGGTAGTCGATGGGGGTCGACTCCACGAGCAGCGTGTCGCGCGCCGGATCGACGCGCGTAGTCAGCGCCCACACCACTTCCTTCCAGTCGCGCACGTTCACGTCGTCGTCGGTGACGATGATGAACTTGGTGTACATGAACTGGCGCAGGAAGCTCCACACGCCGAACATCACGCGCTTCGCGTGGCCCGGGTACTGCTTCTTCATCGCCACCACCGCCAGCCGGTACGAGCAGCCTTCGGGCGGCAGGTAGAAGTCGGTGATCTCGGGGAACTGCCGCTGCAGGAGCGGCACGAACACCTCGTTCAGCGCGACGCCGAGCACCGCCGGCTCGTCCGGCGGCTTGCCGGTGTAAGTCGAGTGGTAGATCGGGTCGCGCCGCAGCGTGATGCGCTCGATCGTGAACACCGGGAAGCGCTCGACCTCGTTGTAGTAGCCGGTGTGGTCGCCGAACGGCCCTTCGGCCGCCGTCTCGTAGCCCGTCGGGTCGTTCGCGTCGGGCTGCAGGAAGCCTTCGAGCACGATCTCGGCGGACGCGGGGACGAAGAGGTCGTGCGTGCGGCACTTCACGATCTCCGTGCGCGCGCCGCGCAGGAGCCCCGCGAACTGGTATTCGGACAGCGAGTCCGGCACCGGCGTGACGGCGCCGAGGATGGTCGCGGGATCCGCGCCGAGCGCCACCGCGATCGGGAACGGCGTGCCGGGATGCGCCCGCGCGTGGTCGCGGAAGTCGAGCGCGCCGCCGCGGTGGGCGAGCCAGCGCATGATCACCTTGTTGCGCGCGATCACCTGCTGGCGGTAGATGCCGAGGTTCTGCCGCTTCTTGTGAGGGCCCCGAGTGACCGTGAGCCCCCACGTGATGAGCGGCCCCGCGTCGCCGGGCCAGCAGGTCTGCACCGGCAGGCGCGCAAGGTCGACGTCCGCGCCCTCCCACACCACGTCCTGGCACGGTCCCGAACTCTTCTCCTTGGGCGCCATGTCGAGGACCTTCATGAACACGGGGCGCGTGTTCTGCCACGCGTCGCGCAGGCCCTTCGGCGGCTCGGGCTCCTTCAGGAACGCAAGCAGGCGCCCGATCTCGCGCAGTGAGCCCTTCCAGTCGTCGCCCTCCACCCCCATCGCGCGCGCGACGCGCTGCGGCGTGCCGAAGAGATTGCCGAGGACCGGAATCGTGCCGCCGCCGGGCGCCCGGAAGTCACCCTTGGGCGACTCGAACAGCAGCGCGGGTCCGCCGGCCTTCAGCACGCGGTCGGCGAGCTCGGTCATCTCGAGCCGCGGGTCGACCGGCAGCGCGACCCGCCGCAGTTCGCCGCGGGCCTCGAGCTGCGTCATGAATTCGCGCAAGTCGCGGTAGGCCATCCTGCGATTGTAGCGAACGGTTAGCATACGGCCATGACGCTTGCGACCGACCCCGCCCGCCGCGCCCGTTTCGTCCGCACGCGGCGGGTGGTGTTCGGGATCGTACTGCTGAGCTTCGTGCTGTCGTTCTTCCACCGCACGGCGCCCGCGGCCATCGCCGGCGAGCTCACGCGCGCGTTCGCGATCAACGCGGCCACGCTCGGCACGCTCGCCGCCACCTACTTCTACGTCTACACGCTGCTGCAGATCCCGGTCGGCGTGCTCGCGGACACCGTCGGCCCGCGCAAGCTCCTCGCCGCCGGGTCGCTGGTCGCCGGCGGCGGCTCGCTGCTGTTCGCCCTCGCGCCGAGTTGGGAGCTGGCGGCGCTCGGTCGCACGCTGGTCGGCGTCGGCGTCGCGGTGGCGTTCATCGCGATCCTCAAGGTCACCGCGATGTGGTTCCCGGCCAACCGCTTCGCCACGCTCAACGGGCTCACCATGTTCGCCGGCAACATCGGCGCCGTGATCGCCGGCGCGCCGCTCGCCTGGCTCGTCACGCAGGCGTCGTGGCGCAGCGTGTTCGTGGGGCTCGCGGTGCTGTCGCTGCTGCTCGGCGTGCTGACGTGGTGGAAGGTGCGCGACCGGCCCGAGGACGCGGGCTTCCCCGCCGTGAACCCGCAGCCCTCGCCGAGCGTGGCCGGCGAGAAGTGGACGCGCGCGCTCGCCACCGTGCTGCGCAATCCGCGCACGTGGCCGGGGTTCGTGGTGAACGCCGGCGTCGCCGGCAGCTACCTCGCCTTCGCCGGCCTGTGGGCGGTGCCCTACCTCGTCGACGTGCACGGCATGACGCGCGTGCTGGCCGCGCAGCACGCGAGCCTCATGATGCTCGGCGTCGCGTTCGGCGCGCTCGGCATCGGTGCGCTGTCCGACCGCCTCGGCCAGCGGCGCCTGCTCATGCGCGCGACCATCCTGTTGTACGCTTTGTCGTGGCTGCCGTGGCTCCTGCACGTGCGTTGGCCGACGTGGGCCACGCTCGCGTGGTTCCTCTACATGGGCCTGCTGATTCCCGGCTTCACGCTGTCGTGGGCGGTGGCGAAGGACGTGAACCGCCCCGAGCATTCGGGCATGGCGACGTCGGTCGTGAACCTCGGCATCTTCCTCGGCGCGTGCATCCTGCAGCCGCTCGTGGGCTACGTGCTGGATGCGGAGCGCGCAGCGGGCAACGCGGCCGGCGCATGGGATCGCGCGCTGTGGCCGCTCGCGATCAGCGCGGTGCTGGGGGCGGTCGCGACGTTGTGGGTGCGGGAGAAGCGGCGGTAGGGAACGGCCACGGACATGCGTGCGGACACCAGGCGTCGAGCCCGTCGCACGAGGCTCGTTGTTAGGTAGCCTCTTCCAGCGGCCGCCGCCGGGCCGCCCCCAAGGCGGCCGCCTGGCCTGCCGTGAATGCCAAGGGGGCTGACCCCGGCCTCATCGGGGTCTGACCGCGAATTCTCCCGTCGGCGCCGCCCCTCACCCCAACCCTCTCACCGCAAGCGGGGAGAGGGAGAACTCCCGCGGGGCATCGTCACACCCGGTGACGGTGTGACGGCCGCAAAAGGCGCAACGCCGACGCCACGTCATCCCCCGAACCCGCGGACGCCTATTGCGGACGTCGCCTTTGCGGACGTCTAGAACACGGCCCCGGATCCCCCATCCATCGGCACGATCGCCCCGGTGACATAGCTCGCCGCGCTCGACGCCAGGAAGAGCGCGACTTGTGCGACTTCCTCCGGCTTCCCGAGGCGGCGCAGCGGGATGCGCGACTGCTGCTGCGCGAGGAGGTCGGCCTCCGAGGTGCCCGTCATGCGCGACTCGACGGCGAGTCCCTCCTGCACGCGCCCGGTGAGCGTGCCGCCGGGGTTGATGCCGTTCACGCGCACGCCCGACGGGCCGTAGGCGGCCGCGAGCCCCACGGTCGCGAGCATCAGCGCCGCGTTGGCGGACCCGCCCGGCAGGTGCACCGGGTTCGCGGTCTTGCCGCCCATGCCGATGATGTTGACGATCACGCCGTGCCCGCGCTCGGCCATCTGCTTGATCACGATGTCGGTGGGATGCATGTAGCTGAAGAACTTGGCGTCCATCGCGTCGCGCCACGCCTGCGCATCGAGGTCCGCGGGGGCGTACCGCCGCGCCGCACCCGCCGAGTTGACGAGCACGTCGATGGGCCCGAAGTGGCGCACGACGCTCGCCACCATCCGCTGCGCCTCGTCGGGAATGCGCATGTCCGCGTCGACCGCGAACGGCTTGTGCGCGACGCCGCGCAGCTTCGCCACCGCCTCCTCGAGGTTCTCGCGGCTGCGCGACACCATCGCCACGCGCGCGCCGGCCTGCGCGAAGGCTTCCGCGCACGCGAAGCCGATCCCCTTGGACGCGCCCGTCACCACCACCACCCGCCCGCTCAAGCCCTGGTCCATGTTTCCTCGCTCCTCATTTCGTCGTCGTGGCGGCGGGTGCGAAGCGCGCGCGCAGGAACGCGCGCACCGCCGTCGTCGCCGCCTCGCGCGCCGCCGGGTCGGGCCCGACGTGCACGCCTTCCGTGGGTTTCGCCCCGGTGGTCACCTGCTTCCACAGCACGACCTTGCCGGTGGGCGCGTCGAACCCGTGATAGGCGCCGGGATACACCGTCACGTCCATCGTCGCGCCGCGCAGGCGCGCGGAGTCGCCGAGGCGCACGCAGAACGACGACGGCGTCCAGTCGTCCAGCTCCCCGGTGTCGATGCGCAGCGGCATCATCGGCAGCCAGCCCGCCCCCTCGCGCAGCGACACCACGCATCCGGGATAGAACGCGACGGCGGCCACGAACGGCGGCGGTGCCCCCGGGGCCGCGTAGAACGCCTCGATCGCGGGGTCCTTGCCGTTGACGGTGGCGAGCGTCGTGCTGCCGCCGTGCGACCAGCCGACGATCGCCGCGCGCGTGCGGTCGATGCCCGGCTGCGCGGTGCCGAACGCGAGCGCCCCCAGCACGTCGAGCCGGCGCGTCGCCGGCGCGATCGTCGGCTCGCCGCGCCTGACGAGGCACACCGAGCGCCGGCCGCGCGGATTGAAGCTGTCGGGCCAGAGCACCGCATAGCCGTCCGCGAGCAGCGCCTCGGTCCACGCGATGCCGCGCTCCGAGAGCTGGTCGCGCCGGCTGGCCGACGCGCTGTACATGCCGCCGCACCCGTGCAGCGCGACCACCAGCGGCACCTTGCCGCCCGTCGTATCCGGCGGCTTGAAGAAGAGCGCGTCGATCATCACCGGCGCACCGTTGGCGTCGCGGTCGAGCGAGGGGAAGCTCACCCGCTCCGCAGCGGGCAGCGCCGCATGCGCCGTCACGGTGGCCGCAAGGGCGACGGCGGTCAGGAGATGGCGCACGCGGGAATCCCGAGGTAGGAGCCGATCACGCGCCACGCGCCCAGCTTCTCCGCGACCGGCCGCGCGTGCGCGGGGCTGGTCGACGGCAGCGCGACGGTGGCGTAGCCGGCCGCCGCGAATGTCCGCGTGGCGCGGGCCGCGGTCGCGCCGTTGAAGCACACGACTTGCACGTTCGGGGCGTCGCGGCGCAGGCGTGCGGGCTCCGCCGCCGCCGCGTCGCGGATCGCGGCGTCGAGGCTGCCGTCGCGCCGGCACGCGACGATCGTGTCCCACAGGCCGATGCCGCGCGCCTTGAGGCGCGCGAGCCGGTCGTCGTACGGCAGCGAGCGCAGCGCCTCGCCGAGGATCGCTTCCATCAGCGGCCAGAAGTGATTGCGCGGATGCGCGTAGTACTGCCGCGCCGCGAGCGACGCGGTACCCGGGAAGCTGCCGAGGATGAGCACGCGCGTCCCGGCGTCGAGCACCGGTGCCAAGCCGCGTCGGCGCGGCGTCAGAGCCCCCGCGGCCATGCCTGGAGCCGCCACGCGTGGTCCCCGACAATGCCCAGGAACACCGCGAACCCCAGCCAGTGATTGCCGAGGAACGCCTGGAAGCACGGGCCGCGCTCGCGCGTGCGGATGATCCACAGGTGGTAGCCCGCGATGCCGAGCGCCACGGCCAGTCCGGCGTAGTACGGCCACGACGCGCCGATGCGCCAGCCGACCCACGCCATCCCCGCGAGGTAGACGGCGTAGCACGCGGCCACCGCCGCGATGTCGAAGCGGCCGAACGTGATCGCGGACGTGCGCATGCCGAGCCGGATGTCGTCGTCGCGGTCTACCATCGCGTATTCGGTGTCGTAGGCGACGACCCAGAACAGGTTGAACCCGAAGATCCACCACGCGAGCGGCGGCACGTTGTTCTGCGCGCCCGCAAACGCCATCGGGATGCCGAACGAGAACGCGATGCCGAGGAACGCCTGCGGCACCGCGAAGAAGCGCTTGAAGAACGGATACGCGAGCGAGATGGCGAGCGCCACCACCGACAGGATCACCGTCAGGCGGTTGGTGGCGAGCACGGTCAGCGCGAACGCGAACAGCGCGAACATCGCGGCCACCGCGAGCGCCTCCCACGGCGCGATCTCGCCGCGGGCGAGCGGGCGCGCCGCCGTGCGCTTCACGTGCGCGTCGAACGTGCGGTCGGCCCAGTCGTTGAAGGCGCAGCCGGCGCTGCGCATGATGATCGTGCCGAGCGTGAACACCACCAGCAGCACCGTGCCCGGCTTGCCGCGGGTCGCGATCCACAACGCGCCCAGCGTCGGCCACAGCAGCAGCAGGATGCCGATCGGCTTGTCGAGGCGGATGAGCCGCTCGTAGGCGTCGAGCCGCTCGCCGAACGTGAGGCGCGGCCGTGCGGGCTGGCCGGCCAGCGACAGGTCGGCCGGCTCGTTCACAGCTGGAGCGGAAGCTGCTTCTTCAGCTCGCGCGGCGCCACCTTGGCGAGCATCGCCTGCGGCGTCGGGTACGCGAGGCGCACGCGCAGCTCCCCTTTCATGCGGTGGTTGGCGAGCCGGCGCGACTCGCTCATGAACGACAGGAGCATCGGCGCGATGCGCTGCTCCGCCTCGTCCCACGTGACGCGCGGCGGACGCGGCAGGTGGAAGGCGTCGGCGACGGCGTCCATCCACGAGCCCATCTTCATCTCGGCGTCGTCGGTGACGTTGTAGGCGCGGTTGCCGCGGCCGCGGAACAGCGCGGCGACCGCGGCGCGCGCGAGGTCGTCGGCGTGGATGTGATTGGTGAAGACGTCGTCTTCCGGCGCGAGGATCGGCGTGCCCTGGCGGATGCGCTCGAGCGGAAGCCGGCCCTCGGCGTAGATGCCGGGTGCGCGCAGGATCGCGAGCGCCACGCCGCGGCGCGCGGCCCACTCGCGCAGGCGCTCCTCGGCCGCGACCCGGCGGCGCGCCCGCGGCGTCTGCGCGCGGCGCGTGCGCGTCTCGTCCACGCGGGCGCCGGCACAGTCGCCGTACACGCCGGACGTGGAGATGTACACGAAGCGCTGCGGTACAATGTCGGCTCGCGTGAGCGCGGCCACGAGCTTCTGCGTGCGCGGATCGTCGCGACCTTCGGACGGCGGTGGAGCGCAGTGGAGCACGGCGTGCGGCGAGAGCCTCAAGCGACGCAGCGACGCGAAGTCGTCGAGGTCGGCCAGCACGGGCACCAGGCCATGCGCGCGCAGCTTCGCGACGTCGTCGGCGCGGCGCGTGAGCCCGAAGATGCGCGCACGGCCGCGCAGCAACGACGCCGCCCGCAGCGCGACGTCGCCGCAACCGATCAACAGGACCCTGATCACGATACGTGCCCGCCCGGCACCATCTGGTAGGCGCGGAAGGCCACGCGCCACGGAACCTTCGCCATGACATTCGAGATTACCATAAAGCCCAGCGGGCACGCCTACCGGTGCGAGGACGGCGACACGGTGCTCACGGCCGCGATGCGCGCCGACCTCATGCTCCCGTACGGCTGCCGCAACGGCGCGTGCGGCACGTGCAAGGGCAAGATCCTGTCCGGCCAGGTCGACTACGGCGCGCACCAGGCGTCGACGCTCACCGACGAGGAAAAGCGCAAGGGTCTCGCGCTCTTCTGCTGCGCAAAGCCGACGTCGGACCTCACGATCGAGGTGCGCGAGGTCCGGCGCGCGGGCGACATCCAGATCAAGCGCCTGCCGTGTCGCATCGAGTCCATCGACAAGGTGGCGCCGGACGTCGCGATCGTGCGCCTCAAGCTGCCCGCGAGCGAGCGGCTGCAGTACCTCGCGGGGCAGTACGTCGACTTCCTGCTGAAGGACAACAAGCGGCGGAGCTTCTCGCTGGCGACACCGCCGGAAGACGATTCGCTGCTCGAACTGCACATCCGGCACATCCCCGGCGGCTTCTTCTCCGATGCCCTGTTCACGCAGTACAAGGGCCGCGAGATCCTGCGCTTCGAGGGGCCGCTGGGCTCGTTCTACCTGCGCGAGGATTCGGACAAGCCGATCATCTTCCTCGCCGGCGGCACCGGTTTCGCGCCGATCAAGGCGATCATCGAGCACGCGCTGCACCACAAGATGGACCGGCAGATGGTGCTGTACTGGGGCGTGCGCTCGCTCACCGACCTGTACCTGCCGCAGCTGCCCGCCACGTGGCAGGCGGCGCATCCGAACTTCAGCTTCATCCCGGTGCTGTCCGAGCCGAAGCCGGAGGACGCGTGGCCCGGGCGCACGGGCTTCGTGCACCAGGCGGTGCTGCAGGACTTCCCGAGCCTCGCGGGGTTCCAGGTCTACGCGTGCGGCGCACCGGCGATGATCGACGCCGCCCGCCGCGACTTCGGCGCCCGCGGCCTGCCCGAGGACCAGTTCTTCGCGGACAGCTTCACCTTCGCGGCCGAGGTCGAGGCGCGTCCGTAGTCCTGCCTCCGCTCTCCCGGCGCCCGGGACGCGGGCCGGGTTGACGGGCCGCGACAGCGGCCGGGCGCGGGGCTCGACCCCGTTGCCCCTACGGCGACCCCGGACCGGGTAACCCTTGCTAGAATGAAAGGTTCATCGCCCGGCTTTAGGGGAAGCCGTCGTGATCCACGGACAGCGCGTCGTCGTCGTCATGCCCGCCTATCGTGCCGAGCGCACGCTGGCGGCGTGCTATCGCGCGATTCCCCGCGACGTGGTCGACGACGTGGTGCTGGTCGACGATGCGAGCGACGACGCCACCCTCGCCGTCGCCGAGAGCCTCGGCCTCAACACGGTCCGCCACGCGATCAACGCGGGCTACGGCGCCAACCAGAAGACCTGCTACCGCGAGGCGCTGCGCGCCGGCGCGGATATCGTCGTGATGGTGCACCCCGACTACCAGTACGAGCCGCGGCTCATCACGGCGCTGGCCTCGCTGGTCGCTCAAGGCGTCTACGACGTGGCGCTCGGCTCGCGCATGCTGGGCAAGGGCGCGCTGCAGGGCGGCATGCCGCGCTACAAGTACCACGCGAACAAGGCGCTGACCGCGTTCCAGAACCTCGATGACCGGCGCGCGGCTGTCCGAGTACCACACCGGGTACCGCGCGTTCTCGCGCCGCGTGCTGGAGACGCTGCCGCTCGGCGCCAACTCGTCGGACTTCGTGTTCGACAACCAGATGCTCGTGCAGGCGCTCGCGTTCGGCATGCGGATCGGCGAAGTCTCCTGCCCGACCCGCTACTTCGAGGACGCGAGCCAGATCAGCTTCCGCCGCTCGGTGGTGTACGGCATGGGCGTGCTGCGCACGAGCGTGTCGTATCGCCTGTGGCGCTGGGGCCTCGCGTCGCCGCCCATCTTCTCCGCGCAGCCCGAGTACAAGCTCACGCATCCGGCGCTGGTGACCACGGCGCACGCCTGACGCGAATGGGGGGTGCCGTTCCCGCCCGGCCCCGGCCGGACCCCGTCGCCATCGAGTGGCGCGCGCTCGTGGCGCTCGCGCTCATTGCCGGCGCGTGGCTGCGCCTCGACCGCCTCGGCACGCAGATCGTCATCGACGACGAGTGGCACGCGCTCGTGAAGCTGATGCGGGCGCCGATGGCCGACATCGTCACGCACCTCGACTACGCGGACTACAGCATCCCCATCGCCGTGTACCTGCGCTGGATGCAGGACACGGTGGGCATCGACGAATGGACGCTGCACCTGCCGATGCTCGTCGCCGGCATCGGCCTGCTGGCCCTGGCACCGTCGCTGGCCCGCGCGTGGGTTGCGGCGCCGGCCCGCGCGACGTGGTGCGTGCTGCTCGCGGTGTCGCCGCTCCTCGTGTACTTCAGCCGCACGGCGCGCCCGTATGCGATCACGGCGCTCACCACCACCATCGCGCTGGTGGCGTTCGAGCGCTGGTGGCGCGGCGACGCCCACCGCGACCGCTGGGCCGCGGCGTACGTCGCGGCGACGTTCGCCGGCGGCTGGCTGCACATGACCACGCTCGCGTTCACGCTGACGCCGTTCCTGTACGCCGGCGCGCAGGCGCTGCGCCGCGACCGTGCGCTTTTCGTCCGCCTTGTGCGCCTCGGCCTCGCGACGGCACTGCCGCTCGCCGCCGTCCTGCTGCCACCGGTCGTCAACGACTGGTTCAGCTTCAGTGCGAAAGCCGGGGTGGACTCGGTGACCGCGGACAGCGCCGCGCGCACGCTGCTCATGCTGAACGGCACCAAGCACACGCTGCTCGCGGTGTTTCTCACCGCCTGCGCGGCCGCTGGGCTCTACCGGTGGTCGCGGCGGGACCGCGTCCTCGCCGGGTACGTGCTCGCCGTGCTCGCCATCGGCACGCTCGCCATCGTCGCCGCGCGGCCGAACTGGGTGCAGCACCCGCTCGTGCTCGCGCGCTACCTCGTGCCGGTGCTGCCGCTGTACCTGTTGCTCGCGGCCGAGGGGATCGCGGGTGCGCTCGCCCCGCGGCTGCGCGGCGTGGCGCCGGTGGCGATCGCGCTGGCCGGCGCCGGCCTCGTCGCGGCCGGCCCCGTGCCCGCGACGTGGGACTCGCCCAACCAGTTC
>JAXMFO010000011.1:0-126585 GCA_046347715.1 Burkholderiales bacterium
CGCGGCCGACGGATTCGTAGCCGGGGACGAGCGGGTAACCGAGGCCCGGGAATTTGGGCATGCGACCGGTGTAGAGGAGGCGCTCGGTGCCGGCACTGATGCCGCTCCAGTCGATGTCGACGATCACGTCGTCGCCCCCGGGCGGCGTCAACTGCACGTCGCGCGCGGTCACCGACTGCGTCCCCTCGAACACGACTGCCAGCGTCTGCATTCGCTGCCCCCCGACCGGTCTTCTCTGAGCCGACCGTACTGTCAGTCTAACCTGACTGTGAGTGATGTCAATCAAAATTAACGCGGCATCGTGTCACGCCGCGCGTGCGGTGACCACACTGGTCTGCAGCGGCAGCGCGGTGCGCAGTCGCCGTACACCGGTGAAGCCCGCGTTCTCGAGCAATGCGCGCTGCGCGCCGAAGTCGCGCAGACGGCCGCTGCCCATGGCGAGGAAGTACATCGCGAAATACGCGGCGACCCGCGCGGCTCCCGGCCCGTCCGCCATCGGCTCGGCGATCACCACCGTGCCTCCCGGCGCGAGCGCGGCGCGCACCTTCGCGAGCAGTGCCGCCGCGACGTCGTCGTCGTGATCGTGCAGCACGCGGACCAGCGTCGCGACGTCCGCGCCGCGCGGCAGCGGTCCGTGCTTGAAGTCCCCACCCTCGAAGCGCACGCGGTCGCCGAGTCCGAGCGGGGCCAGGCGCTTCTGCGCACGCGGGACGACCGCGGGCAGGTCGAAGAGGATGAAGCGCAGGTCGGGGCAGGCGGCGGCGGCCGCGGCTACGAACGCCCCTTCGCCACCCCCGACGTCGAGCAGGCACGCATGGCGCCGCAGGTCGCAGGCGGCCGTCACCTCGCCGGCGATCAGCGACTGCGAGTCCGCCATGAGCGCCGAATAGGAGGCGACGCTGGCGTCGGCCAGGTCGTGCGGCCGGTCCGCGCTGGCGTACGCCCAGTACGTGCGCAGTTCGGGCGTCACGGTGCCGCGCAGGAGTCCGACCGGGTCCGCAAGGTCCCTATAAAATACGGCATGATGCTCGATCATCGCGCAAATGGCGGGATCGCCGGCGATTGCGGCTCCGGTCTCGCCCAGGCCGTACCGGTGCTCGCCACGGTCGGCGGCGAGGTCGAGTGCGACCGCGGCTTCCAGCAGCCGTGCGGTCGCGGCCGGCGGCACGCCGATCCGGCGGGCGACCACCTCCACGGTCTGCGGCCGCTCGGCGAGCACGCGCAGGAGGCCGAGCCGGACGGCGGCCTGCAACACCTGCGAGTAGACGAAGCCCGCGGTCAGGTCGAAGGCGGCGCGCGCCTTGCGCCGGGCGATCGGGCGGGTCAGTGGCATCCGCGCCGTGAAGCGCCGGAAGCCGGGGTCGCCGACGAGCCGGTTGCGCGTCGCGTACAGGCGGTCCATGACCGCCCGCGCAGCGGCCATCACGCCGCCCGGCGGGCGAGTTCCTCCGGTACGAGCTTCGCGGTCTCGAGGCGCATTTCCTGGCGCAGTTCGGCGGCGCCGGGGCAGGCCGGGATCGACTCGATCGCGGACTCGACCAGCGTCTCGAGGCGGTCGAGCGCTCCCTCGATGCCCAGCTCGCGCACCGCGGAGGGCCGGCCGAGGGCGACGTCGCGGCCCACCGGCTTGCCGATCTCCTCCGGCGACGAGATGACGTCGCGCAGGTCGTCGGCCACTTGGTAGGCCTCGCCCAGGCGCTCGCCCAGCGCCCGCCACGGCAGGGGGTCCGCGCCGGCGCCGGCGGCACCCGCCATCGTCGCGGCGGCGAACAGTGCCCCGGTCTTGGCGCGCTGGTAGGCGCGCAGGTCGACGTGCGGCTCGCACTCCCACGCCTGGCCGGCGACGATGCCGGACGGCATGCCGACGCCTTGTGACAGGATGGTGATGAGCGGCACCAGGCGCGCCGGCTGGGCCGCGCAGCCATGGGCCAGGGTCTCGAAGGCCAGGACGATCAGCGCGTCGCCGGTCAGCACCGCCAGGCGCTCGCCGAACGCCCGGTGCACCGAGGGCTTGCCGCGGCGCGTGGCCGCGTCGTCGAAGCAGGGCAGGTCGTCGTGGACGAGGGAGGCGCAGTGCAGCATCTCGATGGCGACCGCCGCCGCGACCGCGGTGACGGGGGCGTCGCCGCCGCAGGCGGCCGCCACACCGAGGCACACCCGCGGCCGGATGCGGCCGCCGCGCGGGAACACCGAATAGCGCATCGCCGCGGCAAGGCGTCGCGGGCCGCCCGGCTCCTCCCAGCGGGCCAGCGCCACGGTGAGGGCACGCTCGATGACCGCCGACGGCAGCGTCTGATCCCGGCGGGAGACGTGATGTTCGAGCATGGAACCCTCCTGTCGTGTTGTGTTCACACTACGAGTTGTCATGTAATGTAGACACCATGACCCCTGCGCGTCAATCGATTTCGTGAACCGTGTCGTTGTCGTGGGCGCGGGGGTGGGCGGACTCGTGACGGCGCTGCTCCTGGCGGCGCGCGGCGTGGAGGTGCTGGTGGTCGAGCGCGCCGCGCGGCCGGGCGGCAAGGTGCGCGAGACCTTCGTCGACGGGGCCGGGATCGACTCCGGGCCCACCGTGCTCACGATGCGCTGGGTGTTCGAGGACGTGTTCGCCGCCGCCGGCACGTCGCTCGCGGCGGAAGTGGGCCTGCGCCCGCTCGGCATCCTGGCCCGGCACGCGTGGACGGACGGTTCGACGCTCGACCTCTTCGCCGACGTCGCGCGGTCCGCGGATGCCGTGGCGGCGTTCGCCGGCCCGGCGGAGGCGCGGCGCCTGCTGGCTTTCTGCGCCCGTTCCCGCGCGGTCTATCGCGCGCTGGAAGCGCCGTTCCTGCGCGCGCCGCGCGGGAGTGTCGTGACGCTGGTGCGCCGGTCGGGCTGGTCGGGCCTGCCGCAGCTCATGCGCATCTCGCCGTTCGTCACGCTGCACCGCGCGCTGTGTCGCTCGTTCCGCGACCCGCGGCTGCGCCAGCTCTTCGGTCGCTACGCTACCTACTGCGGCTCCTCGCCGTACGCCGCGCCCGCGACGCTCATGCTGGTCGCGCACGTGGAGCAGGATGGCGTGTGGTCGGTCGCGGGCGGCATGCAGCGGCTCGCGGAGGCGCTCGCGCGCAACGCGGCGCGACTCGGCGTCGGCTTCCGCTACGGCGAGGCCGTGCAGGAGATCGAGGCGGACGGCGCGCGGGCGACGGGCGTGCGCCTGCAGTCGGGCGAGCGCATCGCCGCGCGCGCGGTGGTCGTGAACGCCGACGCGCAGGCGGTCGCGGGCGGCCTCCTCGGCCCGGCGGTGGCCGGCGCGGTCCCGCGGACGCGACCCGCGGCCCGCTCGCTGTCCGCGGTGACGTGGGCGCTGCGTGCGCGCCCGGCCGGCCTGCCGCTGACCCGCCACAACGTGTTCTTCTCCGCCGACTACCGGAGCGAGTTCGACGACGTGTTCGCACGCGCGTCGCTGCCGCGCACGCCGACGGTGTACGTGTGCGCGCAGGACCGGATCGACGACGAGGCGGCGGCGGGCGGCGGCAGCGAGCGCCTGCTGTGCCTCGTGAACGCGCCGGCGACCGGCGATCGCGCGGCCTTTGACGAACAGGAGATCGCAGCATGCGGGAAGCGGGCGCAGGAGACGCTGGCGCAGTGCGGACTCGCGCTGCCGTTGCAGACGGGCGCGGTGGTGACCACGCCGGTGGAGTTCGCGCAGATGTTCCCGGGCACGGGGGGCGCGCTGTACGGGCGGGCGACGCACGGCTGGCAGGCGTCGTTCGCCCGCCCGGGCTCGCGCACGCGGATCCCGCGGCTCTACCTCGCGGGCGGGAGCACGCATCCGGGACCGGGGGTCCCGATGGCGGCGCTGTCAGGGCGGCTCGCGGCGACGAGCGTGCTCGAGGACCTCGCTTCGACGCGCCCGTAGCGCGCAACGGCTACGCGTGGTGGTACGTCGACGCGCTCGCCGACGACGGCGTGCACGGGCTGTCGATCATCGCGTTCGTCGGGAGCGTGTTCTCGCCGTACTACGCATGGGCACGCGGCCGCGGCGACGGCGATCCGGTGCAGCACTGTGCCGTCAACGTCGCGCTGTACGGCCGGCCGCGCCGCTGGACGATGACCGAGCGCCGCGGGCGCGACCTCTCCCGCGACGCGGCCATGCTCGCGATCGGCCCGAGCACGCTCGCGTGGCGCGGCGACCGGCTGGTCATCGACCTGTGCGAGCGCGGTGCGCCGCTGCCGCACGCGGTGCGCGGGCGGGTGACCGTCGAGATGCCCGCGCAGCCCGCGCGCGCGTTCGCGCTCGATACCGCAGGCCGCCACCGCTGGCACCCGATCGCGCCGTGTGCGAGGGTCACCGTGGACCTGGAAGCTCCGCGCCTCGCGTGGGAAGGCGCCGGCTACTGCGATTCGAACGCGGGCGACGAGCCGCTCGAGCACGCCTTCGCGTCGTGGCACTGGTCCCGCGCACACGTGGCGGACGGGGCGGTCGTCACGTACGACGTGCACGAGCGCAACGGCGCCGCGCGCTCCCTCGCGCTGCACTTCGACGCCGCGGGCGCGATGGCGGAGACGACGCTGCCGCCGGTCGCTCCGCTGCCGCGCTCGAAGTGGGGCATCGCGCGCGCGGCGCGGGGGGAGGATGCGCGCGTCGTCGCCACGCTGCTCGACGCACCGTTCTACGCGCGGTCGCTGGTGGCCGCGCGCGTGCACGGCACGAACGCGCTCGCGATGCACGAGAGCTTGGACCTCGACCGCTTCTCGTCGCGGTGGGTGCGGATGATGCTGCCGTTTCGGATGCCGCGGTGGTGACGGCCGCAAGAGGCTGCCGTGGGGGCGGGGGAGGGCGTAGGGGCGCCTTTGATGCCCAGGGGTCTGACTCCGGCTTCTTCGGGGTCTGACCCCGGGTTGGTGTCGCGGATGCAGCCCCTCACCCCAACCCTCTCCCCCGCAGGGGGAGAGGGAGTCCTGCGGCGTGGCGCTTTACCACCGTGCAAGCCGCAAGTGAGGCCTGGGTCCGACCCATCGGCACTCGCTGCGGGACAGGCCCACGCAGTGGGGCGGCGCCGCGCCGACCTTGGGTGAGTGCCGCGCGCGTTCGGAACACGATTCGCTAGGACGAATCCCCGTCCCGCGCCGCGCGCTCGCGATCCCGCCGCTGCGACCTGCGCAGCGACACGAGTTCGAACACCGCGAGTCCGAGCACCAGCGCGAGGATCAGCAGCCACTCCCACTGCGCGAGCGACGCCAAGGCGGACGCTTCAGCCGGCGCGCGCGTGCTGCCGGCGCTCGACCTCGACGAAGAGATCGAGCGTCCACGCCACGCGCGCCGCAAATCCGCGGGCGGACTCCTGCGCCGGCGGATGGTCCTGGGCGGCGGCGTCGACCAGGTAGTGCGCGGCGGGCACGGCGGGAGTCGGCGGCGGCAGGCGCAGCGCGGTCAGGCGCACCAGCGTGTCGGCCATGACCCACGACTTGCGCAGCGGCGACACCACCGCGCGCGAGGCCACCGAGTCGCCGCCGCGGCGCGCGACCTCGCGGCCGATCTCCTCGTACAGGCGCGCGGCGAGGCCGATGCCCGCGCGGCAGCCCGCGGGGAGGTGCGCGATGCCGGCACCGGCGCTGCGGTACAGCCTCGCCGCTTCGTCGAGCACGCGCAGCACGACGCGGGCGAGCGCGGGCGAGTGGTGCGGCCGCGCGAGCCATTCGTCGGGGTCGATGCCTTCCGCGCGCAGCCACGCGAGCGGCAGGTAGACGCGGCGGTTGCGCGCGTCCTCGCCGACGTCCCGCGCGATGTTCGACAGCTGCATCGCGATGCCGAGGTCGCACGCGCGCGCGAGCGCCTCGCGGGACCGGGACCCCATCACCAGCGCCATCATCGCGCCGACCGAGCCCGCGACACGCGTCGCGTAGGCGTGGAGATCATGGAGGTCGTGGTACCGGCGCCCCTGCGCATCCCACGCGAAGCCCTCGATCAGGCTCGCCGGCAGGTCGCGCGGGATCGCGTACTGCGTGACCACGGCGGCGAACCCCGCGTCGGCCGCATCCGGCGTGCCCGCGTAGATCGAGTCGAGCCGGCGGTGCAGGGTCGCCACCGCATCGTGGGCGCCTTCCGCGCCGTCGACCGCGTCGTCGGCGAGCCGGCAGAACGCGTAGAGTTCGCGCGCCGGTTCGCGGACGGCGCGCGGCAGCACCAGCGAGGCGGCGTGGAACGTGCGCGATCCGCCGCGCAGGAGCCGCGCGGCGTCAGGCGAAGGCGTCGGCATGGGGAACGATCGCGTCGAGGACCTTGGCGGACGACAGCACGCCGGGCAGGCCGGCGCCCGGATGCGTCCCCGCACCGACGAGATAGAGATGCTCGACGTCCTCGCTGCGGTTGTGCGGCCGGAACCACGCGCTCTGCAGGAGGCGGGGTTCGAGCCCGAACGCGGCGCCCAGCTCGGACGACAGGCGGTCGCGGAAGTCGAGCGGCGTGGTGAGGCGCGAGGTCACGACATTCGCCTCGAGGTCGGGCAGCAGCGTCGCGGACAGTCGCTTCGCGATCGCCTGCCGGTAGGGCTCGGCCGCGGTCGTCCAGTCGATGCCGCTCGCGAGGTTCGGTACCGGCGACAGCACGTAGAACGCGTCGCAGCCTTCCGGCGCCAGCGACGGGTCGCTCGCGGACGGACGGTGCAGGTACAGGCTCATGTCGTCGGCCAGCACCTTGCGCTCGAAGATGTCGAACACGAGCTCGCGATAGCGCGGTCCGAGCAGGATCGTGTGGTGCATGACGTCGCGGTACTGCCGGCGGGTGCCGAAGTACCACACGACGAGGCTCATCGAGTAGCGCGCCGCGTCGAGGCGGCGGTCGGTCCAGCGCCGGCGCACCGCGCCCGGCACGAGGTCGCGATAGGTGGTCGCCGAATCCGCGTTGGACACGACGATGTCCGCGGCGACCACCTCGCCGCCCGCGAGCCGCACGCCCTTCGCGCGCCCGCCCTCGACCACGATGCCGGCGACCTTCGTGTTGCAGACGACGCTGCCCCCTTGCCCCTCGATCAGCGAAACGAGTCCGTCGACCAGGCGGCCGGTGCCGCCGACGGCCCAGTGCACCCCGAAGCGGCGCTCGAGGTGCGAGATGAGCGTGTAGACCGACGTGGTCTTGAACGGATTGCCGCCGACCAGCAGCGGGTGGAAGCTCAGCACGGTGCGCAGCCGCTCGTCGCGCACGTACTGCGAGACGAGGCCGTACACGCTGCGGTAGCCCTCGTGGCGCAGCAGGTCGGGCGCGACCCGCGCCATCGTCGTCCAGCGGTCGAAGGGCACGTGGCCCAGCTCCTCGAACCCGATGCGGTAGATCGCCTCGCTCGCGCGCATGAAGCGCTCGAAGCCGGCGACGTCGTCCGGGGCGAGCCGGCGCACCTCCTCGCGCATCGCGGCCGCGTCGGCGCTGCAGTCGAACGCCGTGCCGTCGTCGAACAGGATCCGGTAGAAGGGCGAGAGCGAGCGCAGCTCGACGTCGTCCTCGCGGCGGCGGCCGCAGAGGCGCCAGAGCTCGTCGAAGAGGAACGGCGCCGTGACGATGGTGGGGCCGGCGTCGAACGTGAAGCCGTCCTGGCGATGCACGTACGCCCGCCCGCCCGGCGCGTCGAGCTGCTCCAGCACCGTCACGCGATAGCCGCGCGCGCCCAGCCGAACGGCCGCCGCGAGGCCGCCGAAGCCGCTGCCGATCACGACGGCGTGGCGCCGTCCGCGGGTTCCGAGACGATCGGGGCGCATGGTGGGACGAGTATAGGCGTGTCCATAAAAAGTGACAAACGAAGTGTCAATCTCGCGCGCGACGGGTTGGACACGCAGTCCGTCCACCTTGACAACCCGGGGCCGCGGGCGAAGGATTGGCGGGTTTACCGGCCGCGATGTCCGCGCGGTCCCCCGCCCCCTCACTTTCGGACAGCGATGATGGCCAAGAACGACGACGCGCCCGCCTTCGGCACGGCCGACCTGTCGAACTGCGACCGGGAACTGATCCACATCCCGGGGTCGATCCAGCCGCACGGGGCACTCCTTGTCCTGGACGCGGCAACGCCGCGGATCGTGCAGGTCAGCCGCAACGTCGACGTGAAGCTCGGCTTCACGGCGGAGGAACTCGTCGGCAAGTCCATCGAGGTCCTGGGGGGCGACCTGCCGGCCCAGGTGTGGACCCGGATGCTGGGCGGCGTGCGCGCGGCGCCGCAACCCATGCGCGGCACGATCTCGCGCCATGGCGAGGTCCGGGGCTTCGAGGCGCTTATCCACCGCAACGAGCACGACGCCGTCATCCTGGAACTCGACCCGGTCGACTTGGACCAGGTGCTGGCACTCGCCCGCGACCTGCCGCAGCGGCTGCCCGACGCGGTGAAGCGGCTGGGCGCGGCGCAGTCGATCGAGGCGCTGGCCGAGGAAGCGGTTGCGGTGTACCGCGAGCTCGCGGGCTACGACCGCGTGATGTTCTACCGCTTCGATCCCGACGGGCACGGCGAGGTCGTCGCGGAGGCGAAGGAGCCGCACCTCGAGCCGTATCTCGGACTGCACTATCCCGAGTCCGACATCCCGCGCCGCGCGCGCGAGCTGTACCTGCGCAACCGCGTGCGGGTGCTCGTGGACGTGCACTACGAGCCGGTGCCGCTCGTCCCGCGCCGGTTCCCGCCGACCGGCGACGAGCTCGACATGTCGATGAGCTGGCTGCGCAGCATGTCGCCCCTGCACCTGCAGTACCTGAAGAACATGGGCGTGACCGCGACGCTCGTGGTCTCCCTGGTCCGCGACGGCGAGCTGTGGGGCCTCATCGCGTGCCACCACTACTCGCCCAAGCGCCTGTCGTATCCGCTGCGCGCCGCCTGCGACCTCATCGGCGAGGTGCTGTCGACGCGGATCGCGGTGCTCGAGAACTTCTCGCGCGCGCGCACCACCGCGCTCGTGCGCCGCATGGCGGGGCGCCTCATGGAGGCGACGTGGACGCGTGGTTCCTGGCAGGACGAACTCCTCGCCGACCCGCGCGACCTCATGCGCATGGTGGATGCGACGGGCGTGGCGCTGGTCTACGACGGCAACGTCCACGTCGCAGGCAAGGTGCCGCCGACCGAGGCGGTGCGCGCGCTCGTCGACTGGGCGGCGCAGCGCGTCGTCGACGGCTGCTACGCCACCTCGTCTCTCGCCCGCGACGTGCCCGCCTTCGTGCCGCTCGCGGGCAAGGCGACCGGCGTGCTCGCCGTCGAGATCTCGGGACCGGACCGCGAGTACCTCGTGTGGCTGCGCGGCGAGCAGGTGCGCGAGGTGCGCTGGGCGGGCAACCCGCACAAGGCCGTGCTGCCGGGCAACGACCCGCGTGACCTCTCGCCGCGCCGCTCGTTCGCGGTGTGGACGGAACGCGTGCGCGGCACGTCGCGGGCGTGGAAGCCGGCGGAACTCGCGGTGGCGCGCGCGATGCGCGCGACGCTGCGCGACGTGGTGCTGCAGGTGCGCTCGATGAGCTACCTCATCACCGAGGACCGCCTCGCGCGGCTGCGCCGGGCGCTGCAGGCCTCGAAGGACGGCGTGCTGATGGCCGACGGCGAAGGCCGGATCCGCTTCACGAGCGAGGCGTTCTCGGCATTCTTCCATCGGCCGCACATCCACCTCGCCGACCTGGATGACCTGCCGCGCCTCTTCGAGGACCCGGCGGCCGCCCGGCGGATGGTGCGCGCGGTGATGGACGACGGCCGGCCGTGGCGCGGCGACCTCACGCTCGTCAGCGGCGACGGTCGCACGGTGCCGGTCGCGATCCGCGCCGACGTGATCCCGCGCATCGACGGCACGGGCGCGCTGGGCTATATCGTGCTGGTCACCAACATCACCGAGGACCGCGCGGCCGACGCTGCGCGCATGCGCGTGCGTTCGGTCATCGAGGACGCGCAGCGGCCGCTGCGCCAGCCCGAGATCCCGTTCGACGAGCGCGCGGACTTCGAGCGCCTGCTGCGCGCGGTCGTCGAGCACGCGACGCTGGCCGCGATGGAGGTGGCCGACGAGGCCGACGCCATGACCGTGGTGCCGACCCTCGACGAGCTCGAGGCCTCCACGCGCCGGCTCGCGGACCTCGCGCGCCAGATGAGCGCGTACGCTGCCGGCAGCGGCGTCTAGTCCTCGCCCGCGGGAATCGCCGCGAACAGCGCCACGTGGCGCTCGAACGCCACGCGCGCCTCCGCGATCACGTCGTCGTGGCGCGACGCGGGCAATGTGTCGAGCACCGTGCGGATGTCCGTCTTCGTGCGTGCCACCGTCGCCGCGTCGCCGAGGTCGTAGAACGCGACGCCACGGCCGGCGGGCAGGTGGCCCGCCTGGACGACGATGCCGCGGACCATCTGGCCGCCGCTCAAGTCCCCGAGATACCGGACGTACGCGTGCGCGGCGACGCGCAGCGGGTCGTGCGCAACCAGGCCGGCGACGTGCGTGGCGTAGTCGGCCGCCAACGGGGCCGGCGTGGTGGCGCCCGGCGGCGCGCCGTAGTCGCGGAGGTCGCACGCAAGCGCCGCGGTCCGCCCGAGGTTCGGCAGCGGGGCGAGCGCACGCACCCGGGCGTCGCCGAGGGCGCGCTCCAATGCTGCGTAGATCGCGTGCAGGCTGGCGAGCAGGCGCACGTACTCGCCCCGGCCCACGTGGCCGGCCAGCAGCCGCCGCATGACGCCGGCGCGCTCGGCCTGCGTGTGAAGGTCGCGCGTCGCGCGCGGCAGGCGCTCGGAGAGGCGCTCCGCGTTCACGCCGCCAGTGCGCGCACGGCGCGCGTGATCGTCTGCGCGTGCGCATGCGGCAGCGGCAGGTAGCGGGCGCCCATTGCTTCGGCGAGCTTGCGTGCCGCGTCCGCGGGCTGTGCGGAGATGTCGACGACGAGTGCGGGAATCGCCTGCGCGCGCGCCGCCCGGGCCGCGGCCAGCGCCTCCTCCCCGGCGCGCGTGCGCCCGCCCACCCCGTCGCGCCCGACGTTCGCGCGCCCGTCGGTCAGCACGACGCACAGCGGGTCGTTGCCGCGCGCCCGGGTGGCGAGCGCGAGCGCCACGCCCGCGTCGATCCCCGCCGCGAGCGGCGTGCCGCCGCCGCCGGGCAGGCTCGCGAGCAGGCGCTTCGCCCGTGCGAGCGAGCGGGTCGGCGGCAGCAGGATCTCGGCGCCGGCGTTGCGGAACGCGACGAGCGCGACACTGTCGCGGCGCACGTAGCACTCGGCGAGGAGCAGCTGCACCGCGCCCTTGGCCTCGGCGAGCCGCTGCAGCGCGGACGAGCCGGAGGCGTCGACGACGAAGACGGTGGTGGTGTGCGTGCGCTGCGCGAAGCGCACGATGCGGAAGTCGTCGCGGCGCACCGCGACGCGCGCGTCCGGGGCGCGGGCACGCACGCGCTGCCACGGCGCCGCCGCGCGCAGCGTGGCGACGAGGTCGAGGCGCGCGCCGTGCGCCGGGTCGCCGGGGCGATGTCCGATCCGCCGGCCGCGCGCGCGGGCCTGGTGCAGCGCGCCGGCGCGGCCCGCGGCGCGCACCCGCGCGGCGTGCTGGCCGAGCGCCAGCTGCTCGAGGAGGCCCGCGGGCAGCACGGCTTCCGCCGCGTCGAGCACGCGGTCTTCCAGCGGCCGGTCGTCCTGCGCCTGCTGCTCGGGTGGCGTGTCCGGGTCGGGCGGCGGCTCCGGTTCGTCGTCCTGCGGCGGCAGGCGCGTCGCGCGCGGCGCGAGCACCAGGCGCGCGGCGAGGGCCAGGTCGTCGTCGTCGACGACCGCGCGGCCGGCGAGCCCCGCCGCGATGCGGGCCACGCGCAGTGCGAAGAGCGGCGCGCGCAGCGAATCCACGCCGAGCGCCAGCGCGGCCGCGCACAGCGCGTGCGCCTGCACGTCGTCGCTGCGCGCGGTCGCGCCGCGGGCGCCCTGCGGTGGCACCGCTTCCTCCACGTCGCGCAGCGACACGCCGGTGAGGTCGAGCGTCATCGCGGCACGTTCCTGCAGTGCGGCGGGCACGCGCTCGTCGTCGCCGACCCGCTCGTCGAGCAGGACGACGCCGAGCCGCGCCGGGGCGCGGCGCGTGAAGCCTTCGCGCTCCACGGCCACTTCGCCGGTGTCGAGTGCGGCCGCGATACGCGACGCGAGCCCCGCGCCCATGCGCTCGGCCATCGGCACGATGGCCACGCCACCGTCGCACTCCGCGAGGAGGCCGCGCGCGAGCACGGGCGATCCGGTGGCCAGCGTGGCGGCGAGGTCGAGTCCGCCCAGCAGGCGGTCGTCGGTGACGTGGGCGGGAATGCGCCGCACGGGCGCGCCGTCCGGAAGCTGCGCGCTCAGCGCGGCGAGCCACGCGTCGCGGATGGGACCGGGTGCCCCGCGTACGACGACGGCGGCGAGCGCGTGCGGCGCGGCGGCGAAGATCGCGGCGGCCGCGAGCGCGTCGCGCCAGGCCTCGCTCACGACGGGTACTGCGCGGCGAGCGCGCGTTCGACGCGCGCCGTGGATCCGGATTCGTCCAGGGGATTGCGGCGCAGGCGATGGCGCAGCGCCATCGGCGCGACGCGGCGGACGTGCGTGTCGGCCACGCTCTCGGCGCCGTCGAGCGCGGCCAGCGCACGGGCCGCGCGCAGCAGCGTGATCTCGCCGCGCAGCCCGTCGGTGCCGAGGCTCATGCACAGCGTGGCCGCGCCTTCGAGCGTGGACTGCGGCGTGGCGAGCGTGGGGACGCGCGCCCGTGCGGCTTCGATGGAACGGCGCAGCTTCGCATCCTCGCGCTTCCAGCGCTTCGCGAACGCCTCGGGGTCGCGCTCGAATTCGTCGCGCCGGCGCACGACTTCGACGCGCGTGGCGAGGTCGGTCGGCGTGCGCACTTCCACGCACAGGCCGAACCGGTCGAGGAGCTGCGGGCGCAGTTCGCCTTCCTCGGGGTTGCCGCTGCCCACGAGGACGAAGCGCGCGGGATGGCGCACGGACAGGCCCTCGCGCTCCACGACGTTCTCGCCGGAGGCCGCGACGTCGAGCAGCAGGTCGACGAGGTGATCCTCGAGCAGGTTGACCTCGTCGATGTAGAGGAAGCCGCGGTGCGCACGCGCGAGGAGGCCGGTCTCGAACGCCTTCTCGCCGCGGGCGAGCGCGCGCTCGAGGTCGAGCGCGCCCGCGATGCGGTCCTCGGTGGCGCCGAGCGGCAGGTCGACGACGGGCACCGGCGCGCTGCGCGCCTTGATGGCGGTGCGCGACTGGCACTCGCTGCACCAGGTGCGGGGCGTGTCGGGATCGCAGCCGTAGCGGCAATCCGCGACGACGCGCATCGGCGGAAGCAGGGCCGCGAGCGCGCGCACGGTGGTCGACTTGCCGGTGCCGCGGTCCCCGAAGACGAGGACGCCGCCGATGGTGGGATCGACGGCCGCGAGCATCAGCGCCGTGCGCATCTCGTCCTGGCCGACGACGGCGGAAAACGGAAAGGTGGAAGTCAACGGGCGCAGAGGTGATGCAACCGACAGGCATTGTGGACAGCCGGGGCTGTCACGTCAATAACTCGGGGCTTGTCATGCCACCTTGAGCGCCTCGACCCGGATCTCCTCGGTGAGCTGCGCCTTCAGCGCCGAGAAGGCGGGCGTGGTCTTGATCGTGTAGTGCCGCGGGTGCGGCAGGTCGACGGCGACCTCGGACTTGAGGCGTCCCGGGCGCGCCGTCATCACCACGACGCGGCTCCCCACGAAGATCGCCTCCTCGATGTCGTGGGTGACGAAGAGGACCGTCTTGCGCTCGGACTCCCAGATGCCGAGCACCAGTTCCTGCATCAGCGAGCGCGTCTGGTTGTCGAGCGCGCCGAACGGCTCGTCGAGCAGCAGGATCTTGGGGTCGTTGGCGAGCGCGCGCGCGATCGCGGTGCGCTGCTGCATGCCGCCGGAGAGCATCTTCGGATAGTGGTTCGCGAAGCCGCCGAGGCCGACCTTGTCGATCCAGTGCTTCGCGATCTCGTCCTGGCGCGCGGCCGGCAGGCCGCGCTCGCGCAGCCCGAAGCAGATGTTCTGGCGCACCGTGAGCCAGGGGAACAGCGTGTAGCTCTGGAAGACCATGCCGCGGTCGGCGCCGGGTCCGGTCACGGGCTCGCCGTCGAGCAGCACGCGGCCGGCAGTGGGACGGTCGAGGCCCGCGATGATGCGCAGCAGGGTCGACTTGCCGCAGCCCGACGGCCCGAGGATGGTGATGAAGTCGTTGTCCTGCACCGTGAGCGACGTGGGCAGCAGCGCCTGCGTGGGCGCGCCGCCGTGCACGCCGGGAAACGTGCGGGTCACGCCATCGATGACGAGCTTGCTCATTGCGGGGCCTCCGCGCGGTCGCGCTGCGGCGCGCATTCGCCCTCGGGGCGGCCCGTCGGGCTCAAGCCAGGCTCCACGGGAAGAGCTTCTGGTTGCCCCACTTGAACGCGAAGTCGGAGACGAGGCCGATCACGCCGATCACGATGATGCCGAAGATGATCTGCCCGGTGTTGAGCAGCGCCTGCGAGTCCGTGATCATGTGGCCGATGCCCGACGAGGCGCCGATCAGCTCGGCGACGATCACGTAGGTCCACGCCCAGCCGAGCACGAGGCGCAGCGTCTCGGCGATCTGCGGCGCGGCGCTCGGCAGCAGCACGCGGCGCACGATGCCCGAGGCGTTCGCCCCGAGCGTGTACGCGGCCTCGACCAGGTCGCGGCGGGTGGAGCCGACGATCACCGCGACCATCAGCACGATCTGGAAGAACACGCCGATGAAGATCACGAGCAGCTTCTGCGTCTCGCCGATGCCCGCCCAGAGGATCAAGAGCGGGATGAACGCGGACGCGGGCAGGTAGCGCGCGAACGACACGAACGGCTCGAAGAACGCCTCGATCGGCTTGTACGCGCCCATCGCGATGCCGAGCGGCACGCCGACGAGGGCGGCCAGCACGAAGCCGCCCAGCACGCGCCAGACGGTCATGCCGATGTCGAACGCGAACTTGTGCTTCACGAAGAGCGTCCACCCCTCGCGCAGCATGGTCAGCGGGTCGGCGAGGAAGGTCGGCGAGACGAAGCCGCCGAACGTCGCCGCGCTCCACGCCGCGACGAACACGACGAAGAACGCGATGCCGAGCGCGATCCGGCGCGCGCGGCTGACGGGGGTCAGCGGCTTCATGGTCCGGGGGCAGGCGCAGGGCGGCCGGGCAGGGCCGGCGCCCGGCCCGGCGCGTGGGTGCGGCGCACCCGTGCTACTGGATGAAGCGGGTGTCGGTGAGCTTCGTGAGGTCCGGAATCTGCTTGATGATGCCCACCTCGAGCAGCAGGTCCGCCGCTTCCTTCGAGAACTGCGCGTGCGGGCCCGCGAAGAACGCCTTGTTGGCCGCCCGGTCCTGCCAGCGCAGGTACTTCTGCGACGCCTCGAACTGCTCGCCCGTCTGCTTCACGTCCGCGCCCATGATCTCGAAGCTCTTCTTCGGATCCTTCTGGATCATCTCCAGCGCCTCGAAGTAGCTGTCGGCCAGCGCCTTCGCGGCCTTCGGGTTGTCGGCGAGGAACTTGGGCGTGCAGCCGACGGTGTCCATCACCATCGGGTAGTCGAGCGTGGTCGCGATGATCTTGCCGGACTGCGGCGCGTTGCGGACCGTGGACAGGTACGGCTCATAGGTCATCGCGGCGTCGTTCTGGCCGGCGACGAACGCCTGCGCGGCGGGGCCGGGCTCCAGGTTCACGACGGTGACATCCTTCACCGACAGGCCGTTCTTCTTGAGGAACCACGCGAGCGCGAAGTACGGCGACGTGCCGGGCGCGGAGGCGGCGACGGTCTTGCCCTTCAGGTCGGCGATCTTCTGCACGTTGTTGCGCACGGCCATGCCGTCGGCGCCGTAGCTCTTGTCGAGCTGGAAGATCTGCGTCGTGGGCACGCCGTTCGCGTTCCACACGATCCACGTCTCGACGGTGGTGGCGGCGCACTGCACGTCGCCGGAGGCGATGGCGAGGTGCCGGTCCTTCTGCGGGATCTTCTTGAGATCGACGTCGAGCCCGTTCTTCTTGAAGATGCCCGCTTCCTTCGCGAGGGTGAGCGGGGCGAAGCCGGTCCAGCCGGAGATGCCGAGCGCGAGCTTGGTCTCCTGGGCGGCGGTGGGCGCCGACCAGGCGAGGGTGGCGGCACAGAACGTGAGGGCGAGCGCAGCGCGCATGGCATGCTCCAGTGGCGGGCAGGGAAATGGTCGAATCTAGGCGGCGGCCCCGGTGCTGTCAATGGCGCGACGAGTGGCCGCGTCGGCCGTGACGACCGGCGTGTCCGCTGCGTTGGCGCGGCCGGCGCTTCCTCCTACAATGGCCGCTCGCGTGCCCCGGCGGTGCGCGGCCGGACACCTCCCTTGAGCACCTCCCTGCGCACGCGTCGGTACACGCTGCTCGGCCCGTCCGGTTTCCGGACCATGCCGTGGAAGAACGGTGGCGGACGCACCACGGAGATCATGGTGCGCCCGCACGGCGCCGGCCTCGCCGACTTCGCGTGGCGCATCAGCATCGCGGATGTCGAGCGCGACGGGCCGTTCTCGGCCTTCCCCGGGGTCGACCGCACGCTGGTGCTGCTCGCGGGGAAGGGGATGCGGCTCTCGGGCCCGCAGGGCGGGACCGACCTGTGCGCGCCGTTCGACGCGGTGACGTTCCGCGGCGAGGACACGCTCGACTGCGCGCTCCGCGACGGGCCGACGCGCGACTTCAACCTGATGGTGCGCCGCGACGCGGTGCGGGGCGTGCTCGCGGTCGTGCGCGAGGCGACGCAATTGTTCGCGGCGAACGACACGCTTGCGTGCTATGCCGCCGCGGGGCCGCTGGAGTGCGTCCTCGACGACGGCGAACGGGTCGCGGTGCGGCAGGGCGAACTCCTGCTGATGGAAGGCGCGGGCGCCGCTTGCAAGGTGCGCGTGCGCCCGGTGGCGGCCGGCGGCGCCGCGCTCGTGTGCACGATCGGCGACGCGGCAGGCAGGCCCGCATGAAGCTCTTCGCCGCGCACGCGCTGCTGCCTGGAGGCTGGGCGGCCAACGTCGGCATCGAGGTCGACGAGGACGGGTCGATCACGGCGGTGGAACCCGGCACGGCGGCGGGGGAGGCGGGTGTGCTGCCGGGGCCCGTCGTTCCCGCGATGCCGAACCTCCACTCGCACGCGTTCCAGCGCGCGCTCGCCGGTCGTACCGGGCGCCCGTCCGCGAACCGCGACGACAGCTTCTGGACGTGGCGGCAGGCGATGTACGCGTTCCTCGACCGGGTCGACGCCGACGCGTTCGAGGCCATCGCGGCACAGGCCTATGTCGAGATGGCGCGGGCCGGGTACTCGTGCGTCGCGGAGTTCCACTACGTGCACCACGATCCCGCGGGGCGGCCGTACGATGACCCGGCGGAACTCGCGCTGCGCGTGGTCGCCGCGGCGCACGCGGCCGGCCTCGGTCTCACGCTGTTGCCCGTGTTCTATGCCCACGGCGGATTCGGCGGTGCACCGGCCGCCGAAGGGCAGCGCCGCTTCGTGCACACGCCGGACACGTTCGCGCGGCTCCACGCCCGCCTGCGCGCCGCCGCGCCCGCGCGCGGCTATGTGCTCGGCGTCGCGCCGCACAGCCTGCGCGCGGTGACCGGCGAGGAACTGGTCGAGGTCGTGCGCCTCGCCGATCCCGGTGCGCCCATCCACATCCACGCGGCGGAGCAGACGCGCGAAGTCGACGAGTGCTACGCCTGGAGCGGGTTGCGGCCGGTCGAGTGGCTCGTCGCGCAGGCGCACGTCGACGCGCGCTGGTGCGTCGTGCACGCGACGCACATGACCGAGCGCGAGGTGGAGGCGCTGGCGGCGAGCCGTGCGGTGGCCGGGCTGGCGCCGACGACCGAGGCCGACCTCGGGGACGGCACGTTCCCGGGCGCCGCATTCCTGGCCGCGCACGGCCGCTTCGGGGTCGGCAGCGACTCCAACACGGAGATCTCGCCGTTCGCCGAGCTGCGCCAGCTCGAATGGTCGCAGCGGATGCGCGCGCGCCGGCGCAACGTGCTTGCGGTCGAGGGCACGGCCTCGCTGGGCACGGCGCTGTGGGCCGCCGCGGCGGCCGGCGGCGCGCAGGCGCTCGCGCAGCCCGTGGGCGCCATCGCGGCGGGCCGGCGCGCCGACCTCGTCGTGCTCGACACGCGGGACCCGGCACTCGGGGGGCAGGCGGTCGACGACGTGCTCGACGCGGCGATCTTCGGTCCGTGCCGGCAGCCGGTGCGCGACGTGCTGCGCGGCGGCCGCTTCATCGTGCGCGACGGCCGGCACGCGCAGGAAGCGGCGATCCTCGCGCGCTACCGTGCCGCGCTCGAGCGCCTCGCCGCCCCATGAGCGACCACTACGACCTGCTGCTGGTCGACGCGCACGCCGCGACGATGCAGGGTGGTGCGCCGTACGGCACGATCCCCGACGCGGTGCTGGCGGTCCGCGACGGGACCATCGCGTGGGTGGGGCCGCGGCGCGACCTGCCGCGCGACCACACGGCCGCGCAGGTGCTCTCGTGCCACGGCCGCTGGCTGACCCCGGGACTCGTCGACTGCCACACGCACCTCGTCTACGCGGGCAACCGCGCGCACGAGTTCGAGCGACGACAGCAGGGCGCGACGTACGCCGACATCGCGCGCGAGGGCGGCGGCATCGCCTACACGGTGCGCGCGACCCGCGCCGCGGGCGAGGCGGAACTCGCCGCGCAGAGCCGGCCCCGGCTGGCCGCGCTGGTGCAGGAGGGCGTGACCACGGTCGAGATCAAGTCGGGCTACGGTCTCGCCACCGACGCCGAGATGAAGCAGCTGCGCGTCGCCCGCGAACTGGCGCGCGAGGTCGAGGTCGCGGTGCGGACGACGCTGCTCGCGGCGCACGCGCTGCCGCCGGAGTTCGCGGGGCGTGCCGACGACTACGTCGACTACGTGTGTGCGGACACGATTCCCGCGGTGGCGCGCGCCGGGCTGGCGGATGCGGTGGACGCGTACTGCGAGACGATCGGCTTCACGGCGGCGCAGACGCAGCGCGTGTTCGCGGCGGCACATGCGGCCGGTCTGCCCGTCAAGCTGCACGCCGACCAGCTCTCGGACATGGACGGTGCGCAGATCGCCGCGCAGGCGCAGGCGCTGTCCGCCGACCACCTCGAATACACGAGCGATGCCGGCGTGCGCGCGCTGGCGGCTGCGGGGACCGTCGCCGTGCTGCTGCCGGGCGCGTACTACGCGCTGCGCGAGACCCGGCCGCCGCCGGTCGCGGCGTTGCGCGAGGCGCGGGTGCCGATGGCGGTGGCCACCGACTGCAACCCGGGCACTTCGCCGACGACGTCGCTCGTCCTCATGCTGAACATGGCGTGCACGCTGTTCCGGCTCACGCCGGAGGAGGCGCTTGCCGGCGCGACCGTGCACGGCGCGCGCGCCCTGGGCCTCGCGGACCGCGGCGTGCTGGCGCCGGGCCTGCGGGCGGACGTGGCGTGCTGGTCTGTCGCGGAGCCCGCCGAACTCGCCTACCGTATCGGCGGCAACCCGTGCGCCGGCGTCGTGCGTCGCGGGCGCGTGGCTTTCTGGAGCGAATGATGTCGGCCCATGAACTGGTGCGGGGCGACGGCCCGCTCATCGTCAACGTCCCGCACGCGGGCACCTTCGTGCCGTCGGCCATCGCGGGCCGCCTCACGACGGCGGCGCGGGCGCTGCCGGACACGGACTGGCACGTCGAGAAGCTCTACGGGTTCGTGCCGGCCGCGGGTGCGACCCTGATGTGCGCGACGCGGTCGCGATACGTGGTCGACCTCAACCGCGACCCGTCGGGTGCGGTGCTCTATGCCGGCGCGGACAACACCGAGGTCTGCCCGACGCGCACGTTCGCGGACGAGCCGATCTACGCGGACCATCGCGGGCCCGACGCGACGGAGATCGAGGCGCGCATCGCCGAGCACTTCGAGCCGTATCACCGCGTGCTCGGCACCGAGGTCGAGCGCGTGCACGCGCGTCACGGCTACGCGATTTTGCTCGACGGCCACTCGATCCGCTCGGAGGTGCCGCGCTTCTTCGCGGGCCGGCTGCCGGACCTCAATCTCGGGACCGCGGACGGCGCGAGCTGTGCGGGACGGCTCGAAACCGCGGCGGCGCAGGTGCTGGCGGCAGCCGCCGGTTTCACGCACGTGGTGAACGGCCGCTTCAAGGGCGGGTGGATCACGCGCCACTACGGGCGGCCGACCGTGGGCGTGCACGCATTGCAGCTCGAGATGGCGTGGCGAGCCTACATGGACGAGGCGCCGCCGTACCGCTGGGACCCCGCGCGCGCGGCGCACCTCGTCGACGTGCTGCGGCGGCTCGTGGACACGCTGCTCGCGTGGCGGCCCTAGGGACCGGCCGCGGATGATCCGCATCTACATCGCGCACCAGCGCTACGACGCGTGGCTGGTGGCCGATCGCCTCAACCAGGCGGGGATCCGCGCGCACGTGTTCAACCAGCACGCGTCGAGCATCGTCGGCGACGTGCCGCCCGAGGTCGCGCAGCCGCAGGTGTGGATCGAGCGGGAGTGCGACGTGGAGCGCGCGGGAATCGTCATCCGCGACATCGAGGCGGCTGGCGGCCGCGAGGGCCACCTCGGCTGCGCGAGGTGCGGCGAGGAGTCGCCGGCGAATTTCGACCTGTGCTGGAACTGCGGGGCGGCGTTGGCCTAGGCGAAGAAGTACCGCGTCAGGTGGAAGAAGATCGGCGCTGCGAACACGACCGAGTCGAGGCGGTCGAGCATCCCGCCGTGGCCCTCGATCATGTGGCCCCAGTCCTTCACGCCGCGGTCGCGCTTGATCGCCGACATCACGAGGCCGCCGAAGAAGCCCATCACGTTGATGGCGAGCGCCATCAGCGCCGCCTGCCAGAAGTTGAACGGCGTGATCCACCACAGGAACGCGCCCAGCGCCGTCGCGCTCGCCACGCCGCCGACCAGTCCCTCGACGGTCTTGGACGGCGAAACCTCGGGCGCGAGCTTGGTCTTGCCGAAGAGCTTGCCCCACACGTACTGCAGCACGTCGCTCGACTGGACGACGATCACGAGGAACGCGATCAGGAGCAGGTTGCGGTCCTCGTAGCCCTTGATGTCGAGCGTGAGCAGGGCCGGCACGTGCGCGATGCAGAACACGCAGATCATGAGGCCCCACTGCACCTTCGACGAGCGCTCCAGGAAGCGCTTCGTGTCGCCTGCCGTCACCTCGAGGATCGGCAGCAGCAGGAACGCGTAGACCGGGATGAAGATCGAGTAGAGCCCGTACCAGCCGACGTAGACGAGCAGGTACTGCACCGGCAGCACCACGTAGAACGCCGTGGCGAGCGCCAGGTAGTCGGCGGTGCGCGAGTACATGAGCGACAGGAACTCGCGCAGCGCGAAGAACGAGATGCACAGGAACAGCAGCACCACGCCCGGCCGCCCGAACAGGAACGAGAAGCCGATCACCAGCACCATCACCCACCACGCCTTGATCCGCGCGTTGAGGTTGTCGATGGTCGAGTGCGGCTGGCCCTTGGCGACCGACGCCTTGAGCGCGTAGCCGATGAGCGACGCGATCACCAGCACGACGCCGATGCCGGCGAAGAGCGAGTACGTCTGCTGGGCGGGGGTGAGATTCATTCAGCGGGCTGGAGAGACAAAAGGGCGGTCCGCGTGCGCTCGACGAAGGCGCCCTTCTCCTCGCCCGCGTCGATCTTCATCGGCGTGCCGACGTGCAGCGTGCACAGGAGCGGCAGCGGCAGCAGCTTGCCCTTCGGCATGACGCGGCGCGCGTTCTCGATCCACACCGGCACGAACTCGATGTCGGGACAGGTGTGCGCGAGCCAGTAGATGCCGCTCTTGAAGGGCAGCAGCGTCTCGTCGGTCGTGTTGCGGGTGCCTTCGGGAAACACGATCAGCGAGTCGCCGGCCTCGAGCACGTCGGCCATCTGGCGGATCGGGTCCTGGGTGCGCGCCTCGGGATCGCGCTCCACGAGCACGGCGTGGATGACGTGCTGCGCGATCCACGTGCGCAGCTTGCCCTTCAGCCAGTAGTCGGCACCCGCGACGGGGCGTGTGCGCACGCGCAGGTCGTCGGGCAGCAGGCTCCAGATGAGCGCGAAGTCGCCGTGGCTCGTGTGGTTGGCGAAGTAGACGCGCGGGGCGGCCGTCGGCACGGTCCCGAGCCATAGCATCCGCCCGCCGGTGATGGCGCGGGTGACGAGGCACAGCGCCTGCGCGCCCAGCGTCTCCAGGTTCATGGGCGCGGCTGTTTCGGGAAGGATCGGGTCAACGCAGCGCGATGGTGCCTGCGGCAGCGACAAAGAGCAATCCCTGCGCGGCGGCGAGCCACGCGAAGCGCCGCATCAGCGCCAGCGCGCCGCGGCAGCGCGTGTCCCAGTCGCGGCCGCCCTTGTCCTCCGGCAGCATGCCCACGCCGCGCAGCGCGCGGTCGAGGTGCTCGGTGTGGAAGCCCGACTTCTGCACGGCGTCGATCAGGGCGGCGAAGACCGCGGCGTCGAAGCGCACGCGCACTGCGAGCCACTTCGCGACGAGGCCGGCGAGGACAACGGCAACGAGCAGGGCCAGGGCCAGCGGACCGACGGGTTGCCACAGCGCGGCCGCGATGCCGGCGGTCGCCACCACCGTGAAGCAGGTCGAGAGCGTGTCCACGGTGCCGGCGGCGGCCAGCGCGTCGGAAACCAGCCGCAGGCGCCAGGCGAGGGCTTCGTCGATGGTGTCGGAGAGGGTCATGGGTCAGGCGAGCGCACGCAGCGCCGCGAGGTGCCGGTCGGTGAGGACGATGCCGGGGCGCGCCCCACGCACCCGGGCTGCCGCCGCGTCGGCGCTGTCGGCGCGGCCGGTGACGAGGAGCCACGCGGCAACGGCGCACGCGCTGCGCGACACGCCGAGCGCGCAGCAGACGAGCACCGGGGCCTGCGTGCGCTGGCGCTCGATGGCGTGGGCCGCCTCGCGCAATGCGCGCGTGCCGGGCGGCACGAGGTCGAGCAGCGGCAGCGCGATCGCCGTCGGGCCATGGGCCGCGAGCGGCAGTTCGGCCGCAAGGTCGACGACGCGCGTCCAGCGCGCGTCGTCCACGTCGCGGCGACTGGGGATGCGCCCGAGCCAGACGCCGTCGGCGACCGCGACCGGCGCCCGGTCGTGCCGCGTCCACCACCGCGAGTTGAGCCAGGCGGCCGCGAGGTACGGCGCGTACAGCCAGCGGGCGGCGAGCGTCATCGCGCCGCGCGCGTCCTTCTGGAAACCGGCCGCGCCGAAGCCCAGGTAGCACGCGGCGACGAGGCCCAGGGCGAGCGCGCCCCAGGCGAGCCACAGCGCCGTGCCGCCCAGGGCGAGCGCCGCGACGAGGCAGGCGAGCGCGCCGGCGCCGTAGCGCAGTGCCAGGCGCTGACGTACAGGGTCAGTCGAGTAACGCCACGCGCGGGTGGGTGCCTGGACGCCGTCGGCGGGCAGCGGCCACAGCCATGCACACAGCCACCCCAGCGCGAAGCCCGTGGGGATGTCGACGAAGTGGTGCTGATAGGTGGTGAGCACGGACGCTCCGATCAGCAGGAACCACCCGTCGAGCAAGATGCGCGCCATCCCGGTGGTCCGGCGCACGTAGACGAGCCAGAGGATCACCGCGAGCGCGATGTGCAGCGACGGCAGCTGGTTGAAGGGCAGATCGAAGCCTGCCAGCGCGTCGAACAGTGCGCCGAACGCGCCGTCCGCGACCGGCCGGTCGAACGAGAAGCGGTGCGGGGCGGCGACGAAGCATGTCACCGCGACGAGCTGCGCGGTCAGCAGCCGCTTCGCGTGGGCGTCGAGCTCGGCGCGCGAGGCGCACACGAAGAGCGACAGTCCGTAGAGGAGGTCGATCGACCAGTAGGGCACGATGGTCCACGCCCAGAACGGGATGGCGCGCTCCCAGGCGAAGGCGAGCGACGGGACGTGCGCGTGCTGCGCCGCGGCCCAGTTCGCGAGGCCGTAGGTGATGAAGAAGAAGGGACCCAGGAAGAGCAGCCAGGCGGCGGCGCGGCCCCACGGCCGCGGGCCCGCATGCGCGGACCCGGCGGCGCGCAGTGCCGGTTCCGCACCGCGCGGCACGTCCCCGGCGTTCACCGCGCGGGGCCGGTGCGCCGCGCGAGCGAGACGGTGAAGATGCCCCTCTCGTCGACGCGTTGCGCGACCTTGGTGAAGCCCGCGGCGCGCACCAGCGCGTCGAGCTCGGCCTGCGTGCGCCGGCGCATCACCCACGCCTCGCCGCCGCGGTGGCTGGTCAGGGCGCGCGCGATCAGCTCGAGCTGCGGGTGCCACGGCTGCCCGGTGTAGACGAGCAAGCCGTCCTCCTGCATCGCCCCGGCGAGCCCGGAGAGGCACGCCCGCGGGGCGGCATTCTCGGGGAACAGCTCGAAAAGGCCGGAGACCACGGCGATCGTCGGGCGCGGCGCGAGCGCCGCCAGGTCTGCGGTGGCGAAGGCGTCGCCCTGCTCGAACCGTGCGACCGCCCGCAGCCCGCGGGCTGCGATCAGCGCGCGGCCCTGCTCGACGTTGCGCGGGTCGTAGTCGCGCAGCAGGATCGAGTCCGGCATCGGGCCGTGCGCGAGCGCATCGAGCACGTACCGGCCGTGGCCCGCTGCGACGTCGACGACGTGCACCGGGCCGCCCGCGGCCTTCTGCTGCGCGATGGCGAGGGCCAGCAGCTCCTCGACGTGGCGCTTGCGCACGCGGATGCCGCGCCACCCGATCGAGTCGAGATAGGTGCGGTCGATCATGCGGCCGAGCGACGTGCGGCCCGCCGGCGTGTTGCGGTAGACGTAATCGAGCGTGGCGCCGGAATCGAAGCCCGTCTCGTGGCCCAGGCGCACGCCGTCGGACAGGAGACCCCCGAGGCGCAGGCTCGCGCGCGTCGCCGCCCAGTAGAGCCCGCGCGGCGACCATGCGGGCAGCGGCGCCGCCAGCGCGTCGGCCTCTTCGCGCGTGAAGCTGCCCTCGTCCGCGTCGAGGAGCGCGGGCACGGCGCAGGGCTGCGCGAACCGGCGCAGCACGAACGAGCGGACCTTCGCGAGCGCGCGGCCGCGCCCGGCCTCGCCCAGCGTGTCGTGGAGGAAGCCTGCCAGCACGTGGCGCTCCTTCACTGCCGTGCCGAGGCGGTCGAAGAACGCGTGCTGCGGCTTGTGCTTGACGACCCAGTCCGCGCCGGACACGAGGAGTTGCGTGGGCACGGTGATCGCCTGCGCGTCGCCCACCACCCGCCCGGCCGCGTCGTAGAGCCCGAGCAGGATGCGCACGGAGATCGCACGGGCGATCAGCGGGTCGCGGTCGTAGCTCGCGATGCGCTCCGGATCGTGCGTGAGGAACTTCGACTTCACGTAGCTCGTGACGAAGAAGTTGCCCCGTATCTTCTGCATGAGTGCGAGGCCAGGCCGCGCGAGCGGCACGTACAGCTTCACGTCGAAGGCCGGGGACGCGAGCACCATGCAGCGCAGCCGCGGCGCGTAGTCGTGCACCCACGTCGCCACCAGCACCGCGCCAACGCTCTGCGCCACCACCGCGAGGTCCTCGGGCGCGAAGCCGTGGGCCTCCCGCAGGTGGTCGACGAACGACTGGACATCGCGCACGAGCGTCATGAACGACGGCGCGTCGCCGCGGGGTCCCGGCGAGCGGCCGTGGCCGCGCTGGTCCCACGCGAAGCAATCGAACTCCGGCAGCGACAGCTCGTCGGGCAGGTGCGCCATGCGGCCCGAGTGCTCGTGGCCGCGGTGGAACAGCACGAGCGCGCCGCGGGCCGGGCCTTCGGTGGCCGGCCAGTGGCGGTAGAAGAGGTCCACGCCGTCGTGCGTGCGGAACGTTCCCTCGCGCACCGGGCGCTGCAGTTGCGTGACGGACGCGACGTCGTTCACGACGGCGTCTCCGCGAGGCCGCGGCGCACGCGGTTGACGATGGTCACGACCAGCGCGGCGGCGAGGATCGGCATCACGTACCCCACCCACGCCGGCACGCTGCCGGCGAGCCCGAGCCAGAGGCCCAGCGCGCCGAAGACGAACGCGCGGTCGCTCTTGCCCATCGGGCCGTCGTAGCGGCGTGACGCCCCGACCATCGGCCCCAGCACGCCCGCGTACTCGGAGATCACCGCCAGCACGATCACCGCGACGGTCCATCCCGGCGCGAACGGCGGCACCACCGCGAACGGGGCATAGAGGGCGGCATCGGAGACGGCGTCGGTGAGTTCGTTGAGGTAGGCGCCCAGGCGGCTCTTCTGCCCGAACTCGCGCGCGAGCATGCCGTCGATCGCGTTGAACGCCATGCGCACGAACATCCACAGCGGCACGAGCAGGAAGAGCCCGCGCGCCTCGGAGTGCAGGAGCAGCCACAGGCCGAGCGCGACCGAGATCGCGGCGGCGGCGATCGTCACCTGGTTGGCGGTGACGCCGGCGCGGGCGAGCGCGGCCGCGAGCGGGCGCAGCAGCGCCTGGAACCTGGGCTTCAGCGCGTAGATCGACACGTCGTGCGGGGCCTCGGAGCTGCGGTGCCGCGCAGTCTAGCAAAGCGCGCCGGCCCGCACCGGATCATAATGACGGCGGACGCCGCTCTGCCCCGCAACGCCGGGCCGGCGGTTCCCCCGTGATGCCCGCCACCGCCGCGCCATCCGCCCGACCCTTGCGAGGATCTGCGGCCGCGCTCGCGCTCGTGGCGGCGGCGATCGGCCTGCTGTGCGTGGCCTACAACACGTTCGGCGCGCTCCTCCCCTACGCCGACTGCGTCAACGGCGCACTGCTCTACGCCGACGTCCGTCGCGAGGGCCTGCCGGCGGTGGCGGCGTGGCGCCTGCCGGCCGACAACTTCCTGCTCGTGCTGCACGTGTTCACCGTGCCGTGGCTCGCGCTGGCCGGTACCGGTCTCGCGTCGCTGGTCGTGCTGGGCAGCGTCATCTTCGTGCTGGGGGTGGCGGGAACCGGCTGGCTGGTCGCGCGCGCGACCCGCGACGCGTACGCCGGCGCCTTCGCGGTATTGCTGCTGTTCGCGTTGCCGGTCTCCATCGCGCACGTGAACCAGAGCCATCCGGTCGGGCACGGCAGCACGATGCTGTTCGTCCTGCTCGCGACGTGGATCGGCGCGACGCTCGCGGCCGGCGATCCGCCGCTGCGGACGCGCGCGCTCCTGCTCACGGCCATCGTGCTCGCGAGCACGGTGTCCGATCCGTGGTTCGCCGCCGTCGCGAGCGTGCCGCTGGCGCTCGCGGCGGTGATCGCCGCGGCCGCCGGACAGGTGCCGTGGGCCGGCGTGCGCGGGCTCCTCCTGGCGCTCGCCGCGGGCAACGGCCTCGCGTACGCCGCGCTGCGCCTCGCCAAGCGCGCAGGTTGGCTGCAGCCGCACGCGCTGTCGTTCGCCGATCCCGGCATGATCGCCGCGAACGTCCGCTCGCTGCTGGAGGCGCTGCCGCTGCTCTTCAACTACGACCGCGAATCCCTGCCGGCTGCCCTCTGGTGGCCGTTCGTCGTCCTCGGGATGGCGCTGCTGGTCCTGGTCGCCGTGCGCGCCGGCGCGGCCTGGCGCGCGCTCGACGCGCGCGGGCGCTTCGTGCTGCTCTTCGCGGTGCTGGGGATCGCCTGCGCCGCCGGGGCCTTCCTCGGCACCGAGTTCGCGTTCCACAACGGGGGGCGGACGTCGGCGCGCTATCTCCTCAACGTGTATTACATGGCATTCGTCGTGGCGGCGATCGTGCTGGGCGCGACGTGGCCGACGCTGCGGTGGCGGCGCTGGGTCGCGCTCGCGTGGATGGCGATCTTCGCGCTGCCGAACACGTACAACGCGGTGCGCGAGGTCTACTACAACCGGTTCGCGCCGAGTCCCAGCCTCCTCGCGCATCACGAGGTCGTCCGCGTGCTCGCGCGGGAAGGCCTGCACGACGGGCTGGCGCCCTATGCGACGGGCGCGGTGGGGGCGAACTCGCTCACGTGGTTCGCCGAGGGCGGCTTGCGCATCCGCCCGGTCGAGGTGAAGGAGGGGCGGTTGCGGATGTTCTTCCTCAACGCGAACCGGGGGTGGTACGGGCCGCCGAACGAGGCGTGGTTCCTGCTCGCCGCGCGCGCCGATGCAGGAACGTTCGGCGCGGCCGCGCAGGCGGCGTTCGGCGCGCCGGCACGCACGGTGGAGGCCGGCGACTACGTGGTCTTCGTGTGGGACCGCAACGTCATGCCGCTGGTGGCGCGGCAGTGACCCGCTCGCAGCCCGGCGCGCGACATGCGTTGTTGCGTAGTCGTTTCCCGCCGCCGCCTCCGGGCCGCCCCAAGGCGGCCGAGTGCCCTGCCGTGAAGGCGAGGGGTCTGACCCCGGATTGTCGAGGGGGACGCGGCCCCTCACCCCAACCCCTTCCCCGCCCACGGGGAGAGGGAGACCCCACCCGGTGTCGGTGGCACGGCCGCAAAAGGCGCGGCGCCGACCCAGCGGCATCCACCGACCCAGCGGACGCCTTGAGCGGACGAAGACCTAAGGCTGCGGATCGTCCAGCAGCTCGCGCGCCTTTTCGACGCCTTCCTCGACCGCCTTCGGATCCGGCGCGTCCTCCTGCGTGGCACCGCGCCGGCGCCGCAGCACGACGAGCCACGTGGCGAGGCCGCCGGCCAGCAGCACGAACGGGCCGAACCAGAGCAGCCACGTCGTCTCCTTGACGGGCGGCTTGTAGAGCACGAAGTCGCCGTAGCGCTGGACGAGGAACTCCTTGATCTGCTCGTCGTTCTTGCCCTGCGCCGCGAGCTCGCGCACCTCGCGCCGCAGGTCTTCCGCGAGCGGTGCGTTGGAGTCGGCCAGCGTCTGGTTCTGGCAGACGAGGCAGCGCAGTTCCTCCTCGAGCTTCTTCAGCCGCTCGCGCAGAGCCGGGTCCACGGGCTGCTGGGCGGCGGCGAGCGCCGCGAACAGGCACAGGAGCAGGGCGACGATCGTCTTCACCGGGGTCACGCCTTCTCGAGCTCGCGCACGAGCGGGATGATCTTCTTCTCGAGGGCCTCGGCCGTGATCGGGCCGATCTGCTTGTAGCGGATCACGCCCTGCTTGTCGATCACGAACGTCTCGGGCACGCCGTACACGCCGTAGTTGATGCCCACGCGACCGTCGGCGTCGACCACCGAGAAGTTGTACGGGTCGCCGTTCTGGCGCAGCCACGCGATGCCGAGGTCGTTCTTGTCCTTGTAGTTGAGCCCGATGACCGGGACCACCTTGGCCTTGGCAAGCTCGACCAGCAGCGGGTGCTCCTCGCGGCACGACACGCACCACGACGCCCACACGTTGAGCAGCCACACCTTGCCCTTCATGTCGGCCGCGCTGAACTGCTTGTCGGGTGCGTGCAGCTGCGTGAGCGTGAACTCCGGCGCCGGCTTGTTGACGAGCGGCGACGGGATCTCGCGCGGATCCCGGAACAGCCCGACGTAGAGGAACACGACCAGGACAAGGAAGACCGCAAGGGGGATGAGGAGGCGCAGTTTCTTCATGGCGTCGTCCGTGGGTGCGTTACGCAGGCGCGCCGACCATCGCGGCGAGCTTCTGCTTGACGGCGAGGCGGTAGCGGCGGTCGCTCATCGCAACGAAGCCGCCGAGCGCCATCAGGAAGGCGCCGCCCCAGATCCAGTCGACGAAGGGCTTGATGAAGATGCGCACGGCCCACGCGCCGCCCACGCCCTTGTCGCTGATGGGCTCGCCGAGCGACACGTAGCGGTCGCCGAGGAACCCGGTGTCGATGGCGGCCTCCGTCATCGGCATGCCGCTCGCGTTGTACACGCGCTTCTCGGGACGCAGCGTGCCCAGCACCTTGCCGCCGCGCGCCATCTCGATCGTGCCGGCGACGCCGGAGTAATTGGGGCCGGTCACGGGCGTCACGCCCTTGAACGTCCAGTCGTAGCCGCCCACCGACAGCGTCTGGCCGGGCGCCATCGTGACGCTCTGCTCGATGCCGTAGCCCTTGACCATCGTGACGCCGACGATGAACACGGCGACCCCGAGGTGCGCGAGGATCATGCCGTACCACGCGGCCGAATTGGCGGCGAGCTTGGCCACGAGCCCCTGCTGCGGCGCGCCGCGCAGGCGCTGCACCATCATCGCGACGGTCGCGGCGGCGATCCAGAACGCGAGGAAGAGGCCGAGCGAGAGCAGCGGCGACCAGCGGCCCATCAGGAACGGCACGACGAGCGACGTGATCACCGACACGCCGAACGCCCACTTGAGGCGCGTCCACAGGTCGGGCAGCGTCGCCTTGCGCCACGCGGCCACCGGGCCGACGCCCAGCAGGAACGCGAGCGGCGCCATCAGCGGGAAGAACACCGCGTCGAAGTACGGGGGGCCGACCGAGATCTTGCCCAGCTGCAGTGCGTCGAGGAACAGCGGGTAGAGCGTGCCGAGCAGCACGCTCGCCAGCGCGACCCCCCGCAGCACGTTGTTGGCGAGGAGCAGCGACTCGCGCGACAGCGGGTCGAAGGCCGCCCCCCCGCCGACCGCGCTCGCGCGGAACGCGTACAGCGTGAGCGAGCCGCCGATCACGATCGCGAGGAACACGAGGATGAAGACGCCGCGCGCCGGATCGGTGGCGAACGCGTGCACCGACGTGAGCACGCCGGAGCGCACGAGGAACGTGCCCAGCAGCGACAGCGAGAACGCGACGATCGCGAGCAGCACCGTCCAGTTCTTGAACGTGCCGCGCTTCTCGGTCACCGCGAGCGAGTGCAGCAGCGCGGTGCCGACGAGCCACGGCATGAACGAGGCGTTCTCGACCGGGTCCCAGAACCACCAGCCGCCCCAGCCCAGCTCGTAGTACGCCCACCAGCTGCCGAGCGCGATGCCGATGGTGAGGAACGACCACGCCGCCGTCGTCCAGGGACGCGACCAGCGCGCCCAGGTCGCGTCGAGCCGGCCGCCGATCAGCGCCGCGATGGAGAACGCGAACGCGATCGAGAACCCGACGTAGCCCATGTAGAGCATCGGCGGGTGGATCACCATGCCCGGGTCCTGCAGCAGCGGATTGAGGTCGCGGCCCTCGGGCGCGGCGGGGATGAGGCGCAGGAACGGGTTCGACGTGAAGAGCAGGAACAGCAGGAAGCCCACGCCCACGAGGCCCATCACGGCCATGACGCGCGCGAGGAGCTGCGCCGGCAGGTTCTTCGAGCGCAGCACGAGCGCCATCGCCCACGCGGTGAGCATCAGCAGCCACAGGAGCAGCGAGCCCTCGTGCGAGCCCCACGTGGCGGCGATGCGGTAGTAGATCGGCAGCTGCGTGTTCGAGTGCTGCGCGACCAGTTCCACCGAGAAGTCGCTGACGGCGAAGCTGTAGGTCAGGCAGCCGAACGCGAACGCGACCAGCAGGAACTGCGCGGCCGCCGCGGGCTTGGCGAGCGCCATCAGCGACGCGTCGCGCCGCTGGGCGCCGACGAGCGGCAGCGTGCCCTGCGCGATGGCGACGAGCAGCGCGAGGATGAGCGCGAAGTGGCCGAGCTCGGGAATCATTTGCCTTCCTTCATCGACGACATGGTCATGCCCCCGCCCTTGTGCGCCTTGTCGACGGCGTCCTTCGCCTCGGGCGGCATGTAGTTCTCGTCGTGCTTGGCGAGCACCTCGGTCGCGTGGAACCGGCCATCCGGCCCGAGCGAGCCCTGCGCGACCACGCCCTTGCCCTCCTTGAAGAGGTCGGGCAGCAGGCCCGCGTAGACGACCGGCACGCGCTGCGCGGTGTCGGTCACGACGAACTGCACCTCCACCGAGTTCGGGATGCGCTTCAGGCTCCCGTCCTCGACCAGCCCGCCGATGCGGAACGGCCGGCCCTGCGGGGCCTCCTTCTGCGCGACCTGCGTGGGCGTGAAGAAGAACACGAGGTTCGACTGGAAGGCGTTGAGGACCAGCGCGACGGCGATGCCGAGCACGGCGACGCCGGCGGCGATCCAGGCAAAACGACGGTGACGAGCTTTCATTGCAGATCCTCCGTGCGCGACGTCTGCGCGGCCAGCCTCGCGGCCGACCGGCGCCGGGCGCGCAGGCTCAATAGCTCCACGACGACGCAGAGCGCAACGACGCCATAGGCGCCCCAGACATAGAAACCATAGCCGCCCATGGCGAGGAACTCACTCATGCCGCGGCTCCCTTCAGTGCGGGCAGCGCACCGACCCACGCGCTGCCGCGTTCGCGTTCCAGGATGATCGCCTGCACGCGCCAGAGCACCACGGCGAGCGCGTAGAACCACGCGGCGAACGACATGACCAGCATCCCGATGAGCATGATCTTCGCCATCGAGGGTGCCTGCGTCAGGCTCACGGACGCCCCCTGGTGCAGGGTGTTCCACCACTTTACCGAGTAGTAGATGATCGGGACATTAACGGAGCCGACGATGGTCAGCACCGCGCACGCGCGATCCGCGCGGCGGGGGTCGTCGATGGCGCTGCGCCATCACGCCGAAGTAGAGGAACAGCAGGATCAGTTCGGACGTCATCCGCGCGTCCCACGCCCAGTACGTGCCCCACGTCGGGCGGCCCCACAGCGCGCCGGTCCACAGCGCCATGAACGTCATCAGCGCGCCGGTGGGGGCGAGCGCCTGCGCCATCATCGACGAGAGCCGCGTGTTGAACGACAGCGCGAGGATGCTCCAGAAGCCCATCACGAGGTAGACGAACATCGACATCCACGCCGCCGGCACGTGGATGAAGATGATGCGGTAGGCCTGCCCCTGCGTGGCGTCGGTGGGCGCCGCGACGAGCCCGATGTAGAGCCCGACGACGGTGCAGACGGCGGCCAGCGCCATGAACCACGGCGCGAGCTTGCCGGCGAGCGGGTAGAACGTGGCGGGGGAGGAGTACTGGTAGAGGCTCATCGGTGTCCTTCGCGGGCGTCCCGGATCAGTCGAGCGCGATGCGCACGGCGGCGGCGGTGGCGAGCGGTGCGCCCACCAGCGCGATCAGGAGCCCCGCGCCGAGCAGGGAGAGGTTCGCATACGAATTCATCTCGAGCCCGCCGCGCACGGCGTCGGCGGCCCCGGCGCCGAAGATCAGGATCGGCACGTACAGCGGGAGGATCAGCAGGGCGAGCAGGCTGCCGCCGCCGCGCACGCCGAGGGTCAGCGCCGCGCCGATCGCGCCCAGCAGCGACAGGATCGGCGTGCCGACCAGCAGCGACGCCGTCAGGAACGCGAGCGCCAGCGGGTCGAGGTAGTACTGCACGCCGAGCAGCGGGGCCAGGATCACGATGGGCAGGCCGGTGGTGAGCCAATGGGCGACGATCTTTCCGAACACGAGCGCGGGCAACGGGTAGGGCGACAGGGCGATCTGCTCCAGCGTGCCGTCCGCGTGGTCGCTCGCGAAAAGCCGCGGCAGCGACAGCAGCGAGGCCAGCAGCGCCGCCACCCACAGCACGCCCGGACCCATCGTCGTGAGCAGCGTGCGCTCCGGGGTGGACGCGAGCGGGAACAGCGTCACCACGATGACGTAGAACATCACCTGCACGCCGAGTTCCGAGCGGGACCGGAACGCGAGCGTCAGGTCGCGCCCGGCCGCCCAGCGCACGGCCGCGAGCGCGCCGTACGGCGATTCGCCGGGCTCGGTGCCAACGGTCGGCAGGGTGGCCGGCGTGCTCATGACAGGACGAGGCGCTCCTGGAACTCGTCGGGCAGCTCGAGCGGCTGGTGGGTCGCCGCGATGGCGAGCCCGCCGGCCTTCAGGTGCTTCACGAGGACGCGGCCGAGGAGGGCGAGCCCCGGCGCGTCGAGCGCGGTGGCCGGCTCGTCCAGCAGCCACAGCGGGCGCGGCAGCAGGGCGAGGCGCGCGAGGCCGATGCGGCGGCGCTGGCCGGCCGACAGCACCCTCGCCGGCAGCTGCCGCTTCTCCTCGAGGGCGACCTCGGCCAGCGCCCCGCGCAGCTGCGCGTCGGTCGCCCGCTCGCCGGCGAGCGACACGAGGAGGCGCAGGTTCTCCTGCGCGGTCAGCTCGTCCTTGAGCGCCGGCAGGTGGCCGGCAAACACCGCTTCCTGGCGCAGCGTGGCGGCGTGCGGCGGCAGGCGCTTGCCGCGCCAGCTCACCTCGCCACCGGCGGGAAGCGTCAGCCCGGCCAGGATGCGCAGCAGCGTCGTCTTGCCGGTGCCGTTGGGGCCGGTGACGACCATCGCCTTGCCCACGGGGACCTTGAAGTTCAGGCGCCGGAAGAGCGTGGCTTCGCCCCGGCGGGCGGCGAGCTCGTGGGTCTCGAGCATGGCGGCTCGTCGTCCCCCTGGCCTACGGCAGGACCTTGTCGATCGTGACGCGCACGTTGCGCGCGCCCGGCTCGATCACGCCGCTGGCGCCCGAAAGGTCGCCCGGCCGCGCGGCCACGTCCCCCGACTTGCTGATCCGCGCCTCGACGACCACCTTGCCCGCCTTGGAAATCGTGGCGGCCGGGGTCATCGCCATGGCGTCGGTCAGCGTGAAGCTCTTCGGCAGCTCGCTGGCCTTGAAGCGCAGGACGGCGAGCGGCATCCGGGGGCCTTCGGCCGCCCGGGCGAACAGGAAGACGGTGTCGTCCGGGCCGGCGCTCTTGGCGAGCTTGGGATCGATCTCGACGCGGCCTTCGAGCGATCCGCCGCCCGCGGTGCCGGCGTCGTTGCCGCCCTTGGCCGGGGCGGCGGCCGGAGCGGGCTTGGCCGCCGCGATCGCGGCGGCGGCGGGTGCGGCAGCGGTGGCCGCCGGCGGCGCGCCGCCCACCCGGGCCAGCGCGGCGTCGACGTCGGGAAGGTTGGGGTCGTCCGGCGGCAGCTGGGCGCGCAGCTTCTGCCACAGCGCAATCGCCTTGGCGTTGTCGCCGGCCTCGGCGGCGGCCGAGCCGCGCAGCGCCAGGGCCTTGGGGAAGTTCGGGTCGAGGGCGAGCGCGCGGTCCAGCAGTTCGATCGGCTGTCCGGCCAGGGTTTTACCCTGGGCTTGCGCCACCGCTTCGGCCCAATCGGTATAGACGGCCGGGTCCTTGGGCAGGCGCTTGGACGCCTCCGAGTAGGCCATGATCGCGGCGTCCATCCGGCCCATCACGCGGTACGAGCGGCCGAGGATGTACCAGCCCTGGCCGTCCTCGGGATTGGCCTTCAGCCGCTCGGCCAGCGCCGCGACGGCCTGCTGCATCTGCGGGTCGTCCATGCCGGCGGCCGTGCCGTGCGGCGCGCTGGCGACGGGCGACATGGCAGTCGGGTTGCCGAGCGTGTAGTAGAGGCCGCCGGCGACCGCCGGGACGATGGCGGCGATGACCACGGCCGCGACGAAGCGGGAGTGGCCGCCGTGCCGGGTCTGCGCCGCCGCCTCCTTGGGCAGTTCCTGCCCGAAGCGCTGGGTCAGCTCGGCCAGGGCGGCGTCGCGCTCCTCGGCGGTGATCGTCCGGGCGGCGAACTCCTCCTCGATCTGCCGCTTGTGGTCCCGGAACACCGCCGTGACCGCGGAAGCGTCGGCCGGGGCTTCCACGGCGACGTTCCGCCGCAGGAGCGGCGGCAGCAGGAACGCCAGGGTGGCGGCCAGCAAAGCGAAGGCGAAGGCCCAGAACAGCGGCGAAAAACCCATGCGGAGCGGTGACGGAAGCCCCCGGGAAAAGGGGTCCGCGCAGGAGGAAAAGTGGCCGAATTATACCGGCCGGCCCTTTTGCGGAACGTTGACCCAGAACAGACACGGACCCCGTTACGACCTATCTTCGGCCATTGGATTATGATGGTCCCGCGGTTCCCCGTTTGCCCCCATCGCGTTCCCCTTACCCGCTACCACCATGCCGGACAAAGACATCCGCGAGGCGTCGCTCGAATATCACCGCCAGCACCCGCCCGGGAAGATCTCCCTCGCCCCCACCAAGCAGCTCACCAACCAGCGCGACCTCGCGATGGCCTACACCCCCGGGGTGGCGGCCGCGTGCGACGAAATCGTCCGCGACCCCGCCGAGGCCGCCAACCTGACCGCCAAGGGCAACCTGGTGGCGGTGGTCACCAACGGCACGGCCGTGCTGGGGCTGGGACCCATCGGGCCGCTGGCCGCCAAGCCGGTGATGGAGGGCAAGGCCGTCCTCTTCAAGAAGTTCGCGGGCCTCGACTGCTTCGACATCGAGATCAACGAGCGCGACCCGGACAAGCTGGTCGACATCATCTGCGCGCTGGAGCCGACGTTCGGCGCGATCAACCTCGAGGACATCAAGGCGCCCGAGTGCTTCTACATCGAGCGCCGCTGCCGGGAGCGGATGAAGATCCCGGTCTTCCACGACGACCAGCACGGCACGGCGATCATCGTCGGCGCGGCGGTGGTGAATGGCCTGCGGGTGGTGGGCAAGGAGCCGAAGGACGTCAAGCTCGTCTGCTCCGGGGCCGGTGCGGCGGCGCTCGCCTGCCTCGACCTCCTGTGCGACCTCGGCATCCGGCGCGAGAACATCTTCGTCTCCGACATCGAGGGCGTGGTGTACGAGGGACGCGTCAAGCTGATGGACGAGCACAAGGCCGTGTACGCGCAGAAGACCGATGCGCGCACGCTGGCCGATGTGCTGCCCGGCGCGGACATCTTCCTCGGGCTGTCCGCGGGCAAGGTGCTGAAGCCCGAGTGGCTGGCCGGGATGGCGAAGTCGCCGCTCGTGCTCGCGCTCGCCAATCCCGAGCCGGAAATCATGCCGGACCTCGCGAAGGCGGCGCGGCCGGACGCGGTGATCGCGACCGGGCGCTCCGACTTCCCGAACCAGGTCAACAACGTCCTCTGCTTCCCGTTCATCTTCCGCGGCGCGCTCGACGTGGGCGCCACGGCGATCAACCGGCAGATGGAGTTGGCGTGTGTCCGCGCCATTGCGGACCTCGCGATGGCGGAGCAGTCCGACGTGGTCGCCCACGCCTACCAGATCGAGAACATGCGCTTCGGGCCGGAGTACCTGATCCCGAAGCCGTTCGACCCGCGCCTCATCCTCGTGATCGCGCCGGCGGTCGCGCGCGCGGCGATGGAGTCGGGAGTGGCCACGCGGCCGATCGCCGACTTCGAGGCGTACAAGCAGAAGCTCCTCAACTTCGTGTACCACTCGGGCCTGCTGATGAAGCCGATCTTCCAGGCGGCCAAGGTGGCGCCGAAGCGGATCGTGTACGCGGAAGGCGAGGACGAGCGCGTGCTGCGCGCGGTGCAGATCGTGGTCGACGAAGGCCTCGCGCGGCCGATCCTCGTCGGGCGCCCGGCGGTGATCGAACGCCGCATCGAGCGCTTCGGCCTGCGCATCGCGCCGGGCAAGGACTTCGAGATGATCAACCCGGAGTGGGACGAGCGCTACCGGGACTACTGGTCGGAGTACTACCGGCTCACGCAGCGCAAGGGCGTGTCCGAGGCATACGCGCAGATCGAAATGCGGCGGCGGCTGACGCTGATCGGCGCGATGGCGATCCACCGCGGCGACGCGGACGGCATGCTGTGCGGCACGTTCGGCACGCACGAGCTGCACCTGCAGTACATCGACCAGGTGCTCGGCCTGCGCCGCGGCGTGAAGAACTACGCGGCGATGAATGCCGTGGTGCTGCCCACGCGCACCGTGTTCATCGCCGACACCTACGTCAACGCCGACCCCAGCGCCGAGCAGCTGGCCGAGATCACGCTGCTCGCGTCCGAGGAGATCCGCCGCTTCGGGCTGACGCCGAAGGTCGCGCTGCTGTCGCACTCGAGCTTCGGCTCGTCGCGGTACCCGTCCGCGCGCAAGATGCAGGCCGCGCTGGCCCTCGTGAACGCGATGGACCCGGAACTCGAGGTCGAGGGCGAGATGCACGGCGACGCCGCGCTGTCGGAGGAAGTGCGGCTCGCCGCATTCCCGAACTCGCGCCTCAAGGGCGAGGCGAACCTCCTCATCATGCCGACGGTGGACGCCGCGAACATCGCGTTCAACCTGCTCAAGGTCGCGGCGGGCTCCAACGTGACGCTCGGGCCGATCCTGCTCGGCGTGGCGAAGGCGGTGCACATCCTCACGCCGTCGGCCACGGTGCGGCGGATCGTGAACATGACGGCGCTGACGGTGGTCGATGCCACGATGCAGAGGCAGCCGAGCTTGATATAGCGTCCGCAAAAGGCGCGTCGTGGTTGCGGTGGATGCCGTGGCGGCGGCGTTGCGCCCTTTGCGGCCGGTCCAGTCGGGCCCCGGAAAACCTTCGTGCGGCCGGGCGGTTTTTCGGTAGCAAAGGCAGAACCTACGAAGCGCGCCGATCATCCTCCGCTGCGCGGAGGGTTCAGTAGCGCGCTGCTTGCGGGCTGAATGCCCAAGCGGGCGCGTGCATTCTGCGCACCATCCACTCTAGGACTCCCTCTCCCCCGGCGGGGGAGAGGGTTGGGGTGAGGGGAAGCGTCTGCGCCCCAACCCCGGGGTCAGACCCCGCCTGTAAGCAGTCGCGTCCAAGGTAACGAGCGTGCCCGCGGGGTCCGACCCCTGGCGGCAGGGTGCCCTCTAGGGCGCGTGCGTTCCTCGCGTCTCGCCATTTGAGGCTCCCTCTCCCCGCTTGCTCCAAGGCTCCCTCTCCCCGTGCACGGGGAAAGGGCCGGGGTGAGGGGCACGCGCCGACGCCCACCGCGCGGCGGCGGCCGAAGGCGCGCGCGTATCATCGGCGCGGTCCACGTCACGCCGAAGTCCCATGCCCGCCTCGCTGCTCTTCACCCCGCTCACCCTGCGCGGCCTCACGCTGCGCAACCGCGCCGTCGTCTCGCCCATGTGCCAGTACTCGGCGGAGGAAGGGGTCGCCAACGACTGGCACCTCGTCCACCTCGGGCAGTTCGCGATGGGGGGCTTCGGGCTCGTGTTCACCGAGGCGACCGCGGTGCTGCCCGAGGGCCGCATCACGCACGGTGACCTCGGCCTCTGGGACGACGCGCAGGTGGCGCCGCTGCGGCGCATCGCGGACTACCTGCACGCGCGCGGCGCGGCGATGGGCGTGCAGCTCGCCCACGCCGGCCGCAAGGCGTGCATGCAGCGGCCGTGGTACGGCAACGCGGCGCTCGCGCCCGCGGATCATGCCCGCGGCGACCACCCGTGGCCGATCGTCGGACCGGTGGCCGAGCCGCACATGCCCGGCTGGCTGCCCCCCGCAACACTCACCCGCGAGGGCATCGCGCACGTCGTGCAGGCGTTCGCCGCCGCGGCGAAGCGTGCACTCGCCGCCGGCGTGGACGCCGTCGAGGTGCACGGCGCGCACGGCTACCTCGTGCATTCGTTCCTCTCGCCGACCGTGAACACGCGCACCGACGAGTACGGCGGCGACCTCGCAGGCCGCATGCGCATCGCGCTCGAGATCGCGCGCGCGGTGCGTGCCGCGTGGCCGCACGACCGGCCGCTCTTCTTCCGCACGTCGGCCATCGACGGCATCGCCGGCGGCTGGACGCTCGACGACACGGTCGCGCTGGCCAAGTCGCTGCGCGACGAAGGCGTGGACGTCGTCGACTGTTCCGCCGGCGGCTTCCAGGGCTCGCGGCTCGACATGGGCCCGGGCTACCTCGTGCCCAACGCCGCGCGCGTGCGGCGCGAAGCCGGCATCGCGACGCAGGCGGTGGGCTTCATCACCGACGCCGCGCAGGCCGAGGCCATCCTGCGCGACGGCGCCGCCGACCTGGTGGCGCTCGGCCGCGAGGCGCTCCTCGACCCGCACTGGGCGGGCCGGGCCGCGGTCGCGCTCGAGGGCGACGCCGGGTGGGCGCGGTGGCCCGCGCAGTACGGCTGGTGGCTCGAGCGCCGGGCCGCCCAGATGCGCAAGTTCGCCTAGTCGCTCCCGCGCACGGCCGGCTTGCACCGGCCATGCCCCGTCGCTATCATCCGGCTAACTGACTGGTCAGTCACTGACCGGTCGCCCGTCGACCCCGCACCCACAGGACGAGCCGCATGCGCACCGCCGTCGTCGCCAAGGTCAAGGACGAAGCCCTGGTCCGGGCCCGCCGTCGCCAGATCGTCGACGCGGCCGTGCACGTGTTCCTCGAAAAGAGCTACCACGTGGCCACGGTCGGCGACGTGGCGGCGCGCGTCGGCATCTCGCAGGGCGCGATGTACACGTACGTCCGCAGCAAGGACGACATCCTGTACATGATCTGCGACGAGACCGTCGACGCCCACTTCGAGGCCGTCGAGCGCGCGCTGCAGGGCGTGCGCGATCCGGAGGCGCGGCTCAAGGCCGCGATCGCGGGATTGGTGGAGTCGATCTGGGCCACCCGCCGCAGCACGCTCGTCGTGTACCGCGAGGCGCACGACCTCCTGCCGCAGTCGATCAAGGCGCTGCTCGCGAAGTCCGCGCGGTTCACCGCGCTCTTCGAAGAGATGCTGCAGGACCTCGGCCGCTTCGAGGCGAGCGAGTCGCGCATGGTGGTCGCCAATATCGTGACCTACCTCCCGACGGTGATCGCGAACCGCGCGTGGTACGTGCGCGACCGGGTGCCGCGCGAGCGGTTCGTGGCCGAGATCACCTCGTTCCTGCTGCGGGGCCTGGGGCTCGCCGACGCCGTCGTGCCGATGCCGGCGCGCCGCGAGCGCCGCGGCGGGAAGGCATAGTCGGGGGCACGCGATGGACGTCACCGGCGCCCGGCTCGTCGACATGCACTCGCACTGGGGCACGGAGCGCGGCTACCCGCTGCGCACCGAGGCGGAGCGGGCCCGGCAGCGCGCCGTGTGGGCCTCCGCGCCGAGGATCGTCAGCGAGGCGCAGATGGCGGACGACCTGCGCGCGCACGGCGTCAAGGCGATCCTCGATTTCGGCTTCACCAAGTACCTGCCGCTGCCGGAGGTGCGCGACTATCACGACTACGCGCTCGCGACCCAGGCGCAGCACCCCGACGTCATCCTCGGGCACTGGCTGCAGATCGATCCGGCGACCGGCGACGCGGGCGTGGCGGAAGTCGACCGCGTGGTGCGCGCGTCCCCGGGCTTCGTCGGCGTCGCGATCTCGGGCAGCGCCTCGGGCCACGCGGCGAGCGATCCCGTCTACGACCCCTTCTACGCGTACTGCACCGAGGCGAAGCTGCCGGTGCTGGTCATGGTCGGCTACACCGGCCTCGGCGCGGGGCTGCGCGGCGGCCGTGGCGTCAAGCTCGACCTCTGCCACCCGCGCTACGTCGACGAACTGGCGATCGCGTGGCCCGACCTCGTGATCGTCACCGGCCGCCCGGCGTGGCCGTGGCAGGACGACATGATCGCGATCCTCCTGCACAAGCCCAACGTCTGGGCGGAACTGCACGGCTGGTCGCCCAAGCACTTCACCCCGGCGCTGAAGCGCGAGATCCCGCGCCGGCTGCGCCACCGCGTGATGTTCGGCGCCGACTATCCGCTCTTCACGTACCAGCGCCTCGTCGACGACTGGAAGGCGGAAGGCTTCGACGACGAGACGCTCGCCCACGTCTTCCACCGCAACGCCGCGACCCTGTTCGCGCAACTGTCGCACTGACCATGGACCTCGGCCTCGCCGGCAAGGTGGCGATCGTCAACGGCTCGAGCCAGGGCATCGGCTACGCGATCGCGCGCACGCTGGCCGGCGAGGGCGCGCACGTGGTCATGACCGCCCGTCGCGCCGAGCCGCTCGCCGCCGCCGCCGAACGCGTGCGTGCCGAAGCCGGCGTGCGCACGCTGGCCGTGCGCGCCGACACGCGCAACGCGGAGGACTGCGCACGCATCGTCGAGCGGTGCGTGGCCGAGTTCGGCGGCGTGGACATCCTCGTCAACAACGGCGGCGCCCCGCCGCTCGGGCCCACCGCGCAGTGGACCGACGAGGACTGGTCGCGCGCCGTCGACCGCAACCTCATGAGCGTGGTCCGCATGGCGCGCGGGGTCGTGCCGCACATGCGCGCGCGCGGCGGCGGGCGCATCGTCAACATCGCCGCCGTTTCCGTGCGCCAGCCGCTCGCCGGCTTCGGCCTGTCCGTCGCCACCTGGGCCGGCGTCATCGGCTTCGCCAAGACGCTGTCGCTCGAGGTCGGGCCGGACAACATCACCGTCAACACGATCCTGCCCGGGCGCGTGGCGACGGACCGCCTCGCGACCGTCAACGCGCAGCGCGCCGCCGCGAACGGCATGGGGGCCGACGACTTCGCGGCCGAGATGCGCAAGGGCGTGCCGCTCGGCCGCGTGGGGGCGCCCGAGGAGATCGCCTCCGTCGTGACGTTCCTTGCGTCCGCCCGCAGTTCGTACGTGACCGGCACCGCGCTGGCCGTCGACGGCGGGCGCCTCGCGACCCTCTGCTAGCAGCCGCGATGACCGCCCCCACGCCGCGCCGTGCGCGCCCCAGGGTCCCCAACTACTGGACGTCGCTCGACTTCCCGCAGCTGCTGCGCGACTACCCGCCGCCGCCGGAATTCTTCGACACGGTCTACCACATCGACCGCGCGCAGCTCGCCGCGCTGCAGGAGAAGCGCTTCCTGCAGACGGTCGCGCGGGCGTGGGAAATCCCGTTCTTCCAGCGGCACTGGGGCGCGGCCGGCATCGGACGGAACGACGTCCGCTCGCTCGCGGACCTCGCCAGGCTCCCGCCCTACGACGTGAGCGCGCTGCGCGACAGCCAGGAACGGCACCCGCCGTACGGCGACTTCATGGGCCTCTCGGCGGAGGACGGCAAGCGGATGCCGCTGGTGCTGCAGACGTCCGGCGGCACCACGGGCCTGCCGCGCCCGATGCTCTACGCGCCGGTCGACCGCGAGGTGATGGCGATCATGCGCGGGCGCTGCCTCGCGATGAACGGGGTGACGCCGGGTGACACCATCCAGGTCACGTACAGCATGGGCCTCTCCAACGGCGGCATGGGCGTGCGCGAGGCGATCTGGCGCTACACCGGCTGCATCCCGGTGATGACGGGCAGCGGGATCACGACGCCCACGCGCCGGCAGATCGAGATCATGCAGGCGTGGAACGTCGACGTCGTGCTCGGCTTCCCCGCGTACCTGCGGCACATGGCGCTGGTCGCGCGCGACGAGATGGGCGTCGACGTGCGCACGCTCGGCATCAAGCTCGTGGGTTCGCACCTCGGCATGGAGGACCGGGCCGGCATCGAGGAGCTGTGGGGTTGCCCGTGCTCCGACAGCTACGGCACGCACGAGATGGGCATGATCGCCACCGACTGCGAGCACCGCGCCGGCATGCACATCCACGAGGACGCGATGATCGTGGAGATCCTCGATCCGCAGACGCTGCGGCCGGTGCCGGACGGCGAGCGCGGGACGATGTTCGTGACCACGCTCTTCCGCTACGGCGCGCCGCTGGTCCGCTACAACATCAACGACGTCTCGGCCTTCGTGCCGGGAACGTGCGCGTGCGGCAGCACGCTGCGGCGCCTGGAGCGCATCTTCGGACGCAGCGACAACATGATCAAGCTGCGCGGCGTGAACGTGTTCCCAGAGGCGATCGGCGCGCTGGTGGCAGCGGAGCGGCGGACGACCGGCGAGTACTTCTGCATCGTCGAGCGGGTCGGGGCGGCAGGCCGGGACGAGATGCACGTGCTGGTCGAGTGCATGGACGACACGGTGGACCGCGCGGCGGTGAAGGCGGACCTGGAGCGGCGCTTCAAGGAAGCGCTCACCGTGCAGATCGATGTCGTTCCCCAGGCGCGCGGGGAACTCGACGCGTTCACAGGACTCACGAAGACCTCGAAGATCAGGCGGCTCGACGACCGGCGCAAGCCGTAGGCGCCGGTCCCACGACAGGAGAGCGCGATGAGGGCAGTCATTCGTTGGTTTGTCGCCGGCGTGCTTGCTGCGGTGGCCGCCGGCGCGGCCGCGCAGGCGTTTCCCGCCAAGCCCATCCGCATGCTGGTCGCCTACGCCGCAGGGGGCGGGACCGACATCCTCGCCCGCGTGATCGCCCAGGGCATGAGCGACGACCTGGGGCAGCCCGTCATGGTCGAGAACAAGCCCGGCGCGGGGTCGCAACTCGCCACGGACATCCTGGCCAAGGCGTCGCCCGACGGGTACACGATCATGATGGCGACGATCGCGCACAGCATCAACCCGGGCCTCTATCCGAAGCTGCCGTACGACTCGCTCAACGACTTCGCGCCGGTGAGCCTCGTGGCGTCCGTGCCGCTCATCATCCTCGTGAGCCCGACGGTGCCGGCGAACAACGTGAAGGAACTGGTGGCGCTCGCCAAGGCGAACCCGGGCAAGCTCAATAACGCGATGGCCACCGGCTCGATGCCGCACTTGGCCGGCGAGATGTTCAAGAAGATGGCGGGCATCGAGGTGGTGCCGGTGGCGTTCAAGGGCAATTCGCCCGCCTATCCGGACCTCATGGCCGGGCGCGTGCAGTTCATGTTCGACGCGCTGTCGGCCGGACTGCCGCAGGTGCAGGCGGGCAAGCTGAAGGGCATCGCGGTGACGAGCGCGCAGCGCTCGCAGGCCGCGCCCGACATTCCCACGGTCGCCGAGTCGGGCCTGCCCGGCTTCGAGGCGGACGCGTGGTATGGCGTCCTCGCGCCGGCCAAGACCCCGGCCGCCGTCGTCGACCGGCTGAACGCGGCGATCCGCAAGGCGGTCGCCGCCCCCGCCATCCGCGACAAGCTCGTCTCGCTGGGCTACACCATCAAGGTCGACTCGCCGGCGGAGTTCACCGCGTACATCCGCTCCGAGACCGACAAGTGGACCAAGGTGGTCAAGGAGTCGGGGGCCACACCCGAGTGACATCGACCATGCGCACGCGGCGGGAACGCGGATGACCCACGACCTCGTCGTGCGCGGCGGCACGGTCGTCGACGGCACGGGCGCCACGCCGTTTGCCGCCGACGTCGGCATCGCGCGCGGCGTCGTCGCGGAGATCGGGCGCATCGCCGGCCGCGGCCGCGAGGAGATCGACGCCCGCGGCTGCTTCGTCACACCCGGCTTCGTTGACGTGCACACGCACTACGACGGGCAGGTGACGTGGAGCCACTCGCTCGTGTCGTCGACATTCCACGGCGTCACCACCGCCGTGATGGGCAACTGCGGCGTGGGCTTCGCGCCGTGCCGGCGCGAGGACCGGACGCTGCTGATGCGCCTCATGGAAGGCGTGGAGGACATCCCGGGCGCGGTGCTCGACTGCGGGCTGCCGTGGACCTGGTCCACGTTCGGCGATTACCTCGATGCGCTGTCCGGTCGCCGCTTCGACGCCGACGTCCTGGCGCAGATCGGCCACGCGCCGCTGCGCGTGTTCGCGATGGGCGAGCGCGGGGCCAACCGCGAACCTGCCACCGCGCGCGACCAGGCGACGATGCGGGCCCTGGTCGCGGAAGCGATCCGCGACGGCGCCTTCGGGTTCTCCACCTCGCGCACGATCCTCCACCGCAGCAGCGACGGCCGCCCGACCTTCTCGTACGACGCGGCGGAGCAGGAATTGCTCGCGATCGCCGACGGCCTGCGCGACGCCGGTGCCGGCGTGATCCAGTTCATCTCCGACTTCGACGACGTGGATCCCGAGTGGGCGCTGCTGCGGCGGATGATCGCGCGCGCCGGGCGGCCCGCGTCGCTCACGCTGCTGCAGCACGAGCACCGGCCGGAGCGCTGGCGCCGCGTGCTGCAGCACATCCACGCGGCGGTGGACGACGGGCTCGCGGTGAAGGGCCAGGTCGCCGTGCGGCCGGTGGCGCTCATCCTGAGCTTTGCGCTGTCGCTGTGCCCGTTCTCGCGCCTGCCGGCGTACGAGGCGCTCGCCGGACTGCCCGACGCGGAGCGCCTGCGCGCGCTGAGCGATCCGGCGGTGCGGGCGCGCATCCTCGCGCAGCGGCACGACGACCCGGCGTTCGCGCAGCGCGTGGCGAACTTCGACAACCTGTACGCGCTGGACGACCCGCCCGACTACGAGCCGCCGCCCGAGTCGAGCGTGGCGGCGCAGGCCGCCCGTGCGGGCCGCGCGCCGGCCGCCGTGGCCTACGACCTGCTGCTCGCGCGCGAGGGCGAGGGCATGCTCTACCGGCCGCTCTACAACTACGCCGACCGCAACCTCGACGTGGTGCACGAGATGATCACCGCGCGTGACACCCTGCTCGGCCTCTCGGACGGCGGCGCGCACTACGGCTACATCTGCGACGCGAGCTTTCCCACCTACCTGCTCATGCACTGGACGCGCGACCGTCCCCGCGGCGGCCGCCTGCCGATCGAGGAGGCGGTGCGGCGCCAGACGCTCGAGCCCGCCGCGGCGGTGGGCCTGCGCGACCGGGGGATGCTCGCGCGCGGCTACAAGGGCGACCTCAACGTGATCGACATGACGCGGCTTGCGCTCGCGCGGCCGCGCATCGTCCGCGACCTGCCCGCGGGCGGGCGCCGCCTCGCCCAGCGTGCGGAGGGTTACGTCGCGACGGTGGTGGCGGGCGAGGTCACGTACCGCGACGGCGAGGCGACCGGTGCGCTGCCGGGGCGTCTCGTGCGCCGTGGCCGGCCCACGCGCCCGGCCGGCTGAGACGGACGCGGCGCGCGATCGCGGCCGGACCGTCGTTGCCCATGCCGGTGGCCACGGGCCCATTCGCGGCACCGGACGCCCGGCACCCAGCCGTGGCAACATTGGGCGCGCAGCACCAGGTCGCGCCGACGGGCGCGCGCCGCTGTCACCGAACGAACGCTGCCGCCGCGCGTGCCACGCCGGGGGCTCCGAGGAGGATGCATGCCCTTGCCCGAATCGACGGGCCGCACCGAGATGCACCTGCGCCGCATCGAGATGCGCGGCTACCGGCGCGACGACGGTCTCTACGAGATCGAGGGGCGCATCACGGACACCAAGTCGTACCCGCACACGATCGAGGAGCGCGGCGAGGTCCAGGCGGGCGAGCGCATCCACGACATGTGGGTGCGCCTCGTCGTCGACGAGCAGCTCGTGGTGCACGATGTCGTCGCGGCCACGGACGCCATGCCGTACGGCGAGTGCGCCGGTGGGCCCGCCACCATGAAGGCGATCGTCGGCGCGCAGATCCGCGCCGGCTGGTCGATGGTGGTGAAGGAGCGCCTGGGTGGGGCCAAGGGATGCACGCACCTCATGGAACTCCTGATCCCGATGGCCACCACCGCGTACCAGACGATCGCGCCGCTGCGCCTGTCGCGTCCGCCGATCCTCGACCGGCAGGGCGTTCCGCTCAAGATCGACTCGTGCTACGCGTATGCCCGCAACCGCTCGATCGTGCGACGCCGGTGGCCCAAGTTCTACACCGGACCCGACGACACTGGAGACAACGCATCATGACCACCGCCCGTTCGCTGCTGTTCGTGCCCGCCAACGGCGAGCACAAGATCGAGAAGGCGTTCGCCGGCGCGGCCGACGGCGTGATCCTCGATCTCGAGGATGCCGTCGCCGTCAGCCAGAAGGCGGCGGCGCGCGACACGCTCGCCGCCACGCTGGCCGCGATGCGGGGTCGCAAGCCCGCCTACGTCCGCGTCAACGCGGTGAGCACGCCGTACTGCTTCCGCGACCTCATGGCGCTGCCGCTGCGCGACCTCGCCGGGGTGCTGGTGCCGAAGGTCGAGTCCGCCGAGGAGGCGTGGACCGTCGACTGGATGCTGCTGCAACTCGAGGCCGAGCAGGGCGTGGGTCCGCGCAGCGTGCCGGTCGTCGCGATGATCGAGACGGCGCGCGGGCTCACGCGCATCGACGCGATCGCCGGCGCCACGCCGCGGATCACCCGTATCGCCTGGGGCGCGGTCGACTTCGCGCACGACACCAACGCCGCGCTGGGGGACCGCGCGGCCACCGAGCAGGCGCACTTCGCGCTGGTGCGGGCGTCGCGCAATGCCGGACTGGAGGCGCCGATCGACGCGCCCGGCATCGACTTCTCCGATCCCGAGCGCCTGCGCGCCGACGCGCAACGCGCACGGGCGATGGGCTTCGGCGGCAAGCTGTGCATCCATCCGGCCCAACTCGCGGTCGTGCACGAGGTGTTCCGGCCGACCGCCGACGAGATCGCGCGCGCGCAGCGCATCGTCGCCGCCTTCGACGCCGCGGAGGCCGCGGGCAGCGCCGCGATCGCGGTTGACGGCCAGATGATCGACTATCCGGTGGTGCTGCGGGCGCGCCGCGTGCTGGAGGCGGCGGCGAGCGTCGCCGGGGGCTAGCCGTCGGGCGGGTCCGACGTCGCACCGGGCGAACCCCTGAACCAGCGGCGTCCGCACGGCGCGTTCATCGCGTGCGCCGTGGGGACGCCCCGGCCGTCACTCCGGCTTGATGCCGATCTGCTTCACGAGCGTGGCGAAGCGCGGCACGTCGGACTTCACGATCGCCGTCATCTGTTCCGGCGTCGAGCCGTTGGGCACGAGGCCCGCGGCGATGAACTTCTCCGCGATGGCCGGGTCGGCCAGCGCCTTGCGCAGCTCGGCGTTGAGCTTGTTGACGATCGCGGGCGGCGTGCCCGCGGGTGCCGCGAACGCGAAGAAGGTCGGGATCAGCGTGTCCGCGCCGCCGCCTTCCTCCGCCATCGTCGGCACATCGGGGAGGAGGGCGAAGCGCTTGTCCGATCCGACCGCGATGGCCTTGAGGCGCCCGTCCTTGATGAAGCCCTGCACGGCGGGCACGGAGGCGATAGTGACGCCGACCTCGCCGGCGACCGCGGCCTGCGCCGCCGGTCCCGCGCCCTTGTAGGGCACGTGTACGAGGTCGATGCCGAGCTTGCGGTTCATCGCCTCGAGGTTCAGCTGCGGCATGCTGCCGATGCCGAAGCTCGCGTAGTTGAGCGCGCCGGGCTTCGCCTTCGCGAGCGCGGTCAGCTCGGCGAGCGTCTTCACGTTGAGCGCCGGATTCACCACCAGCACGTACGGCCCGTCGTTGGCGATGCCGATGTAGCTGAAGTCCTTCAGCGGGTCGTACGGCAGCTTCGCGTACAGGCTGGGATTGACGCCGAGCGCGCCGCGGTCGGTCAGCAGGATCGTGTAGCCGTCGGGCGCGGCCTTGGCGACCACGTCGCTGCCGACCGAGCCGTTGGCGCCGGGCTTGTTGTCGACGACGATCGGTTGGCCCATCGACTCGCCCATCTTCTGCGCGAGCGTCCGGGCGGTGAGGTCGGCGCCGCCGCCGGGCGGGAACGGCACGATGAGGCGGATCGGCTTCGACGGGTAGGCGTCGGCCTGGGCGACGGCGTGGGTGGCCGGGACGAACGCGGCGAGCGCGACCAGCGTCGCGGCGAGCCAATGGCGGGGAGCTTGCATCAGGGTTCTCCGGAGGACGTCGGTCGGTCATTGCGCCGGCGACGGCGCGAACTTCGCTTTCCACAGGCCCCACGGCCGGGCCACGACGCTGCGGTTCGAGGCATCTGCACGCATCGCCTCCTCGGCGTCGAGGAAGGTGACGGTCCCGCCGAGCGCGACCGCGCGCTGCTGCAGATCGGCGTTGGTCTGGGTGTAGAACGCGCGGAACACGGCAATCGGCAGGGACTCGCCGACCGCGCAGTAGCCGTGGCCGCGCATGAGCACCACCGCGTCGTCACCGAGCTTCTCCGCCAGCGCCGCGCCCTGCGCATTGGTGCGGATCAGCATGTCGGTGACGGCGAAGCGCTCGCGGATCTCGAACACCTTGGCACCGGCACGCAGGAAGCTGCTCATGTGATAGATCGGGCGCAGCGTCACCGACGACGCGGCGAACGGAACGACGGCGGCCGCGTGGCTGTGCACCACCGCGTGGACGTCCGGACGCCGGCGGTAGATCTCGCCGTGGATCGACTTCTCGAGGTACGCCGGGCGCGCATCGCCGGCGACCGGCTGCGAGTCGAGGTCGAACGTCATGATGTCGTCGCGCGTGACGAGTTCCGGGGCGAGCGAGCGGGAGAGGAGGTAGCGGTCCGGGTGCGCGGGGTGGCGCGCGCTGACGTGGCCGAACCCGTCGACCACGCCGAGGCCGGCGAGGATGCGGTTGGCCGCGACGAGGTCGTCGAGGAGTGCGGTGAGGTCGCTCATGGCAAGGCAGGGCGCGTTGCGAGAAGCGCGGACGCTAGCACGATACGCGCGCCGGCGTCACGGGGTCCGTTACGAACCGGGCGCGCGACCGCATGTCGCTGGACGCGGCCCCTTTCCCGGGGCGATCATTGGCGTCTGTCAGGAGGGGGACGAACATGATGCAAAGGGGATTGCGGCGAGCCGCCGCGGGGTGGCTGGCGGGGATCTGCGTGGGCGTGGCGTGCTTGGCCGCACAGGCGGCCGGGCCGCAGGACGTCCCGTTCCCGCCGGACAAGAAGGCCGCGCTCGACGCCGCGCTCGACCGGTCGTTCGCGGCGAGCAAGGCACCCGGGGTGATCGCGGGGGTGTGGGTCGCGGGCGAGGGCGCGTACATCGCGACCCGCGGCTTCGCGAATCCCGCGACCAGGGAGCCGATGCGCGTCGCCGATCACATGCGCATCGGGAGCAACACCAAGACGTTCACCGTCACCGCGCTGCTCGTCCTCGTGAAGGAGGAGAAGCTCGTCCTCGACGACCCGGTGAGCAAGTACGTGGGCTTCGTGCCCAACGGCAAGGCCATCACGCTGCGCATGCTCGCGGACATGACGAGCGGCCTCTTCAACTACACCGAGGACGACGCGTGGGTGAAGAAGATCCTCACCGATCCGAAGCGCACGTGGACGCCGCGCGAACTGGTCGACGTGGGCCTCGCGCACCCGCCGTACTTCGAGCCAGGAAAGGGCTGGCACTACAGCAACACCAACACCGTGCTGCTCGGGATGATCATCGAGAAGGTCACGGGCAAGCCGATCGCCAAGGTGTTCCAGGAGAAGCTCTACAAGCCGCTTGGCCTCACGCAGACGTCGTGGCCCACGGGCAGCGCGCTGCCGTCGCCGTTCGCGCACGGCTTCACGCAGCAGACGCTCGACGGCAAGGAGGCCGACGCGACGTTCCGCAACCCGAGTTGGGCGTTCACGGCCGGCGCGCTCGTGTCGTCGCTCAAGGACCTGCGCACGTGGGTGGAGTCGTACACGACGGGCTCGCTCATCACGCCCGAGTTGCAGAAGGAGCGCACCACGTGGGTGACGCTGCCGCCGAACACGCCGCAGCGCGCGTACGGCCTCGGCATCGGCTTCGACCGCGGCTGGCTCGGCCACACCGGCGAGCTGCCCGGGTACAACACCGGCGCGTACTACTTCCCCGAGAAGAAGGCGACGGTCGTGGTGATGGTGAATTCCGACGTTCCCACGGCCGGTAACCTGGGTCCCGCCACGCCGATCATGCGCGAACTCATCAAGGTCATCACGCCGCAGAACGTGCCGGAGTGACGTGACGGGGGCGGGCGGCGGCTTCGGCATGCCGTGGATCGCGATGTTCGCCTCGTTCCCGGCGGGCGGCGTCACCGCCGGTGGCCGGGGCCCCCGGGAGCGCTTGCCCGCGATGAGGTAAAATGCTGCCCACCGGAGAGGTGGATGAGCGGTTTAAGTCACACGCCTGGAAAGCGTGCGTGGGTTAATAGCCCACCGCGGGTTCGAATCCCGCCCTCTCCGCCAGTTTCACGGCCAGTAACGTCCAAGTAAGTCGCAAAATCCCCAGCGTTTCATAGGAGAAATCAGATTCCGCGGTCCCGGGAGGGCTGGTCACGTCCGTTGACAGCCTAGGGGCAACGGGGGCAAGATTTTCACCATGTTGCCCCCGAAGTCTTCGAGTTGCCCCACATGCCCCTGACAGCCACGGCGATCCGGAACGCTAAACCGGAGGCGACGGTGCGTCGCCTCTATGACGCGCTCGGGCTATATCTCGAAATCGCGCCCGCAGGTGGTCGCTGGTGGCGGTTCAAGTACCGCTTCGCCGGCAAGGAAAAGCGCCTGTCGCTTGGGACATATCCGGATACATCGCTAGCGGGGGCTCGAGAGCGCCGCGACGACGCGCGCAAGTTGCTGGCTAGCGGAGTCGATCCGGGCGAACGACGCAAGGCTGAGAAGCGTGAGGCAAAGGCTCGTGAGGGCAACAGCTTCGAAGCCGTTGCACGTGAGTGGTACCTGAAGCAGGCACACGTGTGGGTACCGCACCATGCGGTGGACGTAATGCGCCGCCTGGAATCCAACCTCTTCTCCGAACTCGGCGACAAGCCGATATCTGATATTTCTGCGCCCGTATTGCTCGCTGCCATCCGGAAGATCGAGCACCGCGGGGCACGTGATCTCGCGCACCGGGTGCTAGGCGTGGCAGGCCAGGTGATGCGATACGGCGTAGCTACCGGCCGCTGTGAGCGGGACCCCACCGGTGACCTCCGCGGTGCGCTTGCGCCCCACAAGAAGAAGAATCAGGCGGCGGTGACGCCGGACGAGTTACCTGAACTGCTGCGTGCTATCAACGCCTATGACTCTGTCGGGGACAAGCTGACAGCGCTGGCGCTGCGGCTCCTCGCCCTGACATTCGTCCGCACGAACGAGCTCATCGGAGCACAGTGGACTGAGATCGACACCGAAGGTGGAATGTGGATTATTCCGGCGGAGCGCATGAAGATGAAGACGGAACATGTCGTTCCGCTTTCACGTCAGGCAACGGAACTCTTGCGTGAGATCGGCGCCGTAGCGGGGCGCGGGCGCTACGTCTTCCCCGGTAGGAACCCCGATAAGCCCATCTCGAACAACACGATGTTATTCGCCCTCTATCGCTTGGGGTACAAGGGGAAGATGACCGGCCACGGTTTCCGCGCGGTCGCGTCGACCGTGCTGAACGAGGCCGGATTTCGCGCCGATGTGATCGAGCGCCAGCTTGCCCATTGCGAGCGCGACAACGTACGTGGCGCTTATAACCGTGCCGAGTACCTCACGGAGCGGAGAGCCATGATGCAGCGGTGGGCAGACATGCTTGATGCTTTCGCCTGCGGCGCCCAAGTCATTCCGCTGCAGAGGAAGGCGGGATGAGTCAGCATGGCGGAGCCTGGATTGTTCCGCCGCAGAGGAATACAGGATGAATGGAGCCCAGATCACGCCGCTGCAAGAAGAATGCAGGTTAAGTGAGCAGGGCGGAGGCCAGGCTACATCTGATTCTCAACGCGTAACATCGGATTGCCTCCTGGGTACACGCAGCGCCAGCGCTGGGGGATTATGAATCGGAGCCCGTGTGCGGACAATTTTTCAGGACCTTGCCAACGACTTGCTCGGCGCGGGAGGTATGCGCCAGCGATTAGCGGTGCTAGAGCGAGCGTACGCAGAAGGCGATCGCTTCGCTCTTCTTGAAGCGCTCCTTGTTTGCGGTCTTCTGCAGGCTGTCATCCCCGACTGGGCCGTAGACGCCTTGGTCGACGTCGATCGGAACCTTGCTAGCGGCGAGCTCGAGGATCTTAACGAGGCGCTTGGGTGGCAAGCTCCGTCACAGGCGAGGCGTAAGAAGGAGAGGCAGAAGGAGCTCCAGACCGAGTTGGTGCTCGGTGCGCTTGCCCGATATCGGGTAGATGGCGGTCCGCTAAACGCCGAGGAGGCGTTCGCCCCTGTCGCAGCCGAGCTCGGCATCGGAAGGCGCTTGGTGGAGACGATCTACAAGGAGAGCGGGGCCTGGATTAAGGGCCTGCCTAAGAACGCTGGGAACTACGCGTTCAGCCTTGCCGGAAGCCCGTTCCCACGTCGGCGTGGGCGACCCACGTATGCCGACAGGTGTGAGACGTGCGGGACACAGTTTTCACCCAAAGCTGTGTCTGACTAGCAACGCGTCCGCCGGTAGCTTGGCGTCGTTGGCTCTTCGGAGCCGTCCTGCGAAGTGGGAAGACGATGCCAAAATTTCTGCGCCTCCCGGCGGTTCGATCACGCACGGGACTCTCTCGCAGCTCGATTTATCTGCGCATAACTCGTGGCGAATTCCCCGCCCCGGTCAAGCTGGGCGTTCGCGCTTCGGGCTGGATCGAGGAGGAGGTTGACGCCTGGATTGCCAAGAGGATCCTGGCGACCCGCGGTGGGGTGAAATGATGTCACCGTCGCAGTCAAACCTCCCGGCAGGCACGGCAGCGTTTGATGATTCGGGCGTGTTGCAGCGGGACGAATTGAGCTCCACGCCGACGGCGCCCGGGTCTGCCCATGACAGCGTACCGCCGGGCGACACTGATAGCGCCCCGACGACAAATTACTACGCGCCCCCCTCGGGAACCGAGAAAACCGGCGAAACCGACTTGGTCGCCAACGACGAGTTCCTGAAAGTCATTTTCGGCAACGACTTCGAAACGGCACGCCCGGTGGTGGTCAGTTTTAAGGGTAATCCTTCCGGCATCGCGCCGGGGGCGTGGGGCGGCAGGCCCTGGAGCCCCGAATCCAAGCCGCTCCCTAGCGACGCCAACAACTACTTCAGCGTCGCCGCATTCAAGGAGGGTGCCGACGGCGAAGTTCGACGTCGGAAGACTCACTTCAGCGCCCTGCGCTGCATCGTGCTCGACGATGTGGGTACGAAAGTCGAACCAGTGGGGCTGCGGCGGACGACCTCATGAACATGGTGGTTGCCGCTGGCCTGTGTGATCCCGGCGCCAACGGCCCCCAGGCACGCGTGGTCAGGTTGCCGGTTGGCGAGAACGGCAAACACACCCCCCCGTATCGGTGCCGGATGGCGACGTGGGCGCCCGACGTGCGTTACTCGCTGGAAGAACTGGTAGCTGGGCTTAACCTTAAGAGCGCCTCGTCGGCTTCGCGGAAGAAGCGGCGGGCGGGCGGCGCGGATGACGCGGGTGACAACGGCGACCCGATTTGGACGCCACGCCCTGAGGAAAATTCTGTGCTTGTCGCGCTTCGGGAGCGCGGTCTGTTGATTTGCACCGAATCTTGACCCGGGTTTTGCACTGAATATTGACCCACCCGAATGCGTTGCAGTATGGCTCAGGTCGCGGATGATTTTCTAGCGCGGGGCTCCTTTCGCGGCTGGGTATTGCTGTGCTTGAAGCGGTAGCTCTCGTTGCCGGTTTCGATGATGTGGCAGTGATGGGTCAGGCGGTCGAGGAGCGCCGTGGTCATCTTCGGATCGCCGAATACGGCGGCCCATTCCCCGAAGCTCAGGTTGGTGGTGATCACCACGCTAGTCTTCTCATAGAGCTTGCTGAGTAGGTGGAACAGTAATGCGCCGCCGGCTTGGCTGAACGGCAGGTAGCCCAGTTCATCGAGGATCACCAGGTCGGCATAGGCCAGGCGATGCGCGATCTGGCCCTGCTTGCCGCAGAGTTTCTCGGCCTCCAGCGCGTTCACCAGCTCAATGGTGGGAAAGAAGCGCACCCGCCGCCGGTGGAGTTCCAACGCCTGCACCCCGAAGGCGGTGGCCAGGTGAGTCTTGCCGGTGCCCGGGCCGCCGACCAGCACCACGTTGTGGGCCTGCTCGAGGAAGTCGCAGCGGTGTAGTTGCCGCACCAGCGCTTCGTTGGCCACGCTCTGGCCGAAGTCGAAGCCGGCCAGGTCGCGGTAGGCCGGGAAGCGCGCGATCTTCATCTGGTAGGCCACCGAGCGCACCTCGCGTTCGGCCATCTCGGCCTTGAGCAGGCTGCCGATGATGGCCTGAGCGCCCTGGAAGGCCGGTGCCCCCTGCGCCGCCAGTTCGGTCACCGCCTGCGCCATCCCGAACAACTTCAAACCGCGCAGCGTCGTCACCATCGCGTCAGGCTGCATGGCGCGCTCCGCGCAGGGCATCGTAGCGCTCGACATTGGCCTGCGGTTCCACCGTCAGGGCCAGCGCCTGCGGCGCACTGATCGGCGCCGGCGGGGCGCTGTCGAGCAGGCGGCCGAGGAGATTCAGGATGTGCTGCTTGGAGGGGGCGCCGGCCTCCAGCGCCAGTTCCACGGCCGTGAGCACCGCCTGCTCGTCGTGATGCAGCACCAGCGCCAGGATCTCCACCATTTCCCGGTCGCCACCCGGCCGGCGGAGCAGGATCGCCTGCAGGCGCTTGAAACCCTCCGGCAGCGTGGCGAATGGCGCCCCGTTGCGCAGGGCCCCCGGCTTGCGCTGCAGCACACTCAGGTAGTGCCGCCAGTCGTAGAGCGTGCGTCCGGGGCGATGGCTGCGCTCGATGACGCGGGCGTGCTCGGCGATGACCTGGCCTTCAGCCGCGATCACCAGACGGTCGGCGTAGACCCGCACGCTCACCGGCCGGTTGGCGAAGGAGGCCGGCACGCTGTAGCGGTTGCGCTCGACGTGGATCAGGCAGGTCGGCGAAACCCGCTTGGTGTGCTCCACGAAGCCGTCGAAGGGCCGCGGCAGCGGCATCAGCAGCGGCTGCTCCTCGCGCCACACCTCGGCCACCGTGCGTCCGGGCTGCTGCGGATGTGCCGTGGTCTCCCACAGCGCGACGCAGCGCTCCTGCAGCCAGGCGTTGAGGGCCGCCAGGGTGGGGAACGCCGGCGCGTGGTGCCACAGCCGGTGCCGGGCGTCCTGCACGTTCTTCTCGATCTGCCCCTTCTCCCAGCCGGCGGCCGGGTTGCAGAACTCAGCCTCGAACAGGTAGTGGCTGACCATCGCGGCGAAGCGCCCGTTGACATCGCGCGCCTTGCCCACCCCCACCCGGTCCACCGCCGTCTTCATGTTGTCGTAGATGCCGCGCCGCGGCACGCCGCCCAGCACGGCAAAGGCATGGGCATGCGCGTCGAACAGCATCTCGTGCGTCTGCAGGGGATAGGCGCGCAGGAAGAAGGCCCGGCTGTAGCTCAGCTTGAACTGCGCCACCTGGACCTTGGTGCGCTCGCCACCCACCAGCGCCCAGTCCTCGCTCCAGTCGAACTGGAACGCCTCGCCCGGAGCGAAGGCCAGCGGCACGAAGGTCCCGCGCCCGGCGGTCCGCGCCACCTCCTGCTGCGTCTGCCGCCAGGAGCGGGCAAACGCCGCCACCCGGTCGTACGAGCCCGGGAAACCCAAGGCGGTCAGGTCGGCATACAGCCGGCGCAGGTTGCGCCGCTGCTTGCGTCCCTTGCGCGCCTCCGCCACCAGCCAGGCGGTCAACTTCGCCGCAAACCCATCCAGCTTGCTGCGACTCTTGCGGCGCGGGTACTTCGGTTCCACCACCGCGCTCGCCAGGTACTTCCGGACCGTATTGCGCGACAGCTGCGAGCGCCGCGCGATCTCCCGAATCGACACTCCGTCGCGCAGATGCCAGCGCCGGATCACACTCAATATCGCCACGTCGATCACTCCTTCTCCCGCTCGGCTCCCGAGCAGGCCAGTGTCTATACGTGGGTCAACTTTCGATGCAAATCACCCCAAGAAGTGGGTCAGATTTCAGTGCAAATCAACAAGGTTGCCAAGGACGCGGTTCGCGATCTCCATCGTATCTCTCCGCGAGGGAAACGACGATTCGTAAGCAATTGTGGACCCGGCATGAGGTCAAACCCGGCGCGTTGGGATTGTACCTAGGCCCGCGTCGAAGGCAGCTTTTCGTTGCACTCGAGTGCACCTGGCGACGCCGGGCCGAGGCAGGCGCAACTGCGCGCCATGTCCCGGCTACCGACGCGGTTTTCCCGGCGCTGCCGTTTCAGGCCGTTTGCGGACAATCAACTGGCGCGCGGAGGAGACGCGACGCGGGCAAGATTGGACTGCCCGGCTTATCACACGCCTCGATCGGAAACTGACCATTGGCGGAGCGACTGTGGCCCGGAGTGGCCGCTCTCCGGCGGTTGACGGACTTGCATCGCGGGGATTGCCGATCGGCCACTCGGAGGGCTGCCGACAGGGTTGACAATCGGCCAGGCATTATGTAGTAAACAAGCCTCTCCAAACGCTGTCGTTTTCGAGGTCACTTCCCCCGCATCGTGCCGGCATTTGACATCCGCACCCGAGAGCCTCGCGTCCCGTGAATCCGAACGACATCGTCGGATTCGCCGAAAGCGTTGCAACGACGGTCACCGGCCAATCGCTCGCCACGCTGAACGCCGACCCGCAGTTCGGGCCGTTTCTCGGGGCGGCCCAGCAACTGCGCACTGCGGCCGCCGATCTGGAGGCCGCGCCGGACGCGGCGAAGAAGGCCGCGTGGGACGAGGCGACCGGCGCATGGCGTGCTGCCTGCGGCGCACTATCGGCGCGGTTGCGCGAGTTCGTCTTCGGCGTGCTGCCGAAGATCCCGGGATTGGGTGACGATTTCGCATGGGACGCACCGCAGGGACTGCACGTCCAGGCCGACGTCGGCCCGGTGCATATCGACGTGGTCTCCGGCCCGCTCACCGTCCAGCCGCGCGGAGTGCCGGTGCCATTGACGCTCGGCCCGTTCCGGCCGACCGCTGCCTCGGCCTCGCTGGCGGGGCCATTTCCGGGCGGAGGCGCGCTGCGCGTCATGGACGACGGCGCGTCCGGCGTGCTGCACCTCGCGCTTGGCGTCGTCGACGTGTCCGCGCTTGCCTCGTTGCGCAAGCTGGCGGACGGCACTCCGTCCTTTCTCGCGATTGTCGGCGTCGCGTTCAACCCCGGCATCCAGCTCAGCTTCGGATTCTCGATCAACCGCGTCGGCGGAATCGTGGGCGTTCACCGGCGCGCGGACGCGAACGGGCTCGCGGCCGCGTTGCGGGCAGGGACGGCAGGCGACGTCTTGTTCTCCGCCGACCCGGCCGCCAACCTGACGCGGCTGCTCGAGGGTGTGGAACGCATGTTCCCGCCGGCCAAGGGCCATCATCTTGCGGGGCCGACGTTCGAGATCGGCTGGCTCAAGATCACACCGGACGAGAGCTTCATCGCCCTCGACGTCGGCGTCATCGTGGAGCTGCCGGGGCCCGCGCGAATCGTCATCGTCGGCGTGGCGCGCGCTGGCATCCCGGGCCCGGTGCCGCTGCTCAAGCTGCGCCTCGACGTCCTCGGCGTCATCGACTTCCAGCAGCGCACGATCGCGTTCGACGCGAGCCTGGTCGACAGCCGTGCCCTCGGTGTGTTCACGATCGCCGGCGACGCGGCATTCCGGCTGGCGTACGGCGCGACGCCGTATACCGTGCTCACGCTCGGCGGCTTCTACCCGGGGTTCAATCCCGAGCCTGCGCAGCTGCCTGCACTGCGTCGTGTCGGCCTGGCACTCGACGTCCCGGTGCCCGGCATCGATTTCCGCGCCGACGGCTACTTCGCGGTCACGTCGAACACGCTACACCTCGGGGGGCACTTCGAATGCAGCATCGGCGAGGGCATGTCCGCGTCGGGGTTCCTCACCGTGGACGCGCTCATCCAGTTTCGCCCGTTCCACTTCCACGCGGACTGCTCGGCCGGCTTCGATGTGCGTGCGCTGGGCCGCACGTTCGCCGGAGTGCGGCTCGACGGTTCGATTGACGGTCCGGGCCCCATCGTCGTCAGCGGCCGGCTCACGATCGAGGTTTTCCTCTTCGACTTCTCGTGGCACGAGACCTTCCGTATCGGCAGCGATGGCGGGGAGACGAGCTCCCCTCCCATCGACCTGCTGGCCGAACTCGTGCCCGAGCTTTCCCGGCCGGAGAACGTGCAGTCCGGCGACACGGGCGATCCGTCGGTCACCATCGTCGCGCGGGCGCGCCACGGCCAGAAGGCGCTGGTGTCGCCGCTCGGCACCGCGCGGTGGCAGCAGCGGCGCGCGCCGCTCAATCTCGTCATCGAGCGGCTCGAAGGCAAGCCGCTTGGGGCCGCGCAAGGCGTCGCCGTCAGCGTGCCGGGGGCGTTCGCGACCGTCCCCGGTCTGTTCAGCCCCGGCTCGTACCATACGCTGACCAGCTCGGAGGCGCTGAACCGCCCCGCATTCGACCTGCTCGATGCCGGCGTCGCGTTGAGCGTGGCGGGGCAGAAGAGCGGACCCGGGAAGACGATCGCCGCCGACGTCGCGATGATCCGGCGCGTCCACGGGCAGCCGGCGGACGACTGCAGGAAGCACCCTTCGTTTGCCTTTGCGGCGCATGTGCTGGGCATGCTGGCGGCACGCGACGCGACGCCGGTCGCGACGAGCGACGGAGCCCGGGTGACCGTGACGCACGAAACGTGGCGAACCGCGGACGGCGGCGCTTTCGACAGCGCCACCGCGGCCCACCAGCATGTCCGCCACGGCGGCGGCGGCATTGCGCTGGCCGACGCGGATTTCGCGCGTCCCATGAGCATGGCAGGGCTCTAGATGGCCGAGACCTTCGAAGCCTATCGGCGATCGGCCTTCTTCGACCTCGCGAGCGGCGCGACCGTCGGCGGGCGGCTTCAGGCCACGCTGCCGGTGACGCTTGCCGACGTCGACAACCCGGCGCGGACCAGCCCGCCGGGCGGCGCGCCGTTCGAGCTCCTGGGACCGGGTGACGTGCGCGGCCTGATGCCCGCCGCCATCACGAAGCGGGTGCCTGCCCCCGGCACGGGCGACGCCGTGGAGACCAAGGCGGCGCACGTCGAGTTCGCTGCGCTCGACCTGCCTTGGCGCTACACGCCCGAGCTCGCCGGCGATGACGGCGCGCTGCGTCCCTGGCTGGTACTCGTGACCGGCGTGGCGGGAGACGAGGTCGTGCTGCGCGCCGACGGTACGGTGCAGCTCGCCAAGGCGGTGCTCGCCGCGCACGACCTCGCGAAGTCGTATCAGTGGGCGCATGTCCACGACGTCGCGGGGGGCGCCGTGGCGCGGCTCCTGAGTCCACGCGACTGTCTTGCCGACACGTCCTACATTGCCGCCCTGGTGCCGGCCTTCACGGTGACGGGCGACGGGGAGGACGCGGTACTGGCCGACGCGTGGGGGGCGGGCGCCCAAGGCGTCACGCTGCCGTGTTACGACGCGTGGTCCTTTCGCACCGGGCCCGAGGGCGACTTCGCGCAGATTGCCGCCCGGCTCGCGCCGGTCTCCGCCGCGGAGATCGGGCCGACGTTCGGCGTGGCCAATGTGCGCTGCGACTGGCGGGATCCGGCGCACGCCGGTCGCGCGCCGCTGGCCGTGCCGATGGGCGCGGCGCTGGAGCGCACCGACGGCAGCGCCAACGCGCTCCCGCTCGACGCGGACCTCGCGCAGGAGACGCTCGCCCTTACCGTCGGTGCCCGCACGTTCCAGGGTCGCTGGGTGCTGACCGCCCCGCAGTATGAGGCTCCGTGGACGGCGGCCGCCGCGCTTGCGACGCCCACGGGGTGGCGGCTCGAGCTGCGCAACGACGTTCGCCGGCGCGGTGCGGCGGGTCTCGGCGCGTGGGCAGGCATCGAGTGGCAGCAGAAGATCGCCGACGCGGCCGCGGCCCAGGCGGGTGCCGTCGCCGCGGCGGCCCAGCGCATCCGCTATCTGACGCTCGGCCTTGCAGCGACGCGTTCCCTCTGGCGGCGGCGACTGCCGCCCGATCCGGTCGCCCGCCTGGCGCTGTTCGCGCCGCTTCTGGGCCGCTTGCCGGTCGCGAGTGGTGGCACGGTCCTCGACCACGTTGACGGCCGGACACCCGCCTTCGCGCGCGCGCTCTTCTCGAGCGCGCTGCGCCGCATCGCGCGCAACGGAACGGCACGCGCGGCGCTCGCCGCGCCTGGCGCGGTGAGCGTATCCGCGCTGCTGATCGCGGCGAACCGCTGTCCGCCGCCGCAGCCGCGCGACTCGTTGCTCGAGCGCATCGTCAAAGGGGACGGGCGCGCGGAGGACCGCGCCCGCGCGTGGCGCGAGGTGCTCGCCGATGCGGAGCGGCGGGCCGGCGGCGCCGACGACTGGCGAGCGCTGCTTCCGTCGTGGCTGTTGGAAGGCCGCGCCTTCCCGGCGCCGGCAGTCTTCCTCGCGCTGCTGCGTGCGCTCGATCCCGGTGGCGGCCGCCCGCCCGATGTGGGCGCGCTGCGCGCGATCGCGCCGTCGCTCGCGCCCTCCGACGCGCCGGGCGATGCAGCCCTCGATGGACTCATTTCGCAACTCGTGGGTCGCACTGTGCGCGAGCGGCCGGAACCTCCTTGCGCCCCCCTCGACCTGGCCGGCCTCGCCGCGCGCGTGAGCGCCGCGGTTGATCCCACCGTCGAGCGGCCCATCGCGGTCGAGCGTGTGCTCGGCACGATCGGCGGCCTGCGCGAACCGCTCCTTGCGCCGCCTGACGTCGCGCCGGAGCTCGATCTGCCGCTGTGGAAGTTCGTGGCCGACTGGGTGCCGGACTGGTTGCTGCCCGGCGTCGGCATGCTGCCCACCGACCGTGTCGTCGCGGTGCAGACGAATCCAGTCTTCGTGGAGGCATTCCTCGTCGGCGCGAACCACCAGACGTTGGCGGAGTTGCGCTGGCGCAACGTGCCGATCATGGCGGGCTGGTCGCCGCTGCGCCGGTTCTGGCAGCGGCCGGTGCTTCCGCCCGCGCCCACGGTCGACATCACGCCGGTATCGACGTGGCCGGCGGCGACGGCCCTGGGCGACGTGGCGCACCGCGCCGACCCCGCGGCCGGCACGCAGCTGGTGGTCGTGCTGCGCACGGAACTATTCCGGCGCTATCCCGCGACCGCCGTCTACCTCGTGAGTGCGCTCGGCGCAGGTGGCACGGTGGACTGGTCGAAGGTGCCGGCCCCGGGCGATCCGGGCTGGGTGCCGATCGACCCCGTACTGTCCGGCACGATCGGGTCGGACGTGGTCTTCTTCGGCTTTCCCGTGCCGGCGTCCGCCGCTGCGGACCACTGGCTGGTACTCGAGGAGCCGCCGCCGGGCTACCGGTTCTACACGGAAGCGCCGCCCGTTTCAAACTGCGAGGCGCGCACGTTCGACGCGGCGGCAGCCGCGAAGAACGGCGCCGAATTCGCCGCCGCCCGCTTCGCCACGCCGGTGCGAGTGTTCCTGGGCGCACTGCTCGGGCAGGCATGACCATGGCAGCGCGACACGACGACCTCGACCGCTATCGCAAGGCCTTTGCGGCCGCGCGGGCGCAGCTGGCCGCCGCCACCGCGGCACTCGATGCGCTGCCTGCCTACGTACGGCAGGCGCCGGCGGGCACCGGGCAAGCGCGCGATCCCCGGCTTGCGCAGCGGATCGCCGAGGCCGAGTCGCTGCGCCGCGACGCACAGCGCCATCGCGCCGCGCTCGCCGGGCTCCAGCGCGACCTCGACGAGCGCGACCGCTTCGCGCAGCCGGCGGAGGCGCAGCGCGCGGACGTCGCGGCGCGGGCCTGGCTCGACCGCGTCCGCACCGCGACCCAGCTCCTGAACGAACTCGCGCCGGACCCGCGCCGGGCGTACGAGGGGTCGCCCATGTCGGTGCCCACTGCCGCGGCGCTCCTCGCGGCTCGCGACGCGTTGGGGACTCCCACGGCCGACCTGGCGGCGGTGGTGGCCAAGGCGGGCGCGCAGGCCGCGGACCTGGCCGATCTCGCGAGCACCGGCCGCCTGCGTTGCGATGCCGTCGGCACCGAGGTCGCAGTGGGAGTCATGCTGCCGCTGCGCATCGAGACGCGCTTCCGTGCACCGGACGACACGCGTCCTGAGTGGCAGCTGCGCGTGCGGGTGTTCCCGGAGAGTGCTTCGCTCGATCGCAGCGGCGGCCCGGTTCGCCCCAGCGAAGCGGACGCGCTGCGCCGCTTCTGGCGGGAGATCGACGGCGACCTCGCGCACCCCAACTCCGCCTCGGCGTTTCACATCCTTGCCGATGCCGTCGGGCCACCGCGAGGGGCGTGGCTGGTGCGCGCGGTGCCGGTACGGCGCAGTGAAGTCGACGGCCCGATCGACATCGACCCGGTGGTGGTCGGCGCGCAGGACCTGCGCAGCTTCCAGCAGGCCGTGGGTCTGCCGGACCGGCTCGAGGTGTGGGCCGTGCGCGGGGGCCGCGCGCCGGCGCGCATCGCGACCATGGCGCAGTTGGACCGCGCCGCGCTCGGGCAGCAGGCCGACCTGCACCGCCAATTCGTCGTGGACGACGTGGCCGCCGACGACGTGACGCTGCCCGAGACGTGGTGGCTCTCCTACGAGGAGGCGAAGCGCATCGGACTGGCGGTCGACATCGACGTCGGCGTCGTTCCGCCCGCGGACATCGACGTGCTGTACGTCGTCGGCATGGGAGGGGAGGGTGCCGCACCGCTCTTCGAATCGCACGCTGCCGCGGGATCCCTCGCCGTCCTCGCGCCGGGCACGCCCACCAACACGGTCGAAGGCGAGCCGGCCGCCGACCTCGGCCGGGACCCGGCGCGCTGGCTCGCGAATGCGCGGCGTACCGGGCTCGACCAGCCAAGTGGCGAACTCGTCGCGCGCGCGCTGACGGGAGGCCGCGCCCGGCTGGGCGCGCTCGACGGCGGCGACCTCGACCTCGCCGGGCCCGCCACGGCCGTCGTGGCGGCGCTGTGGCCCGCGCTCTGGAACCGCGACACGAAGGACTTCTGGGGCGGCGGACGCGCGGCCTGGGAGGTCGGCCGCTGGGCGGCACGCTTCCTTGCACCCGAGGGGCCGTATCCGGCGATCCGCATCGGCGAGCAACCGTACGGACTCCTGCCGGCGACGTCGCTCGCGCGCTTTGTCGCGCACGCGAGCGATCCGCCGGCGGAGCGCGTGGTGCGCAAGTGGGCGGAAGCCGCGCGGGCGATCGCCGCCGAGGCGGCAACGCAGGACGGCAACGTGGTCGGGGCCACGGCGGAGCGCTTCCTCGACCTGCTGGCGCACGTTCCGGTTTCGCCGCGCCCCGGCTGGCGCTATCGCCTTCCGTTGGAACTCGAGCGGCTGCTGCTTCTGCTCGCGGGCGTGCCGGCAACGATGTCGGCGCTCGAGCACGACTGGGACAAGCGCGCGCAGGCGCTGCTGGCCGCGGGACTGCGCCCGAGCGAGCGGCTGACGCCCCACGGTCCGGTTTACCCATGGAACGAGCGGCTCACCGGCGGTGACCCGCGCAAGGCGATCGACGAACTCCTGCGCGCGCCTGCCGAGACGCTCGCCTACACCCCCGACGTGCGCTGGCGCGTGCAGCCGCTGCCGCTCCTTGCGCGCCTGCTGCGGCACGCGCTGATCCTCACCAACGCCGAACTCAACCGCGTCGGCGAGGCGATCACCAACGGCACGCTGGCAGCGCTGGACGCGCGCCTCGCGCTGCCCGACGATGACGCCTATCGCCTTGCACAGCTGGCCGGCCACGACATCGGTGCCGCGGGGCAGAAGACCATCGAAGGGAGCGGCGACCCGCTCGCTCTGGCGGTGCAGGATGCCTGGTACGCGACTCGCGACGCCGGCGCTGCGCTGCTCGGCCACGAGCCCGCGCGGCTCGACGCGGTTCTGCGCGCGACGCTTGACACGGCAAGCCATCGCGTCGATCCGTGGGTCACCGGCGTGGCCGAGCGCCGCCTGCGCTGGCTGGCGGCGCGCGGCGCCAAGTTCCGACTCGGCGCGTACGGCTGGGTCGACGCGCCGCGACCCTACACGGGTGCGCCGGACGCCGCTTCGCCGTTGCGCCCCGGCCCGACCGACGCAGGGCTGCTGCACGCGCCGTCGACGCGACAGGCGCTGGCGGCCGCTCTGCTGCGCGATCGCGCCGTGCGCGACCCGGCGGACTCCACCTTCGATCTCACCCTCGACTCGGCGTCGATACGCGCGGCGCTGCGCGTCGCCGATTGGGTGCGCTCCGGCGTGCATCTTGGCGAGGCGCTCGGGCTCGAGGTGGAGCGCATCGCGGGTGATCCCGCGACGGTCCTCGCGTTGCGCCAGGCCTTCCCGATGCGGCCCGAGCACGGCGGCCGCCGGGTGTGCGACGGCCAGGCGGTGCTCGCCGATGCTGTATCCGGCGCGCCGTCCGCGATCGTTGGGCCCCTCGTCGGCCCGTTGCGTCCGCTCCAGGACGCGCTCGACACCTACGGCGATCTCCTCGTCGTCGACGCGGTGGACGCGCTGGTCGGGGGACGCGGTGACTTGGCCGCTCCCGCGATGGAGGCCGCGGCGGGTCTGGGACCGCCGCCGGACCTGCGCGTGCTGCGCACGCAGCGCGGGGCCCGCGCGGTCACCACCATCGTCCTGGCCGCGCTGCCCGCGGCGGCGGCGCCGGCGAACGCCGGACCCGCCGAGATCGCCGACCCGGCGTTTGCGGCCCGTGTGCGCAGCGAATGCGGCGCACCCGAGCTATGGACCTGGCAATTGCGCACCGCGATGCAAGCGCCGGTGCCGGTCACACTGGCGGATGCCGGGCTCGCACCGGTCGACGTGGTATCGCTGCCGGACGCCGCGATCGCACGGGCCCTTCGCGCCGTCGCCGGTGCGGCGGCCGACGCCGCCGTCGTCTCCACCGGTGGCCAGGACCGTGTCGCCGTGGCGCGCCGCCTCGCAGCGATGCTTGCGGGAGAAGCGTCACTACCGGATTTTCGTACTGAGCCGACGGCGGGCGTCGACGTCAACGCGCAAGCCGCACAGTCGCTGGCGCAGCGCATGCTCGCGCTCGTCGGCGCGGCGGGTGCCTTGAGCGCACGTCTCGCGCTCGCGCCCACCCCGGCGGACCGCCTGCTTGCCGCGCGGTGGCAACTTCCGGGAGACGACACGGCCGCGGCCACGCTGGGCGCCCGCATTGCGGCCGTGCAGCCCGCGGCCAGCGGCGACACCGCCGCGTTGCGCCGCGCGCTGCGGGCGCTCTCCGGGCACGCGGCACTCCCCGTGCTCCCCGTCGTCGCCCGCGCGCTGCTGCCGGCCAATCTCCAGGTCTCGGCACCGCTCGATGGTCGCCCGGCGCTCGATCGCGTGTGGCTGGAGGTCGCCGCCGCGGTGCGGGCGCCGCTCGCGCGGCTCGAGGCGCACCAGTATGCGCGGCAGGTGGAAGGCGCCGCGCCATGGGCGGCGTGGACGACGAATCCCGCGAATCCGTGGCAGCCGTACGGTGATGACGCTGCGGTGGTCACGGTGTACGGCCCCGAAGGCACGCCGCTCGACGATCCGCAGGCGCAGGTCGCCGTGGCCAGCATCGATCGGCTTGCCGAGGCGATCCCCGCCCGCGAGCACGCCACCGCTGCGGCGTTCGGGTTCAACGCTCCGAAGGCGCGTGCGCCGCAGGCGCTGCTCCTTGCCGTGCCGCCGGACCTCGACGCGCCGCTGGACGCCGAAGCGCTGGTTGCCATCGTGGACGAGACGCGCATGCTTGCCCGTGCGCGCGCTGCGCTTCCGGACACCCTGCGCGCGCTCGACCTCGCGCTGCCGATGCCTGTGCTGCTGGCGACAGGCCCCGCGGCGGTCGACCACGACGCGGGGTGACCGCATGACCCTTTACGCACTTTATCGATCCCTCGAGCCGGCGGTGCCCACGGGCGACGTCGCGCGCGGCGTGCGCGCCGAAGTTGCCGATCCCGTATGGTTCCTGGCGCGGCAGTGGCAGATGGGCGAGCAGCAGGGCGAGGACGCGTCCTCGCCGGTGGTCATCGAGGCCGCAATCGCCCACATGCCGATCACCTACGATCCCGAGCGGCCGACGCTCGATCCCGCGGTGGTTCCCGCGGAGGCGCTGCTGGAAGCGGAGCCCGGCGATTGGTGGACACTCGGCCGCCGCGCGCGGCTCGGTCGCGCCGCCGCGCCGCTCGTCGCCGGCCTCGGCCTGTCGGACGCGGCGCTCGTGGCGCTGCGTTTCGGCGGCGTGCCCGCGCCCTATGAAGCGCTCGCCGGGCAGTTGGACGGCCTGGCCGTGTTTCGCTCGGGGCTCCTGGGGGGCAACGCGTTGTGGGCCGAGGTGCCGTCGCCGCCGCCGGACCGCTGGCAGCCGGACACGCTCGTCCACCGGGCCGTGTTCGCGGCCGAGACAGCGCAGCTCGAGGTTCCCGACCACGGTGGCGGTGCGCTCGACTGGTACTCCGCCGACGGCGCGCCCACGGCCGCTGCGCCCGCGCTCTCCACGCGGCGGGTGTTGCCGTCGCGTCTGCGCTACCCGGGTGCGCCGGAGCCGCGCTGGTGGCAGATCGAAGACCATGCGGTGGACATCGGCGGGTTCGCGCCCGACCGCGCGCACGTCGCCACGCCGTTTTTCCTCGACGTGGCGGCGGGACACCGCGACGACTGGTTCACGTTCCCGGTGCCGCCGCCGTTCCTGCCCCGCGAATCGCCGCCGCCCTCGGCCGGCGTCGTCGTGCGCATTGGCAGTGCCCGGGTCAAGGACACCTTCGACGAGTGGTGGGAAGTGCGGATCCCGCCTGCGCGCGAGGACCCACCCGAAGCGTGGAGCCGGCCGTGGTCGCTGTTCCGCACGCACGGCCTGCCGCGCACCGATCTCGTCGTGTGGCCGACCGCGACGGCGCCACTCGCCTCGGAGCCGCTCGACGACATCCTGCTCGGCGTCGACGAGGACGCGAACCTGCTGTGGGCGGTCGAGCTTACCGTCGACGGCACGTCGCTCCTCGGCGCCGCGGACACGCCCGACGCGGTGCGCCAGACGCTGCGCACGGGCACCCGCCGGTTCCACTACCTGCCGTCGACGACGCTGCCACCGCATTGGCACCCGTATCGCATCGAGGCCTCGGGCCACGCGGGGGGGCCGCAACGCATGTTCGTGCAGGGACTCGTCGCGGACCTCACCGGCGCCTTCCCGCGCACACGGGCGGGACCGCGTTCGTCCCTGCTCGGCGGACCCTCGGGCACCGGTCCGGGGCGCGGCCACGAACTGCGGCCGGACGCGGTCGGAAGTGCCGGCCTGCGGCTCGTTCGCCGCTATCGGCTCGGTCGGGGCACGGACGGCCGGCCGGTGCTCTGGATCGAACGCAGCCGCGCTCCGCTGCTCGGCGGGCCGGTGTCGCACCTGCGGTTCGACGTGCTGGCCGAGGAGAAGGACGCATGATCGACATCGACGTGAAGTTCGTGGACGCGCTGCGCGTCGACTATGTCGAAGGCGCCGAGGCGGGCTTCGACGCCGCCACGCGTGCGGTGTGGGACGCGCTCGTCGTCCAGTTCCCGTTCCTGACCCTCAATCCCCTCGTCAATTCCGTGCCCGTCGACGCCCTGCGCGACATGCTGGACGCCGTCCGTACGCAGGGCCTCGAGCCGCCGAACGTACTTTCCTTGTTCGAAGTCCCGTGCCCGGAGGCGGCGGTGGATGCCGTTGTCGCGGCGCTGCAGGCGCTGGCCTTCGTCGAGTGGGCGCAGGCCCGTCCCGGGTTGGCCCTGCCGGGCGTCGTCCACTATGGTGGCGATCCGCGCGTGGACGAGTCGTTTCAACTCGACCGGACGCCGAACGGCGTCGATGCCGTCTACGCGTGGAACGTCGCCGGGGGTAGCGGGCGTGGCATCCGCTTTGCCGACATCGAGTATGGCTGGATGCTCGGCCACGAGGATCTCGCGGATGCCCACGTCGTCCGTGCGTCGACCCCGGGTCCCGACGACGCCGTGGACCACGGCACGGCGGTCCTGGGGATCGTGCTCGCGACCGCCAACGGTCTGGGAGGCGTCGGAATCGCGCCTGACGCGGCGGGCTTCGTCGTTTCGGCGCGGCGTGCCAACGGCAGGGACAGCGTCGCGGACGCGCTGACGCAGGCCGGGTTCGCCGTCGGATCGGGCGGCGTCGTGCTGCTCGAGGTGGCTACTGCGTTCACGCCTGCGGGGGCCCCCGACATCCCGGTCGAGTTCAGCCGGGCGGTCGGCCAGGTGATCCAATTGCTCGCCGTGTTCGGCGTCACGGTGATCGAGCCCGCGGGCAACGGCGCGATCGACCTGGACGCTTTCCCGTTCCTTGCCCACCTGCAGCGCGGCCGACCGGGTTTCGTGGACACGTTTGCCGTGATGGTGGGGGCCGCGAACGCGGCTTCCGTGCAGCGCGCCAATTTCTCGTCGCACGGCGCCCGCGTGGACTGTTTCGGTGCCGGGACCTCCGTCCGCACGACGTCGTCCGCCGCGCCTGCGGGCCATGCCTACGAGGCGGGGTTCTCCGGCACGTCGTCGGCGTCGGCGATCGTCGCCGGCGCGGCGGTCGCGCTGCAGGGCATGGCGCTCGCCAACACGGGCAACTTCCTGGCCGCCATCGACGTCCGGCGCCTGCTGTCGGATCCGAACCTCAACGTGCTGTCGGCCAATTCGACCGCGGCCACGCCCAATGCGGACGGCATCGGCGTGCTCCCGGACTTGCGGGCGATCGCGCGGCACATGAACTGGCCGCGCATCGTGCCCCCGGCTGTCGTCGCGGCGGACGCCGGCACCTTGCATGTCATGGGCCTGGACGACTTCGACCGACCCTTCAGCCGGCAGTGGCAGGAGGCTACCGACGCGTGGTCGGCAGCACTGGCGCGCGGGCAGTTCGCCACGCCGCCGGAGCAGGTGGCGCTGCTCGCGCGACACGAGCCGGTGCTCGACCGCACCATGGTGCATGCACTCGTGGCCGGCGTGGACACCGAGGTGCGCTACTTCTGGTGGGACACACTGGGGCAGGCGGGTCCGGACTGGTTCAAGCTCTCGACCAACGCACGCCTGTCACGATCCGAGCCCGTCGCAGCCGGATTCTCGCGCGAAGACCGGTTGGAACTGGTTGCGGTGAATCAGGACGGCAGGCTGGTCGCGCTGCGCGCGAGCGTGTCGGCGGAAGTCCAGGACTTCGGCCCGCCGCAGGAGATCGACTCGGCGCTTTCGTTCGCCGGCTGCGCTGGTCCGGCGATGGTGGAAAGCATCGCCGGCGCGCTCGACGTGGTCGCGATCGACAGCGTTGGCCGGCTGCGCTGGAGCGCGCTCAACGCCGGTACCGGCGACGACTGGGACTTCCTGCACCCGATCGGCGGCGTGCAGACGAGGCTCGCGCGCACGATCCGCCCCGCGTTGGCGGCCCGGGGCACGAACCTCGACGTGCTGGTGATCGGGGTCGACCGGTTGCTCTATACGGCCAGCCGGCCGGATCCCGCGACGCTCGGCTGGAGCGACCTGCGCCCGATCGGCGGGGCCGTGCCTCTGTCCGTCGAGGGATCGATCGCCGTCGTGAGCCGCGGTGCGCAACTGCTCGACGCCTTCGTGATCGATACCGAAGGCTTCCTGCGCTGGACGGCGACCAACGCGAACCCGTTTGCAGACTGGAGCGAGCTCACGCCCATCGGCGGTCGGGCTTTCCAGCTCAGCGCGATCGCCGGCGTCACGGCGGTGACCCGCACGCCCGACACCTTGGATGTCTTCGCGGTCGCGACGGACGGGTCAGTGCTCTGGTTGCGAGGTGTCGCGGGGTCGCCTTGGCCGGAGTTCGTGCCGATCTGAGGCGGGACGCGCGGCCGATCCCTCGGCGCGCGCGCCCGGCGTGGCTGACATTGCGCGATGATGCAGTGGTCAGACACTCCGTGCCGACCACACTATGGCGTGTCCGACTGGTGGCCGAAGGTCGCCGGATGCCACCGATCACAGCTACTAATCCAAGGTCCACATACGACATTGCCTGCGCCTTCATGACCCGCCATCAGGGTCGTCCCGTGTGGCACAACCTGTCCGACCGTCGAGGCGGCCGGCAATCGGACGCCCGCCGCGGGCGGGCCAGCGCCTCGCCGACAGCGTTTCGGGCCGCGGTCCTGCGCCACTCGCGCTGCCGGTACCGCGCGTTGCCGGCGGCGACGGCATTCACGCCACGACCCGCGTCGGCGACCCATCGAGGTATGCCACGATGTTCTCCACGGCCTGCGTGTAGAACCGGGTCATCGACTCGCGCACCACGAACCCCAGGTGCGGTGTAAGCACGACGTTCGGCAGCGTGGTGAACGGATGGCCCGGTGGCAGCGGCTCCACGTCGTAGACGTCGAGACCGGCGCGGATGTGGCCGGCGCGCAGCGCGGCGAGCAGCGCTGGTTCATCCACCAGCGGACCGCGCGACGTGTTGACGAACACCGCACCCGGCGGCATCGCGTCGATCTCCGCCGCGCCGATGACGCCGCGGGTGCGCTCCGACAGGCCGAGGTGCACCGACACGACGTCCGACGTGGCGAACAGCGCGTGCTTGTCGACGCGCACGACGCCGTGGTCGGCGGCCTTCTCGTCCGTGAGATTGGGGCTCCACGCGACGACGTCCATCCCGAACGCCTGCGCGTAGCGTGCGACGCGCCCGCCGATGTGGCCCAGGCCCACGACACCGAGGCGCCTGCCCTCGAGCGTGCGGCCCATCGGCACGCCATCCTGCCAGCGTCCGGCGATGACGTTCGCATGGGCCTGCGGCAGGGCGCGCACGCACGCGAGCATGAGGGCGAACGTGAGTTCCGCGGTCGCGGTCGGTGGATTGGACTCGGTGTAGGTCACGACGATGTTGCGCGCGCGGCATGCCGCGAGGTCGAGGCTCGACGTGCGTCGCCCGGTCATGGCGATCAGCTTCAGGTTCGGCAGTCGCGCGAGCAGCCGTTCGGGGAAAGCCGTGCGCTCGCGCAGCAGCACCACGATGTCAAAGGGCGCGAGCGTCTGCGCGATCTCGTCTTCGTCGAGCCACGCCTTGCCGAACACGGTGACGTCGGCCCGCGCTTCGACCGGACGCCAGTCGGCGAGACGCCGGGCGACCGACTGGTAGTCGTCGATGACGGCGACACGCGGCCGGGTCGTCAGCATGGCGGCAGCGCGGCCAGCACTTCGTCCGTGCTGCGCGTGCGGCCGATGCGCGGAAAGATGAACTTCAGGGTGTTGGCGTGCGCCTCCTCGTGCGGGCTCGCCATCGCGTCGGCCACGAACACCTGCTCGTACCCCCGCTCGAACGCGTCGCGCGCGGTCGACTCGACCCCCACGTTGGTCGAAATGCCGGCGAGCACGATCGTGCGGATGCCACGGCGGCGCAACTGCAGGTCGAGTTCGGTGCCGTAGAACGCGCCCCACTGCCGCTTGGTGATGCGGATGTCGCCGGGCTGCGCGCCCAGTTCCGCGACGACCGTCGACCAGTTGGCGGGCCGCGCGCCGGCCGGCGCGGCCGCGTCGCTCACGGGGACCAGCAGGTCCCTGCCGTCCGGCGAGTTGCCGACGGTGACGAGGAAGACCGGGGACCCGGCGGCACGGAAGGCGTCGGCGAGCCGCCTGCTGCGCGCGACGACCTCCGTGCTCGGTTGCGGGTGGACGTGCATCGCGACGATGCCGTACTGGAGGTCGATGAGGACCAGCGCGGTGGTGGCGGGGTCGAGAGCCAGGTCGGGCGTGCTCATGCTGCTCCTTCAGGGGGTGACGAACCATGCGTCGCGGGGCGCAGTATGCCGCGTCCCGCCGCCGGCCCGCGCCATCCGCTGCAACAGCGGCGACCGCACGCGGCATCGACCGCAATGGCGCGCGAGCGAGCGCCCGGCACGCCGGGGAGTTGACACCCGGCCGCGTTTGGGCAACGGTTCGCTCAGGCGTCAGGGTTCCTCCCTGTCGGCATGCCATCCAGGAAAAGTGGAACGATGAAGAGACTGCACGATCGGGTTGCGCTCGTGACCGGCGCCGCCGGCGGCCTCGGCCGCGCGACGTGCCTGCGCCTCGCCGCGGAGGGCGCGCGGCTGTGCCTCGTGGATCGCGTGGCGACCGCGTCCGTGCGGGCCGAGCTCGAGGCGGCGGGTGCCGCCGTGGTCGAGGCGTCCGCCGACGTCACGGACTCTGCTGCCGTCGCGGCCGCGGTCGCGGCGGCACGCGCGCACTTCGGGCGTATCGACGTGCTGGTCAACGTCGCGGGGGTGAACTCGCACGGGGCGTCCGACGACGTGACGGAAGCCGAGTGGAACCGCGTGCTTGCGTGCAACCTCACGAGCGTGTTCCTGTGCTGCAAGGCCGTGCTGCCGGGCATGCGGGAGCAGCGCCACGGCCGGATCGTGAACGTGAGTTCGGTGCTCGCGAAGAACGGCGGCAACCCGCGACCGTGGATCGACCCCTCGGAGCAGAAGCGCGCGGGCAATCTCGCCTACGCGGCCGCGAAGGCCGGGATGCACGCACTCACCGCTTACCTCGCCAAGGAGAATGCGCACCACGGCATCACGGTGAACGTGGTTGCGCCGGGACCGGTGGCCACGGCCATGACCCACGACTTCCCGCAGGCGCTGAAGGACCTGATCCCCGTCGGGCGGATGGGCACGCCGGAGGACGTGGCGGACGCGATCGCGTTTCTCGCGGGGGACGCGGCGGGCTTCGTCACCGGCGAGGTGCTCGACGTCAACGGCGGCCTGTGGATGGACTAGGAGGATGCAGACGGTGGCAGGAGAGCGAACCATGCACCCGCGGGCTCGGCATCGCGCAACGCCGGAGGCGCAGGGATGAACGGCGCGGCGACGACCCTGCGCGCGGAGGACCTCAGGCCCGAGGCCTGCTACAAGCTCCTCACCGGGCTCGTGGTGCCGCGGCCGATCGCGTGGATCACCACCCGCAGCGCCGACGGCCTCGTCAATCTCGCGCCTTTCAGCTGCTACACCTTCGTGTGCAGCGATCCGCCGATGCTCGGCGTGAACATCGGCCTGCGCGACGGCACGCTCAAGGACACGGCGCGCAACATCCGCGATGCGCGCGAATTCGTCGTGAACGTCGGCAGCGAGCCGATGCTGCCCGCGATCCACCGCAGCGCCGACGAGTTCGCCCCGTCCGAGAGCGAGACGGCGCTGCTCGGCCTCGCGCTGGCGGACAGCGAGGTGGTGGCCACGCCCCGGCTGCGCGACGTGCCGGCCAGCATGGAGTGCCGGCTCCACAGCGTGCAGGAGTACGGGCATGCCCGGGCGCAGTTCATCGTGGGCGAGGTGCTGCGCTTCCACTTCCGCGAGGGCGTGTGCGTCGACGGGAAGGTCGACGTCGCGAAGCTGAACCCGGTCGGACGGATCGGCGGCCTGCAGTATTGCCGCGTGGACAGCTTCATCAGCATGCCCCCCATCCGGCGCGCTGCCCAGCGCGCGGCGCCGAGGGTTGTGGAGGAGGGCGGCCGGTGATCCACGGGGCGCCGTCAGGGCGCCCGTGCGTGCCGTCGGCGCGAAGCGCGCGGCGCCGCGCCCGCGACCAATGAGAGGTCGCAGGCGCGGAAGTGCGTTTGCGCTACTTCGCCTCGGCGAGACCCGGCGGGTTCCACGTGCCCTCCCCGGCGGGCAGGATCGACGGCGCCTCGGCCTTCGGCCAATACAGCCGCATGACGAGATAGATCGGGCCGTCCGGTGCCGGCAGCCAGTTGGACTCCTTGTCCTTGCCCGGCGAGTCCTTCTGGATGTAGAGCGTCAGCGAGCCGTCCTTGTTCTTCTTCATGCCCGGCAGCATCGGCGAATTGATGAGGTAACGGTTGATCGGGTTCTTCACGAGCAGCTGGTTCTTGCCGTCGTACATGGTGACCGACCAGAACGCGTTCACCGGCGGGAACTGGTCCTTCGCGAACGTAAGCGTGTACTTGCCCTTGGCGCCGTCGAGTTCCTTGCCGTCGGGGAGCGTCTTGGTCATCGGGTACATGGCCTCGACCGCGTCGTTGCCGTAGATGCCGGCGCGCGCCGCGGCGGCCCGGAGCAGCCAGTCACCCTTGTAGAACGCGCGGTCGCCGAACGCCGAGCCCACGCTCCAGCCGTTGATCGACTTGCCGATCGCGTTCGCGCGCTCGGTGACCTTCTTGTCGCCCTCCTTCATGCCGAGCAGGATCGCGGCCTTGTGCTCGAGCGACAGGTCCTTGAACGCGAACTTCTTGCCGGGGCCGATGCCGATGCTCGCGAGCCTGGCGCGGATCGCCTCCTCGTCCGGGGCGGGCGGGATGGTCGCGAGCGCAGCGTCGAGGAACTCGAAGAACTCGGTCTTGACGAGGTCCTTGTCGAACTTGGGCCACGTCACCTCGGGCGCCGCCGGCGGTGCCGGCTGCTTGAGGTACGCGGACAGCGGCTGCGCCTTGTAGCCGTCCTGCACCTTGATCACGTTCGGCATGTCGGCCGCATTGAAGAGCTGCGTGCGGAAGGCGGCGAGCGAATAGTCGGACCCGGACTGGAACACCTTCTTGATGCCGGGCGGCACGTCGCCTTTCCACTTCGGTCCCGCGACGAGGTAGTCGCCGGCATCGCTGCCGGTCGCGCGGCTGCCGATGTAGCCGTAGTTGTAGGTGCTGCCGTCGTTCAGCATCACCGAGTAATAGCGCTTCTTGTCGACCGCCGGCACCGAGATCACGATCGGTTCGGCGCGCAGGTCCATCCACAGCAGCGAGTAGGGCGTGTCGCTGTTGGGCGTCGGGATCGCGGTGTCCTCGGGCGTGAAGACGCGGTGCTCGTTGAAGATCGTGTTGAACGGCGCCTTCCACTGGCCCGAGTTCTTGTCGAGGATGTACTCGTACATCACGCCGTAGTTCATCACCAGCGGCAGGCCGAAGATGAAGCCTTCCTCGGCGATCGCCTTCACCTCGGCGATGCCGGGGGCGGGAACGCCCTTGGCCACGTCCTCCTTGGCCGCCTGCGCGATGGGTTCGTCCTTCTTGCCGCACGCCGTGAGCAGGGTGGCGGTGATCAGCGCCAGGGCGAGGGTTCTTGTCATCGTTTGCATCCGGAGGCTCCGAAAAAATTTGGATCGAGAGGTTGCGCACGGCGCCGGGGGCGCCAAGCTGCGGGAATGCAAGACCCCACACGCGGTGCGTCATCACGCACCCGGCGGTCGGCATCCCCGCGGAAAGGACAGTCCAGCGTGAAGTTCATGGCGACGCCCGGCGGTGGGCGACACCGGTGCGGTGTCCTCGGACCGTCGCCGCCAGCGCGGCGCCGGGCCCCGGGGACCGACAATCTAGCAGAAGTCCCTGGAGACCAGCTTGCAATACGCGTCAATTCGGCGCAGTGACCGGTCTGACATCGCTGTCCGATGCTGGACCAAACGCCGGGGCGTCACCTACATTCCGCGCGATGATCCCGGTCGCCGATGCCCCGTCGCCGCCCGCCGCGCCCGCTGCGGACGGCGCGCGCAGCCGCGCCCTCGACGACCTGCGCACTGCGCTCACCGCGCTCGTGATCGTCCATCACGCCGCGATCACGTTCGGTGCGGACGGCAACTGGTTCTTCCGCGATCCGGCCGCCAGGTTCTCGCTGCCGCTGACCATCGTCACCGCGGTCAACCAGAGTTTCTTCATGGGCCTCTTCTTCGGCGTGGCCGGCCACTTCAGCGGGCTGTCGCTCGCACGCAAGGGGGCGCGGCGCTTCCTCGCGGACCGCGCACTGCGCCTCGGCGTGCCGGCGCTGTTCTTCGGCTGGGTGCTGCATCCGATCGTCGTTTGGCTGCAGGCGCGTTACGCGCAGCGGCCGTTCGCGTGGCCGGGATGGCGCGACTTCAATCCGGGGCCGCTGTGGTTCACGCTCGCGCTCCTTCTCTTCTGCGTCGGGCTCGTCGTGGTCCGGCGGTTCCGCCCGGCCGGCTTGCCGTCGACGGCGCCGCTGGGGGTCGCACAGGCCCCGCGGCTCGTCGTCGCGATGGCCGCGCTCACCATCGCGACGCGCTGCGTGTTTCCGTTGGGCGTGAACGTGCTCTGGTTCCAGGTCGGCTACTTTCCCCAGTACGTGCTGCTGTTCGCCGTGGGCGTGGCGAGCGGGGGCACCGATTTCCTCGCCCGCCTGCCGCGGCACTGGCTCGCACCCTCGCTGCTCGTGGGTGCGACCGCGATGGGCACCGGCCTCGCCGTGTTCCTCGTCGGTGCCGGCGGCGACGGCGCGCTCATGCGCGGCGGGACGCAGTGGCAGGCGGTGACCTGGGCGGTGCTCGAGTGCGTGCAGTGCGTCGCGTTCTGCGTGGCCGCGCTGCTGCTCGCGCGCGAGCACGCGGGTCGATCGCGGCTCGGCGGCGAACTCAGCCGCGACGCGTTCGGCGCGTACGTGCTGCACGCGCCGCTCCTGGTCGCATTCGGAATGTGGGCCTCGCACCTGCCGCTCGGAGAGGGGCCGAAGTTCCTGCTGACGGTCGCGCTTGCGATTCCGGCGAGCTTCCTCGCGGGTGCCGTGCTGCGCCGGCTGCCGCTCGCGCGGGAAATCTTCTAGGAACGGACGGGGCTGCCCGGCGATGCCGCGGCGAAGCGGTGCCGCGGGCTGCCTAGACGACGCGCAGGTAGGGAAAGAACGCCCGGTCGTCGCGGACCATGTGCAGCACCAGCGGCTCGTAGAAGAGCGCGGTGAGCATCTCCATCGTCGCGAGGTCCCCGTCCGCGTGCTGCTTCATCAGCGCCCGCATCCTGGCCGCGAGGGCAGCGTGCTCCTCGCGGTGATGGATCGCTTCCGGATAGCGCGAGTCGCCGATGATCGCTTCCTCGTTCGCGAAGTGCTCGGTGCAGGCTTCGACGACGCCTTCGAGCAGCCGGTACACGCTGGACGGCTCGGCGCCGGCGCGGATCTTCGCCTCGACCGCGGCCATGGTCTCGAGGAGCCCGCGATGCTCGCGGTCGATCTGGGCGTTCCCGGACGCGTCGCTATCCCGCCACTTGCGGCCGAACAGGGAAGCGGGATGGCTCATCGGGAACTCCAGGAAGCGCGGCGGACGGGACAGGGTCGAAGCGCAGCGAACCTCCGGGCGCGCTGGCGGCGTAACCCCCGAACATAGTCAAAATCGCCGCGCGATTTTTCGACCATGATCAAGGAATGGTAATCCGGACCGTGGTTGGGGGTGCGCCGGACCGCGTGGCGTACCTGGGGAGGCCGCGTCCGGGGCGGGCCTTAGAATCTCCCGGTCGCCGGCCGTGCGCCGGACCTTCACGAGGAACCGCCGGATGCCCGGTCCGCTGCCCATCAGGCTCATGAGCCCGCCCGACATGTTCCGCGGCATCACGTACGAGCACGCCGCCGTCGTGGGTGACTTCGTCTTCCTCGCGGGCCAGGTGGCGCGTGACCGCGATGGAAATACCGTGGCGCCGCACGACACCGCCTGCCAGACGGTGCAGGTCTACGCCAACCTGCGGCGGGTGCTCGAGTATGCGGGATGCGCGCCGTCCGACGTGGTCAAGGTCACGACCTACCTCGTCGATGCCGCCGACACGCCGCTGGTGCTCGCGGCGCACAACGCGTTCTTCGCCGGGCACCGGCCGCCGCACACGCTGGTGACGGTCTTGCGCCTTACGCGCGAGGACATGCGCATGGAAGTCGACGTGATCGCGCGCAAGCCCTGAGCGCGCGCGGCCGGGGGGGCGGTGCCGCGTGGATCACTACGCGCGTGCGCAGCGCGTGGATACTGCGTTGCGGTCGCCGCCCGACGACGCCCGATCGGCGTGCGTTCGAAAGATCGCGGACACCAGAATTCTCGGGACGTACGTCAACGGCAAGGCGATGGCGCCGCAGCATGGCGGCCGGCGCGCCGCAATCCGAGCCCGCCACGGGGCCGGGTTGCGCCGGAAGGCGGCGGAGGAACGGGTCGCACAGTCCGGAGCACCGGCCGCCGCACCGTGCGTGCGACGGCGGCACGCTATGATGCGGCGTTGCCGCCGTTGCGCGATCGCCGCTCCATGCCTCGTTCCACTCTCAAGATCACCAAGCCGCCCGCTGCGGAAGCGGCGCGCGCGCCGTCGTCGCGGGCGATCCGGGCGCGGCTGCAGGCCACCCGCAACCGGCCGCCGCCGCCCGTGGAGCCGTCGCCGCCCGCAACGGCGCCTGCCGCCGCGCCTGCCGCGGCCCGGCGCCCGCAGGCGCAGGCGGCATCGGAGGGCGCGGCCGCGCGAAGCGGCCCCGGCAAGCGTCCGCGGCGCCGTGCCGCTGCGCCGGTGCCGGCCCCGGCAGCCGCGGAGCGCGCCGCGACGTCTGTCGCGAAGCGGCCGCGTGCGAAGTCCGGCCCCGCGAACGCGGCGCCGCCGCGGGCCAGCGCGCCGGCCGTGCGTGCGCGGCCCGACGCCGACGAATCCCCGCGCCTGTCCAAGCGCATGAGCGAACTCGGCCTGTGCTCGCGCCGCGAGGCCGACGAGTGGATCGCGCGCGGGTGGGTCAAGGTCGACGGCACGGTCGTGGACACCCTCGGCACACGCGTCGAGCGCTCGGCGCGCATCGAGATCGCCACCCCGGCCGCCATGGCGCAGCAGGAACTCGTCACCATCCTCCTCAACAAGCCGGTGGGCTACGTGTCGGGGCAGGCGGAGGACGGCTACAAGCCCGCGTCGGTGCTGATCGTCCCGGAGAACCACTGGGACGGCGATCCGTCGCGCATCCCGTTCAAGCCCGCGCACCTGCGCGGGCTCGCGCCCGCGGGCCGTCTCGACATCGACTCCACGGGGCTCCTCGTATTCACGCAGGACGGGCGCGTCGCGAAGCGCCTCATCGGTGCCGATTCCGAAGTCGAGAAGGAATACCTCGTGCGGGTCGAGGGCACGCTCGACGCGGCCGGCATGCGCCTGCTGCAGCACGGCCTCGTGCTCGACGGCGTGAAGCTGAAACCCGCGCGCGTGTCGTGGCAGAACGAGCACCAGCTGCGCTTCGTGCTGCGCGAAGGGCGCAAGCGCCAGATCCGTCGCATGTGCGAGCAGGTCGGGCTCACGGTGACCGGGTTGAAGCGCGTGCGCAGCGGCAGCGTGTCGCTGGGCCCGCTTCCCGTGGGCCAGTGGCGCTACCTGCGCCGCGACGAGAAGTTCTAGGGATCCCGCCATGGACCACGACGCGCCCCCTCCGCAGGCCACGCTCGACCCGCTGCGCGACGCGCTGCGCGCGTTCACCGCCGCGCGCGACTGGGGCCAGTTCCATTCGCCCAAGAACCTCGCGATGGCGCTGTCGGTCGAGGCGGCGGAACTGCTCGAGGTGTTCCAGTGGATGCCCGACGCGGACAGCCGCCACCCGGAGCCCGCGGCGCGTGCCGCGGCGGCGGAGGAAATCGCCGACGTGCTGCTCTACCTCATCCTGATTGGCGATGCGCTCGGCATCGACCCGGTCGCCGCCGCCGAGCGCAAGATCGCCGCGAACGCGGAGAAGTACCCGGTCGACAAGGCGCGCGGCACGAGCCGCAAGTACACCGAGCTCTAGGCGTGGACGAAGCCCCGACGCTGCAGTGGACCGAGGGCGAGGCTGCGCGCAGCGCGCGCTGGCACTCGGAGCGTGGCGCGCCGCCGCCGCGCCACGTCGAGATCGTCGACGACACCACGACCGCGGACCATGCGTACGGCCTCGCGTGCCAGGGCACGGGGCTCCTGTGGCGCGGCGACTTCCAGAACGCGCGGCAGCTCCTGAACGCGCTCGCCAGCCGGGCGGACCGGCCGGCGAAGCGCAAGCGCGGGACGGCGCCGGAGCCCTCGCCGGGCACGCCCGCGATGGCGAACGCGTTCCACCTGCAGCGCCAGGCGCGTTCGCAGCGCGCGCGCACGCTCGGCATGCTGCTGATCGAGCTCGGCGCCGACTACGGCATGGCGCTGCGCCGGGCCCCCGACCTGCGCGCGGCGTGCATGGAGGCCTACGGTCCGGCCGAGGGGCCTTCGGTCGTTTCGCTGCGCGAACTGCTTGGCGTCGTCGGCGCGCACGAGTGGCGCGTGCGCGGCATCGAGATTCCGGCGGCCGGCGGGTGCGTGCATCCGCACTACGGCGTGTTTGCGCCGGTGCGCCGCGAGTACGTCGACCTCGTCGCCGCCGCGCCGCTGCCCGCAGCCGTCCGCGACGGCGGGGTCGCGTTCGACGTCGGCACCGGCACCGGCGTGCTGGCGGCCATCCTCGCGCGGCGCGGCGTGGCGCGCGTCGTCGCCACCGACCACGATGCGCGTGCGCTGGCGTGTGCACGCGGGAACATCGAGCGGCTCGGGCTCGCGGGCACCGTGGAGGTCGTCGCGGTCGATCTCTTCCCGCCCGGGCAGGCCGCGCTCGTGGTGTGCAACCCGCCGTGGATTCCGGCGCGCCCGAGCTCGCCGCTGGAGTACGCGATCTACGATCCCGAGAGCCGGATGCTGCGCGGTTTCCTCGCCGGTGCGCGCGAACACCTCACGGCCGACGGCGAGGCCTGGCTCGTCCTGTCCGACATCGCCGAGCACCTCGGACTGCGCACGCGCGGCGAACTGCAGGATGCGTTCGCGAAGGCGTCGCTGGCGGTGATCGACCGGCTCGACGTGCGGCCCGTGCACCCGAAGGCGCTCGACGCGGCCGACCCGCTGCACGCGGCGCGGGCGGCGGAGGTGACGTCGCTGTGGCGGTTGCGGGCGACGCCCGACGATACTCTTCCGGTCGGACGCCCCTGAAACTCCCTCTCCCCGCTTGCGGGGAGAGGGCTGGGGTGAGGGGAGCGCGCGCGCCGGGCGCGCTCCGTGCGCAGGCTGCCGTTACCGCGCCTTCTCCATCGCCGCCAGCACCTTGCCGATGCGCTCGCGGTCGGCCGCGTCGGCGACCCCGGGCTCCGCGCACCACGCGAGCAGCCGCTCCTGCGGTGCGCCTGCCCCCGGCGTGTTCGCGTTCTCGAAACGCTGCTTCAACTGCTTCACCTGCAGCGCAAGCCGCTGCGCCGCGAACTGCGCGGGCGATTCGAGGCCGAGCGCGATCTCGAGGGCGAGCAGCATCTCGCGGCGCGGTTCCACCGCGCGGTCCATGCGCGCGACGTAGGCGTCGCGCGCGCCGGCATCGCCCAATGCCCGCAGGGCCGCGTCGAGGCGGCCGGCGATCGTCTTCTCCCACGCCGGCGGCAGCGCCGGCAGCGCGGCCCAGCGCTCGCGCAGCGGCGCTTCGGCCGGCAGTTCGCCGCCCGCGCGCAACTGCGCGTCGACCTCCTCGCACAGCCGCTCCTTCGCGGCGAGTGTCTGCCAGCCGGCCGCTTCGCGCGAACGCGCCCGCGACGCCAGCGCCGCCTCGACGGCCGCGGTCGCCGCGCGGAAGCGCGACTCCACGCCGCGCAGCGCAGGATCGTGCCCGCCCGCGCGCTTGCGCCACTGGTCCGCGAGGTCGCGCAGCGCCCGCCGCACCTCGCCGTCGGGCTTGTCGCCCGCCGCCGCCAGTTGCTCGGCCTCCACGCACAGCGCCTCCAGCCCGCGCAGGTGCTCGTGGCGCGCGCCGTCGACTTCCTTGCGCTTGGCCTTGCGCGCGTCGAAGACCGCGTTGCAAGCCGCGCGGAACGACTCCCACAGCGCGCGCTCGTCGCGCTGCGGCAGTCCGACTTCCTTCGCGATGACCTGCCACTTCGCATGCAGCGTCTTGACCTGCGTGGGCGCGTCGCGGTCCATCGCCTTGGCGGCGAGCGCCGTGGCCTCGTCGATCAGCGCCTGTCGCGCGGCCTTCGCCTGCGTGCGTGCCGCGCCGAGCGCATCGCGCGCAGGTGCCAGCGCCTCGCGCAGCCGGTTGTCGAAGCCCTTCCACGCCTTGGGATCGACGCTGCCCAGGTCGCCCTCGCGCCACGCGCGGTCGGTGTCGCGCAGCCAGTGCTCGATCGCACGCCAGTCGCGCGGCTCGGCCGCCAGCAGCGTGGGCACGTGCGCGGCGGCGGCGGCGATGAACTCGTCGCGGCGCTGGCGCGATTCCTTCTTCTGTGCGGCCACCTGCGCGAAGTGCCGCGCCGCCGGCGCGTACGCCTTCTCGCACGCGCGGTCGAAGCGCTCCCACAGCGACTTCGGCACGCCCGCGTGCTGCTGGTCGAGCGCCTTCCACTCGTCCCGCAGCTTCTTCACCTCGTTCGCCACCTTGGGCGGCTCGAGCGTGGCCGTCGCGAGCGCCTCGGCCCGCTCGCACAGCTGCACGCGCGCGTGCTGCTGGCCGAACGACTCCCAGCGCTCCAGCTCGCCCAGCTGGTGCAGCAGGCGGCCCAGGCGCTGGTTGGTCGGCTTCGGCAGGACGCCGGCCTCGGGCTTGCGCGCCTTGATCTCGTCGGCGGCGGCGCGCGCGCTCTTCAACTCCCCGGCGGCGAGCGCCTGCTCGGCCGTGTGCAGCAGCGCGTGCAGCTGCGCGCGCGCGGCCTTCGCGGACTGCTCCGCTGCCTGCGCCTGCGCGAGCCGGCGCTGCTCGACCACGATCAGCGCGGCCTCGAACCGGCGCGTGAGGTCCGGCGTGCGGATCGCGCGATCGAGCGCCTGCCAGCGGTCCGGCAGCTTGGCGTCGTCGATCGACGTGCCCGCGGCCAGCGCCTCGGCTTCCTCGACCAGCGCCAGTGCCCCGGCGTGCGCGACGCGCTCCTGCGCCCACGTGTCGATGCGCTGCGCCACCGCGGCGAGCTTCGCCTGCGCGACGGCATCCTGCGCGTGCCCGACCTCCGCGCGCACCTCGTCCAGTTCGGCGCGCGCGGCGGCGATTGCCGCCTCGTCGGCCGGGACGTCGCGCGCGCCGAGGGCGTCGAGCCGGCGGTGCAGGCGCACGCGCGCCAGCTCGTCCTCGCGCTCCTTGTCGAGGCGCGCCTGCAGCGTCTGGCGCGCGGCCTCGACGCGGGCGCGCCGCTCGGTGTCGATCCCCGGGTCGAGCGCGTGCCAGCGGCGGTCCAGCTCGACCAGCGGCGACAGGATCGCACCGGGAGTCGTGGCGAGCGCTTCCAGCTCGGCGAGGATCGCGTCGGCCTCCGCGGCCTGGCTCTCGCCGTGCGCGAGCGCGTCGAGGCGCTTGCGGGCGAGGCGCGCCACGCCGTTGTCCTTGTTGCGGGCGGCGTCGGCGAGCTTGCGCAGCGCCGCGGGCGCGTGCACGCGCTCGGCGGCGGCGAGGCGCGTCTCCGCGTGCTCGGCAGTGAGCGCGACGTCGACCAGCGTCTCCTCGTCCTGCAGCGTCGCCACCGCGAGGCGGCGGCGTTCCGGATCGGCGGCGCGGCGGGCGACGTCGGCGCGCAGTGCGTCGGGGCAGTCCGGCGATTCGAGCGTCGTGCGTGCGGCGGCGGCGTCGGCGGTGGCTGCGAGTGCCGCACCGAGCGCGGCCGCAAGCGCGGAACGCACGCCGGCGTCCGCTTCCGTTCGCCACGCGGCGCCGAGCGCGGCGACGTCGGTGCAGCGGGCGGCCGCGGCGGCGCGCACTTCCGGCGCCGGGTCCTCCGCGAGGAGAAGGGCGAGGTCGGGGGCGTCCGCCGGCAGGGCCGCCACGCCCTGCACGCGTTGCGCCGGGTCGGCGTGCTCGTGCAGGGGCCGGAACAGGTATTTGGAGATCATGTCGGGACGTGCGGAGGGGCAAGGCGGGCGGTGTCGCGCGACGCCCAAGGCACGATGTTACCTAAAGCCGGAGGGAGCCGTGCCGTGGGCATGCGCGGCGATCCGGCGCGGCAAGGCGTCGCGCCTCGCCGGCCGGCGGCCGGTGTCTGACACCGCCTATGCGGTGTCAGACACCAAAGCGCCCGCGCGGCGAACGGAGGCACCGGGGTCGGACCCCTCCGGGATCTGACAGCTGCCCGCCTCACGCCGGCGCGAGCACCCGGCCGCGCAGCGCCCCCGCCGCGATCTGCTGCGCGGCGAGCCGTCGGATCTCGGTCGCGAGTTCGCGCACGCCGAGCGAGGGCCGGGTGCCCTCGCGGGTGGCCATCGAGAGCGTCCAGTAGATGCGCGGCGGACCGATGCGGATCTCGCGGATGTGTCCGCGGGCGACGTCCTCGGTCGCGCCGGTGAGCGCCATGAACGTGTAGCCGACGCCCGCCTTGACGAGTTCGCGGGCCAGCACCACGCCGTCGCACTCCATCGCGATGGTCAGCGGGCGGTTGGCCTCCTCCGCGGCGCGCTCGGCGAGCATCCGCAGCCCGTGGGGTGGCGCGGGCAGGATCAGGGGAAAGCGCACGAGGTCGCGGAAGCGGACCTGCTTCAGCGCTCGCGGTCCCGGCTCGCAACCGGGCAGCGGCCGCGCCGGCGCGACGAGGGACATCTCCAGCGCCAGCAGCGGATCGAGCACGAGGCCGCTCGCCCGCGGCTTGCCCCAGATGAGGCCGGCCTCGATGCGCTCCTGCACCAGCCACTCCTCGACGAACCGCGAGTATCCCTCGTACAGGTGGAGCTTCAGGTTCGGGAACTTGCGCACGAAGCCGTGGATCAGCGGCGGCATGATCATGTGCCCGATGATCATCGACACGCCGAGCGACAGCGGGCCCGACGGCACCTCGGCACCCGCGCGCACTTCCGCGAACGTGCTGGTGAACGCCTGGTTGAGCGCCGTCGCGCGCGCGAGGAGGATGCGCCCGGCCTCCGTCGGCGCCACGCTGCGGCCGTCGCGCCAGAGCAGCGGCACGCCGATGTCGCGCTCGAGCTTGCGCACGAGGCGGCTGACCGCCGGTTGCGTCAGGCGCAACGAACGCGCGGCTCCCGAGAAGCTGCCGGTGCGGGCGACCTCGACGAAGTAGTTGATCGCCTTCAGGTCGGACATCGCGGCTCCCTCGTACTTTCCGGCATGGATGGCATTACCCATTATGCACTTGTGTCTGATCGTCGGCTGCCCTACGATGGGCCGCAGAAGGGCAGCGCGACCGCATGCGGCGCGCATGCCCGCCGCAGGAGGAGCGCAGCACTTGTTGATCATCGCCATCGACACGGGCGGCACGTTCACGGACCTCGCCGCCTACGACGTGGACACCGGCCACGTCGTCTACTCGAAGAGCCTGACCACCTACGGCGACCTCGCCGACGGCGCGTTCGACTGCATGACCACCGCCGGCGTGGACCTCGCACGCGCCAAGCTCTTCAAGCACGGCACGACCATCGTGATCAATACGCTGCTGCAGCGCGTCGGTGCGAAGGCCGCGCTGGTCGCCACCGAAGGCTTCCGCGACATCCTCGAGATGGCGCGCGGCAGCCGGCCCGATCCGTTCGACCTCTACTACCGCCGCCATCCGGTGCTGATCCCGCGCGACCTGCGCTACGAGGTGCCGGAACGCACGTCGGGCAAGGGCGAGCCCGAGCGCGTGCCCGCGCGCGCCGACGTCGCGGTGCTCGCGGACACGCTGCGCCGCGAGAACGTCGAGGCGGTGGCCGTGTCGTTCCTCAATTCGTACGTGGCGCCGGCGCACGAGCGGCAGGTCGCGCAGTGGCTGGCCGAATTGCTGCCGGGCGTATTCGTCACCCACGGCAGCGAACTCTCCCGCGAGTGGTACGAGTACGAGCGCACGGCGACGGTCGCGGCGAACGCCTACGTCGGGCCGCAGGTGTCGGGTTACCTCCACCGCATGGACGCGCGCGTCAAGCGCGGCGGCTTCGGCGGCAAGTTCTTCCTGATGGGCAGCAACGGCGGCGTGCTGGGCGTGGAGCACGTGCTGCAGGCGCCGATCGCGCTCGTCGAGTCGGGGCCCGTCGGCGGCAGCATCGGCGCCGCCGCCTACGCGGACCGCCTCGGCATCCGCAACGCGATCGCGTTCGACATGGGCGGCACCACCGCCAAGTGCGCGCTGGTGCAGGACGGCCGCTTCGACGTGAAGTCGGTGTACTACGTCGGCGGCTACACGCGCGGCTTCCCGATCCGCGGCGCGGTGATCGACATCGTCGAGGTCGGCGCGGGCGGCGGCTCGATCGCGTGGCTCGACGCGCAGAAGCGGCTCTACGTCGGTCCGCGCTCGGCCGGCTCGACGCCCGGACCGGTCGCGTACGGCCGCGGCGGCACCGAGCCGACCGTCACCGATGCCAACCTCGTCCTCGGCCGCATCGACCCGGGCGGGTTCCTGAACGGCGCCATGCAACTCGACACCGCGGCGGCGGCGCGCGCGCTGCGCGAGCGGCTGTGCGAGCCGCTGGGCTACACCGGGCCGGACGGCGTGCAGCGGATGGCCGAGGGCATCATCGCCATCGCGTCCGTGACCATGGCCGGCGCGATCAAGCGCATCACGCTGGAAAAGGGGCTCGACCCGCGCGAGTACACGCTGTTCGCGTTCGGCGGCGGCGGACCGCTGCACGCGTTCCAGATCGCGCGCGAGCTGCACATCCCGCGCGTGATCATCCCGCCGGAGCCGGGCAACTTCTCCGCGCTCGGCATGCTGCTCGCGAAGCTGCGCCTCGACGAGTCGACGACGTTCGTGCGGCCGCTCGACGCGGCGACGGTCGCGGAGGCGGCGGGCGTGTTCGCCGCGATGCGCGTGCGGATGACCGCGGCGCTGCGCGCCGACGTGCCCGACGCGGAGATCGCGTTCGAGCAGGGCGCGGAGATGCGCTACCGCGGCCAGGTGCACTCGGTGCGCGTGCCGCTCGACGCCGAGGCGACGCCGGCGGAGATCCGCGCGCGCTTCGAGAAGGTGTACCGCGCGCGCTACGGTCACGCCGACGCCAAGAACCCGGTGGAGATCGTGAGCCTGACCCTCGCGGGCTACGGGTCGATGGACCGGCCCGCGCTGGAGGCGCTGGCCGCCAATCGCAAGGCGACGGGCGCGCCGGCGGTGCGGCACCGCCCGGTGTGGTTCGCGGCGGCCGGCGGCATGGTGGACACGCCGCTGTATGCGCGCGCCGAACTGCCCACGGGCTTCGCGGGCACCGGCCCCGCGCTGATCGAGGAGTACGGCTCGACGACCGTCATCGGCCCGGGCGACCGCTTCCGCGTCGGCGAGCTGGGCGAGATCGACATCACGCTGGCGCCGGCCACGGGAGGGCCGTGAGCATGGACACGCCGACCCTTGCGCGGACTGCGGCGGCGCCCGGCCCGGCACCGGCCGTGGACCCGATCACGCTGGAGATCATCCGCCAGCTCCTGCAGGCGATCCCCGACGAGGTCGAGACCGACCTCACCCGCACGGCGTTCAGCCCGCTCATCTACGAATACAAGGACTACGCGGTCGGCATCGTCGACGCTCAGGGCCGGCTCATCGTGCAGTCGCGCGGCGGCATCCCGATCTTCCTCGCCAACGTGCTCGGCATCGCGGTGCAGGACGGGCTCGCGATTTACGGCGCGGCGAACATCCACCGCGGCGACGTGCTGATCAGCAACCACGCGGGCACGCTCGGCCAGCACCTGAACAACGTCACGATGTACGCGCCGGTGTTCGACCCGGCGGACGACGCCCGCATCGTCGCGTTCATGTGCGTGCTCGCGCACTGGACCGACGTCGGCGGCCGCTACGTCGGCTCGTCGGCGTCGAACGACACGACCGAGATCTTCCAGGAGGGCATCCAGTTCCGCACGGTCAAGCTGCGCAGCCGCGGCGAGCCGGTGCCCGAGATGTACCGGATGATCGAATACAACACGCGCTTCCCCGAGATGGTGCTGGGCGACATCGAGGCCCAGTTCGCGGGCTGCGTGAAGGGTGCGGGGCTGTTCGCCGACATCGCGCGCAAGTTCGGCGCCGACACCACGCTCGCGGCCATCGGCGTGATGTGGCGGCAGTCGGAGGCGGTGGCGCGCGCGGCGGTGCGCGCGATCCCCGACGGCGTCTATCGTGCCGAGTCGTTCCTCGACAACGACGGCGTGGACCTGGGGCGCACGATACCGTGCCCGATCACCGTGCGCATCGAGGGCGAGCGGTTCATCGTCGACATGTCGGAGATCGCCGACGAGGTGCGCGGTCCGTTCAACTCCGGCCGCGAGGGCGGCGGCGTGACGGCGGCGCGCATCGCGTTCAAGTACCTGACGAGCCCGAACGAGTTCACGAACGAGGGCAGCTTCGCGCCGCTGGAGGTCGTGCTGCCGGACGGGAAGTTCCTGAGCGCCGGGCCGAATGCCGCGATGGCCCGCTACAGCACGCCGCTCGCGAGCGTGATCGACACCATCATCCGCGCGATGGCGGACGCCTTGCCCGACCGCGTGGCGGCGGGCCACCATGCGTCGATGGGCTCGCACCGCGTGCAGGGACGCCATCCCGAGACGGGCCGGCTCTTCACGCACCTCGATACCGCGCACGGCGGCTGGGGCGGCTCGCTCGGGCGCGACGGCTCCGGCCCGTTCAAGACGCTCGCGCACGGCGACACGCTCGACGTGCCGGTCGAGGCGCAGGAGGCCCTCTACGACCTGCGTGTCGACTATTTCGGCTTCCGCGCGGATTCGGCCGGCGCGGGCCAGTACCGCGGCGGTTCGGGCCTCGACAAGGCGTACACGATCCGCCATCCGGTCAAGCTCACCCTCACGTTCGAGCGGCACGGCTGCCCGCCGTGGGGCCTGCTGGGCGGCCGCGACGGACAGGCGGGCTATGTGGAGATCGAGCGTCAGGGCGAGCTGCGGAAGAAATTCCTCAAGGCCACGGACATCCCGCTGGCCCCCGGTGACCGCGTGTACGTGCACACGGGCGGCGGCGGCGGCTACGGCGATCCGGTCGCACGCGATCCGCAGGCGGTCGCGCGCGACGTGCGGCAGGGCTTCGTCACGCGGGCGGCGGCGAGGCACGAATACGGGGTCGTCGTGACCGACGACGGACAGGTGGACGAGGCGGCCACGGCGGCCGCGCGCGCGAAGGGACGGGCATGAAGATCGGCAGGATGCAGGGCAACGGCGGCGAGCGCCTCGGCGTCGTCGTGGGCCAGGGCGCGGACGACCGCGTGCTCGACCTCACCGCGGCGGCGAAGGCGACGGGCGCGGTACTGCCCGCGACGATGCAGGCGCTGATCGAGGGCGGCGCGCCGGCGCTCGCCCTCGCGTACGAGGTGTGCGACTGGGCGCTGGCGAGCGGTGACGCCGCGTGGGTGACGCCGGAGGCGCAGGTGGCGTGGATGACGCCGGTGACGCCGCGCACGATGATCTGCGCCGGCCGCAACTTCGGCCGCCACAAGGACGAGAGCCTGGGCTTCTGGACCAAGCAGGGCACGTCCGGCATCCACTTCGAGTTCCCGTGCGGCTTCATCCAGTTGCCGCACACGCTGGTGCCGCACCGCGCGACGGTTGCGCGGCCCGAGGACGTGACCGAGTTCGACTACGAGGTGGAGGTGGCCGCGGTCATCGGCAAGCCCGCGCTGCGGGTGAGCGAGGCGGACGCGCTGGCCCACGTCTTCGGCTACACCATCTTCAACGACCTGTCCGCGCGCGAGTGGCAGAAGAAGGAGATGCGCAACCAGATGATCATGCTCGGGAAGAACTTCCCGGGCTTCGGCCCCGTCGGCCCGTGGATCCTCACCGCCGACGAGGTGCCCGACCCGTCGCAGCTCGTCGTCGACCTCAAGGTGAACGGCCGCACGCTGCAGCACGAGCGGTGCACCGACATGATCTTCGGCTTCCCGCAGCTCGTCGCGTTCTGGTCGAAGGTGGGCTTGGCACCCGGCGACATGATCGCGTCGGGCACGCCGGAAGGCGTGGCGCTGCACCGCAAGCCCGATCCGTTCGAGTTCTACCTCAAGCCCGGCGACGTCGTGCAGGCGGGCGTGGACGCCATCGGCGTGCTGGAAACGCGGATCGCGTGACGATGGCCGCGCGCCCGGTGCCGGCGCCGCCGCCGTCCCCCGGGGCGGCGGGTGCCGCCGCGCCCGTGCTGCTGTCGGTGCGCGACCTGGTCAAGCGCTACGTCACGAAGGCGGGCGACGAGGTCCTGGCGCTGACCGACATCGCCGTCGACCTCGCGGACGGCGAGTTCGTGAGCGTGCTCGGACCCTCGGGCTGCGGCAAGACCACGCTGCTCAAGATCCTCGCCGGCATCGTGCCGTACACGAGCGGCGCGGTGCTGTTCCGCGGCGAGCCGATCACGGGACCGCAGGCGGGCATGGGCGTCGTGTTCCAGGCGCCGGTGCTGCTGCCGTGGCTCACCGTGCTGCAGAACGTGCTGCTGCCGGTGAAGGTGCTGGGTCTCGACGTCGGGCAGCACACGGAAGCGGCCCACGCGCTGCTGAACCTGGTCGGCCTCGACGGCTTTTCGAACAAGTATCCGAACGAGCTGTCGGGCGGCATGCAGCAGCGGGTCGCGATCGTGCGCGGGCTGATCCACGATCCGCGGCTCCTGTTGATGGACGAGCCGTTCGGCGCGCTCGACGCGCTCACCCGCGAGCGGATGAACGTCGAGCTGCAGCGCATCTGGCTCGCGCGGCGGAAGACCGTGTTCTTCATCACGCACAGCGTCGGCGAGGCCGTGTTCCTGTCCGACCGGGTGCTGGTGATGTCCGCGCGTCCCGGGCGCATCGTCGAGGACCTCGCGGTGCCGTTCCCGCGGCCGCGCGACCTCGACCTCATGAGCACGTCGGAGTTCGGCGCGCTGACCCGGCACCTGCGCCACATGCTGGGCAGCCAGGAGGTGATGCATGACTGACCGGACATTGTTGCGATGAAGCCCGCCCGTTCCCTCTCCGCCGTGTGGCCGGTCGTCGCGAGCCTCGCCGCCGGCGCGCTGCTGTGGCAGTGCGCCGTGTCGTTCTCGGACATCCCGAGCTACGTGCTGCCGTCGCCCAAGGCGGTGTGGATCGCGCTGTCCGACGGCCTGTCGCAGAGCCCGGCCGTCCGCTCGAGCTTCTGGTTCCACCTGATCGACACGCTGAAGGCGACCCTCTACGGGTTCCTGGTCGGCTCGGTGCTGGGCCTCGTCACCGCGGCGCTGATGGCGGAGTCGCGCATCGTCGAGCAGGCGACGCTGCCGTACGTCGTGGGGCTGCAGAGCCTGCCCAAGGTGGCGATCGCGCCGCTGCTCGTGATCTGGCTGGGCTACGGCATCGAATCAAAGGTCGCGATGGCCGCGGTGCTCACACTCTTCCCGGTGCTCGTCAACTCGCTGCAGGGCTTCCGCTCCGTCGCGCGCGAGCGGCTGGAACTCATGGCGGCGCTCAAGGCGTCGCGCTGGCAGGTCTTCCGGTACGTGAAGCTGCCGAGCGCGCTGCCGATGATCTTCGCCGGCCTGCACATCGGCATCGTGTACGCGATGCTCGGGACCATCGTGTCCGAGTTCACCGGCGCGCAGCGCGGCATGGGCGTCATCATGACCCAGCTGCAGACGGTGTCGGACACCGCCGGCGTGTTCGCCGCGCTGGTGGTGCTGGGCTGCACGGGGTACGTGCTGATCTCGCTGATGCGCGCGCTGCAGAAGCGCGTCGTGTTCTGGGCGGAGGGCAGCATGCCGGGAACGGGCACCTGATCGGGGTTTCACCGGCCGTGGCGCGCGGCGCACCGGGAGAGGGCGGTGCGGTGCCAGGGAGGGCGCGGCGGCCGTCACGCGGAGGAGACGGGAAGATGAGCATGCAACGATGGTTGGCGAAGGCCGCGCAGGCAGTCGTGCTGGCGGCGGTCGCGGCGGCCAGCACGGTCGCGGGCGCGCAGGCGCTGGAGAAGGTCAGGTTCGGCTTCGCGCAGAACGCGATGTCGCCGATCCTGATCAACTTCGTGGTGCCCGCGTACCTGGGCTACTTCAAGGAGGAGGGGCTCGATCCGGAGTTCGTCACGCTCGGCACGAACGCCGCGGTGATGGCGAGCCTCGACCAGAAGCGCATCGAGTTCGGCGTGGGCGTGCCGTCGTACCAGCTGCCGCTCGCGGCGAAGGGCGAGAAGCTGCCGGGGATCAACTTCTACGAGTACACGTACCCGTTCAAGTGGGCGGTGGCCGTGAAGCCCGACAGCCCGATCAAGTCGCTCGCGGACCTCAAAGGCAAGACCGTCGGCGTGTCGAGCCTCGGCGTCACCGATTTTCCGGTGGGCAAGGCGCTGATGCGGCTTGCCAACGTCGACCCCGAGAAGGACGTGCAGTGGCTCGCGGTGGGCGAGGGCGTGACCGCCGGCCAGGCGATCCAGCGGGGCAGCGTGGACGCGCTCGTCTACTTCGACACGGGCTTCGGCCAGATCGAGGCGGCCGGCATGAAGCTGCGCTACCTGCCGCTGCCCGCGAACCTGCCCAAGGTGGGCGGGCTCTACGTGTCGGCGTCGAAGGAGACGCTCGAGAAGAAGCGCAAGCAGGCGGTCGGCTTCGCGCGGGCGATCGCGAAGGGCAGCCTCTTCATCCAGGAGAACCCGGAGGCGGCGGCCTATGCTTTCATCCAGATGTACCCGGAGGCCGCGCCGCGCGGGGCCGCGCTCGCGGACCAGATCAAGTCGGTCAGCGTGCCCGTCACCAAGCGGATGCCGCTCTTCACCCACTACGACAAGTCGATCACCGACTGGGGCCGCATCTCGGCGGCGGAGTGGGGCGACGAGATCGAGTTCCTGGGCCTCAAGGACAAGATCAAGGACCCGACGGTCTACTTCACCAACGACCTCATCCCGGAGATCAACAACTTCGACCGGCAGAAAGTGATCAGGCAGGCGAAGGAGTTCAAGATCCCGGCGAAGTAGCCGACGTCGGCCAAGGCCGCATCGCGCGCCGCGTCCGGAACCGGTGCGACCGCGGCCGTCGTCAGGCCGTCGGTCCGGGCTTGCGCGGGACCGGCGGCAGGTAGTGCAGCGGCGCGGTGGCGTCCGCCGGCTTGGCCGGCGCGCAGGTGCCGCAGCTGTCGCAACTGCCGCAGGCCCCGGTCGCGAGCTTGCGCGCGAGTGTGGCGGCCTCGTCTTCGGACAGGTGCGCGTGCCGCTGGGCGCGCGCGGCCAGCGCAGCGGCCAGACGCACCCGCCACGTCCGCGGCATGAGCCGCCACGCCGCGAACGACGCGGCGGCGAGCACGATGACGGTGACGGCGAAGGTCTGCACGCCGGCGCCTAGGTGAAGAGCAGCGCGACGCGGTACGTCACGAACGCCGCGAGGTACGCGAGCGCGAACAGGTAGCCCGCCATGATGAGCGGGTAGCGCCACGAGTTGGTCTCGCGCTTCGTGATCGCCAGTGTCGAGATGCACTGCGGCGCGAACACGTACCACGCGAGGAGCGAGAACGCCGTGGCGAGCGGCCAGCCCTCGGAGAGGATCGGCGAGAGCTGCGACGCGAGCTCGTTGTCGACGCTCGACAGCGCGTACACGGTGCCGAGCGCGCCCACCGCCACTTCGCGGGCGGCGAGTCCGGGCACCAGCGCGATCGAGATCTGCCAGTTGAAGCCGATCGGCGCGAACACGTGCTGCAGCGCGTGCCCCAGCATGCCCGCGTAGCTGTACTGGATCGCCGGCCCCGTCGCGCCGGCCGGGGGCGCCGGATACGACGACAGGAACCAGAGCACGATCATCAGCGACAGGATGATGGTGCCGACGCGCGCGAGGAAGACGTGCGCGCGCTCCCAGAGCCCCAGCACGAGGTTGCGCGCGTTGGGCCAGCGGTAGGAGGGCAGTTCCATCAGCAGAGGGTGGTGCGCGCGGCGCGCCGTGATCCGCTGGACGGTGTATGCGACGGCCATCGCGCCGAGGATCCCGGCGACGTAGAGCACGAACAGCACCAGCCCCTGCAGGTTGAAGATCGTGCCCACCGTGCGCTCGGGGATGAACGCGCCGATCACGAGCGCGTACACCGGCAGGCGCGCCGAGCAGGTCATGAGCGGCGCGATCAGGATGGTGGTGAGGCGGTCGCGCGGGTTGCTGATGGTGCGCGTGGCCATGATGCCCGGGACCGCGCACGCGAAGCTCGACAGCAGGGGGATGAACGAGCGGCCCGACAGCCCCACCGTGCTCATCACGCGGTCGAGGAGGAACGCCGCGCGCGGCAGGTAGCCCGAGTCCTCGAGGAACAGCAGGAAGAAGAACAGGATGAGGATCTGCGGCAGGAACACGAGCACGCTGCCCGCGCCGCCGATGATGCCGTCCACCAGCAGGCTGCGCAGCGGTCCCTCGGCCATGTGGGTGCGCACGAAGCCCGACAGCAGGCCCATGCCGGACTTGATCGCGTCCATCGGCGGACCGGCCCAGCTGAACACGGCCTGGAAGATGAGGAACAGCGTGGCCGCGAGGATCAGCATCCCGAACACCGGGTGCAGCAGCACGCGGTCGAGCGCGTCGTCGAGGCGGAGGTCGGCCTTCGGCTCCTGCACGCACGCGCCGAGGATGCGGCGCACCTCGCGGTAGGTCGCCTCGACCTCGCCGGCGTCCGGGGCGTGCCACGCGAGCGGCGCGTGCGGCGCCGCGGGCCGCGCCTGCGCGAGCTGCGCGACGAGCCCGTCGGCGCCGCCGCGGTGCACGGCCACCGTGGTCACCACCGGCATCCCGAGTTCGCGCGCCAGCGCGTCGGTGTCGATGTGGATGCCGCGGCGCCTGGCGACGTCCGCCATGTTGAGCGCCAGCACCAGCGGCACGCCGAAGCGGCGGACCTCGAGCACCATCCGCAGGTTGAGGTGCAGGTTCGTCGCGTCGGTGACGCACACGATGAGGTCGGGCGGCGCCTCGCCGGTGGCGCGGCCGAGGATCACGTCGCGCGTGATGGCCTCGTCGGCGCTCGTGGGATTGAGGCTGTACGCGCCGGGGAGGTCGAGCACGGTCACCGAGCGCCCGTCGGCCAGCGTGAGCCGGCCCTCCTTGCGCTCGACCGTGACGCCCGCGAAGTTGGCGACCTTCTGCCGGCTGCCGGTCAGCAGGTTGAAGAGCGCCGTCTTGCCGCAGTTCGGGTTGCCGAGCAGGGCGATGCGCAGCGCGGCGGCGGCGTGCGTCATCTACGCGCGCTCCCGCTCGACCAGCACCTGCTCCGCCTCGAAGCGGCGCAGCGCGAAGGTGGTGCCGCCGATGCGCACCGCGATCGGCTCGCGCCCGGGGTGCCCCTGTGCGATCACGCGCACCGGTTCGCCGGCCATGAAGCCGATCTCGAGCAGGCGCAGTGCCAGTTCGCGGGACTCGGCGTCGTCGGCGGCGGGACGCAGGCCGACGACGTGCGCGGGCACGCCGATCGGCAGGTCGGACAGCGACTGGGCGGCGTGGACGGCCACCGCGCTGGAGGAGGTGGGCACGGTGTGCGGGGTCACGATGGCGGTCAAGGGAGCCTCTGCCCGGCACGCGCCGGCGCTGTCAACGCGAATGATTCTCATTATAGTTGGATCCGGGATTCACGTACAGCGACTTGTTCAGGCGGCGCAGGCGGGGTGAAAACGCGAATGATTCGCATTGTTTTGGAAGGGGGCGCGCGCCGCCTTGATCTTTCGCAAGGCGCGGCAAGGCAAAGCCGGGCGGCACACCCGGGCGCAGCCCGGGGCGGGAACGGTCAGGCGGCCCCGGGGGCGCCCGGAAACAGCGGCGAGCGCGGGGCGACCTGCCCGATCTCGACCCGCGGCCGGCGCGTGCGGAGCGCGACCAGGCGGGCGGCCGCCTCCTCGCAGACCCGGCCGCCGCAGTCGCCCTGGCCGAGCCCCAGCGAGGCCTGCAGCGCCTCGACGGTGTGGGCGCCGGCGGCGATGGCTGCGTCGATCGCGCCGCGGGTGATGCCGCGACATGCGCAGACGGGGACGCCGGGCGCGAGATCGGCGAGGACGCCGTCGCCGATGTTCGCGAGCCGGGTCATCACCGCGCCGAAGCGCGCGGCCCGCATGGCCTCGCGCTTGGCCGGCGTGGCCTGTGCGGTGTGCGCAGCCGGTGCGAGGCGCCCGAAGTCGAGCGCCGCGGCAAACGCCGCGACCCGTCCCTGCCACGGCGCGGCGGCGGCACCGGCAATCCCGGCGCCGTCCCCTGCCGCGTAGAGTCGCGGGACGCTCGTGCGCTGGTCGTCGTCGACGACGGCGTGCCAGCCGCCGACGGCCGGATCGAAGCCGTGCGAGGCGCCGAGCAGGCGGGTCACCTCCGTGCGCGCCATGAGGCCGTAGCCGCAGCACACGGCGTCGCATGCGAGGTCGAGGGTGTCGGTCCCGGCGGATGGCGTGCCGTCGCGCTCCACGCGGACGGCGGTCACGCGCAGGTCGGGCGCGTTGCCGGTGACGCTGCGCACACGCATGCCGTTGTGCATCGGCACGCCGCGGGCGAGCAGCGCGCGGTACCAGCCCATGCCCCGCGTCGCGAGGTCCGGGCGCGAGAGGAGGTCCGCCGCGCTCATGAACCACGCGCTGCGCGGATGGGCATCGACCACGGCGGCGACGCGCCCGCCGCCGTCCACGATCGCCTTCGCCACCACCAGCAGCAGCGGGCCGGCGCCGGCCACGACCACGTTGCGGCCGGGGAGCACGCGTTGCGCCTTCAGGAGGTGCGTGGCCGCCGCGAGGCCGATGACGCCGGGCGTGTCCCAGCCCGCGAACGGCAGCAGTCGCTCCTGCGCGCCGTTCGCGACGATGAGCGCGGCGGCGTGGAGCGTGCGCGTACCGCCGGCGTGCGCCGCGTGCAGCACGAAGCCGTCGGGCAGCCGCGCGGCGTCGAACAGCCGGTGGCCGAAGAAGCGCACGACGCTCGCCGCACCCAGTTCCGCACGCACGCGGTCGCCGTCCGTGCGCTCCTGGTCCGGGCGCGTCGGCGTGATCCCCGGCACGATGCGGTAGACCTGCCCGCCCGCGACCGGCTGCGCGTCGATCACCACCACGCGCAGGCGCAGCGCCGCCGCCTGCACCGCCGCGGCAGCGCCGGCCGGACCGGCGCCCAGCACGGCGACGTCGAAGGCCGTGCGCGGCAGGCTGGAGGCGCGCGCGGGGTCCACGTGCGGCGCCGTCACGGGTCGGGGGTCGAGCGCACGTCGAGGCCGGCGCGCACCGGCGTGCGGCACGCCTCGTAGCGGGCGCCGTCGATCCAGACCGCGCACTGCTGGCACATCGCCATCGCGCAGAACAGGGTGCGCGGTGCGGGCATACCGTCGCGCGGCCCGCGTCCCCACGTCCGGATCCCCGCCGCCCAGAGCGCGGCCGCGACGCTCTCGCCCTCGTGGGCGGAGACGTCGTTGCCGTCGAACCGGAAAGTCACCGCGGGACCGCGGTGCACGCCGTCGTGGATGCGCAGGGAATCGGTCAACGCGGGCGCGGGCATCGACCTGGGGCGGGTGCGGGCATGCCCGGATGTTCACATACCTCGCGGGGTGCGTTCAATGCGGGCGCATCCGCATGGCATCGCGGCTGCCCGACCGTTGACGTGGGTCAATCCCGGTGGCGTGCGAACGTCGTCCGCCCGCGGTCCGGGCAAGGCGTCGCATGGAAGGGGCTCAGCGCCCGAGCATCCGCACGGCCTCCGCCACCGCCGGGGCGAGCGCCGGATCCTCGCGCGCGTACCGCACGAGGAGCCCGCGATCCTGCGAACCGCCGACCACGCCCAGCGCCGCCACCGCGTTCGCGCGATAGCCCGTGACGTAGCGTTGCACCTGCGCGTCGACGTAGGACCGGCGCGACGGCCGCGCGAAGCGGGCGAGGTCCGCGGCCGCGATGCCTTCGACGCGGTAGTCGCGCAGCGGGAACAGGACGAGCGCCGCGTACCGCCGGTCCGCGGCCGCGCGCACCGCCGCCACCGCGTCCTCCGGCGGCCCGTCGGCGAGCGCGCGCCGGAACGCCGGCGCGAGCGTGGCCCGCTGCGCCGCCAGCGCGACACGCAACGCCTGCGCGTCGTCGCCGAGGCAGCTCGTGGCCAGCGTCCGCGCGAGGAGCGCGTAGGCGTCCGGGGCGAGTCCGTACCGCGGCTGCGCCGCGGCGGTGGCCGCAACGAAGGCGAGCAGGAGGAGGGCGCACCGCACGTCAGTTGGGACCGAAGGCGCCGTCGGCCCAGATGCGCTTGGCGATGCGCGGGCAGCCCGGCGCCGGCGTGTCGCGGTCGCAGTCGCGCAGCGGCAGGCCGGAGCGCAGGCCGTACACGCTGTTCACCGCGGACGCGCTGCGCAACTGCGCGCGGAAGGTCTGCCCCTCGGTGAGGAACCGGCGCACGTTGCTCGCCGAGTGCATCACGTTGGTGGCGTCGAAGTCGGCGACGAGGTCGTCGACGTGCTCGAGCGCGAAGTCGTGTCCCAGTTCGTGCGCGAGGAGTTCGGACCCCGCGCCGGCCGCGATCGCGACGAAGCCGCCGCCGACGATGCACGCGTTGCCGCGCGACGTGGAACCGTCGACCAGCGTCACGAGGTACACGTTGATGCGGCCGGGCCGCGCGCCGACGGCCGCCTGCAGCGCCGCCACGTTCGCGTTGCCCGCGCCGCACGCGAACGACTGCCAGCCGGCGGCTGCCGCGTTCGCGGTCGCGTCCACCACCTCCAGCGCCGACATGCGCACGCCGGTGCGCTCGGCGGTGAAGATCGCCTGCGCCGTCTGCCACAGGTCGAACGCCGTCTGCTGCGTGGTGGCGTACGGACCGGCAACCACCCAGACGGTGACCGGGATCTCCACGAGCGGGGCGAAGGGCACCAGCACCACCTGGTCGCCCTGCGTGGTGTCCCACGTCGCCGGCCGCAGCGTGGGCGGCCGCTCGCTGCCGAACGCGATCACCTCGCCGCTGCCGCGCCGCGCGCCTACGTCCACCGCGTCGCCCGGCATCGCGAACGACTGGAAGCTCGCGGCCGGCGTGCTCGCCGCGTCGCTCACCAGCGCGCCGAACGGTGCCCCGCCTCCGGCGGTGAGGCGGACCGTCGCCGTGCCCGGGGGCACGCACATCGCCACGGCGTCCGGCCCGTAGCCCTCGGCCACGTAGCCCGCCGCCTTCATCTGCGCACGCACCCCGGCGCTCGTCGTGTAGCGATGGTTGGAGTCGGCGCGCGCGTTCCACAGCCGGTACAGGGGGGCGAACCCGGGCGGGCACGCGCCGGTGGCGGGGTCGGGCAGCGCGACGTGGAACGCGGCGGGCGTCTCCAGCACGTAGCCGCTGTAGGCGGGGTCGCTGCCCGACCTCGCCGCGACCGTCGCGCATTCCTGCGCCGATGCGGAGAAGAAGTGCGAGTCGCCGTGCGCGGGCGGGATGTAGAAGCGGCACACGGCGGCGGGTGCATCGGGTGCGGCCGCGGGACGCACCTTGAACCCGAGGCCGGTGCGCGCCCATCCGGCGATGCGCCCCGAGTCGAGCGCCACGAGGTCGGCCGCGAGGTCGCTCACGAAGTAGTGGCCGAGCGCCGCGTTGCGGTACTCGACCGCGGTTACCGCGCGGGCGGGGACGGAGGCGGTGGCACCCGCGAAGTTGGTCGCCGCGTTCGGCACCGGCGCGCCGCTGCGGGAAAGCGCGGTGACGCCGTCCGCGGGCAGCGCGCCCAGCGCGAGCGCGTCCCCGCCGCCGATCGCGAGCGTGCCGCCCGCGGTCGGCACGAAGCGGTCGGGCAGCACGTAGTCGGCCGCGACGAGCCCCAGGGCCGCGAAGCCCGCGCTGCCGAGCAGCACGCGGCGGCCCGCGGTGCCCGCGCCGGGGAGGTCGCCGGGGAACGTGAACGTGGTGGTGGCACCGCCCTGCGTGGCGGCCAGCGTGCCCCCGAACCAGGCGTCCGCGTGGTCCTGGTTCTGCGTGTCGCGGAGGACCACGAACTGCACGCTGCCGTCCGCGTTCGAGTACACCTGCTCGATCGCGAACGCCTCGATGCCCGCGTGCGCGAGCCCGGCGGCGAGCGCGAACGCGCAGGCGACCGCGAGGCGCGCGCCGGGGCAGGCGCGGGGACGGCGTGGCGGCATCGCGGACAGCATAGCGCAAGCCGCGCGCGCCCCGCGATGTACGCGACCGCGCGATTCGGGGACAATGCGCCGGCCGCGCGACGGATCCGCCGCCACGCGCCCGACGCCCGCCCCGCCCGCATGCCCCCGCTGCCGCACGTCGACGCCCGCCTGCGCCCCTGGCTCGCCTGCCTCGTCGCGATCGTCCTCGCGGGGGCAGCCTCGATCGGGCTGCGGCAGGACTCGAGCTGGGACCTCCAGAACTACCACCTGTACAACGCGTGGGCGTTCGTGCACGGCCGCTTCGGGCTCGACTGGGCGCCGGCGCAGCTGCAGTCGTTCTACAGCCCGTACCTCGACCTGCCGTTCTACGCGCTGTTCGCCGCCGATGCGCCGCCGCGGGTCATCGCATTCGCGCTCGCGATCCCGACCGGCATCGCGTGGTACTGCTTCGCGCGCCTCGCGGCGCTGCTCTTCGCCGGCGAGCCGGAGCCCCTGCGCACGCGGGCGACGGTCGTGGCGATCGCGATCGGGGTCACCGCGCCGATGCCGGTGAGCCTCATCGGCACGACGATGAACGACTGGTACGTCGCCGCCTGCGTGCTGGGCGCGCTGCTGCTCGTGGTGCGCGAGGGCGACCCGCGGGCCGCGAGCACGCGGGCATGGGTGGCCGCGGGCGCGCTCGTCGGCGCGGCGGCGGGCCTCAAGCTCACCGGCAGCATCTACGCGGTCGGGCTGTTCGTCGCGGTTCTCGCGCTGCGCCGGTGGCGGGCGACGTTGGCCTGCACCGCCGCGATGGCCGGTGCCTTCGCGCTGACCGCCGGCCCGTGGTTCGCGACGATGATCGCGCGCTACGGCAATCCGCTGTTTCCGTACTTCAACCAGGTGTTCCGCTCGCCGTGGGCCGACCCGGTGTCGTTCTCGGCCACCCGCTTCGGGCCAGCCACGCCGTACGAGTGGCTGGTGTTCCCGTACATGCTGCTGGTGAAGCTCGAAGGCTACGTCGCGGAGCCGGAGTTCCGCGACGCGCGCCCGGCGCTGCTGTACACGCTGTGCCTCGTCGCGCTCGGCCTCGCGTTGTGGCGGCGCAGGCAACGGCGACATGGCGCCGAAGGCGCATCTCCCTCTCCCGATGCACGGGGGAAGGGCCGGGGCGAGGGACCGCCGCCACCGAGCCCCCGATCGGTGTCTGACACGTCGTATGAGGTGTCAGACACGGCCTATGACGTGTCTGACACCGATGCTGCCGCCGATGCCTGCGTTTCCCGCCCCGCGTGGCGCTTCCTCGCGATCTTCGCCGCGACGGCGTTCGTCGCGTGGGCCGTGCTGTACCGCATCGCTCGCTACCTCGTGCCGCTCGAACTGCTGGCCGGCGTGTTCATCGTGGGTCTCGTCGTGCGCCTCGTGCCGGCGCGCCGCGTGACGCTTGCGCTCGTCGTGGCGCTCGGGGCGGTGATCGTCACCGCCAAGTTCCCGACCTGGTGGCGGCAGCCGTTCGGCGCGCACTTCCTGACCGTCGAACGGCCGCCGGTGAAGCCGGACGCGCTGGTCCTGCTGGTGACACCGGAGCCGATGTCGTACGTGCTGCCGTCGTTCCCGGCCGACGCGCGCTTCGCGGGGCTCGTAAGCAATTTCAACGATCCCGGCCGCCGCAACCGCCTGCAGGACACGATCGCGCAGGCGATCCGCGACCATCGCGGCACGCTGTATTCGCTGGCGGTGCCCCCCGGCCGGGACGAGGGCGCCGCCGCGCTGGCGCAGATGGGGCTGGTCCGGACGCAGTGCAGCGAACTGCGCACCAACCTGCGCGTGAGCCCGCTGGAACTTTGCGAACTCGCGCGGCGTCCGCCCCCGTAGAGGCGCTGCCCGGCGGCGTTTTCGGTAACATGCGGCGATTGGTCTGCAAAGCGGGAGCCCTCGGTGGACGCGCAGCCGGCGAAGATTCTGGTGGTCGACGACATTGCGCAGAACGTCAAGCTGCTGGCGGACCTGCTGGCGGTGAAGGGCTATGCGGTGGTCACCGCGAGCGGCGGCGAGGAAGCGCTCGCCAAGGTCGCGAGCGCGTCGCCCGACCTCGTCCTCCTCGACGTGATGATGCCGGGCATGTCGGGCTACGACGTGTGCCGCGCGCTGCGCGCCGCACCCGCCACCGCGCTCCTGCCCATCGTCTTGTGCACGTCGCTCGACCCGCAGCAGGAGCGCATCAACGGCATCGCGGCCGGCGCCGACGACTTCCTCGGCAAGCCCATCAACCAGCCCGAGCTCTTCGCCCGCGTGCAGTCGCTGCTGCGCATCCGCCGCCTGCACGAGGAGACGCAGCGGCAGGCCCGCGAGCTCGCGGAATGGAGCGCGACGCTCGAACGGCGCGTGGCGGAGGCCGTCTCTGAAAACGAGCGCCTCGCGCGCCTGAAGCGCTTCTTCTCGCCGAAGCTCGCGGAGCTGATCGTCGACGGCAGCGGCGAGGATCCGCTGAAGAGCCGCCGCCGCGAGATCGTCGTGGTGTACACCGACCTGCGCGGCTTCACGGCGTTCGCGGAGACCTCCGAGCCCGAGGAGCTGATGCGCACGCTGGGCGCGTATCACGCCGCGATGGGCCGCATCGTGCTCGCGCACGAGGCCACGCTCGAGCGCTTCACCGGTGACGGCATGATGGTGTTCCTGGGCGACCCGGTGCCGGTGGAGGATGCCGCCCTGCGCGGGGTGCGCCTCGCGCTCGAGATGCGCACCGCCGCGCTGGAGCTGTCGGAGAAGTGGCGCAAGCGCGGCGTGGACCTGGGGCTCGGCATCGGCGTCGCGCAGGGCTTCGCCACCGTGGGCGCGATCGGCTTCGAGGGCCGCATCGACTACGGTGCGATCGGCACCGTGACCAACCTCGCCGCGCGGCTGTGCCAGCAGGCGCGCGCCGGCGAGATCATCCTGTCGCAGCGCGTGTACGCCGAGGTGAGCGAGGTGGTCGCGACGGAGGACCTGGGCGAGCTCACGCTGCACGGCTTCTCGCGCCCGCAGCGGGCGTGGCGGTGCACCGGCGCGCTGGTGCCGGCGCAGCCGGCATGACCGAACCGCACCCGCCGCGCAGCGACCGGCGCGCGGCACCGGACGACGACGCGCAGGTCGGGGCGGCGCGAGCATTGCGGCGCCGCCGGCTGGTGGCGGCGTTCCTCTGCGCCGCGGCGCTCCCTCGGGTCACGCATGCCGCGCCGCTGGCACCGCTCGGCGGCCGGCCGGCGCGCGTCGCGCTGCTCATGACCGGAACGACGGACTCGCACGGGCACGTGCTCGCCGCGTTCACGGCCGCCATGGCGCAGCTCGGGTGGGTGGAAGGGCGCGACGTCGTCTACACGGTGCGTTGGGCTGGCGGGCGCACGGACCGCTACGCACCGCTCGCTGCGGAACTCGCCCGCCAGGACCCGGACATCGTCGTCACCGGCACCGCCGCCGCCACGCGCGCGGCCGCGGAAGCGGCGCCGCGCGCGGTCATCCTGATGGGTTATGGTTCCGACCCGGTGGGCAACGGGCTGGTGGCGAGCCTCGCGCGTCCCGGGGGCCGCGTCACAGGCCTCACCAACCTGGGTGAGGGCATCGTCGGCAAGATGGTCGAGTTGCTGCGCACGCTGGTGCCGCGTGCCCGCCGCTTCGCGATCGTGGTCAACCCGGGGAATCCGACCTCGAAGCTCTTCCGTGCCGATGCGGTGAACGCTGCCACCACGCTCGAGGTCGCGACCGACGTGCGCGAACTGGCCGCCCCCGAGGGCCTGCCGGCGCTGTTCGCGGATCTCGCCCGCCTGCGGCCCGACGGCGTGGTGGTGACGCCCGACCCGCTCTTCCTCGCACAGCGCCTGGCGTTCGCCGAGCGGGCGGCGTCCGCTCGGCTGCCGTTCATCTACTTCCAGCGCGAATTCGTGCAGGCCGGCGGTCTGCTGTCGTACGGCTCCAGCCTGCGCGACGCGTACGCGCGCGCCGCCGCTTATGCCGACCGCCTGCTGAAGGGCGCCGACCCGGCGACGCTGCCCGTCGAGCAGCCGACCCGGTTCGAACTCACCGTCAACACCGCCACCGCCCGCAGCCTCGGGCTCACCGTTCCGCAATCCCTGCTACTTCGCGCCGACGAGGTCATCTCATGAGACGCCGTTCCTTCTGCCGCGCCCTCGCGGCGACCGCGGCCGCCGCGCTCGCGCACCGGGCGGGCGCCCAGCCGGCCACGCCGCTGCGCGTGGCCTACCTCTCCGGCGACAGCAAGGACACGCCGTCGCCCAACTTCGCGGCGTTCCGCGACGGCCTCGCGGCGCAGGGCTACACCGAAGGGCGCAACCTCGCACTCACCGCGTGGTGGGGCGAGGGCTCCCCCGGTCGCGTGACGCAGCTCATTCCGGACGTGGTCGGCGCGCAGCCCGACATCGTCGTCGCCGCCGGCGGACTCGCGCTCTTCCCGTTGCTGACGGCCGGCGTGAAGAAGCCCATCGTGTTCAGCATCAGCGCCGACCCGGTCGAGGCGAAGATCGTGGAGAGCTTCGCGCGGCCGGGGGGCAACATCACCGGCATCAGCCTGTTCACGCTGGACCTCGTGGGCAAGCGACTCGAACTCCTGCGCGCCGTGCTCCCGCGCGTGCAGCGCGTGGCGCTCGTCGCCAATCCGCAGCATCCCGGCGAGCGCAAGGAGTACGAAGCCGCGGCCGGCGCCGCCAAGAAGCTGGGGATTGCCGTGCGCTATTTCCCGGTGAGCAGCGGCGTGCAGCTCGAGGCCGCGTTCACCGATATTGCGCGCGCGAAAGACGACGCGGTCGTGGCGTTCGCCGACGGCTTCACGCTGGGCTACGCGCAGCGGTTCGCCGACTTCTCGCGCGAGACGCGCATCCCGGCCATCGACGGCTGGGCGCCGTTCGCCGAAGCCGGCAACCTCATGATCTACGGTCCGGTCATCTCCGACGTCTACCGGAGGCTCGCACAATACGTCGACCGGATCGCCAAGGGCGCCGCACCGGGCAGCCTGCCGATCGAGCTGCCGAACAAGGTCGAGCTCGTGATCAACGCCCGGGCGGCGAAAGCGCTCGGCATCACGATCCCGCCGGCGGTGCTCGCACGGGCGGACCGCGTGATCACCTGAGGCCCCCCGCCGTGATCGACCGCCGCCGCTTCGTGCTTGCCGCCGCCGGGGTCGCCGCCGGAGCAGCACGGGCGCAGCCTGCGGCCGGACCGCGCCTCGGCTGGATCTCGTACACGCCGCCCGGCGAGGCGCTCGCCGCGTTCGAGGACGCGGCCCGCGCGCTGGGTTACACGGGGCGCAACGCGCTGCGCGTCGACGTGCGCGTCGTGGAGCCGACGGAGACCGCCGTGCGCGCTGCGGTGCAGGCGCTGGAGTCGGTTCCGGTCGCGGCGATCGTGACGCAGGCCGCCGCGAGTCCGCTCGCGATCCGCGTCGCCAGTGGCCGCGTGCCGATGCTCTTCGCGTTCAGCGGCGATCCCGTCATCGCGGGCATGGTGCAGTCGTTCGCACGGCCGGGCGGCAACGCGACCGGCGTCTCGTTCATGGCGCTCGAACTCGTGGGCAAGCGGCTCGAGGTGATGAAGCAGATCGAGCCGGCGGTGCGGCGCGTGGCGATCCTCGCCAATCCGCAGCATCCCGGCGAAAGCGCCGAGAAGACCGCTTCGCTCGTGGCCGCCGAGCGGCAGGGGGTGGAGACGGTCTACGTCCCGATCCGGCCGGGGGAAGAGCCCGACGCCGCGTTCGACCGCATCCGCAAGGAGCGCGTGCAGGGCTTGATCGTGTTCCAGGACGCGGGGATGGTCGCGCGCTCGGCCGCGATTGCGGCGTTCGCGGTACAGGAGCGGCTGCTCGCCGTGTCCGGCTGGACGCAGTTCGTGCGCGCCGGCTTCATCGCGAGCTACGGACCCTCGCTGGACGAGGGCTACCGCCGCCTCGCGACGTTCGTCGACCGCGTGCAGAAGGGCGCGCGGCCCGCGGACATGGCGGTGGAGCTGCCCACGCGCATCGAACTCGCGGTGAACCTCAAGACCGCGAAGGCGCTCGGGATCACGGTCCCGGCGTCGGTGCGCGCGCGGGCCGACGAGGTGGTTGCGTGACCGCGCGCCGGCGGGTACTGCAGGCGATGGCCGGCGTCCTGCTGGGGGCGGGTGGCGCGGGCGCGCAGGCCCCGCGCCGGGTCCCGGTCATCGGCTTCCTCACCACCGGCGGCATCGATTCGCTTGCGCAGTTCCGCGAAGCGATGCGCGACCTGGGGTACGCCGAGGGTCGCGACATGCGGATCGAGAGGCGCTCGACCGAGGGGCGCGCCGGCGGCCTCGACCTCCTGGCCGCCGAACTCGTGCGCCTGCAACCGGACGTCATCTACGCCACCGGCCCCGCGGCCGTGCGCGCGGCCCGCGCGGCCACGTCGACCATCCCCATCGTCGTGCTCGACCTCGAGACCGACCCCGTCGCCGCCGGGCTGGTGGCGAGCCTCGCGCGGCCGGGCGGCAACCTGACCGGCCTCTTCCTCGACCAGCCCGCGCTCGCGGGCAAGTGGCTGGAACTCGCGGCGGAGGTGCTGCCGGGCCGCAAGCGGGTCGCCCTGCTGAACGAGCGGGCGGCGGGCAAGGCACAACTCTCGGCCGCGCAGGCTGCAGGACAGCGCCTTGGCTTCACGCTGCAGGTGATCGACTTCGACCACGTCGAGGCGATGTTCGCGGGTCTCGACTCGGCCGCCGCGAACGGTGCGCAGGCGGTCGTGATGCTGACCTCGCCGATGATCAGCAACAACTCGAAGCGCCTGGCCGAGTGGGCGGTCGCACGCCGGATGCCGGGCATCTCGCCGTTCCGCGCATTCGCCGACGCGGGCGGGCTCATGTCCTATGGCCCCGACCTCCTCGCGTTCCGCCGCTTCTCCGCCACCTACGTCGACCGCATCCTCAAGGGCGCCAGGCCGGGCGACCTGCCGATCCAGCAGCCGGCGCGCTTCCTGTTCGTCGTGAACCAGCGCGCGGCGCAGGCGCTCGGGATCGCGCTGCCCGCGCCGTTGCTGCTGCGCGCGGACGAGGTGATCGCGTGATCGATCGCCGCCGTTTCCTCGCCGGCGCGACCGCAGCCGCCCTGGCCGGCGCGGTCCGCGCGCAGCCTAAGCGCCCGCTGCGGGTCGGCATCCTGCGGCCTTCCGAGCCGCTGGAGAGCAGCGGACCGTCGCCGTTCGCGCGCGGGATGGAGACGGCGCTCGAGGCCGCGGCGAGCGCCGCCGGTCGCGCGCTTGCCATCGAGTCGCGCTACGCCGGCCGGGACGTGAAGCGGCTGCCGGTGCTCGCGCGCGAACTGGTCGCACTGCCCTGCGACGTGATCGTGACCGTGGGCAGCTCCGCCTCGCTCGCCGCGCGCGATGCGAGCCGGACCGTGCCCATCGTTCTCTTCGGCAACCTCGACCCCGTGGCGCTCGGCCTGGTGCCGAGCCTGTCGCGGCCCGGCGGCAACCTGACCGGGGTGCTCATCGCGGCCGGCGGGACGCTCGCGGCCAAGCGGCTCGAACTGCTGCGCGAGGCGGTGCCGGGTGCGACCCGCATCGCGATGCTGGCCCCCGACGACCCGGGCTTCCGGCCGCAGATCACGGAAGCCGAGAAGGCGGCCGCGGCGATGGGCATCCCGCTGCCGGTAGTCACCGTGCGGGCGGGGTACGACGCGGCGTTCGCGGCGGTGGACACGGCGCGCGCGCAGGCGCTGTTCGTCGGCGCGACCACCTACTTCGTGCGCGACCGGCGGGCCATCATCGCGCAGGCGCTCGCGCACCGCCTGCCGACGAGCTTCGAGTGGCCCGAGCAGGCGGAGGAGGGCGGCTTCATGGCCTACGGCACGAGCGTCGTGCACCTGTACCGGCGGGTGGCCGACTACGTGCTGCGCATCGCCGGCGGCGCCGACCCGGGGACGCTCCCGATCGAGCAGCCGACGAGCTACGAGCTCGTGTTCAACGCGGGCACGGCCCGCGCGCTCGGCATCGCCGTGCCGCCGCCGCTCCTGCTGCGGGCCGACCGGGTGTTCGCTTGATCCGCCGGGTGCCCCCGGGCTTTCCCGGGCGGCCGGGGGGCGACGGGTGCACGCTGCCCTATGGCGCGGCAGGGTGTCGGATGTACCATCGGGCCGGCGCCGGCGTCCGTGCCCGATGCCGGCCCCAGCCCCGTTCCGTCATGCGCGATTCGCCGTCGACCGCCCACCCGTTCCCGTGCCCGGCGTCCTGCCCGGCGCGACGGACGCCCGCGCGCCCGGCAGGGGCCGCCTGATGGCCGATCCCGCTCCTGCGCTGCCGGCCGCCGGCACGCCGCCGCACGCCGAGAGCGAGGCGGGCCGCCGCTCGCGGCAGGGACGCCTGTTCCGCAAGTACCTGCTGCTGATCCTCACGCTGGTCAGCGGGGCCCTGCTCGCGTCGGGGGCGATCAGCGTCTACTTCAGCTACCAGGAGCACAAGTCGGCGCTGGGCGACCTGCAGCGCGAGAAGGCGATCGCCGCGGCCTCGCGCATCGAGCAGTACATCCGCCAGATCCAGCAGCAGCTCGCGTTCGCGGCGCTGCCGCAACTCGACGCCAGCGACGTCGAGCTGCGGCGCATCGAGTTCCTGAAGCTCCTCCGGCAGGTGCCGGAGGTCACCGACATCTCGCAGGTCGACGGCAACGGCCTCGAGCGCGTGTACGTGTCGCGCCTCGGCATGGACCAGCTCAATTCCATGAAGGACCGCTCGGCCGAGCCTGCGTTCGCGAACGCGCGCAAGGGGCAGCCGTGGGTCGGGCCGGTGTACTTCCGCAAGGAGACCGAGCCCTACATGACGATCGGCATCCGCTCGTCCGACAACGGGCCGGTGACCATAGCGGAGGTGAACCTCAAGTTCATCTGGGACGTCGTATCGCGCATCAAGATCGGCGAGAAGGGCAAGGCCTACGTGGTCGACCGCACGGGGTACCTGGTTGCGGACCCGGACATCGGCCTCGTGCTGCGCAAGACGAACCTCTCCGACCTCGAGCACGTGCGCGAGACCAACGACGCGCGGGCGCCGGTAGAGGCCGCGATGCTGTCGCGCGACCTCGCGGGACAGGCGGTGCTGGCGTCCATGGCGCCGATCGAGGCGCTCGACTGGCGGGTGTTCGTCGAGCAGCCGGTGGCCGAGGTGACGGCCAAGCTCAACGCGTCCATCCTGCGCACCGGGCTCCTGCTGCTCGCCGGCCTCGTCATTTCCGCGCTGGGCGCGCTGGCGCTCGCGCGCGGCATGGTCCGGCCGATCCGCACGCTGTCCGAGGGCGCGCAGCGCATCGGGCAGGGCAACCTCGACCAGCGCATCGAGGTGCATTCGGGCGACGAGCTGGAAGCGCTTGCCGACCGCTTCAACCGCATGTCGGCGCAGCTCCGGGAATCGTACGCGGGCCTCGAGCGCAAGGTCGAGGAGCGCACGGCGGAACTGACGCGCTCGCTCGAGCAGCAGACCGCGATCAGCGAGATCCTGCGCGTCATCTCGAGCTCGCCCACCGACGTGCAGCCGGTGCTCGACGCGGTCGCGGAGCGCGCGGCGCACCTGTGCCGCGCGCCGTTCGCGCGCATCATGCTGATCGAGGGCGACCAGCTGGTGCCCGCGGCCGAGTACTGGCAGGGCCGGCTGACCGACAGCGCGCAGTGGCAGGGGACCACGCCCGTGCGCCTCGACCGCACGTCGGTCACCGGGCGCGCGGTGGCCGAGCGCCAGACGATCCACATCGGCGACATCCGCGAGCTCATCGACAGCGAGTTCACCGGCGCGCGCGAGAACATGCTGCGCTTCGACTGCCGCGCGGTGCTCGCCGTGCCGCTGATGCGCGAGGGCGGCGCCTACGGCGGCATCTTCCTCGCGCGCCACGATCCCGGCCTCTTTTCCCCGAACCAGGTCGCGCTGGTCGAGACCTTCGCGCGGCAGGCGGCGATCGCCATCGACAACGTCCGGCTGTTCCACGAGATCGCCGACAAGAGCCGGCAGCTCGAGATCGCGAACCAGCACAAGTCGGCGTTCCTGGCCTCGATGTCGCACGAGCTGCGCACGCCGCTCAACGCGATCATCGGCTTCTCGGAGGTGCTGCTCGCGCGCTACTTCGGCGAGTTGAACGAGAAGCAGGAGGACTACCTCAAGGACATCCACTCGTCCGGCCGCCACCTGCTCATGCTCATCAACGACGTGCTCGACCTCTCGAAGGTCGAGGCCGGCAAGATGGACCTCGACCTCGCGACCTTCGACCTGCCGTCGGCGCTGGCGGATGCGATGACGCTGGTGCGCGAGCGCGCGATGAACCACGGCATCGCGCTCGACCTCGCGGTGGGCGAGGGTGTCGGCACCGTGCTGGCCGACGAGCGCAAGGTGAAGCAGATCGTGCTCAACCTGCTCTCCAACGCCGTCAAGTTCACGCCCGACGGCGGCCGCATCGACGTGTCGGCCGAGCGCGAGGGCGACGCCGTCCGGATCGCGGTCCGCGACACCGGCATCGGCATCGCGCCGGAGGACCAGGCAGCGGTGTTCGAGGAGTTCCGGCAGGTGGGCAGCGACTACACGAAGAAGCAGGAGGGCACGGGCCTCGGCCTCGCGCTCACCAAGCGCTTCGTGGAACTGCACGGCGGCCGCATCGGCCTCGTGAGCGAGGTCGGGCGCGGCTCGACGTTCTTCTTCACGCTGCCCGGCCGGTCGCAGGCCCGGCAGGAAACGCTGCCGCTGGCCGGCCCGCCGGCGGCCGGCGGGGAGGCGCCATGACCCGGGGCAACGCGGCGCGGAGGACCATCCAGTGAGCACGATCCTGATCGTCGAGGACAATCCCCGCAACATGAAGCTCGTGCGCGACGTGCTGCAGGTGAAGGGGCACGCCACGCTCGAGGCCACCAACGCCGAGGACGGCATCGTGCTCGCCCGCGAGAAGCAGCCCGATCTCGTGCTGATGGACATCCAGCTGCCGGGCATGAACGGCATCGACGCGCTGCGCGTGCTGCGCGCCGACGCCGCCACCCGCCACATTCCCGTGATCGCCGTCACCGCGTCGGTCATGCAGCAGGACCGCAAGCTCATCACCGAGGCCGGCTTCGACGCGTACGTCGGCAAGCCGATCACGCTGGCCGAGTTCCTCAAGGCCGTCAACGACCAGCTCGCCCGTCCGCCGGCGTGAGCGCCGCCATCCACCCGCAACGCATGCCATCGTCACCCGGGTCGCCATGAACCTGCCCCCGCTCGAGATCCTCGCCTACGTCGCCGCCGCCATCGGCGGCATCCTCACGTGCATCAGCTTCTTCATGAAGACGATCATCCCGCTGCGCGTGGTGAGCGCGGCGGCCAACCTCGCGTTCGTCGTGTACGCGCTGGTCATGCACTCGTGGGCGGTGCTCGGCCTCAACGCCGCGCTGTTCCCGCTCAACTGCTGGCGCACGCTCGCGATGATGAAGCTCACCCGGCGCGTGCGCGCGGCCTCCGCCACCGGCGACCCGTCCGGCGTGTGGCTGCGCCCCTACATGCGCACCAAGAAGTTCAAGCAGGGCGACATCCTGTTCCGCAAGGGCGACCCGGCGGCCGAGGTCTACTACCTCGTCGATGGCGGCATCGACTTCCCCGAGATCGGCGTGGTGCTGCCGCCGGGCCGGATCTTCGGCGAGATCGCGTTCTTCACGCACGAGCGCAAGCGCACGCAGACCGCGCGCTGCACGGTCGACAGCACGGTGATGACCATCGACGAGTCCACGCTGAAGGAGCTCTACTACCAGAACCCCGAGTTCGGCTTCCACCTCGTGAGCCTCGTCGCGCGGCGGCTCGCGGGCAACGTGGACCAGCTCGAGGCCAAGCTCGCGGCGCTGCCCTACGGCGTCGAGCCGCACCCGATCGAGCACGTCGGGCATTGATGACCTAGGTCAGTACCCGGTGGCGGCCCGGCGGCGACAATGATCGCGACGGCCGGCCCATCGCGGCCGCCCCTTCGTTCATTTCCTTCCCGGCAATCATGACTTCCGACGTCGTCGTCATCGGCGCTGGCATCTCGGGCCTTGCGGTTGCGCACGGCCTGCAGCGGCGCGGCCGCACCGTCACGGTGCTCGAATCGGCGGGGCGCGCCGGTGGGGTCATCGGCACCCTGCGCCGCGACGGTGCGCTCTACGAGCGCGGACCCAACAGCACGCTCGACACCTCGCCCAAGGTCAGTGCGCTCCTGCGCGACGCGGGCCTCGAGGGCGAGCGCGAGAACGCGAGCGAGCACGCGGCGATCCGCTACATCGTGCGCAACGGCGCGCTGGTGGCGCTGCCGTCGTCGCCGCCCAAGTTCTTCACCACGCCGGCGTTCTCGCTCGGCGCCAAGCTCGCGCTCTTCCGCGAGCCGTTCGTCGCGCCCACGCCGGACGGCGTGGAGGAGTCGATCGCGCAGTTCGTGCGCCGGCGGCTCGGCAGCGAGTTCCTGAACTACGCGATCGACCCGCTGGTCGCGGGCATCTACGCGGGCGACCCCGAGCGCGTGTCGGTCGCGGCCGCGTTCCCGAAGCTCCTGGCGCTCGAGAAGAAGTACGGCAGCCTGATCAAGGGCCAGATCCAGGGCGCGCGCGAGCGCAAGAAGAGCGGCGAGGTCGCGAAGAACACCGCACCCAGCTTCTCGTTCAAGAGCGGCATGCAGGCGCTCACCGACGGTCTGGCGCGCCAGCTGCCCGGCCTCGAGTGCAACGTGCAGGTCGAGCGCATCGTGCGCGAGGGCGGACTCTACGTCGTCGGCGGCATGCGCGACGGCGCGCCGCGCGAAGTGCGCGCACGGGCCGTGGTGCTCGCCACGCCGGCGCCGCAGGCCAGTGCCCTGGTCCGCGAGTTCGCCCCCGAGGCGGCGACCGCGCTCGCGCGCATCGACTACGCGGCGGTGGCGATCGTCGCGAGCCTCTACCGGCGCGCGGACGTCGCGCATTCGCTGCGCGGCTTCGGCTTCCTGGTGCCGCGGGTCGAGGGCCGCGGCGTCCTCGGCACGCTGTTCTCGAGCAGCATGTTCACCGGCCGCGCGGCGCAGGACAACGTGCTGCTCACCACGTTCGTCGGCGGTCGCCGCAATCCCGAGCGCTACGCGCTGTCCGACGCCGACATGGGCACGATGGTGCAGGGCGAGATGCGCGCGCTGATCGGTGCCGGAGCGCCGCCGCTGTGGCAGGAGGTCGTGCGCTGGCCGCAGGCGATCCCGCAGTACGACCTGGGGCACCTCGAGCGCCTCGCGAACCTCGACCGCGCCGAGGCGGAGCTGCCGGGATTCTGGTTCTACGCCAACTATCGCGGCGGCGTGTCGGTCAGCGACCGCATCGCCAAGGGCGGCGACCTCGCCGTCACCGTCGACGAGTACCTCGGCCGCGCGCCGGGCTGACGCCTGCCGCTTCAGGGCGCCGCGAGCGCGGCGGCGACGCGCTGCGCGAGCGCCGTGGTGTCCGCATCAGCCGCCGCGTCGACCCGCACCGTGCGCGGCAGTTCGTCGGCCGCGAGCGGTTCCAGCATCGCCAGCTGCCGTTCCAGGACCTCGGGCGTGGCCTCCGACGGGTCGCCGCCGGCGGCCGCGCGCCGCGTCACGCGCTCGCGCATGACGGCGGGCGGCGTATCGGGCCACAGGATCGCAAAGGGCACGCCGGACGCCGCGGCGAGGTCGCGCATCGCCCCTCGCTGCGCATGCCGGAGGAACGTGCCGTCGAGGAGCACCGGCCAGCCGGCGGCGAGCACGTCGCGCGCGAGGGCCGCCAGGCGCGCGTAAGTCTGCGCACTGCGCTCGCCGGTGTAGAGGCCCGCCCCCGTGCCGGAGGCCGACGTCGCCAGTCGTGCGAGGCCGGCCATGCGCTTGCGCTCGACGTCGGTGCGGAGGCGGATCCAGTCGCCGGTGCCGAGCAGCAGGCCCGCGAGGTGGCTCTTGCCCGAGCCGGACGCGCCGCACGTGATCACCAGCGCCCGCGGGCGCGGGCGCGCGTACGACTCCGCGAGCGCGAGGTGCGCGACGAAGTCGCGGTGCTCGGCAGCGGCGGTGGCCCCGTCCGCCTGCGCTGCGCGGATCGCCGCGATCTTCGCGCGCACCATCGCGCGGTAGACGAGGAACCACGGCAGCACCGCAAGCCCGGCGTAGTCGCCGGTCTCCTCCAGGTAGTCGTTGGCGAAGCGCTGGGCGAGGTCGGGCCGGCCGCGGTACGCGAGATCCATCACGGTGAACGCGATCTCCGACATGACGTCGTTCCAGCGCAGCGCCGGGTTGAACTCGATGCAGTCGAACACCGTGACGCGGCCCGCGTGCACGACCATGTTGGCGAGGTGCAGGTCGCCGTGGCCCTCGCGCACGGAGCCGTCGCGCTTGCGCTGCAGGAGGAGGGGCGTGATGCGCGCATGCTCGGCCTCGGTCCACGCGAGGAGCGCGTCCAGCCGGGCGGCGACGTCCGCGGCGTGCTCGAGCGCGGCCGCGTGCTCGAAGTTCGCGCGCGCGTTGGCGAGCACCGTGGCCGGGCTGCCCCACGGATCGTCGGCGGTGGCGCGTGCGACGCCGGCGTGGAAGCGCGCCGTGAGCCGCGCGAGCTCGTCGATGCGTGCGACCGGCAGCGCACCGTCCCGCAGCAGCCGGTCGAGTTCCTGCGTGCGGTCGAAGCGGTGCATGCGCACCGCGTATTCGGCCGGCGGGCCGTCGCCGCCGATGGCCGGCCCCCCCGGGCCGTCGGTGACCGGCACGACGTCGAGGTAGAGGTCGGGTGCCAGGCGCGCGTTGAGCCGCACCTCCTCGACGCACGCGGCATGCCGCTTCGCGAGCGTGGAGAAGTCGAGGAACCCGAAGTCGACCGGCTTCTTGAGCTTGTACGCGAACTCGCCCGCGAGCACGACCCACGAGATGTGCGTCTCGACGCACTCCACGCCCGTCGCCGGGTGCGGGAAGGTGCCCGCCTGCGCGAGCCGCACCGCGAGCGGCGGCAGCGGCGCGCTCACCCGATCTGCCGGTCCGCCGGCGCCGGGAAGTGGTAGATCGCGTCGTTCAGGTAGCGCGTGACCTCGCGCACCGTGCCGTCGCTCCAGCCCAGGCCCAGGTTGGCCTGCCAGCGGCGCACTTCGGCCGCGAGCGTCGCCCAGTCGGACACGATCCGCTTCGCGCGCCAGTGCACCTGCTTGTCGTGGCAGGCCACGCAGTGCTTCTGGTAGAGGAGCTCGCCCGGCGACGCGGGCGCCGGCTGGGCGCCGGCCGACCACGCGGCGGCGCAGAGCGCGCCCGTGAGGGCCACGCGGGCAACGGCGGACGGCGTGCGCATGAAGGCATCCCGGGTCGGCACGGACGACCCCTATTGTGCCGCCCGCACGCGCTCCAGCGGGTCGACCCCGGTCAAGGTTTGGCGTTGCCCGCGAGCAGTTCCGCGCGACCGATGGCGGCCGCCAGTTCGCGTGCCTGCGGGTCGTCCGCCGGCAACTGCGCGAGCAGCGCCCGCCACTGCCGGAGCGCAGTGGGGTAGTCGCCGCGTTCGAACGCCGCGCTGCCCGCCATCTCGAGGGCGCGCGGATGCGCCGGCGCGATCGCCAGCGCGCGCTGCACGAGATCCTGCGGCGTGCCCGCGAGGGTGCCGCCCTGCGCCATGCCGAGCGCGTCGGCGTACTCGCAGAGGATCTCCGGGTCGTTCGCCACCTTGGCGCTCACGGCGATGGCACGGCGGTAGGCGTCCGCCGCGGCGGCGAAGTCGTCGCGGCCGGCGTCGAGCCGCGCGAGCAGCACGAGGCCGCGCGCGTCCTTGGGGTTCTTCGCGACGTGGGCGACGATCTCCTCGCGCACGGCGGTGCCGGGGAGGGAGTCGAACGCCGCCTGGGCGTCGAGCGTGCGGGTATCGGCGAGCGCCGCCGGCTCGCCCAGCCACGCGTAGAGCCCGGCCGCCAGCAAGGGCAGCGCCACCACCACCGCGAGGATGCTGCGCCGGCGCAGCGGCGAGGTCGGCGGGGGCGCGTCCGCGTCGTCACCGGGGACGGTCACGGACAGCGTGCGCCGCCGCAGCGACCACACGAGCCACCCGGCGACGGCCGCCGTCATGACGGCGGCCGTCGCGAGGAAGGCGTACGAGCCCACCACGCGGTCCTACTTGGCCGGGGCCGCGGGGGCCGCGGGGGCGGCGGGGGCCGCGGGGGCCGCCGCCGGCGGCGCCGCGGTCGCGACCGCCGCTACCTTGGCCTTCATGGCGTCGTCGAGGATCTTGAGGCCTTCCTGCGAGGCTGCAACCGAGCGCGCGAGCGATTCCTTGGCGAGGTCCAGGTTGTGGAACGACGCGCCGTTGGCGGCCGTCCACCACTCCCAGTTCGCGTGCGCCTCGCCGTGCTTGGCGCGCGCAGCTTTCAGGACGTCCTCGGACACGCCGGCCTGGATCGCCGGGGCGAACTTGTTGATGAGCTGCGACAGCCAGAACTCGGCGTGGCGCACCTTGCCCTGGTAATGCGACGCCATCGACTCGATCACGTACCGCGCCTGCTTCTCGTCCCAGCCGCTGTGGCAGCGCAGGCAGGTTTCCTTGAGGTAGTTCTTCGGGTTGGTCTGCCAGTGCGAGGTGTAGAACTTGCCCGTCTTCTCGTCCTTGACGCGCGGCATGTGGCACGCCGCGCAGTCGATGCCGAGCTTCTCGTGCTTGCTGTTGTAGTAGGTCTCGACGTCCGGGTGCTGCGCCTTCCACAGCGCGGCGCCGGTGAACTGGTTGCGGAAGTCGCGGAACTGGATGTGGTCGTACGCCTTCAGGATGTCGGCCGGGCCCACGAACGGGAAGTAGTTCGTGCGCTTGTCGGCCATCGGGATCGGCGTGCCGGTGTTGGGATCGAAGCCCGGGTTGCAGTTGTACTCGACGTGGCATTGCGCGCACTGCAGCTTGCCGTCGTAGCGCTCGAGCATGCCGATCTTGCGCGTGAAGCCGCGCACGCCCATGTCCTTGACCTCGACCTTGGTCTTCTTCGGGTCCTGCGAGTACAGCGTCGGGAAGTCGGTGCGCGTGACCGCCTCGATGAGCGCGTCGCGCACGATGCGCGGCTTGGCCGCGTGCGGGTCGTGGCAGAAGATGCAGTTCAGCGCGTGGTTCATCGACTTCGCGAGCTCGACCACCTTGGACGTGCGGCTCCACTTGGCCTGCGGCACCGGGTCGCCCATGTACGCCCACTCGAGGATGTGGTCCTGCGTCTTGCACGACAGGCACACCGGGTTTGCCGCCGCGGCGGTGCCGGGCTTGAACGGCTTCTGGTCGGTGTTGTCGGGGTACAGGTCGATCACGAGGTCGTTGACCTTGAAGTCCCCCGTGCCGGCGATGTAGCGCCAGCCGTCCTTCGGCTGGAAGCGGCCGCCGAACGCGCGGTCCACGACGTACTGGTCGAGCAGCGCGAACGTGTGGCCGCGCGGCAGGTTGTGCTCCTTCGTGAAGCCGTGCGGCGTCATCAGGAGGTCGTACGACGGGTCCGGCGCCGGGCCGGTCATCTGCTTCTTCTCGTAGCGCGCCGAGCGGTTCCAGTCCATCGTCGCGTAGGACTTGTACTGGTTCTGGTGGCAGCCGCCGCAGGTCGCGAGGTCGGTCTTGGTGGCCGGCCGCTTGGAGGCGTCGGCCAGGTGCTCCGCCGTACCGTCGTGGCACGTGTTGCAGCCGACGGTCTTGTGCTTGCCGCTGTCGTAGAACGCCTTCACCGGCGAGTGGCAGCCGAGGCACGTGGCCGAGTCGAACGGCTTCGCCGCCGTCTTGGCCGGCGCCGCGGCCGCAGTCTTGGTGTCGGCCGCGTGGACCGCGGTGGCGCCGAACGCGGCGATGGCCGCCACGAGCGCGGTGTGCGCGAGTGCGCGCAGCAGGAACGGATGGAACTTCACGGTGGGCCTCCCCAGGCTACGATCACGATGGTCTTGTCACCCAGTCTAGCCACGCGCGCGCGCGACCGCTGCGCTATCCGAACCCCCGTTGACTGGGGTCAACGCGGTCCCGGGCGAACCCGGGCAGGCGCGAAAAACCCTGCATAGATCAAGGCGGGGCGCGGCGCCGCATCCCTTACGTGAATGGTGTATCCGCCGCGTCGCGCGCGCCGCCGCGCGTGCAACCAACTACTCGAGTTCGAGCGCGTCGCTCACCGCCTTGATGCCGGCGTTCGCGCAGGCCTCGTCGGCTTCCCCGTTCGGTGCCCCGGACACACCGATGCCGCCGACGATCGCGCCCTTCGCGCGGATCGGCACGCCCCCGCCGGCGGCGACGACGTTGGGCAGCGCCCGGATCCCGCTCATGGGCTTGCCGGCCTGCGTGATTTCCGCGAGCTCGCCCGTGGCGACGCGGAAGCTGACCGCCGTCCAGCCCTTGTCCAGCGCCGTGCGCACCGTGTGCGTGCCCGCGAGGTTGTCGCGCAGGAGCGCAAGCGGCGTGCCCGCACGGTCGACGACGGCCACCGCGACGGTGGCGCCGTCCTTCTGGCACTGCGCGAGCGCTGCCTGCGCGGCGGTGAGGGCTGCCGTCGTGGTCAGCGACGACGTGGTGGCGAGCATCTTCTGGGCGGTCGCCGGTGCGGCGAGCGCGACGGTGATTGCGACGATGGTGCAGAACTTCAGCTTCACGACGTTTCCTCCTGATAGGCCCTTCACTTGCCCTTGAACACCGGCTTGCGCTTCTCCTTGAACGCGCGGATGCCTTCCTGGTAGTCCTCGCTGTCGTACACCACGCGCCGCAGTCCCTGCACGCGCTCGAACCCCTGCGGCGACATCGGCCGCGCGCCGGCGAGGATGCGCAGCTGCTCCTTCATCACCGCGATCGACAGCGGCGCGTTGGCGGCGATCTGGCCCGCCAGCCGGCCGGTGAACGACTCGAGATCCTCAACCGGCACGACGTAGTTGATCATGCCGAGCTGCTCGGCGCGCGTGGCCTTGATCGGCGCGGCCGTGAAGGCCATTTCCTTCACGATGCGCAGCACCGCCGCGTTCATGAAGGTGACCACGCCCGACACGTTGTACGGGACGCCGAGCTTGGCCGGCGTGATCGCGAACGTGGTCGCCGGCGTGGCGACGATCACGTCGCACGCGAAGCACATCTCGCACGCGCCGCCCCACACGGTGCCCTCGACCATCGCGATGACGGGCGCCGGGAAGTTCTCGATCTCGCGGATGACGTGCCGCAGCGGGTCGTCCCACCCGAGCGGGTCGCGCCCGTCGGTGGGCAGTTCGTTGACGTCGTGGCCGGCCGACCAGACCTTCGCCCCGGGCGGCGCGCGCAGGATCACCGCCCGCACCGACTTCCGGCCCATGTCCGCGAGGCCCGCGATGAGTTCGTTCACCAGCGCCCCGGAGAGCGCGTTGTGCTTCTCGGGGCAGTTGAGCGTGAGATAGCCGATGTCGCCTTCGACGGACGGCAGGATGAGGGGCATGGATTGGACCTCGCAGAGCGGCAGTGACCGCGAGTATGCGCGAAAGGCGCCGCGGACGAACGGGTGTCCGATCAACCGAAGCTCAGCCGATCGCAGAACGCTCGGTGTTGCGTGGCAGTTGCGAGCGGCCGCCGCTAAGGCCGCCCCAAGGCGGCCGACTGACCTGCCGTGAATGCAAGGGGTCGGACCCCGGGTTCGACGGGGTCTGACCCCGTTCTGTCGCGACGGACGCAGCCCCTCACCCCAACCCTCCCCCCGTCCACGGGGAGAGGGAGTCCTCTGGTGTCACGGCTGAGGGAAGTGCCGGCCGCAATAGGCGCAGCGCTGGCGCGGTGTCATCCGCCGCCGTCCCGGACGCCTTTTGCGGACGTCAGATAACGCGGGAGTACTTCGCCTTCTGCTGCGCCTCGCGCAGGTAGCGGTCGAAGTTCATCGCGATCGTGCGCACGAGGAGCCGGCCGCGCGCGGTCACCTGCAGGCGGTCCTTCGCGATCTCGAGCAGGCCGTCGGCGGCGAGCGGTGCGAGCGCCGCGAGCTCGGGTGCGAACGTCTGGTGGAAGTCGATGCCGTAGAGCCGCTCGATCTCGGCGTAGTCGAGGTCGAAGTTGCACATCAGCTTCTGGATGACGTCGCGGCGCAGGAAGTCGTCGCCCGCCATCTGCACGCCACGCAGCACCGGCAGCACCTCGGCGTCGAGCTTCGCGTAGTACTCGTCGAGCGTCTTCACGTTCTGGATGTAGCTGCCGCCGACCTTGCCGATCGCGGAGATGCCGAACGCGAAGAGGTCGCGGTCCGGCTGCGTGGAATAGCCCTGGAAGTTGCGGTGCAGCTTGCGCGCGCGCTGCGCGGCGGCCAGCTCGTCGGTCGGCTTCGCGAAGTGGTCCATGCCGATGTACACGTAGCCGGCCGCGGACAGCTTCTCGATGGCGAGCGCCAGGATCGCGAGCTTGTCGGCGGGCACGGGCAGGTCGGCGATCTCGATGCGCCGCTGCGGCTTGAAGAGGTGCGGGACGTGCGCGTAGCTGTAGAGCGCGATGCGGTCGGGCGCGGCCTCGATCACCTTGTCGAGGGTCGCGGAGAAGCCCGTCACCGTCTGCTTGGGCAGCCCGTAGATCAGGTCGCAGTTCACGGACACGAAGCCGACGCGCCGCGCGGTGTCGATCACCGTGCGCGTCTCCTCTTCGGTCTGGATGCGGTTCACCGCCTGCTGCACGGCGGGGTCGAAGTCCTGCACGCCCACCGAGATGCGGTTGAAGCCCAGGCTGCCGAGGAACTCGATGGTGTCGGCGCCGACCTTGCGCGGGTCGACTTCGATCGACACTTCGGCGTCGTCCGCGAACGCGAAGTTGCCGCGCAGCGCGCCCATGAGGTCCGTCATCTCCTCGCGCGACAGGAACGTCGGCGTGCCGCCGCCCCAGTGCAACTGCGTGACCGGCGGCTTGCCCTCGATCAGCGCGCTGACCTTGCCGATCTCGCGCTCGACGTACCGGATGTATTTCGCGGAGCGGCCGTGGTCCTTGGTGAGGACCTTGTTGCACGCGCAGTAGTAGCAGATCGTGTTGCAGAACGGGATGTGCACGTACAGCGACAGCGGCTGGTCGGGCCGCGTCGCGTTGCGCTGGGCGATCGCCTCGACGTAGTCCGCGGGGCCGAAGCCGTCGTGGAAACGGTCGGCCGTGGGGTACGACGTGTAGCGGGGGCCGAAGCCGTCGTACTTGGTGACGAGCCCCGCGTCGAAGGCGAGGTTTGGAACGGAGTGCGTTACAGGGTTCATAGCCGCGATGATGCCCCGGGGGCGGGGCCCCACCTTTGCGGCAAATCAAGTCTTCCGGGGACGATCCGGGCGGTCGGCGACGGGGAGCCGTTCCAGCCGGGCGTGGAGGTCCGCGAAGCCGTCGTCGGTGGCCACCCCCTGCAAGGGGTCCGCCTGGGCCGCGAACGCCTCGTCGATCTCCTCCCAGTCGTCGTCTGTCAGGTGCTGCTGGGCCAGCGGAAACGCCTCGCGCTCCTCCCGGCCCATGTGCTCGCGCTCGAAGGCGACGAAGTCGTCCACGGCGGACGCGAAGTCGGCGAAGGCCGATGCCCCCTGCTGCTCGTAGGCGTGCAGGCGCTCCTTCACCAGCGCCAGGCGCCAGGTGCCGATCTGGTGCTGCTCGCACAGCAGGTCGAGGAGGGGGCGGGCCGGCGGGTGCCGGAGGGCCAGCAGCCGGAAGAGCCACTGCTCCTCTTTCGGGTGGTGCAGCCGCTCGGGGAACGACTCGACGTAGTACAGCATCGCATGCAGGAGCCCGAAGTTCGGGGGCAGGGCCGACTCGCGGGTGCCGCGCACCAGCGCCGACAACCCTTGCAGCATCGAGGCGATGGCGTGGTGCTCCTCGCGGATGATGGAAAGCGATTGCATCGGACTCCGGTACCGTGCGCGGCAAAGCGGCAATCGTGCGGTGCAGCGAGGGCGGTTCGCTTGACGCGAATCAACGTCGAGGCTCACATCATGAGCCATTCGCGGCAAGTTGCGCGGGTTGAAACCCGCGGAAGGTGCCGCCACCTTTCGGTGCATGCCTCTCGACCTGCCGCGCGACGCTCCACTGCCCTCCGATCCGGCGGACGCCCACCTCCTCGACGCCTACTCGGAGGCGGTCGCCGCCGCGGTCGCGCGCGTCACGCCCGCCGTCGCCCACGTGCAGGTGCGCCGCGGACGGCGCGGCGACGGCGCGGGCTCCGGATTCCTCATCACACCCGACGGCTACCTCGTCACCAATAGCCACGTCGCCGGCGGGGCCTCCGCGCTGGAAGTGACGCTCGCCGACGGCCGCACCGCCGACGCGACCATGGTCGGCGACGATCCGGATTCCGACCTCGCGGTGCTGAAGGTGCAGGCGGCGGAACTCGCGTGGATCCGCTTCGCGGCGTCGGCCGACGTGCGCGTCGGGCAGGTCGCGATCGCGATCGGCAGCCCGTTCGGGTTCCAGCACTCGGTCACGGCCGGCATCGTGAGCGCGCTCGGCCGCTCGATGCGCGCGCAGACGGGTCGCCTGCTCGACAACGTGCTGCAGACCGACACCTCGCTCAATCCCGGCAACTCCGGCGGGCCGCTGGTCGACGCGCGCGGCGACGTCATCGGCGTGAACACCGCGGTCATCCGCGGCGCGCAGGGGTTGTCGTTCGCGATCGCCGCGTCGACGGCGGAGCGCGTCGCGAGCGCGCTGATCCGCGAGGGGCGCGTGCGCCGGGCGCGGCTCGGCGTCGGCGGCCAGACCTTGTCCCTGCCGCGGCGCATCGTCCGTCACTTCGGGCTGCCGCGCGACTCCGGCGTGCGCGTCGAGACGGTCGAGACGGGGTCGCCGGCGGCGGCTGCCGGCCTCGCCCGCGGCGACGTGATCGTCGAACTCGACGGTGTGCCGGTGCCCGACATCGACACGCTGCAGCGGCTGCTGGCCGCCGACGCGATCTCCCGCACGGTCGAACTGCGGATCGTGCGCCGCGACCGCACGCTCACGCTCGCGGTCACGCCGGTGGAATCGGCGGCCACCGGGCGCTGACGGCGGGGTGGGCGGACCGGCCGGCGACGGCCTGCCGGCACGGTGCGGGACGGCGCCTTTCCATTGTGTTGCGCCTGTGCAACAATCGACGCAACTTCATTTGGCATCAGGGTGAACACGATGCTGGACCGTGACGGCTACCGCCCGAACGTCGCCATCGTCATCGTCAACGCCAGGAACCAGGTCTTTTGGGGCAAACGGATCCGCGAACACTCGTGGCAATTTCCGCAAGGTGGCATCAATCCCGGTGAGACGCCCGAGCAGGCGATGTACCGGGAGTTGCGCGAGGAAGTCGGGCTCGAGCCGCACCACGTCAAGGTTCTCGGCCGCACACGGGAATGGCTGCGTTACGACGTACCGCAACACTGGATCAAGCGCGAGTGGCGCGGCAGCTACCGCGGGCAGAAGCAGATCTGGTACCTGCTTCGCCTCGTCGGCCGCGACACCGACGTGAGTCTGCGGGCGTCCGAGCACCCCGAGTTCGATGCGTGGCGGTGGCATGAGTACTGGATCCCGCTCGAGACGGTGATCGAGTTCAAGCGCGAGTCCTACCGGCGCGCGCTGCTCGAACTGGAGCGCTTCCTGCACTCGCGCCCGCAGACGCGGCGCCAGCGCCTCTACGGCGTCCCGCATCCGGAGATGCCGCCCTCGTACGCCGATCCGACGACCTAGTCGGTGTCAGACACCGATTAGGCCAAACGACCTAGGCGGTGTCAGACACCGTTGCGGGTGACGAGGCCCCAAGTCTCCCTCGCCCCGCTTGCGGGGAGAGGGCCGGGGTGAGGGGCTGCGTCGGTGGCACCGGTCCGGGGTCAGACCCCGATGCAGCCGGGGTCAGACCCCTTATGTCCCGCAGTCGCCCACGCGCCGCGCGCTGATCCCGACCGTCATCGGCGGCGCCTGCTCCCCCTTCTGCGTCACCGCGAGCGTCGCGGTGCCCTCGTAGCGCTGCTCGGCGTACGTCACCTGCGCGCGCCCCTGCATCACCTGCGTGTCCGACTTGCACTCGATGTCGTAGGTGGCCTTGCCGCCGAACTGGCGGTCGACGTTGGTGAGCGTGCAGGTGCCGTTGGGCCGTGGCAGCGTGCGGATGGGATCGTCGACGTCCTTCCGGGTCACGCACTCGCGCGCCACCGGCAGCTTCTGCGTGTGGCCGTCGAGCTTCGTGGTCAGCGTGAGCTCCCACATCCCGGGCTGCATGGGGTTGGAGGAGCAGCCGGCGGTGAGCACCAGCGCGGCGCACGCGGCGAGGGCGGGGATTTTCATGCGCGCATGATAGCGACGCCGGATCGCCGGCGCCGCTCGTTCCCGACGTGCGGTGCGCGCCGCTTAAGCGAGCAGCACGAGGTTGTCGCGGTGGATGAGCTCCGCCTCGTCCACGTAGCCCAGCACGGACTCGATCTCGGCCGAGGGCCGGCGCACGATCCGCGCCGCGTCCTGCGCCCCGTAGTTGACGAGCCCGCGCGCGACCTCGCGGCCGTCGGGCGCGTAGCAGCCCACCACCTCGCCGCGCTCGAACGCGCCTTCCACGGTCGTGACGCCGATCGGCAGCAGGCTCTTGCCCTCCTGCGTGAGCGCACGGACCGCGCCGGGATCGAGGTGCAGGCGCCCGGCGAGCTGGACGTGGTCGGCGAGCCACTGCTTGCGCGCGGCGAGCGAGGCCGCCGGTGCGACGAGCGCCGTGCCCACCGCCTCGCCCTGCGCGAGCCGGGTCAGCACGTCGGCGTCGCGGCCGCACGCGATGATGGTCGAGGCGCCGGAGCGCGCCGCGCGCTTGGCGGCCAGCACCTTGGTCAGCATGCCGCCCTTGCCGATCGCGCTGCCGGCGCCGCCGGCCATCGCCTCCAGCGCCGGGTCGCCGGCGCGTGCCTCGTGCACGAACGTGGCCGCGGGATCGCGCCGCGGATCGGCGGTGTAGAGGCCCTGCTGGTCGGTGAGCAGCACCAGCACGTCGGCCTCGATGAGGTTCGCGACCAGCGCGCCCAGCGTGTCGTTGTCGCCCACCTTGATCTCGTCGGTGGTGACGGTGTCGTTCTCGTTGATGATCGGGATCACCGCGAGGTCGAGCAGCGTGCGCAGCGTCGTGCGCGCGTTGAGGTAGCGCCGCCGGTCCGCGAGGTCCTCGTGCGTGAGCAGGATCTGCGCGGTCTGCAGGCCGTACGCCGCGAACGCCCGCTCGTAGGCCTGCGCGAGCCCCATCTGGCCGACGGCCGCCGCCGCCTGCAGTTCGTGGATCGCGCGCGGTCGCGTCGACCAGCCCAGGCGCTTCACGCCCTCGGCGATCGCGCCGGACGACACCAGCACGACCTCGCGGCCCTGCCGCGCGAGGTTCGCGATCTCGCCCGCCCACCGCGCGACCGCGTCGTGGTCGAGGCCGCGTCCTTCGTTGGTGACGAGGCTCGAGCCGACCTTGACGACGATGCGCCGGGCATCCTTCGCGGGAGTGGCCATGCGTCGCCTCACTCGTCCGCGGCGGGCGTGCGCCGGCGGCGCGCGCGGACCGGGGCGGGCTTCACCACCACCGGCTCGGCGGCGGCCACCGGTGCCTCGGCCACGACCACGGGGCCGGTGTCGGACACCGCCGGCGCCTCCGCCGCCTCGGGCTCGGCGACGGCCGGTGCCGGATGCTCGTCGAGCCACGCCTGGATGGCGTACGTGAGGTCGCGGCAGCCCTCGCCGTCGATGGCGGCGATGGGGAACACCGGGCCCTTCCAGCGGTACGACTTCACGAACGCCGCGACGCGCTTCTTGCGCTCGTCCTCGGGGATGAGGTCGAGCTTGTTCAGCACCAGCCAGCGCGGCTTCTCGTAGAGCGCCTCGTCGTAGCGGCGCAGTTCCTTCACGATCGCGCGCGCGTCGGCCACCGGGTCCGCGCTCTCGTCGAGCGGCGCGATGTCGACGATGTGCAGCAGGAGCCGCGTGCGCGCGAGGTGGCGCAGGAAGCGGTGCCCGAGCCCGGCGCCTTCCGCCGCGCCTTCGATCAGCCCCGGGATGTCGGCGACCACGAAGCTCTTCGCCTCGCCGGTGCGCACGACGCCGAGGTTCGGCGCGAGCGTGGTGAACGGATAGTCGGCGACCTTCGGCCGCGCCGCCGAAATGGCGCGGATGAACGTCGACTTGCCTGCGTTGGGCAGGCCGAGGAGGCCGACGTCGGCGAGCACCTTGAGCTCGAGGCTCAGGCGCCGCTTCTGGCCTTCCTCGCCCTTGGTGAACTGCCGCGGCGC
>JAXMFO010000012.1:0-120241 GCA_046347715.1 Burkholderiales bacterium
TTTCTGCGCGAAGATGGTCAGCGAGAAAGGCTTCGGGCGGCCGGGCGCCTTTCTCGCGGAAACGGCACGAAGCGCGCCGTTCACAGGTCGCTTCGCTCCCCGTTCAGTAGCGCGCGCATGCGACCTGAATGCCTGCGACGCGCGTCCCGCCGTGCGCGGGTCCTGATCGACCCGGCGCACGGCGAAGGCGTCCGCAGGGGCAGTCACTGCGCATGCGCGCGCTACCGAACGGCCGCGAAGCGGCTCGTGATCGGCGCGCTGCGTTGCAGCTTCTACACGGAAAGCGCCCGGCCGCCCGAAGCTTTCCGTGCTGACTTCATTCGGAACGAAGACCGGGGAGCGCGCAGCGCTCCACGGTCTTCGTTACGTCACATGAGCGTATCCGCCCAGATGTTCTTCGCCCAGGCGAAGGCGAACTCGCCCTCGAGCGCCGACATCGCCGGTGACAGCCCGCCGGAGCCCGGCACGGTCACGAGCGTCTTCTTCTCCTTGTCGTACTGGTGCACCGAGCAGACGTGCACCACGTCCCTGTCGGTGATGAAGCTGTAGCAGGTGTTGTTGATCGCCGGCGTCGGGTTCGGCGGCAGGCCCGCGAAGGCGTTGAGGATGGCGGCGGCCGCCACCTTGGCGTGCTGGTTCGCCATGTGTCCGGACTTCGGCATGCCGGGCGCGATCTGGATCGAATCGCCGAGCACGTGGACCTTCGGCACCTTGACCGACTCGAACGACAGGAAGTCGACCTCGCACCAGCGGTTGTTGGCGGTGATGACGCCCGCCTGCCCCGCGATGTCGTTCGCGCGCTGCGGCGGGATGACGTTGAGGACGTCGGCTTTCACGTTCTCCTGGACTTCGAACCGCGCGGTGAGCGTCGCGGCATCGACGCCGGTCAGCACGTAGTTCGGCCGATACTCGACGATGCCCTTGTAGTCCTCGTTCCAGGCCTTCATGAACAGGCCCTTCTTCGACTGGACGTCCTCGTTGCCGTCGAGGATCAGCACCTTGCTGCGGGGCTTCGCACGCTTGAAGTACCAGGCGACCTGGCATGCGCGCTCGTACGGTCCCGGGGGGCACCGGTACGGCGCCTTCGGGATCGACAGGACATACACGCCGCCGTCGGGCATCGCCTGGAGCTGCTGCCGCAGCGCGACCGTCTGCGGTCCGGCCTTCCACGCGTGCAGGATCCTGGCCTGCGCGTCGGCGCTGCCGAGCCCCTGCACCTGGTCGAACATGAAGTCGATGCCGGGCGCCAGCACGAGGCGGTCGTACGGCAGCTCCCGCTGGTCGCGGATGCGCACGGTCTGGCGCAGCGGGTCGACGACGGTCGCGACCTCGTTGATCACGTTGACGCCGCGCTTCGCGAGGCCGTCGTAGCTCACGGTGAGGTCCGCGATCTGCTTGCTGCCGCCGATCACGAGGTTCGAGAGCGGGCACGAGACGAAGGCCTTGTTGGCCTCGATCACCGTGACGTCGACGGTGCCGTTGCTCCACATCCGCAGGTACTTCGCGCAGGTGGCGCCGCCGTAGCCGGCGCCGACGACGACGACCTTCGGTTGGGCACGGCCCGGCGAGCCTGCGCACGCAGCGAGCGCCGCGGTCGAGACGCCGGCGCCGATCGCCTTCAGGAATTCCCGTCGTTGCATGGTCATGTTCGGGTCTCCTCTCGCGTTCAGGGCTTCTGCGCCGCGAACCAGCCGGCCATGAGATCGATCTGCTCGTCGGTGTAGCCCTTGGCGAGCTGCTGCATGATCGTTGAAGGCGTCCTGCCCGCCTTGAAGTCCTGCATCTTGCGCACCAGCGCGTCCTTGGGCTGTCCCGCGAGGGTGACGGTTCCGCCCTGACTCACGCCGTTCGTGCCGTGGCAGTTCGCGCACGCGGCAGCGAGGTTGCGCGCGAGATTGGGATCGGGGGCCTGCGCGGCGGCAGTGGCGGCGGCAAGCGCGAGCAGCGCGGCCGCGGTGACTTCGGGCATTCGCACGGTGGGGTTCTCCTCGGGTGGCGGATCGACGGTCCAGTTACGGCGCTGCCTTCGCGCTCTGCCGGATAGCATAAACCCGTTCCGGCGACGATGGATTGCCGCGTGCCCCTTTCGCTGCGGCCGATCCGGAAGCGGCGCGGGCAAGCGTGCCGCGTGTGGCACCCGCACGACAACCGGCCCCCGTCCGCGTGCACCCGGACGGAAAGCGCTTCCGCCATGCGGAAGGCGATGTCGGCCTTGCCCGCGGGTCGCCGGCAGGTTCGGCCCACGACGGATCAAAGGGTTGCATGGGCGAATTCATGCGAGATCGATCAACTCTTATATAAGATATAAATGCTGCGCAGCACATTGGACGGGTCCGAGGGGCTCAAATCTTCCATCCTGCGGAAACCATTTTTAACACACTGATTTGTCGACGTAATTTCGTATGTGCGCTGCGCCAAAACCACTTGCCAGCACGCCGGCGCCTTGTTAAGGTTCTAGCGTCACGAGACGCCGTCCGCAGCATCACGCGGGCGGTGGCGCACTGGGCGTAGGACCGCATATCCCACTCCTCCCGCCCGCCCGACCGGCCGAGCGATCCTCGCCGGTCCGTGCCGCGAAGCGCTGGCGACCGGGTTCGCCATCCGCTTCGCACGCGGCGCGCCGCACGCCCTCGGCGTGCGTCGCAGCCGCCGACCAGGATGCCGGCGCAGCGATGCGCCGGCGTGAAGGCCACGAACTCATGGGAGCAGGGCAATGAACTACGACCTCGAAGCGGCACGACTGAAGAAGGAATGGGCGGAGAACCCGCGGTGGAAGGGCATCAAGCGCGGGTACACGGCGGAGGACGTCGTCCGCCTGCGCGGCTCGCTGCACATCGAGCACACGCTCGCCCGGCGCGGCGCCGAGAAGCTGTGGAAGCTGGTCAACGAGGAGCCGTTCGTCAATTCGCTGGGCGCGATGAGCGGCAACCAGGCGATGCAGCAGGTCAAGGCCGGCCTCAAGGCCATCTACCTGTCGGGCTGGCAGGTTGCGGCCGACGCCAACGTCGCCGGCGAGATGTATCCGGACCAGTCGCTGTACCCGATCAACTCGGTGCCGAACGTCGTCAAGCGCATCAACAACACGTTCCAGCGTGCCGACCAGATCCAGCACATGGAAGGCGGCGACACGATCGACTTCTTCGCGCCGATCGTCGCCGACGCCGAAGCCGGCTTCGGCGGCGTCCTGAACGCCTTCGAGCTGATGAAGGCGATGATCGAGGCGGGCGCCGCCGGCGTGCACTTCGAGGACCAGCTCGCGTCGGTGAAGAAGTGCGGCCACATGGGCGGGAAGGTGCTGGTCCCGACGCGCGAGGCCGTCGACAAGCTGATCGCCGCGCGGCTCGCCGCCGACGTCATGGGCGTGCCGACCGTGCTGCTCGCGCGCACGGACGCGGAAGCCGCCGACCTCGTCACGTCGGACATCGACGAGAACGACCGGCCGTACCTGACCGGCGAGCGGACGATCGAGGGCTTCTACAAGTCGCGGAACGGCCTCGAGCAGGCGGTGTCGCGCGGCCTCGCGTATGCGCCGTACTGCGACATGCTGTGGTGCGAGACCGGCAAGCCCGACCTCGCGTTCGCGAAGGCGTTCGCCGACGCGATCCACGCGAAATTCCCCGGCAAGCTGCTCGCGTACAACTGCTCGCCGTCGTTCAACTGGAAGAAGAACCTCGACGACGCGACGGTCACCAGGTTCCAGACCGAGCTCGGCAAGATGGGCTACAAGTTCCAGTTCATCACGCTGGCCGGCTTCCACAGCCTCAACTACTCGATGTTCAACCTCGCGCACGGTTACGCGCACGAGCACATGACGGCGTTCGTCGAGTTGCAGGAGGCCGAGTTCGCCGCGATGTCGAAGGGGTTCACCGCGATCAAGCACCAGCGCGAGGTGGGCACCAGCTACTTCGACGCGATCACGACGACGATCCAGGGCAGCCAGGCGTCGACGACCGCGCTCAAGAACTCGACCGAGGACGAGCAGTTCTTCGAGAAGCCGAAGGACGAACTCAGGATCGCGAACGGCTGACGCGGCTTTCGTTCCATCGGCGCCGCGCGGGGTGGACTGCCCCGCGCGGCGTTTTTCGTTGCGGGCCGCGAAATCCGGCGTCCGGCGCCGGCTCCGCCCGAACCCTCGGGCGATCCGGCGGTCGGAAGCACATGGAGCCGCGCCCGTCCTTTCCACCGGTGGCCGCCGAGACCGAAAAGGTCCGGGCCTTCTTCGCGCTGGTCCCGGACGCGACGGTCGCCGGCCAGTTCACGACCCTTGCGCAGGACGTCGCGCGGCGGGCGCGTGGCCGCGCGGTCGCGGGCGATCACGTGCACGTCACGCTCGCGTTCCTCGGCGACGTCGCCGCCGCGTCGATACCGGACCTCGTGCGGATCGGCGACGCGATGCCGCACGCGCGCGCCGCACTCGCGTTCGATACGCTGGGGTCGTGGCGCGCCTCCGGCGTGGCCTGGATCGCGCCGCACGAGCTGCCGCCGCAGGTGCTCGCGCTGCACGACGCCCTCCACCGCGCGCTGGTCGACGCCGGGTTCCCGCTCGATACGCGGCCGTTTCGCCCGCACGTCACGCTCGCGCGCCGCTGCGTGCATCCGGCGGGGCGCGCGCGGTGCACGCCGATCCGCTGGCAGGTCGACCGCCTGTGCCTCATCGGGTCCGAGCTGACGCCCGAGGGACCGCACTACCGCGAGATCGCGGCGTGGCGGCTGTCGTGACGCGTCCTGGTCACCGCGCGACTCGAAACCGGAGGAAGCGGTCGTGGCTACGCGCCCGTCGCCACCGGACGCAACGGGTCGGCGCACCACTCGCTCCACGACCCCGGATAAAGCCGCGAGCCCCGGATGCCCGCGACCTCCATCGCGAGTATGTTGTGGCACGCGCTGACGCCCGAGCCGCACGAGTGGACGACGGCGTCGTGCGGCACTCCGTCCAGGAGCGCCTCGAACTCCGCGCGCAGCGTCGCGGCGCTCTTGAGCGTCTGGTCGGCGTTGAGGTTCTGGGCGTACGGCCGGTTGCGCGCGCCGGGAATGTGTCCGGCGACCGGGTCGAGCGGTTCGGTCTCGCCGCGAAAGCGCTCGGGCGCGCGCGCATCCACGATGCACAGCGTCTGCCGGGCGAGGCTCGCCATGACGCCCGTCGCGTTCACGGTCGGTGTCACGCGGCGGGCCGCGAACGGGACCGGCGCGGGTGCGGGCACCTGCGTCGCGACCGGCCGGCCCTCGCCCGTCCACTTCGTGTAGCCGCCGTCGAGGACGGCGACCGCTTCGAATCCCAGCCAGCGGAGCATCCACCAGAGCCGCGACGCGAACATCCCGCTCGCCTGGTCGTACGCGACGACCTGCATGCCCGCAGCGACCCCCAGCCGCCCGAAGGTCGCCGCGGCCGCCTCCGGCGTCGGCAGCGGATGGCGCCCGTTGCGGCCGGTCTTCGGCGCCGACAGGTCGCGGTCGAGGTGGACGTACACGGCGCCCGGGATGTGACCCGCGCGGTACTGCGCGTCGCCCCAGTCGGGCTGCGCGAGGTCGAAGCGGACGTCGCAGACGACGAGGTCCGCCGCGCCCAGGCGCTGGGCGAGGTCGGCGGTCGTGATCAGCGTGTCGAACGTCGGCACCGTGGGCTCCTTCGCGTGCAGGCTAGTCGTCGGTGATCTGCGGCGCCGGTCGCCGGTCCGCGCCCGTCCGCCGCTGCATGGCGATGATACCGGCGGCCACGATCAGCACAATGCCCAGCCACGCGGGCAGCGGCAGCACGTCGCCCCATATGACGATGCCGAGGACGCTCGAGAACACGATGCCGCTGTACGACAGCGCCGCGGCGACGAGCGCGCTGCCCTTGCCGTACGCGCGCGTCATCGCGAGCTGGCCCAGCCCGCCGAACACGCCGACGCCGGCGAGGAGCGCCACGTTGCCGGTCGTGACGTCGTGCCACGGCTGCGGGGCCATCCACACCAGCGCGCCGAGGCACGCGAAGAGCCCGAAGTAGAACACGACGCGCGCCTCCGGCTCGTGCGCGCGGACGAGCGCGCGGACGTTCCAGTACGAGACCGCGGACGTGGCGCCCGAAGCAAGCCCGATGGCTGCGGGCCAGACCTGGTCCGGCGTCAGCGTCGGCTGCAGCAGCAGCACGCAGCCGGCGAAGCCCGCGAGCACCGTCGCGACCAGCGCGACCCCGGGCCGCTCGCGTGCGAACCAGGCGAGGAGAATCGTGAGAAACACGGGCGACGTGTAGTTGAGCGTCATCGCCGTCGCGACGGGCAGCCGCGTCAGCGCGTAATAGAACATGAACAGCGACACGAACCCCGCGACGCCGCGATGCACGTGCATGCCGAAGTGCGCCGTGCGGACCGGCAGCCCGAGGCGCGCGAGCATCGCCCACGCGAACGCCATCTGCACGAGCGCGCGGTAAAAGACGAGTTCCGCCGCGGTGAAATGGGCGGCCGCGTACTTGACGCACACGCCCATGAGCGCGAACGACAGGCCGGCGGCGACCATCCATAGCGACTGCATCGGAAATGGAGTAGGCGCGGAGGGCGCCGGGGCGACGGATTACGAAGGACGCGACACCGCAAGCATAGCCGCTTCGCGCACAGCCGGGCGCGGACCCGCTGCGCGGGCGCGCACATCGCGACGAGATCGGGGCCGTCGCCCTCGCGAGCCAGCCGCGCGCGACCATCTCGGCGCGCTCGTCACCAGGAGGTCGGTCTCGCCGGATCCGTCCGGGCGCAGCGGGAGCCGGCCGCCGCCGCCGACCAGCACGACGAACTTGGCGACCGGGTGCTCCGGGCGCCAGGTAGAGCACCCGCTCGGTCACGTTGCGCGGAGACGGTCGACGGCCGACGTCGTGACGGCGGCACCCGCCGCGGTCACCGCGGTTGCGAAGAACGCGATTCCGACCGTGTGCGCAGCGCGCATCAGGCATACCTCAGTGGCCGCACGCTCCGATCGTCGCCCGCTCGACCGGTTCCGGGTGGCGCGCAGTTGAACCTGCCGCACGCGCACGCGGGCATCCAGCCGGTGCGAAGACTCGCGCCGGCGCGGCATGGAAGCGGGAATCCGGACGGCAGGAAACGGCGGCGCCCGCACGGCGCCACCGCGGCGCGGGGTCACAGGTGCGCGATGTGCGCTTCCATCTCGTGCCGGTAGAACTCGTGGAAGTGCTGCATGCCGTCTTCCATCGGCGACTGGTAGGGACCGACCTCGCTGCGGCCGGCCTGCCAGAGCGCGCGGCGGCCGGCATCCATGCGTTCGGCGATCTCGTCATCTTCCTTCGCCGTCTCCATGTACGCCGCCTGCTCGGCCTCGACGAACTCGCGCTCGAAGAGCGCGATGTCCTCGGGGTAGTAGAACTCGACGACGTTGAGGGTGCGATCGACCGCCTCGGGATACAGCGTGCTGATCACGAGCACGTGCGGATACCACTCGAGCATGATGTTCGGGTAGTACGTGAGCCACACGGCGCCGTGCCGCGGCATGTCGCCTCGGTAGTAGTCGAGCACGGCCTTGTGCCAGCGCTCGTAGGTGCGGGAACCCGGCTTGGCGAGCCGGTTGTTGATGCCGACCGTCTGCACCGAATACCAGTCGCCGAATTCCCACGCGAGATCGTCGCAGGTGACGAACTGGCCGAGGCCCGGGTGGAACGGCGCGACGTGGTAGTCCTCGAGGTACACCTCGATGAACGACTTCCAGTTGTAGTCGACGCGGTGCAGTTCGACGCGGTCGAGCACGTAGCCCGAGAAATCGAAGTCGCGCACGCCGAGCGCCGCCAGGTCCCGCGCGACGTCGCGCGGCCCGTCGAACAGCAGGCCGTTCCAGCGGGCGAGCGGCGTGCGCGCGAGGTTCGCGCACGGTTTGTCGGCGAAGTGCGGGGCGCCGAGCAGCTCGCCCCTGAGGTCGTACGTCCAGCGGTGGATCGGGCACACGATGTTCTGCGCATTGCCGCGGCCGTCGAACATCAGCGCCTGCCGGTGCCGGCAGATATTGGACAGGAGCTCGATGCCCTGCGCGTTGCGCACGAGCATCTGCGCGTTGCCGCGGGCGGGGAGCACCTGGAAGTCGCCGGGATTCGGGACCATGAGCTCGTGGCCCACGTAGCCGGGCCCGCGCGCGAACAGAAGCCGCTGCTCGGCTTCGAGCACGCGCGGATCGAGATACCAGGAAACCGGAAACTGCGTCGTCGCCGGACGCAGATGACCGGCCGTCGCGAGGTCAGACATCGGCCTACCCTTTCGCTCTATCGGTTGCTGGCAACCAACCCAACCCAACAACCCGGGACGCTTACGGCTTTGCGCTGCGATAAAGCCGCCCCGGACCGCTTTGCTAAGTCGGCCGCGCGAAAAGGATCGCTTCAGGCCGCGTCGTCAAAAGGTGGTATCATACCGATGTTTCTGCCATAAGGTCAAGACCTTAGCGCATTTCCGGGCGGCGCGGAGCCGCCGCCCTCGCAGTGCCGCGCCGGAGCTGTCGTCCGTCATCCGCGCGCCCTGCCGCCGATTGCACGCCTCGACGCCATGGCCAAGCCCGCCGCCGCACCGCCCAACTTCGAGACCGCGCTCGCGGAGCTCGAGGCGATCGTCGCCTCGATGGAGGGTGGAGCGCTGCCGCTCGCCGAGTCGCTCGCCGCGTACAAGCGCGGGGCGGAGCTCATCGCGTACTGCCAATCCGCGCTCAAGGATGCGCAGCAGCAGATCGAAGTCCTCGACCGCGGCGTGCTGAAGGCGTTCGCGCCCGACGGCAACGGCGATGAATCCTGACGTCGCCTTCGAGGTCTGGTCGGGCGAACGGCAGCAGCGGATCGAGCACGTGCTCGCGCGCGAGCTCGCGCTCGCCGACGGCACGCCGCCCGCGCTCGCCGAGGCGATGCGCTATGCGGTCCTCGGCGGAGGCAAGCGCGCCCGACCTCTGCTCGCCTACGCGGCCGGCGAGCTCGTCGGCGCCGATCCGGCGACCGTCGACGGCCCCGCCGCGGCCGTGGAGATGATTCACGCCTATTCGCTCGTGCACGACGACCTGCCGTGCATGGACGACGACGCGCTGCGGCGCGGCAAGCCGTCGTGCCACGTCGCGTTCGGCGAGGCGACGGCGTTGCTGGCCGGCGATGCGCTGCAGGCACAGGCGTTCGCGACGCTGGCGCGCACGCGACTTTCCGACCCGGGCGCGGCGTGCGCGATCCTCGCGCACGGCGCGGGACCGGCCGGCATGGCGGGCGGCCAGGCCATCGACCTCGCGCACGTCGGCGTGGCGATGTCGCTGCCCGACCTCGAGACGATGCACGCGATGAAGACCGGTGCGCTGATCCGCGCGGCGATCAGGCTCGGCGCCGCGTGCGGGCGGCCGCTCGCCGGCGACGAAGTCGCCGCGCTCGACCGTTTCGCGCGCGCCGCGGGGCTCGCGTTCCAGGTCGTCGACGACGTGCTCGACGTCGAGGGCTCTGCCGTCACGCTCGGCAAGACCGCGGGCAAGGACGCCGCGCAGGGGAAGCCGACGTACGTGACGCTGCTGGGCCTTCCCGAGGCGAAGCGCCGCGCCGAGGCGCTGCGTGGCGACGCGCACGCGGCACTGGCGCAATTCGGCGCGGCGGCGCGGCGGCTCGCCGAGATCACCGACTGGATCGCGCGGCGGGACCGGTAGGCGGCGATGAAACGGCCCCCACGCTCGCTGCGCTCGCTGCCCCCAGCGGGGGCAAGTCAGTCGCTCGGGACGGCCCTTCGCGACTGACATGTATCCGCTGCTCGAACGCATCGACAGTCCCGCGGACCTGCGCACGCTCGACCGCGCGCAGCTCCCGGCCCTCGCGCGCGAGCTGCGCGCATTCCTTCTGCACACGGTCGCGCAGACGGGCGGCCACCTGTCGTCGAACCTCGGCACGGTCGAGCTGACGATCGCGCTGCACTACGTGTTCGCGACGCCCGAGGACCGGATCGTCTGGGACGTCGGGCACCAGACGTACGCGCACAAGATCCTGACCGGGCGCCGCGAGGCGATGGCGCGGCTGCGGCAGCTGGACGGCCCGTCGGGCTTCCCGCGGCGCAGCGAGTCGCCATACGACACGTTCGGCACCGCGCACTCGTCGACGTCGATCTCGGCCGCACTGGGCATGGCGACGGCGGCGAAGTTGAAGGGCGAAGATCGCCAGGTGGTCGCCGTGATCGGCGACGGCGCGATGAGCGCCGGCATGGCGTTCGAGGCGATGAACAACGTGCAGGGCGCGAACCTCACGGTCATCCTCAACGACAACGAGATGTCGATCTCGGAGCCGGTCGGCGCGCTCAACAACTATCTTGCGCGGATCCTTTCGGGGCGCCTGTACAACACGGTCCGCCGCGGCGGCAAGGAAGTGCTCGCCAAGCTGCCGCCGCCCGTGCACGACCTCGCGAAGCGGTGGGAGGAGCACACGAAGGGCATGCTGCTGCCGGGCACGCTGTTCGAGGAGTTCGGGTTCAACTACATCGGCCCGATCGACGGCCACGACCTCGACACGCTGGTGCGCACGCTCGCCAACGTCCGCGACCTCGCCGGGCCGCAGCTGCTGCACGTGATCACGAAGAAGGGCTACGGCTACCCGCCGGCCGAGGCGGACCCGATCCTCTACCACGGCGTAGGGAAGTTCGACCCGGCCGTGGGGATCGTCGCGAAGCCGCCGGGGCGTCCGGCTTACACGCAGGTGTTCGGCGACTGGCTGTGCGACATGGCCGCGCGCGACGAGCGCGTCGTCGGCGTCACGCCCGCGATGCGCGAGGGCTCGGGGCTCGTGCGCTTCTCGCGCGCGTTTCCGCACCGCTACTTCGACGTCGGCATCGCCGAGCAGCACGCGGTGACGTTCGGGGCGGGGCTCGCGTGCGAGGGCATGCGGCCGGTGGTCGCCATCTACTCGACGTTCCTGCAGCGCGCGTACGACCAGGTGATCCACGACGTCGTGCTGCAGAACCTGCCGGTCGTGTTCGCGATCGACCGTGCGGGCGTCGTCGGCGCCGACGGCGCCACGCACATCGGCGCGTACGACCTCACGTACCTGCGCTGCCTGCCGAACACGACGGTGATGGCGCCCGCCGACGAGAACGAGTGCCGGCAGATGCTGTACACGGCGAGCACGCTGGGGACGCCGGCGGCCGTGCGCTATCCGCGCGGCACCGGCCCCGGCGTGGCGATCGAGGCGGAGATGCGCGGCGTGCCGGTCGGCAAGGGGGAGATCCGGCGGACGGCGGCGCGGCGCCCGCAGCGCGTGGCGATCCTCGCGTTCGGTCCGCTGCTGCAGCCGGCGCTCGAGGCCGCGAACGAGCTCGACGCGACGGTCGCCAACATGCGCTTCGTCAAGCCGCTCGATGTCGAGCTGGTGCTGCGCCTCGCGCGCGAGCACGACGCGCTGGTGACGGTCGAGGAGAACGTGGTCGCGGGCGGCGCCGGCAGCGGCGTCGCGGAAGCGCTGGCCGACGCCGGCGTGACCGTCCCGGTGCTGCACCTCGGCCTGCCCGATCGCGTGGTGGACCACGGTGACCCGGCGGTCCTGCTGGCGCACGTCGGACTCGACGCCGCGGGCATTGCCGCCGCGGTCCGCGCGCGGTTCGGCGCCCGCCCGGCCGAGCCATGGGCGAAGCCCGCCGCATAGGGAGACGACCCTCACGCTCGCTTCGCTCGCTGCCCCCCGAGCCGTCCTCGCGCGCGGGGCGAAGCCAAGGCTCGTGGAGCGCGTCCGCGCGCGAGGGCGGCGGCCGACCCGCTGGCGCCCGCATGCCACGCCCGTGCAAGGAGGCCGCGGCAGTTCAGTCCCTTGGGACGGCCCGGCGGGACTGAGATCAAACGGCCCCCACGCTCGCTTCGCTCGCTGCCCCCCGAGGGGCAGTTCAGTCCCTTGGGACGACCCGGCGGGACTGAGATCAAACGACCCCCACGCTCGCTTCGCTCGCGGCCCCCCGAGGGGGCAGTTCAGTCCCTTGGGACGGCCCGGCGGGACTGAAATGGAGCCGCGCAGGGCCATCCGTTACAATCGCCGTCCCGAGCCATGAACCGCCCCGAGCAACCCGACGCGTTCCTGTCCATTCCCGACGTGCAGTCGCGCGGCGACGCGCGCGCGCTCGCGATCGACCAGGTCGGCATCCGCGGGCTGCGCTACCCGATCTCCTTCGCCGACCACGACGGCGTGGCGCAAGGCACGATCGCGACCGCCAACGTCTACGTGGCGCTGCCGGAGGAGCGCAAGGGCACCCACATGTCGCGCCTCGTCATGCTGCTCGAGGAGCGTGCCGTTCCGGGCGCGCCGCCGCTGTCGGTGGCGGCGCTGCGCGATCTGATCGAGGACCTGGTCGCGCGGCTCGACGCGCCCGGCGGCCGCATCGAGCTCGCATTCCCGTTCTTCGTGCGCAAGGTGGCGCCGGTGTCCGGCATCGCGAGCATGCTCGACTACGAGGTGCGCCTTGCTGCCGAGCTCCGGGATGGGCACTACGAGCGGACGGTCGCGGTCGCGGCGCCGGTGACCTCGCTGTGCCCGTGCTCGAAGGAGATCTCCGATTACGGCGCGCACAACCAGCGCTCGACCGTCACGATCTCGGTGCGCGGCAGCGCGCCGGTGTTCGTCCACGAGCTCCTGCGCATCGCCGAGGAGGAGGCGTCGTCGGAGCTCTTCGGAATCCTGAAGCGCGCGGACGAGAAGTACGTGACCGAGCGCGCGTACGACAATCCGCGGTTCGTCGAGGACCTGGTCCGCGACGTGGCCGGCCGGCTCGCCGCCGATCCGCGCTTCACCGGCTTCTGCGTCGAGGCCGAGAACTTCGAGTCGATCCACAACCACTCGGCCTACGCGCGCATCGCGCGGGGCATGTAGCCGCGCGCCGCCGCCCGTCGGCGCCAGCCGTCGTTCGTTCCGCCCCGGCCGCCGACCGTCACCGCAGCGACCCGGCGGACACGGCGCGCCTACAATCCGCGGCGCGATGATCGCGATCCTCAAGACACGCTACGACGCCCTCGCGCAGCGCGTGCTCGCGTCGCTGTCGGAAATCGAGCGGCGCGACGTGCGGGCGTTCGACCGCTGGTTCTACGCCAGCGGCGGCTGGCGCTGGCTGCTCGCGATCGTCGCCCTGACCACGCTGGTCGCGTGGGTCGCGTCGGGGCTGCCCTGGAACATGACGTTCGCCGAGGCGGCGATCCTGTTCAACCTCGTCGTGCTGACGCTGCTGTGGTCGGGACTGTCCGCATGGTTCGGCTATCGCCGGTTCCAGGGACGCATCTTCCGCTACATCGTCGCCGCGCCGCTGCTGGCGCTCGCGGGCGCGCTGGTCGGCGCGAGCATCGCCGGGCTCGTCAAGGGCGTGGACCCTTTCGTGTTCTTCCAGGACAGCACGAAGCTGCGGCACGTCGTCACCGCCGGGCTCGTCTTCGGCTTCCTGTTCTCGCTGGTGACCGCGCTGATCGCGCACCTGCGCAATCGCGAATATCAGGCGCTCACCGCGCACCTCGCCGCGGAGGCACGGCAGAGCGAGACGTCGCGGCAGCTCGCCGAGTCGCGGCTGAAACTGCTGCAGCTGCAGATCGAGCCGCACTTCCTGTTCAACACGCTGGGCAGCGCGCAGCAGCTGGCCGAGAAGGACGCACCCGACGCGGCGAACCTGATCCGCGAGCTGATCCGCTTCCTGCGCGCCGCGGCGCCCGCGCTGCGCGACGAGATGACGACGGTGCGGCAGGAGGCGGACATGATCCGCGCGTACCTCGGCATCATGCAGACGCGCCTGGGCCGCCGCCTCGCGTGGTCGCTCGCGTGCCCGGACGACGTCGCCGACGTGCCGATCCCGCCGGGCATGCTGATCACGCTGACGGAGAACGCGATCAAGCACGGCATCGAACCGGTCCCGCAGGGCGGGCGCGTCGACGTCGCGGTCGCGCGCGACGGGGACGCCGTCGTGCTCGCGGTGTCCGACACCGGCGCCGGCCTCGGCGCGACGGCGCCAGGGAGCGGCATCGGCCTCGCCAACATCCGCGAGCGGCTGCGGCTCGTCTACGGCGCCCGTGCCGCGCTGGACCTCGAGGAGAACGACCCGCGTGGCTTTCGCGCGCGGATCACGCTGCCGGCGGTGCACACGCGGCCGCGGCCCGTCATCGAACTGCCACCGGAGCACGCCTGAGCGATGAGCCACCCGACCGCACTGATCGCGGAAGACGAAGCGCTGATGCGCGAGCGCCTGAAGGAGAAGCTCGCGCTGGTCTGGCCCGAGCTCGCCGTCGTCGCCGAAGCGGAGGATGGCGACGAGGCGCTGGCGCTGTTCGACGTGCACCGGCCGCAGATCGCGTTTCTCGACATCCGCATGCCCGGGCGCTCGGGCCTCGACGTCGCCGCGGCGATCGGCACCGAGTGCCACGTCGTGTTCATCACCGCGTACGACCAGTACGCGCTGCAGGCGTTCGACGCCGGCGCCGTCGACTACCTGCTGAAGCCCGTCGAGACGGACCGGCTGCAGACGATGGTCGAGCGCCTGCGCCGGAAGCTCGGGACGCCGCCGCCGGACCTCTCCACGCTGGTCGACGCGCTGCGCAAGTCGGCGGCGACGCCGTCGGCGCGCATGCGCTGGATCAAGGCCGCCGTCGGCAAGCAGGTGAAGCTGATTCCGGTCGCCGACGTCGTCTACTTCCAGTCCGACACGAAGTACACGCGCGTGGTGCTCGCCGGCGGCGAGGCGCTGATCCGCACGCCGCTGAAGGACCTGCTGGCCGAGCTCGACCCGGACCGGTTCTGGCAGATCCACCGCGGCACCATCGTCAACCTCGACGCCGTGTCCGGCGTGCTGCGCGAGGACGCGGAGCGCCAGTTCGTGCTGCTGAAGCAGCGGCAGGAGAAGCTGCCGATCTCGCGGCAGTTCACGCACCTGTTCAAGCAGATGTGACGCGTTGAAATTCCACAAAGAGACGCAGAGGCGCAGAGATTCTCGATGGCCTGCTTGGCGTCTCGGCGTCCCCGCACGAGATCGCCGTGGGTCCGGCGCGCGACGCTCCGCCCCGGCATGGCGGTGTGCAGCCGCAGCCGGCTGCACTCGACGTTCTCTGCGCCTCTGCGTCTCGGTGTGAAACCCCCGTTGCGCTAGAATCGGCGGACCATGCAGCCCGTCGCCATATTCCGCTTCTCGCCGACGGAAACGCCGGGTCGCTTCGGCGAGTGGCTCGATGCCCACGGGATCGCGTGGGAGCTCGTCGCGCTCGACGAGGGCGCGGCGGTTCCGGCGACGCCGCGCGACTACGCGGGGATCGGCATGATGGGCGGGCCGATGAGCGTCAACGACGACCTCCCGTGGGTGGCGCCGCTGTGCGCACTGCTGCGCGACGCGATCATGGAAGGCACGCCGGTGATCGGGCACTGCCTCGGCGGCCAGCTGATGGCGAAGGCGCTGGGCGCGCGCGTCGCGCGGATGCGCGAGCCCGAGATCGGGTGGCTGCACGTCGACGTCTGCGACCGCGGCGCGCGCCGCGACTGGTTCGGCGGCCTGCCGCGGTTTCCCGTCTTCCAGTGGCACTACGACGCATTCGACCTGCCGCCGATGGCCACGCGCATCCTCACCAACGAGGTCGCGGTGAACCAGGGCTTCCTGGTCGACGATCGCCACGTCGGTTTCCAGTGCCACATCGAGATGACGCGCGAGCTGGTCGAGGCGTGGTGCCGCACGGGTGCCGCGGAGTTGCCCGCGCGTTCGAGCACGCACCGGCAGAGTGCCGCGGACCTGCAGAGCGAGCTTCCGGCGCGGCTCGCGGCGCTCGGCGAGGTCGCCGACGGCGTCTATGCACGCTGGGCGCAGGGGCTGCGGCGGTAATGGCCGCGATCCGCGCGCTGCCCGACCTGCTGATCAACCAGATCGCCGCCGGCGAAGTCGTCGAGCGGCCGGCCGCGGCGCTGAAGGAACTCCTCGAGAACGCGCTCGACGCCGGCGCAACGCAGGTCGACGTCGACGTCGCCGGCGGCGGCGTCAAGCGGATCCGCGTCGCCGACAACGGAGCCGGCATCGAGCGCGAGGACCTGGCTCTCGCGGTGGCGCGGCACGCGACGTCCAAGATCGCGACGGTGCTCGACCTCGAGGCGATCGCGTCGCTCGGCTTTCGCGGCGAGGCGCTGGCGTCGATCGCGTCCGTGTCGCGCCTGGCGCTCGCGTCGCGCGCGGCGAGCAGGCCGCACGCGTGGCGAATCGAAGTCGAGGGCGGCACCGTGGCGCCCGTCACGCCGGCGGCGCTGGCTGCCGGGACGTCGGTGACGGTCGAGGAGCTTTTCTTCAACACGCCGGCGCGCCGCAAGTTCCTGCGCACCGAGGCCACCGAGTGGGGTCACTGCGACGAGGCGTTCCGGCGCGTTGCGCTCGCGCATCCGGAGGTGGCGTTCACGTTGCAGCACAACGGCCGGGTCGTGCACCGGCTGCCGGCCGGCGGGCGCCAGGCCCGCGTCGAGCAGTTGCTGGGCGATGCGTTCGTCGCGCACGCGGCGCGCGTGGACGTCGAGGCGCCGGGCGTGCGCCTCGCGGGCTTCGCCGTGCGGCCCGCGTATGCGGCGCAGGGCGGCGGCCAGTACGTGTTCGTCAACGGCCGGTTCGTGCGCGACCGCGTGCTGCAGCACGCGCTGCGCGAGGCGTACCGCGACGTGCTGCACCACGACCGGCAGCCGGCGTACGCGCTGTGGCTCGACGTCGACCCGCGGCGGGTCGACGTCAACGTGCACCCGCAGAAGATCGAGGTGCGTTTCCGCGACGCCGGCGCGATCCACCAGTTCGTCCGGCACGCGGTCGAGCGGGCACTCGCGGCGACCGCCGCCGAACAGCCCGCGGTGTCGGCGGCCGAGCGGCTGGGCGTGGCGGCGGCGCAGCTGCCGCCACGCGTGCCCGCGCGCGGCGGTGCCGGCACCGCGGTGCCGTTCGCCGGCGCGCCGGGGACCTGGGAGCGCGCGCAGGCGCCGCTCGCGCTCGCGGCGGCGGAGCCGTCGTCGTTCTACGCGAAGCTCTTCGGCGCGCGCGACGCGGCGCCGCCGGCCGCGCTGCCCGAGGACGATCCGCATCCGCTCGGCTTCGCGCTCGCGCAGCTGCACGGCGTCTACATCCTCGCGCAGAACCGCGCCGGGCTGGTGCTGGTCGACATGCACGCCGCGCACGAGCGCATCGTCTACGAGCGCTTGAAGGCCGCGTCCGGGCGCGTGCCCGTGCAGCCGCTGCTGGTGCCGGCGACGTTCGCCGCGGAGCCGCTCGAGGTCGCGACGGTCGAGGAGAACGCGGACGCGCTCGCGGGGCTCGGGTTCGCGCTGTCGACGCTGGGACCCGGCACGCTCGCCGTGCGCGGCGTTCCGGCGCCGCTGACCGACGCCGACCCGGCCGCGCTGGCGCGCGCCGTGCTGCACGAGATCCGCGAGTTCGGCGGGACGCAGGCGCTCGCGGCGCGGCGCGACGAGCTGCTGTCGACGATGGCGTGCCACGGTGCGGTGCGCGCGAACCGCGCGCTCGCGGTGCCGGAGATGAACGCGCTGCTGCGGCAGATGGAGGCGACCGAGCGGGGCGGCCAGTGCAATCACGGCCGGCCGACGTGGTACCAGCTGTCGCTCGCCGACCTCGATCGCCTGTTCATGCGCGGCCGCTAGCACGCGCCGCGCCCCGACGTGCTGCCCGCCGTCCTGCTGATGGGCCCGACCGCGTCGGGCAAGAGCGCGCTGGCGCTCGCGCTCGCGCAGCAGCTCGGCGGCGAGATCGTCAGCGTCGACTCCGCGCAGGTCTACCGCGGCATGGACATCGGCACCGCCAAGCCGTCCGCGGCCGAGCGTGCGCGGGTCGCGCACCACCTGATCGACATCGTCGACCCGACCGAAGCGTACTCGGCCGCGCGGTTCGTCCGCGACGCGCTGGCGGCAATCGCCGCGATCCGTGCCCGCGGCCGCGTGCCGATCCTCGCAGGCGGCACGATGCTCTACTTCAAGGCGCTGACGCAGGGGCTGTCGGCGCTTCCGCCGGGGAACGCCGCGACGCGCACGGCCATCGACGCCCGCGCCGCGCGCGACGGCTGGCCGGCGCTGCACGCCGAGCTCGCGCGTGTCGATCCGAAGTCCGCGGCGCGGCTCGCGCCGACCGACGCGCAGCGCATCCAGCGCGCTCTCGAGGTGCACGCGGTGACCGGCTGCCCACTGTCGTCGCTGCAGGGGCGGCGCGAGGACCCGGCGCTCGGTGCATCGGTCGCCATCGCGCTGGTGCCCGCCGACCGGGGGGCGCTGCACGACGCGATCGCACGACGCTTCGACGCGATGCTCGCCGCCGGCCTCGTCGACGAGCTGCGCGGGCTGCGCCGGCGCTACCGGCTGACGCCCGACCTGCCGTCGATGCGCTGCGTCGGCTACCGGCAGGCGTGGGAATTCGCGGACGGCGCGATCGACGCGGCTGCGCTGCGCGCGAAGGGCGTCGCCGCGACGCGCCAGCTCGCGAAGCGGCAGCTGACGTGGCTGCGCGCCACGCCGGCGGCGACCTTCGAGCCGGGGCGGTCGGACCTCGTTGCGGCCGTCACGGACAGGGTTCGTGCTGCTATGCAATAATCGCCGTTCGGCGGCAAAACCGCATACTCCCTCGCCGCGACCGGCCATGGCGCGCACGCTCTACGACAAGTTATGGGACAGCCACGTCGTCCGCGAGGAAGCGGACGGGACGGCGCTGCTCTACATCGACCGCCACCTCGTGCACGAGGTGACGAGCCCGCAGGCGTACGAGGGGCTGAAGCTCGCCGGCCGCAAGCCGTGGCGCGCGGCGTCGGTGGTCGCGACCGCCGATCACAACACGCCGACCAAGGACTGGGACCGCGGCATCACGGACCCGATCTCGCGCACGCAGGTGGAGACGCTCGACCAGAACATCCGCGTGCACGGCGCGAAGGCGTACTTCCCGTTCCTCGACAAGCGCCAGGGCATCGTCCACGTGATCGGGCCGGAACAGGGGGCGACGCTGCCGGGGATGACCGTCGTCTGCGGCGACTCGCACACGAGCACGCACGGCGCGTTCGCGGCGCTCGCGTTCGGCATCGGCACGTCCGAGGTCGAGCACGTGCTGGCCACGCAGTGCCTCATCATGAAGAAGGCGAAGTCGATGCTGATCCGCGTCGACGGCCGCCTGCCGGCCGGCGTCACCGCGAAGGACCTCGTGCTGTCGATCATCGGGCGCATCGGCACGGCCGGCGGCACCGGCCACGCGATCGAGTTCGCGGGCGAGGCGATCCGCGGGCTCACGATGGAAGGGCGGATGACCGTCTGCAACATGGCGATCGAGGCGGGCGCGCGCGCCGGCATGGTCGCCGCCGACCAGCGGACGATCGACTACGTCAAAGGTCGGCCGTTCGCGCCGACCGGCGCGCTGTGGGACCGGGCGGTCGCGCACTGGCGCACGCTGGCGTCCGACGACGGCGCGCGCTTCGACACCACGCACGTGTTCGACGCCGCGGCCATGCGCCCGCAGGTCACGTGGGGCACGTCACCCGAGATGGTCGCGGCGATCGACGAGCGCGTGCCCGACCCGGACCGCGAGCGCGACGCGACGCGGCGCGAGGGCATCGCGCGCGCGCTTTCCTACATGGGGCTCGTGCCGAACACTCCGATGACCGACATCCGCATCGACAAGGTGTTCATCGGCTCGTGCACGAATTCGCGGATCGAGGACCTGCGGCAGGCCGCCGCGGTGGCGCGCGGCCGCCGCGTCGCCGACAGCGTGAAGCTCGCGATGGTCGTGCCGGGCTCCGGCCTCGTGAAGGCGCAGGCCGAGGCCGAGGGGCTCGACCGCATCTTCCGCGACGCGGGCTTCGAGTGGCGCGAGCCGGGGTGCTCGATGTGCCTCGCAATGAACGACGACCGGCTCGAGCCGGGCGAGCGCTGCGCGTCGACGTCGAACCGCAACTTCGAAGGCCGCCAGGGGGCCGGCGGCCGCACGCACCTCGTCGGCCCGGCGATGGCCGCCGCGGCCGCCATCGCCGGGCACTTCGTCGACGTGCGCCGTCTGTACTAGCGAGGCACGCATGGCGCGCAGGCTGGCCGCACTTGCGCTGATCGCCGGACTCGCAGCGGCGATCGCCGGCTGCAACACGGTCGCTGGCGTCGGCCGCGACCTCAAGGCCGGCGGGCAGGCGCTCGAAAGCGCGGCCGAGAAGTCGAAGCCGAAATAACGAACGAGCAAGGGAACCGCCATGCAGCCGTTTCGGGTCCACACCGGGATCGTCGCGCCGCTCGACCGCGCGAACGTCGACACGGACGCCATCATCCCGAAGCAGTTCCTGAAGTCGATCAAGAGGTCGGGCTTCGGCCCGAACCTGTTCGACGAGTGGCGCTACCTCGACCACGGCGAGCCCGGGATGGACAACGCGAGGCGCCCGCGCAACCCGCAGTTCGTGCTGAACGACCCGCGCTACGCCGGTGCGTCGATCCTGCTCGCGCGCCGCAACTTCGGGTGCGGCAGCTCGCGCGAGCACGCGCCATGGGCGCTCGCCGACTTCGGCTTCCGCGCGCTGATCGCGCCGTCGTACGCCGACATCTTCCACAACAACTGCTACAAGAACGGCCTGCTGCCGATCGTGCTGCCCGAGTCGCAGGTCGACCGGCTCTTCGCCGACACGTTCGCGTTTCCCGGCTTCCGGCTGACGGTCGACCTCGAGCGGCAGGTGGTCGCCACCGTCGACGGCGCGCTCGCGTTCGGCTTCGACGTCGAGCCGTTCCGCAAGCACTGCCTGCTCAACGGACTGGACGACATCGGGCTCACGCTCGAGCACGCCGAGGCGATCCGGGCCTTCGAGACAAAACGGCTGGCCGACAATCCCTGGCTTTCCTGACGGTCGGGCGCTTTTTTCACAAAGAGACGCCGAGGCGCAGAGAAGGGCAGGGCGGCGGACCTGCGGCTCTGCGCTTCGTGTCTTGGGACGACGCATGCCACTACGTGAACAACTGGAAGACGCGCAACGGGAATCCCGAGTTTCGTCGGCGCCTCTGCGTCTCTTCGGGAAAGGCCCCATCGCATGAAGATCGCCATCCTGCCGGGCGACGGCATCGGGCCCGAGATCGTCGGGCAGGCGCAGCGCGTGCTCGACGTGCTGCGCGGCGAGGGATTGCCGATCGAGACCGAGTCGGCGCCGATGGGCGGCGCCGGCTACGACGCCGCAGGCGACCCGCTGCCGCCGGCCACGCTGGCGCTCGCGCAGGCGGCCGACGCGATCCTGTTGGGCGCGGTCGGCGGCCCCCGGTACGACACGTTGCCCCGCGCGATGAAGCCCGAGCAGGGCCTCCTGCGCATCCGCAAGGCGCTCGGCCTGTTCGCGAACCTGCGGCCGGCGCTGCTCTACCCGGAGCTCGCCGCGGCGTCGACGCTGAAGCCCGAGGTGGTCGCGGGGCTCGACCTCATGATCATCCGCGAGCTCACCGGCGACATCTACTTCGGCCAGCCGCGCGGCCGGCGCAAGTCCGCCGCCGGCGACGACGAAGGCTTCGACACGATGCACTACAGCGTCGCGGAAGTGCGGAGGATCGCGCGGGTCGGCTTCGAGACTGCCCGCCGGCGCGGCCGCAGGCTCTGCTCGGTCGACAAGGCCAACGTGCTCGACACAAGCATCCTGTGGCGGGAGACGGTCACGGCGCTGGCCCCCGAGTATCCGGACGTCGCGCTATCGCACATGTACGTCGACAACGCCGCGATGCAGCTCGTGCGCAACCCGAAGCAGTTCGACGTGATCGTCACCGGCAACATCTTCGGCGACATCCTCTCGGACGAGGCGTCGATGCTCGCGGGCTCGATCGGCATGCTGCCGTCCGCGTCGCTCGACGCGAACCAGAAGGGCCTGTACGAGCCGATCCACGGCTCGGCGCCGGACATCGCGGGGCAGGACAAGGCCAACCCGCTGGCGACGATCCTGTCGCTCGGCATGATGTTCCGCTACACGTTCGCGCGCGCGGACGTGGCGGACCGCATCGAGGGCGCCGTGCGCCGCGTGCTGCAGCAGGGGCATCGCACCGGCGACATCGCATTGCCGGGCGAGAAGAGCATCGGCACGCGGGCGATGGGGGATGCGGTGGTCGCGGCGCTCCGATCATGAACCGGGCGCGGCGGCCCGTGCTGACCGTGCGCCGCGCAGAGGAGCGCGACGCGGACGCGATGCAGGCCACCTTCTCGGCGCCGAGGGCGCAGGCGGGCACGCTGCAGATGCCCTTCCCCTCGATGGAGCTCTGGCGCAAGCGCATCGCCGACATCGCCTCGGGCGACTACATCCTCGTCTGCGAGGCGGACGGCGAGGTGGTCGGCAACGCCGGGCTGCACGCCACGTCGTCGTCGCCGCGCCGGCGCCACGCCGGCTCGATCGGCATGTCGGTGCGCGACGACTGGCAGGGCAAGGGGGTGGGCACCGCGCTCATGAAGGCACTGCTCGACCTCGCCGACCACTGGTTCGCCTACCGGCGGCTCGAGCTCACGGTGTACACGGACAACGCCGCCGCCATCGCCCTCTACCGCAAGTTCGGCTTCGAGGTGGAGGGCACCCTGCGCCAGTACGCGCTGCGCGACGGCGTCCTGGTGGACGCCTACACGATGGCGCGCCTGCGGCCGGCCGTGCCCGCCGCGGACCCGGGATCCGCCGGGTCCGGGGCGGCCAGCGCCCGGAAATCCACCCGGACTTTGCGAAAACCGGGTGGTCGCTAGGTGCGGCAGGCGGGTAATCTCGATTTCGACCACGAGCAATCAGACGAAGGGTGAAGCGATGCGAGCAGGGATAGTGGGTTGGCGCGGCATGGTGGGCTCGGTCCTCATGCAGCGGATGCGCGAGGAGCGCGATTTCGATCACGTGGAGCCGACGTTCTTCTCCACCTCGGCGGCCGGTGGCACCGGGCCGGAGGTCAACGGGAAGACGGCGCCGCTCGCCGACGCGGCCGACGTGTCGGTGCTGACCAAGCAGGACGTGATCATCTCGTGCCAGGGCAGCGACTGGACGAGTGCGATGTACCCGAAGCTGCGCGCGGCGGGCTGGAACGGCTACTTCATCGACGCCGCGAAGACGCTGCGCATGCAGGACGACGCGGTGATCATCCTCGACCCGGTCAACCGCAAGGTGATCGACGCGGCGCTCGCGAAGGGCATCAGGAACTACATCGGCGGCAACTGCACGGTGAGCCTGATGCTCATGGCGCTCGCGGGCCTCTTCGAGCGCGACCTCGTCGAGTGGATGACGTGCATGACGTACCAGGCGGCTTCCGGCGCCGGCGCGCAGAACATGCGCGAGCTGCTCGCGCAGATGGGCGAGGCGCACCGCGCGGCGAAGGACCTGCTGGCCGACCCGGGCTCCGCGATCCTCGACATCGACCGCGAGGTCGCCGGCATCCTGCGCGACGAGCGGTTCCCGACCGCGAACTTCGGCGTGCCGCTCGCCGGCTCGCTCATCCCGTGGATCGACAAGGACATGGGCAACGGGATGAGCCTCGAGGAATGGAAGGGCGGCGCCGAGTCGAACAAGATCCTCGGCCGCACCAGCGCCAACGTGATCCCCGTCGACTCGCTGTGCGTGCGCATCGGCGCGATGCGCTGCCACAGCCAGGCGCTCACCATCAAGCTGCGCCGCGACGTCCCGCTGCCCGAGATCGAACAGATGATCGCCGGGGCCAACGAGTGGGTGCGGCTCATCCCGAACAAGCGCGACGAGAGCATGCGCGAGCTGACGCCCGCCGCCGTCACCGGGAAGCTGACGGTACCGGTCGGTCGCCTGCGCAAGCTGGCGATGGGACCGGAGTACCTCTCCGCGTTCACGGTCGGCGACCAGCTGCTGTGGGGCGCCGCCGAGCCGCTGCGCCGCATGCTGCGCATCCTGGTCGGTAAGTAGGCAGGGACCGCCCCGGGGCGCGCCCCAGTGCGCATCCCGGGCGGCGACCATCGCCGGCGGCGGTCGCCGCCGGCCATTGGGGACGCGGGCGGGACGTCCGTGCTTTCCCCGGGAAGGGCGGGAAGCGGCATGCAGTTGCGGGCAAACGGATGCAGTCCCGTGCCGCGGCGGCATGCCAATTGCCGCGGGATGGGGCGTGCGGTCGCCGGGGCCCGCCTTTTTGCCATGTTTTGTCCCGCCGGGGCCGGCGCGCGCCGTGGCGTCGCGCGGCAGGAACGCAACAGCGGTCCGCGGGGGCGCCGCCACTAGATGTAGTGGCACGTTCCGGCGGGCACCCAACCACTTGCGCCGGCGGCTATTACGGCGGCATGAAGTTGCCTGCCGCGGGCGCGCCCGTTTGCCCAAAACACGAGCTAATACCGGGGTTTAGCTTGCACCGCTAAACCCATGATGTTATGTTAGCTTGAGCCAAACAGCGTTTCCGAGGGGGGCGGTATGCGCGTCAAACCCATGTTCAAGATGACCGTCGTGGCGGCTGCCCTGGCGCTGCCGCCCGCGGTGTACGCGCTCGGCCTCGGCAAGCTGGCCGTCGAGTCCTACGTCGGGCAGCCGCTGGTGGCCCGCATCGAGCTCCTGTCGACCTCCAAGGAGGAACTCGACACGCTGACGGCGAAGATCGCCGACCCGTCGCTGTACAAGCAGAACAACCTGACCTACCAGGGCGTGCTGCAGCGCGCGCGGATCTCGGTCGAGCGCGGCCCGGGCGACACCGCCTACCTGCGCGTCACGTCGAGCACCCCGGTCACCGAGCCCTACCTCGACCTGCTGGTGGAAGCCAACTGGGCCTCCGGCCGCGTCGTGCGCGACTACACGTTCCTGCTCGACCCGCCGGGCACTGCCACGCCGCCGGTCGACCCGATCACCCCCGTGCGTCCCGGCGCTGCGCCCGCGCCGCGCCCGGCCGCCCCCGCGGCGCCGGCCACCCGACCCGCCCCCGCGCCGGCGGCGGCCGCCCCCTCCGGCCAGCAGGGCGACTCGTACGAGGTCAAGCGCGGCGACACGCTGTCCAAGATCGCGCAGAACTACAAGCCCGACACGGTGACGCTCGACCAGATGCTGGTCGCGCTGTTCAAGAGCAACGCCAACGCGTTCGACGGCGGCAACATGAACCGCCTGCGCACGGGCGCCATCATCACGATCCCGAACGCCGCGGACGCGGCGTCGGCGTCCGCCGCCGAAGCCACGAAGACCGTGCAGGTGCAGGCCTCCGACTGGCGTGCCTATCGCGACCGCGTTGCGGGCGCGGCGCCGACCGCGGGGGAATCGACCACCCGTACCGCCGGCGGCCGCATCGGCACCGCGGTGCAGGAGAGCACGCCGGCGGTCCGGCCGGGCTCCGACCAGCTGAAGGTTTCGCGCGAGGCAGGCGTCTCCAAGGGCGGCGGCGGTGCCGCGGCCGCGGAGACCAGCGCCGCGCAGGCCGCGCAGCTGCGCGAGGCGCAGAGCCGTATCGCGGACCTCGAGAAGACGCTCAAGGACCTGCAGCGCGCGGTGGAACTCAAGAACCAGACGCTCGCGCAGGCGCAGACGCAGGCCGAGCAGGCGAAGGGCAAGGCCCCCGCGCCGGCCGCGGCGCCGGCTCCCGTGCCGCCGCCGCCCCCGCCGGCGCCCGCCGCCAAGGCGCCCGAGCCGCCCAAGGCCGCCACGCCGGCCCCGGTGCCGCCGAAGGCTGAACCTCCGAAGGCGGAGCCGCCCAAGGCTGCAGAACCCCCCAAGGCCGAGCCGCCCAAGGCCGCGGAACCGCCCAAGGCGGAGCCCCCGAAGGCCGCGGAACCGCCGAAGGCGGCCGAGCCCCCGAAGGCCGAACCACCCAAGACGGAGCCCCCGAAGGCGGCCGAGCCGCCGAAGCCCGCGCCGCCGAAGCCGGTCGCGAAGGCGCCGGCGAAGGAGCCGCCGGGCTTCTTCGAGGAACTCCTGTCCAACACGCCGATGTGGGCGCTCGGCGCGCTCGCGCTCGCGGTGCTGGGCGGCGTCGCGGCCATCTTCGCGATGCGCCGGCGCAAGACCACGAAGTTCGAGGACAGCATCATCTCGGGCACCGACATCAAGACCAACACGGTGTTCGGCTCGACCGGCGGCGGCGTCGTGAACACGGGCGACAACTCGCTCGCCAGCGACTTCAGCCGCGAGGGCCTCGGCAACATCGACACCGACGAGGTCGACCCGATCGCCGAAGCCGAGGTGTACCTGGCCTACGGCCGTGACGCGCAGGCGGAGGAGATCCTCAAGGACGCGCTGAAGAAGGATCCGCAGCGGCAGGAGATCTACCTCAAGCTCCTCGAGATCCACGCACAGCACAACAAGCCGTCGGCGTTCGAGACGGTCGCCTCCGAGTTGTACTCGGTGACGAGCGGGCAGGGCGAGGTCTGGCAGAAGGCGGTCGCGCTCGGCCGCCAGCTCGATCCGAACAACCCGATGTTCGGCGAGGGTGGGGCGCCTGTGCCGCGCGCCGCGGTCGACACGACGCCGGCCGCGACCGAGGCGAGCCTCGAAGCCGCGCTGCCGCGCGACATCGGCGGCGACCGCAGCCTCGAGTTCCAGATGGACGACGAGATCTCGATCTCGCCGTCGTCGGGGGCCGCACCCAAGTCGCCGGCGGACATCCTCGCCGGTGCCGAGTCCGAGCTCGAGAAGACGGCGAAGCGTGCCGGCGAGAGCGTGGACCTCGACCGCACGCTGTCGCTCGGCGCCGGCGCCGGGGCGGCCATCGCCGCCGCCGTCGCCGCCACGCCGCCGGAACATGTCGAGCCGCACATCACGGCGGAATCGTTCGCCGAGAAGGTGGGATCGGTGGCGCCCGAGCCGCAGCGCTTCGACCTCGACTTCAAGCTCGACGAGGAGGAGAAGCCGGCGCCGATGGCCAAGCCGCGCCCGCCCGAGCCCGAACCGGCGCTGGAAGCCGCCGGGGCCGCCGCCCCGTCGCTCACGCGCCCGGCCGCCGCGCTGGAACTCGACAAGCTCGACCTCTCCTTCGACCCCGAGCGCACGACGTTCGAGGACCCGACGCCGTCGGTACTCGACGGCCAGTGGCACGACGCGGCCACCAAGCTCGACCTTGCCAAGGCGTACCAGGAGATGGGCGACGTCGAGGGCGCGCGCGAGATCCTGCAGGAAGTGCTGCACGAGGGCGACGACCAGCAGAAGGCCGAGGCGAAGGCGCTGCTCGGCAAGATGGGCTAGAGGATCAGGCACCGAACTGCCCGCTGCACTCGAAGCCGCCGCGCGCCACGCCGGCGGCTTCTTTCTTTTGCGCGACCCGGTTTCGCTATGCTGCGGGTCAGCGCTCCCTGACTCCCCGACCCCGACCCACGCATGCGCCTCTGCCTCGGCCTCGAATACGCGGGCTTCGCCTTCTGCGGCTTCCAGTCCCAGCCGTCGCACTGCGGCGTGCAGGATGCGCTGGAAGCCGCGATCGGGGAGATCGCGGGGCACCCGGTCGGCGTCGTCGCGGCCGGGCGCACCGACGCGGGCGTGCACGCGGTCTCTCAGGTCGTCCATTTCGACACCGACGCCGTGCGTCCGTCGAGCGCGTGGGTGCGGGGCGTGAACGCCCACCTGCCCGCGGAGGTCGCGGTGCTGTGGGCGCATCCGGTCGGTGACGACTTCCACGCCCGCTTCGCCGCGTCCGCGCGGCACTACACGTACCTGCTGCAGAACCGGCCCGAGCGGCCCGCGCTCAGTGCGCACCGCGTGGGCTGGTACCATCAGCCCCTCGACGTCGCCGCGATGCAGGCGGCCGCCGTGGCGCTGGTCGGCACGCACGACTTCTCGTCGTTCCGCGCCGCGGAGTGCCAGGCGAAGTCGCCGGTGAAGACCCTCACGCGCGCGCGCGTCGCCCTGGAGCACGGCATCGTCCGCTTCGACTTCTCCGCCAGCGCGTTCCTCCATCACATGGTGCGCAACCTCGTCGGCTCGCTCGTGTACGTGGGCGCCGGGCGCAAGCCGGTCGCGTGGCTCGCCGAGCTGCTTGCGGCACGCGACCGCACGCTGGCGGCGCCGACCTTCGCGGCCGCCGGCCTCTACTTCGCCGGGGCGGACTACGACGCGCGCTTCGGCCTGCCGCCGACCGTGCGGCCGGTCGCGGGAGGTGCCGCGTGAGCCACCGCACGCGCGTCAAGATCTGCGGCATCACGCGCGTCGCCGACGGCGTGGCCGCCGCGCGCGCGGGCGCCGACGTGATCGGCCTCGTGTTCTGGCCCGGCACGCCGCGGGTGGTGGACCTCGGGCAGGCGCGGGCCATCGCCGCCGCGCTGCCGCCGTTCGTGGGCAAGGTCGGGTTGTTCGTCGATCCCACGGAGGCCGAGGTGCGCGACGTGCTCGCCGCCGTGCCGATCGACGTGCTGCAGTTCCACGGCAGCGAATCCCCCGCGTTCTGCGCGGGCTTCGGCCGGCCATGGCTCAAGGCTGTCCACGTGAAGGACGGGGTCGATTTGCTAGAATACGCGGCTGCCTACGCCGGTGCCGCGGGCCTCGTGTTCGACTCTTTCGCGCCCGGCGACCTCCCGGGCGGCACGGGACGCGCGTTCGACTGGAACCGGCTGGCCGCCGTGCAGGCGAGGCTGCCGGCGCCGGTGGTGCTCTCGGGCGGGCTCGACGCCGCCAACGTCGGCACTGCGATCCACGCGGTGCGGCCGTGGGCGGTGGACGTGTCGAGCGGGGTGGAGGAACGCGGTCCGGACGGCAAGCCCCGCCGCGGCCTCAAAGACGCCGCGCGCATCGCGGCGTTCATCGACGGAGTGCGCAATGCGGATGCCTGACCTGCCCTACAACCTTCCCGACGAGCGCGGGCACTTCGGCCCGTACGGCGGCGTGTTCGTCGCCGAGACGCTGATCCGCGCGCTCGACGAGCTCAAGGCGCAGTACGCGCACTACCAGCACGATCCCGCGTTCCGCGCCGAGTTCGAGCGCGAGTTGAAGCACTACGTCGGCCGGCCGTCGCCGGTCTACCACGCCGAGCGCTGGTCGCGCGAACTCGGTGGCGCGCAGATCTGGCTCAAGCGCGAGGACTTGAACCACACCGGCGCGCACAAGATCAACAACGTGATCGGGCAGGCGCTGCTCGCGAAGCGCCTCGGCAAGCCGCGCGTGATCGCGGAGACGGGTGCCGGCCAGCACGGGGTCGCCACCGCGACCATCGCCGCGCTACGCATGGAGTGCGTCGTCTACATGGGCTCCGAGGACGTGAAGCGCCAGGCGCAGAACGTCTTCCGCATGAACCTGCTCGGCGCCAAGGTGGTCCTGGTCGAGTCCGGCAGCAAGACGCTGAAGGACGCGCTGAACGAGGCGATGCGCGACTGGGTCACCAACGTCGACACCACGTTCTACATCATCGGCACCGTCGCCGGCCCGCACCCGTACCCGATGATGGTGCGCGACTTCCAGCGCGTGATCGGCGACGAGTGCGTCGTGCAGATGCCGGAGTACGCGGGCCGCCAGCCGGACGCCGTGATCGCGTGCGTGGGCGGCGGCAGCAACGCGATGGGCATCTTCTACCCGTACATCCCGCACGCGCAGGTGCGCCTCATCGGCGTGGAGGCCGGGGGCGAAGGCCTCGCGAGCGGCCGCCACGCGGCGTCGCTCACCGGCGGCCGGCCGGGCGTGCTGCACGGCAACCGCACGTACCTCCTGCAGGACGACGGCGGCCAGATCATCGAGACGCACTCGGTGTCGGCGGGCCTCGACTACCCCGGGGTCGGCCCCGAGCACGCGTGGCTCAAGGACTCGCAGCGCGCGGAGTACGTCGTGATCGACGACGCCGAGGCGCTCGCCGCCTTCCACGACTGCTGCCGCATCGAGGGCATCATCCCGGCGCTCGAGTCGTCGCATGCCCTCGCATACGCGAAGAAGCTCGCGCCCACGCTGCCGAAGGACAAGATCCTGCTCGTCAACCTCTCGGGCCGCGGCGACAAGGACATGAACACCGTCGCCGAGCGCTCGGGCCTCAAGTTCTACTGCCGCCCGGAGTGCAACCCGGCAACGCGCTGATTCCCTGCCACGGACGCCGCCCCGTGCGGCGTCCGCGAGGTCACCCTTGAACCGCCTCGACACCACCTTCGCGAACCTGCGCGCCGCCGGCCGGACCGCGCTCATTCCCTACGTCACCACCGGCGATCCGTCGCTGGCCGCCACGCGCCCGATCATGGACGCGCTGGTGGAGGGCGGGGCCGACGTCATCGAGCTGGGCGTCCCGTTCTCGGACCCGATGGCCGACGGGCCGGTCGTGCAACGCGCGTCCGAGCGTGCGCTGGCGCAGCACGTGCGGCTGGCCGACGTGCTCGACACGGTCGCGGCCTTCCGCACGGCGAACACCGTGACGCCCGTGGTGCTCATGGGCTACGCGAACCCGATCGAGGCGATGGGCGCGCAGGCGTTCGCGCAGCGCGCGCGGGCCGCCGGCGTGGACGGCGTGCTGGTGGTCGATTACCCGCCCGAGGAGTCGGAGGCGTTCGCGGCGCTGATGCACGAGCACGGCATCGCGCCGATCTTCCTGCTGGCGCCCACCACGCCGGAGTCGCGTATCGCCGCTGTCGCGAAGCTTGCGCGCGGCTACGTGTACTACGTGTCGCTCAAGGGTGTCACCGGGGCCGGCCACCTCGACACCGCCGAGGTCGCGCGCAAGCTCGCGGAGATCCGGCGCCACGTGACGATCCCCGTGGGCGTGGGCTTCGGCATCCGCGACGCCGCCAGCGCGCAGGCGATCGCCGCGCACGCCGACGCGGTCGTCATCGGCAGCCGCATCATCCAGGAGATCGAGTCGGGCGCGCCGGCGGACGCCGCCTCGCGCGCCGGCGCGTGGCTTGGTACGATTCGCGTAGCGCTGGACGGCATGCCCGCCAAGGCCGCGTCCGCGCGCCACGCTTGAGGAGCGCCCGATGACCTGGCTGCAGAAGCTGCTTCCTCCGCGCATCCAGCGCACGCCGGGCGAGCGCCGCAATCCGGTTCCCGAAGGGCTTTGGGTCAAGTGCGCGGCCTGCGAGGCCGTGCTCTACCGCACCGACCTCGAGAAGAACCTCTCCGTCTGCCCGAAGTGCGGGCACCACAACCGCGTGTCGGCGCGCGAGCGGGTCGACCAGATCCTCGACGCCGAAGGCCGCTTCGAGATCGGCTCCGAGGTGGTGCCGGTCGACAGCCTCAAGTTCAAGGACCAGAAGAAGTACCCGGACCGCCTCGCCGCCGCGCTCGAGCAGACCGGCGAGACTGACGCGCTCGTCGTCATGCAGGGCAGCGTGAAGAGCGTGCCGCTGGTGCTCGCGGCGTTCGAGTTCGAGTTCATGGGCGGGTCGATGGGCTCGGTGGTCGGCGAACGCTTCGTGCGCGGCGTGCGCGTCGCGTTCGACAACCGCGTGCCGTTCGTGTGCGTGTCGGCTTCCGGCGGTGCGCGCATGCAGGAAGGCGTCAACTCGCTCTTCCAGATGGCGAAGACCACCGCCGTGCTGCAGGAACTGAACAAGGCGCGGCTGCCGTTCGTGTCGATCCTCACCGACCCGACCATGGGCGGTGTGTCCGCGTCGTTCGCGTTCGTCGCGGACCTCGTGATCGCGGAGCCCGGCGCGCTGATTGGCTTCGCCGGGCCGCGCGTCATCGAGCAGACCGTGCGCGAGAAGCTGCCCGAGGGCTTCCAGCGCGCCGAGTTCCTGCTGGAGAAGGGCGCGCTCGACCTCATCGTCGACCGCCGTCAGTTGCGCGACGAACTCGCGAGCCTGCTGGCGCTGCTCCTGCGGCAGCCGACGCCGTAGCGACGTCTGCAAAAGGCGTCCGTGGGGGCGGGGGATGACGTGACGGCGGCGTCGCGCCTTTTGCAGCCGGCACCCCAAGTGCGAAGTCAGGCGGCCGCCTTGGGGCGGCCCGGCGTCGGCCGCTGGCAAAGGCGACGCAACAACGAGTGTCTTGCCATCGGCTGCGCCTCGGTGTGCGGCTCGCATGTCCATGGCGCACGTCGATAGCGCTGGGTCGCGACCCGCGGGTCTCGCGGACTGGCTCGCCTACCTCGAATCGCTGCATCCGAAGTCCATCGCGCTCGGCCTCGATCGCGTGCGCGCGGTGCTCGCCAACCTCGACGCGCGCATCGCGTGCCCGGTGGTCACGGTCGGCGGCACCAACGGCAAGGGCTCGACGTGCGCGATGCTGGAGTCGATCCTGGAGAGTGCCGGGTATCGCGTGGGGCTCTACACGTCGCCGCACCTGCTGCGCTTCAACGAGCGCATCCGGCTCCTCGGGGTCGAGGCGACCGACGACGCGATCGTGGCGGCGCTGCACGCGGTGGAAGACGCGCGGGTCGCCACGCCCGGCGCCGACGGGCTGCCGACGCCGCTCACCTACTTCGAGTTCGGCACGCTGGCGGCCTTCTGGCTCTGCGCGCGCGCGAACCTCGACGCGCTGGTCCTCGAAGTCGGGCTGGGCGGCCGGCTCGACGCGGTGAACGTGATCGACGCCGACGTGGCGGTGATCGCGAGCGTGGACCTCGACCACATGGAGTACCTCGGCCCGACGCGCGAGCACATCGGCCGCGAGAAGGCGGGCATCATGCGCGCCGGGCGCCCGGCGGTGTGCGCCGATCCCGCGCCGCCGGCCAGCGTGGCCGCCGTCGCGCAGGAGACGGGCGCGCGGCTTCTCCTAATCGGCGACGACTACGGCTACGTGGACGAGCGCACGCAGTGGCGCTTCCGGGGCCCGCGCGGCGAGCGCTTCGGGCTGCCGTTCCCCGCGCTGCGCGGCCGCTACCAGCTCGCGAACGCGGCGACGGTGCTGTGCGTGCTCGACCTCCTGCACGACCGCCTGCCGGTGAGCGGCGGCGCGGTGCGCGACGGCCTGCTCACGGTGGAATTGCCCGGCCGCTTCCAGGTCGTGCCGGGCCGGCCGGCGGTGGTGCTCGACGTCGCGCACAACCCGCACGCCGCACGCGCGCTCGCCGGTGCGCTGGACGCGCAGGGTTACTTCCCGCAGACGACGGCGGTGTTCGCGATGCTCGGCGACAAGGACGTCGCGGGCGTGGCGGACGCGGTGCGCGCACGCGTCGACCGCTGGCACGTGGCGCCGCTGCCCGGGCCGCGCGGAACCCCGGCGGCGTGGCTGCGCGACACGCTGGTCGCTGCCGGGGTGCCGGCGGCCGCGATCCGCACGTTCGACGACGTGGACGCCGCCTTCCGTGCCGCCCGGGATACCGCGGGCGAGGCTGATAGAATCGTCGTTTTCGGATCGTTCCTGACCGTCGCGGCGGCGCTTGCCGCGCTGCGGCGGTAGGCCGTTGCCCCCATGCCCGCTTCCGAAGATGTCAACGTCGACGACCTGCGCCGGCGTGCGCGGCGCAGGCTCGTCGGCGCCATCGTGCTGGCGCTCGCCGCCGCCGTGTTCGTGCCGATGCTGCTCGAAAGCGAGCCCAAGCCGCTCGGCGAGGACGTGTCGGTCAAGATCCCGCCGGTCGACGACGCCAAGTTCGTCAACAAGCTGAACGAGAAATCGCGCGCGGATGCGCCGCGCCCGGCGCCGGCGAAGGCCGACGCGAAGGCGCCCGAGCCCGCGCCGGACGACAAGGCGAAGGCCGATGCGGCGCCCAAGGCGGAGCCCGCGGTCGTCGCCGAGGCGCCGAAGGTCGAAGCGCCGCCGGCCGAGGCACCGAAGGCCGACGCGAAGGCGGAGCCCAAGGCCGAGCCCGCGCCTGCGCCGAAATCCGAGGCACCCGCCAAGGCGGATGCGGCCCCGAAGGCCGACGCCGCGAAGGCGCCGCCCAAGGCCGACGTGAAGGCCGAGGCCAAGCCGGAAGCCAAGGCCGAGCCCAAGGCCGACGCCAAGCCCGAGGCGAAATCCGAGCCCAAGGCGGATGCGAAAGCCGCCGCGCCGAAGGATGGCGCGAATGGCGGCGCGGCGCACGACGCCGCTTCCGGCTTCTCGGTGCAGCTCGCCGCCTTCTCCGACAACTACGGGGCGAACGCGCTGTCGAACAAGCTCAAGAAGCTGGGCTATCCCGCGTACACCGAGCCCCTGCAGACCAGCCGCGGCACGCTCTACCGGGTGCGGGTCGGCCCGTTCGCCTCGCGCGAGGCCGCGGCGGCGGCGCGCGACAAGCTGAAGGGCGAGGGCTACGCCGGAATCATCGCACCGTCCAAGTAGCGCGCTGCCGCCCCCGATGACGGTGTTCGACGGCGCGGTGCTCGGCGTCATCGGCCTCTCGATGCTGTTCGCCTTCGTGCGCGGCGTGACGCGGGAGCTGATCGCGCTGCTCGCGTGGGTGGTGGGGTTCTTCGCGGCGGTGGCCTTCACGCCCCTGGTCGGGGCGTGGCTGCCGGACTTCGGGGCGAGCCCGGTGGTGCGCTATCTCGTCGCGTTCGCCCTGATCCTGCTCGCGGCGCTGCTGCTCGGGGCGCTCGTGGCGTGGCCGCTGGCCGGCGTGATCCGCAAGGCGGGGCTCGGGTTCGTCGACCGCTTCCTCGGCGCGCTCTTCGGTGTGGCGCGCGGCGTCGTGGTGGTGATGGCGTTCGTGCTGGTGGCCGGCCTGACCGCGCTGCCGCGCGAGGATTGGTGGCAGAATTCGACTCTGGCCAAGCCCCTCGCGGTGGCGGCCCTGTCGCTCGCGCCGTGGCTGCCCCGGCAGTGGGCGGAACGGCTTGACTATTCCCGCGACGGCCGCACGTTACCCCGTGCCGCTCCCGCGGACAGAAAGGTGTGACCGTAAGATGTGCGGCATCGTCGGCGTCGTAGCGCATACGCCCGTCAACCAGCTTCTCTACGACGGGCTCCTGCTCCTCCAGCACCGTGGCCAGGACGCGGCCGGCATCGTCACGAGCGAGGGCCCGCAGTTCCACATGTACAAGGGGCCGGGACTGTGCAGAACGTGTTCCGCACCCGCAACATGCGCGACCTCATGGGCGCCGCCGGCATCGGCCACTGCCGCTACCTGACCGCCGGCTCGGCGTTCTCGGACCTCGAGTCGCAGCCGTTCTACGTGAACTCGCCGTTCGGCGTGACGCTCGGCCACAACGGCAACCTCACCAACAGCGAGGTGCTGAAGCGCGAGCTGTTCCAGCTCGACTTCCGCCACGTCAACACCAACCTCGACAGCGAGGTGCTGCTCAACGTGCTCGCGCTGGAGCTGGAGCGCGCCGCGCAGCACCACCGCCTCGACCGACGCGATCTTCAAGGGCCGTGGCCGGCGTGCACAAGCGCTGCTGGGGCGTACGCGGTGGTCGCGATGATCGCCGGCTACGGCATGCTCGCGTTCCGCGCTCCGTACGGCATCCGGCCGCTCATCATCGGGAAGAACGAGGCGATGGGCGGCACCGAGTACCTCGTGGCCTCGGAGTCCGTGGCCGTCGAGGCGCTCGGCTTCTCGACGCTGCGCGACGTGGCGCCCGGCGAGGCGATCTTCGTCGACATGTCGGGGACGTTCCACGCGCGGCAGTGCGCGGACAACCCGTCGCTCAACCCGTGCATCTTCGAGTTCGTGTACCTCGCGCGGCCGGACTCCGTGATCGACGGCACCTCGGTCTACGAGACGCGCCTCAACATGGGCGGCGCGCTCGCCGAGAAGATCCGCCGGATGCCGGAGGCGCAGGACATCGACGTGGTCATCCCGATCCCCGACTCGAGCCGGCCGTCCGCGCTCGAGCTCGCCAACCGGCTCGGCATCAAGTACCGCGAGGGCTTCGTCAAGAACCGCTACATCGGCCGCACCTTCATCATGCCGGGCCAGGCGATGCGCAAGAAGAGCGTGCGCCAGAAGCTCAATCCCGTCGGCATCGAGTTCAAGGACAAGGTGGTGCTGCTGGTCGACGACTCGATCGTGCGCGGCACGACCTCGCGCGAGATCGTGAACATGGCCCGCGAGGCGGGTGCGCGCAAGGTGTACTTCGCCTCGGCGAGCCCGCCGGTGCGCTACCCCAACGTGTACGGCATCGACATGCCGAACCAGAGCGAACTGGTCGCGACCGGCCGCACCGATGCCGAGGTCGCGCTCGAGATCGGCGCCGACCTCCTGATCTACCAGGACCTCGAGGCGCTGAAGGACGCGGTGCGCGCCGCCAATCCGAAGCTCGTCAACTTCGAGGCCTCGTGCTTCGACGGCAAGTACATCACCGGCGACATCACCGCCGACTACCTGACGCACCTCGCGGTCGAGCGCCACGAGGCGCGGGGGCAGCAGGAGGCCGACCTCCTCGAGGAGGAGAAGCAGCCGGGGTGATGTGGCGTCCGCAAAACGCGTCCGTGGGGGCGGTGGATGACGTGGCGGCGGCGTTGCGCGTTTTGCGGCCGTTCCAGTCAGGCCCGGGAAAACCTTCGGGCGGCCGGGCGGTTTTCCCGTAGTAACGGCAAGACCTACCAAGCGCGCCGCTCATACCGAGCTCTCGCGCGGCGTTCGGTCGCGCGCTGCTTGCAGGCTGAATGCCTCTTCGCGTGCTACCGTCGTGCGTGCCGCTTCGAGCTCAGGGCTCCCTCTCCCCGTGGACGGGGAGAGGGCCGGGGTGAGGAGCGGCAGCGTCCCGCTTCCCGCTAGTGCCCCCCCACCCGCACCGCAAACGTCTCGTTCGGTGCCGAGAACCCCTTGTACTCGACGGCGCCGATGGAGTCCGTGACGAGGTCCGGCGGGAGCGCGGCGTGCGTGCCCATGTCGATCAGGATCGGCCTTTGGGCGACCTTCGTGTGCTGCTCGATGCGGGCCGCGAGGTTCACCACCTCGCCGATGCAGGTGTACGTCGCGCGCGCGTTGGTGCCGGTGTAGCCCGCCACCACCTCGCCGGACGCGATGCCGATGCCGATGCGCACCGGCGGCTTCCCTGCGCGACGCGCTCGGCGCTGAAGACGTCCACGAGCTCGATCATCTCCAGCGCCGCGCGCACCGCGTGCTCCTCGTGCCCCGCCAGTTGCGTGCGCGCCGAAGACCGCCATCAGCCCGTCGCCGATCATCGCGTTCACGACGCCGCCCTGGCCCGAGATGGCGTCGAACATCAGCGCGTAATAGTTGTTGAGGAGCTCGATCGTCTCCTCCGGCGCGGCCGCCTCCGCCATCGGCGTGAAGTCGCGGATGTCGCAGAAGAGGATGCTCGCCCGGACGCGCTTGCCTTCGAGCGAGAAGCTCCGATTGCTGCAGGTCCGCGGCCACCTCGGGGTAAGAAGGCGGCGCAGCAGCTCCTTCTGCTGGTCGCGCAGGCGCTTCTTCTCGAGGCACGCGGACAGGCGGGCGCGCAGAAGCACGGCGTTCACGGGCTTCGGCAGGTAGTCCTCGGCGCCCAGCTCGATGCAGCGGACGACGTTCTCGAGGCCTCGAGGACGACGTGACGATGACGGGCGTGTCGCGCAGCTCGAGGTCGCGCTTCAGTGCCTCCAGCACAGCGAAGCCGTCGAGCTCGGGCATCTCCATGTCGAGCAGCAGCAGGTCGGCGCTCGCGGCGCAGGAGGTCGAGCGCGACGCGGCCGTTCTCCGCGGCCGACACCGTGTGGCCTGCCAGCTCGAGGTTGCGCGTCAGCAGCAGGCGGTTGACCTTGTTGTCGTCGGCCACCAGGAGCCGCGCGCCCTGGCCGTTACTCATGGGTGAGCGCCTTCAGTTCGGCGGCCGCGACCGCATAGCCGTCCTCGACCGCGCGCAGCGCGTCTGGTCCGCGCCCGCGCACGTTCGCGACGCCGGACAGCTCGAGGTCCTTGGCGAGCGCCCCGAGGGCGAGCGCGCCGAAGGTGTTCGCGTTCGACTTGAGCGAGTGCGCGGCGCGCCGGAAGCGGTCGGCCTCGTCCTGTGCCAGCGCCTCGCGCAGGTCCTGCAGCATCGACGGCGCCTCCTCGATGAAGGCCGACGGCGCCGGCATCGTGACCCGCCCATGCCAGGAGCGCAGCGCAGTGCAACGTGCTCTCCAGGTCGAGCTGATGGTGGCCATGCAGCAGGCCCTTCGCGGGAGGGGTGCCGGGCGAGAGCGCTCGGCGACGATGCCGACGCCATCATCACGACGTGGTCGTCCATGCCGGCGGCGATGCACATCTCGCGGTCGCCCTGCATGAAGTTGGCGGTCATCGCGACGATGCGCGGCCGCGCGCCGTTCGAAGCGGGCGTTGATGACGCGCGAGGCTTCGAGGCCGTCCATCTCGGGCATCTGCACGTCCATCAGCACCACGTCGTAGGCCTGGCGCCTGACCGACTCGACCGCCTCGATGCCGTTCGACGCCACGTCGGCGCGATAGCCCATCTGCTGCAGCAGGCGCAGCGCGAGCTTCTGCTCACCGCGTTGTCCTCGGCGAGCAGGATGCGCAGCGGGTGGCGCGCGCCCATGCCGGCATCGATCTGCGGCTTGACCGCGGGCGCCGCGGGACGCCGGCTCGTCGTGCGCGAGGAGGCCGGCCAGCACGTCGAACAGCTGGGACTGGCGCACCGGCTTGCCGAGGAACGCGGCGAACAGCGATTCCGCGTCGCCGACCTCGCGCCGCCCGAGCGAACTGCACAGCACGAGCGGCAGCGTCGCGCCACGCGCGCGGATCGCCTGTGCCAGCGCCACGCCGTCCATCTGCGGCATGTGCATGTCCAGGATCGCGAGGTCGAAGGCCTCCAGCCCGCGAGCCAGTCGAGCGCCTGCGCAGCCGAGTCGGTCGCCTGCGTGCGCATGCCCCACTTGCCCATCTGGAGCGCCAGCACGCGCAGGTTCGTCGCGTTGTCGTCGACCACCAGCACCCGCCGGCCCTCGACAGCCATGCGCTTTTCGCGTGCCATGAACTCGCGCCGGCCCTGCGCCGGCAGCGTGGCCAGCGCTGCCGCGATCGTGAAGTGGAACCGGGACCCGTGGCCCGGGCCGTCGCTCTCGACCCACATGGTCCCACCCATCAGCTCCGCCAGCCGCTTGCTGATCGCGAGGCCCAGTCCGGTGCCGCCGTACTTGCGCGTGGTCGACGCGTCGGCCTGGCTGAATTTCTGGAAGAGGCGTCCCGGCCGAGCCCTCCGGCGGCGAGGCCGATCCTCGCGCCAGCACACCGCAGGCGCGCCCTGCAGTCGCGCTGGTGATCGCGCTCACCACCAGCGCACCCGCCTTCGCCGCGCTCGGTGAACTTGACGGCGTTGGAGAGAAGGTTGAGGAGCACCTGCCGCAGCCGCGTGACGTCGCCCGACAGCGCGACCGGCACGTCGCCCTCGAAGAGGTAGGCGAGGTCGAGGTGCTCTCCGGCCGCGCGCGCCGACGAGGTCGAGCGCGGACTCGACGCACTCGCGCAGGTCGAACGGCTGCGCCTCGATGTCCATGCGCCCGGCCTCGATCTTGGAGAAGTCGAGGATGTCGTTGATGATCGTGAGGGCGCGTCGCCGGAGTCGCGGATGGTCGCGGCGTAGTCGCGCTGCTCGTCGTCGAGCGGCGTGTCGAGCAGCAGGCCGCTCATGCCGATGACGGCGTTCATCGGGGTCCGATCTCGTGGTTCATCGTGGCGAGGAACGCGCTTCTTCGCCTCGTTGGCGCCCGCCTGCGCGCGCGCCTCCTGCGCCTCCGCGAAGAGACGCGCATTGCGCAGCGCCACCCCGACGCGTTGGCGGCGATGGTCTCGAGCAGCCGTTGGTCTGCGGGCCGTAGGCACCCTCGCGCTGCGTGCTCTGCACGCTGATCGCGCCCTCGGCGCGCAGCTGTCGACCGTGATCGGCACGCCGAGGTACGAGCCAGCGCGCCGGCCGACGCGGGTGGTGCCGAGCTTCTCCACCGCGCCGTCGAGGTCGTTGTTGACGAGCAGCGCCTCCCCGCTGTCCACGATGATGCGGCTGGTGAGCCCCTCGCCGCGGCGGCGCGCCGCCACGTCGCCATGCCGGTACGGGAAGTGGATGGTGTCCGTCGCGCGGTCGAGCAGCGCGACGTAGGCGATGTCGGGGCGGAAAAGGCGGCGGATCGCTTTCCGCCGACCAGGTCGATCAGCGCGTCCAGGTCGAGCTTGGCGGCCACTTCGCGCGACACCCGGTTGCCGTGTCGAGTTCACGCAGCACGCTGCTCGGCTGCGAAGGGGCGCGCGTTCTCCATCGCCACCGAAGCGGCAGCGAAGGCCGGCGAGGAACTCCGAGCTCGCCCGCGGTGAACGCCTTCCCGCCGTTGCGCCACACGGCCATCGCGCCCTTCACGGGCGCCGCCCGCGCACGGCCGTGGGCGACCATGAACCGCTCGTCGCCGGCGTCCTCGGTGCCCGCGATGGGGATCGCGCGCGCATCGGAACTCGCGTCGTTCACGTGCTCGGCGCGGCCGCTCGCGATGATGCCGCCGATGATGCCCCTGCCGGGCACGACCTCGGTGTCGCGGATCTGCAGCGCGTTGCCACCTTCGGCCACGATGGCGCGGTACACCGCGGTGCCATCGGCGCCCGCCTGCGGGAGGAAGATCGCGCTGTCGTCGGCGTCGAGCAGGTCCTTCGCGTGGCGGGCGATGCGGTCGATCCATCACCATCGCGAGGTCGAGCGTGGAGGAGATGTCGCGCCCGACCTCGGCCAGCGCCGCGCTCTCGGCAGGTGCGCCGCTCGATCTCCTGGAAGAGCCGCGCGTTCTCGAGCGCCACGCCCATGCTTGCGGCCACCGTGGACAGCAGGCGCAGCTCCGCGTCGCCGAACGCGTACTCGCGCTCATGGTTGGACATCGACAGCTGGCCCAGCACGCGGTCGCTGCCGTCGGGACGCGGATGAACGACAGTTCCTGCTCCGTACCCGGGATGTTGCCCAGCGCCGCCATCGATTCGCGCGTGTGATAGACCTCGGGCTCACGGGTGCGGGCCATGCGCGCTCCCACGGGCCGCCCGGCTTCGGCATCCGTGGCGGGATCGAGATCCGCCTGCCGCGCTCGTACTCGTAGAGGCTGTGGATGAGCCCAGTCTCGGGGTCGAACCACGTGATGCCGATGTCGCCGCTGGCCCGGCACCCTCGCGCAACCATCGCCGTCCGGGATGAACGACCAGGACTAGAAGTCGAGCACACCCGCGATGCCCTGCTGGATGCTGTTAAACCCTGCCGGCACCGGCGCCGCCGCGCTGCTCGGTCTCGCGCAGCAGGCGCTGCGTCTCGTCGAAAAGGCGTGCATTCTCGAGCGCGACGCCCATGCTGGACGCGACGGTGGTGAGGAGCCGCAGCTCGGACTCCCCGAACGCGTTCTCGCGCTCGTGGTCCTCCAGCGAGAGGATGCCGAGCACGCGATCGCTGCCGATGATCGGGACGTCGACGACGGACTTCGAGAGGTCCGTGCCCGGGACCAGGCCCGCGCCGGCGGCCGCCATCTCGGCCAGCGTATTGCGCACGACCGGCTGCCGCGACTGCACCATCGACTCCCACGGTCCGCCCGGCGTGGGCGGTGCCGGCGGCAGGTTCAGTCGCCGCCCGTGCTCGTAGACGTAGAGCATGTGGATGAGCCGGGCGTCCGGTTCGTACCAGCAGATGGCCACGTTGCCGCTGCGCAGCACCTCGCGCAGCTTGTCGCCGACGAGATCGACGATCGCCTGGAAATCGAGCTTGCCGGCGATGCCCTGCTGGATGCTGTTGATGACCGCCATCTCGGCCGCGCGCTGCTCGGTCTCGCGCAGCAGCCGCTGCGTCTCGTCGAAGAGACGTGCGCTCTGGAGTGCGACCCCCATCGACGCGGCCACGGTCCCGAGCAGGCGCACCTTGGCGTCGTCGAACGCATCGTGGCTCTCGTAGCTCTCGATCACCATGTACGCGAGCAGCCGCTCGCCCACGGTCACCGGCACGAAGACGGCGGACAGGCTCGTGTCGGTGCCGGGCTGGTAGACGACGCCGAGCGCCCGCGCCTCCTCCACCGAACGGATGACCACCGCACCGTGCTCCATCATGCGACGGATGATGGGGCGTTCCGGGTCATGCCGGATGTCGTCGGCCGCTAACCGCTCGCCGTGCTCGTAGGCGTAGTAGGCACGCGCGATGCCGGCCTGTTCGTCGATCCAGTTGATCCCCAGGTCGCCGGTGCGGAAGCGTTCGCGCAGCGTGTCGCCGACCAGGTCGATGATGCCCCGGAAGTCGAGCGAGCCGGCGATCCCCTGCTGGATGCTGTTGATCACCGCCAGCTCGGCGTTGCGCTGCTCGGTTTCCTTCAGCAGGCGCTGCGTCTCGTCGAAGAGGCGCGCGTTCTCGAGCGCGACGCCCATCGCGGACGCAACCGTGGACACGAGGCGGATTTGCGGTTCCCCGAACGCGTACTCGCGTTCGTGATCCTCGAGCCTGATGACGCCGAGAACCTCGTCGCCGGCGATGATCTGCACCGAAAGCGTCGACAGTGCCTGGTCCGTTCCCGGGATGATCTCGATCCCGGCCGCGCGCTGCTCCGCGACGGTATTGCGGACGATCGGCGGACGCTGGCCGATCATGCCGTCCCACCGCTTACCGGGGCCGAAGACCCGCACCGCGTTGTCGAGCCGGACGCCATGCTCGACCTCGTACAGCGAATGCACGCTGTACGTCGCGCGATCGAACCAGCGGATGCCGAGGTCCCGGGTGTGCAGCACCTCGCACAGCTTCTCGCCCACCATCTCGACGATGCGCCGGAAGTCGAGCGAGCCCGCAATCCCCTGCTGGATGCTGTTGATGACCGCCATCTCGGCGGCGCGCTGCTCCGTCTCGCGCAGCAGGCGCTGCGTCTCGTCGAAGAGGCGCGCGTTCTCGAGCGCCACGCCGAGCGCCGAGGCGATCGTCGTGACGAGACGCACCTCGGACTCGCCGAACGCGTACTCGCGCTCGTGGTTCTCGGTGACGATGGCGCCAACCGCGCGGTCGCCGGCGAAGATGCGCACCACGAGCGACGACTGCGCCTGGTCCGTGCCCGGGATCGCGGGGCTGCCCGCGGCGATCGCCTCTGCCGCGGTGTTGTAGATCGTGGGCTCGCGCCGCGTCATCATCCGCGTCCACTGCTCGCCGGGGCCGACGACGCGCTTCGGAATGTGGAGGCGGACGCCGTGCTCGACCTCCCACAGGAAGTGGACGCTGTACGTCTCGTGGTCGAACCAGCGGATCCCGATGTCGTCGGTGCGCAGCACCTCGCGGAGCTTGGCGCCGACCATCTCGACGATGCCCTGGAAGTCGAGCGAGCCCGCGATCCCCTGCTGGATGCTGTTGATGATCGTGAGCTCGGCGGTCTGCTGCGCGAGCGCCGCGGTGCGCTCCGCGACCTTGCGCTCCAGTCCCGCGGTAAGGCGGAGGTTGGCGAGCGCACCGGCGGCTTGCGCGGCCAGCATCACGAGCAGGTCGCGGTCGGCGTCGTTGAAGCGGCCGAAGACGCCGTCGAGGTCGCAGTAGAGGTAGCCCAGGAGCGAGCGCTGCGCGACGAGCGGCACGACGAGGCTGCTGCGCTGGTCGAGGGACGCCGCGCCTTCCGGCATGTGGCGAAGCGCGGGCGCCCGGTTGCGCCGCGCGGCGACGAGCCAGGGGCGGATCGAGTCCAGGAGCGACTGCGCATCCTCGCCCTCCGGCACCAGTGATCCGGCGACAGCGAGGCCGTCGGGGGCTCCCTCGTCTTCGAGCACCATCAGGACGCGGTCGGCGCCCGAAAGCTCGGTGAGCTCCTCGACCAGGAATGCGGCCAGCGAGGCTTCGTCGCGCAATTCGTCCAGCCGCAGGCCGACGTCGACCAGTCGCTCGAACGGCCCGGCGCGGTCGATCGCGGCCGACAGGTGCGCGGTGCGCTCGCGATGCGACACGCCGCGCGCCTGCGCCTCCGCCTGCCACGCGAGCGTCACGGCGCGATTCTCCTCGCGTTTGCTGAGGTAGTTGCGGCGCAGCCCTTCGTCGGACAGGCTTTGCATCCGGTCCAGAAGGAATTGCCACGCGCGCTCCAGCGCATCGCGTGCCTCGGCCGCGCGTCCATTGGCCGCGAGCGCACGGCCGTACTGCCACCACAAGTCCACGCGGGAGATCGATCCGATGGGGATGAAGCCAAACGAGCGGTGCGCGCGGGCGGCCCGCTCGGCATGCTCGAGCGCGGTCCGCCGGTCGCCTGCCGCAAGCGCGGCGCGCGCGAGGGTGGTCTGGACGTAGATCTTGCCGCCGGGATCGTCGTCCGGCACCTTGCGCAGCGCGCGACCAATGGTGCGGACGGCTTCGGCGGCGCGGCCTTCCCGCTCCGCGATCATCCCGGCGGCGAGGTCGCCGTAGGCGAGGAACCGGCGGTCGCGCATGGCGCGGCCGATCCGCTCTGCCTCCGTGGCGTGGGCTCGCGCGGCAGCGGGATTGCCGACCATGAGCTCGAAGTCCACGAGGTTCCACAACCACACGGTCCACGAGCTCTTGGCGCCGGCCCGCTCCGCGATGCTCGCGGCATCCCGCGTCAGCCGGAGCGCACGCTGCATCAGCCCGAGGTCGGCGTAGGCAGACCCCAGGTTTCCGCTCGCGGTGACCTGGGCCAGCACGTAACCCGCGCGCCGGAACGCGTCGAGCGCCTGTTGCCAGGTGCGAATCTGCAGCGCGAGGTCGGTCTCGTAGTAGGCCAGCATGTTGAGGGCGTTGCCCTCGCCGAGGAGATCGCCGGCCTGCCGTGCGAGCGCGAGCGACTCCTGCGCGCAGCGCTTCGTGAGATCGTGCCGGTCGAGATTCGAATGCGCGATCGAGAGAACGTGGAGCGCACGGCCCAGGTTGGCCGTGTCGCCGACCTCGGCGAACGCCGCCCGCGCGGCCTCCGCTCGCGCCGGCGAACCCTTCACGTCGAGGCGTCCGAGAGTCTCCGCGTGGGCGACCCGCAGCAGCGCATGCGCCTCGGCGTGCCGATGACCGGCGTTGCGTGCCACCTCGAGCGCGGCGGTTGCGGTGCGGAACGCGGCGTTCATGTCGCCGATGCGGATCAGGATCGCCGCGCTTCGGCACAGCGCGCGAACGACGAGCGCGGGCTCGCCCGCCGCGCGCGCCGCGACGAGTTCCGCCTGCGCGTCGGCTTGCGCGAGCGCGAGCTCGCCCATCGCAAGGCGGCTCTCCGCGCGCAGGTCGAGCAGCGTCGTGCGGTCGACGGCCGTGAGCGTGCGCCGTTGGAGGCCTCGGGTGGCGGCTGCCACCGCTTCCTCATGGTGGCCGGTCCACGCGAGATCGGCGATATCCTGCGGAGTCATCTTCAGTGCGCCTCGCGCGCCTGCACGCGCAACAGGGCCTCGACCAGCGCGTCCACGCGAATGGGCTTGGTCACGTAATCGTCCATGCCGGCTTCCATGCACATCTCGCGGTCGCCCTGCATCGCGTTCGCGGTCATCGCGACGATGCGCGGACGCTTGCCGGCCGGCCACCTCGCCACGATCCGGCGCGACGCCTCGAGGCCGTCCATGTCGGGCATCTGCACGTCCATCAGGATGACGTCGTAGACCTGGCGCTCGACCGACTCGACGGCCTCGATGCCGTTCGACGCCAGGTCCGCGCGGTAGCCCATCTGCTGCAGGATGCGCAGCGCCAGCTTCTGGTTCACCACGTTGTCCTCGGCGAGCAGGATGCGCAGCGGGTGGCGCTGCGCGAGTCCCGGGTCGATCTGCGGCTTGGCGGCGGCGGGGGCCGGCCGCGCCGGGGCATCGTCGCGCGCGAGGAGGCCGATCAGCGTGTCGAAGAGGTGCGACTGGCGCATCGGCTTCGCGAGGTGCGCGGCGAAGAGGTCGGGGTCGTCGCCCGCCTCGCGCCGGCCGAGCGACGTCCACAGCACGCGCGGCAGCGCGGGCGCGACCTCGCGCAGGCGGCGCGCCAGCGTGAGGCCGTCCTGCCCGGGCATGTGCATGTCGAGCACCGCGACGTCGAACGCAGCGCCGGACTCGACCCAGCGGACCGCCTCGTCGGGCGACTCCGTGTCCCGCACGCGCATCCCCCACTTGGTGGCCTGCAGGCCGAGCACGCGCCGGTTGGTCGCGTTGTCGTCGACCAGCAGCAGCGATTTGCCCGAGAGGCCGGGCTGTACCCCGGAGATGTCGTGGCGCCGCGCCGGCGGCACCTCCGCGGCGGCGGCGACGATCGTGAACGTGAAGGTCGAGCCGGCGCCCGGTCCGCCGCTCTCCGCCCACATCGTGCCGCCCATCAGTTCCGCGAGCCGCTTGCTGATCGCGAGGCCGAGGCCGGTGCCGCCGTACTTGCGGGTCGTCGACGAATCGGCCTGCGAGAACGACTGGAAGAGGCGGCCCATCGCCTCCGGCGTGAGGCCGATGCCGGTGTCGCGGACGGCGAACGTGATCTCGTGCCGGCCGGACGGCGCGGGCTTCGCCGTGACGGTGAGGACCACCTCGCCGGCTTCCGTGAACTTCACCGCGTTGGAGAGGAGGTTCAGGATGATCTGCCGCAGCCGGGTGACGTCGCCGGCGACGGCCGCCGGGACGTCGCCCTCGAAGAGGTAGGCGAGGTCGAGGTCTTTCTCCACCGCGCGGGCGGAGATGAGGTCGAGCGCCGACTCCACGCACTCGCGCAGGTCGAACGGGGCGACCTCGATGTCCATGCGCCCGGCCTCGATCTTCGAGAAGTCGAGGATGTCGTTGATGATGGTGAGGAGCGCGTCGCCCGAGTCGCGGATGGTGACGGCATAGTCGCGCTGCTCATCGTCGAGCGGCGTGTCGAGCAGGAGGCCGCTCATGCCGATGACGGCGTTCATCGGCGTGCGGATCTCGTGGCTCATCGTCGCGAGGAAGGCGCTCTTTGCCTCGTTGGCCGACTCCGCCTGGGCGCGCGCCTCGCGCGTCTCGTTGAACATGCGCGCGTTCTGGACCGCGATGACGGCCTGGTCCGCGAACGTCCCGAGCAGCGCCGCTTCCTTGTCCGTGAACGGGCGCGGCGGCTGGCGGAAGATGCACAGGCTGCCGATGCCGCGGCCCTCCCAGATCATCGGGCTGTACACGGCGGAGTAGTTGCCGACGTTCGCCACCGCATAGCGCGCGCTTTCGTTCGTGGCGGCGATCGCCGCGGCGTCGGGCACCTGCAGCGTGCGCCGCTCGCGGATCGCCTGGCCGGTAAAGGAGGCGGCGAGCGGCATCCTGACGTCGCGCCCGGACGGGGCGAGGTCGAAGGCGCTGCCGCGCCACTGGTTGAGGGTGACGTGCTCCCCATCCGGAGACACGAGGAACACGCCGAGCTGGTCGGCGGCGAAGAGACGCTGGCAGCTGTCGAGGATCTTCTCGAAGACCGGCGCCGCGTCGGCCACCGAGCTGCTGATCACCTGCAGCACTTCGGCCGTGGCGGTCTGCTGCTCCAGCGCCTCGCGCGTCTCGTTGAACATGCGCGCGTTCTGGATGGCGATGACCGCCTGCTCCGCGAAGGTCTTCAGCAGTGCGTTGTCGCGCTCGCGCAGGCGCTCGTCATCGTCACGGAACAGGGACAGCGACCCGATCCCGCGGCCCTCCCACATGAGGGGCGCGATGACCACCGACGTGCCGATGTTCATCTTCAGCGCCGCCCGCACGGCCGGCTGGCCCGCGAACGCCGCGTCGCGCAGGTCGCGGATCTCGACCAGCCGGCCGGTGTCGATGGCGCGCTGCGTGAGGGTGCCTTCGAGCGCGCGGGGGAAGGACCCGTGGATGATCGCCTCGATTTCCGCCATGCCCCCGGCGCCCAGGCGCCGGCGCGCCGCTTCCGTGAGGCGGAAGACGGGGATGTGGATCTGGCGCTGCTCGTCGACGATGCTGAGGGCGAACGCCTGCGCGGGGAACAGCCGCTCGCAGCACTCGACGATCTTCTCGAACACGGGCGACGCGTCGGCCATCGAGTGGCTGATGACGTCCAGCACCTCGGCCGTGGCGGTCTGCTGCTCCAGAGCCTCGCGCGTCTCGTTGAAAAGCCGGACGTTCTGCACCGCGATCGCCGCCTGGTCGACGAAGGACTGCGCGAGCGCGATCTCCACGGGAGCAAACGCCACCGGGCGTTCCCGCAGGAGGGCGAGCACGCCGATGCACTCGGTGCCGCGCAGCATCGGCACGTACAGCGCGGATTCCACCTTCCACCGCGCACGGATCCGCTGCTCGTGCGGCGGCAGGTCCGCGGCCGACCAGTCGGGCAGGTGAACCAGCGACCGCGTGGCGATCGCCCGGCCGGGGAACGAGGACGCCGCATCCACCGGCACCGGTGTGGCCACCGGTGGCACGGCCGAACCCCCGCGGGCTGCGGACGCGACCGCCGCGAACGTGCGGCCGTCGGTACGCATCATCGTGACGAGGTCGCACGACAGGATGCGCTCGGCGGTGCTCACGATCGCGTCGAACACCGGCTGTACGTCGGTGGGCGAGTTGCTGATCACGCGCAGGATGTCGGCGGTGGCGGTCTGGCGCGCGAGGGACTCCTGCGTCTCGTTGAAGAGGCGCGTGTTCTCGATGGCGATCAGCGCCTGGTCGACGAACGAGCGGGCCAGTGCGATCTCGGCGTCGAGGAACGCGTGCGGTTGCGACCGGGCGAGTGCCAGCACGCCGATGCATTCGCCGTCGCGCAGCAGCGGTACGTACAGCGCGCAGCGGACCTTGAGGTGATCGCGGATGTGCTGCTCGTGCGGCGGCAGGTCGACCTGCGACCAGTCGGGGAGGTGGAGCAGCGAGCGACCCACGATGGCACGGGACGGGAAGTTCTGCGCGGGGTCGACCGGCACCACGGGCGGGCCCATGTCGGACATCGGGCCCGCGGGCGTCGCCCCCGCGGCGGGGCTGTAGGTCTTCCCGTCGCTGCGGATCAGGATCGCGAAGTCGCAGGTGAGAAGGCGCACTGCCGTCTCGACGATGGCGGAGAACACCGGGCTCACGTCGGTCGGCGAGCCGCTGATCACGCGCAGGATGTCCGCGGTGGCGGTCTGGCGCGCGAGCGCGTCCTGCGTCTCGTTGAAGAGGCGCGCGTTCTGGATCGCGATCACCGCCTGGTCCGCGAACGTCTTGAGCAGCGCCAGTTCCTTGTCCGAGAACGGGCGCGGCGGATTCCGCATCACGGCGAGCGAGCCCACGCCCCGGTCCTCCCAGAGCATGGGCGCCCAGGCGATCGAACACTCGCCGGTCTGGTCGACGACGCCGCGCACCGCGGCCGGGGCGTTCGTCTCCTTCGACGTGTCCGGGATGTGCAGCGTCTTCCGGGTCGCGATCACCCGCGCCGTCATCGTGTGCTCGGCGGGCTTCGGGAACGTCCGCGCGACGGCCCCCAGTGCCTCGCCGCGCCACGCGCGGGCATGCACCTGGCCGTCGTCGCCGACGAGGAAGACGCCCATCTGGTCGGTGGCGAAGAGGTGGCGCCCGCTGTCCAGGATCTTGTCGAACACGGGCGCGGCGTCGGCCACCGAACTGCTGATGACCTGCAGGACCTCGGCGGTGGCGGTCTGGCGCTCCAGCGCCTCGCGCGTCTCGTTGATGAGGCGCACGTTCTCGATCGCGATCACCGCCTGGCCGGCGAACGTCTTGAGGAGGTCGATCTGGCGCTGCGGGATGTGGCCCGGCTGTTCCCACGCCACCACGATGGCGCCGATGGCGGTCCCGTCCTTGACCAGAGGCGCGCCGAGCATGCGGCGCCATCCGCCGGCCTGCGCGGTGGCCCGGTCGTAGGCGGGATCCGTGAGCGCGTCCTCCTGGACCTGCACGGTGCCGGAGAGAATGACCCGGCCGCTCATCTGGTGGGACAGCGGCGGCCCGGGATAGAACCGGTGCGCATTGGCGATCGCTTCCGGGTTCCAGTTGCGCGTGGCGACGAGGTGCACCTGCGTGCCGTCGAAGCGGAACACCGCGGCGAGCGGCTCGCCGAAGAGGCGCGTCGCGCTCCCGAGGATCGCCTCGAACACCGGGGCCACGTCGGTCGGCGACTCGCTGATGCACTGCAGGACGTCGCTGATCGCGGTCTGGTAGTCGAGGGCTTCCGTGACCTCGAGCGTGCGCTCCTCGACCTTGGCCAGCGCCGCCTTGGTGTCGCTGAACATCCGCGCGTTCTGGATCGCAATGACCGCCTGCTCGGCGAAGGTCTTCAGCAGCGCGACCTGCTTGTCGGTGAACGCCCCGGGCGCGGCGCGCCCGACCCACAGCGTGCCGATCGCGCGGCCTTCCGAGAGCATGGGCGCATAGGCCATCGAACGCTGGCCGATGGCGCGGCAACCCGCGAGCGAGGCCGGCGGCATGTCGCTGTGCTCGACGTCCTCGTACACTACCACGCGAGCGTCGAGGATCGCGAGGCCGGAGGCCGTGCTGCGGTCGAGCGGCTGCGGGAAGATGCGGCGCAGTGCGTCGCCGCCCGCGCCCGCGTAGGCACCGATGTCGAGCATGCCGTCCTCGCGCACCAGCGTGACGCCCACGTTCTCGCCGGCGAACAGGTGCTGGCAGCGCTGCATGATGACGTCGAACACCGGTTGGGCGTCGGCCACCGAGTTGCTGATCGCGCCCAGTACTTCGCTCGACGCACGCTGCTGGTCGAGCGCCTCGCGCGTCTCGTTGAAAAGGCGCACGTTCTGGACGGCGATCGCCGCCTGGTCGACGAACGACTGGGCGAGGGCGATTTCGGCGGGCGTGAAGGCCGCGGCCCGCCGACGCAGGAGCGCCAGCACGCCGATGCATTCTCCCTCCCGCAACATCGGCACGTACAGCGCAGACTCCACGCCGGTCGCGTGGACCGCGCGTTCGTGCTCGGGCAGCTCGACCGCGGACCAGTGGGGCACGTGGACCACCGACCTGGTCGCGATGGCCCGGCCGGGGAAGTTGCCCTCCGCGTCCACGGCGACCGCCACGCGGGTGCCGGGTCCGATTTCACCGCCGCGGGTGGCGGACGCGATCGAGGCGAACGTGCGCCCGTCCGTGCGCATCATGACCACCCTGTCGCATGCGAGGATGCGCTGGGCCGTGGTGACGATCGCGTTGAACACCGGTTGGACGTCGGTGGGCGAGTTGCTGATCACCCGCAGGATGTCGGCCGTGGCCGTCTGGCGCGCCAGCGACTCCTGCGTCTCGTTGAAGAGGCGCGTGTTCTCGATCGCGATCAGCGCCTGGTCGCGGAACGCCTCGGCCAGCGCGATCTCCTTGGCGCTGAAGGCCCCGGCCTGCTTGCGCGAGAGCAGCAGCGCGCCGATCGCCTCGCCGTCGCGCAGGAGCGGCACCGCGAGTGAGGCGCGGATGTCGCGGGTCGCGCGGATCTTCCGCTGGTGCTCCGACAGCGGGACCGCGTCCCAGTCGGGCACATGGATCGTCCGCTTCCATACGATCGCCTGCGACGAGAACGTCGCCTCGGGATCGATGGGCACCGGGTCCATGAACGCGTCGTTGGCGAGGCCCGCGGCCGTCGCATGCGCGCGCGGCACGTAATGGCGTCCGTCGACGCGGACGAAGGAGGCGAGGTCGCACCCCAGCAGCCGCACGGCCGTGGTGACGATGGCGTCGAACACGGGCTGCGTGTCCGTCGGCGAGGCGCTGATCACGCGCAGGATCTCGGCGGTCGCGGTCTGGTGCGCGAGTGCCTGCTGCGTCTCGTTGAACAGGCGCGCGTTCTGGATCGCGATCGCGGCCTGGTCGGCGAAGGTCTTTACCTGCGCCAGCTCGACGTCCGTGAACGGCCGCGGGGGCGTGGAGATGATGTCCAGCGTGCCGATCGGCTGGCCGTCCCACAGCATCGGCGCGTTGACCACCGAGAAGTCGCCGCTGCGCCGGGCATTCTCGACGATGTAGTCGGGCATGTCGGTGGCCGCGAGGACGCTGGGCCGATAGAGCACCGAACCCTGCCGGAGCGCGAGGTCGCTGATCGTGCCGGCGAGCGGGCGCGGGAACAGCTTCTGCACTTCGTCCGCGAACGGCCCCTGGTAGGCGCCCATCCGCAGCTGGTCGCCGTCGACGAGGCACACCGCCGGGTCGCCCATCCCGAACAGCCGGCGGCAGCTCGCGAGGATCTTGTCGAAGACGGGCTTCGGGTCGGCGAGGGAGCCGCTGATGACCTGCAGCACTTCCGCGCTCGCGGTCTGGCGCTCCAGCGCCGCGCGCGTCTCGTCGAACATCCGTGCGTTCTGCAGGGCCACCGCCGCCTGCAGCGACAGGCCCTGCAGGAACTCGAGCTCGCGCGGCTCGAACGGCTGGCCGCCGGTGCGCCAGACGGCCATCGCGCCGCGCACCGCGGACCCGGAGAGTAGCGGAACGACCATCATCCGCTCGTTCGCCTGCGGCGGGGTGTCGGTGATCTGGATCGCGCGCGGGTCGGCCTGCGTGTCGTTGATGAGCTCCGCCTCGCCCCGCTGCAGCAGTTGCCCGATGATGCCTTCGCCGGCGACCACCCGCGTAGCGCGCAGCGCGTCCGCCGAGTCGCCGACCGCGACGATCGCGCGATACGCCGCGCCGTCGGCCTCCGGCAGGAAGATCGCGCTGTCGCTGCCGCCGAGCAGGCTCTTCGCGTGCGTCGCGATGCGGTCCAGCACCGTCGTCAGGTCGAGCGTCGAGGAGAGGTCGCGCCCCACCTCGGACAGCGCCGCCGACTCGCGCGCGCGCCGCTGGGTCTCCTCGAGCAGGCGCGCATTCTCGAGTGCCACGCCCATCGAGGCGGCGATGGTGGAGAGGAGGTGCACCGCCTCCGGTCCGAAAGCTTCCTCGCGCTCGAAGCTTTCCACCGTGATCGCGCCGGTCAGCCGGTCGCCTACCATCACGGGCGCCCAGACGCAGGACAGGGAAGCGTCGGTGCCGGCGACAACGGACAGCCCCATCGCATCGGCGGCCGCCCGGTTGCCCATTACGATCGGGCGGCCCTTCAGGAGCGCCTGGTAAATCGGCCGCTGCGGCTGGAAATTGCTCGACCGTGGTGCCAGCCGGACGCCGTGCTCGTAGTCGTAGAGCACGTGCACGCGGTCGCTCGCCTCGTCGCGCCAGAGGATCGCGAGGTCGCCGGTCCGGAACACCTCGCGCAGCTTGTCCCCCACGAGGTCGACGATGGCCTGGAAATTGAGATCCCGCGCCATCCCCTGCTGGATCTCGTTGATGACCGCCAACTCGGAGGAGCGGCGCTCGGTCTCGGCGAGCAGGCGCTGCGTCTCGTCGAAGAGCCGCGCGTTCTCGAGCGCGACGCCCATCGACGCCGCGACGGTGCGCAGGAGGCCGATGTCCGCCTCGCTGAACGCGTCCTCGCGGTCGGCGCTTTCCAACACGAGGCCGTACATGCGGTCCTGGCTGACATTGGCCGGAACCCAGACGATCGTCTTGCTCTGGTGCGTGCCGGGGAAGTTCTCGACTTCCTCGTCGAGGGTCTCGACGGTCAGGCCCATGACCGCCGCGACCTCGGCCGGGTTGCGCGCCAGCACGACCTCGCCGCGCATCGTCATTTGCATCACGGGCTGCGCGAGATCGACCTTGTAGTCGGGAAAGAACTTGCGTTCCCCCCGCTCGACGACGTAGAGCGCCTTCGCGTCGCACGTCCGCAGGTCCGCCCCGTGGATGCTGATGTCGTTGCTCGCGAACACCTCGCGCAGCCGCTCGCCGACCAGCTCGATGATGGCGCCGAACTGGAGTTCGCGCGCCATGCCCTGCTGGATGGTGTTGATGACCGCGAGCTCGGCGCTGCGTCGCTCGGTCTCGGCGAGCAGCCGCTGCGTCTCGTTGAAGAGGCGCGCGTTCTCGAGCGCGACGCCCATGCCGGCGGCGACGGTCTGCAGGAGGCGCACCTGCGCCGGGCCGAAGGCGTGCTCGCGCTCGAAGCTCTCGAGCAGGATGGCGCCGAGGACACGGTCGCCGGCGACGATGGGCACCCCCGCGGTGGCGAGACCCGCGTCGGTGCCGGGAATCGACCGGAATCCGGCGGCCGCCATCGCGGCCGCGTCGTTCGCCACGAGCGTTTCACCCTGCCCGCAAATGCGGTTCGTCGGTGCGTCCTCGTCCGCCGAGATCTCGAAGCCTTCTTCCGGCAGCCGCCGGCCGTGCTCGTAGAGGTAGATCGCGCGGGCACGGCGGGTCGCCGCGTTCCACCACCAGATGCCGACGTCGCCCGTGTGGAACACCTCGCGCAGGCGGTCGCCGACGAGGTCGACGATCGCCTGGAAGTCGAGCTTCGACGCCACGCCCTGCTGGATCGAGTTGATCACCGCCAGCTCGGCGTTGTGCTGCTCGGTCTCCTTCAGCAGCCGCTGCGTCTCGTCGAAGAGGCGCGCGTTCTCGAGCGCGACCGCCATCGCGCCGGCCAGCGTCTCCAGCAGGCGGACGTCGGACGGGGAGAAGGCGTGCTCGCGCTCGATGTTCCCGAGCTGGATGACGCCGCGTGCCGTCCCGGCCGCGACCAGCGGCACGAAGACGGCGGACTTCTCCATCTGCGTGCCCGGGTGGACGAGGCTGCCGAACTCGGCGACGCGCTCCTCCGCGCGCTCGTTGATCACCAGCGTCTCGCGGGTGCGCATGACGTGGGCGGTGAACCCGGTAGGGCCGAGGTCCTTGGGCTCGAGGACGATCCGGCGTCCGTCTTCGTAAGCGTACGGGTAGAGGATGAGGTTCGTCCGCGGGTCGTGGATGCGCATGCACACGTTGGAGCCGCGGAAGATCTCGCGGATCTTGTCGCCCACCGCGTCGTAGATGCCCTGCAGCGACAGCTCGGCGGCGAGTGCCTGCTGCACGCTGTTGATGACGGCGAGCTCGGCGTTGCGCTCCTCGGTCTCCTTGAGCAGCCGTTGCGTCTCGTCGAAGAGGCGGGCGTTCTCGAGCGCCACGCCGAGCGACGCCGCGACGGTCGTGAGGATGCGCACCTCCGCCTCGCTGTACGCATGCTCGCGCTCGTAGTTCTCCATCGAGATCATGCCGAGCACGCGGTCGCTCCCGATGATCGGGACGACGACGTTGGACTTGCTCTGGTCGGTCCCCGGCATGGCGCCGAGCCCGGCGGCGACCTGCTCGGCGGCCGTGTGGTACACCTCGGGCGCGCGCTTCTCCATGATCCGGCGCGCTGCGTGCGGCAGCCGGAACGGCTTCACGCGCAACCGTTCGCCGTGCTCGTAGGCGTACAGGACCTCGCAGCGGTTCTGTTCGACGTCGAACCACTGGATGCCGATGTCGCGCACGCCGAGCACGGTCCGCAGGCGATCGCCCACCAGGTCGACGATGCCCTGGAAGTCGAGGCTCGACGCGATGCCCTGCTGGATGCCATTGATGAGTGCCAACTCGTCGGCGCGGCGCGCGAGCGCAGTGTTCGACGCCGCCAGTGCCTCCGTCCGCTGCGCGACTTTTGCCTCGAGGTCCTCCGACCAGCGCGCGTTGTCGAGCGCGACGGCGGCCTGGCTCGCGAGCATCGCGAGGAGGTCGCGGTCGTTGCCGTGGAAGCGGCCGAAGGGGCCGTCGATGTCGGCGTACAGCACGCCGATCGGCTCGTTGCGGGCGACGAGCGGCGCGACGAGGCGCGATCGCTGCGCGATTTCCGGCGCCTTCGCGGGCGTGTGGTCGAGCGTGGCCGTGCGCGACGCACGTACCTGCTCGAGTGCCGGTCCGACTTCGGCGAAGAGCGCCAGCGCGTCCTCGCCGGTCGGCATGCGCGAGCCGGCGAGCGCCGGCCCCTGGGTGCCGTCCAGCACGAGCAGCACGCGCTCCGCGCCCGTGAGCTCCGTAGTCTCGTCGAGCAGGAACTCCTGCAGTCCGGCGACGCTGCGGATGCCGCTCATGCGCACGCCGGTGTCGACGAGCCGCTCGAACGGCTCGCGCACGTTCGCCTCGACGCGCAGGTGCTCCGGCAACTGCTTCGCGGCGGACTTCGGGCGCTGCGCCATCATGGCGAGCACGACCGCGCGGTTGTCGCGAACCTTGGACAGGAAATTGCGCCGCAGCCCTTCGTCGGTGATGTGCCGGATCGGCTTCACGACGTCGCGATACACCCGGCCGAGCACGCGCCGGGCCGCGGCGGTGCGACCGGCCGCGGCAAGCGCCTGGTAGAGAATGTGGTGCGTCCAGATGGGGTTGGTCCCCTGGATGGGCTCGGGCGCGGCGTCGAGCACGCCGGCTGCCTTCCCTGCGACCGCGACCGCCCCCGCGACGTCCCCCAGGGCGAGCCGCGATTCCGCCTCCGACGTCAGGGCCAACACGCGCAGCGCCATGTCCTCGTCCGTCAGCAGCGCGCCCGACTCGGCGAACGCCGGGATGGCCTCGGCATGGCGTCCGTCGAATTGCGCCTTCAACCCGGCGACGTAGCGTTCCTGCGAGGGAAGGGTCTGCATGGACAGTTGGCGCCAGCCGACCATCGCCGCGTCCACATGGGCGTGCGCGGCCCGCAGGTCCCCGAGCGCCTGGCAGATCGTCGCGAGCAGCCAGTGCGGCAGTGCCTGGGCGGCCGCGCCCGCATTCCGGCGACCGTAGTCGTCGAGCGTCTGCTCGAGCAGGCGCCGCCCCTGGTGGTAGAGGCCGAGCCGGGACGACAGCAGTCCCAGGTTGTGCCGGACGATGGCCTGCCGCTCGACCTCACCTCCCGCCTCGAATGCGGCCAGCGATTGCGTGAGGAGCACCTTGACGCGCGCGAGGTCGGGCTCGTGGAACGTCAGCAGGTTGAGCGCGTTGCCGATGCCGAAGGCGTCGCCGGTGGCGCGTCCGAGTTCCAGCGCCTTGGTACTCGCGCGGTCCGCGTCCCCGCTGCGTCCGAGCCGGCTCAATGCGCACGCCGCCCCCCACAGCGCACGACCCTGCCAGAGCGGGCGCTGCAGCGACGCGAACATGCGGGCAGCCTTCCCGGCATCGCGCGCCCCCGGCGCGGCATTGCCGATGCGGAACTGGGCCTCCGAGAAGCGCAGCAGCGCCATCGCCTCCCGGAAGCGGTCGCCGGCTTTGCGGGCCGCCGCGAGCGCGTCCTCCGCCGGCCGGATCGCATCGCGCGGCCGGCCGCTGCGGATGAGGACGTACGCGCGCCGGGCGAGGGCCTGCGCCAGCAGCGCCGGCCGCCGCGCGCGGCGCGCGATGGCCTCCATGGCCTCGGCGTCGGCCAGGGCCGGCGCGAAGTCGCCCCGCGCGAGGTGGCTGTCGCAGCGCCGCTCGAGAAGGTCGAGGCGCGTCGCGGGCGCGAGTCGGTCGCCGGCCAGCGCCGCGTCGGCGGCCGCGATGGCCTCGGCGTGCCGTCCCGCGCGGGCCAGGTCCTCCGCCGCGGCGAGCGCGCGCGCGCCGGCGGCCGACGGCTGCCGCCGCACCGGCTTCACCTGCGCGCGCTTCTGCGACTGCGTGCGGGGCATGACTAAGGCTCCCGTGGCGACGATCGCCGCTTGCCGTTTCCGGCAACGCATGGCGTCGGCGCGTCTCGTGTTGTCGCGGGGACGCAAAGCCCCCCACCCTCGGGGCGCTAGTCTACAAGGCAACAGGGCGCACCGGGCGCGACAGCCGGGTTCGGGTGCCGCAATTTGACAGCGCCCGGCCGGATGCGTAGCCTACGAACTGCGCCGATTTGAAGCTTCAGCTTGCGGGCGCTTAACAAATGCCGCTAAAGCGAGGTTCGCTCCAGCCCGGGGATTCCGGGCGGGGCACACGAAACCCGTTTGGCGGCCGCCCAGACGGGTTTTTTGTTTTGCAACACAGGAACGAGCCATGAGCGATACCCCCCCGCGCGGTTTCACCACCGCCATCCTGCATTCCGACCGCGACGCGCCGATCGAGCACGGCGCGCTGCACAAGCCGCTGCACGTGTCGGTCGCCTACGGCTACCGCGACGTGAACGACCTGGCCGCCGTGTTCCAGGGCCGCAAGCCCGGGCACGTATACGGGCGCCAAGGCAATCCCACGTCCTCCGCGCTGGAGACCAAGATCACCGCGATGGAAGGCGGCATGGGCACCGTCACCTTCGCCACCGGCATGGCCGCGATCGGCGCCATCATGCTGGCGCTCCTCAAGGCGGGCGACCACGTGGTGTCGAGCCAGTTCGTGTTCGGCAACACGGCGAGCCTGCTCCTCACGCTGGAGGCGCACGGCCACGACGTGTCGTTCGTCGATGCCACCGACGTGCGCAACGTCGAGGCGGCGCTCACGCCCGCGACGCGCATCGTGTTCGTGGAGACGATCGCCAACCCGCGCGTGCAGGTGGCCGACCTCGCGCGCATCGGCGAGCTGTGCCGCGCGCGCGGCATCCTGTACGTCGTCGACAACACGATGACCTCGCCGTGGCTGTTCCGGCCGAAGGACGTCGGCGCGTCGCTCGTCGTCAACGCGCTCACCAAGTACGTCGGCGGCCACGGCAACGCGCTCGCGGGGGCGGTGACGGACACCGGGCTCTTTGACTGGACGCGCTACCCGAACATCGCGGATGCGTACAAGTCGCAGCCGCCGCGCAACTGGGGCCTGCAGCAGCTGCGCAAGAAGGGGCTGCGCGACTTCGGCGGCACGCTCTCCCCCGAGCAGGCGCACCACATCGCGATCGGGTCGGAGACCCTCGCGCTGCGCATGGACCGCATCTGTGGCAATGCGCTCGCGCTCGCGCAGTGGCTCGCGGCGCAGCCGCAGGTGCGCGCCGTGCATTACCCGGGGCTCGCCGGGCATCCGCAGCATGCGCTCGCGACGGACCTCTTCCGCGCGTACGGCGGGCTGCTGTCGTTCGAGCTGGCGGACGGGCTTGATACCTTCGCGATGCTGAACCGCCTGAAGTACGTGGTGCTGTCGTCGAACCTCGGCGACAACCGCACGCTCGCGATCCCGGTCGCGCAGACGATCTTCTACGAGATGGGGCCGGAGCGGCGCGCGGCGATGGGGATCGCGGAGTCGCTGGTGCGGATCTCCGTGGGGATCGAGGATCGGGACGACCTGATCGGGGACTTTGCGCAGGCGCTGGCGGGCTGACCGGCGGCTGAACCCGGGATCTGACACCGGCGCAAGAACCCGCGCCGGTATCAGACCCCTGGACGGCGGCGTCGGGCACCGGTTTCTGACACCAGCGTAAACGCACGTCCGGTGCCTGACACCGGAGGACGAACCCGGGATCTGACACCGGCGCGCATAGGGTGCGCGCCGGTATCCGAACCCTCCACATCAGCTCCCGCAACCGCCCCCGCCGCAGCCGCCGCCGCCACCCCCGTCACCCCCTCCGCCGTCGCCGCCGCCGCTGTCGCCGCTGGCGCCGGCGCCGCCGGAGTCCCCGCCGCCGCCGCTGTCACCGAAGCCGTCGGTGGACCCATCCACCGAGCTCGACGAGAAGTCGCCGCCGCAGTGCACGGCGCCGCTGCTGCCGCCGCCGTCGTCCTTGCGGCGCACGCCATCGCAATCGGGGACGTACTGGAAGCCGTCGGCGATGCCGAGCTTCGCGTCCAGCGCGAAGAGGAGCGGCAGGCGCGTCGGCTTCCGCGGGTTGATGTTGTCCTCCCGGCAGCACCACCACCACACGCGGCGCAGGCCGGCGTTGCCCTGCCTGTCCGGCCCGAGCACGATCGCGGGCGTGTGGTGCAGGAACCGCCCGAACGCGCGCTCGCAGAAGACCTGGTAGTTCCGCGTGTAGAGGATGAACTCGTGCCACAGGTCGTCCGCGACCTGCGACGGCATCGACACGAAGCGGCGCCCGCTCTTCAGGTGCGCGAGGAAGAACTGCCGCAGCGCGTGCGCGACCAGCTGGCAGTCCTTCAGCGTGAGGTCGGGCCGGCGCTGGCGCAGCTTGTGGAAGAGTCCCGGCGGCAGGTCGAAGGTGCGGATGTACATCTCGCGCTGGAACGTCGCCACCCGCTGCCACAGCCGGACGACGACGAACACGCACACGACGAAGGCAACCGCGAGCAGGCCGGTCAGCATGGCTCCCCTTTCGTTGGACGGCGGCGCCGCAGGCGGCGCGCGGCGGACGTCAGCCGGCGATCTCGTGCACGCGCACGCCGTCCGCATCCACGGCGAGATAATGCCCGCGGTCGTGCCAGTCCGCCATCACGTGGCGCTCGCGCGGCGTGCCGTCGACGTCGTGCACGTGCCGCGCCGGGCGGTGCGTGTGGCCGTGGATCATGCGCGCGACGTCGTGCCGGCGGAACGCGTCCGCAACGGCCGCCGGCGTGACGTCCATGATCGCCTCGGGCTTGCGCGCCTTCTCGTCGCGGCTGCGGCGGCGCAGGTACGACGCGATCAGCCGCCGCACGGGATAGGGCAGGCGCAAAAGGCGCGCCTGGGTTGCCGGATCGCGCATCCGCGCGCGGTACGCCTGGTAGTCCGCGTCCTCCGTGCACAGTTCGTCGCCGTGGCTCACGAGCGTCGGCGTGCCCGCGAGGTCGGCCACGGTCACGTCCGGCAGCAGCGTCGCGCCCGTCGCCCGCGCGAAGCGGTCGCCCAACAGGAAGTCGCGGTTCCCGCGGCCGACGAAGAGCGGCACGCCGGCGTCGCTCAACGCCCGCAGCGTGGCGACCACGTCGGCGACGAACGGGTCGCGCATCTGGTCGTCGCCCACCCACCAGTCGAAGAGGTCGCCCAGGATGTAGACGGCTGACGCCGCGCGCGCGGGGCCGGTGCAGAAGGCGCGGAACGCCGCGACGGCGGCGGGACGGTCGGGAGAGAGGTGGAGGTCGGACAGGAACAGCGCGGGAGCGGGGGCGCCGGGGGCCATGTCCGGGAAACGGGAGGAGGCTGCGGTGGGCGGCGCGCGCGGGGGGGGCCGCGCGCGCCGCGCCGCCCGTTACGCTTCGCGCGCCTTGCGGATGACGACGTCGTCCTTGGGCACGTTCTGGTGGAAGCCGCTGTTGCCGGTGGGCACGTCCTTGATCTTGTCGACCACGTCCTGGCCCGCGACGACCTTGCCGAACACGCAGTAGCCCCAGCCGTTGGCGGAAGGCGCCTTGTAGTCGAGGAAGTCGTTGTCGGCGACGTTGATGAAGAACTGCGCGGTGGCCGAGTGCGGCTCGGACGTGCGCGCCATCGCGACCGTGTACTTCTGGTTCTTGAGTCCGTTGGCGGCCTCGTTGGCGACCGGCCCGCGCGTGGGCTTCTGCCGCATGCCGGGCTCCATGCCGCCGCCCTGGATCATGAAGCCGTCGATCACGCGATGGAAGATCGTGTTGTCGTAGTGACCATCGCGCACGTACTGCAGGAAGTTGGCGACCGTCGCCGGCGCGTTCTCCGCGTCGAGTTCGAGGGAGATGTCGCCGTGGCTCGTTTCGAGGATGACCATGTTGTCTCGTCCTTCGGTGGGCGGCGCGTCAGCCGCCGATGATCTTGGCCGCCTTGATGACGACCTGCGTGGCGGGCACGTCGCCCGGGTTGATGCCCGGCGGCACGGGGCCCGATGCGCCCTTCGGCCCCTTCGCGATCTTGTTCACGACGTCCATGCCGTCCACGACCTTGCCGAACACCGTGTAGCCGACGCCCTGCGGCGAGGGATCGCGGAAGTTGAGCTTCGCGTTGTCGGCCACGTTGATGAAGAACTGGGACGTGGCGGAATTGGGATCGCTGGTGCGCGCCATCGCGACGGTGCCCGGGACGTTCAGCAGGCCCGCCTTCGACGACTGCTCCGACTCGATGGGAATCGGCGCCTTGGTCGGCTTCTGCTTGAAGTCGGTGGTGAAGCCGCCACCCTGGATCATGAAGCCGTCGATCACGCGGTGGAACTGCGTGCCGACGTAGTGGCCGGTCTTCACGTAATCCAGGAAGTTGGCGACGGTCTTGGGCGCGGCCTCGGGATACAGCTCGATGCGGATCACGCCCGCGGTGGTGTCGAACTCGACCTGCGGATTGGCCGCGAGCGCGGGTCCGGCGAGGACGGCGAGTGCGACGGCCAGGAAGAAACGGCGAACCATGTACGACCTCCTTGACGAACGACGGGAACGCGCTAGCGCGGAGCGCCGGAATCGGGCGCGGCGGCAGGCGCGGGGGACGGGGACGCCGCGGGGGCGGCGGGGGCAGCGGATGCAGCGGCTTCGGGGGCTGCCGCCGAGGGTGTCGATGCGGCGGGCGCTGCTGCGGCAGGTGCCGGTGCAGCGGGTGCCGGTGCAGCCGGTGCAGTTGCGGCCGGTGTCGCTGCAGCCGGTTTCGCCGCGGCCGGCGTCGCCGCGGCCGGTGTCGCTGCAGCCGGTGCCGGCGGCGCCAGGGCACTGCGCACCATGCGCAGTTTCACCGGCAGCGTCGCGCTGCGCGGGTCGCGCGCGGCGGCCTTCTCGTAGTTGCTCGCAGCCAGCTGCGCATAGATGTCGCCCAGGTTCTCGTAGGCGACGGCATAGTCCGGCGCGGCCGCGATCGCGGCCTCGAGCTCGTCGCGGGCGAGCGCGTACTGGCCCTTCTGCGCATAGAGCACCGCGAGGTTGTTGTGCGGCTCGGGGAGTTCCGGGTAGTCGCCCAGCACCGCCTGGAACACGACGATGGCCTCGTCCGCCTTGCCCGAGTCGGCGAGCGCCAGCCCCTTCAGGAAGCGGGCTTGCGGCTCGCGCGGGCGCTCCTTGGTGAGCTTGTCGAGGATGACGATGGCGTCGGCGTACTTCTTGTCCGCCAGGAGCCCGCGCGCCTCCTTGAGCGACTGCGCGTAGGCCTTGCGCGCGCTTTCGCTGAACTCGCGCGGATCGGTGGTCTGCTCCGACTGCGCGTGCGCGAGCGGCGCGACGAGGCACAACGTGGCGAGGAGGAGGGCGGCGCGCATCCGGAGTGGGAGGGGGCCGCCCGGCGGGCGGCTAATTATTGATTCTAGCAAGCCCGGGGATCAGGCCGCCCGCAGCCGTGCCGCGGTGGCGTCGATCAGCCGGCGGGCGATGGACACCGAGGGCGGCAACTGCGGCAGGGCGTCCGGCGCGAACCACTGCGCCTCGGCGATCTCGGCGTCGTCCACGCGGATCTCGCCGCCCGCGTACTCGGCGGTGTAGGCGATCATCAGGGAGTGCGGGAAGGCCCACGGCTGGCTGTCGAAATAGGTGATGCTGGCCACCTCGATGCCGACCTCCTCGCGCACCTCGCGGCGCACGCAGTCCTCGATCGACTCGCCCGGCTCCACGAAGCCGGCGAGCGCGCTGAAGCGGCCGGGCGGAAAGCGGTGCGCCCGGGCGAGCAGCAGGTCGCGGCCGCGCGTGACCAGCGCCATCATCGCCGGCGCGATGCGCGGGTAGGCGACGAGGCCGCACTGCGGGCACTCCTTCGCGCGCTCGTCGGTGCGGTCGCGGGTCGGCGTGCCGCAGCGGCCGCAGAAGCGGTGGCAGCGGTCCCAGTCGACGATGTGGAAGGCGCGCGCCGCCAGCGACAGCATCGCGTCGGGCACCTTGTAGAACAGCGAGCGCAGCCCAGCGTAGCGCAGGCCCGTTGGCTCCAGCGCGTCGTCGGCGAGGTTCAGGCCCACGCACGGCTTGGCGGAGAGCCAGCCCAGGAAGTGCGGTGCGCCTGCGAGGCCGGCCGCGGCCAGCGTGCCCCACGTCGGCACGGTGGGCTCGCCTTCGGGATCGCCCGCGACTAGGATGCGGTCGGCACGGAAGGCGAATGCGATCGCCTCGTCCGGGATGACCGGCGGCAGTGCGTGGGCGGATTCGAAGCCGTGGGGGGTGTGCATGGGATCGGATTATCGTTCGGATCGGGGCGGGGCCGGGCCGGGCATGGTTCACGCTCGACGACGGCGGACTGTCCGCATGCTGCTCGTTGTTGCCAGGCAATTTCCGGCGGTCGCCGCCGGGCCGCCCCAAGGCGGCCGCCTGACCTGCCGTGAATGCAAGGGGTCAGACCCCGGCTTCATCGGGGTCTGACCCCGGATTGTCGCGCCGGCGTTGCCCCTCACCCCAACCCTCTCCCCGCGAGCGGGGAGAGGGAGCCCTAGAGAGTGGCGCAGTGGTGCTTCGGCCGCAAAGGGCGCAACGCTGCCCTCAAGTCATCCACCGTCGCCACGAACGCCTTTTGCGGACGCCTCCCGGAGCCGCATCCGGTTCGGCAACGGCACCGACCGCCGCAGCACGTCCTCGGACAGCCAGATCGCCGCGCGCCGCGCCCGCTCGGCCACCACGGGCAGCGGCAGTTGGCTGTAGTCGTCGTTGAACACCTCGAAGCTGTACGCGCCCTGGTAGCCCAGCGCGTCGAGGCGCATCACGAGTTCCGCGAGTTCCTTGCTGTGGACGCCCTCTCCCGGGAACACCCGGAAGTGCCGCGCGGTGCTCATCCGCTCCTCGGCCGTGCGCACCTCCTGCCACATGAAGTCGGCGAGCTGCACCACGTAGATCTTTTCCGGCGTCAGCATCTCGAGGTCGTCGAGCGACGACTTGGTCGCGAGCACCTGGAACGAGTCGAGGCCCAGGCCCAGGTTGGGCGCGTCGGCCGTGCACACGATGTCCCACGCGTCCTGGTATTCGCAGATGGTGCGGCCCCACGACAGCGCCTCGTAGGCGATGCGCAGTCCGAGCGGCAGTGCGAGCAGCGCGAGCTTGCGCAGGTCGCGGGCGAGCGCGTCGCGGTCCTCGGTCGCGTGCGACGACGTCGACGAGCCGACCAGCAGCACCTGCGCGCCGACGGCGCAGCACAGTTCGAGCAGCGACTTCGCGACGTCGGTCTTGTACTCGTGCAGGTGGCCGGAGAGGCCCTCGTAGTCGTGCAGCATCTGGAAGCCGGTCACCTTGAGGCCGCTCTCGCGCACGAGGCGCACCGCCTCGTCGATGCCGCCCGGGTGGCCGACGACGTCGGCGGCGGAGAGCATGATCTGCGTGAAGCCCGCGTCGCGGACGGCCGCGAGCTTCGCGGGCAGCGGGCCCGCGAACGAGATGACGTCCATCCCGAAGTCGTCGAAGTTGATGTGCGCGGCGTCGACGCCCGTCCGCGCCGGGTCGAAGCCGCCGCTCACGGCGCGCGCTCGTCGTGGACCAGTTCGAACATCACGCCGCCCAGGAAGCTCTGGGTCAGCGCCCCGCGCTCGTTCGGGTGCACGCCGCCCGACTCGACGAACCCGACGCCGCGCTGGCGCAGCTTGGCCACGGTGTTCAGCACGTCGCGCACGCCGAGGCCCACTCGCTGCAGCGACTCCTCGGGGTCGAGGTCGATGATCTCGGGCTTGGGCTCGATCAGCTGCAGGAAGAAGCTGCCGCAGGGGCTCTGCAGGATGCGGCCCTTGGGCAGGATCCCGTAGCGCTCGTCGTCGGGCAGCGCGCGGAAGCCGAAGAGCTCGGAGTAGAACTCGGTCCAGTCGGCCATGCGCTCGGCGCCGATGTATTGCACGATGCCGAACCAGTGCATGCCGGCGAGCGCCGGGGGCTTGGGGTCGACCGTGGGGATCAGCGTGAAGTCGACGTCGTAGATCGAGAAGTCGCGGTAGCGGTCGACGAAGTAGATGCGGCTGCTGCCCACCCCGTGGATCGCGGGGATGTTGAGTTCCATCACCTCGACGTGGGTGGGCACCGCCCACGCGCCGCGCTCGATCGTGTAGCGGTAGGCCGCGGCCGCGTCGCGCACGCGCAGCGCGATGGCGGCGATCACCGGCGTCTCGCGCGGCTGCACGCTGCGCGGCCGGTTCGACGCGTGGGCATTGACGATGACGTTCATGTCGCCCTGCCGGTACAGCAGGACCTCGCGCGAACGGTGGCGCGCGACCGGCCGGAAGCCCATCATCTCCAGCACCTGCCCCAGGGCCTGCGGCTTGGAGGTGGCGTACTCGACGAACTCGATGCCGTCGATGCCCAGCGGGTTGTGGGCGTCGGTGATCTGCTCGCGGTCGGTGGACAGGGTCATGGGCACGCTCCTTGGGCGACCCCGTATTCTGGCATGCGCACGGGCCCCGGCGCGTGGCCGCGACCGGGGACCGCGCGCATGCGCGTGCCGCGTCAGGCGAAGGGCAGCGTCCGCACCCGCTTGCCGGTGGCCTGCGCCATGGCGTTCGCCACCGCAGGCGCGATGACCGGCACGGCCGGCTCGCCGACGCCGGACGGCTTGGCCGTCGACGGCACGAAGTGCACCTCGATCGCCGGCATCTCGTTGATGCGCAGGAGCGGGTAGTCGTGGAAGTTCGACTGCTCGACCACGCCGTCCTTCAGCGTGATCTTCCCGTACAGCGCGGCGGAGAGGCCGAAGCCGATGCCGCCCTCCATCTGCGCCCGCACGACGTCCGGGTTGACCACGAGGCCGCAGTCGACGGCGCAGACGACGCGGTCGACCTTCACCTTGTTGTCGGCGCCGACGGTCACCTCGGCCACCTGCGCGACGACGGTCCCGAACGACTCGTGGACGGCAATGCCGCGTCCGCGCTTCGTGCCCGCCGGGCCGGCCGCGAGCGGCTTGCCCCAGTCGCCCTTCGCGGCGGCGAGTTCGAGTGTGGCGAGATGCCGCGGGTGCTTGGCCAGCAGCGCGCGGCGGAACTCGACCGGGTCCTTGCCGGCGGCGGCCGCCAGTTCGTCGATGAACGTCTCGGTCGAGAAGCCGGTATGCGTCGAGCCGACGGAGCGCCACCACTGCACCGGCACGCCCGGGTTCTGCGTGTGCAGGTCCACCGCGAGGTGCGGGATCGCGTAGGGCAGGCTGGACGCGCCTTCGACGCTGGTGAGGTCGATGCCGTCCTTCACCATCATCGCCTCGAACGCGGTGCCGGCGAGGATCGACTGGCCGACGATCACGTGGTGCCAGCCGTTGACGCCGCCGTTGGCGTCCACGCCGGCGCGCAGCGAGTGGAAGTACATCGGCCGGTAGTACCCGCCCTTCATGTCGTCCTCGCGCGTCCACACGAGCTTGACCGGGATGCCCGGCTTGCCGGCCTTGACGAGCGCGACGCCGATCTGCACGGCCTCCAGCACGTAGTCCGACTTCGGGTTCGCGCGGCGGCCGAAGCTGCCGCCGGCGAACAGCATGTTGAGCTTCACCTGCTCGGGTTTCAGTCCCGTGTACTTCGCGATCGCCATCTGGTCGCCGGTCTGGAACTGCTCGCCGTTCCAGATTTCGCAGCTGTCCTGCGTGAGCTTCACCACGCAGTTGAGGGGCTCCATCGCCGCGTGTGCGAGGTACGGGAACTCGTACTCCGCCTCGACCTTCTTCGCGGCCTCGCCGATGGCCTTCAGGGCATCGCCGTCCTTGCGGGCGGACTTGCCGGGCGTGGCCGCCACCTTCCGGTACTCGGCCATCATCGCGTCGGTCGAGCCGCGGAAGCCGGTCTTGTCGTCCCACGTGACCTGCAGCTGCTCGCGGCCCTTCTTCGCGGCCCAGAACGTGGTGGCGATGATCGCGACGCCGTTCGGGATCTCGACGATGTAGCGCACGCCGGGGACGTTCACGCTCTTGGGGTCGTAGCTCGCGAGCTGCTGGCCGAAGCGCGGCGGGTGCGCGACCACGGCGGTCAGCATGTCGGGCAGCTTCACGTCCTGCGTGAAGAGCGCGGTGCCGTTCGACTTCGCCTTCGAGTCGGTGCGCTTGGCGACGTCCTTGCCGATGAACGTGAAGTCCTTCGCGTCCTTGAGCTTCACGCTCGCGGGCACCGGCTGCCTGGCCGCGGCGTCGGCCAGTTCGCCGAAGGTCGCCTTCTTCCCGCTCGCGTGGGTCAGCACGCCGCCCTTCACGGCGATGCTCTCGGGCGGCACCTTCCACTGGGCGGCCGCGGCCGCCACCAGCATCTGGCGCGCGGCGGCACCCGCCTGCCGGTACTGCTCGAACGAGTTGGCCATCGCCGTGGAGCCACCCGTGCCCTGCGCCGGTCCCCACATGAGGTTGTTGTAGCGCGACGCGTCCGCGGGCGCGCCCTCGACGCGCACCTGCGACCACGCGGCGTCGAGCTCCTCGGCAACGAGCGTGGGCAGGCCGGTGTACACACCCTGGCCCATCTCGAGGTGCTTGACGACGATGGTGACGGTGTTGTCCTTGCCCACGCGCAGGAACGCGTTCGGCGTGAACGTGCCGGCCGCGGCGTTGCCGACCGTGAGGCCGGGACCGGAGGCCTGCGCGGCCGCCTCGCCGACGTACAGGCCCAGCGTGAGGCCGGCGCCGGCGGCGGCGGTGGACTTGAGGAAGGTGCGGCGGCTGACCGTCGCGGGGGGGCGCATGCGCATCGGATTCATCGTCGTCTCCTTACGCCAGCGTCTTCGCGGCTTCCTTGATCGCCGCGCGGATGCGTGTGTAGGTGGCGCAGCGGCAGGCGTTGCCCGCCATCGCCTGGTCGATGTCGGCGTCGGTCGGCCTCTTGTTCTTCGCGAGCAGCGCCGCTGCGGCCATCACCTGGCCCGACTGGCAATAGCCGCACTGCGGCACGTCGAGCTTCTCCCACGCCGCCTGCACGGCCTTGCCCTCGCGCGTGGCGAGTCCCTCGATGGTCGTGATGTCCGCGCCCTGCTTGATCTGGGCGAGCGTGGTCACGCACGAGCGCACCGGCAGGCCCTCGATGTACACCGTGCACGCGCCGCACAGCGCCATGCCGCAACCGTACTTGGTGCCGGTGAGGTTCAGGTTGTCGCGCAGGATCCACAGGAGGGGCGTGTCGCCGGGCACGTTGGCGGCGATGTCCACGCGATCCTTGTTCACGAAGAAGGTCGGCATGAGGGTCTTCCGGGAAATGGGGGCGCGCAGGCCGCGCCGAAGGGCGCGATTCTACCCGCGCCCGGCGGCCGCCCGGTGCCTGCAGGCTCGACAGCCGGCGGGACGCGAGGGTCCGGCCGGGCCGCGCGTCCCGCTGGCGTCCGTCGCGTATAATTCCCTGTTTGGCTTGAGGAAAAGTCGACATGGAAGCGGAACGCGTCAACGCCATCGCCAACCAGCTCGCGGACCTTGCGCAACGCGCGGCCGAGCTGCGGAGGTATCTTTGACTTCGATGTGAAGGCGGAGCGGCGCGCGGTCGTCGCGCGCGAGCTCGAAGACCCCAAGGTCTGGGACTCGCCCGAGCGCGCCCAGGCGCTCGGCAAGGAGAAGAAGGAACTCGACGGCACCGTCGGCACGCTGGAGGTGCTGGCCACCGGCCTGCACGACAGCACCGAGCTCTTCGAACTGGCGCGCGCCGAGGGCGACGACGACACGATGCTCGCGGTCGAGGACGACGCCGCGCGGCTCGCGAAGACGGTCGGCGACCTCGAGTTCCGGCGGATGTTCAACAACCCGCTCGACCCCGCGAACTGCTTCATCGACATCCAGGCCGGCAGCGGAGGCACCGAGGCGCAGGACTGGGCCTCCATGCTGCTGCGCATGTACTTGAAGTACTGCGAGAAGAAGGGCTACAAGACGGAGCTGCTGGAAGAGTCGGCCGGCGACGTCGCGGGCATCAAGAGCGCGTCGGTCAAGGTGGAGGGCGACTACGCGTTCGGCTTCCTGCGCACCGAGGTCGGCGTGCACCGGCTCGTGCGCAAGAGCCCGTTCGACTCCAACGCGCGCCGGCACACGTCGTTCGCGAGCGTGTTCGTGTATCCCGAGGTCGACGACTCGATCGAGGTCGACATCAACCCGGCGGACCTGCGCATCGACACGTACCGCGCGTCGGGGGCGGGCGGCCAGCACGTGAACAAGACCGACTCCGCGGTGCGCATCACGCACCTGCCGACCAACATCGTCGTGCAGTGCCAGAACGACCGCTCGCAGCACCGCAACCGCGCCGAGGCGATGGCGATGCTGAAGTCGAAGCTCTACGAGCTCGAGCTGCGCAAGCGGCAGGAGCAGCAGCAGAAGCTCGAGGACTCCAAGACCGACATCGGCTGGGGCCACCAGATCCGCTCGTACGTGCTCGACCAGTCGCGGATCAAGGACCTGCGGACCAACTACGAGGTCGGCAACACGCAGGCCATTCTCGACGGCGATCTCGACGACTTCATCGCCGCGAGCCTGAAGCAGGGGGTGTGACGCCATGAACGACAAGGACAACAAGGCCGTGGAAGTTCCCGCCGACGAGAACCAGATCATCGCGGAGCGGCGCGCGAAGCTCGCCGACCTGCGCGCGAAGGGCCTCGCGTATCCGAACGACTTCCGGCGCGATGCGCTCGCCGCCGAGCTCCACGCGAAGTACGGCGTGATGAGCAACGACGTGCTGGAGCCGCTCGGCCAGAAGGCGACGGTATCCGGCCGCATGATGCTGAAGCGCGTGATGGGCAAGGCGTGCTTCGCCACCCTGCAGGACATGTCGGGCCGCATCCAGCTCTACGTCACGCTCGACGCCGTCGGGTCGGGCCTGCTGGAGGACTTCAAGCGCTGGGACCTGGGCGACATCGTCGGCGCGTCCGGCACGCTCTTCAAGACCAAGACCGGCGAGCTGTCGATCAAGGTGACCGACATCCGGCTGCTCGCGAAGGCCTTGCGCCCGCTGCCGGAGAAGTTCCACGGCATGACGGACCAGGAACAGCGCTACCGCCAGCGCTACGTCGACCTCATCACCAACCCGGGCACGCGCGAGACGTTCGTCAAGCGCTCGCAGATCGTGCAGGCGATCCGCGAGTTCTTCGTGCGCCGCGGCTATCTCGAGGTCGAGACGCCGATGATGCACCCGATCCCCGGCGGCGCCGCCGCGCGGCCGTTCGTGACGCACCACAACGCGCTCGACATGCAGCTCTTCCTGCGCATCGCGCCGGAGCTGTACCTCAAGAAGCTCGTGGTCGGCGGCATGGAGAAGGTCTTCGAGATCAACCGCAACTTCCGCAACGAGGGGATCTCGACGCGCCACAACCCCGAGTTCACCATGCTCGAGTTCTACGAGGCGTACCGGGACTATCACTACCTGATGGACCTCACGGAGGAGCTGATCGAGAGGTCGCGCTGAAGGTGCTGGGCACGACCACGATCGAGTACCAGGGCACGACGATCGACCTCGCGCGCAAGTTCGACCGCCTGACGATGGCGCAGGCGATCCACCACTACAACCCGGAGCACCCGCTGCACGAGCTCGCGAAGCCCGAGTACCTGCGCGTGGCGCTCGCGCCGCACGGCGTCGAGGTGTTCCCGACCGACGGCGTGGGCCTGCTGCAGCTCAAGCTCTTCGAGGCGCTCACCGAGTCGAAGCTGGTGCAGCCAACGTTCATCATCGCCCACCCGACCGACGTGTCGCCGCTCGCGCGCGCCAACGACGCCAACCCCGCCGTCACCGACCGCTTCGAGCTCTTCATCACGGGGCGCGAGATGGCCAACGGCTTCTCGGAGCTGAACGATCCCGAGGACCAGGCGGCGCGCTTCCAGGCGCAGGTCGACGCGCGCGAGGCGGGCGACGAAGAGGCGATGTACTTCGACGCCGACTACCTGCGCGCGATGGAGTACGGCCTGCCGCCGACGGCAGGCGAGGGCATCGGCATCGACCGGTTGGTGATGCTGCTGACCAACGCCCCCTCGATCCGCGACGTCATCCTGTTCCCGCAGCTCAAGCGCGAAGGCTGACGTGGAGCGGCGGTTCGCGTCGTTCGCCGAGTTCTATCCGTTCTACCTGGGCGAGCACGCGAACCGGACCTGCCGGCGGTTGCACTTCGCCGGCACGTCGCTCGTGATCGCCTGCCTCGCGGCGCTCGCCGTGACCGGCAACCCGTGGTGGATCCCGGCCGCGCTCGTGGCCGGGTACGGCTTCGCGTGGATCGGGCACTTCTTCTTCGAGCACAACCGGCCGGCGACGTTCCGGTACCCGGTGTACTCGTTCATGGGCGATTGGGTGATGTACCGGGACATGCTGGTGGGGAAGATTTCGTTCTAGCTTGCGGTTTGCCCCTCACCCCGGCCCTCTCCCCGCCTACGGGGAGAGGGAGCTTCTGCAGCGTTGTACGTACATGCGGGTGCTGCATCATCCAACTCCCTCTCCCCGCCCACGGGGAGAGGGCCGGGGTGAGGGGCACCAAGTACCCCGCCCGGGTATCTTGACAAATACCCCCAAGGGGTATAATTTGGGGCCCATGGATACCCAGGTCGCCCCCCGTCCCGCCAGCACCGCGCCCCAGGGCCACGTCGAACTCGGCCTCACCGGCATGACCTGCGCCGCCTGTGCCGCGCGCATCGAGAAGGTGCTGAACCGGGTCCCGGGTGCGACCGCCACGGTCAACTTCGCCACCGAGACCGCGGCCATCGGCTACGACCCCGCGGTCACCGGTCCCGAGCAGCTGATGGCAGCGGTCACCCGCGCCGGCTTCGGGGCGTCCGTGCGCGAGGACCCGGCCGTGGAGCGCGAGCGCGACGCCGCCCGCAAGTCCGCGGCCTTCGCCGACCTGAAGCGTGAGTTCACCATCGCCGCGGCGCTGTCCGCCCCGTTGCTGCTGCAGATGGTGCCGATGCTGGCCGGCCACCACGCCGACGTGATCCCGCGCTGGCTGCAGCTCGCGCTGGCCACGCCCGTGCAGTTCTGGATCGGCCGCCGCTTCTACGTCGGCGCGTACAACGCGCTGCGCGGCGGTGGCGCCAACATGGACGTGCTGGTCGCGCTTGGCACGTCGATGGCGTACTTTTTCAGCGCGGCGGTCACGCTCTCCGGCCGCCACGATCTCCACGTCTACTTCGAGGCGAGTGCCGCGATCATCACGCTCGTGTTCCTGGGCAAGCTGCTCGAGGCGCGGGCGAAGGCGGGCACGTCGGCGGCGCTCGAGGGACTGCTCAACCTGCAGCCGAAGACCGCGCGCGTGCTGCGCGACGGCGTGCCGGTGGACGTGCCGCTCGACGCGGTGCACGCCGGCGATCGCTTCCTCGTGCGCGCAGGCGAGAGCGTGCCGGTGGACGGCGTCGTGCGCGACGGCCGTTCGGCGATCGACGAGAGCATGCTGACCGGCGAGTCGCAGGCGGTGGCCAAGGCGCCCGGGGCCAGCGTCTTCGCGGGCACGCTCAACCAGGACGGCATGCTGACCTGCGAGGCGACCAGCGTGGGCAGGGACACCCTGCTCGCGGGCATCGTGCGGCTCGTCGCCGAGGCGCAGGGCTCCAAGGCACCGATCCAGCGTCTCGCGGACCAGGTCGCCGGCGTGTTCGTGCCGGTGGTCGTCGCGATCGCGCTCGTCACCTTCGGGCTTACGTGGTGGCTGGCCGGCGGCTTCACCGTCGCGCTCGTCAATGCCGTCGCGGTGCTGGTCATCGCGTGCCCGTGCGCGCTCGGCCTCGCCACGCCCACCGCGATCATGGTCGGCACGGGGCGCGGTGCGCAGATGGGCGTGCTCATCCGCAACGCCGTCGCGCTGGAGCAGGCGGGCCGTCTCACCACGCTGCTCGTCGACAAGACCGGCACGCTGACGGAAGGACGTCCCGCCGTGACCGACGTCGTGGCGCAGGACGGCGCGACGCGCGCCGACGTGCTGCGCGTTGCGGCCACGCTGGAGCAGGGCGCGACGCATCCGCTGGCCCGCGCGATCGTCGGGGCCGCGGCCGCGGAGGGCATCGCCGCGGGGACGGTGACCGACTTCGCCAGCGTGCCGGGGCGCGGCGTGTCGGCGCACGTCGACGGGCAGCCGGCGGTGCTGGGCTCGCTCGACTTCCTGCAGGCGCAGGGCATCGCCTTCACCGGCGATGCGCCCGCAACGCTGCAGGCTGCCGGCAGGACGCTCGTCGGCGTCGCGCTGGACGGACGCCCGCTGGGGCTCGTGGCACTCGCCGACGCGTTGCGCCCGACGACGCCGGCGGCCGTGCGCCGCCTGCAGGCCGCGGGCATCGACGTGATCATGCTCACCGGCGACAACGAGGCGACCGCCCGCGCGATCGCGCAGGCCGCAGGCATCGCGCACTTCGAGGCCGGCGTGTCGCCGGCCGGCAAGGCCGAGGCGGTGCGTGCACGCAAGGCGGCCGGCGCGGTCGCCGGCATGGTCGGCGACGGCGTGAACGACTCGCCCGCGCTCGCCGCGGCGGACGTGAGCTTCGCCATCGGTGCGGGCTCCGACATCGCGGTGGAGGCCGCCGACGTCACGCTGATCCGCAGCGATCTGGGCGCGGTCGCGGACGCGATCCTGCTCTCGCGCGCCACCCTCGCGAAGATCCGCCAGAACCTGTTCTTTGCGTTCGCCTACAACGTGCTGGGCATCCCGCTCGCGGCGCTTGGGCTTCTGAACCCGGTCATCGCCGGCGCCGCGATGGCGGCCAGCTCGGTCTCGGTGGTGACCAACGCGCTTCTCCTCAAGCGCTGGCGCCCGGGGCCCTGAGGCGGCCGGGCAACTTCTGCAACTTCGCAACCCGAAAGGAAGGCGGCAATGGAAACGATCACGATGAAGGTGGATGGCATGACCTGCGGTGGCTGTGTCGCGAACGTCACGCGCGTGCTGAAGGCGGTGCCCGGCGTGAACGACGTCGCGGTGACGCTCAACCCCGGGGCCGCGAAGGTCACGTTCGACCCCGCCCGGACCGCGCAGCCGGCGCTCAAGTCCGCCGTCGAGAACGCGGGCTTCGATGTCGTCGGCTAAGGCACCGACTCCGGTCGCGCACTGCCACGAGCACCCGCCCGTGGCCCGCGCGGCGGCCGACAGCGCGGCACTCGCCAAGCGCATCAACCGCATCGAGGGGCAGGTGCGCGGGATCGGCAAGATGATCGCCGAGGACCGCTACTGCATCGACATCCTGACGCAGGTGAGCGCGGTGCAGTCGGCGCTGGACGCGCTGTCGCTGCAACTCCTCGAGCACCACCTGCACGGCTGCGTGCAGCACGCGGTACGCGAGGGCAACGGCGAACACGCCATCGACGAGGCGCTGGCGGTCATTCGCAAATTTGCGCGCTAGCGTCCGCAAAAGGCGTCCGCGCGCGCGGTGGAAGACGCGATGCCGGAGTCGCGCCTTTTGCGGCCGTCACACCGTCACCGGGTGTGAGCTCCGTCTTTCTGTTCGGCCCCGTCGCCCCCTCTCCCCGCTCGCGGGGAGAGGGTTGGGGTGAGGGGCTGCGTCCGTGGCCACAACCCGGGGTCAGACCCCGATGAGGCCGGGGTCAGACCCCTTGCATTCACGGCAGGTCAGTCGGCTGCCTTGGGGCGGCCTAAGCGCCGGCCGCCGGAAAGGGCCACGAAGAAACGAGTGTCGTGCGCGTGGCTGTGCGGTCACGTGAACGTTGAATCGCCCCCGCGCGTCAAATCCCTCCGTCCACCTCACTCTCATGCCACCGCCCCAGCACCAGCCGCGCCGCAAACCCGGTGGCCGCGAACATCGCCACGCCCGCGAGCGTGATCAGCACCAGCGCCGCGAACAGCCGCGGGATGTTGAGCTGGATGCCGGCGAGCAGGATCTGGTACGCGAGCCCCGCGCCGGTGCCGCCGGTGCCCGCCACGAACTCGGCCACCACTGCGCCGATCAGCGACAGGCCGCCGGCGATCCGCAGGCCCGCGAAGAAGTAGGGCAGCGCGCCCGGGATGCGCAGGCGCACGAGCGTCTGCCAGCGTGACGCGCGGCTCATGCGGAAGAGGTCGGCGAGGCCCGGGTCGACGGTGCGCAGGCCGAGCGTCGTGTTGGAGATGATCGGGAACACCGCCACCACGGCGGCGCACAGCACCAGCGCGACGCGGGTGTCGCGGACCCAGATGATGATGAGCGGCGCGATCGCCACGATCGGTGTCACCTGCAGCAGGATCGCGTAGGGAAAGAGGCTCGCCTCCAGCACGCGGCTCTGCGCGAACAGCAGCGCCGCCGCGACGCCGCAGATCACGGCGAGCGCAAGCGCGGTGAGCGCGATGGACACCGTCACCCCCAGCGACTGCGCGAGGAGCGCGCGGTCGGTCCACAGGGCCTCGCCGACGCGCACGGGCGAGGGCACGAGGTAGGCCGGCACGTCGTAGTGCACGACCAGCGCCTGCCATACCGCGAGCACCGCGCACGCCACGCCGAGCGGCGCCCCCACGCGCAGCCATCCGCTCATCCCGGCGCCCCGGCGAGCGACGCCTCGGCCACCGCCCCCGACAGCTGCGCGCACCACGCGGCGAAGGCGGGTGTGCCGCGGAACGCCGCCGTGCGCGGATGCGGCGCGTCGATCGCCACGTCCCCGACGATGCGCCCCGGGGCCGGCGCCATGACGATCACGCGCGTGGACAGGAAGACCGCCTCCTGGATGCTGTGCGTGACGAACACGACGGTGAGTCCGCGCGCCTGCCACAGCGCCGCGAGGTCCGCGTCGAGGCGGTGCCGCGTGAACTCGTCGAGCGCGCCGAACGGCTCGTCCATCAGGAGCAGCCCCGGCGCGGTCGCGAGCGCGCGCGCGATCGACACCCGCATCTGCATCCCGCCCGACAGTTCCCGCGGGAACTTCCCCTCGCTGCCGCCGAGCCCGACGCCCGCGAGCGCGGCACTCGCCGTGGCGTCCGCTTCCCCGCGCGGCACGTGGTCGAGGTCGAGCGGCAGGCGGACATTGGCGAGCACGCGCGCCCACGGCATCAGCGTCGGCGACTGGAACACCATGGCGAGGCGGCGCGCGGGGTCGTCGCGCGGCGGCGCCGGCGCATCCCACCACGCCACCGTGCCCGTGCTCGGCGCGAGCAGCCCGGCCAGCACCCGCAGCAGCGTGGTCTTGCCGCAGCCGGAGGGGCCGAGCAGCGTGACGAACTCGCCGGCGCCGACCGCGAGGTCGACCGGCGCCAGCGCGTGGGTGCCGTCCGGATAGGTCTTGGCGACGCCGCGCGCCGCCAGCACCGGCGTCACGGCCGGACCCGCTACGGCAGCACCTTCACGTCGCGCGCGACGTCGAGGGTCCACGCGGTGCTGTAGTCGGTGCCCGGCTTCGCGAGCCCCGCGCTCTTCAGGAAGTCCACCGTCGCGCCCCAGCGGGCGTCGGTCATGCCGAGGAGCCCGGTGGTGCGGGCGTCGCCGCCGTCGGCGATTCCGTACTCGCGCAGCTTGCGGTGACCGTAGGCCAGCAGCGCCTCGCTCATCTCCGGGTTGTCCTTGCGGATGAGCGCGTTGCCGGCGGCCGGGTTCGCGAGGTAGCGCTTCCAGCCTTCGGCGGACGCCCGCATGAAGCGCACCAGCACATCGCGGCGCTTGGCGAGCGTGTCGCGGCGCACGACCAGCACTTCCGAGTACGGCGGATAGCCCAGGTCCGCGAGCAGGAACACGACCGGCTTCACGCCGGCCTGCTCGATCGAGAACGGCTCCGAGGTGGCGAAGCCCTGCTGCGACAGCGCGGGATCGGCCAGGAACGGTTGCACCGAGAAGCCGTAGGGGCGCTTCTGGTCGTCGCTGAAGCCGTACTTCTGCTTCAGCCACGGCCAGAACGTGGTGTTGCTCGCGGCACCGATGGCGATCGGCTTGCCCTTGAGGTCGGCGAGCTGCGCCACGCCGGGATGCGCGATGATGACGGTGGGATTCTTCTGGAACGTCGCCGCGAACGCGGTGAGCGGCACGCCCTGCTCGACGGCCGAAAGCACCTGCAGGCCGTCCGCCATCGCGACGTCGAGCTGCCCGGCGGCGAGCAGCTGCATGCCGTTGACCTGCGGCCCGCCCATGCGCAGCGTGACGTCGAGGCCCTCCTTCCTGTAGAGGCCGTCGGCGACGGCCTGGTAGAAGCCGCCATGCTCGGCCTGCGCGAGCCAGTCGGTCGCGAACACGATGCGCTCCTGCGCCGATGCGGCGTGCGCGAGGGCGGCGAGGCAGGCGATGGCGAGGGCGCGCAGGACGCGGGGCATGGAAGTCCTCGGGGGGCGGGAACGGCGCAAAGCTTAGCGCAAACGCCTCCCGCGACCGGCTGGACGCCCGCGTTCCCCGGAACGACGGGCGCGGCGGCTCCTGGTCGAGCCGGTGTCGCAGCCGACTGCGCGGGCCTCGGCCCGTTCGCGCTGCGCAACGCCGCCCTGTGCACGGTGGGCTGCGCGGACGCGCCCGCGGTGGCCACCGCGTCCGTCGACGTTTTCGACGGCGACCCACCGCGCGCCAGCATCCTGCGCACTCCCGGCGCGCGGCTCGTCGGCGCGGTCACCGCGATCCGCCGCCCCCACCCGTCCGCACCTGCGGCGTCCGGTGGTCCGCAGGTCGCGTGCGACGGATCGCCACGCGCCCGGAGCGGGGATGGCACAATAGCCGCTTCGGGGTGTAGCGCAGCCCGGTAGCGCGCTTGCTTTGGGAGCAAGATGTCGGAGGTTCGAATCCTCTCACCCCGACCACGTTCGACGTACACGGATGCCGCCACTGGATCCGGCGCGACGGCCGGGCCGCCGCACGGGTAACGCGTAGGCTAGGGTTACCGCCGGGTCCGCATTCGCTATCATCTCCTGCGGGAGCCGGGCCGATTCCGTCGGTCAGGGCCTTCTCCCTGCTTCGGCCCCGATGGACACCAAGCGCACCCCGTTGCACGTCGACGAACGCCCGCCAGCAACTGCCGCGCGGCCGGTCGACACCGGCGACTGGACCCAGCGGGTCGGCGGACTGACGGCGCTGCCGGGCGTGCTGCGGGACCTCGGCGTGGATCCGGGACCCCTGCTCGCGCGCGCCGGACTCTCGCCGGACGCGCTGGCGAGCAGCGACGGTCGCGTGGGCTTCGCGGCCGTTGTCCGGCTGCTCGCGCTGTCGGTGCAGGAGACGGGCTGCGCGCACCTGGGCCTCCTTGTGGGCAAGACGTGGAGCCTGCGGCAGACCGGGCTCGCCGGCGAACTCGCGTGGCGCTCGGCCACCGTGCAGGACGCGCTCGAGACGTTCACGGTGCACCAGCGTCTCAACAGCATGGGCGGTGCCGCCTACCTGACGCGCCGTCCCGGCACGGCGTTGCTCGGCTTCGCCGTCTACCACCCGCAGGTCGCGCAGCTGTCCGTCGTCTACGACCTCGCGGTCGCGGCGATGGTGAACGGCGCGCGCGAGCTGTGTGGCGCCGGCTGGAGTCCGGACGAAGTGCTGCTCCCGCGCATCCGGCCGGACGACGAGCGCCCCTACCGCGACTTCTTCCGCTGCCCGGTCCGCTTCAACTCCGACCGCGCGGCGCTGCGGATCGCGGGCAGCGCCCTCCTGCGGCCCTCACCGGGGCATGACCCCGCACGCAGGCGCGAACTGGAACGGCAGGCGGCCGCGGCCGACCCGGCCCCGCTGCTGCCGCACCTGTACCGGTCGCTGCGCCTGCTGATGCTGGAGGGCGGCGTGACCGCCGACAGCGTCGCCCAGCAGTTCGCGATGCACCGGCGCACGCTCGACCGCCGGCTGCGTGCGCACGGCACGTCGTTCCACGCGATCCTGAGCGAGGTCCGCTACGAGGTGGCGCGGCAGCTGCTGCGCGACACGTGCATGCCGTCGGCCCAGGTGGGCGCGGCCATCGGGTTCCGCGAGGCGGCGTCGTTCACGCGCGCCTTCCGCCAGTGGTCCGGCATGACGCCGGCCGCCTGGCGGGCCGCCCACGGCAGCGGCGCGGACGCGGGCGCGACCGCGGGGCGAGCGCCTAGCGAGGCGCGTCCCTGAGGTAGCCCTGGAGCTGCGTGATGCGCGCCTTGGTGAGCCCGAGGCGGCACTGGCTCCACTCGAGCGAGTAGCCGGTCCCGCTCTTCTCGTAGCCTCCGAGACCCTGCGCCTCGAAATCGCACTCGCGGTCGCGCCACGCGAGCCACGCCCGCTCCGCCGCGACGAGCAGGTCCCGGTCGCCGGGCCCCATCTTCGCCATGAGCTTGCCGTAGGCCGCGTTGAGCGCGGTGTCCGCGGCGGCGTTGGCGCGGCCGGAGCACTGGTTCATCTCGTAGTTGTTGAGGTGCTCCCACCGGCTGCAGTCGATGGTCGTGTCGAATTTCGGGGGCGGAGAAGCGGCGTGGGAGGCCAGCCCTGAAAGCGCAAGGCCGATCAGCGTCCATCTCAGCCGCACAACGCGAACGATCATCTTCGGATGCCCCCTAGGGTAGTCGGCAATGCACCCAAGCATACTTTGTTCGCACGATCTTCACGCCGGGGTCGACGCTTGCCGGCTGCGGGAGTACGGGCCGCGGGCGTCGCGAAGACGAAGTGAGCCGAATGGAACGTCCTAGGACGATGCCGGAAGCCCCTGTCCTCCGTGTCGGCGAACTGCTGATGACAAGGCGGAACCCGTCCGACCGCTGGCAAGAGGGCGCCGGGAGGCGCCCCGTTTCTTGCCGGCGCGGCCGTGCGCCTTGTGGGGCACATCCGGTACAGTCCTTGCTCAACCCGTAGGCATCGGCGTCCTTACCCGCCGCCGGGGCCCAGCCCTCGTGCTGTATCGCATCGTCCTCCATAGCAATTTTCCTCCCGACACCGATCCCGCGACGGTGAAGCGGGAGTTCGCGCGCGTCACCGGACTGACGCAGGGCGTCACCGAGCAGCTGTTCGCTTCCGCGTCCACCGTCATCAAGCGCCAGGTGCAGAAGACCGACGCGGAGCGCATCGCCGCGACGCTGCGGGCCGTCGGCGTGCAGACCACCGTGGAGCTCGAGTGGGGCGGCCCGCCCGACAACCTGCCGTTGGGCGATCCCTCGGTCTCTCCCGCGCTCGATGCGCTCACCGGTGCCCCGGCCAAGCCGTCGCAGGCCAAGCGGTTCGCCGGGCGGCTGCGCCGGTACGCCGACGTCGGTCTCATGCTCGCGGCCCTGGCGGGCCTCGGGTGGGCGCTGCTGCAGCTCTACGAGTACCTGCATCCGGCGCCGGACGTCACCAAGCCGGTCCCCAAGCCCGTCGTGGCCGCGACCCCGCCGGCCGCCGAGGCGGCGGCGCCCGCGCCGGAGCCATTCAAGGCCGCCCATCTCGAGGGTCCGTGGCGGTGCACGAACCACCGCACTGGCCTCGTCGAGTACTGGCTCTATCGCACCGACGGCACGCTCGTGTTCAACGGCGACGCCGACTTCTCGAAGGGCGACAAGCCGCCCGGGGGGCCGGACGTCCCGGTCGGCTGGCGCCTCGCTGGCAAGCGGATGCTGTGGCTCTACCCGGGCAAGCCCGAGGACGCGGCGCGTGGCAGCAACGTGGTGTTCCTCAACCTGACGCGCTTCGACTTCGAGGACGCGAAGGGCGACGTCACCGCCTGCCGCCGCCCGTGACGGCGGCGCGCTAGATCACGCCCTCTTCGCGCAGCGCGGCGATCCGCCCCGCGTCGTAGCCCAGCCCGGCGAGGATCGCGTCGGTATGCTCGCCGAGCGCCGGGACCGGGCCCATGCGCGGCGGCCCCGCCTCCCACGACCCCGGCGGCAGCAGTGCGGGCACCGTCCCCGCCGGCGTGCCGATCTCGCACCAGCGCCTGCGCGCGGCGAGTTGCGGATGCGCCCACACCTCCGCCATCGTGTTGACGCGCGCGTTCGCGATCTGCGCCGCGTCGAGCCGCGCGATCACCTCGTCGGCGGTCAGCGGCGCGAAGGCCGCGACGATGATCGCGCGCAGTTCCGCGCGCGCCGCGCTGCGTTTCTCCGGGTTCGCGAAGCGCGGCTCCTGGGCGAGGCCCGGCTGGCGCAGCACCTTCGCGCAGAACGCGGCCCACTCGCGCTCGTTCTGCAGCCCGAGCATGACCTCCCTGCCGTCGCCGGCGGGGAAGGGGCCGTACGGGTAGACGGTGGCGTGGCTCGCGCCGCTGCGCGGCGGCGGCGGCGCGCCCTCAAATGCGTAGTACAGCGGATAGGTCATCCACTCGCCGAGCGCCTCGAGCATCGAGATGTCGATGTGCTGGCCTTCGCCGGTGCGCCCGCGCTGGAGCAGGGCCGCGAGGATGCTCGAGTACGCGTAAATGCCGGCCGCGATGTCGGCGATCGACGCGCCCGCTTTCACGACCTGCTCCGGCGTACCGGTGACCGACAGCAGGCCCGACTCGCTCTGGATCAGGAGGTCGTAGGCCTTCTTGTCGCGGTACGGGCCGTCGCTGCCGTAGCCCGAGATGTCGCACACGATGAGCGACGGCTTCGCGCGGCGCAGTTCCGCGTGCCCGAGGTTCACGCGCGCGGCCGCGCCCGGGGCGAGGTTCTGCACGACGACGTCCGCGCTCTCGCGGATGAGGCGCATGAGGATCGCCTGCGCCTCCGGGTGCTTGATGTCGAGCGTGAGGCTCTCCTTCGAGCGGTTGGTCCAGACGAAGTGCGACGCGAGCCCGCGCACCCGCGTGTCGTAGTCGCGGGCGAAGTCGCCCACCTTCGGCCGCTCGACCTTGATGACCCGCGCGCCGAGGTCCGCGAGGTGCCGCGTGCACATCGGCGCGGCGATCGCCTGCTCGAGCGATACCACCGTGAGTCCCGCGAGCGGCCTCATGCGCCGGCCCCCCATCCGCGGCGATCATGCCGTCGCCGTGCGGCGCCCGCGCCGCACCCGGGGCGCGCGCGTGCGCGACCGCTGCCGTCCTGAACTCGCATCCGGGGTCCTCCTCGCTGCTGGTCTTGCACATTGTGGCATCGCCGGCCGTGCCCACCGAACCCGGGGTGACCCCGGGCGTGGCGCGTACCGGGCGTGACGTGCGGAGACGCGCACTGCCGCGCCGCGGCGGCGGGGATGGCGTGCAGTTTCGCCGCGCCGCGCACCGCAGCGCGGCCGATCCGCAGAACAGCGCGGGAAAGGCGGTCCAATTCGCATTCGCGCTGCCGTTCGTCGCCCCGCGCTTCGACAGTCATTGCGGCGCAAGCTGCATGGCAAGGTAATTGCAATGAGCGGTGGACGCGAGGGTGGTGCGCGCGCGGTCCGCAAGGTTGGGGAGTTCGACCCCGAGGCAGGTGGGGCACGGGACCGCGGTGCACGTGGCCCCCGTCCTGCAACCGACACAATGCGTACGCCACAGCCCCTCTCCTTCCTCCCGCTGCGCAGCGGTGCGGCTTCGGGCGCCGCCGACCGCGCGCCGACCACCGGCGTGGAGGACGGACGTCGCGGCGACCTGCGCTTCGTCCAGCGCACGCACCGCATGCGCGCGCTCGGCCTCGGCCTCGGCGGCATCGCGGTCGCGGCGGTCCTGTTCCGGCACAACGCCGGCATCGGCTGGTGGCTGGTGCTGCTCGCCAACGCGCTCGTCTGGCCGCACGTCGCCTGGTGGCGGGCACGCCGCAGCGCGCGGCCGCGCATCTCGGAGATGCACAATCTCCTGCTCGATTCCGCGCTCGGTGGCATGTGGGTCGCGGTGATGCAGTTCAACCTGCTGCCGAGCGTGCTCGTGGTGACGATGCTCGCGGTCGACAAGGTGAGCGTCGGCGGACCGCCGCTCCTCATGCGCACGTTCATGCTGCAGGCGGTCGTCTGCGCGTTGACGTGGGCGCTGCTGGGCTTCCCGCTCGATGTCGTCACGCCGATGCCGGTGCTGGTCGCGTGCATGCCGTTCCTCGCCGTGTACCCGGTCGCGATCAGCAACGTCGCGTTCGTGCTCGCGAGCCGTGTCGCGCAGCAGAACCGGCGGCTCGAGGAGATGGGTCGCACCGACGGCCTCACCGGGCTCGCCAACCGCCGCAAGCTGTTCGCGGTCGCGGAAGCCGAACTGGTGCGCTACCGTCGCACGGGCCGGCCGCTCGCGCTGCTCGTCATCGACGTCGACCGCTTCAAGCGCATCAACGACCGCTTCGGCCATCCCGCCGGCGACGAGGTGCTGTGCGGCGTCGCGGACGTCCTGCGCCGCTGCAGCCGCGCGAGCGACACCCCGGCGCGCTACGGCGGCGACGAGTTCATCGTGGTGCTGCCCGAGACGGACCTGCACGGCGCCGAGGAAGTGGCGCAGCGCATCCGCCGCCAGCTGGACGAGATGGAGTTCGAGCGCGCGCCCGGCTTCAAGTGCACCGTGAGCGTCGGCGCGGCCGAGGCGAGCCTCGACATCACCGACGTCGACGAATGGATCCAGCACGCGGACGCCGCGCTCTACCGCGCGAAGGGCGCGGGCCGGGACCGCTTCGTTGCGCAGGTCGCGCCGGTTCCGAGGCGGAGGCCGGTGCACGCGGCGGGGGATTGAGCGCGCGGCGGCGCACCGGTCCAAGGCGGGCGCCTGACCTACCGTGAATGCCAGGAGGCTGACCCCGGCTTCGTCGGGGTCAAATCCCGGATTTTGGCACTGACACGCCCCCCAGTCCTCTCCCCCGCCGGGGGAGAGGGAGTTCCAAGTCGGGCAGCACACAGAACGCGAATGCCCAAAGAGACATTCAGCCGGCAAGCTGCGCGCTACTGAACCCTCCGCGCAGCGGAGGATGATCGGCGCGCTTCGTAGGTCTTGCAGTTACTGCGGGAAAACCGCCCGGCCGCCCGAAGGTTTTCCCGGGCCTGACCTGAAGTGCCGGCCGCAAGAGGCGCAACGCCGCCCGCACGTCATCCACCGCCCCCACGACGCGCCTGTTGCGGACGTCACCCCGCCGGCCGCAGGTGGTGATGCGCCTCCTCGGCCGACTCGTAGATGTGCGGCGCGACCCCGCGCTGCGCGAGAGCATCGCCCATCTTCATGCGCAGGAAGTTCGACGTCGTGTAGCGCGTGACGCCGTAGTAGTACTTCTCCACCAGCGACTTCACCATCTCGGTCCACGCGTCGATGAGTTCCGGCGGGATCGTGAAGTTGTCGTAGTTGACGATCGCGTAGGTCTTGCGGCCGAGGTTGCGCAGGCGTGCCTCGATTGCCGTGTGCACTGCCTCGATGTCCTGCGGCGTGCGGATGGTGAGGCGCTCGAAGTTGATGAAGAAGATGTTCTGGTCCGCCGCGTACGTGAGGCGCTTGTCGATCGGCACGGTCAGCATGCGCTCGCGCAGCCGCATCGGCTCGTCGCTGAAGATCGCCGCATCCATGAGCCGCGGGGCGCTGCGCATCACCGGCTTGAACCCCATGTGCGCGAGGATGTCGCGCTCGATGTCCACGCCCGGCGCGACCTCGACGAGTTCGAGGCCCTCCTCGCACAGGCGGAACACGCAGCGCTCGGTGATGTAGAGCACCGGCTGGCGCCGCTTCCACGCGTAGCCGCCGGAGAACGTGCGGTGCTCGACCTCCGGCACGAACTTGCGCGCCTTGCCCTCGCTCGCGATCACGAGCCTGCCGTCCGCCAGCGATACCACGAGCTGGCCCGCGGTGAACGTGCCGACGAACACCACCGACTTCGCGTTCTGGCTGATGTTGATGAAGCCGCCGGCGCCGGCGAGCCGCGGGCCGAACTTCGACACGTTGAGGTTGCCCTCGCGGTCGGCCTGCGCGAGGCCGAGGAACGCGAGGTCGAGGCCGCCGCCGTCGTAGAAGTCGAACTGGTAGGGCTGGTCGATGATCGCCTGGGTGTTGATTGCCGCGCCGAAGTTGAGGCCCGACGCCGGGATGCCGCCGACCACGCCGGGCTCGGCGGTCATCGTCAGGAGGTCGATGATCTTCTCCTCGGCCGCGACGCTCGCGACGCCTTCGGGCATGCCGATGCCGAGGTTCACCACGCTGTTCGGGCGCAGCTCCAGCGCCGCGCGGCGCGCGATGATCTTGCGCTCGGACATCTCCATCACCGGCACGTGCGAGGCGGGCACGCGGATCTCGCCGGAGAACGCCGCACTGTACGGCTCGATGAACGTCTGCATGTGGTACTCGGGCTTCTCGGCCACCACCACGCAGTCGACGAGGATGCCGGGGATCTTCACCTGCCGCGGGTTGAGCGAGCCGCGGTCGGCGATGCGCTCCACCTGCGCGATCACGATGCCGCCGGAGTTGCGCGCTGCCATCGCGATGGCGAGGCCCTCGAGGGTCAGCGCCTCGCGCTCCATCGTGATGTTGCCGTCGGGGTCGGCGGTCGTGCCGCGGACGATCCCGACGTTGATCGGGAATGCGCGGTAGAAGAGGTATTCCTGGTCGCCGACGTTCATCAGCGTGACCAGGTCCTCGGTGGTGGCCGAGTTGATCTTGCCGCCCCCGAAGCGGGGGTCGACGAACGTGCCGAGGCCCACGCGCGACAGGTGGCCCGGCTTGCCCGCCGCGATGTCGCGGAAGAGGTGCGCGATCACGCCCTGCGGCAGGTTGTACGCCTCGATCTGGTTGCCGACCGCGAGCGCCTGCAGCCGCGGCACGAGGCCCCAGTGGCCGCCGATCACGCGCCGCACGAGCCCCGGATAGCCCAGGTGGTTGAGCCCGCGCTCCTTGCCGTCCCCCTGGCCCGCGGCATACACGAGGGTGAGCCCGCGCGGGCTGCCGCCGCCATCGTGATCCTCCTTCTGCGCGGCGAGGAAGCGTTCCTCCAGCGCGACGGCGATGTTCTCCGCGAAGCCGATGCCGACGAAGCCCGTGGTGGCGAGCGTGTCGCCGTCGCGGATGAGCGCGACGGCCTGGCGCGCGGAGACGATCTTGCCGTGCTCGAAGTTGTGCAGGGCGGCGACGACGTCGCTGACGGGAGTGGGCTTCATGGCGGAGGGCGCGAGGGGGGCGGCGACCAGGCGGTCGAGTTCGGCGGCGATGGTAACGCGGGGCACCTTCTGCCGCCATGCGCAAACACAACGTCCGCGGAGCGGCGTCCGCTACGCGGCGTCCGCAACAGGCGTCCGTGGGGGCGGTGGACGACGGGACAGCGGCGTCGCGCCTTTTGCGGCCGGCACACCGTCACCGGGTGTGCGTTCCATCTCCCTGCTCCGCACTTTTGCCCCCTCTCCCCGCTCGCGGGGGCATCCCCGGGAATTCGGCGAGCATGCTCGCCGCCGGAGATGCGGCGGTCGCATGCAGGCGACCGCGCGCCCTGCAAGGGAGGGTTGGGGTGAGGGGCTGCGTCGGTGGCCCCAACCCGGGGTCAGACCCCGATGCGGCGGGGGTCAGACCCCTTGCATTCGCGGCAGGTCAGTCGGCCGCCTTGGGGCGGCCTAAGCGGCGGCCGCCGGAAAAGGCCGCGAAAGAACGAGCGTCGTGCGGCCGGCTGCGTGCGGCGTCGCGAGCAGGCGCCTTACGGACAGTAAAGCGCGTGCAGCGACGACAGCAGGTCCCGGATCCGCTCGTCCGCGATCGAGTAGTAGACCTGCTTGCCGCTGCGCCGCGTGTGCACGATGCTCCGCCGCCGCAGCACGCCCAACTGCTGCGACAGCGTGGGCTGGTGGATGTCGAGCCGGTGCTCGAGCTCGGTCACGCACGCCTCCCCGCCGCACAGCGCGCACAGCAGCAGCAGCCGGTCCTCGTTGGCGAGGACGCGCAGCATCCCGGTCGCCTCCGAGGCTCCCTGCCTCATGGCGGTCGCGAGGTCGAGCTTGATCCTGGTCATGTTTCGCTTCGAAAGGGCGTCGGAATCATTATATCGGATGATATATTGTTCCCAACGCGCACGGCCTTGTGCGCGATCAACGAAGAACGGGAGAACTCTCTATGACGAGCAACGTGGGTGGCATCGATCGCGTGATCCGGATCGTGGTGGGACTGGCGCTGATCGCGGCCACGCTGATGGGCGCCATCGGCGCGTGGGGCTGGATCGGCGTCGTGCCGCTGGCCACCGGCCTCATCCGCTGGTGCCCCGCCTATCTTCCTTTCGGGATGAACACCTGTCGCAAGGGATGACCGCCATGGACACTGCGTCCGCCCAGACGTATCACGACCTCACGCGCGACGTCTCGCGCAACCTCTCGTACCTGCGGGCCGAGTTGCCCGATGTGCTGAAGGGCTTCAACGACCTCGGCAAGGCCGCGTCCAAGGCGGGCGTGCTCGACGAGAAGACGAAGGAACTCATCGCCATCGCGCTCGGCGTCGCCGGGCACTGCGATGCCTGCATCGGCTTCCACGTGAAGGCGCTCGTGCGCCTCGGCGGCACCAAGAAGGAGCTGGCCGAGGCACTGTCGATGGCGGTCTATATGGGCGGCGGTCCGTCGCTCATGTACGCGGCCAACACGCTCGCCGCCTACGACGAGTTCGCGCCCGCGCCGGCGGCCGCGACGCCCATCGCCGCGTAGGGCCTGCGCCGCCGTCGCGCGGCGCTTTGCAATTCCGCGGCCAGCGGCCACAATCCGTGCGCGGCGCGCGACCCCGTGCGCCCGGACGGAGGAACGAATCATGCGGAATGCGACGAAGTGGGGTGCCTTCCTGCGGTCGGCCGCCGCGGCGCTCGTCCTGTGGGCCCTTGTGCCGGCGGCCGTCGCCCAGACGGTCACCTGCCCCGGCAACTCGTGCGACGTCGTGGTGACCGTGGGCGGGACGCCGGCGGCGCCGGTCGTGGCGGTGAACGCCCCCGAGCTGCGCATGAGCCGCGGCGCGCGCAATCCCGTGATCACGTGGAAGCTGGAGGCGGCCGGCTACGAGTTCCGCACCGACAGCATCCGGCCCTACGGGGGACCCAGCTCCGCGACCAAGCGGACGACGACGCAGGCGGAGTGGGACGACCAGTGCACCCGCCTCAACACCAGCGGCACCGCGATCCGCATCCGCAACAAGAACGACAAGGCGGTCTCGCTGTACTACGACGTCAAGGTCTACCGGAAGTCCGACGGGAAGGCGTTCACGCTCGACCCCGTCATCATGAACGACCCCTGACGGGGCGCGCGCTTCACCGCTCCGGCAGCGGTATCCACTCCGTCTCGCCGGGGATGCGGCCCATCCGCTGCGCGGTCCAGTCCTCCTTCGCCTGCGCGATCCGCTCGCGGCGCGAGGACACGAAGTTCCACCAGAGGTGGCGCGGCCCGTCGAGCTTCGCCCCGCCGATCACGACGTAGCGCGCACCGGCGGGCGCGGCGATCGCCGCGGGCGCGTCGTCGGCGAGCACCGCCAGCGTGCAGGCGGGCACCTCCGTGCCGTCGACGACCAGGGCCCCGTCGACGCTGTACACCGCGCGCTCCATCCCGTCCCGCGGCAGCGCCAGCGTGGCGCCGGCGGTCGCGGCGACGTCGAGGCAGAAGGTCGGCATCGGCGTGGGCACCGGCGAGCGGCGCCCGAACGCCTCGCCGACGACGAGCCGCAGCGCGAGCCCGACCTGCGTCCATGCCGGCACGTCGGCCGCCGCCGCGTGCACGAACGCGGGCTCCGCCTCCTCGTGCGATCGCGGCAGCGCCGCCCACAGCTGCAGGCCGTGCAGCGTGTAGCGGGCGCCCGCGAGGTCGGGCGGGCGCCGTTCCGAGTGCACGATGCCGCGCCCGGCGGTCATCCAGTTCACGGCGCCCGGCTCGATCCGTTGCACGACGCCCAGGCTGTCGCGGTGCAGGATCGCCCCCTCGAAGAGATAGGTGACGGTGGCGAGTCCGATGTGCGGGTGCGGCCGCACGTCGTGGTTCGCGTCGGGTTCCGCGGTCACCGGCCCCATGTGGTCGAAGAACACGAACGGTCCGACCGCCTGGCGCGGGTAGCCCGGGAGGAGGCGGCGGACGGTGAAGCCGCCGCCCAGGTCCTTGCCGCGCGCCGGCAGCTGTTCGGCGACCGGCACGGTCAGTCCGCCGCCAGTTCGGTGACGACCTCGGTCGTGACCTGCGTCATGAGCTTGTGCACCGGGCACTTGCCGGCGACGTTGAGCAGCTCCGCCCGTTGCGCGTCGGTGAGCGGGCCGCCGAGGCGCAGCGCCGCCCGCAGCCGGTAGGTGCCCTGCCGCTCCTGCGCGGCGTCGCGCTCGACCGTCACGGCGACGTCCTCGAGCGGGATGCCCTTGCGGTTCGCGTACCAGACCATCGTCAGCGCCTTGCACGCGCCGAGCGCCGCGTCGTACAGGTCGTGCGGCGTGGGCCCGAGGTCGTCGCCGCCGTTGTCGGGGCCTTCGTCGGTGACGATGCGGTGGTCACGCACCGCGACCGTGTGGCTCATCTTCCCGCTGCGGTCGCGGGTGACGGTGATGGACATCGGGGGACTCCTGCATGGCGACAAGCCCAGCATACTATGCGCCGGGATCCCGCCTCCGCTTGCGGCGGGATGCCCGACGCCGCGGTGTCGCGCCCTTGCCGCGGGGCATTGCCGTTTGCGACGCTGGCGCGGCGTGCCGAATATTCCCTTTGCCGGCGCGCGGGTCTGTACGAGAATGCATCGCGCGGGCACGAAGGGGACGCCCGCGACGCAGGCTCGGGATCACGCTGAATCCAAGGAGCGGACAATGCACACCACGAAGATGCTGTTGCTGGTCGGGGGAGCCGCGCTGGCCCTTGCGGGATGCGGCACCACGGGGACTGCGGGAGGTGGCCCGGGGGGCGGGACGGTCGGCACGAAGGGCGTCAATCCCGAGTGCCCGTCGATGGCCGCGCTGCGGCAGCCGGTCCTCATGTGCCCGCAGGGCGGCAACGACTGCGGCGTGCCGGTCGAGATCGTGCCGGACGGGCAGGGCGGGTGCATGGTCGACGTCAACGTCGACGTCGTGCAGATGAAGGGCAACGCCAGCGGCCGTTCGACCTACCTGTTCTGGTGGATCGCGACGCCCGGCCCGTGGGAATTCCGCGTCGAGCCCGAGCCGTTCGAGGCGCCGGTCATCTTCAAGGACAACGTGCCGGCGGCCCGGGAGACCTTCAGCCCGCCCCGCGTCTCCGCGAACGGCAGGACGGTGTTCATCGAGAATCGCAACAAGGGCAACACGAAGTTCAACTACAAGATCCGCGTCTACCGGAAGAACCCGGGCACGCCGCCGCTCGAGTCGCCGGATCCGGCGATCTTCAACGACGGCTGACGCGGCGCTGCAGGCCGAGACGCTGCCGCCGCGGTCAGGGCGGCAGCGGCACGCTGGCGCACGCCTCCGCGAAGGCGGAGTCGTAGGGCGTCGCGCGGCCGGCCTGCTCGTGCCGGGCGAAGGCCTCGGCACCGAGTGCGGCGCGCGCCGCGTCGATGTGCGGCTGCAGGAAGTGCGCGTCGGCGGCCATGCGCTCCGATCCCGTCTCCTCCGCGATCGCCTCGGCGGCGCCGAAGCAGCGCGCGACGCGCTCCCAATCGCCGCGGGTGGCAGCGAGGCCGGCGATCACCTCCAGCACGCTCTGCCCGAGCGTCCGCGAACCCAGTTCCCCCGCGATGTCCCGCGCCTCCCGCAGCGACGCGACGAGGTCGTCCGTCGCGCCGAGCCCGAGGGCGGTCATCGCGAGGTTGATCTGCGTGATGGCGATGCTCGCGCGGTCGCCGAGTTTGCGGGCCAGTGCGAGGGCGTCAAGATCGAGGCGCCGGCACTCCTCGAGGCGCCCCTCCAGCCGATGCACCATCCCCAGGTTGCTCAGCGCGGCCAGCACCTCGCGCTCGTTGTCGACGGTGCGGGCGAGCGCCAGCGCCTCGTCCGCGAACTCGCGCGCGACGGCGAGATTGCCGAGGGTCATGTGCACCATCGCGAGCGGCTGCAGCGAGGCGGCGATGCGGCGCGGGTTGTCGATCTCGCGGGCGATGGCGAGGCTTTCCTCGAGATGCGCAAGTGCGTCCGGCGCCGCCCCCATCACGACCTCGTACTGCCCGAGGTCGAACAGCGCCTTGGAGCGCGCCAGCGTCCGCGCCTGCGCTCCCGGCCGGGCGAGCGCCTCGCGCGTCAGGCGATGCCCGAGCCGCACGAGCCCCTGCTGCATCCAGTAGGCCTTGGTGTCCGACACCAGCGCGAGGCCCCGCTCGGCATCGATCGCGCCATTGGCGCACGCGGCATGGGCGACCAGCAGGTTCTCGCGCTCGCGGTCGAGGAGCGCCAGCCACTTGCCCTGCTCGGGGCCGAAGATCCGCGCCCGCGCCCCCTCGGCGAACTTCTGGAAATACGCGAGGTGCCGTTCGCGGACCGGCGCGGCTTCCGCCGCCGCGTCGAGCTTCTCCGCCGCGTACTGGCGGACGGTCTCCAGCATCGTGAATCGGTCGCCAGCGCCGTCGCTCGCGACCAGCGACTTCTCGACGAGGTCGGTAAGGAGGTCGAGCACGTCCTCCGGCTCGACGCTCGTCCCGGCCGCCACCGCTTCGGCGGCCGCGAGCGTGAAGCCCCCCGCGAAGATGGATAGCCGCCGGAACAGGGCCTGCTGCGGCTCCGACAGGAGGTCGTAGCTCCAGTCGATCAGCGCGCGCAGCGTCTGCTGGCGGGGGAGCGCCGTGCGGTCGCCGCCGCGCAGCAGCCGGAACCGGTCCGACAGGCGCTCCGCGATGGCCTCGACCGACATCGCGCGCACGCGCGCCGCCGCGAGTTCCAGCGCCAGCGGGATGCCGTCCAGGCGGTGGCAGACGTCGACGATCGCCGCGGCGTTGTCGGCGGTCACCGCGAACGCGGAGTTCGCCGCGGTCGCCCGCTCGACGAACAGGCGCACGGCGGGAAACTGCGTGATCGCGTCGGGCTTGAGGTGCTGCTGCGGGAGCGCGACGGCGAGCGGCGCGAGCGAGTACGCCTTTTCACCGCGCAGGTTGAGGCGCTCGCGGCTGGAGGCGAGGATGCGCACGCCGGACCCCGCCTCGAGGAGCGCGCGCGCCGCCTCCGCGCAGGCCTGCACGAGGTGCTCGCAGTTGTCGAGCACGAGGAGCAGGGTGCGGTCGCGCACGAAGTCGCGCAGCGCGTCGAGCACCGGGCGCCCGGTCTCCTCCTTGACCGCCAGCACCGTCGCGATCGTCTGCGGCACGAGCCGGGGATCGGTCACCGGCGCCAGCTCCACGAACCACACGCCGTCCGGATACTCGTCGAGCACGTCGGCGGCCACGGCGAGCGAAAGGCGGCTCTTGCCGAGCCCGCCGATGCCGAGCAGCGTGAGGAGCCGCGTGTTGGCGAGCTGGCGCTTGACCTCGGCCAACTCGTGCTCGCGCCCGACGAACGAGGTGAGCGGCTGCGGCAGGTTGTGCGGCGTCTCCTGCAGCATGCGCAGCGCCGGGAACGACTCGCGCAGCGCCGGGTGCACGACCTGGAACACGCGCTCCGGCTGCGCGAGCCCGCGCAGGCGCACCGTCCCGAGGTCGCGCAGCGACAGCGGCGCCGGCAGGCGCGCGCGCACCAGCGCCTCGACCGTCTGCGACACCAGGATCTGGCCGCCGTGCGCCGAGGTCATGATGCGGGCGGCGCGGTTCACCGCGTTGCCGTAGAAGTCGTTGTCGCGGCGGCTGTCGACGCCCGCGTGCAGGCCGCAGCGCACGAGCAGCGGCAGCCCGCCGGTGGTCGCGGGATCGGCGAGTGCGGTGAGGAACGCGACGGCGGCGGCGAGGCCGTCCAGCGGATCGCCGAAGACCGCGTGCACGCCGTCCCCGGTCGACTTCACGAACTCGCCGCGGTGCTCGGCGACGAGGCGCCGGGCGAGCGCATCGTGGTGCGCGAGCGCGTCGTGCATCCGCGCGGGCTCCTGCTCCCACAGGCGGGTGCTGCCCTCGATGTCCGTGAACAGGAAAGTGGAGACGGCGGGATCGGGCACTCGGGACCGGTACCGGAAGGCATGGCGACGATGCGTGCACTGTACGGGAGCGCGCCGCGGCCGGCCAGAGGGGACCCGGAACCGGTCCGCGGGCCGCATGTGGTACTATCTTCGCCCTATTTCGGAGACCGGATCGCCACGGCGAATCCGCGTCCTCTTCCGACAGGAACCGCGCCCGTAGCTCATTTGGATAGAGCACCGGCCTTCTAAGCCGGTGGTAACAGGTTCGAGTCCTGTCGGGCGCGCCAGCGCGCATCGCTTTCGACGGTGGCTGTAGCTCAGCGGTAGAGTCCCGGATTGTGATTCCGGTTGTCGTGGGTTCGAATCCCATCAGCCACCCCACCCCTTCCCGCACGACCCGTCGGCGCCCGTCCGGCGGCGCCTGATCCGCCCGCCCAGGGCGTTGCTGCCCGGGTTTTCCCGCGACTCCGGCTGCGACGGTTTCGAAGCAGCGCGACACGCGCCGCGAGTCGCGCTTTCTCGTTACCGGTCGTTCGCATTCGTGGCCCAACCCGGGGTCAGACCCCGATGAGTCCGGGGTCAGACCCCTGGGCATTCACTTCGGCACCGCCCCAGGCCATGGGACTCCTTCTCCCCCGGCGGGGGAGAGGGTTGGGGTGAGGGGCGCGTCAGCGCCCCAACCCCGGGGTCAGACCCCGCCTGCAGGCGCTCGCGTCCCCACCCCACCAACCTGCCCGCGGGGTCCGACCCCTGGCACTTCGCCGAAGGACTCCCTCTCCCCGTGGACGGGGAGAGGGCCGGGGTGAGGGGCTGCGTGCGAGGCCACGGGTGCGTGGCCCCGTGGCCGCTCAGCCGACCGCTGGCGTGACCGGCACCCGCGCCGCCCGCGCGTAGTGCCATGCGCTCCACAGCAGCAGCACCGGCGCCGCGAGCAGCGCGTCGGACAGCGCGTGCGCGCTCCCGGCGAGCGCGTCGCTCGCGATGCCGACCACCAGCGGCCCCGCGCCGGCGCCGACGAGGTTGGAGACGGTCAGCATGACCGCCGCCGAAAAGGCGCGGGCGCGGGGGTCGACCCGGTCCTGCACCATCGCGAACGTCGCTCCGATGTACGCGCCCGCGCCCGACGCCGGCAGCACCAGCGCCGCGACGGCAAGCGTCGTGTCCGTCGTCAGCAGTGCCGGCAGGAGCAGCACCGCCACCGCCGCCATGCACGCGGCCGTGAAGAGCGGCTTGCGCTCGGGCGCGTGCGCGGCCATCCGGTCGAGCAGGCGTCCGAAGGCGAAGGTCGCACCGGCGCCGCCGAGGCCGAGCACGACGCCCAGGAAGGCGCCGGCGCGCCCGAGTTCCATCCCGTGCTCGCGGGTGAGCCACGTCGGCAGCCACGTCGCCAGCGCCTGTCCCGCCGCCGTGGCGAGCGTGCCCGCGATGAGGATGTGCCGCAACGCCGGCGACGCCCACAGCGCGCGTGCGGCGGCCGCCGCCGGCAACGCGGCCGCACTCCGCGGCAGCGCGCTCGCGGTGCGCGGGTCGCGCAGCAGCGCGGCCGTCGCGGCGACCAGCGCCAGGCCGAGCACGCCCACGACGAGGTACGCCGTGCGCCATCCGAAGGCCTGCGCGAGGGCCGCGCCCCCGCCGAATGCCACGATGACCCCGAGGTACGGCCCAATGCTGTAGGTCGCCATCGCGGCCGCCCGCCGGCGCGCCGGATACATGTCGGCCACCAGCGCGTGCGAGGCGGGGTTGGTGCCGCCTTCGCCGACGCCGACGATCACGCGCATCGCGACCAGCTGCCAGAAGGCGGCCACGAGGCCGCACAGCGCGGTCGCCACCGTGAACGTCGCGAGCGACCACGTGATGACGCGCGCCCGGTCGACGCGGTCGGCCACGCGGGCGACCAGCAGGCTCGACACCGAGAACAGCACGGTGAAGGCGAATCCCGACAGCAGCCCGAGCGTCGTGTCGCTCACCGCGTATTCCGCCTTGATCGAGGGGATCAGCACGGCGAGGATCTGGCGGTCGACGTAGTGGACCGCGAACACGAGCGTCAGCAGGACGAGCGTCAGGCGCCGTCGCGGGTAGTCGGTGAACGGGGCGTCGCTGCCCGCCGGGGCCCTCTCGGCGTACGGCGGAGGCGGCGTCATGCGGGTGCGGCCGCGCCGGCGGTGCGACACGGGGACGCCGCAGGGCGGCACGGGCGCAGGACGGTGGACGGGACGTGCCGCACGGGAGGGGCGTCGCGGAAGAGTCGGCCCAGTATAGACGGCCGCGCGCGCTGCCGGTGACACGCCAAAGCCAAGCGGCGGCACATCGCCGTGCCGCCGCGGGCCCTGCCGGTTCGAGCGCGGCGCCGCCCGTCACGCGGGGGCGCCGCGGTGCGCCGCTAGAACTCTTCCCACTCCGTGTCGGACGTGGCCGCGTCCCCGGCCGCCGCCTTCGCCTTGGCCTTGCCGGCCACCGGCTTCGGCTTGCCCGGCGCGTGCAGGCGCGCGACGCTCGCCTTCGGCGCGCCCTGCTTGGCGCTCGCGACGACCTGCGCCACGGCCTTGGCCGCGTACGCCTGCGCCGAGGCGGCGCTGCTGTCGAGCACGAACACGCTGACCGACTGGTTGAGGTTCGCGGCCTGACCTTTCATCGACTCGGCGGCGGCGGCGGCTTCCTCGACCAGCGCCGCGTTCTGCTGCGTCACCTGGTCCATCTGCGCGATCGCCTGGTTCACCTGCTCGATCCCCGACGACTGCTCGAGACTCGCCGCCGTGATCTCGCTCATGATGTCCGTCACCCGCTTCACCGCCTGCACGATCTCTTCCATCGTCTTGCCGGCCGCGTCCACCAGCTTCGACCCGGTCTCGACCTTGCCCACGGAGTCGCCGATCAGCGTCTTGATCTCCTTCGCCGCCGCCGCCGACCGCTGCGCGAGGTTGCGCACTTCCGAGGCCACCACCGCGAACCCGCGGCCCTGCTCGCCCGCCCGCGCGGCTTCCACCGCGGCGTTGAGGGCCAGGATGTTGGTCTGGAACGCGATGCCGTCGATCACCCCGATGATGTCGGCGATCTTCTTGCTGCTCTCGGTGATCGACTCCATGGTCGCCACCACCTGGCCCACCACCTCGCCGCCGCGCACCGCCACGTCCGAGGCCCCGGCCGCCAGCTTGTTGGCCTGCTTCGCGTTCTCGGCGTTCTGCTTGACCGTGCTGGTGAGTTCCTCCATCGAGGAGGCGGTCTCTTCCAGGGAGGACGCCTGCTCCTCGGTCCGGCTGGACAGGTCGGCGTTGCCGGTGGCGATCTCGTCGGACGAGGTGCCGATGGCTTCCGAGGCGACCCGGATGTCGGACACCAGGCGCTTCAAGCTGTCCACCGTGGCGTTGCTGTTGTCCTTCAGTTGGCCGAACATGCCCTGGTAGGCGCCGTCGATGCGCTCGGTCAACTTGCCGGCGGCCAGCGCCTGGAGGACGCGGGCGACGTCGTTCAAGCCCTTGTCGGAGATCTCCATCAGCTTGTTGAGGCCCTGCACCATCTGCAGGAACTCGTACTGGAACTTGGCCTCGTCGCCGCGCTTGCTGAAGTCGCCAACCACCGCCGCGTTGACCAGTCCGGCAATCTCGCTGTTGACGCCCTTGAGGCTCGCCTTGACGCCGTCGATGGCGTTGGTGATCTGGGCCTTCTTGCCGGGCAGGCGATCCATGTCGAGCGTGAGGTCGCCGATGGCGTAGCGCTTGACCACCTCGACGATTCCCATCTGTACCTTGATGTGCGACTGAACGAGTTCGTTCATCTGGCGGGCCATGTCGCCGTAGGCGCCGGCGAACTCGCGGTCCGGGATGCTGTAGTCGATCGCGCCCGCATCGTGCTGCTTCTTCATCTCTTCCTGCGCCGCGACGAAGCGCTTCAGCACCCCGACCATCCCGCGCATGGCTTCGAGCATGCGGCCGACCTCGTCCTTGCTCGTGTGGCTGATGTCGACGTCGAGCTTGCCCTCGGCGATCGACTGCGCCGCGTTCATCGCCTCGCCGACCGGCTTGGTGATGCTGCGCGTGATGAGCCAGCCCAGGACCGAAGCGGTCAGCACCGCGATGATCGTCAGCCCGACCATGAACCACACGGCCGACTTGAACGACGCCTCCGCGTTCGCCCCGTCCTCGGCGTTGAGCTTCGCCTGCGCTTCCCGCATGGCGTCGACGTCGGCGATGACCGCCCGCTGCGCCGGACGCACGCTTTCGAACAGGGCCTTGTGCGCCTCCTCCATCTTCCCGGCGGCGTGCGCGTCGATGACCCTGGCGGTGCCGGCCTTGAACGGGCCGACCGTGTCCTTGACCTTGCGCATCGCGGCCTTGCCCGCCTCGGTCAGCAGCATCGGCTCCAGTTTCGCCACCGTGGCGTCGAACTTGCTCCAATTCTTGGCGATCCGCTCGATGTTCGCCTTCGCCTCCGCCGCGTCGTTGCCGGCGAGCGCGATGTTGCGGGCGGCGACGGCCTGGTCGAGGGCGACCAGCTGGAGCTCGTACATCAGCTGCGTCTTCACCAGGTTGTCCTTGATGAAGTCGTCGAGCTCGCCTTCGATGTGCGCAAGGCGCGTGTACGCGAGCACGACGGTGACGAGCAGCAGGGCGACGATCGCACCGAACGCCAGGCTGAGCCGTGTCACGAGCGACATGTCGGAAAAGCGCTTCATGGTGTCTTCCTTTGCATAGCCGGATGCGCCGGCGCGGAAACGTGAATGAGCCGCGTCAGGCGGCGGCGGGCAGGTCGTCGAACAGCTGCATCTCGGGGCTGGCCATCAGGCGCTCGATGTCCACCAGGATCAGCATCCGGCCGTCGACGGTGCCGAGGCCGGTGATGTAGCGGGTGTCGAAGGTGGCCGAGAACTCCGGCGGTGGCCGGATGCTCGCGGTGTCGAGCGTCAGCACGTCGGAGACCGCGTCGACCACCACGCCGACCACGCGGTTGGCCACGTTCAGGATGATGACCACCGTGAACTGGTCGTAGGCGGCCTGGTCGAGGCGGAACCAGGTGCGCAGGTCGACGATGGGCACGATGCTGCCGCGCAGGTTGATCACGCCCTTGATGAAGTCGGGGGCGTTGGCGATGCGGGTGACGGTGTCGTAGCCCCGGATTTCCTGGACCTTGAGGAGGTCGATGCCGTACTCCTCCGCCCCCAGGCGCATCGTCAGGTACTCGTGCGATCCCGGGACCACGCTCGCCAGTTCGTCTTTCATGTCGCCTCCTGTATGGGTGGGCGGAAGCCGCCGCCCGGCACGCCGGACACGGCTTTCTACTACCCGTATTTACCCAAGGAACTACGGACGGCGGTCGGCGGAGTTGAGGCTCGATCTCCCCCTATTTACCCGGACGGCGCAGGGATTTGACGCAACGCAAGAACCGGCCCTCAAGGTGCGGCGGAAGCGACCGCCTTGCCGGATCATTGGCCGTGCCTGCCCGCAGCCCGGGGCGCCGTACGGCTGTCCCGGCCTCGACCTTTGTGCCCGGCAGCCGATAGAACGTTGTCGGGGAAAACCCCATTGCCACGGCCTTGAAGCTCCAGTCCTACCTTTCGCGGATCATCTGGATCGCCATCGCGCCGCTGCTCGTCCTGGCGACCGTGTTCGCGGTCAACGACCTGCGGGAGCAGCGCGAGGGCACCGCGCGCGACGCGCGCGACCTCGCCCGCAACATCGCCGGCGTGGTCGACCGCCAGCTCGCGCTGCGCATCGCCGCGATGCAGATGCTGGCGGCGGACGAGCACCTGGGGGTGCCCGAGCGGGCCGGGGAGGTGTACCGGGACGCCCAGAACTTCGAGCGGATCTTCGACACGCACCTGCTGCTCGCCGATCCGGCCGGGCAGATGCTGTGGAACACCCGCGTGCCGCTCGGCGCGCCGCTCCCGCAGGTGCCCCGGAGCACGGGCCATTCGGCGGTCGAGCATGCGATCACCCAGGGCAAGCCGTCGGTGAGCGACGGGGTGTTCGGGCCGCTGGCCAACCGCAGGCTGTTCGCCATCGTGGTGCCGGTGATGCGCGACGGAAAGCCGCGGTTCCTCATGGTGGCGACCGCGGAGGACCGCTACTTCGAGCAGCTGCTCGGCACGTTCACGCTGCCCAAGGGGTGGGTCGTCACGCTGTACGACGGCACCGGCGCCCGGGTGGCCGCCGCGGGGACCGCGGACCCGGCCGGCGCCGGCGACATCGAGCAGGCGACGAGCGACCTCGGCAACGCGCGGTGGAAGGTCGCGGTCGACTATCCGCCGCTCATGCAGACCCGCGACGCGCGCGCGTCGGCGGTTTCGCTCGTCCTCCTGCTCGTGGTCTCGACCCTGACGGCGGTCCTCGGCGCGCGGTTCGCGTCGCGCAAGCTCGAGCGCTCGCTCGCCACGCTCGCGCAGCCGGCCGTGCCGGGGGGACCCGTGCCGCGCGACGACATCGCGGAGGTGCGCGACATCGCCGAGCAGCTGGCCGCGCTCGAGCGCGCGCGCAACGACAGCGAGGCGCGGCTGGTTGCGACGTTCGAGCAGGCGACGGTCGGCATCGCCCACGTGGGCGTGGACGGCCGCTGGCTGCGCGTCAACCCCGCGCTGGCAGCGATGCTGGGCCGCCCGGCGGCCGAGCTGGCCGGCCTGGATTCCGTGGCCTCGACCCACCCCGACGACCGCGCGCGCGACGTGGCGCTGGTCGACCGCGTGCTCGCCGGCGAGGCGGACTCCTACGCGGTCGAGAAGCGCTTCGTGGCCGGCGACGGCCGGACCGTGTGGGCGAACGTGCGCGTGGCGCTGGTGCGCGCCGCCGACCGCACGCCCGACTACTTCATCGCGGTGGCCGAGGACATCACCGCGCGCAAGCAGACGGAGGACGCGCTGCGGAGCACCACCGCCAAGCTGCAGGCCACCCTCGACAGCATGAGCGACGCGCTCGCGAGCTTCGACCGGGACGGGCACCTGGTGGAGGCCAACGCGGCGTTCCTGCGCATGAACGGCTTCGCGAGCATCGCCGAGTGCCTCGGCGCGGGCGGCATGGAGGTGCGCACCGTCGACGGCGCGCTCGTGCCGCGCGAGGAGCGCCCTGTCTGGCGCGCGCTGCGCGGCGAGGCGGTGACGGGCACCGAACTGCGCATCACGCGTCCCGACACCGGCCGGTCGTGGGTCGCGAGCTTCAGTGCCGCGCCCATCCTCGACGCCGGCAACACCATCACCGGCGCCGTGATGACCGCGCAGGACGTGACGGCCCGGCGCCTCGTGGAGGATGCGCTGCGCGCGAGCGAGGAGCGCCTGCGCCTGCTGGTCGAGCATGCGCCCGCGGCCATCGCCATCTTCGACCGCCAGATGCGCTACCTGGCGGTCAGCCAGCGCTGGCGCGACGACTACGCTCTCGGCGACCGCGACCTGGTGGGTGTCTGCCAGTACGACGTGTTCCCCGAGATCGGCGAGGGCTGGCGCGACATCCACCGCCGGGCGCTCGCCGGCGAGACGCTCGCCGCCGACGAGGACGCGTTCGTGCGTGCCAGCGGGAACACGCAATGGCTGCGCTGGGAGGTGCGGCCGTGGCGGATGGACGACGGGGAGATCGGCGGCATCGTGATCTTCTCGGAGGACATCACCGCGGCGAAGCAGGCGGACCTCGCGCTGCTGGAGAGCGAGCGGCGCTTCCGCGACATCGTCGAGGCGACCGCCGACTGGGTGTGGGAGACCGATGCCCAGTGGCGCTACACCTATGTGTCGGACAGCGTCGAGGCCGCGCTCGGCCATCCGCCGGCGACGGTCGTCGGCCGCACGCCGTTCGACTTCATGCCGGCCGTCGAGGCGGCGCGCGTGCGCGCGGTGCTGGTCGCCGCCTTCGAGCAGGGCCTGCCCGTCCGCAACCTGGACCACCTCAACGTCCACCGCAACGGCGACCTGCGCTCCACGCAGACCAGCGCGATGCCGGTGCTCGACGCCGAGGGCCGCTGCATCGGCTACCGGGGCCTGGGCCACGACGTCACCGAGCGCCGGCGCGCGGAGGTCGCGCTGCGTGACAGCGAGGCGCGGTACCGCGAACTGTTCGAGGCCAACCCGCACCCGATGTGGGTGTACGACCCGGCGACGCTCCGGTTCCTGGCGGTCAACGACGCGGCCGTCATCCAGTACGGCTATTCGCGCGAGGAGTTCCTGGCGCTCACCATCGCCGACCTCCGCCCGCCCGATGACACCCCCCGCCTCCAGCGCGCGGTCGCGGAGCAAAAGGACAACGCCGAGCCGGGCTTGTGGCGCCACCGGCGCAAGGACGGCTCGCGGCTGTGGGTCGAGATCACGTCGCACCGGCTGCGCTTCGACGCCCGCAACGCGGTGGTCGTGCTGGCGAGCGACGTGACCCGCCGTCTCGAGGCCGAGGCCCAGCTGCGCAAGCTGTCGATGGCGATGGAGCAGAGCCCCGAGGCGGTGATCATCACCGACCTCGACTGGAACGTGGAGTACGTGAACGAGGCGTTCGAGGCGACCACGGGCTACGGGCGCAGCGAGATGCTCGGGCGCTCGATCATGGTCCTCAAGTCCCCGGCCGCCGGCTCGGAGGCCGAGGAGGACCTCATCCGCGCACTGGCCGCCGGCCAGCCGTGGAAGGGCGAATTCGTCAACCGCCGCCGCGACGGCACCGATTACATCGCCTCCGCCGTCGTCGCGCCGATCCGCGAGGCCGACGGCCGCATCACGCACTACGTGTCGGTGCAGGAGGACATCACCGCCCGCAAGCACCTCGAGGAGGAGCTCGCCCACCACCGGCTGCACCTCGCGGAACTGGTCGAGCTGCGCACGAGCGAGCTGTCGGTGGCCACCCGCGCCGCGAACGCCGCGAGCGCCGCGAAAAGCGCGTTCCTCACCAACATGAGCCACGAGATCCGCACGCCGATGAACGCGGTGCTGGGCTTCGCGTACCTCCTCAAGCGCTCGGGCGTGACCCCGCAGCAGCAGGACTGGATCGACAAGCTCGCCGCCGCCGGCGAGCACCTGCTGCTCATCATCAACGACATCCTCGACCTCTCGAAGATCGAGTCCGGCAAGCTCGTGCTGGAGCAGGTGGACTTCCCGTTGCAGACCGTCGTCGACAACGTGCGCTCGCTGATCCTCGAGCAGGCGCGGCGCAAGGACATCGCGGTCGCCGTCGACTGCGCAGCCGCCCCGCTGTGGCTGCGCGGCGATCCGACCCGGCTGCGCCAGGCGCTCCTCAACTACGCGGGCAACGCGATCAAGTTCACCGCCGCCGGCCGCATCGACCTGCGGGCGCGGGTGGTGCGCGAGGAGGCGCAGCGGCTGCTGGTCCGGTTCGAGGTCGTCGACACCGGATCGGGCATCCCCGAGGCGAGCCTGCCCAACCTGTTCGAGGCCTTCCGCCAGGGCGACGACTCCACGACGCGCAAGCACGGGGGCACCGGCCTCGGCCTCGCCATCACGCGGCGCCTCGCCGAGGCCATGGGCGGCGAGGTGGGCGTGGCGAGCCGCGTGGGCGAGGGCAGCACGTTCTGGTTCACGGCGTGGGTCGAGCGCGGGAGCGCGCCGCGTCCCGCGGCCGCGCCGAAGGCCGCCGATCCGGAGGCGGCGCTGCGCGAGCGCCATCCGGGGGCGCGCATCCTGCTCGTCGACGACGATCCCATCAACCAGGAGGTGGCACTCATCCTGCTCACCGACGCCGGGCTCGCGGTCGACGTGGCCAACGACGGGGAAGAGGCCGTGGCGGCGCTCTCGCCCACGCACCGGCTCGTGCTCATGGACCTGCAGATGCCGAAGATGGACGGCATCGAGGCGACGCGCGCCATGCGCGCGCTCCCCGGCCGCGGCACGGTGCCCATCCTCGCGATGACCGCGAACGCATTCGAGGACGACCGGCGGCGCTGCATCGACGCCGGCATGAACGACTTCCTCGCGAAGCCCTTCGATCCCGCCGACCTCTACGCGACGGTGCTGCGCTGGCTCGACGCCGGTTGACGCGCGACCCGCGGGCGGGGTGCCGCGCACCGGCGGCGCGTCACTCCTTCTGGGCGGCGAACCAGTTCATCCGGCGCCGCGGCAGCAGGTAGTCGAGCGCCTCCTCCGCGCATTCCTGCAGGCGGACGGCACGCGCGATCTGGACGGAGTCCTCCTGCGCGAGGTCGACGATGATCGCCTGCGCGCGCGGGACGTCGGGCTCGTAGAGCATCACCTGCGGCGCGAGCAGGTTGTCGGCCGTCGCGGAGATCACCACGGTGCCGAGCCGCCCGTCCGACAGCTCGACCACGCTGCCCGGCGGGTAGACACCCATCGCACGCACGAAGAGCTGCAGGAGGACCGGGTCGAACCAGTCCTTCTCGCGCACCCACATCCGCGACAGCGCCTCCGACGGCGACAGCGCGTGCCGGTTGCCGATCGGGTTCGCGAGGTTGTCGAAGCGGTTCGCCACCGCGATCACGCGGGCGGCGATGTGGATCTGCTCGCCCGACAGGTGGTCGGGGAAGCCGCTCCCGTCGAAGTGCTCGTGGTGGTGCAGGATCGCCTGCAGCAGGCTCTGCGACGCGCGGCCGCCGCGCTGGATGCTGTCCACGCCGAGCGCGCAGTGCGTCTGGTAGATGGCTTCCTCGTGCCGGTTGCGCTCCGCGTTCTTGAGGATCGACGGATTGATCGCGAGCTGCCCGATGTCGTGCAGCAGCGCGGCGACGCCGAGCGCGTGCAGCGCCTCCTCGGGCAGGCGCGCCTGCTTGCCGAGGAGCAGCGACAGCGTCATCACCGACAGCGCGTGCGCCGCGAAGCCGTCGTGGTGGCCTTTCTCGGCGATGAGCACGATCGCGCTGTCCACGTCGTCGAGCAGCACGGTGGTCGACTTTTGGCTGACCTCGGCCATCTCCGCGATCGACTCCCGCGGATTGGCGTCGAAGGACTTGAAGGCCGAGCCCACCGCCTTCGACGCGCCGAGGTAATGCCGGCAGGTGGTGTCGAGGTGCTCGCGGATGACGGCCATGGCCTTCATCCGGCGCTCCTTCGCGGCCAGCGCGGACGCCACCCGCTCCGCGTCCTCGTCGGCGACCGGGTCGCACGCTGCCTCGGGCACCGGCAGCGGCAACGGCGGCACCTTGCAGCGCGCGACGTCGGAAAAGATCTCGGGCAGCCGCAGCGCCATGATCTCGCGCACCTGCCGCTCGTTCTCGATCACGAAGGAGTTGAAGACGAACGGGTGGTCGAGCCACCCGAGGGGCAGCCGCACGTGGACACCCGGCTGGAGCTGGCGCGGCGACAGGGCGACCTCTCCGGACCTCGGGTGGGGATGGGTGTCGGCGCGGAACATGGGCAGGGGCGGGCGGCGGTGGGTCTCCGCACCTTCCATCGGCAGGAAGTGACGGGAAATGAAGGCCTTGGGCGGCACCACCCGTGGGCGGCCGGCGGATGAGAAGCGCCACAAATTCGGTGCTGCTCGGGGCTACAGTTACCGGTGCCGATGCCGAAAATCCCTACGTTGCCGGGCATGATGCCCGGTGTCCGGATGGGACTGCGGCACGATGTCACGGCGCTCGATCTACCACCACGGCCAGGTACCGAAGACGACGGATGACGTCCGCTTTTCGACGCCCGAACTCCTCCAGTCCAGGAACCGGACCTACGCGGAACGCGCGCTGGCGTGGGCCAACCCGCCGACCCCGGAGCCGACCGGCGGGTTCGAGAGCCTGCGCCGGTCGCAGCCGTGCGCCGTCCTGCTGCCCGCGACCCGGCGCTGGCTGCAGTCGCTGCCCAAGGACGTGCAGCCGACCGCCCTCGTGCGCGACTTCGCGCGGATCGCCAACGCGCTGGCGACCGCCTGGGGCAACCGGCACGACGTCGAGGTGGTGCTGGGCAACCTCATCGTGGACCGCCGCGGTGGTCGCAAGGGTTTTCCCAAGCCGGTGGAGGAGGAGCTCATGCACCTCTGGCACTACTGGCAGTGGAGCGCGGACGCGCCCCACGGCGGCATCTCGGTCAAGCGCGGCCACCGCTAGGCCCGCACCCGGGCGCGAGCCCGCCGGAGGTCAGGGCTTGAGCTCGTGCTGCAGCTCGGGGATGCGCTCGATCAGCGAGTCGTAGATCGGCTTGACGCCGCACAACTCGGCCACCGCGACGGCGGCGAAGCACGCGGCCAGCATCGGCACCAGGAACGTGTTGTTGAGCGCCATCTCGGTGACCAGCGCGATGCCGGTGACCGGCGAGCGCACGACCGCCGCGAAGAACGCGGTCATGCCGACCAGCACCGCCCCGGTCGGCGACATGCCGAAGCCGAGGCCCAGCGTGTCGAGGAGCCGGATGCCGATGGCGCCGGCGAACGCGCCCAGCACCAGCATCGGCGCGAACAGCCCGCCGGGCGCGCCGGTCGCATAGGACAGCGGCGAGAGGACCGAGCGCAGCGCGAGCAGCACCAGCATGCCCGTGACGGGCATCAGCGCCGCGTCGGCGAGCAGCGTCACCACGAGGTTCTCGCCGCTGCCGACGACCGACGGCCAGTACCACGCGACCAGCCCGACGAGCGCACCGACCAGCGCCGCCCGCAACTCGGGCGGCACCCGCCATGCCTGGAACGCCACGATCGACTCGATCGTCACCTTGTTGTACAGCGCGCCGACGAGGCCGAGGGTGGCGCCCATCAGCAGCGCCGGGATGAGCGTCAGCGACGGCGGCAGCGGCACCGTCCCGACCGGGAAGTCGGCGTGGTTGCCGAGCAGCAGCCGGGCGACGGTGATCGACACCGCGCCCGCGATCAGCGTGCAGGCGACGAGCCGGACCGGGAACCCGCGCCACAGCTCCTCGAACACGAATACCACGCCGCCCAGCGGCGCGTTGAACGCGACGCCGAGGCCGGCGCCCGCCATCGCCGTGCGCAGCATCCGCGCCTCCTCCTGCGCGAGGCGCGTGGCCCACGCCAGCAGCGCGCCGACGCGGGACGCCATCTGCACCGTCGGGCCCTCGCGGCCGAGCGCGAGGCCGCCGCCCATCGACAGCACGCCGCCCACGAACTTCACCGGGATCACGAGCGCGTGCAGCCGCGGCTGCACGATGCCGCGCGCGATCGCCTCGACGTACTGGATGCCGCTGCCGCCCGCCAGAGGCGCGAAGCGCACGAGCAGGCGCGCGATCCCGGCGGCGAGCGCGGCACCGGCGACGGGCAGCAGCCAGCCCATCGATTCCAGCGTGTGCGCGTGGGCGACCAGCGCGTCGCGCGCGCGGCTCGCCGCCTCGAGTGCCAGGCGGAAGGCGCCGCCGACGAGGCCGGTGAGCGCGCCGCCGATCGTCGCTGCGACGAAGAGGCGCAGCACCATCGCGGCCGGCAGCGGCGCTTCCGGAGCGGGCGTGTTCGGGGATTCGGGCAAGGACGGTGACGGCGGCGGGCAACGGGCGCCGCCATCCTACCAAGCCGCGCCGGCGCGCGTGCGCAGCGGCATGACAGTGGTGCGCTGGCCGCCGCGGCGCCGTGGCGGGCGTGCTAACGTGGCGGCGTTGCCACCGCCGACCCGACGCCATGTCCGACGCCACGCCCGACCTCTCCCGCATCGTGAAGACGGCGCGCAAGCTCGCGCAGGGGTATCGCGTGGACCGCGGCGAGAAGTTCCGACTCAAGGACTGGGACCCGGCCGACACGGCCGGGCTCGGCACCGAGGACAAGCCGCGCGCCAGGGAAGCGCTGGACATCGGCCGCCAGGCGCTCGCGCAACTGCAGGACATGCTGTACGCGCAGGACCGCTGGGCCGTGCTGCTCGTGTTCCAGGCGATGGACGCGGCCGGCAAGGACGGCGTGATCAAGCATGTGATGTCGGGCGTGAATCCGCAGGGGTGCCAGGTGTTCTCGTTCAAGGCGCCGACCACCGAGGAACTCGACCACGACTACCTCTGGCGCTGCATGAAGAACGTGCCCGAGCGCGGCCGCATCGGCATCTTCAACCGCAGCTACTTCGAGGAGGTGCTGGTGGTGAAGGTGCACCCGGAGTTCCTCGCGGGGCAGAAGCTGCCGCCCGCGCTCGTGGGCAAGAAGCTCTGGGCCAACCGCTATTCGGACATCCGCGCGTACGAGCGCTACCTTTCGCGCAACGGCGTGCTGATCCGCAAGTTCTTCCTCAACGTGTCGCGCGACGAGCAGAAGAAGCGCTTCCTCGAGCGCATCGACGACCCGGAGAAGAACTGGAAGTTCTCGAGCGCCGACGTGCGCGAGCGCGGCCACTGGCCGGCGTACATGACGGCGTACGAGGAGGCGATCCGCGAGACCGCCACGCCCGAGGCGCCGTGGTACGTGGTGCCGGCCGACAACAAGTGGTTCACGCGCATCGTGGTGGGTGCCGCCATCGTCGACGCGCTCGCCTCGCTCGACCTGCACTATCCCAAGGTGCCGCCGGAGAAGCTGGCCGAACTCGCGGTGGCCAAGAAGGCGCTGCTCGCCGAGAAGTAATCGGTGTCAGACACGTCATATGACGTGTCTGACACCGGAAGTGCGGGGGCGGCTAGCGCCGGTCGAGCCAGCGGTCGAGCGCGAGCGGCCCCGGCCCGTAGACGGCCAGGACGAGCAGCAGCGTTCCCCACAGCACGTGGTCCTTGAGGCCCGCGTCCGAGAGGTCGGGGTAGGAGATCACGGCCACCGCGTTGAACACGAAGAGCGCGAGCGCCGCGAGCCGCGTGCCCAGCCCAGCGGCGATCAGCACCGGCAGCGAGAGTTCGGTCGCCGTGCCGAGCGCGGCGGCGACCGGCGGCGCGAGGAGCGGCACGTGGTACTCGTTCTCGAACAGCGAGAGCGTGATGCCCCAGTCGCGCAGCTTGGTGAGTCCCGAGAGCACGAACACATGGGCGATGTAGAGCCGGATCGCGAGGGCCGCGAGCGGCTGCAGGCGGTCGCACCCGCGCGCGGCGGTGGAGTACGCCTGCGCAACGCGCTGGGCGGGGGAGGCGGTCACGTCCTGCATCACGGCATCCTTCGCGAGATGGAATGCCGTTTGGTCGGCGCAGGCGCGCAAACCTTTCAGGCCAGTGCCGCGAGCGTGCCGTCGGCCACCCGCCCCCGCAGCGCGGGTACGAGGTCGAACGACGCATCGACCGCGAGCGCCGCGTCCAGCGCGGCGGCCAGCGTCGCACCGGCCTGCAGCGCGGCGAGCCATGCGTGCAGGGCGGTGCCGACGCGCTCGACGCTGACCCCGCCGGACTCGCGCCGCACGAGCAGGTGCTCGCCGCCGGCCGCGACGTCGATTCCCTCCAGCGGTTCGCCGCCCGGCTGGTGCGCGCGCCAGATCCGCAGCACCGGGAACGCCGGCTGCAGCAGCCGGCACGACGGATCGAGCGCGAAGCGCAGGGCCTCGAACCGCTCGGGAGGCACCCGGGCGAGCGCCTCGATCACGTCCTGCGCCGTGCCGGGGGCGGCCGCCGCGCGGTTCGCCTCGTCCATCGCCCATTCGAGCCGCGCGACGTCCGGAAGGTACGGCAGGTCGTGTGCGGGCGGCCACGCCGCGAGGAAGCCGGCGAACGCGTCGCCGTAGACGTTGAGGTCGCCGCCGCGCGACGGATGCGCGCGCGCGAACGCGTCGACGGCCGCGGCGAAGAACGTGTCGCCGGTGAGCGTGCGCACGACGCCGAACGTGGCCCCGAGCGCGTTGCGCCAGTTGGCGAATACCGTGGCCCGATAGGTCGCGAGTCCGGCGTGCGCCGGCGCCTCGCCCGCGAGCAACGCGGCCGCGAAGCGCCGCTGCAGGTCAGCGAGCGTCGGCACGCGCGGCCTCCAGGATCGCCTGTGCGGTGGCGGCTTCCCCCGCCAGCACGGCGAAGGCGGGAATGTCGTTGTCCCACTCGACGAGCGTGGGCACCGGTCCGAAGCGCGCGATCGCCTCCCGGAACAGCGTCCACACGGCGTCCGCCACCTGCGCGCCGTGCGTGTCGATGAGAAGTTCGCCGCGCGCCTCGTAGCCCGCGAGGTGGATCTCCGCGACGGCCGCCGCCGGCATCGCAGCGAGGAACGCGCGCGCGTCGACCCCGTGGTTGTGCGCGTTGACGAAGATGTTGTTGACGTCGACCAGCAGCCCGCACCCCGTGCGGCGCGCGACCTCGGCCACGAACGCGTACTCCGGCAACGTGGACTCCGGGAACGCGTAGTAGCTCGACACGTTCTCGACCAGGATCGGGCGCCCGAGCGCCGACTGCACCGCGTCGACGCGCGCGCAGACGTGCGCGAGCGCCTCCTCGGTGTACGGCAGCGGCAGGAGGTCGTTGAAGTGGCGACCGTCGATGCCGCTCCAGCACAGGTGCTCGGACACCACCGAGGGCGCGACGCGCTGCACGAGCTGCGCGAGCCTCGCGAGATGCCCGCGGTCGAGCGGATCCGCCGAGCCGAGCGACAGGCCGACGCCGTGCAGCGCAATGGGATAGTCGGCGCGCACCTCGAGCAACGCGTCGAGCGCCGGACCGCCGTCGCCGAAGTAGTTCTCGCTGTGGACCTCGAACCACGGCACGGGCGGGCGCGTGGCGAGCACGTGCCGCACGTGCGGCGCGCGCAGGCCGACGCCGGCCGCGACGGGGAGGGCGGCGGAGGCCCCGGTGCCGTTCATCGCAGTGGAATCCCGCGTGCATGCGGCGCCGGTCGGCGGCCGCACGCACGCGCGCCGTTACGCGCCGTTACTTGGGCGCCGCCATCTTGCCGCCCATCTTCTCGCAGGTGCCCTTGGCGACGTACTTCCATTCGTTCGGATCGTTGTCCTTCTTCGCACCCTGGCCGGCGCACGCGTGCTTCGCGGTGCCGCAGTCGTTCTGGCCCGCCTTGGCGACACCGTAGCACTTCTCGGTGTCGGGCTTCTGCGGGACGGGCTGGGCCGCGACCAGCGTCGCGAAGCCGAGTGCGAGGATGCCGGCGACGGCGGACTCGATCGGGGTGGGTTGGCTCATGGTAACGCGCTCCTCGAAGGTTGGGATGAGGACGGGACACGCGTCCCGTCTGCGGCGTTGGTCGCCGGTCCCGGCGGTTCCTTACACGCTGGAAGGGTTCCGCGCGCGACCGACGCGCGTGTCCGGGGGCGGCTACGACCAAGGGAACGACAAGCACTTCCGCCACTGCACGCAATGCCTTCGTGGGCGGACCGGCAAGGCACCAGGACGGTGCGTTGGCGCAGGTCGTGCCGGCGTGGTCCCGTGCGCGCGCCGATGAAGGAGCCGGGGCCGCGTTAGCGCAAGGGGTCTGACCCGGGCCTCATCGGGGTCTGACCCCGGGGTGTGGCCACGGACGATGCCCCGCTCCCCGCGGACGGGGAGGCGGAGAACCGCGGTACGGACGCTACGACTTCTTCGGCGCCTCGAGCTTGCCGCCCATCTTCTCGCACGTGCCCTTGGCGACCATCTTCCAGTCGGAGGGGTCGCGGTCGACCTTGCCCATGCCGGCGCATGCGTGCTTGGCGGTGCCGCAGTCGTTCTGGCCGGCCTTGGCCACGCCGTAGCACTTCTCCTGGCCGGCGGGGGCGGCGGCATCGTGGCCGGTGGCGGCGGACGCTGCACCGATCGCGAGCAGGCCCGCGACGGCGGCGTGGAGGGTGAGGGTCCGTGATTTCATGCGTCGGGCTCCGCGGTATGGGGGCGGGAAGGGCGCGATTATGACCCAGCGCAGGGGCGCGGGGGACCGTTTCCCGTTAACATGGCCGCTCTGCCGGCCTCACCCCTCCCCGCAGCACCGATGAAGTTCAGCGTCGCCACCTACAACATCCACAAAGGCTTCTCGCATCTCACCCGGCGGATGGTCATCCACGAACTGAAGGAGAAGCTGCACGGCCTCTCGGCCGACGTGCTGTTCCTGCAGGAAGTGCTGGGGATGCACCACCGCCACGCGGGCCGCTACCACGACTGGCCGGGCAAGCCGCAGCACGAGTTCATCGCCGACACCGTCTGGCACGAGGTCGCCTACGGCCGCAACGCCGTCTACCGCAACGGCCACCACGGCAACGCCGTGCTGTCGCGATATCCGATCATTGCGCAGGAGAACGAGGACATCTCCGCGCACGCGTTCGAGAGCCGCGGACTCCTGCATTGCCAGGTGAAGCTGGGGGAGCGCGCGCCCGTCCTGCACTGCCTCAACGTGCACCTCGGCCTCTTCGAGCGCGGCCGGCAGTGGCAGATCCGCGCGCTCGTCGACCGCATCCGCGAGACGGTTCCGCAGCACGAGCCGATGATCATCGCCGGCGATTTCAACGACTGGCGGCGCAAGGGCGATCGCACGCTGCAGGAGGAACTCGACGTGGTCGAGGTCTTCGAGGCGGTGAAGGGCCGGCCGGCGCGCACGTTCCCGTCCGTGCTGCCGGTGTTCCGCCTCGACCGGATTTACGCGCGCGGGCTTGCGGTGGTCGACGCGCGCGTACACTATGCTTTCCCCTCGAACCGCATGTCCGATCACGCGGCGCTCGCCGCCACCTTCGAGGTCGCCCCCACGCGCCCGTGATGCCCGCGCCGCCGGCCGTCCTGCCATGATCCGTTTCACGCCGGGCAACAGGATCGAGCTGCTCCGGAGCGGCGGCGAGTTCTTCCCCGCGCTGACCGCGGCCATCGAGGCCGCAGAGCGCGAGATCTGGCTCGAGACGTACATCTTCGCCGACGACGACGTCGGCAGCGCCATCGCGGAGTCGCTCGTGCACGCGGCGCAGCGCGGCGTGACCGTCCGGGTGCTGGTCGACGGCTGGGGCGCGCGCCACTACCTGTCGAAGCGGCTGGAGCGGCGCCTGCGCCACGGCCGCGTGGCGCTCATGAAGTACCGTCCCGAGGTCGCCCCGTGGCAGTTCCGCTCGCACCGGCTGCGCCGCCTGCACCGCAAGCTCTGCCACGTGGACGGGCAGGTCGCGTTCGTCGGCGGCATCAACCTCATCGACGACATGAACACGCCCGGCCACAAGCCGCCGCGCGTCGACTTCGCGGTGCGCGTGACCGGGCCGCTGCTCGCCCCCATCGTCGCGACCATGCAGCGGCTGTGGGCGCTGGTGGAGCTGGTGCAGTTCGACCGCAGCGAGGTGCGGCTCTTCCCCAGGCAGATCCCGGTGGAGCGCACGGGGCACCAGACCGCCAAGTTCGTCATCCGCGACAACCTGCGCTACCGCCGCGACATCGAGCGCGCGTACCTGGCCGCGATCCGCACCGCGAAGCAGGAGATCCTGATCGCCAACGCGTACTTCTTTCCCGGCGTGCGCTTCCGCCACGCGCTGATGGCGGCCGCGAAGCGCGGGGTGAAGGTGACGCTGCTCCTGCAGGCGCGGGTCGAGTACCGCCTGCTGCACTACGCGTCGCGCGCGCTGTACGGCCAGCTCCTGAACGCCGGCGTCGTCATCGCCGAGTACCACCGCTCGTTCCTGCACGCCAAGGTCGCGGTGATCGACGACCACTGGGCCACGGTCGGATCGTCCAACATCGACCCGTATTCGCTGCTGATGGCACGCGAGGCGAACGTGGTCGTGCGCGACGCCCGCTTCGCCGACCAGTTGCGCGTCGAACTCCTCACGATGATCGACACCGGGACGCGGCACGTCGAGGCCCGGCGCTGGGCGACCCGCAACGTGTTCGCCAAGGCGATGTGCTGGATCGCCTACGGCCTCGTGCGCGTCGGAATGGGCGTGCTGGGCTACGGCGGGCAGGAGTTCTTCCCCAGGCGGCGCCGGCGGCGGGCCGTCGCGGGTCCGGGGAACCCGGCCCCTTGAATCCGGCACGGATCGTCCGCACCGTGCTCATGGCGCGCCGCCCCGCGCGCGCCGTCCGCATCTGACTTAGACTCGCCCCGATGAAAGGTCACCGCAGTTCGCTGCCCGCCCCCGCCGACGTGAACGTCGCCCGCACCCGCAAGGGCGACTGGGCCGCGGTCGGCACGCTGCTGCCCTACCTCTGGGAGTACAAGGGCCGCGTGGTGGCCGCGCTCGCCTGCCTCGTGCTCGCGAAGGTCGCCAACGTCGGCGTGCCGGTGCTCCTGAAGCAGATCGTCGACAGCCTCGACCGCGAGACCGCGGCGCTGGTGGTGCCGCTGGCGCTCCTCGTCGCGTACGCCTCCTGCGCCTGTCCACTACGCTCTTCACCGAGCTGCGCGAGTTCCTGTTCGCCAAGGTGACGCAGGCGCGGTGCGCAAGATCGCGCTGCAGGTGTTCCGCCACCCGCACGCGCTGTCGCTGCGCTTCCACCTGCACCGGCAGACCGGCGGGTTGACGCGCGACGTCGAGCGCGGGCAGCGCGGCATCTCCTCGCTCATCAGCTACGCGCTGTTCTCGATCCTGCCGACGCTGGTCGAGATCGCGCTCGTGTCGTCGATCCTCATCGCCCGCTACGACTGGACGTTCATGGCGATCACCGGCGCCGCGCTCGCCGTGTACATCGCGTTCACCGTGCTGATCACCGAGTGGCGGACGCACTTCCGGCGCACCGCCAACGAGCTCGACTCGCGCGCCAACACGCGCGCCATCGACAGCCTGCTCAACTACGAGACGGTGAAGTACTTCGGCAACGAGGAGTGGGAGGCCCGCCGCTACGACGAGAGCCTGCAGCGCTGGGAGGCGGCGGCGGTCAAGAGCCAGACGTCGCTGTCGGCGCTCAACATCGGGCAGAGCACGATCATCGCCGTCGCGGTCACGCTCATCATGTGGCGCGCGACGGTGGGCGTGGTGAACGGGACGATGACCATCGGCGACCTCGTGCTGGTCAACGCGTTCATGATCCAGCTCTACATCCCGCTCAACTTCCTGGGCGTCATCTACCGCGAGATCAAGCAGGCGCTGGCCGACATGGAGCGCCTCTTCGGCCTCATCGACGAGCACGCCGAGATCGCCGACCGCCCGGGCGCGGCGCCGCTCGCGCTGCAGGGCGCGGCCGTCGCCTTCGAGCACGTCGACTTCGCCTACGAGTCCAACCGCCAGATCCTGTTCGACGTCTCGTTCACGATCCCCGCGGGGCGCACGGTGGCCGTGGTGGGTCCGTCGGGCTCGGGCAAGTCCACGCTGGCGCGGCTGCTCTACCGCTTCTACGACGTCGGCGGCGGCCGCATCGCGGTCGACGGCCAGGACATCCGCGACGTCACGCAGGCGAGCCTGCGCGCGGCCATCGCCATCGTCCCGCAGGACACGGTGCTCTTCAACGACACGATCGAGTACAACATCGGCTACGGCAAGCCGGGTGCGACGCACGACGAGATCGTCGCGGCCGCGAAGCTCGCGCAGATCCACGACTTCGTCGCGGCGCTGCCCGACGGGTCCGCGACCACCGTCGGCGAGCGGGGACTGAAGCTCTCCGGCGGGGAGAAGCAGCGCGTGGCCATCGCCCGCGCGATCCTGAAGGCGCCGCACATCCTCATCTTCGACGAGGCCACGAGCGCGCTCGACTCGCGCTCGGAGAAGGCGATCCAGCGCGAACTGAAGGCGATCGCGCGCAACCACACCACGCTCACCATCGCCCACCGGCTCTCGACGGTCGTCGACGCCGACGAGATCCTGGTGCTGGAGGCGGGCCGGGTCGTCGAGCGGGGCACCCACCCGGCGCTGCTGGCCGCCGACGGGGTCTACGCCCGGATGTGGCGCCTGCAGCAGGACGAGGCGCGGCGGCAGGGCGAGGCCCCGGCCGCGTCGGCCGAAACGGGGGCCCACGCGTTGTAGCCGCTGTCGCCCGGCGCCGGGGGACTGCCGGGATCGTGTGTCGACGTAGGCCGGATGCGACAAACAACGGTTGACGGTGGCCTACAGGCGTGCGATAACGCAACCTGCGGAAATTTCCTCATGCGCGGCCTCATGATTCGTACCGTAACCGTTGTTTTTGCTGCCTTCCTGGCCCAGGCTGCGGTGGCCGCCCCCGCTGCGCTCGACGCCGCCAAGCTGCGCCTCGCCTCGGCCAACGCCATCGTCGTGGACGCCCAGGACGGCACGCCCATCTACGCCAAGGCGGCGGACGAGATCACCCCGATCGCGTCGGTCACCAAGCTCATGACCGCCATGGTCGTCCTCGACTCCCAGCAGGCGCTGGACGAGCCGCTCGAGGTCGACATGGGCGACTTCGACTACCTGAAGGGGAGCCGCTCCCGCCTCGGCATGGGCACCACGCTGACGCGCAACGAGATGCTGCGCCTCGCCCTCATGGCCTCGGAGAACCGGGCGGCGTCCTCGCTGGCCCGCCACTACCCGGGCGGCCTCAAGGCCTTCGTGACCGCCATGAACTTCAAGGCGGCCTCGCTCGGCATGACCAACACGCACTACGAGGACTCGACCGGCCTCGATCCGCGCAATGTCTCGACCGCCAGCGACCTGGCCAAGCTCGTGCGCGCCGCAGCCGAGTACCCGCTGATCCGCGAGTACTCGACCACCCCGTCGCACTACGTCGAGGTGCAGTCCGGCCGCACGCTGGGCTTCAACAACTCGAACGCGCTGGTGAAGAACGCCGAGTGGGACATCCAGCTGCAGAAGACCGGCTACATCCGCGAGGCGGGCCGCTGCGTGGTCATGCTCGCCAACATCGCGAGCAAGCCGATGGTGATCGTGCTCCTCGACTCGATCGGCAAGTTCACGCGCCTGGGCGACGCCCAGCGGGTCAAGTACTGGCTGGAGACCGGCGAGATGATGCCGGCGCCGGTCGCCCGGCCCGCGGTGCTGCGCTCGGCGCCGAAGGGTGGGGCCAGCAGCAAGACCGCGAAGCGGGTGCAGGGCAAGTTCGCCGCGAACGGGAAGTCGGGCCGGGGGTAGGCCGCTGCCGCGCCAGTTGGCGCCGGGGCAAAGCAAAGGGCGACCCGCGGGTCGCCCTTCTTGTTTCTGACCACCAATGCTCAGGGGTCTGACCCCGGTCTCATCGGGGTCTGACCCCGGGTTGGGGCACGGTCGCCGCCCCTCACCGCGGCCCTCCCTTGCAGGGCGCGCGGGCGCGAGCATGCGACCGCCGCATTTCCGGCGACGAGCCATGCTCGTCGAATTCCCGGGAATCCCCCCGCCGGGGGAGAGGGGGGATCAGGTCCGGCGGGTTGGGCGAACGGCCGGCTGCAAAGGGCGCAACGGCGAGATCACGTCACCCCCCGCCGCCCCGGACGCCTTTGGCGGGCGACCTCCGGTTCTGCTCGTAGAGCTCCCGCGCATGCGCCCGGGTCTTGGCGGTGATCTCCACGCCGCCCAGCATCCGCGCCAGCTCCTCGATGCGGGCGGCCGCGGTCAGGCGCGTGAGCTCGCTGGTCACACCCTCGCCGTTGCCGGTCTTGGCCACCCGGAAGTGGCCGTCGGCGAACGACGCGACCTGCGGCAGGTGGGTCACGCACAGCACCTGCCGCGTCGTGCCCAGGGTCTGCAGCAGCTGCCCGACCGTGGCGGCGACCGCGCCACCGATGCCGCTGTCGACCTCGTCGAACACCAGCGTCGGGACGTTTCCGGCCTCCGTGGCCACGACCTGGATGGCGAGCGACACGCGGGACAGCTCGCCGCCGGAGGCCACCTTGGCGAGCGCCCCGAGCGGCTGCTTGGGGTGGCTCGCCACCCGGAACTCCACCTGCTCGAGGCCGTAGCTCATCGGCGCGGCGGTCGGCAGCAGCTCGACGCTGAAGCGGCCGCCGGCCATCGCGAGGGCCTGCATGGCGTCGGTGACGCGGTGCGCAAGCTCCGCGGCAAAGAACTGTCGCTTCTTGGTGAGTTCCCCCGCCGCCTCGCGGTAGCGCTTCTCCGCGAGCGCCGCGCGCTTCGCCAGCGCCTCGGCGTCGGCGGACTCGGCGAGCGCGGCGAGCCGAGCCTCGGTTTCGGCGAGCAGCGCGGGCAGGGCGTCCGGGCGCACGCGGTGCTTGCGCGCGAGGTCGTGCATCGCGGACAGGCGCTCCTCGACGCGCTTCAGCTCCTCCGGGTCGAGGTCGAGCCGGCGCTGGTAGTCCCGCATCGCGCGCGCCGCCTCGTCGAGCTGGATCGCGGCCGGCTCCAGCAGCGCGACGACTTCCTCCAGGGCGGGATCGTGCGCCGTGGCGGCGCGCACGCGCTGGGTCAGCGACGACAGGCGCGATGTCAGCGCGTCGTCCGCCTCGACCAGCGCCGCCATGCCCTCGGTGGCGAGCGCGATCAGCTCGGCGGCGTTGGCGAGCCGCGACTGCGTGGCCGACAGGTCGCTCCACTCGGTCTCGGTGACGCCGAGGGCCGCGAGCTCGCGCTGCCGGCTCGCGAGGAACTCGCGCTCGGTGGCGGTGGCCTCCGCGGCGTGCGCGGCGGCGTCGCGCTGCTCGACCGCGGCGCGCCACTCCCGCCACCGCTCCGCGACCTCGCGCGACAGCGTGAGGAAGCCGCCGAACGCGTCGACCAGGTTGCGCTGCGTCTCCGGCTCGCCGAGCGACTGGTGCGCGTGCTGGCCATGGATCGCGACGAGCTGCTCGCCGAGCTCCGTGAGCTGGGCGAGCGTGGCCGGCCGGCCGTTGATCCACGCGCGGCTCCTGCCCTGCGCGTCGAGCACGCGGCGCAGCAGCACCTCGTCGTCGCCGCTCCCGAGTTCGTGCTCGTGCAGCCACGCGTGCACGGCGGGCGCGTCGGCGGCGTCGAACACCGCCGACAGCTCGGCGCGCTCCGCACCGACGCGCAGCTGCCGGACCTCGAAGCGGTCGCCGAGCAGCAGTCCGAGCGCGTCGAGCAGGATGGACTTGCCCGCGCCGGTTTCGCCGGTGAGCACGGTGAGGCCGGCGTCGAAGTCGACGTCCAGCGCTTCGACGACGACGAAGTTGCGGATGGAGAGGGAGCGCAGCATGGGGTCGCGCGCGAGGCGGGCCGCTACTCGCTGCCGGCGCCGGTGATCCGCTCGGGGGTGGCGCTCCAGTGCAGCTTCTCGCGCAGCATCGCGAAGTAGTCGTGGCTTTCGGGATAGAGGAAGCGGGCGCGGAACGCCGCCCGCCGCACGAGCACGCGGTCGCCGTCGGCGAGCGTGTAGTGCGCCTGGCCGTCGGCGTGGACGCCGGCGTCGCGGGCGCGGATGACGGTGATGGCGATCGTCGAGTCGTCCGAGATCGCGAGCGGCCGGTGCGTGAGCGCGTGCGGCGCGACGGGCACCAGCAGGAACGACGCGACTTGCGGCGCGAGGATCGGCCCGCCCGCGGACAGGGCGTAGGCGGTGGAGCCCGTGGGCGTGGCGACGATGATGCCGTCGGCGCGCATCGCGTAGGCGAAGCGGCCGTCGATGTCGACCGCGCACTCGATCATGCTGCCGAGCGACCCGCGGTTGACCACCACGTCGTTGAGGGCGACGATCGAATCCTCCTCGCCGCTCGCCCGCTGCACGGCCACGTGCAGCATCGTGCGCCGCTGCTCGACGTAGCGGCCGTCGAGCATCTGGCCCAGCGCGCCTTCCATGTGCGCGAGCGAGATGTCGGTCAGGAAGCCCAGGCGCCCCTGGTTGATGCCGATCAGCGGCACGTCGAACGGCGCCATCTGCCGCGCGAGCGAGAGCATGGTGCCGTCGCCGCCCAGCACGACGGCGAGGTCGGACCGGCCGGCCAGGTCCTCGCGGCTCGCGGTGGCACAGCCGGGCACGGTCGCGTATGCGGCGGTCTCGGCATCCACGCTGACGGTGTGGCCGCGCGCGCTCAGGAAGGTGGCGAGCGCCCGCAGCGGCGCCGCGATGCCGGGGCTCGCCTGGCGGCCGACCAGCGCCACGCGGCGGAAGCGGGCAGGAACGGGAGGCGCGAGCATGGCGTCGATTAAACCATACCGGGCTGCGGGATACGCTGTCATCCGGACGGATGAGGCCGGCGTTGTGGTATCCCCCCGGGCAGCCCGGGACGGTAGAATCGGACGATGCATCTCGAACCACGCGCCCAGCACCTGCTGAAGACGCTGATCGAGCGGTACGTCTCCGAGGGCCAGCCGGTGGGCTCGCGCGCGCTGTCGCGCCACTCGGGGCTCGACCTCTCGCCCGCGACGGTGCGCAACGTGATGGCGGACCTGGAGGAGATGGGCTTCATCGCGAGCCCCCACACCTCGGCCGGCCGCATCCCGACCGCGAAGGGCTACCGCTTCTTCGTCGACAGCCTGATGGTGATGAAGCCCCTCGAGGCGCAGGAGATCCACCGGCTCGAGGACCGGCTGGTCGCCGACCGCCCGCAGCAGCTCGTCAGCGCCGCCGCGGGCCTCCTCTCGCAGCTGACGCAGTTCGCCGGCGTGGTGATGACGCCCAAGCGCCGCGACGCCACGTTCCGGCACCTCGAGTTCCTGCGGCTCGCCGAGCGGCGCGTGCTGCTGATCCTCGTGACCTCCGAGGGCGACGTGCAGAACCGCGTGCTGCACACCGACCGCGCGTACACCCACGGGGAGCTGGGCGAGGCCGCGAACTTCTTCAACCAGCACTTCGCGGGCCAGCCGTTCACCGCCATCCGCCAGCGCATCGCCGAGGACCTGCGCGCGCTGCGCGAGGACATCGCGCGGCTCATGACCGCCGCGGTGGACGCGGGCGAGGGCGCGCTGTCCGAGGGCGAGTCCCTGGTGGTGACCGGCGAGCGCAACCTGCTGCACGCGCAGGACCTGGCGTCGAACATGGAACGGCTGCGGCGGCTCTTCGACATGTTCGACCAGAAGACGTCGATCCTGCATTTGCTCGACCTCGCGCAGCGCGCGCAGGGCGTGCAAATCTACATCGGCGGCGAGTCGGGCCTCGTGCCGCTCGACGAGTGCAGTGTCGTCACCGCGCCCTACGAGGTGAACGGGCAGGTGATCGGCACGCTCGGCGTGATCGGGCCCACGCGCATGGCCTACGACCGCGTCATTCCCATCGTCGACGTCACCGCCAAGCTCCTGTCGCAGGCGATGACCCAGCAGCTGTCCGACGGGAACTAGGGCGCGGCCGTGCACCCGCACGCGAGGCTCATCGATTCGCTGTACAAGGCGTTCGACCGCCGCGACCCGGACGCGATGGCCGCGTGCTACGCGCCGGACGCCACCTTCCGCGACCCGATCTTCGACCTCGCCGGCGCCGACGTCGGCGACATGTGGCGCATGTTCTGCGAGCGCGGCGGCGACCTCACGCTGGAGTGGGGCGACATCGAGGCCGACGACGCGGAGGGCCGCGCGCACTGGGAGCCGCGCTACACGTTCTCGGTCACCGGCCGCCCGGTGCACAACGTCATCGACGCGCAGTTCACGTTCCGCGACGGCCGCATCGCCACCCACCGCGACACGTTCGACCTCTGGCGGTGGGGCCGGATGGCCCTCGGGGCCAAGGCCGTGGTGCTGGGCTGGACGCCGTTCGTGCAGAACGCCATCCGGCAGCAGGCGCGGCGCAACTTCGCCCACTGGCAGGCGCAGCGCGCCCGCTGACCCGCCGCCGCGCAACGCGCAGGCCCGGCCGGTTTGCGCGCGACGGTCCGCCGGCGCGGGCCTTCGGGGATAATGCGGCGGTCCCCCGCCCATGCACGCACCCGCTCCCCCCTTCGCGCACGACCGCACCCCCCGGGTCGGCGTGCTCCTGACCAACCTCGGCACGCCCGACGCCCCGACGCCGGCGGCCGTGCGGCGCTATCTCGGGGAGTTCCTCGCGGATCCGCGGGTGGTCGAGATCCCGCCGGTCGTGTGGCGGCTGATCCTGCACGGCGTGATCCTGCGGGTGCGCCCGAAGCAGTCGGCGAAGAAATACGAGGCGATCTGGACGAAGGAGGGCTCGCCGCTCCTCGTCCACAGCCAGCGGCAGCGCACCCTCCTGCGGGGCTACCTGGGCGAGCGGTTGAAGCAGGCCGGCCTGCCCGCGGACCTGTGCCCGGTCGAGCTCGGCATGCGCTACGGCGAGCCCTCGATCGGCGGTGCCATCGACCGCCTGCGCGAGGCCGGCTGCGAGCGCATCCTCGTGCTGCCGCTCTTCCCGCAGTACGCCGCCAGCAC
>JAXMFO010000013.1:0-118807 GCA_046347715.1 Burkholderiales bacterium
AGGAGACGCAGGAAATTGTTGCCGCCGCGCTCCTTGTCGCGCGCGAGGCGCAGCGCGGGGATGAGCAGCGCGGCGATGATCCGCTCGGGGGCCACGGGCTGCGGCGCCGCCTCCCGCTCGAAGCGGTCGAGGAGTTGCACGCGCTCCTGGTTCATCGGGTCGAGGCGGCGCGTGAGCACGGACTGGAAGAGTTCTTCCTTGCTCCCGAAGTGATAGTTGGCGGCCGCGAGGTTCACCTCGGCCGCGGCCGTGATGAGCCGCAGGCTCGTGGCCTCGAAGCCGTGCTCCATGAACAGCGCCTCGGCGGCATCGAGGATGCGCGCCTTGGTGGCCTGCGCGCCGTGCGCGTCGCCCAGCGGTATGACTTTTCCCACCACTGCGGTGCCTCCGGTTCGTCGGCGATCGTCCCGGCCCTGCCGCCGGTGCGTCGCGGGTTTTCCCCGCGCGCGAGACGTCCGACGGGGCCGTTGTTTAAACGTTTGTTTGAATCGTATGTTCGTTTCGCCGGGGCTGTCAATCGGACGATGGGAGGCCGTGTCCGGTGCCCGCCGCCGGCCATGGTGGCTGCGCCCGCCGTCAATGTAAGCGCACACTATCGTCAAATCGATTTTCCTGTCGAGTGTCGTGCCCGCGCGCCCGGTCGTGCCGCAGCGCCGACGACACCCCCGGCGGATCGCGTGGGTCGCGGCACCCAGTCCCCGGCCGACGCCTCCCGCCACCGAGGCGCCGGCCAAATAGTTGATAAAACTGATCGGATATACTCCCCCGATGGCCTCCTCCGCGCCCACCGCCGCCCCGGCCCGTCGCACGGAGGGTTACGTCCTCGGTCTCGTCGGCGTGCTGGCGTTCAGCGGGACGCTGCCGGCCACGCGCGCCGCCGTCGCGCACCTCGATCCGGTGTTCGTGGGACTCGGGCGGGCGGTGGTCGCGGCGGTCCTTGCCGCGGTCGTGCTCGCGGCCACCCGCACCCCGTGGCCCGCGCGGCACCTGTGGCCACGCCTGGCGCTGGTCGCGCTCGGCGTCGTCGTCGGCTGGCCCGTGCTGTCCGCGATCGCGATGCGCCACGTGCCGGCGGCGCACGGCGCGGTCGTGGCGGGGCTCCTGCCGCTCGCGACCGCGCTCGCGGGCGCCCTGATCGCGCACGAGCGACCGTCGCGCCGGTTCTGGGCCTGCGCGCTGGCCGGCAGCGGGGTGGTGGTGGCTTTCGCGCTGTGGGAGGGCGGCGGCGCACCGCAGCCCGCGGACCTCCTGCTGGTCGGCGCGGTCGCGGCGGCGGCCGTCGGTTACGCGGAAGGGGCGCGCCTCTCGCGCGTGCTCGGCGGCTGGCAGGTGATCTCGTGGGTCCTCGTCATCGCGGCGCCGTTCGTGGCGCTGCCGGCGTGGCTCGCCGGCGGCGCGCGCCTCCCCGACGCGCCGTGGACCGCGTGGGCGGGTTTCGCCTACGTCGCGGTCGTGTCGATGTTCCTCGGCTTCTTCGCGTGGTACCGCGGACTCGCCCTCGGCGGCATCGCGGCCGTGGGCCAGCTGCAGCTGCTGCAGCCGTTCTTCACGATCGCCGCGTCCGCGTGGCTCCTCGGCGAACCGGTCGGCGTGGCGACCTACCTCGCGGCCGCGCTCGTCGTCGCGGCCATCGCGGCGGGGCGTCCGCGCTGAGCCGCGGCGCCCTGCAGAGACCTCCTAGGGCGCCGGCTCCGCGTACGCGGCATCGATCTCGCGCGCGAGCTTCTGCAGCAGCAGCGGCCGCTTGAGCTTGAGCGTCGGCGTGAGGAGCCCGTTGTCCACGCTCCAGCCCTGCGAAGTCGCGACCACGCGCCGCACCCGCACCCAGCGCGGGAATTCCTTGAGCTGCTCGTTGGCCCGCGCGAGCAGCACCTTCTCGTCGGTCTCGTCGGTGACCGCGAGCAGCACGAGGAACGGCCGTGCCTCGCCGACCAGCATCACCTGCTGGAACACCGGGTCGCGCAGGATCGCGAACTCGGCGTCGACCGGCGGCAGCTTCTCGCCGTTCGACATCACGAGGATGTCCTTCGCCCGGCCGCGGATGAAGACCTTGCCGTCGCGCAGTTCGGCCAGGTCGCCGGTGTGCAGCCAGCCGCCCTCGCTGATCGCCGCCTGCGTCGCGGTCTCGTTCTGCCAGTAACCCAGCATCACGTTGGGCCCGCGCGCGAGCAGCTCGCCGTTGTCCGCGAGCCGCACTTCGACCCCGTCGAGCGGCGGGCCCACCGACGCCGGCACGTTGTCGTGCAGGCGGTTGACCGCTAGCACCGGCGAGGCCTCCGTCATGCCGTAGCCCTGCAGCATCGGCAGCCCGAGTCCGCAGAAGAACCGCGCGAGCGCCGGGTCGAGCGCCGCGCCGCCGACCACCACGAGCCGCAGCCGCCCGCCGAGCCCCGCGAGGATGCGCGCCCCGACGACGCGCTGCAGCAGCGGCGTCAGCAGCCGGTCGAGCAGGCCCGTGTGGCCGTCGGCGATGCGGTTGGCGCGCGCCACCGTCTGGCGGACCAGCCACCGGCGCACGGGCGTGTCCGCCAGCGCCTGCTCGATGCGTGCATGGAAGCGCTCGAAGATGCGCGGCACGGCGAACATCGCGGTCGGCGCCTGCTGCGCGAGGTCGTCCGCCACGTGCACGATGCCGCGGCAGTACACGACTGTCGCGCCGATCGCGAGCGGCAGGTAGTAGCCGCCCGTGCGCTCGAACATGTGCGACAGCGGCAGCAGCGACAGGAACACGTCGTCCGCGCGCGCCATGCCCGTGGCCTCGCACTGGCGGGCGTTGGCGTGGACGTTGCCGTGCGACAGCATCACGCCCTTCGGCCGGCCGGCGGTGCCGGACGTGAAGCAGATGGTGGCGAGCGTGTCCGCTGGCAGCGGCACGACGACCACGTCCTGCGCCTGCGCCGCCGCCGGCAGGAAGGCCTCCGCCGCGGTCGCGGTCTCGCCGGCGTCCGGCCGCAACACCACCACCGGCGGCAGCGGCGCGCCGACGTCGCGCAGGCTCGCCGCGATCCGCGACGACTCCACGACCAGCAGCCGCGCCTGCGCGTGGGCCACGCACCACGCGATGTTGTCGGGGTTGTCCTCGACGTAGAGCGGCACCACCACGAGTCCCATGCCGAGCGCGGCAAGATCGATCGCCACCCACGTCACGCCGTTGCGCGCGCACACCGCGATGCGGTCGCCGGGCGCATAGCCCTCGCGGCGGAACGCGGCCTGCCAGCGCGCGATCTCGCGGGCGACCTCGCCGGCGGTGACGTCGCGCCAGCCCTCGGCGGTGTGGTGGCGGTAGAGCACCTTCCCCGGCGTGGCGAGGTGGGGCGTGAAGAGCTGCGCGATGTTGACGTTCATGCGGCCGTGGCGGGATTGCGGTGGAGGGCAGGGGCGGATCGCGGCGCTGCTTTGGCTATACTTCGCCACCCCGGAGGAGACACCGCATGGCCACGATCTCGATCGTTCGCAACCACACGCTTTCGCACAAGAAGGCGAGGGCCGCCGCCGAGAAGATCGCGAAGGACCTCGAGAAGCGGTTCGAGCTCGCGTGGGAGTGGGACGGCGATCACGTCGACTTCGAGCGGCCCGGGGTCAGCGGCCGCATGCTCGTCGGCAAGGACAAGATCGCGCTCGACGTGAGCCTCGGGTGGCTGCTGACGCCGCTCAAGGGGTCGTTCGAGAAGGAAATCCACGCCCAGCTCGACAAGCTCTTGAAGGAGGGCTGACGGCCGTCAGCCGCGCGCCGGCGCCGGCTGCGACAGCCGGAAGTTGAGCGGGTCGGGAAACGGATCGACGGCCCCCTCGACGATCGCGTCCATGATGGCGCGCTCGCGCTCGTCGATGGTGGCGAGGAAGTGGTCGGCGCCGCCCATCGCGTGGAACGCGTTGAAGCCGCGCTCGAGGAAGTCCTGCAGCACGCCCATGCCCGCGAGGCGCGCGGGCTGCCGCATCATGTGCAGCGCACCGCGGATGAAGGGCTTCTTGACGTAGTGGTCCAGCGCCGCGCCGATCTCGCCGATGAGGCGGATCTGGCGCTCGCGCAGCGGGAAGTTGCCGGCCCGGCGATAGGCCTTGCAGTACTCCGCGACCGTGAACGTGCCGTCGGCGCGGGGCAGCCGCGAGAGCACCAGCCGGTCGAGTTCCTGCGAGAGCCCGTTGACCTCCATCGCGACCGCCGCGGTGTGGATCACGCTGTCGGGCAGCACCTTCACCATCATCGGGACGACGCGCGCGAGGTCCGCGTCGCGGCGGCTGAAGTCAGCCGATCCGTAGAGGTCGTTCTGGAAGAACTGCACGGCCTGCGCGTAGCGCGGGTCGGCCGCGAGGTCGGCATACGTCATCCGCAGGCGCCGCGACTGCCAGCCGGCGAGCCGGTCGAGCGCGCCCGCGAGGATCGGATTGCGCGCACGCTCCTCGTGCAAGCGCTGCACCCGCACCAACTCCTGCACCAGCGCCTGCTGCGCGGAACGGGGTGGATCGTGGTCCGCCATGGGCATGGATCCGGCACGGGCCGGAACTCGACGGGGATGGGCCGAGTCTAGCAAACGGCCCGCGCCGCACGGCGCGCGCCATTAGATTGTTTTGTCTACGGCGCCGCCGTATCGTCGGACGCAACGTGGCGCCCCGTCGGCGCCGCGCCTTCCCTCGTGAACCGCTCCCGCCGCACCTTCATCGCCGCCGGGGTCGCCGGCGCCGCAGCCCTGGGCCTCGCCGCGTGGCTCAGGGGGCCGCACGCGCCGCCGTCGGGCGTGCCGCGCCGCGCGCTCGACGCAGACGGCGAGGCGCTGTTCGCGGCGGTGATCCCGGTGCTGCTCGCCGGCGCGCTGCCCGCCGCGCCGCCCGCACGCACCACCGCGATCGCGGAAACGCTGGCCGGCGTCGACGTCGCCGTGTCCGGCCTGCCGCCCGCCGCGCAGGCGGAGCTGGCGCAGCTCGTGGCGCTGCTGGCGCTACCGCCGGTGCGCTGGTCGCTCGCGCGCGTGGGCGCGCCGTGGCAGGAGGCGTCGCCCGCCGAGGTGCGCGCATTCCTCGACCGCTTCCGCGACAGCTCGCTCACCCTCCCGCGCAGCGCGTACGACGCGCTGCACCAGCTCACGTTCGCCGCGTGGTACGGCAACCCGCGCTCGTGGCCGCCGCTCGCCTACGACGGCCCGCCCCAACTCGGCTGACACCATGACGAGCTTCCCCGATCCCGTCGCGCAGGGCGTAGCCTCCGGCTGGCAGGTCGTCGACGCGTCCGCGCTCGAGCGCGACCTCGTGCTCGAGGCCGACGTCGCGGTCGTCGGCACCGGCGCCGGCGGCGGCACCGCCGCCGAGATCCTCGCCGATGCGGGGCTCAGGGTGGTGCTCCTCGAGGAAGGCCCGCTGCGCTCGTCGCGCGACTTCCACATGCGCGAGGCGGAGGCCTATCCCGAGCTGTACCAGGAATCCGCGGCGCGCAAGACGAAGGACAAGGCGATCAACATCCTGCAGGGACGGTGCGTCGGCGGCGGCACCACCGTCAACTGGACGAGCTCGTTCCGCACGCCGGCCACGACCCTCGGGTGGTGGCAGCGCACGTACGGCCTCGCCGGCTTCGGCGTCGGCGACATGGCGCCGTGGTTCGAGCGCATGGAGGCGCGCCTGTCGATCGGGCCGTGGATGACGGCGCCCAACGCGAACAACGAAGCGCTGGCGCGCGGCGCGCACAAGCTCGGGATCGCGGCACCGACCATCCGCCGCAACGTCGCCGGCTGCGCGAACCTCGGCTACTGCGGCATGGGCTGCCCGATCAACGCCAAGCAGTCGATGCTGGTCACCACGGTGCCCGCCGCGCTCGCCAAGGGCGCGACGCTCGTCACCCGCGCGCGCGCCGATCGCTTCGCGATCGCCGGCGACCGCGTCACCGAGCTCGTTGCGGTCGCGCTCGACGCGCGCGGCATCGCGCCGACGGCGCGGCGCATCACCGTGCGCGCCCGCCGCTTCGTGGCGGCGGCCGGCGCGATCGGCACGCCCGCGCTCCTGCTGCGCAGCGGCGCGCCCGATCCGCACGGCATCGCCGGCAAGCGCACGTTCCTGCACCCGACCGTCGTGTCGGCCGCGGTGATGCCCGAGGTCGTCGACGGCTTCGCCGGCGCGCCGCAGTCGATCTACTCCGACCACTTCCTCGACGTCGCGCCGGTCGACGGCCCGATCGGCTACAAGCTCGAGGTCCCGCCGCTGCACCCGGTGCTGACCGCCATCACGCTGCCCGTCGACGGCGACGCGCATGCGCAGTGGATGCGCGAGTTCCGCCACCTGCACGTGGTGCTCGCGCTGCTGCGCGACGGCTTCCACCCGGAGAGCCCGGGCGGCACGGTCACGCTGCGCAGCGACGGCACCCCGCTCCTCGACTACCCGCTCAACGCGTTCGTCTTCGACGGCGTGCGCCGCGCGTTCCTCACCATGGCCGAGATCCAGTTCGCGGCGGGCGCGACGCGGGTCGCGCCGGTGCACGGGATGGGCGAGGGATTCACCACCTGGGCGGCGGCGAAGGCGGGCATCGCGGCCTTCGACCTGCGCCCGCTCGTGACCCGCGTGGTCTCCGCGCACGTGATGGGCGGCGCCCCGCTCGGACCCGACCCTGCACGCGCGGTGGTCGACCCGACCGGCCGCCACCACCAGCTCGCCAACCTGTACGTGTGCGACGGGTCGCTGTTCCCGACGTCGATCGGCGCGAATCCGCAGTTGTCGATCTATGGGTTTGCGGCGCGGATCGCGATGGGGATGGTGGGGGGCAAGCCCGCGGCGTCACCCACCTAGGCATTCGGTCGGCGGCCGGGCCACAGCCCACCGCAGGACACTCGTTCTTGCCTTGCACTTTCCGGCGGCCGGCGCCGGGCCGCCCCAAGGCGGCCGACTCGCCTGCCGTGAGCGCTGCACATCCGCACACGGCTGCCACTCACCCCAGCCCTCTCCCCGCTCGCGGGGAGAGGGCGGTCATACCCGGGGAGATCGCACCCGGTCACGGTGTGCCGGCCGCAAAAGGCGCGACGCCGACGTCGCGTCATCCACCGCCCGCACGGACGCCTTTTGCGGACGCACCCTTTAGTGTGAAGCCTCTAGAGCGAACCAGTACATTCGAAGGATGGCGCGTGACCGTCGCGCGCATCTTTCCGACAAGGAGCATTCCATGCGCACCACGATCCAGATCCGCAACATCCCCGTCGGCGACGCCGTGTACAACGCCTCGCGCCAGGTGTGGCTCGCCGGCCTCGGCGCCGCCGTCGTCACGCGCGAATGGGCGCAGGCCGACGCGGGCAAGGTGTTCCGCAACCTCGTGAAGGAAGGCACCGCGGTCGAGTCGCGCACGTTCCGCCTGGTCGGCGATCGCCTCGAAGGCTCGTTCACGCGCGCCAACGCGCTGTGGCGGCAGACCCGCCGCACGGTGTCGCAGCGCGTGCGCAAGGCCGCCGACAACGCGGTCACGCTCGTGCAGGCGAACCTGCCGCGTGCGCTGCCCAAGGTCACGCTGCCCGCGATGCTGATGCCGGCCAAGGCCCCCGCGAAGAAGCGTGCGGCAGGCAAGCGCACCGCCAAGGCGCGCACCGCGAAGGTCGCGAAGGTCGCCAAGCGCGGCACCCGCGCGCGGAAGGCCGCGACGAAGTAGGCGTTCTCCGCTACCATTGCGGACGAGCGAGGGGGCCACCCGAGAGCCCCCCGCCCGCGAGGGCCTCCGGGTTGCCCGTGCATCTCCGGAGGCGCTTCCAACGTCGAAGAGGAGAACCATGCCGCAAGTGCCGGCTGGCGGACGCGCCGCGCGTCCCCGTGGCGGACCGCGCCGCGAGGCGCGCGCCGGGAGGAAGGCGAAGGCCCGGCGTCCCGCGAAGATCGGACTCGCACTGGCGGGCGGCGGCCCGTTGGGCGGCATCTACGAAGTCGGCGCGCTGCTGGCGCTGGCCGATTCGCTCGAAGGCCTCGACTTCAACCGCTGCGACGTCTACGTCGGCGTGTCGTCGGGCGGCTTCGTCGCCGCGGCGCTCGCCAACGGCATCTCGCCGGCGCAGATGTACCGGCTCTTCATCGACGACGGCGCCGACGCGGCGCTCAAGCCCGAGATCTTCCTCAAGCCCGCGCTGTCCGAGTTCGGCCGCTGCCTGGGCGCGCTGCCCGGCCTCGCGATGCGGGCGACGATCAAGTACCTGCGCGACCCGTTCCACCGCGGCGTGATGGAGTCCTTCTCCACGCTCGCGCAGGCCATCCCCACCGGCTTCTTCGACAACCGCGCGATCGACAGCTTCCTGGCGAAGCTCTTCGCCGCCCCGGGCCGGACCAACGACTTCCGCAAGCTGCGGCAGAAGCTCTACCTCGTCGCCACCAACCTCGACACCGGCGCGTCGGTCGTGTTCGGCAAGGACCGCCACGCGCACGTGCCCATCTCGCGGGCGATCGAGGCCTCGGCCGCGCTGCCCGGGCTCTTCCCGCCGGTCGCGATCGACCGCCAGTTCTACGTCGACGGCGCGCTCAACAAGACGCTGCACGCGTCGGTGGCGCTCGACGAGGGCGTGGAGCTGCTGCTCTGCGTGAATCCGCTGGTGCCGTTCGACGCGAGCTCCGCCGTGCACCGCGGGCACACCAACGTCGAGAAGCTGAACGAGGGCGGCCTGCCGCTCGTGCTGGGGCAGACGTTCCGCGCGATCATCCACTCGCGGATGAAGGTCGGGATGGAGAAGTACGCGACCCAGTACCCGCACGCCGACATCCTGCTGTTCGAGCCCGACCGCGAGGACGCCGACATGTTCTTCGCGAACATCTTCAGCTACTGGCAACGCAAGCGCCTGTGCGCGATCGCGTTCACCAAGACGCGCCAGAACCTGCTCGCGCGGGCCGACGCGCTGGAGCCCGTGCTCGCGAAGTACGGCTTCGCCCTGCACCGCGAGCGCCTGACCGACGCGCGGCGCAAGATCACCGACGCGCTGACCGACCCGCGGCCGCTGCGCGCCGACCCCGAGCAGCTGACGGTGAAGCAGACCAAGCGCGAGCTCTCCCACACGCTCGACCAGCTCGAGCGCGCGATGGCCGGCGCCCGCTGACCGGCGCGCGAGAGTCCCGCGCGTCATGGCGCAACGCAAGCCACCGCGCCGCACGCGCGAGCGCATCCTCGAGACGAGCCTCGCGCTCTTCAACCGGCTGGGCGAGCCCAACGTCACCACGGCGGACATCGCCGACGAGATGAACATCTCGCCGGGCAACCTGTACTACCACTTCCGCAACAAGGACGACATCATCGCGGACCTCTTCGCGCTGCACGAGTCCGCGGTGACGCCGCTGCTCGCGGTGCCCGACACGCCGCCGCCCGGCGTCGAGGACCTGTGGTTCATGCTGCACGTCGCCTTCGAGAAGATGCGCGAGTACCGGTTCCTGTACCGGGACTTAGACGAGATCACGTCGCGCAACCGCAAGCTCGCGACGCGCGTGGCCGACCTCCTGCGCCGCCTCGAACGCACCATGGTAGAGTTTTGCCGCGTCCTCGTGCGCACGGGGCAGATGCAGGCCAGCGAGCGGGAGATCGCCGCGCTCGCCGCCAACGCCGCGCTGGTCTCGATCTACTGGATGTCGTGGCAGCGGATCACCAGCGTACCCGCGCGCACCGGCGCCGCGGCACCCGAGATGAACCTGGGCCAGGCGGCCTATCAAGTGCTCGCGCTGATCGCGCCGTTCCTGGTCGGCGACCACCGCGCGCTGATCGAGCGCCTGGGCGCCGACTACCTGTAGACCGGAGGAAGGTGGCATGGCGAAGAAGTGGGCGAAGTTCCCGTACGCCGAGAAGGCCTACGTCTACGACGACGCGGCGCTCAAGAAGCAGTGGGCGCGGCTGCACAAGGGCGACTGCGAGCCGTTCCCCAAGGACGCCGCGGTGCTGGACGCGTGGCGGCACTTCCACGCCGGCGACTTCCACGAGGCGGTGACGGCGGGCAACGCGGCCGGCGGCCACGGCGTGAACGCCGCCGTGAAGGCGCAGGTCGTGTACGCGAACTATCTCGAGAGCAACGCCAAGGCCAAGGTCGAGTTGCTCGAGGAGGCCGCGGGCTGGGCCGAGGCCCGCCGCAAGGCGGCCCCGAAGGACGCCAATGCGCACTACCTCTACGCGTTCGCGCTCGGCCGCTACGCGCAGGGCATCTCGGTCGCGAAGGCGCTGGCCGAGGGCTACGGCGGCAAGATCAAGGAAGCGCTCCAGACGGCGATGAAGCTCGACCCGAAGCACGCGGACGCGCACATCGCGTTCGGGTCGTACCAGGCCGAGATCATCGACAAGGTCGGGGGCATCGTCGCCGGCGTCACGTACGGCGCGAAGAAGGATTCGGCGGTCGAGCACTACGAGAAGGCGATCAAGCTCTTCCCGGAGGCGCCGATCGTCTACATCGAGTACGGCAACGGCCTCCTCATGCTGTTCGGCAAGGGGAAGATCGGGGAGGCGACCAAGCTGTACGAGAAGGCCGCGGCGACGAAGCCCCTCGATGCGATGGAGCGGCTCGACGCCGAGCACGCGAAGTCGGAGCTGGAATAGCCGGCGCGGTCCGGCGCGGCCTCCGGAACGGGGGCGGGAACGGCGGGCGTCGTGCGCAGGACTGCGGGCCGGCGCAGGACGGCGACCTCAGGCCACCAACGCTTCCGCCTCGGCCGGGTCGAGATCGCCCGTGATCGGCCACGGCGCCATCAGCGTGAGCAGCACCAGCTTCTCGAACTCGCCGTCGAACCGGCGGCTGATGGCCTCCGGGTCGGGACACAGGCCGCGGTCGGTGATGAGGCCGAACTGCACCTTGCCGTTGTACGAGATGATCGACACGCCCATCCCGATGTCGCCCGACTGCGGCACCCAGAACATCAGGCTGTCGATGCGCGCGCCGGCCAGGTAGAGCGGCTGCTGCGGGCCGGGCACGTTGGTCATCACGCCGGTCGCGTTGCGCGCGAGCATCTGCAGCACGACGTCCTGCAGCGCGCGCGGGCCGGAGCCCATCGCCGCGAGCAGGCCGAGGGCGAGGATGGGCTGGTACGAGCCCTTCAGCGCGTTCATGTTGGCGCGCACCGCGTACAGGCGCTCGACCGGGTTCTCGATGCCGATCGGCAGGTCGAGGAACACGAGCCCGAACTGGTTGCCGAGCTTGTACGCCTTCTCGATCGGACGCAGGTTCACCGGGACGAGCGCGCGCAGCACCACGTCCTCGACCGCGTCACCCTTCTCGACGAGATACGTGCGCAGCGCGCCCGCGACGCACGACAGCAGCACGTCGTTGACCGACGCGCCGAGCGCGCGGCCGATCGCCTTCACGTCGTCGAGCGGCAGCGGCGGCGCCCACGCGACTTCCTTGGCGACCGCGGGCGTGCCCTTGAATCGCGTCGGCGAATCCTGCGGCATCAGCGCGAGCTTCGCGAGCTCGGCGGTGAGCGCCGTGCCCTGGCCGGCCAGCGCCATGGCCCGCGTGGGGTCGGTCCACAGCTCGACGCCCTTCTCGACCAGCGTCCCGCCCAGCTTGAGCGCGGTGTTCATGACGCCGGACAGCGGCGCGAGCATCTGCCCGAGCGCGTCGTCCGGATCGCGCTTCGCGCGCGGACGCGGCGCGAACGGCATCGCCGGCGGCCCCTTCGGCCCGGCGTCGGTCATCGACAGCATGACCCGCACGAGCGCGATGCCGTCGGCGTACGAGTGGTGCATGCGGCAGATGAGCGCGCTGCCGTGGTCGTAGTTGTCGACGAGGTGGAACTGCCACATCGGCCGCGCGGGGTCGAGCGGCGTGGTGGCGAGCCGCGACACCAGGTCCTGCAGCTCGCGCTTGCCCGCCTTGCCGGGCAGCGCGGTGTGCACGACGTGGCGCGCGATGTCGAAGTGGCGGTCGTTCTCCCACATCGCCATGCCGGGCATCTCCACCGCGTGCTGCCGGAAGCGCTTGAACACCACGAAGCGTTCCGCGATGACCTTGCGCAGCCGCGGCAGCGACAGCTTCTCGCGGAACAGCAGGACGCCGCAGATCATCATCAGGTTGTGCGGGCGGTCCATGCGCAACCACGCCGTGTCCACGGCGGACATCTTTTCGCGTCGGGAAGCGGCCATCGGGGGTTCCGGCGGGGGCTGTTGGCGGGCGGGCGCGTGCGTTGCGCGCGACTTTGCGTTCGCGCTAAAGTAGCACGAATCGCATTTCGCGTGACTCCACCCGAAGGGACCGACGCATGGCGGCCGCACCCAAGAAGGACGATCTCAAGGCGCGCTTCGAGGCGGCTGCCGCCGCGGCGAAGCAGACGAAGAAGAAGCCCGACAACGCGACGCTGCTGAAGCTCTACTCGTACTACAAGCAGGCGACCGACGGCGACGTGAAGGGTGCCCGCCCGGGCGGGTTCGACTTCGTCGGCGGCGCCAAGTACGACGCGTGGGCGAAGTTGAAGGGCATGGCCGCCGACGAGGCCATGACCAACTACATCAAGCAGGTCGACAAGCTCAACCGGGAGTAGAGGAGCGCGGGCGGTACGCCCGCCGCGGACAACAAAAAAGCCCGCCGGCGACCGACGGGCTTCTTTGCATCGGGAGAAGAGCGCGTCAGGCCTGCGGCGCCGCCTTCTTCGCCCGCGGCCGCTTCGGCGCGGCCTTCGGGGCCGGGGCTTCCGCCACCGGCGCCTTCGCCGCCCGCTTGGCGGGCTTGCGCCGCGGCGCGGCCTTGGCGGACTTCTTGGCCGGCGCCACCCCGGTCGCCTTGATCAGCTCGTTGACGCGCTCGGAGAGGCGGTCGACCCGCTCGGTCAGGCGCTCGACGTCGTTCTGCGTGTGCACGCCGAGCTTCGAGAGGGCGCGCGCGACGCGTTCCTCGAACACGGTCTCGAGCTTGTCCCAGGTGCCGCCCACGCCCTGCTTCACCTCGTTCACCTTCGCCTGCGCGGCGCCCTTGGCGGCGGCGGCCGTGTCCACGGCCGCGCGGCGCGTCTTGCTCTCGAGGGCCTCGCCCTGGCGCACCAGCGTCTCGAACACCTTCATGCCCTCGGCCTGCGCGCGGGAGAACGCGCCCAGCCCGGCGAGCCAGATGTGCCGCGAGGAATCGAGCACCTGCGCCGCCATGTCCTTGCTGGCGCCGGCCTTGGCAGACACGCCGGCATCGTCGGCCATCGCGGCCTTCGCTTTCTTGAGCATCGGGTTCCCCTTCGCTTTGCGTATGGCCGCAGCGGGCGGCCCTTGGGTGACGCCTGTCGATTGTAGGCGGCGCGCGTAGAGGAATCATACTAAAGGCGCGTCCACGGGGACCGTCCGCCGCGGCCCGGGGCCAGACGGTACAATCCCCGGCACACACGAGGACGCGCCCGGCCGCCCGCCGGCGCCCCGACGACAATTCCCGGCGCCTTCCAAGCACCCGCCGCCCCGCCAAGCGGCCAGGGTGACGCGCCGTCTACGAGGAGGAGGCGATGGCCTATTTCGTGACCGGCGCGACCGGCTTCATCGGGCAGTTCCTGATGCGCAAACTCGCCCAGCGCAAGGCACCAATCTACGTGCTCGTGCGGCGCGAGTCGCTGCCGAAGCTCGCGGCGCTGCGCGAGGATCTCGGCCTCTCCGAGCGCGAGCTCGTCGGCGTGGTCGGCGACCTCACGAAGAAGAACCTCGGCGTGGCGCCCGCGGAGCTGAAGAAGCTCAAGGGCAAGATCGACCACCTGTTCCACCTCGCCGCGGTCTACGACGTCAAGGCTTCCGCCGAGGCGCAGCAGGCGGCCAACGTCGAGGGCACGCGGCACGTCGTGCAGTTCGCGCAGGCGGTGGAGGCGGGCTGCTTCCACCACGTGAGCTCGATCGCGGCCGCGGGCCTCTACGACGGCGTGTTCCGCGAGGACATGTTCGAGGAGGCGGAGGACCTCGACCACCCGTACTTCCGCACCAAGCACGATTCCGAGGCGATCGTGCGCAACTCGCTCAAGCGCCCGTACCGCATCTACCGGCCGGGCTTCGTGGTGGGCGACTCGAAGACGGGCTACATCGACAAGATCGACGGCCCGTACTACTTCTTCAAGGTGCTGCAGCGGCTGCGGCAGATGCTGCCGCCGTGGTTCCCGATGATCGGCATCGAGGGCGGTCGCATCAACATCGTGCCGGTGGACTTCGTCGCCAACGCGCTCGACTTCCTCGCGCACAAGCGCGGCCTCGACGGCAAGTGCTTCCACCTCACCGATCCCAATCCGCGCCGCATCGGCGAGGTGCTCCATCTTCGCCAGCGCCGGGCCGCGCGCCGAAGCTCGATGCGCCTCAACGCGCGCATGTTCGGCTTCATCGGCGCTGATCTGGCCGGCCTCGGCTCGCTCGCGCCGGTCAAGCGCATGGTGCGCGCGGTGCTGAAGGACCTGGGCATCCCGCCGGACGTCTTCCAGTTCATCAACTGGCCGACGCTTCGACAACCAGGAGCGCAGAAAGCGCTCAAGGGCTCGGGCATCACGGTGCCGGATGACCTCGAGACGTACGCGCCCGTGCTCTGGGACTACTGGGAGCGGCACCTCGATCCGGACCTCTTCATCGACCGCACGCTGGGCGGCCGCGTGCGCGCGCGACAAGGTGGTGGTCGTGACCGGCGGATCGTCGGGCATCGGCAAGGCCACCGCGATCAAGCTTCGCGGCGGCGGGGGCCAAGGTGATCCTTGTCGCGCGCGCGGCGAGAAGCTCGTCGAGACCAAGCAGGAAGATCGAGGCGGCAGGCGGCAAGTGCTGGATGTACACCGCCGACATCTCCGACCTCGTATCCGTGCGACGCGCTGGTCGCGCGCGTGCTGAAGGAGCACGGCACCTGCCGCTTCCTCGTCAACAACGCGGGCCGCTCGATCCGCCGCGGCGTGATCGCGCTCGTTCGACCGCTTCCACGACTTCGAGCGGACGATGCAGCTGAACTACTTCGGCGCGCTGCGCCTCATCATCGAGTTCCTGCCCAAGATGATCGAGCAGCGGCAGGGGCACATCATCAACATCTCGTCGATCGGCGTGCTGTCGAACGCGCCGCGCTTCTCGGCGTACGTCGCGTCGAAGTCCGCGCTCGACTCGTTCTCGGCCTGCGCGGCGTCCGAGTTCCTGGACAAGGGCGTCAACTTCACGACGATCAACATGCCGCTGGTGCGCACGCCGATGATCGCGCCCACCAAGATGTACGAGAACGTGCCGACGCTGTCGCCGGAGGAGGCCGCGGACCTCGTGGTGGAGGCGATCGTCTACAAGCCGGTGCGCATCGCCACGCGCCTCGGCGTGTTCGGCGCGGTCTGCCACGCCGCCGCGCCGCGCCTCACGCAGATCCTGCTCAACACGGCGTTCAACATGTTCCCCGACTCCGCGGCCGCGCAGGGCAAGAAGGGCGAGTCGGCGCAGCAGCAGGAGCTGTCGCCCGAGCAGATCGCGTTCGCGCAACTCACGCAGGGCATCCACTGGTAGGGCACCGCGCCCCGGTGTCAGACACCGCCTATGACGTGTCTGACACCGCATAGGCGGTGTCAGACACCGAATTGCGAAGGGGCTAGTGGACCGTCGACGCGCGCGGCGCGTCGACACTCTGCACCGGGTTCGCCCGCGCTTTGCGCACTTCGGCGGCTACCCGCCGCCAGACTTCCCGGTTGTTGAGCAGCGCGTTGTGGGCGATGCCGGACAGCACGACGTTGTCCGCCCAGTCGAGGCGCGACGACGTCTGCGGGGTCACCATCGAGTCGTGCCAGGACCAGAGCGACACCACCGGTACGCCGTGGAGGTGCTCGTCCGACGCGTTGATCGCCTCCAGGAATTCACTGCGCGGGCGCATGTCGGCCAGCGACTGGCCGTGCATCATCCACGCGTGGCGGCTGCCCGCGTGCGGCGTGCCGATGGTCACGAGCCGCGCCACCTGCGCGCCGCCGTAGCGGCGCAGGTACGCGCGGGCGACCAGCCCGCCCATGCTGTGGCAGACGACGACGACGCGCGACGCGCCCGTCGCCGCGACGATCTGCGCCATCTTGTCCGCCACCTGCGGCGCGAACGTCTCGATGGCCGCGAGCGGCGGGCCGTACGACAGCGCGTACACCGGGCCGAGGCCTTCGTCTTCGAGGTAGCCCTTGAGCCCCGTCCACACGCCCGCGTTGCAGCCGACCCCGTGCAGCAGCAGCACCGGCAGCGCCGCCGGCGCGGGCGGCGGATCGCGCACCAGCAGGCGGTAGAGCACCATCTTGGGCGCCGACACCGAGAGGCTCGCGAACTCGTCGCGGAACAGGCGCAGGCGCTCGCCGAACGTCAGCTCCACCTCGCCGGGCCGCGGCGCGCGCAGCCACCAGCCGAGCGTCACCCACACGCAGGTGAAGAAGAACGGGAACGCGAGGTACGCTACGGGCAAGCCGACGACGAACGGCCACAGCGCGGCGCCGTGCGCGACCGCGTGCCACGCCCACGCGGCGTAGAGCGACACCATCGCGACGATGAACGAGCCCAGGACGACGGCGGTCCACATGGGGACATGATACCGGCCGGCCGGGCCGGCGTTCGCGCGGCGGCGCGCGACGGGAACGCTACGCCGCGGCGGGCGCCAATCCCTTGCGGAAGCGATTGAGCTCCTGCACGGACTTGAACGTCTCGCCGAACAGCGACGAGAGGTTGCGCAGGATCATCGTGACCACGCGCTGCTCCCAGCCCGCGTCGAACTTGATCTGCTCGTCGAGCCAGTGCTGCAGCCACGACGGGTCGGGGAGCCGGCTCTGCACCGTGTCGCGCGGGAACATCTCGCGGTTCACGTGCAGGTTCGTGGGATGCAGCGGCTTCCCCGCGCGGCCGGCGCTCGCCATCAGCACGCCGATCTTCGCGAACGCGCGCTTCGCCTCCTGGCTGCCCTTCTCCACCGCGCGCTTCATGAAGCGCAGGTAGGCGCCGCCGTGCCGCGCCTCGTCGCGCGCGATGAGGCCGTAGATCTCGCGGATCACGGGCTCGGTGTGCCACTCGGAAGCGCAGCGGTACCAGTGGTTGAGGCGCACCTCGCCGCAGAAGTGCAGCATCAGCGTCTCGAACGGCGGCGCCGGATCGAACTCGAAGCGCACCGCGTGCAGCTCGTCCTCGGTCGGCACGAGGTCCGGGCGGAAGCGGCGCAGGTACTCCATCAGCGCGAGCGCGTGCTTCTGCTCCTCGTAGAACCAGATCGACATGAACGCGCAGAAGTCGCTGTCGTGCCGGTTGTCGCGCAGGAACATCTCGGTGGCCGGCAGCGCCGCCCACTCGGTGATCGCGTTCATCTTGATCGTGCGCGCCTGCTCGTCGGTCAGGCGCGTACCGTCGAACGCGTGCCAGGGCACGTCGTCCTCGAGGTTCCAGCGGACGGCCTCGAATTGCTTGAACAGGTCGGGGTACAGCATCGCCTTGGGGCTTCCGGTCGGTGGGCGCGCGCATTGTACCGGCGAAAGCGCGGCACGGCTGCCGCGGGCGGCGTACGGGGGTGCAAGCCGGGGGGCTCGTGTCTCGTCCGGGATGGGGCCCCGGGGGCCACCGCTCACGGCCGGCCCTCCCCGCAGGCGTGGAGAGGGGGGGTACAGGCTGGGCGCAGGCGCGAATAGCCCCCAGCCGTTGCACGCATAACTCTCGGTTCTCAGCAGCCCTTTCCGGCGGTCGGCGCCGGGCCGCCCCAAGGCGGCCGCCTGACCTGCCGTGCATGCAAGGGGTCTGGCCCCGGCCTGATCGGGGTCTGACCCCGGCGGTGGCCGCGGACGCTGCCCCTCACCCCAACCCTCTCCCCCGCAGGGGGAGAGGGAGTTCCAGGGCTAGGCGGTCAGGGGACGCGCCGGCCGCAAGAGGCGCCCCCCGCCTTCGTGTCATCCATCGGCCCCGCGGACGCCTTTTGCGGACGCCGCAGTCAGGCCGCCTGCGTCACCCGATGCGTCCGCCAGCTCCGCAGCGCGTTGATGGTGGACGCGAGGTCGGGGATCAGCACGACGCCCGGCATCGTCTTGCGCACGCGGCGGGTCATCTCGCCGCCCGCCCACAGGGTCACGTGGGCCGGGAGCTCGCGGCGCAGCAGGGCCAGCCCGTCGGTGGCCTGGCGCAGGGGGAACGCCGCGGAGAATGACAGCGCGACGATGTGCACCTTGTGCGCGATGGCCGCCCGCCGGATGTCGTCCAACGGGGTCTGCGGCCCGAGCGAGATGCATTGCACGCCCTCGGGGACCATCATCGCCTCGACCATCAGCAACCCCAGCCCGTGCTGCTCCGAGGGAAAGGTCGTGAGCAGCATGCGCGGCGTGCCCTGCTGCCGCGGGAAGGCATTGATCGCCGCGCGCAGCGCGACCTGCAGCTGCTCCGTGTACAGGTGCTCCTCGAACACCTGCAGCTCGCCGCGCATCCACGCGTCCCCGATGGCGCGGTTGAGCGGCGTGATCGTGTCGAGGACGAAGCGCTGGAGGCCCTGGCGCATCACGAGGTTGGCGAGGGCGTGCTGCAGCGCCGGGACGTCGTGCGTCTGGAGCATCGTGATGATGTCGCGCTCGAGCGCGGGCGCCAGCGGATCCTGCCGCTGCGGCGTGCGCGCGTCCGCCATGGCGTTGAGTTCCGCGATCGACAAACCTATGATCTTGCCGGGCCGCAAGCCGACGTCCATCAGCCGCTTCATCGCGCGCAGCTTGCCGATGTCGGCAGCCGAGTACAGGCGCTCGCCGTTCTCGTCCCGGCCGGGGTTCGGGAACCCGTACCGGCGCTCCCACATGCGCAGGACGTCCTTGGACAGACCAGTGTCGCGCTCCACGGCGCTGATGTTCAATGCGAGTCCCGGGTTTTCCATGGCATCGTAAGGGTTTGTCGTGGACGAAACAGCGTTTGACAATCGCCCGTCCGTTCTCGTATCTTAGGGCATCGATGTCGCAATGTCTAGGACAAACCATGCTTCCCTCGCTCAGGCTGAACCGGTGGGTCGCCCCCTTCGCGATCGCGGCGCTGGCCGCGCTGGCGAGCGCCCCGGCGCTCGCCGCCGACTGCCCGCCGCTGCTCCAGCACACGTTCAACCAGCTGCAGACGGGTGAGTCGCAGTCGCTGTGCCGCTACCAGGGCAAGGTGCTGCTGGTCGTGAACACGGCCAGCAAGTGCGGCTATACGCCGCAGTACGAGGGTCTGGAAGCGCTCTACCGCAAGTACAAGGACCGCGGCCTCGTGGTGCTGGGATTCCCGTCGAACGACTTCGGCGCGCAGGAGCCGGGCACCAACAAGGAGATCGCCGAGTTCTGCCGCACCACGTACGGCATCCAGTTCCCGCTCTACGAGAAGGGCAGCGTGACCGCGCTCGCGCGCAACCCGCTGTACGCCGACCTCGCGAAGGCCACCGGCCAGGCGCCGAAGTGGAACTTCCACAAGTACCTCGTCGACCGCGACGGCAAGCCGGTCGCGAGCTACGTGAGCGACGTCGAGCCCAACGACCGCGAGCTGACGCGCGCGATCGAGCGGCTGCTCGCGGCTCCCGCCGGCGCGGGCAAAGGCTAGGACACCGGCGCGCCGCCGCATCCGTTCCGGGGCGGCGCACGTATGCACTCCCGCCGGCCCACCGCGCCCAGCGCGCGGCCGGCGGCGCAGCAACCCACTTCGACTCTCGAGGATCGCTTCGTGCGCATCGCAATCGTAGGTGCCGGCATCGCCGGCCTGTCCGCCGCCTGGCTCCTGCAACGGCAGGGCCACGCCGTCACGCTGTTCGAGGCCGCGCGCGAGCCGGGTGGCCACACCGCCACCGTCGACGTCACGCTGGAAGGCCGCACGTTCCCGGTCGACACCGGCTTCCTCGTCTTCAACGACCGCACGTACCCGCGCCTCATCGCGCTCTTCGACGAACTCGGCGTGCGCAGCGTGGCGAGCGAGATGTCGTTCTCGTGCCGCGTCGACCACGCCGGCCTCGAGTGGGCGGGCACCGACCTGCGGTCGCTGTTCGCGCAGCCGCGCAACGCCGTGCGCCCCGCGTTCTGGCGGATGCTGCGCGACATCCTGCGCTTCAACCGCCAGACCATGGCGCTGCCGGACGCGCCGCAGGCGACGACCACGCTGGGCGAGTACCTCGACGCCGAGGGCTTCGGCCCGGCGTTCCGCGAGTGGTACCTGCTGCCGATGGCGGCGGCCATCTGGTCCTCGCCCAGGCGCGAGATCCTCGACTTTCCGCTGCACACGTTCGTGCGCTTCTGCCGCAACCACGGGCTGCTGCAGCTGGTCGACCGCCCGCAGTGGCGGACGGTGGAAGGCGGCGGCCGCACGTACGTCCGGCGCATCGTCGCGCAGCTCGCCGACGTCCGCTGCGCGTCGCCCGTGCAGCGGATCCACCGCAAGCGCGACCACGTGCTGGTCGACACGATGGGCCATCCCGGTGAGCGCTTCGACGCCATCGTGCTCGCGGCCCACAGCGACCAGGCGCGCGCGATGCTCGCCGACCGCTCGCCGGCCGAGGACCGCCTGCTGAGTGCCGTGCGCTACCAGCCCAACCGCGTCGTGCTGCACACCGACCCCGCGCTGCTGCCGCGCCATCGCCGCGCGTGGTCCGCGTGGAATTACCTCGCGGCCGACGACGCCGACGGCACGCGCCCGGTCGCGGTGTCCTACCTCATCAACAAGCTGCAGCCGCTGCCGTGCCGCACGCCGGTGATCGTGACGCTGAACCCGCCGTTCGAGCCCGCGCCGCAGCACGTGCTGCAGGAGTTCGAATACCACCACCCGCTCCTCGACTCGCAGGCCACGAAGGCGCAGCGCGGCATCCGCGCACTGCAGGGCGAGCGCAACACGTGGTTCGCCGGCGCGTGGCTGGGCTACGGCTTCCACGAGGACGGCATCGCCTCCGCGCATGCGGTGGCCGACGCCATCGGCGCCGCCCTGCCGGCGCAGTCCCCGGTGGCGATCGCCGCCTGACGCGACCCCGCCGCGCGATGACCGCCCGCCTCCCCGACGCCGCGCACGCCGACCTCGCCGTCCCCACCGGCGGGCCGGCGCTGCTGGCAGGATCGGTGATGCACCGCCGGCACCGGCCCGCGGGCAATGCGTTCCGCTATCCGGCCTTCTGCCTGCGGCTGCCCCTGTCGCGGCTCCCCGAACTCGGCGTCACCGCAGTGCGCTGGAACCGCGGCGGGCTCGTGAGCTTCCACGAGCGCGACCACGGCCCGCGCACCGGCGCCGCGCTGGACGCGTGGCTGCGCGACCTGCTGGCGCGCGAGGGCGTCGTCGCCGACGGCGAGATCGTGCTGCACGCGTTCCCGCGCATGCTGGGCTACGTCTTCAACCCGGTCACGTTCTGGGTCTGCCACGACCGCGACGGCGCGGTCCGCGCGGTGCTCGCCGAAGTCGACAATACCTTCGGCGAGACGCACCGGTACCTCCTCGCGCACACCGACGGCCGCCCGCTCGTGTCCGGCGAGACGCTGGTCGCGGACAAGCACTTCCACGTCTCGCCGTTCTGCGCGGTGCGCGGGCACTACGCGTTCCGCTTCCACTTCGGCGGCGACCGCTGGCTCGCGCGCGTCGACTATTTCGACGGCGACGCCACCACGCCGCTCCTCGAGACCTCGATCTCGGGCACCGCCGAGGCGCTGCCTCGCCGCGCATGGCCGCTCTTCCTGCGCTACGGCTGGTTCACGCTAGGCGTGGTCGCGCGCATCCACTGGCAGGCGCTGCGCCTGTGGCGCCGGCGCGTGCCGTTCTTCCGCAAGCCCGAACCTCCTCCCGTCGCCATCGTGAGCCGCAACGCATGACTACCCTCGAAACTTCCCTCGCCGCCCCCGGCACGCCGCTGCCCGGCGTCGCGCGCATCCTGGTCGCCCTGCTGCAGCGGATGGCCGTGGGCCGCCTCGACCTCGTGGCACCCGACGGCGCGCGCCGCGTGTTCGGCCCCGGCGGCGCGGTCGCGCCCCACGCGAAGCCGACCCCCGCCGTGCTCCAGATCCGCGACTGGCGCGCGATCCGCGCCGCGCTCGCGGGCGGCGACGTCGGCTTCGCCGAGAGCTACCTCGCGGGGCACTGGGACACGCCCGACCTCACGCAGCTCCTGACGGTGATCGCGGCCAACCAGCCCGCGCTCGAGCGCACGTTCTACGGCCGCTGGTGGGTGCGCGCGCTGCTGCGCGTGAAGCACTCCATGAAGTCCAACTCGCGGCGGCAGGCGCGCCGCAACATCGTCGCGCACTACGACCTCGGCAACGACTTCTTCCGGCTGTGGCTCGACCCGACGATGACCTACTCGGCGGCGCTCTTCGCGGGCGATTTCGCACAGCCGCTCGCCCCCGCCCAGCAGGCGAAGTACGACCGCATGCTCGCCGAACTCGCGTTGCCCGCGGGTGGGCGGGTGCTCGAGATCGGCTGCGGCTGGGGCGGCTTCGCGGAGACGGCGGCGCGGGCCGGCCAGCACGTGACCGGGGTCTCGCTTTCCGATGCGCAGACCGCCTACGCGCGGGCGCGCCTCGCCGGGCTGCCGGCGGACCTGCGCGTGCAGGACTACCGCGACGTCCGGGGCACGTTCGACGGCGTGGCGTCCATCGAGATGTTCGAGGCGGTCGGCGAGCGCTACTGGCCGTCGTACTTCCGCGCCGTGCGCGCGGCACTTCCGCGCGGCGGCCGCGCGTGCATCCAGGCGATCACGATCGCCGAGCACCGCTTCGCGCGCTACCGCACGCAGTCGGACTTCATCCAGCAGTTCATCTTCCCCGGCGGCATGCTGGCCTCGCCCTCGCGCCTCGTCGCGGAGGCCCAGGCGGCCGGCCTGTCCCTCGTCAACACGCACACGTTCGGCTACGACTACGCGGAGACGCTGAAGCGCTGGCTGGCGGCGTTCGACGCGGCCCTGCCCGCGATCCGCGAGCAGGGCTTCGACGAGCGCTTCATCCGCTGCTGGCGCTTCTACCTCGCGTACTGCGCAGCCGGCTTCGATACGGGAACGACCGATGTGGGCCAATACACCTTCGTGGCGCAGTAGCCTGCGGCGGGCGCTGCTCGCCGCCGCCCTCGTCCTCGCGGCGCCGGCGACCGCGCTGGCGAACGCGGGCGCCGCCCCGCCGCTGCCCAACTCCGTGCAGGCGATCGCGCCCAACCTCACCGCGAAGGGCGGCGGCCTCCTCACGTTCCTCGGCATCGCCGTCTACGACGGCTGGTACTGGACCTCCGCCCGCGGCTGGCCGGCGGACGGCCCCTACGCGCTCGACCTCGTGTACCACCGCGACCTAGACGGCGGGAAGATCGCGCAGCGCAGCGTGGACGAGATCGCGAAGCTGGGCTATGGGACGCCCGAGCAGCGCGCCCGCTGGGGATCGCTGCTCGCCGCCATCCTGCCCGACGTGCGCAAGGGCGACCGGTTGACGGGCGTGCACATGCCCGACGGCTCGGTGCGCTACTTCCACAACGGGCGCCCGATCGGCGAGGTCGCGGAACCGGGCTTCGCGCGCGCCTTCTTCGGCATCTGGCTCGACCCGTCGACGTCGCGCGCGGACTTCCGGCAGAAGCTCCTGGGCGAGCGATGACCGCCGCGCGCGTCACCGCGCGGACCCGCGTCGCGTACGGGCTCATGGGCTTCCCGTTCGCAATGGCGGCGCTGCCGGTGTACGTGCACCTGCCGAAGTTCTACGGCGAGCACCTGGGCGTCCCGCTCGCGACGCTCGGCGCGCTGCTGCTCGTGCTGCGCATCGCCGACGGCGTGCTCGACCCGCTGATCGGCGCGTGGTGCGACCGCGCCCGCTCGCGCAAGACGCCGATCGCCCTCGCGGTGCCCGTGGTGGCCGCCGGCATGCTCGCGCTCTTCATGCCGGCGGTGGACTCCGCGTGGGGCCTGATCGCGTGGCTCGCCGCGAGCCTCGCGCTCGTCTACGCCGCATTCAGCGTCGCGACCATCGCCCACGGCGCGTGGGGCGCGGAGATCTCCGACGACCCGGTCGAGCGCACGCGCATCACCGCCACCCGCGAGACGCTCGCGCTGGCCGGCGTGGTCGTCGCGAGCGTCGGGCCGGGGCTCCTCGGCGGCAGCGGCGGCGAGGCCGCAGGGCTGCCGCGCTTCGCGTGGCTGTTCGCGGCGACGATCGCCGGCTGCGCGCTCGTGACGCTGCTCGCCTCGCCCGCGGCACCCACGCCCGCGCAGCCCACGCTCGCCGCCGACCTCGCCGCGCCATTGCGCGACCCCTATTTCCGGCGGCTGCTCGCGGTGTTCGTGGCCAACGGCATCGCGTCGTCGATCCCCGCCACGCTGGTCCTGTTCTTCATCGCCGACGTGCTGCAGGCGGAGGCGTGGCAGGGCGCGTTCCTCGCCCTCTATTTCGTGGCCGCGGCGGCGGGCATGCCGCTGTGGGTGCGGCTGTCGGCGCGCGTGGGCAAGGTCCACGCGTGGTACGGCGCGATGGCGCTCGCGATCGCGGCGTTCGTCTGGGCCGCGTGGCTGGGCGCCGGCGACCGCGTCCCGTTCGCGCTCATCTGCGTGGCGTCCGGGCTCGCGTTCGGCGCGGACCTCGCCCTCGCGCCGTCGCTCCTCGCCGACGTGATCGGGCGCGACGGCCGGATGCACGCCACCGGCTCGTACTTCGGCCTGTGGACGCTCGCCACCAAGCTGAACCTCGCCCTCGCCGCCGGCATCGCGCTGCCGCTGCTCGCGGCGCTCGGCTATGCCCCCGGCGTGCGGGAGAGCGCGACGTCGCGCGCGCTCGCCCTCGTCTACGCCGGGCTGCCCTGCATCCTCAAGGTGGGGGCGCTCGCCGCGCTCGCCTGGTTCGACCGTTCCTGGAGACATCGCACGTGATCCGCCGCCTGGCCCTCGCCTTCCTGCTGTCCGTCCTCGCCGGCTGCGCCAGCGTGGACGTCGCCCTGTACCGCGCCGAGCGCCCGGTGCTCGACCTCGCGCAGTTCTTCACCGGCACCGTCGACGGCTGGGGCATGGTGCAGGACCGCTCCGGCAAGGTGCTGCGACGCTTCACCGTGCGCATCGACGGCACGTGGAACGGCGACCGCGGCACGCTCGACGAGCACTTCGAGTACGCCGACGGCACGAAGGAGCAGCGCGTCTGGCAGCTGGCCCGCGACGGCAACCGCTACACCGGGACCGCCGGCGACGTGGTCGGCACCGCGCAGGGCGAGACGCAGGGCAACGCGCTGCACTGGAACTACGTGCTGGCGGTGCCGGTCGACGGGCGGACGTGGCACCTGTCGATGGACGACTGGATGTACCTCATCGACGACAGGACGCTGCTCAACCGGACCGCGATGTCGAAGTTCGGCGTGGATGTGGGCTCGGTCACGCTCGTGCTGCGGCGGCGCTGACGATGGGTCTCTTCGCGCCCTTCAATCCACCGCTGCCGCCGTGGCGCGAGGCGCGGGTGTGGGTGATCGGCGCGTCGACCGGCATCGGCGCGGCCACCGCGCGGGCGCTGCTCGCGGCCGGGGCGCGCGTCGCGCTGTCGGCGCGCTCGCCCGACAAGCTGGCCGACGTCGCGCAGGGCCATCCCAACGCGGTGGTGCTGCCGCTCGACTTCACGCGCACCCCGGACGTGAAGGCCGCGTGGGACGCGCTGCGTGCGCAGTGGCAGGCGGTCGACCTCGTGCTCGTCGTCGCCGGCACGCACCAGGAGATCCGCGCGTGGGAGCTGACCGAGGAGAACTCCCGCGCGCTGCTCGAGACCAACCTGCACGGGCCCGTGAACACGGTGGCCGCCGTCGTGCCGGGCCTCCTCGCGCAGGGGCGCGGGGCGCTCGGCATCGTGTCGTCGGTCGCGGCGTACCGCGGATTGCCGAAGGCGCTCATCTACGGCGCGTCGAAGGCCGCGCTCGTCAACTTCACGGAGACGCTCTACCTCGACCTGCACCCGAAGGGCATCGGCGTCTACCTCGTGATGCCCGGCTTCGTGAAGACGCCGCTCACCGACCGCAACGAGTTCCGGATGCCGAACCTCATCTCGGCGGAGGAGGCGGCGCAGGAGATCATGCAGGGGCTCGCGGCCGGCGACTTCGAGATCCACTTCCCGCGCGCCTTCACGCGCAAGCTGAAGTTCCTGCGGCTGCTGCCCTACCGCCTGTACTTCCCGCTGGTGCGCAAGGCGACGGGCCTGTAGGTCAGGCCGCGTCGCGCGCGATGCGCAACTGCGCGCTGTGCCGCACGCCGTCGCTGCCGAAGCGCAGCGTCGCCCCGTCGCCGAAGTACGCCCGCAGCGTGCGGACGGTGTCGGGCCCGGGATCGCGCCACGCGCCGGGCAGTGCGCCGCCCTCGACCTCGATCCGGATGGTGGCCTCGCGGTCGGTCGCGGCCGCGTCGACGTGCAGCCGCCGCCGCCGGTCGCCTTCCGGTCCCGTGAACACCGCCTGCACGAGCGGCAGCAGGACCATCGGCGGCAGCCCGATGTCGCGCGCCTCGATGCTCGCGCGCGCCTCGCACTGGAGCACTTCCCGCCGCGGGACCTGCAGCACGCCCGCATACGCGCTCACGAGGTCGACCTCGCGCCCGATGGTGGAGGCCTCGCCGCGCATCTGCGGCAGCGCCGCGCGCAGATACACGATCAGCGCATCGAGCATCTCGTCGGCGGCGGCCGCGTCGCGCCGGTAGAGTCCGCGCACGTCCTCCAGCGCGGCGAACAGGAACTCGGGCTCGACCCGCGCGCGCAGGACCGCGAGGCGCGACTCCAGCATCGTCCGCTGCGCGCGCTGCTGCTCGAGTTCGCCTGCGCGCGCCTCCGATGCGAGCCGCGCCTCCCGCTCCCGGGCCGCGTAGAAGAGCGACGCCGCGATGGCGACCGCGGAATATTCCCACGCCAGGTACATCGCGGTGCTGCGCTTGGAGACGCCGAGCTCGGTCACGCCCCCGAAGGCCGCGAACGCCTGCCAATAGGTGCTGATGATCGCCAGCAGGAAGACAACGGCCATTCCGCCCAGCATCATGAGCAGGATGTGCCGCCAGCCCCGCACGTCGCTCGCCTGCGCGAGCGAAATGCCGACGATGACGGCGGCGGCCATCGTGGTGGCGTTGAGGAAGATGCGCATCACCGACTCCCAGACCGGGACGTTGAACTCGGTGATGAGCGGGAGCGCGCGCAGCGCATCGAGCGCGCACGTGATGAGGCCGATCAGCAGGATGTGACCGGCGCGCTCGGCCATGAGCGCCTTGACCCGCTGCGGGTAGCGGGTCAGGCGGTCGGGCGGAGCGCGCACCAGCGTCACGGCGGCGACAGCGCCGGACGACGGGAGCGTCGCCGCCGGTGACACCGGCGTCGAGGCGCGTCCCCGCCCCCAGGCATCAAGCCTTCGCCGCACCTTTGATCTCGATGAGCAGCGACTTCACGTCGCGCCCGCCGATGTTCTCGACGGAGTGGCTGCCCGCCGCCTCGAACAGCACGTCGCCCGCCTTGTTGTTCGCGACCATCGTCTTGCCGTCGGGCAGGGTCACCTTCACCTTCGCATCGGTCATGACGACCGTCACGTGGTCCGGGTGCGAGTGCATCCCTTCGCCGCAGACGCCGAGGCGCGGCTTGCCGATGTACTCGAGGACGCGCACGCGCTCGTTCTCGAGCACGATCTTGTAGCCACGCGGGTCCACCTTGACGGCGTCCTGGGCGGCGACGTCGGCGACGCCGGCGGCAAGCCCGAGGCCGGCCAGCAGCTGCAGGAGGTCACGGCGGGACAACGAAGCATCTTCCATGCGGTTCTCCTTCGTGGGTCGGGAACGGCCGGCGCTCACATCTGCCGGAAGAGGTGCGTGTAGCTCTCCGAGACGGGAAGCGCCTCGTTGCGCTGCTTCAGCTTCAACTGCAGTTGCCCGCGCAGGTCGCGCGTGACCGCGGCGACGTGCGCCATGTTGACGAGCGTCCCGCGGTGGATCTGCCAGAACTGGGCGGGGTCGAGCTCGTCGGACAGTTCCTTGATCGGCTTCTTGATGAGCGACTCGGCGGTGGGCGTCACGACCAGCGTGTACTTGTTGTCCGCCTTGAAGTAGCAGATCTCCTCGACGGTGATGAGCTTGATGGTCTGCCCCACCGACGCGTTGACCCAGCGCAGGTACGACCGCTGGTCGCCGCGCTGGGCGGCCAGCTCGCGCAGGACGCCCGAGATGTCGCCCGGCGCGCGCCCCATCCGCTCCTTCACGCGGGACACGGCCATGGCGAGGCGCGGGATGGTGACCGGCTTCAGCACGTAGTCGACCGCGCCCTGCTCGAACGCGGTCACCGCGTGCTGGTCGAACGCGGTGACGAACACCACGTGCGCGCGGTTGCCGAGCTGGCGCGCGACGTCGAGCCCCGTCATGCCGGGCATCTGGATGTCGAGGAACACGACGTCCGGACGGTGCTCCTCGACGAGGCGCACGGCGTCGATGCCGTCGCGGGCGCGCGCCACCACCTCGAGCTCGGGCCACAGCCGGCCGAGCGCGTCGGTCAGCTCCTCCACCAGCAGCGGTTCGTCCTCGGCAATGAGCGCGGTCGGCATGGTGTCCTCCGTGTCGTCAGGCGGGCTGCGGCGCCGCCGCGCCTTCCGCGAGGCGCGCGAGCGGGATGCGGATGCTCGCGACCACGCCCCGCGGCTCGTTGGCCGCAAGATCCAGCGCAGCCTCCGGTCCGTAGAGCGCGGCGAGCCGCGCGCGGGTATTGGCGAGGCCGATGCCGGTGCCGCCGGTCTTCGCGGCGCCGAATCCCACGCCGGTGTCGGCGACCGTCACCACCAGCGCATCGCCGGCGTGGCGCGCGCGGATGTCGATGCGCCCGGCCTCCGGCGACGGCGCGAGGCCGTGCTTGATCGCGTTCTCGGCCAGCGTGAGCAGCATCATCGGCGGGAACGGGTGCTCGCGCAGCGGCGCGGGCACGTCGACGGCGAACGAGAGGTACGCGCCCATGCGGATCTGCAGCACGTCGAGGTACGCCTGCACGAGGTCGGCCTCCTGTCCGAGCGTCGTGGATGCGGCGCGGATCTGCGGGAGTGCGGCGCGCAGGTAGCGCACGAGGTTGTCGAGCATGGTCACGCCGCGCGCGACGTCGCTCTGCCCCAACCGCTTCACGTTGGCGAGCGAGTTGAAGAGGAAGTGCGGCTCGATCTGCGCGCGCATCACCTGCAGCCGCGCCTCCAGCAACTGCCGGTCGACCGCCACCCGCTCGACGGCGGCCCGGTGCACGCGCGCGGCGGCGCCGGCCGCCCGCACCTGGTAGGTGTAGATCCCGACGACCGCCATGCCGATCACCAGCCAGCGCAGCGCGTCGCCCACGAAGCGCGGCCCCTGCAGGTAGGACGCGTCGAGGTCGTGCAGCCAGACGTCGAGTAGGCCGCCGGCGAACGCGCCCAGCGCGAGGGCGAAGACCACCGCCACCGGCCGCGCGATGACCGGCAGCCGGCGCAGGTAGCGCTCGGCGACCGTCACCGCGAGCAGCATGCCGATCACGTATCCCAGGCACTGCAGGTAGTAGTCGGCGAGGCCCGCGATCACCGCCGGCAGGCTCCAGTACTCGAAGACCGATGGCTGCGCCAGCACCTCGGTCGCCGCGGCCGCGGCCAGCGCCAGCGCGAACACGAGGCGCCAGCGGAACTGCCGCAGCGCGTCCAGCAGCGAGGGGCCGCGCCCGGACCAGCGCGCGAACGGCGCGGCGGCCGGCGGGGCGAAAGTGGGCGGTGGAGTGGCCATGGCGGCGCGGCGTCGGAGACGGGACATCTTGCGCGTGGCGGTGCGCCGTGACAACGCCGCCGCCGACGAAACCGCCCATGGCCACGACGGGTTCGTCCGGGCGCCGACGAATCCGGCGTCGCGACCGCCCCATCGCGACATTGGCGACGCAAAAAGAACCCCGCCGCAGCGGGGTTGGAGGACATCCGGGGAGGGGGGGGTGGCAGGTTCAGAGGGTCCCGCCGTCGCCGGCGGTCGCGAGGCGCACCTCGCCGTTGTGCAGCGCGCGAATCTCCCGCGCCCGCCCGTCCTGCGCGGCGAGCACCTGCTGGCGCAGCGCCATCGCTTCCGGATCGGGATGCGTCATCGCGCCTGCGACCCACTGCAGGGAGCCCACGCCGACGACGATCGTCGCGGCCACCATCGCGAGCTTGTGGGTCAGCTTCGGGTTCGGGTTGTAGTTCGTCATGGCGGTGCTCCTCGTGGGGGTGGCAGGGATCGGTTCGGTGCGGCGCGTGATTGCACTGTAGGGGGCGCCCGCCCCCCTCTCAATCGCCAGGCGACGAAACCGGCAAAGCCGCGGACGAAGGCGCCTGCACGCGGCGTCGCCCGACGAACGCGGCATCGCGGCGCGCGATTCGCCGTACAATCCGCCCCCGGTGCCACGAGCAGGGGAGCCCGCCCATGGGGTCGATCCCGTTCCGCGCTGTGCCGCAGGTGTCGTGCACGTGGTCCCCCTGGCTTCGCGCGCCCATGGCCGGCGACCGTCACGCGGTCGCACGACACGCGGCCGCCACCGTCGGGCTCGACGCCGCAATGCCGGGCGCGCGGATGCCGGCAACGTCCTCGTTCATCGTTGCGGCCGCTGCAAAACGCAGGGCCCGCGCGTGGCGGGCCCCGAGGGGTCGGCGGCGGCCGGCAATGCGCGGCCGTGGCACTACCGGCTCACCGCCGGCGCGTCGCCTACAGGCCGGCGGCGGCGCCGCTGGTCGCGAGGCGCACTTCACCGTTCTGCAGCGCGCGGATCTGCTGCGACCGCTCTTCCTGGGCGGCGATCACCTGCCGGCGCAGCGCGATCGATTCGGCGTCGGGGCACGTCATCGCACCGGCCACCCACTGCAGCGTGCCAAGACCGATCACGACGGTCACGGCGACGATCGCGAGCTTGTCGGTCCACTTGGTGACGGGGTTGTAGTTCGTCATGGCGTTGCTCCTTCGTTTCGTGGTCGGGGTCGGGGGGCGGCGGTCGTGCATCGCGTCCGTCGTGTGGCTGCACTGTAGGCGCGCCCGGTGACCCCGCAAACCGCGTTGCGACGAAACCGGCGAAGCCCGTGACGAAGCCGGCGGCAGGCGCGGGAATCCGATGAACGCGGCGCGCACGGGGGCGAGACGCCGGCGGCCGGCGACGCGGCTGCGACCAGGCAAAAAAAGAGGCCCGCTTGCGCGGGCCTTGGGGGATCGCCGGCTGGGAGGTATGCCGGCTTTGGGGGTAATCGGCTACGGCGCTGGCGGCGTCGCTGCATGCATCGGCTTCGACTGTAGGGAGGCACGGGCGCGCGCGGAAGCGGCAGGCGACGAAGCGGCGGGATCGTGCGACGAATCGGGTCTGGCGACGACCGGACGCAGCATGCCGCCACCGGCGCGAGTGCCCGCTCGCTTCCGCGCGCGCCGCGTGCCACCGCAGCGCACGTTTCGACGGAACCGGGAAAGCGATGTACGAACCGGCGCCTGCGCAGGACGGACGCTCTTTCGCCACCACGCCCGCGCGCACCACACTGCACGCATGGTCCACTCCGGCGGCCCGCAGCCGCGGGCCGCCATTCCAACGACGACGGGAGGACAAGCATGAGGCATTCGAATCGCCCGCAGGTGCGCCGCGCGCTGTGCGCCCTGGGCACGCTGTTCCTGCTCGCCGGCGGCACCGTTGCCGCCGCCCCCGTGGTGCTCGCCGGTAACTCGCCGGGGATTGTTGCCACGTGGTACGACGTCGGGATGCTCACGATCAACGTGCCGGCGGCCGCCACCGGAACGGTCGCCGAGCGCCGGCCGGTACAGCAGGCCGACATCGCCACCATGCACGTCGCGATGTACGACGCGATCGTCGCGATCACCCGCACGCACCGGCCGTTCGCCGCGACCACGCAGTTGCCCACGGCAGGGGCCTCGGTCGACGCCGCCGCGATCGCAGCCGCGTACGGCGTGCTGCAGGGCCTCTACCCGGCACGGACCGCGCAATACCAATCCGCCTACGACGAGGGTCTCGCGCGCATCGCGGACGGCGACGCCAAGGCGCGCGGCGTGGCGATCGGCCGGGACATCGCGGCCCAGGTCGTCGCGCAGCGCGGCGACGACGGCCGGCTCGCACCCATGGCGCCGTACGTGCCGGGCACCGCGCCGGGGCAGTTCCGCGGCACGAACCCGATCAACGCGTTCCTGCCGTCGACGAAACCGCTGGCGATGACGAGCGCAGCGCAGTTCCGCGCACCCGGTCCGACGCCGCTCGCGAGCGCGCGCTACGCGACCGACTTCGACGAGACCAAGGCGCTCGGCGGCACGGTCAGCACGGCGCGCACGCCGCAGCAGGCGGAGGCGGCGCGCTTCCACACGGAGCCGCCCCCCACGTTCCTGCCGCGCAACCTGCGCAAGTTCGCGGCGAGCCAGCCCACGCTCGCGGAGAATGCGCGGCTCGCGGCGGCGGTGTGGGTCACACTGTCGGACGCGACCATCGCGTGCTTCGAGAGCAAGTACCACTACAACTTCTGGCGCCCGCTGACGGCGATTCCGGAGGCCGGGAACGACGGCAACGACGCCACCGCCGCGGACCCCGCGTGGAAGCCGTTCGTGCCCACGCCCAATCACCCCGAGTACCCCGCGGCGCACGGATGCACTGCCGGCGCCCTCGCGCAGACGTTGCGGCGCCACTTCGGCACCGGCGACGTGCAGTTCACGCTCGACAGCACCGTGACGGGCACCACGCGCCACTACGACACCGTCGACGCGCTGACCGGGGAGGTGACCGTGGCGCGCATCGCGGGCGGCATGCACTTCCGCAAGTCGGTCGAGGACGGCATCGTGCTGGGCCAGGCGGTCGCCGACTGGGTGGCCGACCGGAATTTCCAGCCGACCGGCCCGTAGCGCGCGGTCCGCTGGACGGACCGGCCCGGAGCAGGCATAATGGCCGGCTCAGGCGAGCTAGCTCAGCTGGTTAGAGCAGAGGAATCATAATCCTTTGGTCCGGGGTTCGAGTCCCTGGCTCGCCACCATCTTTCTCGAAGCCGTCGATTCATGCAATCAACGGCTTACGCCAAACGCGAGCGAGCGCGAAGTGCGGCACCGGGTGCCGCACTCCGGAGCCTCGATGGGTCGCCCATCATCTCGTCCGATCCCGCCATGGGATCCGAAGGTCGCGTGGATCGACAACCGCAAGCTCGACACCGGCAAGGTCACGGGTGAGCGGGGTCTGCCGGTCGCGAAGAACATCCTCCCGCCTGTCGGCGACGTGACGGCACGACTGCAGGCGGCGCAGCCGTCGGCATTCGGCATGTCCACGCGCTGGCCATGCGCCACATCCCGCGCCACGTCCGACTCGAGGACTCCGTGACCGCCGGTGCGGTCGCGATATCGCGGCTGCAGTGCCGGTTGCGTCCAGCCCGTGCCGGTCGCTGCGGCGAGGACCGCGCCGCGGATTCGGCCGCCGCCGGGCGGCGACCGCAAATGCACGACAGCACGTCGACGGAATGATGGCTCCGGTCCCGAGCGATGCGCTCCCGCACGCTGCGCGGGCGCGCCTGACGCAGAGGCCCCGGCACCTGGTCGGTTCCGGCCGACTACCGAAGGCGCCCGCCCGGATCGCGGCCGGATGCGCGACCTGGCGACACGCCGGCACGTCGGCATCCCCTCGGCCGTTGACCTTGATCACTGGACAGCACAGCGCCAGGCGCGGACGCTTGAGCCATGGCCCGCTGCGCAGGTCGTGCGACCACCGACATCCGGACACCGCCGGCCCGATCCCGCCATTCGCCACCCGACGCACCGTCGCCATGTCGATCCTCCCCAACCGCCACGCTTGCCTCCTTTTCGCCGCCGCCATGGCCTCGCTCGCAATGACTGCGCCCGCTGTCGCCGGCGACGGCATCGCGGCGGGCGATCCCATGGTCAGGATCACCGCGCCGCCGTCGCTGCGCGTCGACAAGGCTGCGGTCCTCGATCGGCTCGGCCGCGATGTCTCCCGCGACACCGGCCTCGACCGGTCCCTGCTGACGTATTACTGGCAGACGTTCGACGCGATCAACAGCATGGGTGAGGCAGTCGACAACCGGCCGCTCTTCGTCGACCTGTACGTGCCGGGTTTCATGACCGATGCAACCGTAGGCAAGGTCATGCGCGCCATCGCGTCGTCACTCGCGCAGCAGACCGGAGTGGACCGGAAGTGGGTCTTCGTCCACACCCACACCGCGGAGCAGGGACGGGTACTGCTGTCCGGCGACGTGCAGTACTTCGACCGGCGCGACGACAAGCCCGCCGCGAACACCGGGCCGTCGCGTGACCCGCTCGTCGGGACGTGGAAACTCGTCGCGATGGATTCCCGGGACGAGGCCACCGGCGCGCAGCGCGCCCCGTGGGGGAGTCGACCGCTGGGCTTCCTGACGTACACCGCGGGCGGGCGCATGAGCGCCGTGCTCGCGGCGCCCGACCGCACCGTGACCGGAACGAGTGCCGGCGAGTCCCCGGACGATGAGCAAGCCCGGCTGTTCCGCGATTCCTTCGCCTACGCGGGGACGTACACGGTCTCCGGCGACGGGGTCGTGCATCACGTCGAGGTCGCGAGCGATCCCACGTGGATCGGCCACGATCAGGTCCGCACCGTGCGGCTCACGGGCTCCCGCCTGGTCGTCAGCGCACCGCCCATCCGCACCGCCGCGAATCCCAGCCCGCGGGCCATGGTGCTCACCTGGGAGCGGATCGAGTGAGGGGCCGGGAACGCGTCGCTGACCGCGATGCCGGCGCTCGCTGTCCCCGCCCCCGCCGATGAAGCGGTCGATATCGGCATCGCGGTCGATCCACCGGAACGGCGCCGAGTCCCGAGGGATTCGCCCGGCACGGCGACGCCATCGCAGGCGACCGGGACTCCAGCACGGGCGCGGCCAGAACCGAAACGGGCTGTCCCGCCTCAGGATCCGGGCGGCGGCCGCCGCACGATGAGGTTCGTCGGCAGTTCCGTGTCGACAAAGGCCGCGAGTTCGTCGTCCTGCTCGCCCTCCCGCCGCCGCTTCCACCACGCGCGGATGCCCTTCGGCCGCAGCGACACGTACCGCGACGTGTCCTGGTTGCGGATCTCGGCCAGCAGCAGGTGCAGCGACTCGGCCCGGAAGCGCGACGGGCTGCTGCGCGGGATGCGGCTCAGCGCCGACTCGGACACGAATGTCGGGTCGCGCTGGATGACGGTCACGAATTCGCGGCGATGGCGGGCACTGAACGGGGTGTCGCTGGCCAACAGCATCCACGCCAGCACCTCGTAGACGATCGCCACCTGCACCTGCGGCAGGTGGGCATGCCGCATGCGCCGGGCAAAGGCGAAGAGCAGGTGGCGCCGGTCGGCGAGCTGCTGGCGCACGGCCGGCGAGTGCCACGCTTCACGCGGCTGCCGCGGGTCGATGGCCGCGACCTTGGCGAGCAGGTGCAGGGCCGCCTGTCCTTCGACGTGTTGCAGGACCGCCCTTTCCCACGCACTCGTATCCGCTGCCATAGGTTCTGCTGAAGTGACCGCCAATGCGTCCCCCCCTTGGCAAGCTTGCCCATGCACGGCCCCGGGCGGTGGCCGGAACAGCGGCGGGAAAGTGGCGCTGCTTCGGTGGTGCGGGCCGCGCGCGCGTCGTCGTCATTGCGCAAAATCAATCCACGCCGGGCCCGGGAAAACCATGCTATGGACGCCGGCCGGTGCGGCGTGCGGCCGTCCCCATTCACGATGCCGCGCCGCCCGCGACCACCGGAACCGCGCGAACGCTTCATGTCACTGCCCGATCACGCACTGCGCCGCTTCCTCGACCGCGCCACCGCGGTGGTCGTCGACTCGCACGCCAACGCGCGCTCGCTGCTCATCACGGAGCTGAAGCAGCTCGGCGTCGCGAACGTGATCTCGTGCCGCGGCATCGCCGACGCGCGCGCGCGCCTCGCCGCGAACCGCGTGGACATCGTGCTCTGCGAGTACCACTTCGACGGCACCGCGCAGACCGGGCAGGACCTGCTCGACGAGATCCGCGAGCAGCGGCTGCTGCCGCTCGCCAGCATCTTCTTCATGGTGACGGGCGAGGCCAAGTACGAGAAGGTGGTCGAGGTCGTCGAGACCGCGCCGGACGACTACCTGCTGAAGCCGTTCACGGTGGAGAGCCTGGGCAACCGCCTGGAGCAGGCGATGGCGCGCAAGCTCGCGCTGGCCCCCATCTACCAGGCCATCGACGCCGGCGAGGACGAGAAGGCGCTCGCGGCCGCCGAGACGGCGTTCCGTATCGCAAGTCCGTACCAGCTGACCGCCGCCAAGCTCGCGGGCGAGCTGTGCATCAAGCTCGGCCGCATGGACGAGGCGCGCGCCTATTACGACGCCGTGCTGAAGTCCGCCTCCATCCCGTGGGCTCGGCTCGGCATCGCGCGCATCGCGTACGCCGGCGACGACTCGAAGGAGGCCCGGCACACGCTGGAGACGCTGGTCAGCGCGTATCCGACCTACGTCGACGCGTACGACCTGCTCGGCCGCATGATGATCGAGGGCGGCGAGCTCGACGCCGCGCTGCGCGTCTTCCAGCAGGCGCTCGCGATCACGCCGGCGTCGGTGACCCGGCTGCAGCGCGCGGGCTCGCTGGCCTTCATGCTCGGCCGCAACGCGGACGCTGAGGCGGCGCTCGGGCGGGCGGTGCGTCTCGGGACGAATTCCCGCGCGCTCGATTTCCAGACGGTGCTGCACCTCGCCATCGTGCGGCTGGACGCGGACCGCCCGCGCGACATCGCCCCGCTCGAGAAGTCGCTCGCCGCCGCGCGGGAAGGCGCGCCGGACAGCTATCGGCTGCGGCGGCTGCACGACCTCGTGCGCTGCGTGTCGCAGCTGGCGCACCGCAAGGTGGCCGCAGCCATCGCCACGCTCGAGGACGTCGCCGCCGACGTCCTCGCGGAGGAGTTCGATCTCGAGCTGGCGTGCGATTTCCTGGCGGTGCTGCGGCGGCTGCGCGACCGCGACTGCCAGCTCGCCGACGAGGAAGACTGGGTGGAGCGCGTCGGGTCGCGCTTCTGCACCTCGAAGGCCGCCACGTCGTTCCTGGCCTCGTCCGCCGGACCCGAGCTCGCGCCTGCCCTCGAGGAAGCCAGCGCGCTCGTCTCCCGCCAGTGCAACGACAGCCTGCTCGAGGTGCTGCAAGACCGGCCGCTGGAAGGCGTGCGCAGCCTGCTCGAACAGGCGAGCCGCAGCCGCAACGCGCGGCAGCTCGCGCTCGTCGAGTCGATCGGCCAGAAGCGCCGCTCGTCCTCGCCGGAGATGGCCGAACTCGTGGAGCAGGCCCGCGCGCTGCGCGAGCGGTTCTGCACCCGGGGCACGCACGCCGCGCTCGCGCTCGACGGCGGACTGCGACAGGAGGCGGACGCGCCGGCAACCGGCGTCCCGGTCGCGGAATAGCGCCGGCGTGCAGCGCGCGTCGGCGCGGCGGATTTCCCGTCAGCGGGTGGCGCAGCCTCCGAACGTCGTCTTCCCGTTCTCCTCGAGGAACGCGGTGTTGCCCTTGTTCCAGAAGACCACCGACTCGTCCGCATTCGCGTAGCGCGCGCCGGACGCCGACATCGCCTGCGGCAGGTCGAGCTTGCGGCCGTCGGAGAGCGCGAGCTGCACGCTGGCCGGCGTCCCGTTGCGGAAGGTGGCGGCAATCGTCTTCCCGCCCTCGCACGCGAACTTCGCGCGGATCACCGCCGGCGGTGCCGGCGCCTTCGCGGCTGCAGGCGCCTCCCGCGAGCACGTGCCGTCGAAATACGCGTTCGCATCGCAGCGCCGGCCGCCCTTGAACGTGCAGGTCCCGCGCTCGTCCGGCGTGTTGCTCCCCGACGTGACCTTGTAGGTGCCGCCGGTGATCGCGCAGTAGCGCGCCGCCGGCGTCGCGAAGCCCGTGACCTTGATCCCGCCCGCCCGGCACTGCCCGCGCAGGAGCGCCCATTCCTCGCACTGCAGGTTGTCGGCGAAGAGGCACACGCCGTACTCGCCGCCCGCACCGTTCTTCTCGATGACCACCTTGCCGCCCGTCGCGACGCAGTGCTGCGACGCCGGGTTGGCGAGGGTCGCTCCGGCGGCGGGCGCGGCCGATTGCGCGTGCGCCATCGCGGCGGCGAGGGCCCCGAGCAGCATCGCGAGGCGCAGCAGTGAAGTCGGAGGCATGCGGTCCCTTTCGTGGTGAAGGCCGGGGTCGGTCCGGCATTATTCCGCACGCCGCGGTCGCGGCACAAACGCCGCGACAAGCTGGGTGCTGCAGCGCCGCCCGTCGCCCCCGGACGGCAAGCGATTGCGCGGCGCGCGGTAATCCCGGAGACTGCTGCGCACGCCGCCGTCGCGGCGCCCAGAACAACTCCAAGGGGAGGCAGCATGCCGTTCATCACCACCTGGCGGCGCCGTGCCATCGGCGCCGTCCTCCTGGCACTCGCGACCGGGCCGCTGGCCGCGGGCGCGGCCAGCGACACGACCAAGCTCGACGCTGCACTCACGAGCATCGCGCAGCGCGGCGACGCGGGCCTCGCGTCGGCGGCCATCACGCGCCGCACGGCCGCGCAGGGCCCGGTGCTCGTCGAGACGATCGTGCGGCACGCCGGCGACCTGCGCGAGCTGCGGGCGCTGGGCGCGGTCGTGCGCTCGGTCATGGGCGACATCGCGACGGTCGACCTGCCGGCCGACAAGATCGCGGCCGCGGCGGCCCTGGCGAGCGTGGTGTCGATCGAGGCGGCGCGCCGGCCGGTCGCGCGCCTCGACGTCAGCGTGCCGGCGACGCGCGCAGAGGCGCTGCGCACCGGGAGCGGACCCACGTGGACCGGCGTCACGGGCAAGGGGGTGATCGTCGGCATCGTCGACGACGGCCTCGACTTCCGGCACCGCGACTTCCGCAAGGCGGACGGCAGCTCGCGCCTCCTCGCGCTGTGGGACCAGCGCGCGAGCGGGGCCGCCGGGTCGCCGCCGTCCGGCTTCACCTACGGCGGCGAGTGCACGAACGCGATGATCAACGCCGCGATCGCCGGCGACGCCGCGTCCTGCACGCAGCCCTCCAGCGGCGGCCATGGCACGCACGTGGGCGGCATCGCCGCGGGCAACGGCCAGGCCACGGGCAACGGCCAGCCCGCCTACCGCATGGTGGGCATGGCGCCGGAGGCGGACATCCTCGCGGCCAACTCGATCGGTGGCGGCGTGACCTCGTCCTCCGCCGTGCTCGACGGCATCGCGTGGATGAAGCAGCGCGCCGCCGCCCTCGGCAAGCCGCTGGTCGTGAACCTGAGCCTCGGCTCGTACTTCGGCCCGCGCGACGGCACGTCGAATTTCGAGCGCGGCCTCGACAACCTGGGCGGCCCCGGCGTGATCCTCGTCGGCGCGGCCGGCAACGAGTCCTCCGACCCGATCCGCGCCACGGGCACGATCACGCAGGGCGGCACGGTCAGCGTGGGCTTCAACATCCCCGGCAACGTCACCGGCGGCCAGCTCGAGATCTGGTATCCCGGCACCAACTCGTACGGCGTGAACCTCGCGGGCCCCGGCTGCACGGCGTCGGTGACGGTGAACCCGGGCCAGAACGTGGGTACGATCCAGACCCCGTGCGGCGGCATCGAGATCACATCGACCGCGCCGCAGGCGAACAACGACGACCGCCAGATCCTCGTCCAGATCGGCTCGACCAACTCGTCGCCGCTCAAGGCCGGCGCGTGGACGATCACGCTCGTCGGCGACACGGTCGCGGGCGGCAGCGCACCGTTCTCCATCATCTGCTCCGAGAACGGCAGCGGGCTCACGTTCACGACCAACAGCGGACCCAGCATCACGCAGATCCTCACTGACGTCGCGAGCGCGAAGCGCGTGATCGGCGTCGCCGCGTACACCACGCGCTACCAGTGGAACAGCGTCAGCGGCCCCTTCACCCGCGACCCCGAGTTCGGCCCGCTCACCGACCTCTCGAACTTCAGCAGCCGCGGCCCGCGCCGCCAGTGCAGCAACGCGGCGAAGTGCCCGGCCGTGATGAAGCCGGAGATCACGGCACCCGGCGCGATGATCATGGCCGCGCAGGCGTTCGACACCGCGAGGCCAAACGCGCCGACCACAGTCGAGGCGGATGGCGTGCACGTCGCGTTCAACGGCACCAGCATGGCCACGCCGCACGTGTCCGGCGCGATCGCGCTGATGCTGCAGCAGAGCCCGGCGCTGACGCCCGAGCAGGTGAAGGCCACGCTCTTCACCACGCGCCAGACCAACGGATTCACGACCAACCTGCCGACGTACGACGCGGGTTCGCCCGACATGCCCGCGACGCCGAACTACGGCTGGGGCTACGGCATCCTCGACGCCGCCGCCGCGGTGCGCTCGCTGCAGCCGGTCGGCACGCCGGTGTCGGTGATCGAGTACTACCACGCGCAGCTCGACCACTACTTCGTCACGTGGGTCCCGGCGGAGATCGCGAACCTCGACAGCGGCGCGACGAAGGGCTGGGCGCGCACCGGGCAGTCGTTCAAGGTGTTCACCACCGCGCAGTCGGGCACGTCGGCGGTGTGCCGGATCTACATCCCCCCGGGCAAGGGCGACGGCCACTTCTTCGGCCGCGACACCGCGGAGTGCGACGGCACGATGGCCAAGAACCCGACGTTCATCCTGGAGTCGCCGTCGTTCTTCTACCTGACGAAGCCGAACCTCGGCAATTGCAGCGCGGGCCAGGTGCCGGTGTATCGCGTGTTCAGCAACCGCGCGGACGCCAATCACCGCTACACGACGGACCGCGCGACGCGCGACCAGATGGTGGCGAAGGGATGGATCGCGGAGGGCGACGGTCCCGACACCGTCGTCATGTGCGCGCCGCAGTAGCCCGCACGCCCGGTGCCGACCCGCGCGGTCGGCACCGGATGGCGCAGGGCGGACCGGCGGCGCGCCGGCCCCGCGGAACTGCTGGCCGCGGACGGCGAATCGACCTAAGATGCGCCGTCTTCCGGCCACGATCCGCCGCATGAACGAGGACTTCCACAAGGAACTCGCGCGCCAGCGCGGCTACCTGCTGCGCGTCGCCCGCCTGCAGCTGCGCGATGCCGCGACGGCGGAGGACGTGGTGCAGGACACGCTGGCCGCGGCGCTCGCCGCGCAGGCCGGCTTCACCGGCAAGTCGAGCGTGAAGACGTGGCTCACCGGCATCCTCAAGCACAAGATCGTCGACGCGATCCGGAAGAAGCAGCGGGAGCCGGTGGCCGCCAGCACGCTCGACGAGGAGGCCGACCTCGAGGACTTCGAGGGGCTCTTCAAGGGCAACGGGGCGTGGCAGGCGCCGCCGGCCGAGTGGGGCGATCCGGAGCAGGCGCTGGCGCAGCAGCAGTTCTTCGACGTCATGGACTTCTGCCTCGAGAAGCTGCCGCCCAACACCGCCCGCGTGTTCATGATGCGCGAGGTGATGGAGCTCGAAAGCGACGAGATCTGTAAGGAATTGCGGATCACCGCGAACAATCTCTGGGTGATCCTGTACCGCGCCCGCATGTCCCTGCGCGAGTGCCTCGAGCTCAACTGGTTCGCGGGGCGCGCGCGGGCCTAGCGGGCCCGTCGAAACCATGAACCCGTTCCGCTTCCTGCTCGGCCACGTGGCCATGTGCCGGGAGGTCTCGCACCTCCTGTCGCAGGCGCACGACGCGCCCCTGACGCGCTGGCAGGCCGCCAAGGTCCGCTGGCACCTGGCCGCGTGCAGCATGTGCCGCGCGTTCGAGCGGCAGTTGGCACTCCTCGACGCCGCGATGCGCCGGTACCGGGAGTGAGCGCCGGGCACCGGTGCTAGGATGGCGCGGATGGAACTCATGGTGAACGGCGCCCTGCAGCGTCTCGAGCCCCCGCCGGCGACGGTCGCGGACCTCGTGCGGGCACTGAAGCTCGAGGGCCGCCGCATCGCCGTCGAGCGCAACGGCGAGATCGTGCCGAAGAGCCAGTACGCCGCCACGACGGTGGCGGCCGGCGACCGGCTGGAGGTCGTCGCCGCGGTCGGCGGCGGCTGACCGCCGCCCGGGCGCCGGGCGTAAAATGCGCGGATGAACGCCCCGCTCGCCTCCTCCGCCGTCGCCGACCCCCTCGTCATCGCCGGACGTGCGTACGCCTCGCGCCTCCTCGTCGGCACCGGCAAGTACCGCGACTTCGCGCAGACGCGCGAGGCCATCGACGCCTCCGGCGCCTCGATCGTCACGGTCGCCATCCGCCGCACGAACCTCGGGCAGGACGCCAACGCGCCCTCGCTGCTCGACTACCTGCCGCCGTCGCAGTTCACGTACCTGCCGAACAGCGCGGGCTGCTACACCGCCGACGACGCCGTGCGCACGCTGAAGCTCGCGCGCGAGCTGCTCGACGGCCACGCGCTCACCAAGCTCGAGGTGCTGGGCGACAGCAACACGCTGTTCCCGAACGTGCGCGAGACGCTGAAGGCCGCCGAGCGCCTGGTCGCCGACGGCTTCCAGGTGATGGTGTACACGTCCGACGACCCGAACATCGCGCGCGAGCTGGAACAGATCGGGTGCGTGGCGATCATGCCGCTCGCCTCGCTCATCGGGTCGGGCATGGGCATCCTGAACCCGTGGAACCTGAAGCTCATCATCGAGCAGTCGAAGGTCCCGGTGCTGGTGGACGCGGGCGTCGGCACGGCGTCGGACGCGGCGATCGCGATGGAACTCGGCTGCTCCGGCGTGCTCATGAACACCGCGATCGCGCTCGCGCGGGACCCGGTGCGGATGGCGCGCGCGATGCGCCTCGCCGTCGAGGCGGGCCGCGACGCGTTCCTCGCCGGCCGCATGCCGCGCAAGCTCTACGCGGCGAGCCCCAGCTCGCCGACGTCCGGCCTCATCGGCTGACGTCCATGCGCGCGCGCACGCTGCGCCGGATCGCCGGCGCTCTCGCCGTTGTGGCCGCCGCCGCGGCGCACGCGGTCCCGCCGACGCCGGAGCGGGTGACCGAGCTCTGCAACAACGCCGAGAGCCCCGCCCACTGCGGCCGCATCATCGAGGCCGAGCAGCTGAAGGCGCTGCCCAACCTCGCCACGCGCACCGGCGACACGCTCAAGGTCTCGCTGTACCCGGCGGGGACGCGCGAGTTCGTCGACTCGCTGGCGGCCAGCGCCGAGAAGAGCTACGCGCTGTGGGACTACTGGAACCCCGTCAACGCGGTCGTGCTGTTCGTCGCGTCGGGCGACAACATCAACTATGCGGTCCTGCAGCGCGCCAGCGGGGCGCTCACCACGCTGCCGGCCGAGCCCTTCCTCGCGCAGGACCGCCAGCGCGTGGCGGTCGCCGACTTCTGCCCCAAGGGGTGCACGAACGAACTGACGGTGTGGCGCGTGACGCGCGAGGGCCTCGTCCGCGAACTGTCGTACAAGCCGCCGGTCGCGTGGGCCGACGTGACGGTCGCGTGGAAGGACCCCGACACGCTGACGATCTCGTACACGGCGCAGGGAAGCGACGCCCCACGCACCGTCGAGCGCAAGCTCACCGCCGCCGACTGGCGCAAGGGATAGCCGGACCGTGGATCGCGACGAGGACGGCGGCGAGGACCGGCGCCGCCCGGTGCGCAGCTTCGTGCTGCGGCAGGGGCGGATGTCGCCGGCGCAGACGCGCGCCTTCGACGAACTGCTGCCGCGCTACGGCCTGCCGTATGCGCCCGCAACGCTCGACTTCGCCGCGGTGTTCGGCCGTGTCGCCCCCATCGTGCTCGAGATCGGCTTCGGGATGGGCGAGACCACAGCGGCCATCGCCGCGGCGCAGCCCGAACGCGACTTCCTCGGCCTCGAGGTGCACGCACCGGGCGTGGGCGCGCTCCTGAAGCGCATCGACGAGATGGCGCTGCGCAACGTGCGCGTGATCCGGCACGACGCGGTCGAGGTGGTGGAGCACATGATCCCCGCCGCCGCGCTCGCCGGCATCCACGTCTACTTCCCCGACCCGTGGCCCAAGAAGCGCCACCACAAGCGGCGCCTGCTGCAGCCCGCGTTCGTGCACGCGCTCGCCGGCCGGCTGGCGCCCGGCGGCTACCTGCACGCGGCGACCGACTGGGAAGACTACGCGCAGGACATGCTCGCCACGCTCGGCGCCGAGCCGCTGCTCGCGAACACCGCGGCAGGTTTCGCGCCCCGCCCGCCGTGGCGACCGCAGACGAAGTTCGAGACGCGCGGCCTGAAGCTCGGCCACGGCGTGTTCGACCTCGTGTTCACGCGAACCGGAGGCTGATCCGGGCAGCCTCGGTGTCTGACACGGAGGGTTGGCGATTGCGCGCTACGCCGCGCGGCGTTCCGCCCGGCGCGCGAAGGCGATGAGGCGCGTGATGGCGCTGCGCGCGACGTCGCGCGAGAAGTAGGTGCGGATGTTCTCGCGGCCGCCGGCCGAGAGCGCCTGCCACAGCGCCTCGTCCTGGTAGAGGCGGGCGATGGCGTTCGCGAAATCCGCGGGCGCGTCGGCCACGAGCACGTCGCGCTCGGGCACCAGCGACATGCCTTCCACCGCCGGCGTGGTCCCCACCACCGGCAGCCCGTAGCTCATCGCGTGGTTGATCTTGCCCTTGACGCCGGCGCCGTAGCGCAGCGGCGCGATCGAGACGCGGCAGCCCGTGAAGTAGGGCGTGACGTCCGGCACGTAGCCGGTGACCACGAAGTCGGGCGCGGCGAGGTCGCGGATGGTCGACGGGACCTTGCTGCCCACGATGAACGTCTTCACCCCGGGCAGCAGCGTGCGCACGTGCGGCATCACCTCCTGCGCGTACCACAGCACGGCGTCGGTGTTCGGCGGATGCTGGAACCCGCCGATGAACACGAGGCCCTCGCGCTCCGCGAACGGGCGCCCCGCCGGCATCAGCTCGTGGATGGTGGAGAGCACCATGACGTTCGCCTCGGGCACGATGTCGGCCAGCAGCGTCTTCTCGAACGGCGACACGACCAGCGTGACGTCGGACTTGCGGATGAGGGTCAGCTCCTCGTCGCGCTTGGCCCGCGCCGCCGCGCGCGCGGCGGGGTCGCCGTCGAGCTCGGCCTGGCGCTCGGTGCGCAGGAAGTGCAGGTCCACGGTGTCGAAGACCACCAGCGCGCGTGGCGCGAATGCGTGCACGGCGTCGATGTGCTTCACCGCGATGTAGTGGCGCGAGATCATCACGATGTCGAACTCGCTGCCGCGCTTGTCGAGGATGTCCGTGATCGAGCGCACGAACGGGTGGAACAGGACCTCGACCCCGCGCTGCTGCAGCTGGGACACGTAGGGCTGGCGGTGCTCCAGGTTGTCGGCGACGAACGTCACCTTGCAGCCCAGCGACGTGAGGATCTCGAGGATCGCCAGCATGCGCACGGAGCCGGCGTCGTGGTCCGGGGTCAGCATGCACGCCTCGATCACCAGCACGCGCATCTTCGCCCAGCGGTCGCGCTCGAGCTGCGCCTCGATGCCGTTGGCGCGGTGCCGCGCGAGCGCGCCTTCCCACTTCTTCGCGAACGTCTCGCGGTTCACCACCTGGTGCCGCTTCACGCCGGAGGTGTCGTCGGTCCCGGAGGTCTGCCCCTCGAAGTGGACCACCGTGCACGCCGGCTGGTAGTAGACGGTGCGGCCCGCCGCGCGCACGGCGAACGCGAGGTCGGCGTCCTCGTAGTACGCGGGAGCGTAGCGGCGGTCGAAGCCTCCCAGCTCGCGGAAGAGCGCGAGCGGGATGGCGAGGCACGCGCCCGAGCAGTAGTCGACCGGCCGCACGTAGTTGTACTCGGGCTTCTCCGGATCGTCGTTGCGGCCCCAGTTCCACGCCGACCCGTCGCGCCAGACGATCCCGCCGGCTTCCTGCAGGCGCCCGTCCGGATAGATGAGCCGCGCACCGACCAGGCCCGCGTCCGCCCGGTCGGCGAAGACCCGCAGCAGCGCCTCGAGCCATCCCGGCGTCACGATCGTGTCGTTGTTGAGGAAGACGAGCGTGCCGCCGCGCGCCAATTCGGCGCCGCGGTTGCAGGTGCCGATGAAGCCCAGGTTCTGCGGATTGCGCTCGATGCGCACGCCCGTGACCATCGCGAGCGTCTCGGCCGCGGGATCCGGGCCGGCGTCGTCCACGATCACGATGTCGATCATGTCGTGCGGCGTGCATGCGTGCAGGCTCTTGAGGCACGTGTACGTGAGCTGCGGCTTGCCGTACACGGGAATCACGATGGTCACGAGCGGCATCCGCGCCGGCGTGAACGCGATCGGCGCGAAGGTCTCCTCCAGCGCGAAGCGCGGCGCCGTGGACGGCTTGAACCGCTCCTCGGCGGTCACCTTCGCCTTCACCCGCTGGGCGAGCGCGGCGGGACCTTCCTGCTTCAGCACCGACAGCGCGATCGACGACAGCTGCGGCAGGCGCCGCACGCCCGCCTGCCACGCGTGGAAGCGCGCGCGGGCGACCTTGAGCCGGTGCCCGGCACTGCGCAGCGGCCCGGTCATGCGCCACGCCCGCGAGTTCTCGAGCTCGTCGATGCGGTTGCGCGCCTGCTCGAGCGAGGTCTCGAGGTGGGTGGCGTGCAGCTGCATCTGGTCGGACTGCATCTGCATGTGCCCCGCCTCCATCTGCATCTCGGAGATCTGCAGCTGGGCGGAGTGGAAGCTGCGCTGCGTGGCGAGGAGCTCCTTGGCGAGGTGCTCGCGGTCGCCCATCGCGCGCTCCTGCACCGCGCGGAACTGGTCGAGCTGCTCGGAGACCGAGCCGATCTGGTGCTTGAGTTCCGCGCGGGCCGCCGTGTGGCCGCACTCCACCCCCGCGACGTAGAGCTGCGGCAGCGTCAGCGGCACCTCCTCCACCTCGCCTTCGCGCAGGTAGAAGTGCCGCTCGTCGAGCGCCGGCAGCGGCGCCTCGCCGTGCCGCGCGCGCGGTCCCGCGGGCAGGGGCGCGAGATAGAGCGACCGGTAGCGCGCGGGATCCATCAGCTCACCGCCTTCGCGCGCCGCGCCGGGGTCTCGGCGGCCGGGGCGAGGCCGGCCGCGGCGAGCAGCGCGTCGTTCCAGCGCGACGGCGGCGCGTCCCACGGCACGGTGGTGGACCCATGCGCCCCCGCGAGCCGCTCGGGGAAGGCGCCGAGCGCGGAGGCGACGATCGGCAGCCGCGACTGCAGCGCGACCGACAGGGTGTACGCGTAGGTCTCGGGCACCTGCGCCGCGAACAGAAGGACATCCGGCTTCTCCGCCGCGATGAGGCCGGGCAGCGCCGTGTCGACGTACTGCCCGTAGATCGTGAGCGGCGCTTCCGGGGCCTGCGGGATCGGCTCGGTGGTCGAGCCCAGCACGCGGAAGACCAGCGGCAGGTTGCGCTCCTGCGCGTCGCGCGCGCACGCCGCGACGACGTGCAGGCCCTTCTCCGGCGACAGGTTGCCGAGGATCGCCACGCGCGCGACGCGCGCTGCCGGCGGCAGCACGCCCTCGGGGTGCGGCCACACCTCGATGCCGACGTCCGGGAAGTAGCGCCGCATGCGGGAGGCGACGTCCTGCGACGGCGCGATCACGCGGTCAGCGCCGCGCAGCAGCGCGCCGAACGCACCGCGCCAGGCGCCGATGTCGAGGTTCCACAGCGGCGGCCGGCGCGCGAGGCACGCGGCGCAGCCGGCGGCATCCGGCTCGCCGCAGTAGCGCCCGTCCTCGGCGACGAGGTGGTACTGCGGGCAGATCGGATGGTAGTCGTGCAGCGTGTAGTCGTACGGGACGCCGGCCAGCGCCGGCAGGTCGAGGATCGCCCGTGGCTGCAGGTGCACGTGGTGGAAGTGCAGGCGCTCGACGCCGATCGCGCGCAGCGTGGCCGCGAGCGCCGGCAACTCGGCCGGGAGCGGGAAGTAGAGCGCGAAGCTCTCGCCCTGCCGCGGCCACGAGAGCTTCACCGTGTCTCCCACGGCGGGCTCGAGGAACAGCACCTCGCAGCGGTCGTCGGTGAGGGTGGCGAGGTCGTGCATGTAGCGGCGGATGCCGCCGCCCCAGGGGTGCGACACGAACACCAGCAGGCGCTTGCCCGAGTCGGCGAGGCGCAGGAGGTCGACGCGCCGCGCGAAGGGCAGCGCGGGCTCGCGCTCGGCCAGGTCCTTGCGGTCGGCGACGATCGTCGGGTAGAGCTTGGCGAGCGCGATCTCCGTCCGCTCGTCGAGCGAGCGCGCCTCCGCGGCGCCGAACGACGCGTGGCCCTGGTGCGCGACGAACACGTCGCCGGCCAGCAGGTTCACGAATCCGGCGCTGCCCGCGCGCAGGCAGAAGTCGATCTCGACGCCGTAATCGCTGCCGAGCGGCGCGCCGTCGAACGCGCCGACCGCGCTCAGGCATTCGCGGCGCAGGTACAGGCAGGGCCCGGACACCGACGGCAGCGCCACCGAGCGGCCCGGATTCGCGCGCGCGAACGCGGCGTCCAGCGACCCGACGGTGTAGCCCTCGGGCAGCGGCTGGTCGGCGTGGGCAAGTGGGTAGGTGGCACTCGCGACCGCGTTCGAGAAGCAGGCGATCATGCCAACCTCGCGTGCGGCGGCATGGGCGGCGAGGCGGTCGAGCCAGTCGTTGGCGACCTCGGCATCCGAGTGCAGGATCACGACGTCGCGGTCACGGTGCAGCGAGAACGCGCGATTGACGGCGGCCGCGTGGCCCTGCCGCTGCGCCTGCGCCACCACGGTCACGTCGCCGCGCGCCCCGAGTTCGGCGAGGTACTGGCGCATCTCGGGATCGGTGTTGCCGTCGTCGACCACGACCAGTTCGTACGGCGTGGCGACGCGCGCGGCCAGCACGCTGTCCACGCAGCGGCGCAGTACGCGCAGCGCACCCCAGACGGGGACGACGACGTCGACGGTGGCCATCACGCGCCCTCGCGCCGGCGCGTCGCCGCAAGCGGGTAGCGCAGCCAGCCGCGCAGGCTTTCGCGGTACGCGAGGCGCGCCTTGGTCTCGGCCAGCGCGGTGCGGGTGTCGGCGTGCGCCTGCGTCTCCCGCGCGAGTACCTGCTGGGCTTCGGCAAGGGCCTGCTCGGTCGTGTCGATCGCCGCCTGCGCACGCCGCTGCGTGTGGGCGAGCTCCGCCTCGAGCGACGCGATGCGGGTCTCCATCACGGCGATCGCCTCGCGGGCGCTCGCGAGGTCGTTCAGGGCCGGCACCAGCTCCGCGAGCCGCTCCTCCGCGACCTTGCGGGCAGCGATCTCGTCCCAGGCCAGCTCGCGCTCGCGGACGAGCGCGCGCACGTAGTCGCGCCACAGCGCGAGCGAGCCGTCGTCGAAGAGCGATAGCGAGGCGAGCGCCGGCAGCGGCACGCCGGCGCGCGCGCAGACGACCAGGAAGTACATCGCGGGCGCCGGCGCTGCGGCGGCCGCGGGGCCTTCGGCATCGACCGTGACGAACGCGGGGGCGCCGGCCGCGGCGCCCTCGCGCCACAGCGCGGACTGCGCCAGCACGCGCTGCGCGTACCACGCCTGCTGCGGGAAGCCCTCGTGCAGCAGCGCCGCCAGCTCGTCGCGGTCGAGCTCGCGCACGTGGTAGTGGTTCTCCACGCCGCCGCCCTCGTTGTAGACCGGACGGTTCGGCGACGAGATCACGAGGATGCCGTCGGGCACCAGCACGCGGCGGAACTCGGCCAGCATCTCGCGCTGCTCGTGCAGGTGCTCGATGGTCTCGAACGACACGACGAGTTCCACGCTCGCATCCGGCAGCGGCAGTGCCGTGACCGATCCGGCGCGGAAGGCGAGGTTGGGACGGCGGTAGCGCTGCGCCGCGTGCGCCACGGCCTCGGCGGAGAGGTCGACGCCGACGACGCTGGCCGCGGCGCGCGACAGCAGGAAGCTGCCGTAGCCCTCGCCGCAGGCGGCGTCGAGCACGCGCCGGCCGGTCGTGAGCGGCGCGACGGCGACGTAGCGGTGCCAGTGCTCGTACCAGATCGCCCCGCGGACTTCCGGCAGGAAGCGCTCGCCGGTGAAGGTGAGCGAGGCGTCGGCGGGGTGGTGGGCGGTCACGGCGGCGGCGGGCGAAGGCGGCCGGCGGCAACCGGGCGGCCGCAGGCAACCTGTTATTTTACCTGCCCGGGCGGAACCCGCGCGGGAAGCGGCGGCGCAGGACCGCCCCGGCCGCGTCAGCCCAGCGTGAGCACCACCGGCTGGTGGTCGGACACCTGCGTGACCCCGTCGACCCGGACCTCGCGCACGCGCGGCCGCAGGCCGTCGCTGACGAAGATGAAGTCGCACGCGTACGCCTTCTGCTCCGGGTACTCCTTCTCGTAGATGCGGAAGGTGGGCGGGTAGGGCGTCCCCGGGTGCGCGACGTCCCAGGCGTCGACGAGCGGCGGCGTGTCGTCGGCGAAGGGCGCCTGCATCCGCGCGTGCAGCGGATCGCTGTACTCGAGGTTGAAGTCGCCGGTGATCACCGTGGCGGCGGGGCGCGGCAGCGTCGTGTACGGGCCGCCGTCGTCCTCGGTGACGCGCGGGTCGCGGGCGTAGCCGTAGCCCTCCGCGTAGATCGCGCGCAGCGCCTCGACCTGCGCCGACCGCTTCTTCAGAGAGAAATATTCGAGGTGCGTGGTGATCACGCGCACCTCGCCGAACGACGCCTTCACCACCGCCTCGACCGCGATGCGGGGCATCGACGGGACGTCCTGGTCGGCGGGGTACGGCAGCAGGTGGCGGAACGTCTGCAGCACCGGGAGGCGGGACAGCAGCAGGTTGCCGAAGCGCGCGCGGCGCCCGTTCGCGCCCGGCATGTCGACCGCCACGCCCGGGACCGCGTGGTAGCCGGGCAGGAGGTCGGCGAGCCGCTGGAACTGGTCCTCGCCGCTGTGGTTGCCGAGCAGCGGATCCGCGAAGTTGTCGGCGATCTCCTGCAGGCACAGGACGTCGAAGTCGGCAATGCGCTGCGCGTCCCTGACCACGCGCGCCGCATCGACGTTGCCGTCGGTGCCGCGGCACCACTGCACGTTCCAGGTGATGAGCTTCATCGGGGGCTACCTTATGCCGGCGCGCATGAACGACTGCACGAACTGCTTCTGGAAGAGGAGGAAGGCGATCAGCAGCGGGGCGGTGGTGAGGAGCGTGGCCGCCGTGATCACCGACCAGTCGAGGCCCTGGTCGGTGGCCGAGAAGACCTGCAGCCCGACCGTCACCGGCCGCGACTCGACCGAGTTGGTGATGATGAGCGGCCACAGGAAGTTGTTCCAGTGGTAGCTCACGCTGACCAGCGCGTAGGCGAGGTAGGTGGGACGCGAGCGGCACGTAGACCTTCCACAGCACCCGCAGCGGCGTAGCCCTCGACCCGCGCGGCCTCAATGAGCTCGCGCGGCACCGTCTTGAGCGGTCTGCCGCAGCAGGAAGATGCCGAACGCGCTCGCCATGTACGGCAGGCCGATGGCGAGGATCGTGTCCTTGAGTCCAAGCGCCGTCATCGTCCGGTAGTTCTCGACGATCAGCACGTCCGGCATGATCATGAGCTGCACCAGCACCAGCGCGAACAGCACGCCGCGGCCCGGGAACTCGAAGCGCGCGAACGCGTAGGCGGCGAGCGTCACCAGCACCAGCTGCGCGGCGAGCACCATCGTGACCAGCAGCACGGTGTTCACGAAGTAGCGGGCGAACGGCGCGGCCGCCCACGCGCGCGCGAAGTTGTCGAGCGTCAGCGGCGCGGCGAGGGCGAGGCGCGTGGAGAACTCCGCCGGGTGGAACGCCGTCCAGAACGCGTACAGCAGCGGCAGGATCCACAGGAACCCGAGGATCCACGCGGCGAGCGTCTCCAGCGCCTTGGTGGCACCGTGGGACGCGTAGACGTTGGCGCCGGGGGTCACGGTCGCGGCCCTCCCGGCATTCCGGTCGCGCTCACTGGTAGTGCACCTTGCGCTCGAGGAAGAAGAACTGCGCGAGCGCGACCAGGCCGAGGATGACGAGCAGCACCACGGTGAGCGCGGCCGCGTAGGCCGAGTCCCAGAACCGGAAGCCGATCTCGTAGATGTAGTAGAGCAGGAGCGAGGTCGCGTTGTCCGGCCCGCCGCGGGTCATCACGACGATGTGATCGACGAGCCGGAACGCGTTGATCACCGCGTTGACCAGCACGAACAGCGTCGTCGGCATGAGCAGCGGAAACGTCACGCGGCGGAAGAAATACCAGCGCGACGCGCCCTCGATGCTCGCGGCTTCCGCGAGGTGCGGCGACATCGACTGCAGCGCCGCGAGGTAGAAGATCATGAAGAAGCTTGCCTCCTTCCACACCGTGACGGCCATCAGCGCCGCGAGCGCCGTGCTCTTGGTGCCGAGCCAGTTGTGGCTGGGCACGCCGAACAGGCCGAGGAACTGGTTGAGGAGCCCGTACTCCGGCGTGTAGAAGAAGAGCCAGATGTTGGCCACCGCGATCATCGGCAGGATCGTCGGCGTGAAGTAGGCGAGCCGCAGGATGCCCCGGCCCGCAATTCGCTCGTTGACCCACACCGCCATCGCGATCGCGATGACGATGGACGCGGGGATGGTGCCGACCGCGTACCAGAGGTTGTTGGTGAGCGCCTGCCAGAAGATCGGGTCCTCGACCAGCTGCTGGTAGTTGTCGACGCCGACGAACACCGAAGGCCGGCTGCCCTTCGGAGTCGAGAAGAAGCTGTGCCAGAACGTGGCGACGGCCGGGTAGTGCGTGAAGAGCGCGAGCAGGACGAGCGAGGGCAGCAGGAGCAGCCAGCCGTAGAGCCATTGGGTGGTGCGGGTCATGCTTAGCGCCGACGTCCGCGTAGTGCACGAGCGTGCGCAAGGCGCTCCCTCTCCCCGTGCGCGGGGAGAGGGTCGGGGTGAGGGGCAGCGAGCGCCAGGAAGATGTCGTCCAGGACCGCTTCCATCCGCGCAAGGACGTCGTCATTCCAGTAGCGCAACACGATCATGCCCATCGCCTCAAGGTCATCCGTGCGCCTGCGGTCGTAGGCCTGTTGCTGCGCGTGTTGCCCACCATCCACCTCGACAATGAGTCTGCGTTCGACACATAGGAAATCGACGATGTATCCGCCGCAGGGATGCTGCCGGCGAAACTTGTAACCCCCCAGCTGGCGCGCGCGAAGTCGTAGCCAGAGCTTCGCTTCCGCGTCGGTCCGGTCATGGCGCAGTGCCCTCGCGCGATCGCTTCCCCTCACCCCGGCCCTCTCCCCGCCCACGGGGAGAGGGAGCTTGGAGCTCCGGCGGCGCGTTCGCACTCAGCCGCACGACCGAGGCCGGCTGCCGCCTACTTCTTGTACGTCCGCAGCAACCGATCCGCCTCCCGCTGCGCGTCCTTCATCGCCGCCTCGGGCGTCTTGGTGCCGGTGAGCGCCGCCTGCAGGCCGTCGTTCAGGGCCTTGGTCACGCGCTGGTTGTCGTGCGTCGAAAGCTCCGCCTTCGCGTACGGCAGCTGGTCGCGCGCGACGGCGGCCGCCGGGAAGCCCGCGACGTACTGCTTCATCACCGGCGTGTCCCACGCATCCGCGCGCACCGCGACGTAGCCCGTGTCGATGCCCCACTGCGCCGCGCGCTGCGGCGAGGTCACCCACTTGATGAACTTCATCGCCGCTTCGCGCTGCGCCGGGGTCGACTTCGCGAAGATGTAGAAGTTGCCGCCGCCGGTCGGGCTGCCGCGCTGCTTGGACGCCGGGAAGCATCGCAACGCCGAAGTCGAACTTGGCGTTGTTCTTGATGTTGGTGAGGTTGCCGGTGGTGGTCCAGATCATCGCCACCTTGCGCTCGAAGAAATCCTTGGGCGTGGTGCCCCACTCGACGATGCCTTCCGGGTGGACCTTGTACTTGTTGACGAGGTCGACCAGGCTTGTAGCGCGCCGATCACCTCCGGCTTGTCGTAGTAGACCTCGGTGCCCGCCTGGTTCATGAGGTTCTGGCCGTTCTGGATCGCGAGACCCTGGAAGAGCCAGTACGGGAAGCCCGAGGACGGGATCTGCACGCCCCACTGCGTGACCTGCCCGACGCGTCGCGCTTGGTGAGCTTCTGCGCGAACGCCGTCATCTCGGCCCAGGTCGCGGGCGCCTTGTTGGGATCGAGCCCGGCTTCCTTGAACATCTCCTTGTTGTAGTAGAGGACGATGGTCGAGCGCTGGAACGGGATGCCCCACGTCTTGCCCCCGGTCTGGCTGTTCTCCATGAACGCGGGATAGAACGACTTCACCCACGCCTGGTCGTCCGGCGTCTTGATCAGCGTGTCGAACGGGACGATCGCGTCCTCGTCGATCAGCGTGAACATGTCGGTGGAGAGCAGGATCGACATGACCGGCGGCTCGCCGCTCTTCACGGCGGTGAGCGCCTTGGTGATCGACTCCTGGTAGCTGCCCGAGTAGATCGGCTTCAGCTTGATCCCGGGGTTCTCCTTCTCGAAGTCCGCCGCGAAGCCGTCGATGATCTTGGTGATCGGACCGCCGACCGCCACCGGGTAGTAGAACGACACCTCGGTGACCTGCGCGCGCGCGCCGGCCGCCACGAACAGCGTCAGTGCCAGCGCGGCGACGGACGCGATGATGCGGATGATGCGATTCCCCATGTCTCCTCCTCGAGTGAACCGGTGAAGCCTACGCCGTCCTGATGGCGGCCTGGTGACGCGCGTCCGGGTCGTGCCGCACGCCGTCCGCTGCGAAGAAATGCTGGGCGCCCGGCGGCCAGGTGAGCCACGCCGCGTCGCCGCGCGCGAGTGCCACGCTGCCCGGTGCGCGCACCGCCAGCGTCTGGCCGCCGATGCGGCACGTGAGAAGCGAATCGCCGCCGAGATACTCGACACCCTCGACCAGCGCGCGGATGCCGCTGCCGGCCGCGAGCGCCACGTGCTCCGGCCGCACGCCGAGGCGCCCGCCGGCGAATTCGGCGGGCAGCACCACCGGGCCCTCGGTGCCGCCGATCACCGCCCCGCCGCTGCCGCGCTCGAGCGCCAGCAGGTTCATGGGCGGCGTGCCGATGAAGCGCGCGACGAAGACGTTGGCCGGCCGCTCGTAGAGCTCGACCGGCGTGCCGTTCTGCTCGATGCGCCCGCTGTTCATGAGGATCACGCGGTCGGCCATCGACATCGCCTCGACCTGGTCGTGCGTGACGTACACCATCGTGATGCCGAGCTTGCGCTGCAGCGCGCGGATCTCCGTGCGCATCTCGGCGCGCAGCTGCGCGTCGAGGTTGGACAGCGGCTCGTCCATGAGGCACACCGGCGCCTCGTTGATGATCGCGCGCCCCAGCGCCACGCGCTGCTGCTGGCCGCCCGAGAGCTGGGACGGCTTGCGGGCGAGGAGCGGGGACAGCCCCAGCAGGTCCGCGACCTTCGTGAGCCGCGACTGGCACTCGCCCGGCGGCACCTTGCGCACGCGCAGCCCGAACAGGATGTTCTCGGCCACCGACAGGTGCGGGAACAGCGCGTAGCTCTGGAACACCATCGCGATGTTGCGGCCCGCGGGCGGCAGGCCGGTGACGTCGCGGCCGCCGATGGAGATGCTGCCGCCGTCCGCGGCCTCGAGGCCCGCGATCAGCCGCAGCGTGGTGGACTTGCCGCAGCCGGAAGGCCCCAGCAGCACGTTGAGCGTGCCCTCGGCCAGCTCGAAGGAGACCTCGTCGACGGCGCGCACCTGACCGTCGCCGGTCGTCCAGTGCTTGCTGACGTTGTGGACGGCGATGGCCGACACGGGTGTCCGTTGGGGCGGCGGTGGCTGGATTCGGAAGCGGGACGCCGGCCCCGGCGTACGGCGCCGGCGGGACCGGCAGCGCCGCCACGGGCGTGGCAGCGCATCATAGCAAAATGGGGGTCGCGCCGGCGGCTAGCCGAAGAGCGCCGTGAGCGCCGATCCCGGGTCCGCCGCGCGCATGAACGCCTCCCCCACCAGGAACGCGTGCACGCCGCGCTCGCGCATCAGCGCGACGTCGCGCGGGGTGGCGATGCCGCTCTCGGTGACGACCAGCCGGTCCGCCGGGACCTTCGGCAGCAGGTTGAAGGTGGTGTCGAGCGTGACGCTGAAGTTGCGCAGGTTGCGGTTGTTGATGCCGAGGAGCGGCGTCTTGAGCCGCAGCGCGCGGTCGAGCTCGGCCGCGTCGTGGATCTCGACCAGCACGTCCATCCCGTGCGCGTGGGCGCAGGCCTCGAGCGCCGCCATCTGCGCGTCCTCCAGCGCCGCGACGATGAGCAGGATGGCGTCGGCCCCCAGCGCGCGCGACTCGACGACCTGGTACTCGTCGACGATGAACTCCTTGCGCAGCGCCGGCAGCGCGCACGCGCCGCGGGCGGCGACCAGGTACTGCCCGTCGCCCTGGAAGAACGGCTTGTCGGTGAGGACCGACAGGCAGGCCGCGCCGGCGCGCTCGTAGCTCGCGGCGATCGCGGGCGGGTCGAACGTCTCCCGGATCACGCCCTTGCTGGGGCTCGCCTTCTTGATCTCGGCGATCACCGCCGGGCGGCCCGCCGCGATCTTGTCCCGCAGGGCGCGCTCGAACCCGCGGGCCGGCGGCTGCGCGCGCGCGTCCTGTTCGACCGCGGCGATCGGGCGCTCCACCTGCGCGGCGATCACTTCCTGTGCCTTGGTGGTGATGATCTTCTCGAGGATGTCGCTCTTGGCCATGGGGAACGGGGGATCAGGGTTGGGATGCCGGGTACTGCATGCCGAGGTAGCGCTCGGAGAAGCCGATCGCGTCCCAGAAGGCCACCGCGCCGCGGTTGCCGACCAGCACCTCGACCAGCACCCGCTTGTCCGCGGGAAAGAAGGCGGTGACGAGCTGCGCGAACGCGCGCCGGCCGACGCCCTGCCGGCGGTGCGTGCGCGCGACGAAGAAGTGCCGCAGGTGCAGCCACTCGGGAATCTCGCGGAAGAGTGCGTAGCCGGCCGGCGTGCCGCGCTCCTCGAACACGCAGATCTGGTAGTCCTCGGCGAGCCACGTGCGCATGCGCCCGGCGAGCACGTCCACGGTCGCCGGATTGTCGTGCCGCTCGTCCTCGATCAGCTCGCGGTTCCACTGCGCGACGCGCGCGATGTCCCGCGTCGTCGCGCGGCGCACGACCAGCGCGTCGTCCGGGTCGCGGCGCGCGCGCGGCATCAGGCCGCCGGCGGGGCGAGCTTGCGGGTGGTGGCGACGAAGTGCTCGAGCTTCTTCTTCGCGGCGCCGCTCGCGATCGCGGCGCGCGCGAGCTCGATGCCCTCGCCGATGGACTTCGCGACGTCCGCCGCGTAGAGCGCGGTGCCGGCGTTGAGCGCGACGATCTCGCGCGGCGTGCCCTCGACGTCGGACAGCGCCTCCAGCACCATCTCCTTCGACTCCACCGCGTCCCCCACCTTGAGGCCGCGGTTGGACTTCATCGAGAGCCCGAAGTCCTCCGGGTGGATCTCGTACTCGCGGATCGCGCCGTCCTTCAGCTCGCCCACCATCGTCGCCGCGCCGAGCGACACCTCGTCCATGCCGTCCTTGCCGTAGACGACGATCGCGTGGTGCGCGCCGAGCTTCTCCAGCACGCGCACGTGGATGCCCACGAGGTCCGGGTGGAAGACGCCGATGAGCTGGTTCGGCGCGCTCGCCGGGTTGGTGAGCGGGCCCAGGATGTTGAAGATCGTGCGCACGCCGAGCTCGCGGCGCACGGGCGCGGCGTGCTTCATCGCCGAGTGGTGGTTGGGCGCGAACATGAAGCCCACGCCCGTCTCCGCGATGCAGGCAGCGACGGCTTCGGGCTTGAGCATGATGTTGGCGCCGAGCGCCTCCAGCACGTCGGCGCTGCCGGACTTCGACGACACCGAGCGCCCGCCGTGCTTGGCCACGCGCGCGCCCGCGGCCGCCGCGACGAACATCGACGCGGTCGAGATGTTGAAGGTGTGCGAGCTGTCGCCGCCGGTGCCGACGATGTCGACGAGGTGCGCACGGTCGACGACGTCCACCTTGGTGGAGAGCTCGCGCATCACCTGCGCCGCGGCGGCGATCTCGCCGATCGTCTCCTTCTTCACCCGCAGTCCCACGGTGAGCGCGGCGATCATCACCGGCGACACCTCGCCGCTCATGATCTGCCGCATCAGCGACAGCATCTCGTCGTGGAAGATCTCGCGGTGCTCGATGGTGCGCTGGAGCGCTTCCTGCACGGTGATCGACATGGCTTGGTTTCCCCTATTGCGGAGCGGTCAGCGCCGCCCGTCCAGAAAGTTCTGCAGCAGGCGCTTCCCGTGCTCGGTCAGGATCGCCTCCGGGTGGAACTGCACGCCCTCGACCGCGAAGCGGCGGTGGCGCACGCCCATGATCTCGCCGTCGTCGGCGGTGGCGGTGACCTCGAGCTCGTCGGGCACGCGGTCGCGCTCGATGGCGAGCGAGTGGTAGCGCGTCACCGCGAACGGCGACGGGATGCCGTGGAACACGCCGCGGTCGTCGTGCGTGACCGGCGAGAGCTTGCCGTGCATCACGCGCTGCGCGCGCACGATGCGCCCGCCGAACGCCTGCCCGATGGACTGGTGGCCGAGGCACACGCCGAGGATCGGGATGGCGCCCGCGAAGCGCTGGATGAGCGGCACCGAGATGCCGGCCTCCGTCGGCGTGCAGGGGCCCGGCGACACGACGATGCGCTCGGGCGCGAGCGCGGCGACCTCGTCCAGCGTGATCGCGTCGTTGCGGTACACGCGCACGTCCGCGCCGAGCTCGCCCAGGTACTGCACGAGGTTGTAGGTGAAGCTGTCGTAGTTGTCGATCATCAGCAGCATGGCGTCGCGCTCCTCACTCGCTGTCCAGGCCGAGCTGCACCATCTCCGCCGCGCGCATCACCGCGCGCAGCTTGTTGAGCGTCTCCTGCCACTCGCCCTCGGGCGAGGAGTCGTGGACGATGCCGCCGCCCGCCTGCGCGTACAGCATCCCGTCCTTCAGCACCGCCGTGCGCAGCACGATCGCGGTGTCCATGTCGTCCTGGAACGAGATGTAGCCGGCCGCGCCGGAATAGATGCCCCGCTTGGACGGCTCCAGCTCGTCGATGATCTCCATCGCGCGCACCTTCGGCGCGCCGCTGACGGTGCCCGCGGGGAAGGCCGCGCGCAGCACGTCCATGCTGGTGAGGCCGGGCTTCAGCGTCCCCTCGACGTTGCTCACGATGTGCATCACGTGCGAGTAGCGCTCGATCACCATCTGGTCGGCCACGCGCACCGTGCCGGTCTGCGCGACGCGCCCGACGTCGTTGCGGCCGAGGTCGAGCAGCATCACGTGCTCGGCGATCTCCTTCGGGTCGGCCGCGAGCTCCTGCGCCAGCGCCTCGTCCGCTTCGCGCGTGGCCCCGCGCGGCCGCGTGCCGGCGATCGGCCGCAGCGTCACCGTCGAGCCTTCCTTGCGCACGAGGATCTCGGGTGAGGCGCCCACCACGTGGAAGTCGCCGAAATCGTAATAGAACATGTACGGCGACGGGTTGAGCGAGCGCAGCGCACGGTAGAGCGAGAGCGGCGAGTCGCGGAACGGCATCGCCATCCGCTGCGAGATCACGACCTGCATGATGTCGCCGGCGGCGATGTACTCCTTCGCCCGCGTCACGGCCGCCTTGAACCCGCCTTCGCCGAACTGGCTCGCCGCGCTCGTGCGCTCGGAACCCGTCGCGAACGGGATCGCCACCGACTCGCGCAGCTTGCGGCGCAGCGCGGTGAGGCGGTCGCGGGCCCGCGCGTAGGCGTCGGGTTGCGCGGGATCGGCGTAGACGATGAGCGAGATGCGGCTCTTCAGGTTGTCGACGACCGCGAGTTCCTCGGTGAGCAGCAGCAGCAGGTCGGGCACGTCCGCCAGCGCGGGCACCGGCGGCTTGCCCGTGTGCGCGAGCTTCGTCTCGATGTGGCGCACGACGTCGTAGCCGAAGATGCCGGCCAGCCCGCCGCAGAAGCGCGGCAGCCCGGGCAGCGGTGCCGCGCGGAAGCGCGCCCGGTACGCCTCGACGAACGCGAGCGGATCGCCGTCGAAGGACTCCTGCACGCCGCTGTCGTCCTCGACGTCCACGTGCCGGCCGCGCGCGATGAGCCGCACGCGGGCGGGCAGGCCGATGAAGCTGTAGCGGCCGAAGCGCTCGCCGCCGACCACCGACTCCAGCAGGAACGAGTAGCGCGCGTTGGCGAGCTTGAGGTAGAGCGACAGCGGGGTGTCGAGGTCCGCGAAGGACTCCTCGACCAGCGGGATGCGGTTGTAGCCTTGCGCCGCGAGCGCGCGGAATTCGGATTCGGTGATCATGCTGCGACCTCGTGCTGTTGCCTGTTGACCGGGGCGTCGCTGGAGTTGGGCGCGCGACGCGGACGCGAAGGGACTAGAGTGGGCGCCGCCAGCGCCACTCGTCCTTGCGCCACCACGCCGCGAACGAGCGCGGCTGGCCGGGAACGGTGAGATCGAAGCTCATGGTCGGATGCGTGGGGCCCGCCGGTCAGCGGCGGACGAGTTCCGCCACGACGACGAGCGAATCGACTATACCATCGGCGCCGAGGCTTTGCACGGGCCGCCCCTCGGTGTACCCGTAGGGGACGACGAGCACCGGGCTGCCCGCCGCGCGCGCGGAGGCGACGTCGTTGCCGGAGTCGCCGACCATCATGAGCCGGGACGGCGCGACCCCGAGCCGCTCCGCCGCGAGCAGCATCGGCGCGGCGTCGGGCTTCTTGCGCACCGCGTCGTCGCCGCCGACGATCGCGTCGAAGAACGGGGCGATCCCCGCGCGGTCGAGGTGGGGCTGCACGAACTTCGTGGCCTTGTTGGTGACCACCGCGAGCTTGAGGCCCGCGTCCCGCATGCGGGTCAGGCCCTCGACCACGCCCGGGAAGAGGAGCGTCTCGCGCCCGAGCAGCGCGCCGTAGATCGCCTGGTAGCGCGGCAGGTGGGCGAGCACCGCCGCCTCGTCGGCGGGCGCGCCGCGCATCGCGAGCGCCCGCTGCAGCAGGTTGGGCATCCCCTTGCCGACGAAGTCGCGCACCGTCGCCACCGGCAGCGGCGCGTGGCCCAGCTCGACCATCAGCGCGTTGACCGCGGCCGCGAGGTCGTGGATGGTGTCGAGCAGCGTGCCGTCGAGGTCGAACGCGACGCCGTCGACGGCGTACGTCGCGCGCGGATCCGCCTCAGCCAAGGGACGAGAGCTCCGCGCGCATGCGGGCGATCGTCGCCTTGCGGTCGGGCTCCGCGAAGATCGCGCTGCCCGCCACGAACGTGTCGGCGCCCGCCTCCGCGATCGCGCGGATGTTGGACACCTTCACCCCGCCGTCGACCTCGAGGCTGATCGCCCGGCCCGTGCGCTGCTGCGCGGCCTCGATGATCTTGCGCGCGGCCCGGAGCTTCTCGAGCGCGTGCGGGATGAACGCCTGCCCGCCGAAGCCCGGGTTCACCGACATGATGAGCACGAGGTCGAGCTTGTCGATGACGTGCATCAGCCAGTCGAGCGGCGTGGCGGGATTGAACACGAGGCCGGCGGTGCAGCCGTGCTCGTGGATGAGCCCGATCGTGCGGTCGATGTGCTCGGACGCCTCGGGGTGGAAGCTGATGTTGGACGCCCCCGCCTTCGCGAAGTCGGGCACGATGCGGTCGACCGGCTTCACCATGAGGTGCACGTCGATCGGCACCCGCGAGTGCGGTCTGATGGCCTCGCACACCAGCGGCCCGATCGTGAGGTTGGGCACGTAGTGGTTGTCCATCACGTCGAAGTGGATGAGGTCGGCGCCGGCGTCGACCACGCTGCGCACTTCCTCGCCCAGCCGCGCGAAGTCGGCCGAGAGGATCGAGGGGGCAATCCGGAAATCGAGGGGCATCGGTCTATAATCCTCGCGGGTGAGTGGATCGGCAACGATGGGCAGCGACAAGCTATACGAGGTGACGGTGGCGCCGAAGGCGGCGTTCCTCGCGGATCAGTCCGATCCGGCGAAGGGCGAGTACGTCTTCTCGTACACGATCACCATCACCAACACCGGGCAGGTGCCGGTGCAGCTGGTCAGCCGCCACTGGATCATCACCGACGCCGATCACAAGGTGCAGGAAGTGAAGGGCATGGGAGTGGTCGGCCAGCAGCCCACGCTCCGGCCGGGCGAAAGCTTCGAGTATACGAGCGGCGCGTCCATCCCGACGCCGGTGGGCACGATGCGCGGCACCTACCAGATGCGCGCGGAGGACGGGCACGCGTTCGACGCGCCGATCCCGTCGTTCACCCTGTCGGTGCCGCGCACGCTTCACTGACGGTCGCGCTCGCCGGGCTTGGGCGGCGGCTTGCGGCGCGCGCCCATGGTCCACCAGACGATGAAGATGCCGATCGCCAGCGCGACCCCTGCCTCGAGCAGAATCCATCCCATGAGCACGCCCCGATCGTTGCGCCTGGCCGCCGGTTTCGCCCTCGCGCTGTCGCTCGCCGCCTGCCAGACCGTCCCGCCCGCCCCGCCGACGCAGGACAAGGGTCCGGTCGGCGCACCGCCGACGAAACCGCAGTTCACGCGCGCGAGCTTCGCCGACCTGCCGGGCTTCGACGACGACGACCTCGCGCAGGCGTGGCCGGCCTTCCTGGCCTCCTGCCGCGCTCTCGTCGCGCGACCCGCGGCCCGCGCCACGTGGCAGCCGCCGTGCACCGCCGCCAACGCGGTCGACGGCCGCGACCCCGGGGCAGTGCGCGCGTTCTTCGTCGCGAATTTTAGCCCATGGCGCGTTGCCGCCGCCGACGGCACCGACACCGGCCTCGTCACCGGCTACTACGAGCCCCTGCTGCGCGGCTCGCGCACGCGCAGCGCGGCGTTCGGCGTACCGCTGTACGCACCGCCGGACGACCTGCTGACCGTCGACCTGGGCAGCCTCTACCCGGAGCTGAAGGACAAGCGCGTGCGCGGCCGGCTGGACGGCAAGCGCGTGGTGCCGTACTGGCCGCGCGCCGACTTCGAGAAGAACGCCGGCAGCTACGCGGACAAGGCGCTCGTCTACGTCGACGATCCGGTGGAGGCGTTCTTCCTCGAGATCCAGGGCTCGGGCCGCGTGGCGCTGGACGACGGCACGATGGTGCGCCTCAACTACGCCGACCAGAACGGTCACCCGTACAAGTCGGTCGCGCGCGTGCTGATCGACCGCGGCGAACTGACGTACGAGCGCTCGTCGATGCAGGCGATCAGCGCGTGGGCGAAGGCGAATCCCGAGCGCGTGCGGTCGCTGCTCGACGAGAACCCGAGCTACGTGTTCTTCCGCGAGGTGCCGCCGGCGCGTCCCGGCACCCTCGACGCGACGATCGACGGGCCGCAGGGGGCGCTCGGCGTGCCGCTGCTCGCGGGCCGTGCCATCGCCGTCGACCCGCGCGCGATCCCGCTCGGCGCGCCGGTGTTCCTCGCGACCACCGAGCCCCTGTCGTCACGCCCGCTGCACCGGCTGGTGCTGGCGCAGGACACGGGCGGCGCGATCCGCGGCGCGGTGCGCGCCGACTTCTTCTGGGGCTTCGGGCCCGACGCCGCGCGCAGCGCCGGCAGGATGAAGCAGGAAGGGCGGATGTGGCTGCTGTGGCCCAAGGGGTCGGCACCACCCGCGTGACGGGCCGCCGGCGCGGGCCGAACCGCTAGGCCACCAGCGCCGCCGCCGCCGCCCGCGTGGCGCCCGCGCCGCGCACCGCGGCCGCATGCGCGGACGCCTCCGGCGCGATGCAATCCGCGTGGAAGCGGGCGAGGTCGACCAGTCCCTGCGCGTACGCGTCGCCGAACGCCGCCCGTGCGGCCGGTCGCTGCGCCGCCTGCGCGATGCGCCCCATCTGCCACGTCGCGCACGTCCCGCCGAGCAGGTGCAGGAACGGCACGGCGGCGGCCAGCGCCGCAGGCGGATCGGACGCACCCGCCGCGAGCAGCGCCCGCAGCGCCGAGTCGAGTTCGGCCAGGTCGGCGCGCAGCCGCGCGCCGAGCGCAGGCAGGGCCTCGCGGTCGAACTCGTCCGCCGACAACGCGAGATCGGCCATGAATTCGCGCAGCGTCGCGCCGTCCTCGCGCAGGATCTTGCGGCCCACGAGGTCGTTGGCCTGGATGCCGGTCGTTCCCTCGTAGATGGTCGTGATGCGGATGTCGCGGTAGTGCCGCGCCACACCGGTCTCCTCGACGAAGCCCATGCCGCCGTGCACCTGGATCGCGTCGTAGCACACGCGCTGGCCGAGTTCCGTGCTCCACGCCTTGACCACGGGCATCAAGAGATCGATGAAGCGCTGCGCCCGGCCGCGCGCGCCGTCGTCCGCCGCGTGGTGGGCGACGTCGAACCAGGCCGCCGCGGTGTATGCGAGCGAACGCGCCGCCATGAGGCGGGCCCGCATGCCGAGCAGCGTGCGCTGCACGTCGGGGTGGTGCACGATCGGCGCGCCCGCCGCCGCGCCCGGCGGGCGGCCCTGCACCCGCTCGCGGGCGTAGGCGAGCGCCTTCTGGTACGCGCGGTCGCCCACCGCGAAGCCCTGCACGCCGACCGCGAAGCGCGCCTCGTTCATCATCACGAACATGTACTCGAGGCCGCGGTTGGCCTCGCCCACGAGCCAGCCGGTCGCGCCGCCGCGCTCGCCGAAGCTCATCGCGCACGTGGGGCTGCCGTGGATGCCGAGCTTGTGCTCGATCCCCGTGCACGCGACGTCGTTGCGCGTGCCGTCCGGCAGGACCTTCGGCACGAGGAACATCGAGATGCCTTTCACGCCGGGCGGCGCGTCGGGCAGGCGCGCGAGCACGAGGTGGACGATGTTCGCCGCCATGTCGTGCTCGCCGTAGGTGATGAAGATCTTGCTGCCGAAGAGCCGGTAGCTGCCGTCCGCGTGCGGCTCGGCGCGCGTGCGGATCGCCGCGAGGTCGGAGCCCGCCTGCGGCTCGGTGAGGTCCATCGCGCACGCGAACTCGCCGCTCACGATGCCCGGCAGGTACGCGTCCTTGAGCGCGGGCGAGGCGGCGCGCAGCAGCGCGCCGGTCTCGCCGATCGCGAGCTGCGGGCACAGCGAGAACGCGAGGTTCGCGGCGTGGATCATCTCCCACACCGGGGTGGCGAGGAGCTTCGGCAGGCCCTGCCCGCCGTACGCGGTCGGCAGCTCGAGGCCGACCCACCCGCTGTCGCTGCAGCGCCCGTAGGCGTCGCGCCAGCCGGGCGGGGTGGTGACGGCACCGTCCGCGAACGCGCAGCCCGCGCGGTCGCCGACGGGATCGAGCGGTGCGAGCACCTCGGCGCAGAAGCGCCCCGCCTCCTCCAGCACCGCGTCGGCGACGTCGGGGGTCGCCTCGCTGCAGCCGGGCAGTGCCGCGACGGCGGCGAGCCCGGCGACTTCGTGCAGCAGGAAGCGGATGTCGGTCAGCGGGGGAACGTAAATGGCCATCGGAGCGTCCTCACTTCGGGGCGAGCCGGATCGCGCCGTCGAGGCGGATCGTCTCGCCGTTCAGCATCGCATTGCCGACGATGTGCGCGGCCAGCGCGGCGAATTCGTCGGGCCGGCCGAGACGCGGCGGGAACGGCACGGACTTGCCGAGCGCCTCCTGCACGTCCGGCGGCAGCGTGCCCATCATCGGCGTCGCGAAGAGGCCGGGGGCGATCGTGCACACGCGGATGCCGAAGCGCGCAAGTTCGCGCGCGATGGGCAGCGTCATCGCCACCACCCCGCCCTTCGACGCCGCGTACGCGGCCTGCCCCACCTGGCCCTCGTACGCCGCGACCGAGGCGGTGTTGACCACGACGCCGCGCTCGCCGCCGTCGTCGGGCGCGTTGTTCGCCATCGCGGCAGCCGCGAGGCGGATCATGTTGAAGGTGCCGACGAGGTTGATGGTGACCACCCGCGCGAAGTCGGCGAGCTTCTGCGGCCCCTCCTTGCCGAGCACGCGCGCGGACACGCCGATGCCCGCGCAGTTGACGAGCCCGTGCAGGCCGCCGAACGCGGTCACGGCCGTGGCCACGCAGCCTTCGGCATCGGGGACGGACGCGACGTCGGTGCGGTGGAATGCGGCGCGGGACCCCAGTTCGGCCGCGAGCGCCGAGCCGCGCGCGGCGTCGAGGTCGGCGATCACCACGCTGCCGCCGTCCGCGTGCAGGCGGCGCACGGTGGCCTCGCCCAGTCCCGACGCGCCGCCGGTGACGACGAATGCGCTGCCCGCGATCTTCACGCGGCCTCCCGCAGCTTGAGGAGGCGGATCGCGTTCTCCTTGAGGATCAGCGGCTGCACCGATTCCTTGAAGCCGGCCTGCCTGAAATCCTCCAGCCAGCGGTCCGGCGCGATCAGCGGGAAGTCGGACCCGAACAGCATCCGGTCGCGCAGCAGCGTGTTCGCGTACTGCACGAGCTGGGGCGGGAAATACTTGGGCGACCACCCGGAGAGGTCGATCCAGACGTTGGGCTTGTGCAGGCAGACGGACAGCGCCTCGTCCTGCCACGGCCACGACGGATGCGCGATCACGATCTGCATGTCGGGGAAGTCGACCGCCACCGCGTCGAGGTGCATCGGGTTCGAGGGCTCGAGGTGCAGCCCGCCGCCGCCGCGCATGCCGCTGCCCATGCCCGAGTGCCCGCTGTGGAAGATCGCCGGCATGTTGTGCTCCGCGATCACCTCGTAGAGCGGCCACGCCATCCGGTCGTGCGGGTGGAAGCCCTGGATGGTCGGGTGGAACTTGAAGCCGCGCACGCCGCAATCCTCGATCAGGCGCCGCGCCTCGCGCGCGCCCATCTTCCCCTTGTGCGGGTCGATGCTCGCGAACGCGATCATCATGTCGCTGTTGCGCTTCGCGGCGTCCGCGATCTCCTCGTTCGGGATGCGCCGGTTGCCGACGTGCGACTCCGAGTCGACCGTGAACATCACGAGGCCGATCTTGCGCTCGCGGTAGTACGCGACGGTCTCGTCGATGGTGGGCCGGTGCGAGCTGCGGAAGTACTTGTCGGCGGCGCGCGCGAACGGCTCGTAATACGGATCGGCGGGCTGGCAGCACGACACCTCGGCGTGGGTGTGCGTGTCGATGGCGACGAGGTCGTCGACGTTCATGTGCGCGGTCCCTTCCCCTTGCGCTTGAGGAACTCGCCGATGCGCGCGACCACCTCGGGGCTCGTCTGCGTCAGCGCGGCGGTGAGCGACTCGACGAAGAAGCCGTCGTCGGTGGCCATGTTCGCGATGCGCGGGATCGCGGTGACCATCGCGTGGTTGGCGAGCGGCGCGTTCTCCGCGATGCGCAGCGCGAGTTCGCGGGCCTTGGCGAGCCCCTCGCCGGGGCCGACGAGGTAGTGCGAGAGGCCGAGGCGCAGGCCGTCCTGCGCGTCGTAGATGCGGCCGGTCAGCATCATCTCGCGCATCCGGTCCGCGCCCACGATGCGCGCGACGCGCACCGAGGCCCCGCCGCCCACGAAGATGCCGTGACGCCCCTCGGGCAGCTGGTAGATCGCCGACGGCTCCGCGATGCGCACGTGCGCCGCGCCGGCGAGCTCGAGGCCGCCGCCGATGACCGCGCCGTGCAGCACGGCGACCACCGGGGTGCCGGACATCTCGATCCGGTTGAAGAGCCGGTGCCAGCCCTGCGAGTGCAGCATGACGCCGAACGGGTCGCGGTGCTGGTGCTCGGAGAGGTCGAGCCCGGCGCAGAAGTGGTCGCCCGCGCCGCACAGGACGATGGCGCGGGTGTCGGCCGGCCGCGCGTCGAAGGCGGACTCCAGCGCGGCGAGCAGGCGGTCGCTGATCGCGTTGCGCTTCTCCGGTCGGTTGAGCGTGATCGTGTACACGCCGCCGTCCGCGTGGCCGGTGACGAGCAGTGAAGCGAGGTGGGGGTCTTTGGCGTTCATGGCGTGGAGCGGGGCGGTGGGCGCCCGCATGGATTAGGTGAGCGTGATGACCTCGGGCTCGGGCACGTCGCCGTACAGCTCGAGCACGCGGTCGGCGCGCCGGCTGCGCACGGCCCGCTGGTTGATGTAGCCCTTCTCGGTGAGCTCGCCCGCCTCCGGCGACGGCGGCTCGGCGAGCAGCAGCACCCGTCCCGGGTACGTCGACGAGCCGCCCCCCTCGCGCTTGAGACGCACGAGGCCCTCGCGGATGCGCAGCTTCACGTTCGGGTGCCGGAGCACCTCGTCCGCGGGCGTGTCCGGCGGCAGGCCGGCGAACTTGCGGCACTCCGTGAAGTTGGGGAACACGAGGAAGCCGATCTCGTCGCGGTCGTGGCCGGTGACGACGATGTCGAGGGCGAGCGGCGCGAACGCGCTGATCCCGGCGACGCGCAGGCTGCCGACATGCACCCAGGTCCCGGACAGGAGCTTGAAGTCCTCCGCGATGCGACCGTCGAACAGCAGCCCGCGGTCCGGCCGGTCGCGGTCGACGAACTCGACCGCGTCGCCGATGAGGTAGAAGCCCTCCTCGTCGAACGCCGACGCGGTGAGCTCCGGCGCGCGCCAGTAGCCCGGGAACACGTTCGGGCCCTTCACGCGCACCTCGAGCTTGTCGGCCACCGGGACGAGCTTCAGCGTGGTGCCGGGCACGGGGACGCCGATCACGCCCGAGCGCACCGCCTGGAAGTGGCAGTCGGTGCAGGCGGGCGCCGTCTCCGTCGACCCCCAGCTCGACAGCATCACCACCGGGTGCCCGAGTTCCATCACCGCGAGGCGCTCCAGCTCCTCCCACGTGGACTGCGGCAGCGCCGCGCCCGCGTAGAAGATGATCTGCAGCCGCGAGAAGAAGTTGCGGCGCAGCGCCGCGTCGTCGCGCAGCGCCCGCACCAGCAGGTCGTACGCGAGCGGCACGCTGAAGTAGATCGTCGGCGCGACGTCCGTCAGGTTGCGGATCGTGCGGTCCAGCAGCGCGGGCAGCGGCTTGCCCTCGTCGAGGTACAGGCTGCCGCCGAAGCGCAGCACGATGTTCATGTTGTGGCTGCCGCCGAACACGTGGCTCCACGGCAGCCAGTCGACGACCACCGGCTTGGTCGTGTTGAGGAAGCGCCAGATCACCGACTTCATCTCGGCGTTCGAGCACATCATCCGCTGCGTCGTGATCACCGCCTTGGGCGCGTCGATCGAGCCGGACGTGAACAGGAACTTGGCGATCGTCTCGGGCCCGACGACGCCGAATGCCGCCCGCACGGCCTCCGCATCGGCGACGGTGCGCTCGACCTCGGCGAAGGAGATCGCCCCCGCGGGGGCCGGCGCGGCGCTGCCCGTGACCACCACCGCGTCGTGCAGCGGCGCGATGGCGGCGAGCGCGGGCCCGAAGCGCGCGGGATCGTCCGCGAAGATCACCCCGGGACGCAGGAGTTCGACCGCGGCCTTGAGCTTTCCGAAGTCCTTCGACTGCAGCGAATTGCCGGCCGACAGCGAACTCACGGGTACGCCGACGTGCAGGCAGGCGTGCATCAGGAGCGCGTGATCGAGGCCGTTGCCGGAGAGCACGAGCACCGGCCGGTCCGCGGACAGCCCGAGCCCGAGCAGCCACGTCGCGACGCGGTAGACCTGCTCGCGCATCCGGGCGTAGGTCAGCTCGACCCACGCTCCCCCGGCGCCGCGCTCCGCGAGGAAGACCGCGTCCGGCGTCTCGTCCGCCCACTGCTCGAGCCACACGCCCGTGCAGCGCGCGAACTCGGGCAACGCGAGCTTCGACGACAGGAGGCGCGTGCCGTCGGGGCGCGCCTCCACGAGCACCGCCGGGTCGGCGAAGAGCTCCTCCGGCCGGCGGGGCAGCGCGTTCATCTCCGCAGGAGTCGCGAGCCGCCGCACGTCACTGCCCGATGACCTTGAACTGCCCGCCCTGCACCTGCAACAGCACGCGCCCGCGGCTGTCGAGGCCGTTGTGGTCGGTCGGGCTGAAGTTGTACACGCCATGCACGCCGACGACGTCCTTCTCCGTCTCGATGGCGTTGCGCAGCGCGGCGCGGAACTCCGGCGTGCCCGGCTTGCCCTTCTTGAGCGCCTCGGGGATCGCGCGCTGCGCGATCGCCCACGCGTCCCACATGTGGCCCCCGAACGACGACAGCGAGCCGGCGCCGTACTTCGCCTCGTAGAGCTTCGCGTACTCGGCGGCGACCTTCTTCGACGCATTGCTGTCGGGCAGTTGCGCGTACTCGAGCAGCGGGCCGGCGACCAGGATGCCGCCCTCGACGTTCTTGCCGCCGATCTTGAGGAACGCGGGCGACGGCGCGCTGTGCGTCTGGTAGATCTGGCCCTTGTAGCCGCGCTCGACCAGCGTCGCGTGCGGCATCGCCGCGGGTGCGCCGGAAGCGACGACGAGGATCGCGTCCGGCTTGGCCGCGATCAGCTTCACCGCCTGGCCCGTGACCGAGTTGTCCGTGCGCGCGAAGCCCTCGACCGGCCCCAGCGTGATGCCGTACTTCGGCGCCGCCGCCTCGAGCGCCTTCTGCCAGCCCTCACCGTAGGCGTCCGGCAGGTAGCCGATGAAGCCCAGCGTCTTGTAGCCCTTGCCCTTCATGTGCTCGAGCAGCGCCTCGGCCATGAGCCCGATGTTCTGCGGCATCGAGAACGTCCAGTAGAACTTGTCGCCGTCCAGGCGGTTGGGGGCGAGCGCGATGAACGGCGTCTTGGCCGCGGCGATCGGGCCGGCGGCGGCGACGGCGTTCGGCGTGACCGTGCCGCCGATCACGAGGTCGACCTTGTTCTCGGTCAGGAACTTGTTGACGTTCTTTGCGGCGTTGGTCGGGTCGGACGCGTCATCGAGGACGATCCAGTTGATCTTCTCGCCGGCGAGCGTGGCCGGGAAGAGTTCGGCCGTGTTCTTCTGCGGCCCGCCCAGCACCGCGGCCGGGCCGGTGGCGGAGACGGTCACGCCGATGTTGATGTCGGCCAGCGCCGCGCCGGCGAGGGCGAGCGCGACGGCGGCGAGGAGCGGCTTGGCGATGCGGACGAATGACATGGGGTTCCTCCCTTGGGGTCGAGTGCGTGTTGTCGTGATGCGGTGAGCGGGCCGCGTCAGGCGGCGATGGAATGGCTGCCGGCGAGGCCCAGGTAGCTCTGGATCACGCGCGGGTCGTTCATGAGGACGCGGGCGTCGCCTTCGAGCGCGACCGACCCGTTCTCGAGCACGTACGCGTAGTCGGCGATCTGCAGCGCCGCGCGCGCGTTCTGCTCGACCAGCAGCACCGAGACGCCGCGGTCGCGCAGGGTGGCGACGATGCGCAGGATCTCGCGCACGATGAGGGGGGCGAGGCCGAGGCTTGGCTCGTCGAGCATCAGGAGCCTCGGGCGCGCCATCAGTGCGCGGCCCATCGCGAGCATCTGGCGCTCGCCGCCGGAGAGCGTGGCGGCGAGCTGCGTGCGCCGCTCCTCGAGCCGCGGGAAGAGCCGGTACACCTCCGCGAGCGACTGCGCGTGGTCGCGCTCCCCGCGCCGGTGGCGCGAGAACGCGCCGAGGAGCAGGTTGTCCGCCACGGTCATCGTGGCGAACAGCTCGCGCCGCTCGGGCACCAGCACGAGGCCGCGGGCAACGAGCGCGTCGACGCGCGTGCCGCGCGCCAGCGCCTCGCCCTGGTACCGGATCTCGCCTTGCGGCCGGCGCAGGCCCATGAGCGCGGACAGCAGCGTGGTCTTGCCGGCGCCGTTGGGGCCGATCACCGTCGCGATCTCGCCCTCGCGGATGCGGATCGCGACGTCGTGGATCGCCTCCACCCGGCCGTACGACACGCACAGGCCCTGGGTGGCGAGCAGCACGGGCGCGTCGCTCATGCCTCCACCCCGCCGAGATACGCTTCCAGCACCTTGGGATCGCTCTGCACGTCGCGCGGCAGGCCTTCGGCGAGGTGCTCGCCGAACTCCATCACCACCACGCGGTCGGCGAGGTTCATCACGAAGTCCATGTCGTGCTCGACCAGCAGGATCGCCATGCCCTCGCCGCGCAGGCGCGACAGGAGGTCGGCCAGCGCCTGCTTCTCGAGGTGGCGCAGGCCCGCCGCCGGCTCGTCGAGCAGCAGGAGCGCCGGGTCGGAGCACAGCGCGCGCGCGATCTCGACGATGCGCTGCTTGCCGAGCGGCAGGCTGCCGGCGACGTCGGCCAGGTGGTCGCCGAGCCCGCAGCGCTGCAACTGGTGCGCGGCCTCCCACAGGAGCTGGCGCTCCTCGTCGCGGTCGAGCCGCCACGCGGACTGCAGGAAGTTCCGGCGCCCGCGCAGGTGCGCGCCGATGGCCGCGTTCTCGAGCACCGTCATGCCGGCGTTGAGGCGCACGTGCTGGAAGGTGCGGCTCATCCCGAGCTTCGCGATGCTGCGCGACGCGAGCCCGTCGACGCGCCGGCCCATGAACAGGATCTCGCCGGACGTCGGCGGATTGACGCCCGAGATGCAGTTGAAGAGCGTGCTCTTGCCGGCGCCGTTGGGGCCGATCAGCGCCAGCACCTCGCCCGCGCGCACGGTGAGCGACATGTCGTTGTTGGCGACGAGGCCGCCGAACTTCTTGGTCACGCCGCGCACCTCGAGCACGGGCGTGCCGCGCGCCGGCTGGTCGCGCCGCGGCAGCGGCAGCGCGGGCGCGACCTCGACGTGCGCGGCGCGCTGCGGGAGCACCCGCGCGACGATCGGCCAGAGCCCGTCGCGCGCGCGGTGCAGGATCACGATCGTGAGGAGGCCGAACACGACGCCCTCGAAGTTGCCGGTCGCGCCGAGGAGCTTCGGCAGCCAGTCCTGCAGCCACTGGCGCAGGAACGAGACGAAGGCCGCGCCGAACACCGCGCCCCACAGCTCCGCGGCGCCGCCCAGCACCGCCATGAACAGGTACTCGATCCCCTGCCCCAGCGAGAAGGGGGTCGGGTTCACGAAGCGCTGCAGGTGCGCGTACAGCCAGCCCGCCACGCACGCGTACTGCGCGGCGATCATGAACAGCACCATCCGGTACCAGATGGTGTTGATGCCCATCGCCTCGGTCATCGTGGCCGAGCGCAGGCTGCGCATCGCGCGGCCCTCGCGCGAGTCGAGCATGTTGCGCGCGGTCACGATCACCATCAGCACCGTGCCCCAGATCGCCCAGAACAGCGCGCGGCCGGACGCCAGGTCCACGCCGAAGAGGTCGATCGCGGGAATGCCGTCGATGCCGCCGTTGCCGCCCAGTCCCTTCACCGTGCCGAAGAGGTAGTACAGCGAGATGCCCCACGCGATGGTGCCGAGCGGCAGGAAGTGGCCGGACAGGCGCAGCGTGATGAAGCCCAGGCCGAGGGACACCGCGGTGGTCAGCGCCATGCCGATGAGGAGCGTCCCCCACGGCGACACGCCCTGCGCGGTGGTGAGGTACGCGGTCGCGTAGGCGCCCAGCCCGACGAACGCCGCCTGCCCGAACGACGTCAGGCCGCCGATGCCCGTCAGCAGCACGAGGCCCAGCGCGACCAGCGCCGCGAGCCCGACGTAGTTGCACACGGTGACGAGGAAGTCGCCGCCCGCGAGCGGCACCAGCGCGAGCGCGCCGGCGAACGCGAGGAGGCCGGTCCACGCGTTCATCAGTGCTCCTCGTCGTCCACGTGGTGGCTCGTGAGCGAGCGCCACAGCAGCACGGGGATGATCAGCGTGAAGACGATCACCTCCTTGAACGCGGAGGCCCAGAACGACGAATAGGATTCGAGCAATCCGACGAGGAGCGCGCCGGCCGCCGCGAGCGGGTAGGACACGAGGCCGCCGATGATCGCGCCGACGAAGCCCTTGAGGCCGATGAGGAACCCGGTGTCGTAGTAGATCGTGGTGATCGGCCCGATCAGCACGCCCGAGAACGCGCCGACCAGCGCCGCGAGCGCGAACGAGAGGCGGCCGGCCATGTCGGCCGAGATGCCCATCAGTTGCGCGCCGGTGCGGTTGATCGCCGTCGCGCGCAGCGCCTTGCCGTACATCGAGCGCTCGAAGAACGTCGCGAGCCCGGCGATCAGCGCGACCGCGATGCCGACCACCCAGAGCGTCTGGTACTGGATCACGGTGGACCCGAGCGTCAGGCTGCCCTCGGTGAATGCCGGCGTGCGCGCGCCCTCCGCGCCGAAGAACCACAGGCCCAGCCCGATCATCACGAGGTGCACCGCGACGGCGACGATGAGGAGCAGCAGCACCGACGCCTCGGCCACCGGCTGGAACGCGAGGCGGTAGATCTGGGGCCCGAGCGGCACCACGAACAGCAGCGCGAGCGCGATCTGCACCGGGTGCGGGAGGTCCTTCAGCGGCAGGTAGCGCACGAGGATCGCCGCGGCGAGCGGCAGCGCCACGTTGCGCAGCAGGATGCCCGGGATGCGCCCCCGCGCGTCCTCGCGCACCGCGGCCACGCTGTCGAGGACCGCGATGGCGACGCCCAGCACCACCATCGGCCAGGCCGTCGGCGGCACGTGCCCGGCCTCGATCGCGGCCATCGTGAGCGCGCCGTACGCGACGAACTCGCCCTGCGGGATGAAGATGATCCGGGTGACGGCGAACACCAGCACCAGCGCGAGCGACAGCAGCGCGTAGATCGCGCCGTTGGTGACGCCGTCCTGCGCCAGGACGAGGGCGATGCTCGCGTCCACGGGCGGTCCCGGTCAGGCGGCGGGCCGCGTGGCGGCGCGCGTGAGCGGGCGCGGGGCGGCAAGGCGTGCGGCGACGGGCATCGGCATCCTCCGGCGTGGGGCGCGCGCGGTGCGGGCGCCTGGCTGTGGTCGCGGCGGCCGGTGTTCCGGTCTTGTCGGCGACGGCCCGCGCATTGTGGCGACCAAGCGAGTAATATCGTTAGTGGCTACCGTTCATAAATGATATAAATCGAATGGATATCAGGAAGGTCGACCTGAACCTCCTGGTGGTCTTCGACGCGCTCCTGCGGACCCGCAACGTGAGCCGCGCCGCCGAGGAACTCGCCACCAGCCAGCCGGCGGCGAGCCACGCGCTGGCCCGCCTGCGCACGCTGCTGGGCGACCCGCTGTTCGTGCGTACGTCGCGCGGGATCGTGCCCACGCCCTACGCCGAAGGGCTCGCGGTGCCCCTGCAGGAGGTGCTCGACCGCATCCGCACCGACCTCCTGGAGCGGCCGCGCTTCGACCCCGCCACGGCGCGCCGCACCTTCACGCTCGGGCTCTCCGACATCGGGGAGCTGGTCTTCCTGCCGCGCCTGCTGCGGCACGTCACGCGGGAGGCGCCCGGGGTCACGATCGCCACCGAGAACGTGCAGGACGAGGACACGATGGAGCCGCTGCTGCGCGCGGGCACCGTCGACCTCGCGATCGGCAACTTCCGCGAGCCGAAGACGGCCCTCCTCTACCAGCAGCGGCTCTTCGGGCACTCGCACGTGGTGCTGGTCCGCCGCGACCATCCGGGCATCGGCGACGCCATCTCCGAGCGCCAGTACGTGGCGGCGAACCACGCGGTCGTGCATCCCGGCGGCCTCACCGAGATCGACTTCGAGGAGGCGCTGCGGCGCAAGGGCATCGAGCGCCGCGTGGTGCTGTCGGCGAAGGCCTACCTGGCGGTGCCGGCGATCCTGCGCGCGACCGACCTCGTCTTCACCGTGCCGTGGGTGATCGGCAAGGCGCTCGCGGAATTCCCGCACGTGAAGATGCTCGAGCCGCCGTTCCCGACGCCGCGCGCGAACATCCGCCAGTACTGGCATGCCCGGTTCCACCACGACCCCGCGAACCAGTGGATCCGCGGCGTGATCGCCGAGCTGTTCCTGGAGGAGCGGCGGCGCGCGCAGCGCGGGCGGACGCCGGCCGTGCGCGGCTGAAATCGGCGCGGCGGGTGCCGGCGCGACCATTCGCCGCGGACACTCAAAATGACGCATTGCGCGCTACTCGGTGTGCAGCCGGACGGCTACCATCGGGGAGCCCCCTGCCGCGGGATTGCCCCCCGCCGTGATGCAATGAAACCTGCCTCCCCCCGTGCCGACCGGCGCGCACCGCTCGCCGCGCTCGCCCGCTTCGCGTTCCTCGCCGGCCTCGCCGCGCTCCTCGTCCCGCAGGCACTCGCGCTGCCGTCTTTCGCGCGCCAGACCGGCCAGCAGTGCGCCGCGTGCCACGTCGGCGGCGACTGGCCGCAGCTCACCCCGTGGGGCCGCATCTTCAAGCTCACCGGCTACACGGCGGGCAGCGCTTTCGTGTCGAAGGAGGGATTCGACCACGTGCCGGTCGGCGTCTTCGGGCAGCTCGGCGTGACGTGGGCGAAGGCGCCCGACGACAGCCAGGGCAACCCGGTGGTGACGCCCAACGGCGCGTTCCGCGGCGAGCAGTTCGTCGGCTACTACGGGGGAAAGATCGCCGACTTCGCGGGCGTGTTCTACGAGTACCAGTACGGGAACAACTATCCCGGGTGGTCGGGCGCCACCGGCGTGTTCGACGCGCGCGCGGTCAATTTCTACCACCCCGGCGACGGCGAGCTGCTGGTCGGCCTCGACCTCAACAACGGGCCGTCGAACCAGGACGTCTGGAACACGGTGCCCGCGTGGGCGTATCCGTTCTACGGCTCGCCGATCGCGCCCGGGGCGCCGGCCTCGACCATGCTGTCGACGGTGATCGGGCAGAGCGGCGGGGTCGGGGTGTACGCGCTGTGGAACCGCAAGCTCTACGCGGAGATCTCCGCCTATCGCGTCGGCACCGGCTTCTGGCGCTGGGCGACGATCGGCACCGCCTACGGCACGCAGGGCGGCGCCGACTACCTCTCCGGCTACAACCCGTACTGGCGGTTCTTCTACAACGACGAATCCGGCCCGCACAACTGGATGATCGGGACCTTCGGCATGGTCTCCAACGTGTATCCCAACAACCTCGTGCAGACCGGGCCGACGGACCGCTACACCGACTACTACGTCGACGCGCAGTACCAGTACCTCGAGGACGAGTCGCAGTGGACCCTGCGCGGCACGTGGTACTACGAGCGGCAGAGCTTCGGCGGCAGCTATCCGCAGGGCCTGTCGTCGACGCCGACGGGCAACCTGAACGGCATCACGATCAGCGGCACGTACACGCTGCGCAACGCGTGGTCGTTCAGCGCCGCCTACTTCCAGTCCAACGGCAGCGACAACGCCGACCTCTACGCGGTGACCGGCCCGACCGGCAACGTGCTCTCCGCGTCGCCGAACACCTCGGGCTACTACCTGCAGGCCAACTGGATCCCGACGCAGAACCTGAAGCTGCAGCTGCAGTACAGCGGCTTCCTCAAGTTCAACGGACTCACCGGCAACATCGACGGCATGGGCCGCTCGCCCGCCGACAACAACACGCTGTGGTTCAACGTCTTCTTCGCGATCTGATGCCCACCATGAGCCCCGATGCGATCGGCCGCAAGGCCCTGACCCTGGCGCTGGCGACGCTGTTCTCCGTCGCCGCGCACGCCGCGCCGGACTGGCGCGCGCCGCGCGTGGTGACGTGGGAGTGCGCGGGCTGCCACGGCATCGACGGCAACTCGCAATGGCCCGTGATGCCGCGCCTCGCGGCGCAGAACGCGACCTACCTCGCGCAGCAGCTCGACGCGTTCCGCGCCGCGCCCAAGGTCGCGTCGATCGAGATTCCCGAGTGGATCGCGCCGGCCGGGAAGCCGGCGGCCACCGCGCGCACCGGCACCGACGCGCGCGTGTTCATGATCGGGCCGGCACACCGGCTGCCGCCCGAGGACGCGCAGGCCGCCGCCGCGTGGTACGCGAAGCAGGCGCCGCTGCCGGGCGCCCCCGGCGACCCGGCGCTGGTCGCGCGCGGTCGCGACGTCTTCACCAAGGGCGACCCGAAGGCCGGCGTGATCGCGTGCCAGGATTGCCACGGACCGGACGGCAAGGGCCTCGCGACGTTCCCGCGCCTCGCGGGCCAGCACGCGGGTTACCTCGTGCGCCAGCTGCAGGCGTTCGTCAGCGGCGCCCGCCCGCTGGGGTCGCCGATGCACAACATCGCGAAGGACCTGCCGGCGGAGGATGCGACGGCGGTGGCGGCGTATTTGCAGGGACTGTAGCGTCCGCAAAAGGCGCCTCGAGAGAGCGGTGGATGACGTGACGGCGGCGTTGCGCCTTTTGCGGCCGTTCCAGTCAGGCCCGGGAAAACCTTCGGGCGGCCGGGCGGTTTTCCCGTAGCAACACCAACACCTACGAAGCGCGCCGATCATCCTCCGCTGCGCGGAGAGTTCAGTATCGCGCTGCTTGCGGGCTGACAGCCCAGGTCCGCGCGGTCGCCCTGCGGACGTTCGCCCGCCACCTTGCGCAACGCAGGCTGTCAGTCCGCAAGCACGCGCGTCCGAACGGCCGCGCAGCGGCTATGAATCGCGCGTTCGTTGCCTCTTCCGGGGAAAACCGCGCGGCCGCCCGAAGGTTTTCCCCCTGACTTGCAGTACCGGCCGCAAAAGGCGCAACGCCACCCTCACGTCATCCACCGCCCCCACGGACGCCTTTTGCGGACGTCGAACTATTGGCCTCATCGGGGTCTGACCCCTGGTATCGCGAAGGATGCGGCCCCTCACCCCGGCCCTCTCCCCCGCCGGGGGAGAGGGAGTCCTAAGTGGAGCGGTGTGCAGAACGCATACGCTCGCAGGGGCATTCAACCCGCTAGCCGCGCGCTACCGAACTCCGGCGCGCAGCGCCGGGATGATCGGCGCGCTCGTAGGTTTTGCCGTTACTACGGGAAAACCGCCCGGCCGCCCGAAGGTTTTCCCGGGCCTGACCAATCCGGCTGCAAAAGGCGCAACGCCGCGCCCACGTCATCCCCCGCCCCCACGGACGCCTTTTGCGGACGTCGAACTATTGCGGCCCCGCCCGGAGCTTCGCCACCAGCTTGGAATCCGCATTCGCCGAGGCATCGTTGCCCCACTGCGTGCGGATGTAGTTCGCGATGTCGGCGACCTGCTGGTCCGTGAACTGGAGCTTGAACGACGGCATCGCGACGAAGTTGGCACGGCCGGGGATGCCGTTGTCGATGACCTTGATGATGTCGTTCGGCAGCGTCGCGAGCACCACCGGGTTGCGCGCGAGCGGCGGGAACGCGCCGGGCACGCCGCGCCCCGACGCCTGGTGGCACGGCGCGCAGTTGGCGAGGTAGAGCTGCGCGCCAGTCGCGGTCGTGGTGTCCGGACGCTTGCGCCCCGTGAGCATGCGCGAGTCCGGCGGCAGCGCCTTCAGGTACTCGCCCATCGCCTTCAGGTCGTCGTCGGAGAGGTAGCTCAGGCTGTCCTTGATGACGAGCGCCATCGGCCCCAGCGTCGTCGTCTTCTGCTTGGCCGCGCCGGTCTTGAGGTAGGTGGCGATGTCGTCCACCGACCACGAGCCCAGTCCCTTCGCGATGTCGGACGTGAGGTTGAGCGCGAACCAGCCGTCGACCACTGCGCCCGAGAAGTCCTTGCTCTGCTCGATGCCGCCCAGAAGGTTGCGCGGTGAGTGGCAGTCGCTGCAGTGCCCGAGGCCCTCCACCAGGTACGCCCCGCGGTTCCACGCCGCCGAGCGCGACGGATCGGGCTTGAACGTGCCCTCGCGGAAGTAGAGTTCGCGCCAGCCGGCCATCGACCAGCGCAGGTCGAACGGGAAGTGCAGGTGGTTCACCTCGATCTTGCGCTGCACGGGCTTCACCGTGCGCAGCCACGCGTACATCGCGTCGACGTCGGCGCGCGTCACCTTCGTGTAGAAGTCGAAGGGCATCGTCGGGTACATGTCCTCGCCCTTCTTGTTCACGCCGTGGTGCATCGCGCGGTAGAAGTCGTCGCTCGACCAGTTGCCGATGCCCGTCGCGGGATCGGGCGTGATGTTGGGCGTGAGCATGTAGCCGAAAGGCGTGTCGACGCGCAGGCCGCCCGACAGCGGCGCACCGCCCACGCCATCGGTGTGGCAACCGAAGCAGTCGCCGGCGCGCACGAGGTATTCCCCGCGCTCGAGGAGGGTTTGCTCGGCGTGCGCGGACGCGATGGGCAGCACGGCGGCCGCGGCGACGGCGGCGATGCGCAGGAGGCGATGGGTCATGATGGTCGGAGGCTCGCTCGTTCAGGGATGGGCCGTGCGCCCGGGTGACCCACGGCGTGGCGCGGCCGGTGCGGTGGGCGGCGGGCCGGCGTGCGCCGCAGGGGCAATCGCAGCGTGGCGCGGCCCGGGCAAGGCGGCAATCGAGTGTCGCATAGTTCAAAGTACGGAACAATTGCACCATTCGTCGCGGCGCCGCGCGTGCCCCGGGGCAGGCGCCGATCCGCGGGGCCGGCGTGCGTCGGCCTGTCGAACGGGCGCGGGCCGCGGCCCGGCTCCGTGCTAGAGTCACGCCCCGGTTCGCGGGGCACGGCGGTGCCTGCGGATCCGGCCACGGATTTGCGGACGACGGCCGCCGCGCGTGCCGCCTGCCGCGGGCGCGCGAGCCGGTGCGATCGTCGACGATAAGTGCAGTCCTCCCGTATGCCAATGCAATCGGTCGTCAAATTGGGCAGGCGCCCGCGTTCGGGTGTCCGGCGCACGACGCCGCACCGCGGACGATGAACGACCCACAGGCAACGTTCCCGCCCGCCCCGCGCGCGCAGTTGCTCGCCGTCGTCCTGATGGCCGGCTTCGCCCTGCGCACGATGAACGCGCTGCGCCGCGCGATCCCCGGCGGGCTCAATGGCGTGCACGTGCTCCTCGACATCCTTCTCGCGGACCGCGTCCGCCGGCTGGGTCTCGCACGGCCCGTCCCCGGGGGACGGGTGCGGCAGGGCCCCGACGCGGGCGGCTCGTCGATCCTCGCGGTGAGCGCCGCGACCGGCGTGCCGCGCGAGTCGGCGCGCCGGACCATCATGGCGCTCACGCACGACGGATGGCTGGCGGCGCTGCCGCAAGGCGGCCGCGTCCCCGGCGAACGTACGCGGCGCGACTTCGCGTTGCGCGACGACGCACGCATGCTGGTCGAGTTCGCATGGGTGAGCGGCGAAGTGCGCGCCACGCAGCGCGCGCAGGACGCGGACGTCGAGCGCCTCGTGGCACGCTACCCATGGCACGCCGCACTCGCCACCGAACGCGAATCGTTGTCGCACCCCGGCTTCCTGGCCGCGCGGGCAGCGCTGGCGGAGCGCGTGCGCCTGGCGAGCCCGGGCATGCAGGAGGCGTGCGCGCACGTGGCGGACGGCTACCTCTACCGGCACCTCGGCCGCCTGCGCCGGACCTTCGACGGCGACCTCATGCTGCCGGTGCTGATCGGCGAGATCGCCCACCGCAACATCTCGGCGCTCGCGCACCGCGACGATGCGTCCGACGAAGCGCGCCAGTACGGCACCGTGTACGGCGGCACGCCGCGCAGCCCCGACGTCCGGTGGGCGCCGATCAACGCCCACTCGCTGTCGCAGGCGATGGCACTGCCCGACGCGACGGTGCGGCGGAAGATTGCCTACCTCGCGCAGCGCGGCTGGATCGAGGTGTCGGAGCACGGCCTGCTTTCCGTCACGCCCGAGGTGCGCCGGCACGCGACGCCGATGAACGGCGAGTCGCTGGCGGACATGATCGCGTGCCACCAGGCGTTGGCCGACCTGGGACTCGTCCCCTAGCCGCACTCCCCCGCCCGGCCGATCCGGCGTATCGTCTCGCCCCGGGGGAGACCACATGGGAACCAGCCGTCCATTCCGCGCGCAGGGGTGGCGCATCGCCGCGATCGCCGTGCTGGCGGGCGTTCCGTTCGCGCCGGCCGGCGCGCAGGAGGCGGCGCCGCCCGCCGGCGACGACGAGGACGTGTCCGCCGTCGGCAAGATCGGCAACCTCCACGAGAAGCTCCGCGCGGACCGGCAACGCGGCACGCTCTACCAGCGCATCTCCGGCGCGTACGCCGACTACACGCAGTGGAAGGCGCAGGTCGAGAAGGACACCGGCCTCGCTTTCTCGATGGAGCTCTCCTTCCTCCAGCAGTGGGGCCGGCCGAACGGCGGCAGCCCCGCGCTGCAGATCGACGCCACTCCGTCGCTCGACTGGACCGTGTTCCGGAGCAGCGTGTGGGGGACCGGCTCGCTGCAGGTCGCGTACGACGCCGTGCCCACCTATCCGACGCGCCGCGATGCCGCGGCGATCGGATCGAGCCTCGGCGTCGTCACGCCGATCAACGACATCGACCACCGCTCGCTGATCTTCGCGCAGCTCTCGTGGACGCAGGCCACACCCGACAACAAGTGGCTCGCCACCATCGGCCAGTACCCGCTGTGGAACTTCGACGGCAACGAGTTCCTCGACAACCAGCAGCAGAATTTCAACAGCTACATCCTGTCGCAGAACGGCTCGTCGACGTACCGCGCCACCGGCTGGGGCGCCTACGTGCAGTGGAACGCCACGCCGACGATCCAGCTCGTCGGCGGCGTGCAAGCGACCAACAATCTCTCCGGCCAGACCCTCACCACGCGCAACGCGTCGAAGGACTGCTGCACGTGGTTCGGCTACGCGCAGTGGACGCCGCGCTTCGCCGGGATGGGCGCGGCCCAGTACTCGGTCGCGTACTTCGACACGCCCGCGGTGCCCGCGCAGCCCGCGTCGCGCAACTGGTCGGTGAACGCGGTGCAGCACCTGTCGTCGACGTGGGCACTCTTCGGCCGCGCGAACGGTGCGAGCGGGTATGCCGGGACGATCCGCAACTCGTACGCGCTCGGCGCGGCGATGATCGACCCACTGTCGCGCGCCCCCACGGACCAGGTCGCGCTCGCGGTCGGCGTGAGCGATCTCGCGGGACCGCCCGCGACGCCGGCGGGCGCACGCGACGAGAAGGTGATCGAGGCGTACTGGACGTGGACCTTCTTCGGCGGGCTCCTCGTCACGCCCTCGCTGCAGGTGATCGTCGACCCCGCGCTCGATCCCGCGCGGCGCAGCGTGTCGGTGCTGGCGCTGCGCGCGACGCTCCTGTTCTGAGGCGGCACGGCGCGCCCGCGCGGAAACGTCACGCGCGATCAGGAATTCCGAACGCCCTCATCGGGCAATGTCGTAGGCGATCAGGAAATCCGAACGCCTTCATCAGTGGAAGCGAACACGGCGCGCATCGCGCGACCAAACGCACCACACCGTGCGCGATTCGCACGGATTCGCCCTGCTCCGGTGTTGCACCGCAACGATTCGGGCGTATATCTGATGGCGTGGCCCGACCGGCCGCGCAGGGTGGATGTGCAACAGGCGATCCCGGCACATCCGTTTCGGCATCCGCGAACCGGGTGCCCGTGTTGAGAGGTCAACGATGTTCGCCAAGTCGATCTGCATCTTCCTTGCCGCAATGTCCTGCGGCGTTCCCGCGTCGATCAACCTGACCGTGCTGGCGGTGCTCAACGCCGGTGCGTTCGTCGCACGGCGCTTCCCCGCCCTGCGCGCCACCTCGGCCACGCGCACCGCCGACTACGGCATCGGCAAGGACCCGCACCCCGCGGTCTGAAGCACCGTCGTCGCGGCGCCGCAGGGACGCGCGGCGCCTAGCGCTCCTGGCCCGCGCGGGCCGCCTCTTCCGCCTGCTTGTCGGCGTGGTACGACGAGCGCACGAGCGCACCCACCGCCGCGTGGCGGAAGCCCATGGCATAGGCTTCGCGCTCGAACATGCGGAACGTGTCCGGGTGCACGTAGCGGAGCACCGGCAGGTGGCCGCCCGAGGGCTGCAGGTATTGCCCGATCGTGAGCATGTCGATGCCGTGCGCGCGCATGTCGCGCATCGTGGCGAGGATCTCGTCGTCCGTCTCGCCCAGGCCCACCATCAGGCCCGACTTGGTCGGCACGCCGGGCACGCGCACCTTGAACGCCTGCAGCAGCTGGAGCGAGTGCGCATAGTCCGAGCCCGGGCGCGCCTGCTTGTACAGGCGCGGCACCGTCTCGAGGTTGTGGTTCATCACGTCGGGCGGCGCGGCCTCGAGGATCGCGAGCGCGCGGTCGAGCCGGCCGCGGAAGTCCGGCACCAGCACCTCGATCTGAGTTTCCGGCGAGTGCGCGCGCACCGCGCGAATGCAGTCGACGAAGTGCTGCGCGCCGCCGTCGCGGAGGTCGTCGCGGTCCACGCTCGTGATGACGACGTAGCGAAGCTTCAGCGCGGCGATGGTGCGCGCCAGGTTCGCGGGCTCGTCCGGATTGAGCGGCAGCGGCCGCCCGTGCCCGACGTCGCAGAACGGGCAGCGGCGCGTGCAGATGTCGCCCATGATCATGAACGTCGCGGTGCCCTTGCCGAAGCACTCGCCGATGTTCGGGCACGAGGCCTCTTCGCACACGGTGTGCAGCTCGTGCTCGCGCAGGATGCGCTTGATCTCCGTGAACCGCGGCGAGGACGCGGCGCGCACGCGGATCCACTCCGGCTTCTTGAGCGTCGGCGCGGCCGCGACCTTGATCGGGATGCGCGCCGTCTTGGCGTCGCCCTTGTGCTTGACGCCGGCGGCGTTGGTCGCCGGCGCGGCGGGCAGGTCGTGGTCGCTCATGGTCGGTTCAGTCGGGTGGCGAGGAGCGGTGCGAGCTCCGATCCGGCGGTCTCCACGGTGCGGTTCACCCCGAGGTCGGCGAGCTGCGTGACCGCGAGGCCGGGGTAGCCGCAGGGGTCGATGTCGGCGAACGGCGCCAGGTCCATCGCGACGTTCACCGCGAGGCCGTGGTACGTGCAGCCGTTGCGCACCTTGAGGCCGAGCGCGGCGATCTTGGCCTCGGCGCCGCGCGGCGCGACGTACACGCCCGGCGCATCCACCTTGCCGTACGCCGCGAGCCCCAGCGTGCCGAGCCATTCTATCACCGCCCCCTCGAGGCGCCGGACGAAGTCCCGGATGCCCACGCGCGCGCGCCGCAGGTCGACGAGGGTGTACGCGACGAGCTGCCCGGGGCCGTGATAGGTGACCTGCCCGCCGCGGTCGATCTTGCGCGTCGGGATGCCGTTGTCGCGCAGCACGTGCTCGCGCCGTCCGGCGAGACCGAGCGTGTAGATGGGCGCGTGCTCGGTCAGCCAGATCTCGTCGCGCGTGGCCGGCGTGCGCGCGTCGGTGAATGCCTGCATCGCGCGCCACGTCGCGTCGTAGTCGGTGCGGCCGAGCGCGCGCACGAGCGCCGGCTCCGCATGCGCGCCGAGGTCGCCCGCGCTCACCGGGCCCGCCAGCCGTCGGCCACGAACTCGTGCGCCTCGGGGGTCACCGTGTCGGTGCGCTGCCACACGACGCGCTCGCGCGTCACCGACAGCGCCCACGTCTGCGCCTGCGACGGCGCCGGCTTCGCGAATGCGCGCCACGCGAGCACCGCGACGTTGCCGCCGTGCGCCGGGTCGCGCACGGATTCGTAGCGGATGGCGTCGACGCCGGCGTCACGGGCGACTGCGCCGAAGCGCTGGCACGCGGTGTAGTCGGCCGGCGCGGTCCACTGCGCGCGGTCGCGCGCGAACGGCGGCACGCGCAGGTCCACCGCGCGACCGGCGAGCGCCGTGCGGAACACCGTCTGCGGCCGGATGGGCATCGCCATCATGGCCGGCGAGTCGAGGAGGTGCCGCCAGCGCCAGTAGCCCAGTTCGGCACACGCGGTGCGCACCTCGTCGGCGGCGTAGAAGACGCCCGGGTCCGTGGGACCGCGGAAGCGCGAGCCCCCGGGCGGCGGCGGATAGCGGAACGGCGTGAACAGCAGGTAGTGCAGGTGCGCGGCGCCCGCCGGCACCGGCGGCTTGCCCTCGTCGAGGATGCGCTCCAGCGCGTGCTGCTCGGCGAGCGTGTCGACGAGCGCCATCGTGGCGACGACGTGCTGGCCCTCGACCGCGCGCCACGCGGCGAAGCGCTGCGCCGTCGCGCTAGAGGCGACCGCGCGCGGCGTCCAGGTACGCGACGACACGCACCATTCCTTCCACGGAGCGCAGGAGGTCGAGCGGGCGGCCGGCGAGCGCCAGGTTGTCGCTGCCGAGCCACTGGCGCGCGGACTCCTCGTGCCCCCAGAGCGCGTCGAGCGAGCGGAAGAGCCGCACCAGCAGCCGGCCGAGTTCCCACTCGTGCGCGCGCTCGGCCGAGAGCAGGTAGCGGCCGGCGAAGAGGCGCGACGTCGTGGCCTCCGAGAGCCCGAGCGCCGCGGCGACGTCGCGCTGGGTGAGTCCCATGAGGCGGGCGGCACGCACCACGGCCTTGGACAGCACGGCGGCGTCGGCGGCAGCCGGGGGCGCGGCGGCGGGAGCGGCAGCGGCAGCGGCATTCATGGAGAAAGTTTACCGCCTTCCGCTTTCCCAGGAAAGCCGGCCCCCGGCGCCCGCTAGAGCACCATCTTCACCATCGGGTGCGCGACCAGCTCGCGGTAGAGGTCGTCCAGCTGCGCGCGCGAGTTCGCGTTGACCGTCGCGGTCACGGACAGCCAGTTCCCCTCCTTGGACGCGCGCATCTCGAGCGCCGCGGGATCGAAGTCGGGGGCGTGCCTGCGCACGACGTCGGCGATCGCCTGCGCGAAGCCGTCCTGCGTCCGCCCCATGATCTTGATCGGGAAGACGCAGGGGAACGTGAGCGCCGACTCGCGCTCCTCGGTGTGCAGGGCGTCGAGCGAGGGATTGGCTTCGGGCTTGTTCATGACGGGCGCTCCACGACGGTAATGCAGGAATATGGGGTCGCCCCGGCGCAGATGCAACCGCCGGTGTCAGACACCGCCTATGACGTGTCTGACACCGGAGCTCACGCCGGCTCGTACATGTACGCCCGCGTGAGCGGATGCGGCAGGCGGCCGTCGGCCTGCGCCTTGCCGCCCAGCACCTGCCAGAGCGACAGCCACCCGCGCTCGAAGGCGTGCGCCGAGCCCGCCATGTAGATGCGCCAGACGCGGAAGCGCTCCTCGCCCACCTCGCGCCGCGCCTCCTCGGCCCGCGCCTCCAGCCGCTCGGTCCAGGCCCACAGCGTCTTCGCGTAGTGCTCGCGCAGCGCCTCGGCGTCGAACGCCTCGAGGCCGGCCGCCGCCATGCCCTGGATCACGCGCGCCACATGCGTGAGCTCGCCGCCCGGGAACACGTAGTCGTCGACGAATTCGCCGATGCCGCTGCCCAGGCTGTCGGCGTCGAGGGTGTTGTGCGTGATGCCGTGGTTGAGGACGAGGCCGCCGGGTTTGAGCACGCGGTGGATCTTGCCGAAGTACTTCGGGAAGCGCGCGACCCCGACGTGCTCGAACATGCCGATGCTGGCGACCTTGTCGTAGGCAGGCTCGTCGGGCAGGTCGGCGTAGTCGCGCAGTTCGACGCGCACGCGGTCGCCGAGGCCCCGCCGCCCGATCTCGGCGCGCACGTGCTCGAACTGGTTGCGCGAGAGCGTGATCCCGTGCGCCCGCACTCCGTAGCGCTCGGCCGCGTGGAACACGAGGCCGCCCCATCCGCAGCCGATGTCGAGCAGGGTCTCGCCCGGCACGAGCCGCAGCTTGCGGCAGATGTGGTCGAGCTTCTGGAGCTGCGCCTGCTCGAGCGTGTCGGTGTCGGCGTGGTAGTACGCGCACGAGTACACCATGCGCTCGTCGAGCCACAGGCGGTAGAACGCGTTGGAGACGTCGTAGTGGTGTGCGATGTTGCTGCGGTTGCTGCGCCGCTGGTGCAGGTAGAGCTTCCAGCGCGTACGCAGGCGATCGTGCCCGTGCGACACGGTGCCGACCATCGACTCGGCGATCGACAGCACCCGCCGCGCGCTGCCGGTGAAATCGATGTCGCCGTGGACGTAGGCCCGCGCGAGCGACCCCATGGCGGGCCTGGCGAGCGCCTTGAGTCCCCGCCACGAGCGCGCCGCGATGTCGACCACGGGCTGCTGGGAGAGTGGCACCCGCGCCCCGTCGGGCAGGACCAGCGTGACCGGCAGGCCACGCCCGCCGTAGCGGTCGTTGATCATCCGTTGCAGCGCCTGGGCCATCGTCGTCTCCGCCGGGACTCAGCTTGCAGGGAATGAAAAGTGTATCAATTCCGGGCGGGCAGCGCCCCTTGTGCGGCTTCCCGGGGGATGCCCACTTTGACACTGCGGGAGGAACGCCCGTAGCATCGGCCCTCCCTGACCTGCGCCGCACGCCTGCGGTGCAGCCCCCGCAGAGCCCATGCCATCGACCGGCGCCCCGAGCGCGTCCCCCAAGGCCTTCGACCAGCGCCAGTTCCGCGACGCGCTCGCGCAGTTCGCGACCGGCGTCACGATCATCTGCGTGCGCGCGGGCGACGGCCGCTACGTAGGCTTCACGGCCAACTCGTTCAACTCGGTGTCGCTCGAGCCGCCGCTCGTCCTCTGGAGCCTCGGGCACCGCTCGGCGAGCATGCCCGCGTTCGAGGCGGCGGAGCGCTACTCGGTCAACGTGCTGGCCGAAGCTCAGGGCGACCTCGCCCGCCGGTTCTCCCGGCCGCACGCCGATCGCTTCGCCGGCGTGGGCTACCGTCTGGGCTGGGCGGACGCCCCGCTCATCGAGGGCTGCGTGGCGTGGTTCGAGTGCCGGCACCACTCGCGCCAGCGCGCGGGCGACCACGTGATCTTCGTCGGCGAGGTGGTGACCTGCGAGCGCGCCGCGGGGCGGGGGCTGGTCTTTCACCATGGGGCGTTCGGCACGACGACGCCGATCTAGCCTACGGCCGCAAAAGGCGCGTCGTGCTGGCGGTGGATGACGCTGGGTCGGCGTTGCGCCTTTTGCGGCCGTTCTAGTCAGACCCGGGAAAACCTTCGGGCGGCCGGGCGGTTTTCCCGTAGTAACTGCAAAACCTACGAAGCGCGCCGATCATCCCGGCGCTGCGCGCCGGAGTTCAGTCGCGCGCTGCTTGCCGGCTGAATGCCTCTGCGGTCGCGTGCGTTCTGCTCGCGCTCCACTTTGAGCTCCCTCTCCCCGCTCGCGGGGGCATCTCCGGGAATTCGGCGAGCATGCTCGCCGCCGGAGATGCGGCGGCCGCATGCAGGCGACCGCGCGCCCTGCAAGGGAGGGCCGGGGTGAGGGGCAACCGCCCCGCGCCCCCTCAGCCCTTCTTCGGCTTCCTCGCCTGGAACGCCGCCCACACCTTCCGGAACACCGGCCCCGGCACGCCGCCCGCGAACGGCTTCCCGTCGAGCGTGGTGATCGCCAGCACCTCCTTGGTCGACGACGACAGCCACATCTCGTCGGCGGCGAGCGCTTCCGCGCGGGGAACCGGCCGCGTCACGACCGGCACGCCGACGTCGGCCGCGAACTCCACCGCCGCGTCGTAGGTGATGCCGGGCAGGATGTGCTCGTCCTTCGGCGGCACGACGATGGCGCCGTCGATCACGAGCAGGACGTTCGACGCCGACGCCTCGGTGAGGAAACCGTCGCGGAACATCACCGTCTCCGCGGCGCCGGCGTCCGCCGCGAGCTGGCGCATCAGCACGTTGCCGACGAGCGAGATGGTCTTGAGGTCGCAGCGGTGCCAGCGGTTGTCGACCGCGGTGACCACCGCCACGCCGCGCTCGACCTGCTCGGGCGTGGGCGTGGGCAGCGGATTGCTCATCATGAACACCGTCGGCGGCACGCCCTTCGGGAACGTGTGGTCGCGCTTGGCCACGCCGCGCGTGACCTGGAAGTACACGCCCTGGTCGTCGTACGGCTGCTGCGCGACGAGCTCGCGGATCAGCGCCTCCCACTGCGCGTTCGTGTGCGGGTTCGCGAGCCGGATCCCGTCCAGGCTGTGCTGCAGCCGCGCGAGGTGGTGCGGCAGGCGGAACGGCTCGCGGCCGTACACCGGGATGAGCTCGTACACGCCGTCGCCGTAGATGAAGCCGCGGTCGAGCACCGAGACCTGCGCCTGCCCGATGGGCAGGAGGCGGCCGTTGAGATGGACGATCTGTTCCGGATTCATCGTGGGCTCTCCGTCGTTGCGGCCGTCGTCACGGCTTGTGGAACCACAGGCGCACGGTGTCGTACGCGCGCCCGAAGATCGACGCGGGAGGGACCTCCTCCAGCGCGATCAGCGGGAACTCGGCGACCGGCTTGCCGTCGAGCGCGACCTTCACCGTGCCGACCTTCTGCGCGCGCGCGATCGGCGCGACCAGCGGCTCCTCGGCCTGCATCGAGAGGGCGAGCTTGTCGGCCTTGCCCTTGGGCAGCGTGAGGTAGCGGTCCGCGAGGAAGCCGGCCGGCACCTCGGGGCTCGCGCCCTTCCACACCCGCAGCGTCGTCACCTGCTTGCCCGACTGGTAGAGCTGCACGGTGTCGAACGCCTGGAAGCCCCAGTTGAGGAGTTTCGCGCCTCCGAGGCCCGGCCCGCGCCGGAGGCCGCGCCGAGCACCACCGCGAGCATCGGCGCCGATCAGCAGCGCGGACGCGACGAGCACCAGCCGGCCGCGTCGGTGTGCCTGGTCTTCATGCCGTCGACCGTGGGATCGGTCCACAGCAGGCGGTTGCGGTTCGGCTGCGTGATGTTGTTGTAGCGGTACTCCTTGATCGCGTACAGCGACCAGATGTCGCGGATCAGAAGGCGGCGGCGAGCTTCGCGATGTCGGCCGCGGTCGAGTAGTGCTGCGGATTGGAGAGGCCGGCGTTGGTGTAGTGGTGGTCACGCCGAGGCGCTGCGCCTCGGCGTTCATCTTCACGACGAACTGCTCCTCGCTGCCCCCGACCAGCTCGGCGATCGCGATCGACGCGTCGTTGCCCGACTGCACGATCATCCCGCGCAGCAGCTCGTCGACCGACACCGCGCGGCGCGGCTCGATGAACATGCGCGAGCCTTCCGCCTTCCACGCGCGCTCGGACACGTTGACCATCTGCGACGGCACGATCGTCTTCGCGCGGAGCGCCCCGAACGCGAGGTAGGCGGTCATGAGCTTGGTGATCGACGCGGGATCGCGCCGCTCGTCGGCACCGGCCCCGGCCAGCACCTGCCCGCTCGTGACGTCGGTCAGCTGCCAGGCCGCCGCCGCGACCGTCGGGAGCGGCACCGCGCCCTGCACGGACTGCGTCGCCGGCGCGACCGGCGCGACCGGCGCGGGCTCCGGCGCGGCATTGCGGGCGCGCTTGGTGGCCGCATCGGCCGGGACGGCGAGCGCGAGCGCGGCGCAGAGGAAGGTGACGAACGCGAGACGGGACATGGGCGGTGCGCGCAAATGCGCATTATACGGACCGCGTGAGAGACCCTTTCGCTTGCCGGAGTTCCGCGCTCCCCGCGCGGCGCCGCGTCACCAGGGCGAGAGCGGCAGGTAGCCGACGATGTCGCCGGTCTTGCGGTCGACGATCGCGGAGAAGTCCTGCGTGCGCGCCTTCACGGGGACGAAGCCCAGGTTCGCGGCACCGGGATGCGCTTTCGCGAAATCGCTCACCGCCTCCGCGTGCGCGCGGCCCTGCCGCGACAGCATCGACAGCGGCTTCGCGGTGGCGGCCACCTGCGGCGCGACCTGCGCGTAGTCGACGTAGAGGTGCGGCAGGTCGGAGAGGTCGGGCCCGCCGTGCATCGCGGCCAGCGCGATGTCGGAGGCCTCGGCGGGGTCGGTCGGCGGCAGCGCGCCGACGATGCGGGGTCCGGCCAGGGGCAACGGGCGGAACTGCGCCGGCGCCCGCGCGAGCGACGTGTCGACGATGCGGTTGGCCGGCACGACGTCGAAGCGATCCTTGACGAACACGTTGTACACCGGCCGCGCGTCGAACATCACGACCGCGCCGTACCCGAGCGCCGCGACCTGCAGCGCGGCGATCACCATGAGGTCGTACTTGAGGCGCGGCTTGCGCGGGTCGAACACGATGAGCGTGATCAGCGGCCCCAGCACGACGTCCACGCCGATCAGCAGGCGCAGCAGGATCCCGCCGCCCATGCCGGCGAAATACGGCGGCGGGTACCAGAGGGCGAGGACGAGCGCGACCATCGTCGCCGCGATGAGCGCGCTGATGGCGAGGTGGGCGAGGAACGCCTGCCAGCGGGTGAACGATGCGAGGGTCATGGGATGGGCGTGGATCGGTGCGGCTTCAGCCGGAGAATGCAAAGTCCACGCCAGGCTTGCGCCCGGCGATGAGGTCGGCGAGCCCCCGTCCCGAGCCGCAGGCCATCGTCCACCCGAGCGTGCCGTGGCCGGTGTCGAGGAAGAGGTTGCGGTAGCGGGTGCGGCCCACGAGCGGCACGTTCGACGGCGTGGCGGGCCGCAGTCCCGCCCAGTACTGCGGCGTCGCGCGGTTGCCGCAGTCGGGGAAGAGCGCGAACGCGCGCCTGACCAGCGCCTCGCACCGCACCGGGTTCAGCGCGGTGTCGTAGCCGGTCAGTTCCGCCGTGCCCGCGACGCGCAGGCGATCGCCCAGGCGCGTGATGACGATCTTGTGCGCGACGTCGGTCAGCGACACCGTCGGTGCGCCGCCGTGCCCCTCGATGGCAATCGTCGCCGAGTAACCCTTGGCCGGGTACACCGGGCAGGGCACGCCGAGCGGACGCAGCAGCAGCGGGCTGTAGCTGCCGAGCGCCACCACGTACGCGTCGGCGCGGATCACCTCGGCGCCGCGTTCGCGGTCGGTGCCGCGGACCCCGGCGATCGCGCCGCCTTCGCGCTCGAACGACTCGATCCCGACATTCCAGCGGAAGGTCACGCCGCGCGCCGCGGCCAGGCGCGCGAGTTCCTGCGTGAAGCGCTGCGCGTCGCCGGACTCGTCGGTCGCCGTGAAGATGCCGCCCTCGAGCCGGTCGCGGCACGCGGCGAGCGCGGGCTCGATCGCCACGCACTCGTCGGCCGTCGCCACCGCCCGGGCACAGCCGAACTGCCGCATCACCTCGGCCGCGCGCACGTCGTGCGCGAATTCCCGCGCGTCGGTGTGGAAGGAGAGGATGCCGCGCGCGAGATGGTCGTACGCGATGCCGGTGTCGGCGCGCAGCGCCCGCAGGCAGTCGCGCGAGTAGAGCGCGAGGTTGAGGCACTGGATCGTGTTGTGCCGCGTGCGCGCCGGCCGGCACTCCGCGAGGAACTGCAGGCCCCACGCCCACTGCCGCGGATCGGCGCGCAGGCGGAAGAGGAGCGGCGCGTCCTCGCGTCCCAGCCACTTGAGGATCTTCGCCGGGGCCTCCGGGTTCGCCCAGGGCTCCGCGTGCGACGCCGAGATCTGCCCGCCGTTGGCGAACGAGGTCTCGAGCGCCGCGCCCGGCTGCCGGTCGACGACCGTGACCTCGTGCCCGTCCTGCGCGAGGTACCACGCGGCGGTGACGCCCACCACCCCCGCGCCGAGCACCGCGATGCGCATCCTACGCAGCCTGACCGGCCGCGACCTCCGAGAGCGGGATGCAGCTGCAGAAGAGGTGCCGGTCGCCGTACACGTTGTCGACCCGCGCGACCGGCGGCCAGTACTTGACCGCCTGCTGCCCGGGCACCGGGTACGCCGCCTGCGCGCGCGGGTACTTGTGCGTCCACGCGTCGGCGGTCACCGCGGCGGCCGTGTGCGGCGCGTGCTTCAGCGGGTTGTCCGTGCGGTCGAGGTCGCCCTGCTCGATCGCCTGGATCTCGCGGCGGATCGCGATCATCGCGTCGATGAAGCGGTCGAGCTCGGCCTTCGATTCCGATTCCGTGGGCTCGACCATCAGCGTGCCCGGCACCGGGAAGCTCATCGTCGGCGCGTGGAAGCCGTAGTCCATGAGGCGCTTCGCGACGTCCTCCGCCTCGATGCCCGAGGTGGCCTTGAGCGGCCGCAGGTCGAGGATGCACTCGTGCGCGACGAGGCCCGAGGGTCCCGTGTAGAGCACCGGGAAGTGGGGTGCGAGGCAGCGCGCGACGTAGTTCGCGTGCAGGATCGCGCTCTCGGTCGCGGCGCGCAGCCCCTCGCCTCCCATCATCTGCACGTACATCCACGAGATGGGCAGGATCGATGCGCTGCCGAACGGTGCGGCCGAGATCGCGCCGATCGCGTGCGGCGCACGCGCGTCGGCCGGCATGTCGCGGTGCCCCGGCAGGAACGGCGCCAGGTGCGCCTTCACGGCGACCGGGCCGACGCCGGGACCGCCGCCGCCGTGCGGAATGCAGAACGTCTTGTGCAGGTTGAGGTGCGACACGTCGGCGCCGAAGTGGCCGGGTCCCGCGAGCCCCACCATCGCGTTGAGGTTCGCGCCGTCGACGTACACCTGCCCGCCGTGCGCGTGCACGATCTCGCAGATCCGGCGGATGCCTTCCTCGAATACGCCGTGGGTCGACGGATAGGTGACCATGATCGCCGCGAGCTGCGCCGCGTGCTGCGCCGCCTTCGCGGCGAGGTCGGCGAGGTCGACGTTGCCCGCCTCGTCGCACGCGACGACGACGACCCGCAGGCCGGCCATCTGCGCCGAGGCCGGATTGGTGCCGTGCGCCGACGCGGGGATCAGGCAGACGTCGCGGTGCCCTTCGCCGCGGCTCGCGTGGTACGCGCGGATCATGAGCAGGCCCGCGTACTCGCCCTGCGATCCCGCGTTCGGCTGCAGCGACACCGCGTCGTAGCCGGTGCACGCGCACAGCATCGCCTCCAGCTCGCGGACCAGCGTGCGGTAGCCCTGCGCCTGGTCGGCCGGCACGAACGGATGCAGCTGCGCGAACTCCGGCCACGTGATCGGGATCATCTCCGAGGTCGCGTTGAGCTTCATCGTGCACGAGCCCAGCGGGATCATCGAGCGGTCGAGGGCCAGGTCGCGGTCGGCGAGGCGGCGCAGGTAGCGCAGCATCTCGGTCTCGGAACGGTAGCGGTGGAACACGGGGTGCGTGAGGAACGCGGACGTGCGCGCGAGCGCGCCGGCGCCGTCGTCCGGCAATTCGGCGTCGAGCCCCTCGACCGTGAAGGACGCGTCGGTGCCGGCGACGAGGCGCCAGATCGCGGCGACGTCCTCGCGCGTGGTGGCCTCGTCGAGCGACACGCCGAGCGTTGCCGCGTCGATGCGGCGGAAGTTCACGCCGGCCGCGCCCGCGCGCCCGTGGACGGCCGGGGTGCGCTCGCCGGTGACGACCACGAGCGTGTCGAACGGCGCCTGCGTGGGCACCGCGAAGCCCAGGCGCTCGAGCCCGGCCTTGAGGATCGCGGTCAGCCGGCGCACGCGGCGCGCGATCCGCACCAGCCCCTCGGGTCCGTGGTACACGGCATACATGCTCGCGATGACGGCGAGCAGCACCTGCGCCGTGCAGATGTTCGACGTCGCCTTCTCGCGCCGGATGTGCTGCTCGCGCGTCTGCAGCGCGAGGCGATAGGCCGGCTGGCCGGCCGCGTCCACGGTCACGCCGACCAGGCGGCCGGGCATCGAGCGCTTGTAGTCGTCGCGGGTGGCGAGGTAGCCCGCGTGCGGGCCGCCGTAGCCCATCGGCACGCCGAAGCGCTGTGTCGACCCGACGACGACGTCCGCGCCCCACTCACCCGGCGGCGCGAACAGCGTAAGCGCCAGGATGTCCGCCGCGACGATCACGAGGCCGCCGCGCTTGTGCACGGCGTCGGCGAGCGCACGGTAGTCGCGCACGTCGCCGTTCGCGCCGGGATACTGCAGCAGCACCGCGAACGCGTCGGCCTCGGCGGCCGCGGCCGCCGGGCCCGTCGCCACCACGATGCCCAGCGGCTGCGCGCGCGTGCGCACGACGTCGAGCGTCTGCGCGAACACGTCGTCGGCCACGTAGATCGTGCGCGACTCGCTGCGCCCGATGCGCAGCGCGAGCGTCATCGCCTCCGCCGCCGCGGTCGCCTCGTCCAGCATCGAGGCGTTGGCGATCGCCATGCCGGTCAGGTCGCACACCATCGTCTGGAAGTTGACGAGCGCCTCGAGGCGGCCCTGCGAGATCTCGGGCTGGTATGGCGTGTACGCGGTGTACCACGCCGGGTTCTCGAGGATGTTGCGCAGGATGACCGTGGGCGTGAGCGTGCCGTAGTAGCCCTGCCCGATGTACGACCGGCAGACGCGGTTCTGCCCCGCGATCGCGCGCAGCCTGCGCAGCGCGGCGGCCTCGGTCGTCGCGGCCGGCAGCGGCAGCGGCGCGCGCTCCCGGATGGCGTCGGGCACGAGCGCGTCGATCATCGCCGCGCGCGACGCGTAGCCCATCGTGGCGAGCATCGCCGCCTGCTCGGCGGGCGTGGTGCCGATGTGCCGGGCGACGAATTCGCCGGCATCCTCGAGCGTGGCGAGCGCGGGCGCCGCCGGTTCGTTCATCTTCATGCGGTCTCCGTGTCACGGCGCGGCCGCGGCCGGCCGCGGGCGTTGGGCTTGGCGTCAGCCGATGAGCTTCTCGTACGCCGCCGCGTCGAGCATGCCGGCGAGCGCGTCGGCGGCGGCCGGCTTCACGCGGAAGAGCCAGGCGCCGTACGCGTCGGCGTTCAGCGCCTCGGGCGTGGCGGGCAGGTCGTCGTTGGCGGCGACCACTTCGCCGGCGATGGGCGCGTACACGTCGCTCGCGGCCTTCACCGATTCGACCACCGCGCAGGCCTCGCCGGCCTTCACCACGCGCCCGACCTTCGGCAGCTCGATGAAGACGAGGTCGCCCAGCGCCGACTGCGCGTGGTCGGTGATGCCGATCGTGACGGTGCCGTCGGACTCGGCGCGCATCCACTCGTGGCTGTCGGCGTACTTGAGGTCAGCAGGGACGTTCATCGTGCTCATGCTCCATGGAAGGGAATGTCAGGCGACGAGGATCTTGCCGTTGCGCACGAACGGCGGCTTCACCACGCGCGCGGCGAGCCGCTTGTCGCGCACCGCGACGTGCACCGTGTCGCCGGGCGCGACACCGGCGGGCAGGCGGGCGAGCGCGATCGACTTGCCGAGCGTGGGGCTGAACGTGCCGCTGGTGATCTCGCCCTCGCCCTGCGCGGTCTCGACCTTCTGGTGTGCGCGCAGCACGCCGCCGGCCTCCTGCAGCACCAGGCCGGTAAGCTGCGCGCCGCCCGCGTGCGCCTGCAGCGCGGCCTTGCCCACGAAGTCGCGCGGGCTCGCGAGGTCGACGGTCCACGCGAGGCCGGACACCAGCGGATTCACCGTCTCGTCCATGTCCTGGCCATAGAGGTTCATGCCGGCCTCGAGGCGCAGCGTGTCGCGCGCGCCGAGGCCGCAGGGCTTCACCCCGGCGGCCGTGAGCGCGTGCCACGCGGCCTCGGCCTGCGTGGCGGGCAGCATGATCTCGAAGCCGTCCTCGCCGGTGTAGCCGGTGCGCGCGACGAACACCTCGCCGAACGGCGTGACCGCGGCGGCACCGAAGAACGGCTTCATGTCGGCGCTCACGGCTTGTGTGCCCGGAATCGCCTGCCACACCTTCGCGCGCGCGTTCGGCCCCTGCACCGCGATCATCGCGAGGTCGGTGCGCGGGGTCAGCGTGAGCGCCGGCGCGTGCTGCGCGATGAGCGCGCGGAACCAGGCGACGTCCTTGTCCGTGGTGCCGGCGTTGACCACGATGCGGAAGAAGTCCTCGCGCAGGAAGTAGACGATGAGGTCGTCGAGCACGGTCCCGTCGGGACGCAGCAGGCACGAGTAGAGCGCCTTGCCCGGCACCGTGAGCTTGTCGACGTTGTTGGCGAGCGCCGTGCGCAGAAACGCTCGCGCGCCGCCGCCGGCCAGGTCGAGCGCGCGCATGTGCGAGACGTCGAACATGCCCGCGTCGCCGCGCACCGCGTGGTGCTCGTCGATCTGCGAGCCGTAGTTGACCGGCATGTCCCAGCCGCCGAAGTCGACCATGCGGGCGCCGGCAGCGCGGTGGACGGCGTTGAGGGGAGTGGCCTTGGGCACGATGCACCTCCGGAAAAAGAAAAAGGGCGAAGCGCGCCATGCGCTTCGCCCCGTCTGTCCTTTTACCTGAGAGATTGGGAGCGTCCCTCGCGGAACGGTCCTGTGCCCCTTCGGTGGGTGGGCAATTCGGTGTCAGACACCGATGGTTCCGGTGTCTGACACCGAATTGCCCGCCGCTCTCCAGATTGCGATGCGTCCCGTGCAGTCCTCGGTGCCTGAGCGGTTTCGGGATTACGCCTTCGGCGGCGCCGCGACCTCTGCGGCGCTCTCTCCTGCACGGACGGCGCGAATTGTACCGCGATTCGCGCCGCCTCCGGGTCGCCTTACTTCTTGAGCGTGAGAATCCAGGCGACGAGCTGGTCGATGTCGCCCTGCGGCACGGCCGAGTTCGGCGGCATCGGGATCTGGCCCCACGTGCCGACCGTGCCGTCCTTCACCTTCTTCGCGAGCATGGCGGCGGCGTTCGCCTGGCCCTTGTACTTGGCCGCGACGTCGGCGTAGGCCGGGCCGACGATCTTCTTGTCGATGGAATGGCAGGCCGCGCAGCCGTCCTTCTGCATCATGGCGAGCGCCTGGGTGTTGTCGAGGGCCGCGTGGGCGGCACCGGCCGAGAACAGCGCGGTGGCGGCCAGCGAGACGAGGGCAGCGTGCTTCTTCATGGGTGGACTCCGTGGCTTTGGAAAACGCTTGGAAACGGCGGACGCGGTCGAGGCGCCGCAACTGGCAAAACTTCGATTGTACCGCAGCGCAGGGGCGCCTTCGGCCCCGCCGGGTGCGTCAAACCGGCGCCCCGGCCTCGGCGAGAAGCGCTTCCAGGGTCGTCACCGGCGGCAGGCAGGTCGTCCCCCGGCAGACCGTCGCGACCGCGCCCTCCGCCGGGCCTTCCGCCTTGACCAGCGCCGGGGGGAGTGCCTGTGCGCCCGAGAGGTCGAGCGCGAGCACCCAGGGCCGGTAGGCCGCTTCCAGCGCGCGATGCCACCCGGCACAGGTGCCGGGGTCGCCCCGCAGCAGCACGACCGCCGGCGGGGTCCGGAACGCCTGCAGCGCGGCGACCAGCGTCGCGTGGCCCGCGGGCGACTCCGCGAGCGCCGGTCCGAACAGCAGCAGCGCGCGCTCGGCCGCGCGCAGGCAGGCGGGATCGCCCGCCAGGTGCCCCCAAGCGACCAGCGCCCGGGCCGCCACCCCGTTGCCCGCCGGGGTCGCGTGGTCGTGGCCGGGCTTGCCGCGGTGGAAGAGCCGCTCGTGGTCGTGGCTCGTGAACCAGAAGCCGCCGCGCTCGCCGTCCTCGAAGCGGTCGCGCAGCGCTGCCGCGATCTCGCCCGCCCACGCGAAGTCGGCGGGCCGGAACCGCGCCTGCATCAGTTCGACGAGCGCGTCGAGCAGGAACGCGTAGTCGTCGAGATAGCCGTTGAACTCCGCCGGCTCGTCGCCGCGCCGGGACGCGAACAGGCGGCCGTCGCGCCAGGCGGTGCGCCGCAGCGCGTCCGCGGCGCCGCACGCCAGGTCCGTCCACCGTGGGTGGTCGAGGGCGCGCGCCGCACGCGCGAGGCCGGCGATCGCGAGCGCATTCCATGCGGTCAGGACCTTGTCGTCGCGGCCGGGACGCACGCGCGCCTCGCGCGCCGCGAAGAGGCCGGCGCGCGCCCCGGCGAGGCGCGTCTGCGCGTCGGCGAGGTCGATCCCGAGCGTGCCCGCGACGCGCTCGAGCGGCTGCGCGACGCGCAGGTTCCACGCGGGCCCCTCGAAGTTGGGCGGGCCGTCGAGGCCGTAATGCGGTGCGGCGACGGCCCACTCGTCGACGTGGAGCGCGGCGCGCGCCTCCTCGCGCGTCCACACGTAGAACCGCCCCTCGTGGCCCTCGCTGTCGGCGTCGAGGCTCGCGCAGAAACCGCCGTCGTCCAGGCGCATCTCGCGCACCAGCCAGCCGACGACGTCGCGGGCGACGTCCGCGTGCCGCCGCTCGCCCGTGGCGCGCGCGAGGTCCGCGTAGAGGCCGAGCAGCGGGCCGTTGTCGTAGAGCATCTTCTCGAAGTGCGGGATGGTCCACGTCGCGTCGGTCGAGTAGCGGCAGAAGCCGCCGCCCAGCTGGTCGTGGATGCCGCCGTCGGCCATCGCGGTCAGCGTCGTGCGCACCATGGTGAGCGCCTGCTCGTCGCCGGACGCGGCATACGCGCGAAGGCAGAAGTCGAGCTCGGCCGGGTGCGGAAACTTGGGCGCGCGGCCGAAGCCGCCGTGGACCGGATCGAACGTCCGGGCGAGCGCCGCGAGCGTGGCCGCGGCCGCGCCCTCAGGCAACGCCTGCGCCCCCGCAGGCTCCAGGATCGCGAGCGCCTGCGCGAGGCGGTCGGCCTGCTCCGCGAGTTCGCGGCCCTGCTCGCGCCACGCGGTCGCGACGCGGGGCAGGAGGTCCAGGAACCCCGGCAGCCCGTGGCGTCCTTCCCGGGGGAAGTACGTGCCGCCGAAGAACGGCGCGCCCTCCGGCGTGAGGAACATCGTGAGCGGCCACCCGCCGCTGCGCCGCGTGAGCAGCAGGTGCGCCGCCTGGTAGACCTGGTCCAGGTCGGGCCGCTCCTCGCGGTCGACCTTCACGTTCACGAAGAGGTCGTTCATCACCCGCGCGACCTCCGCGTCCGCGAACGACTCGTGCGCCATCACGTGGCACCAGTGGCACGCCGAGTACCCGATCGAGAGCAGGATCGGCTTGCCCTCGGCCTGCGCCCGCGCGAGCGCCTCGGGACCCCACGGGTACCAGTCGACGGGATTGTCGGCGTGCTGCAGCAGGTAGGGGCTCGCGGCCCCGGCGAGGCGATTGGGCATGGGGCATTCTAGGCGCGGGACGGGGAGGCGCCGACGTCCTCGCGCGTCGACTGTGTCCACGGGCCGCGGCACGCCGCCCGGGGGCATCAGATGCCCAGGGGTCTGACCCCGGCTTCATCGGGGTCTGACCCCGGATTTGTGGCGTTGCACGCGGCCCCTCACCCCAACCCTCTCCCCCGCCGGGGGCGAGGGGGCTCTAAACGGAGCAGTGTGCAGAACGCAGACGCACGCGGAGGCATTCAGCCCGCGAGCAGCGCGCTAATGAACTCCGGCGCGCATCGTAGGTTTTGAAGTTACTACGGGAAAACCGCCCGGCCGCCCGAAGGTTTTCCCGGGCCTGACCATAACGGCCGCAAGAGGCGCAACGCCGAATCCACGTCATCCACCGCCAGCACGACGCGCCTCTTGCGGCCGCCCCGTCAGCTCTCGTCGAACGCCACGCGCTCGAAATCCCCGCCCCGCTGCAGGAGCCGCGTGAGACGGAACTTGCGCTCCGGCCCCGTATCCATCGAGCGCAGGATGCGCCCCGGATTGAACGTGCGGGGCGGCACCACCAGCGACGCCGGCTCGTCGTCGACGGCCGCGATCATGAGCGCGGGCAGCGGCAGCTCCTCGGCGAACGCGATGGACGTCGGGCGCACCGCGATCGACCGCGGCAGCCCCGACCACAGCGCGATGGCGATCGCGATCTCGCCAGGCTCGCCCTGCGCGACCCGCGTGACGTAGCCCGCGCGCGTGCGCTCCTCGTCGCGCACGACGACCAGCTGGTCGAGGAACCAGCGGTAATGCGTGGGATCGCGGCGCATGAGCTTCGCGAAGAGCCACGCATAGTCGCCGTTCCACGTCTCCCACGGCCAGTTGCGCTCGGCCTCTTCCTTGTAGCGGTCGTAGTCGGTCAGCGCGCCCAGCGTCTGCAGGTGCTGCGCGCCCTGGAACGTGAGTCGCCCGAGCGGATCCTGGCGGTCGAACGTGCGCCCGCCGACGCGGAAATACGCGCAGTGCACGCCGCCCGCGGTGAGCGAGAGTTCCGCCTGCGCGACATCGCGCCCGTCGCGCGGCAGCTGGTGCCAGTGGCGGTCGAGGTGCTCGAGGAGCGCGGTCGATCCTTCGACCGACGTGTCGCTGCCGAGCTGCAGCTCCGCCGGCGTGGCCCCGGTCGCAAGCCGGCGCAGCCGCCCGCGCACGCTGGTCGCGAGCTTGCCCGGATAGCCGAACCGCATCGACACCGGCGGGCTCGCGGGCGCGGTGGCCGCGACCCACCCACCGGTCGACGAGTCGAGGTCGATCAGCAGCACCGGGCCCTCGGTCTCGCGCTGCTGCGAATAGGGGAAGATCTTGCGCGCCCACTGCCCGAGCCAGCGGTCGGTCAGCTCGATCTGGCGGACCGTCAGCGCGCACGGGTCGGCGAGGCCGAGCAGCAGGGCGTGGCAGTACGTCGAGTAGCAGGAAACACCCACCGCGTGCGGCTGCAGGTCGTCCGACACCGCGGTCACCGCGCAGTCGAGCATCTCGGCCAGGCGGTAGTAGGCGTGCAGCTCCTGCCACAGCGACGGCGGCGGGATGCGCCGCGCGAGGCCGTAGACGATCACGAGCTGCTTGCCGACGTAGAGCCCGCGCTGCAGGAGCTTTGCCTTCACCCCCTGCAGCTCGACGTCGCCCTCGAGCAGGGGCTTCAGGCACGCCGAATACTGTTCCCACAGGCCGTGCCACAGGGAAAGCGCCTGCTCGGCGGCGGCGGCCTCGCGCTCGGCCGGGGGTTGGGGCTTGCCCGCGTAGCGGCGGGCGAGTTCGGTGTGCAGGTGGGCGACCTGGTCGCGCAGGACCTCGGCGATCGTCGCGCGCTCGCGCGGCGCGAACTCCGCCGCGGACAACGCACGCAGCTGGCCACGAACCGCCTCGTACAGCGGGCCCACGGCGCTGATGAGCAGCGACTTCGCCCAGCGCTTCGCGCCATCGGCGTCGGCGAACGCGAGGGGTGGGATCGTGTCCGGCGCCATGTCGCGCCGGGCAGGCGAGCCAGCGGCGGGCGCGGAGTCCTGCATGGGCTTAGCCGGCTTCCGGGCCGCGCTCCCAAGGCGCCGCCGGCCGGTCGGGGTTGAGGGTTCGTTGCTTATAGCACAAAGGCGCCGCCGGGGCGGGTCCCGTGGACAGGCGTCGCGGGGCGCGGCACGGGCGGGGCGCAGCGCGCGAATTTTCCGCAGGTCGGCCGCGGAAAGGTCCCTCGTGCGCCCGCGGGACCGCGCCTACGATCACATCAACACCCGAGCCGCAGGAAACCACCCCTCCCGACACGCCGCACCGCTTGCCTCCACCCGCGAGGGCGCCGCATGCGCCGACCCCGACCTGCCGGTGTCCTCGCGGGATCTTCTTCCGAAAGGCAGGCCCCATGAACGCCATGACCGCCCATCCCGCCTTCGCCCCGGACTCCGACGACCGCCCGGCACGCTGCGGTCCCCGGCGCTCGTTCGGCGCCGCCGTCGTCGCCGCGATCTATCTCGCGCTCCTCGTGGCCACCCCGTGGATCGTTCGCTTCGCTCCGGCGCCGGACCGTTCCGTCATCACCGTGTCGCAGGTGGCGCACGAGGTCGCGGCGCCGCGCTGCGCGACTGCGCCGGAATCCGGCCGCGGTTGCGAAGCCCCGGCGCGCGGCCGGTAGCGGGTCACACCAGCACGCGCTCGATGCCGCCGGCGTTCGCCTTAGCGACGTACTCGGCCATCCAGTTCTCGCCGAGGAGCCGCTTCGCCATCTCGACGACGATGTAGTCGGCCTGCGTGCCCGCGTCGTCGGAGAACCGGGACAGACCCTGCAGACACGACGGGCAGGACGTCAGGATCTTCACGTCGCCCGCGAACCCGTCGGCGCGCTGCTTCGCCGCCCCCGCCCGCATCTGCTCCTCCTTGCGGAAGCGCACCTGTGTTGCGATATCGGGGCGCGCGACGGCGAGCGTGCCCGACTCGCCGCAGCAGCGCTCGTTCAGCGCCACCGGCTGGCCCATGAGCCTGTTCACGACCGCCAGCGGCGCGTGCTGCTTCATCGGCGTGTGGCAGGGGTCGTGGTACATGTACCGGACCCCGTTCACGCCCTCGAGGCGCACGCCCTTCTCCATCAGGTACTCGTGGATGTCGAGGAGGCGGCAGCCGGGGAAGATCTTCTCGAACTCGTACTTCATGAGCTGGTCCATGCAGGTGCCGCAGGACACGATCACGGTGCGGATGTCGAGGTAGTTGAGCGTGTTGGCCACGCGGTGGAACAGCACGCGGTTGCTGGTGGTGATGCGCTGGCCCGCGTCGTGGTCGCCCGAGGCCGTCTGCGGATAGCCGCAGCACAGGTACCCCGGCGGCAGCACCGTCTGCGCGCCAACGTGGAACAGCATCGCCTGCGTGGCGAGCCCCACCTGCGAGAAGAGGCGCTCGGACCCGCAGCCCGGGAAGTAGAACACCGCCTCCGCATCGTCGGCGGAACGCCTGGGGTCGCGGATGATCGGGACGACCGTGTCGTCCTCGATGTCGAGCAGCGCGCGCGACGTGCGCTTGGGCAGGCCGCCCGGCATCGGCTTGTTGATGAAGTGGATCACCTGCGCCTTCAGCGGCGGCGGACCAACCGTCGGCGGCGGCCGCGAGGTCTGCGCCTTCACCGCCCCGGTGTGCCGCGCGAGCCGGTACGCGGCGCGCTGCGCCTTGTAGCCGAGGTCGATCATCACCTTCTTCGCGAACTTCACCGTCGACGGCTCGGTGACGTTCAGGAAGAACATCGACGCCGCCTTGCCGGGATTGAACTTCCGGTGCCCGCCGGTGCGCAGGAAGTTGCGCATCGCGATCGACACGTCGCCGAAGTCGATGTCCACCGGGCACGGGTTCACGCACTTGTGGCAGACGGTGCAGTGGTCGGCGACGTCGCCGAACTCCGCGAAGTGCTTGAGCGACACGCCGCGGCGCGTCTGCTCCTCGTACAGGAACGCCTCGATGAGGAGCGACGTGGCGAGGATCTTGTTGCGCGGGCTGTAGAGCAGGTTGGCGCGCGGCACGTGCGTCGCGCACACCGGCTTGCACTTGCCGCAGCGCAGGCAGTCCTTGATCGACTCCGCCACGCTTCCGATGTCGCTCTGCTCGAGGATCAGGCTCTCGTGACCGATGAGCGAGAAGCTCGGCGTGTACGCGCCCGAGAGGTCGGCCGGGAAGTACGGGTCGCGCAGGAGCTTGCCCCGGTTGAAGCGGCCTTCGGGGTCGATCCGGCGCTTGTACTGCGCGAAGGGCGCGAGCTCCTCGTCGGTCAGGAACTCGAGCTTGGTGATGCCGATGCCGTGCTCGCCCGAGATCACGCCGCCCAGGCCGCGCGCCAGCGCCATGATGCGCGCGACCGCGGCGTTCGCTTCCTGCAGCATCCCGTAGTCGTCGGAGTTGACGGGGATGTTGGTGTGCACGTTGCCGTCGCCCGCGTGCATGTGCAGCGCGACGAAGACGCGGCTCTTGAGGACCCGCGCGTGCAGCGCGACGATGGCCTTCTGCAGCGGCGCGAAGGCGAGGCCCGCGAAGATCTCCTCCAGCGGGCCCTTCAGCTCGCGCTTCCACGACACGGTGACCGAGTGGTCCTGCAGGGCGGGGAACGTCTCGTCGATGCGGTCGAGGAGGTCCTGCCAGCGCGTGCGGGTGGCGGCCACGAGCTCGCGCGCCTCCTCGAGCTTGGCGTCGACCACCTCCTGCGCGGGCCGCACCTCGGAGTCGGGCGGCCACGCCTGCATGACGTCGGGCCCGCCGAGGAAGGCGCCGATCGCGTCCGCGAGCTTCAGCTTGTTGCGGATGGAGAGCTCGATGTTGATGCGCTCGATGCCGTCGGTGTAGTCGCCGAGGCGCGGCAGCGGGATCACCACGTCCTCGTTGACCTTGAACGCGTTCGTGTGGCGCGCGATGGCGGCCGTACGCGAGCGGTCGAGCCAGAACTTCTTGCGCGCCTCGGCCGAGACCGCGACGAAGCCTTCCGCGCCCCGCGCGTTGGCGATGCGGACGACCTCGGACGCGGCCTTCGCCACGGCGGTGTCGTCGTCGCCGACGATGTCGCCCCGCAGGACCATCTTCGGCCGGCCGTGGCGCTTCGCCTTCGTCGCGTAGCCCACCGCCTTCACGTAGCGCTCGTCGAGGTGCTCGAGGCCGGCGAGGAGCACGCGCGCCGCGCCCTCCTTCGGCAGCGCGTCGAGGTACTCCTTCACCTCGACGATCGCCGGGGTCGACCCGCGCACCGGCCCGAAGAACTCGAGGCACACCGTGCGGATCGCCGGCGGCATCCGGTGCAGGATGAAGCGCGCGCTGGTGATGATGCCGTCGCAGCCCTCCTTCTGGATGCCCGGCAGGCCGGCCAGGAACTTGTCCGTCACGTCCTTGCCGAGGCCCGCCTTGCGAAAGACGGTGCCGGGCACCGCCAGTCGCTCGCGGCGGTTGACCGTGGTGCCGTCCGCCGCGAACCACGTGCATTCGAACACCGCCTCGGCGACGTCGTGGATCTTGCCCAGGTTGTGGTCGAGGCGCGTGACCTCGAGCCACTCCGCCGACGGCGTCACCATGCGCCACGACGCCAGGTTGTCGAGCGCCGTGCCCCACAGCACCGCCTTCTTGCCGCCCGCGTTCATGGCGACGTTGCCGCCGACGCAGGACGCGTCGGCCGACGTGGGGTCGACGGCGAAGACGAGCCCCGCTTCCTCGGCCGCGTTCATCACGCGCCGCGTCACCACCCCCGCGCCGCACTCGATGACCGGCGTCGCGGCCTCGCGGCCCGGCAGCACCACGCGCTCGATCGGCGACATCCGCTCGAGCTTCTCGGTGTTGATCACCGCCGAGCGGGCGTCGAGCGGGATCGCGCCGCCGGTGTAGCCGGTGCCGCCGCCGCGCGGGATGATCGTGAGGCCCAGCTCGATGCAGCCCTCGACCAGGCCGCGCACCTCGGCTTCGGTGTCCGGATGCAGCACCACGAACGGGTACTCGACGCGCCAGTCGGTCGCGTCGGTGACGTGGGACACGCGCGCGAGGCCGTCGAAGGCGATGTTGTCCTTGTCGGTGTAGCGCGCGAGCACGCGCCGGGTCCGCCGGCGCAGCTCTGACGTCTCGGCGAACGAGGCCGCGAAGCGGTCCACCGCGGCATGGGCCGCGGCGACGAGCTGCGCGACCTTCGCGTCGCGCTCGTTGTCCGTCGCGGCGGCCTCCCCGCGGCGCTTGTCGATCTCGTGCAGGCGGTGGCGCAGCGCGTCGACGAGCAGCGCCTGCCGCTTCGGGTTGTCGAGCAGGTCGTCCTGCAGGTAGGGATTGCGGTCCACCACCCAGATGTCGCCCAGCACCTCGAACAGCATGCGGGCCGAGCGTCCCGTCCGCCGCTCGCCGCGCAGCTCCTGCAGCAGCTGCCACATGGGGGCGCCGAGCAGGCGGATGACGATCTCGCGGTCGGAGAACGACGTGTAGTTGTACGGGATCTCGCGCAGGCGCGGCGCGTCTGCGGCGGACTGGTCGGCGACGAAGGCGTCGGTGAGCGTGTTCATGGGGCGATCGTAGTTTACCGCACCGCAGCAAGGCGCTCCGGGGCAGAGGGCGTCCCGTGACATCCGTCCAAGGGCCCCCGCCCCGCCCGGCTCGCCGCCGCCGATACCGGGCGTCGCGGGGTCGCGTTCCGGCCCCGGGTTGTCCCGCGCGGCGGGGCCTCCGGTCACCACGGCCGCAGTACAATTCGCGGTCGATCTCCCTCCGGGACCCACCGCGATGATCACCCTTCCCGCCCTCGCGCTCGCGGCGCTCGTCGCCGCGGCGCCCGCCTGGTCCGCCGCCCCCGACGCCGCCTACACGACCGAACTCTCGCAGTGGCGCGCCAAGGCCGACAAGAGCCTCACCCGCGAACGCGGATGGCTGTCGATCGTCTCGCGCGACGAGCTCGCGCCCGGCACTTACACGATCGGCTCCGCGCCCGACAACAAGATCGTGCTGCCGAAGGGCCTCGCGCCCGCGTACCTCGGTACCGTCATCGCGGGCAACGACAAGGCGCGCCTCGTGCTGGCGAAGGGCCAGACCATGCGCACCGTGGAAAGGGACGACGATGGCCAGACCTTCACCGAGCGCGACCTCGTCACCGGCGCCACGCGCCTCGAGTGGGTGACCTCGGGCCGGCTGTCGCTGCAGTTCGTGAAGCGCGAGGACGGCCGGATCGTGGTCCGCGCCGCAGACCGCGAGTCGCCGCGCCGCACGACGTTCGCGGGGCGGCAGTGGTACGAGCCGAAGGCGGAGTTCAAGGTGCCGGCGAAGTTCCTCCCGAAGCCCGACGGCGCCACGATCCCCATCGCCAACGTGCGCGGCGAGATCGCCTACGAGAAGGTGGCCGGCACGCTGGAGTTCAGCGTCAACGGCCAGAAGATGTCGTTCGACGCGCTCGACGACGAGGGCTCGCTCTTCATCATCTTCCGCGACGGCACCAGCAACAGCACCACGTACCCGCCCGGCCGCTTCCTCGTCGTCGACAAGTCGGCCGACGGCACGTGGGTCGTCGACTTCAACAAGGCGTACAACCCGCCGTGCGCATTCTCCGCGTACACGACGTGCCCGCTGCCGCCGCCGCAGAACTGGCTGAAAGGCGACGTGGCCGCCGGCGAGAAGTACGCGGGGCGCAAGTCCTAGGCGCCCTTCCCCGGGCGCTTCGTCCTGCGCACCGGACGCGGCCGCTCGCGGCACGCCCGCCTCACCCGCGCACCGGCGCCGCCGGCCGGTAGCTCAGCGCCTCGGCGACGTGCCGGGTGCCGATGCCTGTGCATCCCGCGAGGTCGGCGATGGTGCGCGCAACCTTGAGCACGCGGTGGTAGCCGCGCGCGGTGAGCGCCTGCTTCGCCATCGCCTGCGCGAGCAGCGCCTCGCCTTCGGGCGCCGGCCCGCAGTGCCGCTCGATCTCCGCCGCCGCCAGGCGGGCGTTGGCCTTGCCCTGCCGCGCCTCCTGCAGCGTGCGGGCAGCCGCCACGCGTTCGCGCACGATGGCCGACGTCTCGCGCGTCGCGTCCCCGGGCTCCGCTCCCGGCGGCGGCCGGCGGATGGCCAGGACCTCGGCCGGCACGGCCGGCACGTCGAGCGAGAGGTCGATGCGGTCGAGCAGCGGCCCGGACACTCGCGCGCGATAGCGCGCCACCTGGTCGCCGGTGCAGCGGCACCGGCCGCGCGCGTCTCCCAGCCACCCGCATGGGCAGGGGTTCATGGCCGCAACCAGCTGGAACTGGGCCGGAAAGGCACTGTGCCGGGCCGCGCGCGAGATGTGGATCACGCCCGCCTCCAGCGGTTCGCGCAACACCTCGAGGACCCGCCGGTCCCACTCCGGCAACTCGTCCAGGAAGAGGACCCCGTGGTGGGCGAGGGAGATCTCGCCGGGCCGCGGATCGCTGCCCCCGCCCACCAGCGCGACGCCGCTGGCGGTGTGGTGCGGCGCGCGGAAGGGGCGCGCCCGCCAGCGGCCGGGGACGAAGCGGCCGGCGACCGAGGCAATGGCCGCGACCTCCAGCGCCTCGTCCTCGGTCAGCGGTGGCAAGAGTGCGGGCAGCCGCTGGGCCAGCATCGACTTGCCCGTACCCGGCGGACCGCAGAGCAGGAGTGAGTGCCCACCTGCGGCGGCGATTTCCAGCGCCCGCTTGGCGTGCGCCTGGCCGCGGACGTCGGCGAGGTCGGGCAGCGGCTGGACCTCCGGGTCGGCGGGCGGCGCCAGCGCCGCCAGCGGCTCGCGCGCGGTGAGGTGGGCGCAGACCGCGAGCAGCGAGCGTGCGCCGAACACCGTCGCGCCCTGGACGAGCGCCGCTTCCGCGGCCGACGCTTCGGGCAGCACGAACGCGCGGCCGTCCGCGCGCGCGGACAGCGCCATGGCCAGCGCGCCGCGCACCGCCCGCAGGTCCCCGGTCAGCGCGAGTTCGCCGGCGAACTCGTAGCGCGCGAGGTCGTTCGCGGGAATCTGGCCGGTGGCGGCGAGGATGCCGAGCGCGATCGGGAGGTCGTAGCGGCCCGACTCCTTGGGCAGGTCGGCCGGGGCCAGGTTGACCGTGACCTTGCGCTGCGGGAATTCGAACTGTGCGTTCTGCATGGCCGCGCGCACGCGGTCCCGCGCTTCCCGGACCTCGGTGTCGGGCAGGCCGACGAGCTGGATGCCGGGGAGCCCGCCCGCGAGGTGGACCTCGACGGTGACCCGCGGCGCGGCGACGCCGGCCAGGGCACGGCTGTGAAGGGTGGCGACCGACATGGGCGGCGGTGCGGGAAGCGATTCCCGCACGGTACCGCCGGGCCGGGCGGATGGCGCTAGGCCGTTCGGCCTAGGCGTGGCGGGCGCCGGGCGGGTCGCGGCGCCCGGGTCTCGGGTGCCGGTCCTGGGCCGGGGTCAGGTCAGCCGCGGGCCGGCGCCGCCGGCAGCCGCCGCCCGGGCCTCGATCTCCGCCACGCGCGCCTCGAGCTGCTCCAGCTTCTCGCGCGTCTTGAGCAGGACGGCGGCCTGCGTCTCGAATTCGCTGCGCGGCACGACGTCGAGGCGCGACAGGCCGCTCTGCAGCATGGCCTTCACGTTCTTCTCGATGTCCTTGGCGGGGCTCGCTTCGACCGCCTTGCCGATCTTGGCGGCCAGGTCGTCCAGGGTCTTGCTGTTGAAGTTCAGCATTCGAAAGGCCTCCGGGCAGCCGCCAGGGCAATGCAGCGACCGCGACTCGCACCAGTCTAGCAAAGATGGCCGAGCCCGCCGTCCACGCCGCGCCCGCCCGCGCCCGCTTATGGGAAAACCGTAGCCATTTGCGATCGCCCCACGAGCGTGCGGGCGCCCGAGACCGCGCACCGAGTTGGTGCCGCCGACGCCTGCGCAACCGCGCCACGCGGCCGGAATCGACCTATAACCTATTGAAAAAGCTCATTTTTGTGCAGTGGCACACGAAATGCTGACTGTGCGTGGGAAACATCCCCACTCCACCAACCCAAAGGATCCGACATGACCCAGAAGATTCGCCTCCGCACCGCGGTGCTCGCCGCCGCGCTGGCTGCGCTGCCCGCCGGCGGCGCCCTGGCGCAGACGCCGGCGCCGGCCCCCGCCCCGGCGGCCGCGCCCGCGCCTGCCCCGGAGCCCGACTTCACGTACAGCGCGAACATCGGCCTCTACAGCCAGTACGTCTTCCGCGGCATCAGCCAGACCAACGAAAAGCCGGCGGTGCAGGGCGGCATGGATCTCTCCCACAAGAGCGGCTTCTACATCGGCACCTGGGCGTCGAACATCTCGTGGATCTCCGACGGCAACCCGGATGCCTCCGCGTCGCTCGAGTGGGACTGGTACGGCGGCTACAAGTGGGGCTTCGCCGAGGACTGGGTCGCCGACTTCGGCGTCCTGTACTACTGGTACCCGGGCACGTATCCGTCGGGCTACAGCCCGAAGCCCAACACCACCGAGCTCTACGCGGCGCTCAACTGGAAGATGCTGCAGGTGAAGTACAGCTACAGCGTCAACAATACGTTCGGCGTCCCGAACTCGAGCGGCTCGTACTACATCGAGGGCAACGTCAACTGGGACGTGATCGAGAAGGTCAACGACGTCATCGGCAAGGTCACGCTGATCGGCCACGTCGGCCACCAGGGCTACAGCAACAACAGCTCGCTCACGTACACCGACTGGAAGGTCGGCGCCTCCACCGAGCTGTGGGGCGTGACGGTCGGCATCTTCGGCACCGGCACCGACGCCAACTCGGCGCCGTACACCAACCGGTTCGGCAAGAACACGTCGGCCAACCAGTTCGTCGGCTTCTTCCAGAAGACGTTCTGACGTTCTCTTTGGTGCGGCGGCGCATCGCCGCCGCGCATTCGCGGGGTCAAACATGAAACTCGTAACCGCCATCATCAAGCCGTTCAAGCTCGACGAAGTGCGCGAGGCGCTGTCGGCCATCGGCGTGCAGGGCATCACCGTGACCGAAGTGAAGGGGTTCGGCCGGCAGAAGGGGCACACCGAGCTGTACCGCGGCGCCGAATACGTCGTCGATTTCCTGCCCAAGGTGAAGATCGAGGCAGCCGTGAAGGACGAAATGCTCGACCGCGTCATCGAGGCGGTCGAGAAGGCCGCCAATACCGGGAAGATCGGCGACGGGAAGATCTTCGTCTTCGACCTGCTGCAGGTCGTACGTATCCGCACCGGCGAGACCGGTCCGGACGCGCTGTAAAGGGGAATCGCAAATGAAAAAACTACTCGTGGTCCTCGCGTTCCTGGGTTCGCTCGGCCTGACCGGGTCGGCCCTTGCGCAGGACAAGGCAGCGCCCGCCCCCGCGGCCGGCGCGCCTGCTGCTGCCGCGCCCGCTGCGGCACCCGCGGCTGCACCGGAGGCTGCCCCTGCGGCAGGCGCCCCGGCAGCCGCGCCTGCCGCAGCGCCCGCGGCGACCGCCACTCCGGCGCCCACGCCGAACAAGGGTGACGTCGCCTGGATGCTCGTGTCCACCGCGCTCGTGCTGATGATGAGCGTGCCTGCCCTCGCGCTGTTCTACGGCGGGATGGTGCGCAGCAAGAACGTGCTGTCGGTGCTGATGCAGGTGTTCGTCGTGTTCTCCCTCATCAGCGTCCTGTGGTGCGTGTACGGCTACAGCATCGCGTTCACCGAGGGCAACGCGTACTTCGGCGGCTTCGACCGGCTCTTCCTCAAGGGTACGTTCGACTCGGCAAAGGGCGAGTTCGCGATGGCCGGCACGTTCTCGAAGAACACGCCGATCCCCGAGCTCGTGTTCGTCGCGTTCCAGTGCACGTTCGCGGCGATCACGGTCTGCCTGATCCTGGGCGCCTTCGCGGAACGCATCAAGTTCTCCGCGGTGCTCGTGTTCGCCGTCATCTGGTTCACGTTCTCCTACCTGCCGATCGCGCACATGGTCTGGTTCTGGCCCGGCCCCGACGCGTACACGGCGGCGAACGTGGTCGACGCCCAGAACGCCAAGGCGGGCCTGATCTGGCAGTGGGGCGCGCTGGACTTCGCGGGCGGCACGGGGGTGCACATCCACGCCGGTATCGCGGGCCTCGTCGGCGCGTACGTGATCGGCAAGCGCGTGGGTTACGGCAAGGAGTCGATGGCGCCGGCCAACCTCCCGATGACCATGATGGGCGCCTCGCTCCTGTGGTTCGGCGGGTTCGGCTTCAACGCGGGGTCCGCGCTCGAAGCGAACAACTCCGCCGCGCTGGCCTTCATCAACACGTACCTCGCCACCGCGTGCGCCGTGCTGTCGTGGACGTTCGGCGAGTGGATGTTCAAGGGCAAGCCCTCGATGCTCGGTGCCGCGTCCGGCGCCGTCGCGGGCCTCGTCGCGATCACCCCGGCCGCCGGCAACGTCGGCATCCCCGGTGCGTTCGTGATCGGCCTCGCCGCGGGCATCGTCTGCCTGTGGGGCGTCAACGGCCTGAAGCACATGCTGAAGGTCGACGACTCGCTCGACGTGTTCGGCGTCCACGCCGTGGGCGGGATCCTCGGCGCGCTCCTGACCGGCATCTTCGTTTCGCCGGACCTGGGCGGCCCGAGCGTGGTGTCGGACTGGGTCACGGGCAAGACGGAATACCCGGGCTACGTCGCGCAGCTCATCATCCAGGCGAAGGCGGTCGGCCTCACGGTGGTCTGGTCGGGCGTGGTCGCGTACATCGCGTACAAGATCGTCGACCTCACCATCGGCCTGCGCGTGCCGGAAGAGCAGGAGCGCGAAGGCCTCGACATCACCGCGCATGGCGAATCGGCGTACCGGTCCTAACGGTACGGGCAGGATTACGCGAGGCAGGCTTCTCTCCCCCTGCCTCGCGTAAGACGGGGAACCTCCTCCTCCCCGTCGCAGTTTCTCCTCAGTGGCTTTCGGGGCGCGCCCAAATCGCGCCCCGTTTTTTTTGGGGTCAGACCCGTCACATTGGGGTCAGACCCCAAACTCGTTTCGGTGTCATTCGCGTCATACGACGTGTCTGACACCGGGCGGGGATCAGGCTTCGTCGAGGAGGCGCACCACGCCGGGCAGCACCGGCAGGTCGGTCGCACCCATGTCGTAGCCGGCCTGGGCGAGGAGCGTGGTGACCTGGCCGCGGTGATGGGTGGCATGGGCGAAGAGGTGAGTGGCCGCGACCCACGCGGCCATCGCGCGCCGCTTGCCGTCGGACGCGGCGCGATACTCGAGCGTGGACGCGAGCCACTCGCGCGTGAGGCCGCCGGCCCAGTCGAGGATCGCGGTGTCGGCGAGCTCCCGCTCGCGCAGCAGGTCGGCGAATCCGTCGTGCATGTCCGCGCCGTACGCGGGCACGCCGAACGGCTGGCCGTGAAACCGCGCAAGCCACGCGCGATCGGCCCACAGGATGTGGTTGAGCGTCCGGTGCACGGAACCGAAGAACGCGCCGCGATCCGCGCGCCGCTCGGCATCCGGCATCCGCGCGACCGTCGCGTACAGCCGCTCGTTCATCCACCGATTGTGCCGGGCCAGGAGCCGGCAGTAGTCGACGTCGATCATGCCTTGCGGCGCTTTGCGCGCGGGTGAGCGGCGTCGTAGACCTTCGCGAGCGCCTGGAAATCGAGATGGGTGTAGACCTGCGTGCTCGCGATCGACGCGTGCCCCAGCATCTCCTGCACGGCGCGCAGGTCGCCGGAGGACTGCAGCACGTGCGACGCGAACGAGTGGCGCAGCATGTGCGGGTGCACGTGGCGGTTCATGCCCTGCCGCACCGCCCACGCCGCGAGCCGGCGCTGGATCGTGCGCACGGCGATCCGCCGTCCCGTCGCGCCGACGAACAGCGCGGCTTCCCCGGGCGCGGCAAGCGCCGCGCGTTCCGCGAGCCAGCGGTCCAGGGCCTCGCGTGCCGCCGCGCCCACGGGGACGATCCGCTCCTTCGCTCCCTTGCCGAAGACGCGCACCTCGCCCGTGACGAGATCGAGGCGGTCGACGTCGAGCCCGGCGAGTTCGGACAGGCGCAGCCCCGACGAGTAGGCGAGTTCGAGCAGCGCGCGGTCGCGCCCCGCCCAGCGGTCGTCCCCGGCGTCGAGGGCGACGAGACGCACGGCCTCGTCGGGCGTGAGCGCGGAGGGCAGCCGCTTCGGGGACTTCGGCGCCTTCAGGCCCGCGCAGGGGTCGTCGCCAATGGTGCGGTCCTGCTCGATGAGGAAGCGGTACAGCGCGCGCCACGCGGAGAGCATGCGCGCGAGGCTGCGCCCGGACAGGCCGCGGCCGTGCAGCGACGCGAGCGTGCGCGACACCGCCGCACGCGTGAGCCGCGGCAGCGGCGTGTCGCCGGCGGCGACCGCCAGCACCCGCGCGTCGCGCAGGTAGGCCTCGCGGGTGTGGGGCGTGCGCAGCGCGAGGTGCGCGGCGAACGCGGCGAGGAGCGCCGCGTTGGCGGCCGACGGCGCCGGCGGCTCGGCAGGATGCGCGCGCGCGGCCGCTGCCTTCGACGCCGTGCGCATCGTGGCGGTCAGCTCGCGGGCAGGAACCGCGCGGTGGCCACGCTCGCGAGCTCCGCGAGACGGGTCTGGTAGAGGGTGCCCATGCCGGGATGGAAGCGATCCGGGTCGGGGCTGCCGAGCGCCAGCACGCCGAACGTCTGCGCGGTGCGCAGCGGCAGGAACGCGAACGAATGCAGGATCTCGCCGTCCTCGAACCACTCGCGCGACTCGAACGCCGCGACCGGGCCGCAGTACGGGTGCCCGAGCTGGTCGGCGTACGCGCGGATCTCCGACGAGGTCGCCGCGAGTTCCGGCAGGTAGGACTGCTCGGGTACCTTGCCCCACAGCCGCGCGGCCACCTGCGGCACGCCGAAGTCCTCCTTCAGGCTGTGGTAGAGCACCGCCAGCGTGGTCTCGAGATCCGGCGCCGCGAAGAGCGCGAGCGTGGAGCGGTGCACCTTCTCGCTGATCTGGTCGTTCTCGGTGCCGTAAGCGACGAGCTCGCGGAACCTGGCCTCGAGCTCCTGGTTCTTCTCGCGCAGCGACACGATCTGGCGCTCCGCGATCGGGATCGCGTGGCCGCCGTGCGGATGCGGGACGAAGATCTCCGCGATGAGATCGGCGTAGTCCTCGAAGAACTTCGGATTCTGCTTCAGCCACTCGGCGACGGCCGGTGCGTCCATTTGTCGTTGTCCCTGCTGATGTCGGTCGCTAGCGGTCGCGCCTAGCCGTTCCACTCGCCTTCGAACACCGTCGTCGCCGGGCCCGTCATCATGACCGGAGTCCCCTCGCCCGCCCAGCGGATGACGAGCTCGCCGCCGCGCGCGATCACGCGCACCGGCGAATCGACGAGGCCGCGCCGGATGCCCGCCACCACCGCCGCGCAGGCACCGGTCCCGCAGGCCAGCGTCTCGCCGGCGCCGCGCTCCCAGACCCGCAGGCGAATGGTAGCGCGATCGACGACGGCCATGTAGCCGGCGTTCACGCGACGCGGGAAGCGCGGGTGGTGCTCGATGCGCGGGCCCTGTGTCGTGACGGGCGCGGCGTCGACGTCCGCGACCACCTGCACCGCGTGCGGGTTGCCCATCGACAGCACGGAGACGTGCACGGTCTCGCCGTCGACGTCGAGCGCGTCCAGGACACCGCCGCTGCCGCCCGTGAACGGAACGTCGGCCGGCGCGAAGCGCGGCACGCCCATGTCGACCGTGACCTGGCCGTCGTCCTCGAGCCTGGGCTCGATGAGGCCGCCCGCGGTCTCCACGCGGATCGCGCGCTTGTCGGTGAGGCCGTGGTCGCGGACGAACACGACGAAGCAGCGCGCGCCGTTGCCGCACTGCTCGACCTCGCCGCCGTCGCTGTTGAAGATGCGGTAGCGGAAGTCGGCGGCGCCCTGCGCCGGCTCGACCACGAGCACCTGGTCGCAGCCCACGCCGAAGCGGCGGTCGGCGAGCGCGCGCACGCGCGACGGCGTGAGCTCGATGCGCTCGCGCACGCCGTCGAGCACGACGAAGTCGTTGCCGAGGCCCTGCATCTTGGTGAAGCGCAGCCTCATCGGACGGTGATCGTGCGTGGCCACGCGAACTCCCCGTTGCGCGAGAACGGCACCGGCAGCCCGCCGAAGACGTAGGCGACGCCGGATACGGTGTAGCGAACCGACGGGTCGGTCGCGGGATCCGCCTCCGCGCGCTTCGCCGCCTGGAACGCGATGCGCAGCGCGGCGTTCCAGTCCGCGTGCGCGACGAGCCTGGCCGTGCCCTTGCCGCCAGGCGGCACGCGCAGCGGCTCCGTGAGCTTCGCGCGTCCCACGTTGACGTCCTCGACCTTCAGCTCGGCGCGGGCGTCGTCCATCGACAGCTCGTTGGCGTCCTTGTTCTCCACGACCAGCGTGACCGCGAAGTCGGCCTCGGTCGACGTCACGCGGTCGATGCGCACGGAGGCGACGTTGACCGTCGCGTTCTGCGCGCACGCGATGCCCGCGCAGAGCGCGAGGGCGGCCGGCAGGTGGCGCAGGGCGATCACGTCCGGCGCGCTACACGTTGAACCGGAAGTGCATCACGTCGCCGTCGCGCACGACGTACTCCTTGCCCTCGAGCCGCATCTTGCCGTGCTCCTTGGCGCCGTGCTCGCCCTTGCACGCGACGAAGTCGTCGTACGCGATCACCTCGGCCCGGATGAAGCCCTTCTCGAAGTCGGTGTGGATCACGCCCGCGGCCTGCGGGGCGGTGTCGCCCTGGTGGATCGTCCACGCGCGCACTTCCTTCGGGCCGCACGTGAAGTAGGTGGCGAGGCCGAGGAGCGCGTAGCCCGCGTGGATCACGCGGTCGAGCCCGGGTTCCGTCATCCCCATGTCGTCCAGGAACACCTGCTTGTCCTCGCCGTCGAGGTCGGCGATCTCGGCCTCCATGGACGCGCACACCGCGACCACCGGCGCGCCTTCCTTCGCCGCATGCGCCTTCACGGCCTCGAGCAGCGGATTGCCGGTGAACCCGTGCTCGGCGACGTTGGCGACGTACATCGTCGGCTTCATCGTGAGCAGGAAGTACGGCGCGACGATCGCCTTCTCCTCCTTGGTGAGGCCGGCCGTGCGCGCGGGGCGCGCCTCGTTCAACACCGGCTGCAGCTTCTCCAGCACCGCCACGAGCCGCGCGGCCTCCTTGTCGCCGCCGGCGCGCGCGCTCTTCTGGTACTTCGCGAGCTGCTTCTCCACCGTCGCCATGTCGGCGAGCGCCAGCTCGGTGTTGATCGTCTCGATGTCCGAGATCGGATTCACCTTGCCGGACACGTGCACGACGTTGTCGTCCTCGAAGCAGCGCACGACGTGCGCGATGGCGTCCGTCTCGCGGATGTTGGCGAGGAACTGGTTGCCGAGGCCCTCGCCCTTGGACGCGCCCGCCACGAGGCCCGCGATGTCGACGAACTCGACCACCGCCGGCAGCACCTTCTCGGGCTTCGCGATCGCCGCGAGCGTGGTGAGGCGCGGATCGGGCACCTCGACGATGCCGACGTTGGGCTCGATCGTGCAGAACGGGTAGTTCTCCGCGGCGATGCCGGCCTTGGTCAGCGCGTTGAAGAGGGTCGACTTGCCGACGTTGGGCAGGCCGACGATTCCACACTTGAGGCTCATGGGGCGTCCTTCGCTTCCTTCTTCGCGTCGTCCGCCTTCGCGGGCTTCGGCGATTTCTCTTTGGTGTGCAGGCCCATCATCGCCCGCTCCATCTCGCCCGCGGACAGCGCCGGCCACGCGTCGAGGCCGCGCCCGATGGCCGCCTCGATGCCGGACAGCTCCTCCGCACGCGGCGGCTTCAGCACATAGTCGACGACTTCCTGCTGCGTGAGTTCCGAGTCGCGCGGGTGCCCGATGCCGAGCCGCAGCCGCCAGAACTGCGGCGTGCCGAGCTGCGCCTGGATGTCGCGCAGCCCGTTGTGGCCCGCGTGCCCGCCGCCGAACTTGACCTTCGCCTCGCCCGGCTTGAGGTCGAGCTCGTCGTGCACGACGAGGATCTCGTCCGCGCCGATGCCGAAGAACTTCGCGACGGAGGCGACACAGCGGCCCGAGAGGTTCATGTACGTCATGGGCTTGGCGAGCCGCACATCGCCCGCCTTCGCGATCTCGCCCGCGAACTTCGCCTCGTGGGTGAACGCCGCGGACAGGCGGCCGGCCAGCGCGTCGACGTACCAGAACCCGGCGTTGTGCCGGGTCTTCACGTACTCGCGGCCGGGATTGCCGAGGCCGACGACGAGGCGGAGGGGCGCTGCCATGGCGGGAGGAACGCGCTTGCCGCAAACGAAAAAGGCCCGCGCGGATCGGGCGGGCCTCGTTCGCGAAGCGGCGACCCGTTACTTCTTCTTGTCGTCCTTCTTCTCTTCCTTGGCGGCGGCCGGCTTCGCTTCCTCGGCCGGCGCGGCAGCCGCGGCACCTTCGGCCGTGGCGGCTTCCTCGGCCTCGACGTTGCCGCGCGGCACGACTGCGGTGGCGACCACCGGGTCGAGCTTGCCGTGCGTCACGACGGCGACGCCCGCGGGCATCTTGAGCTCGGACACGTGCACCGACTGGCCGACGTCGAGCGCCGACAGGTCGACCTCGATGAACTCCGGCAGGTCCTTCGGCAGGCACGACACGTCGAGGTCCTGCATCACGTGGCTGACGATCGCGCTGGACACCTTGACGGCCGGCGACGTCTCGCCGTTGATGAAATGCAGAGGCACCTTCACGTGGATCTTGCGGTTCTCGTCGACGCGCTGGAAGTCGACGTGCAGGATCTCGTTGCGGAACGGATGCATCTGCACGTCGCGCAGCAGCACCTTCGTCGCGGCGCCGTCGAGCTTCATCGTCAGGATCGACGAGTGGAACGCCTCGTTGCGCAGCGCGTGGAACAGCGCGTTGTGGTCGAGCTCGATCGGCGTCGGCGCGGCGGTGCCGCCGTAGACGATGCCGGGGGCCTTGCCCGCGCGGCGCATGCGACGCGACGCGCCGCGGCCTTCGCTGGTGCGCGGGAATGCGGTGAATTCGATGTTCATGCTTCTCTCCGGTTGTCTGCGGCCTTCGGAACAGTCGGGTGTTCCGTCGTCCGCCTCAAGGTTGCCTCGATGGGCGACAACCGCCA
>JAXMFO010000014.1:0-60479 GCA_046347715.1 Burkholderiales bacterium
GGCGTGTCGGTGCTGGCGCTGCCGCGTCCAGCCCAGCCGCTGGTGACCGCGCTGTGGCAGGGCCGCGTCGCCCAGCGCGAGGTGGGGGCGCAGCTCTTCGCGAGCAACGCGATCCGCAAGCTGCGCGCCGGCACCGGCGAGCCCGGGGCCGTGATCAGCGTGCACCGGCTGGACGGGAGCGGCGGCGGTGAGGTGCGCCTTTCGCTGTCGTCGCCCTTCGACCCGCGGCAGGCCGAGGGCTTCCGGGTGCCCCTGCTGCCGCTCGACCGGGTGGAGGACGTCGTCCAGATGCTGCTGGCGCTGCTCGCGGATTGCCGCGTGGCGGACGTGCGCCGCCAACCGGGCATCCACCCCGACCGCGACGCGGCGACCGGGATGACGCTGCTCTTCAAGGCGGACGACGTCGCGCCGGGCGCGGCGATGCGCTAGACCGTCGCGGCCGCCCCGCGGGGACCTACCCGGCCAAGGCCAGCGCCGGACCGCCGGTCGCGGATTCCCGCCGGCGCACCGATCCTGCCCCGCTGACGCTGCGCGTGACCTCGGGGTCGCCCAGGTACTCGACGGTCCCGGCGCCGGAGATCGTGGCCTTGAGCGTCTTCTGCGCGTTGACGACCACCTTGCCGGCGCCGGCGACGCTGACGGTGGCGTCCTGGCTCACGAGCTTGCCGCTGCGGTATTCGCCGGCGCCGCTGATGGACACGTTCTGGCGGTCGACCTTGCCGGCGATCTCGGCCTTCAGCGCGCCGGCCCCGGAGAGGCGAAGCTGCTCGGCTGCCAGTTCGTCGATCGTGATCTGGGTGCCGCCCGCACCGGCGATCTTCAGCGCGGGCACCCTGATTGCGGTGGCCGCCACCCGCACGCTGCCGGCGGTGGCGATGGCGTCGAGGTCGCGGAAGTTGACGACGACCTGCGCCGGCCGGCCGCCGCTGCCGATCAGCAGGTCCCACCAGCGCAAGCCGTCGGCGGCCTCGATCCGCAGCGTGCCCTCCCGCACCTCGGCGGTGACCGTCGCCTTGCGCGGCAGGTTCGTGGGCAGGACCACCGACTGCTCGCTCCCCTGCACCAGCGTGATCTCCGCGTTGCCGGCGACGTCGAGGCGCCGGAAGTCGGGCAGCTTCTGCACGACGGTGTCCCCGCGCGGCGCGCTGGCCGCCGTCGGCTTGTCGCCCCACCGGAAGTGGGAGGACGACACCGCGAGCCAGGTGAGGAGCGCAGCGACGAGGACGCAACCCAGGATGACGACGAGGAGGCTGTAGCGGCGCATGGCGGTCTTCGCGGACGTATGGCTGGTTGGATGCGGCAAGGGCCACCCCCGGATTCACGGCGGGTCAGACCCGTCACATTGGGGTCAGACCCCGCTTCGGTGTCTGACACCGCCTATGAGGTGTCAGACACCGAAGTCGGTTGTGCACCTGCAAGATTCGGGTAAGGGAGCCCCCTCTATAATGATGGACTTCCGTTCCGTCTCCGAGAGAAAGCCCTGCGATGAGTCTCGACCGCGTCCCCGCCGGCAAGGACCTTCCGAACGACTGCAACGTGGTCATCGAGATCCCGATGCGCGCCGACCCGATCAAGTACGAGGTCGACAAGGAGACCGGCGCCGTGTTCGTCGACCGCTTCATGTCGACCGCGATGCACTATCCCTGCAACTACGGCTACATCCCGAACACGCTCTCCGACGACGGCGACCCGTGCGACGTGCTCGTGCTCTCGCCGGTCCCGCTCATCACGGGCGTGGTCGTGCGCTGCCGGCCGATCGGCATGCTGAAGATGGACGACGAGGCGGGCGGTGACGCCAAGATCCTCGCGGTGCCCATCGACAAGCTGTCCTCGCTCTATCGCGACATCACCTCGCCGCGGGACCTGCCGCAGGTGACCACCCAGCAGATCGCCCACTTCTTCGAGCACTACAAGGACCTGGAGCCGGGCAAGTGGGTGCGCATCGCGAGCTGGACCGAGGCCGAGGAAGCCAAGCGCGAGATCATGGACAGCGTCGCGCGCTTCAAGAAGTCGCAGCGGGGGCCGCGGGCCAAGCCCAGGGCATGACGGCGGCGGCGGGCGACGCACCGTTCACGGCGCGGCGCGGCGCCTACGAGGTCGCGGCCGATCCGGCCCGGCTCGACCTCGACGTGATCCACGGCTTCCTCGCCGCGAGCTACTGGTCGCCCGGCATTCCGCGCGATACGGTGGCGCGCGCGCTCGCGGGCTCGCTCTGCTTCGGCCTCTTTCGCGACGACGCGCAGGTCGGCCTCGCACGCTTCGTCACCGACCGCGCGACGTTCGCGTACCTCGCAGACGTGTTCGTGCTCGAAGCGCACCGCCGGCAGGGCCTCGCGACGTGGATGGTCGGGGTCGCCCTCACGCATCCCGCGTTGACGGGGCTGCGCCGGTTCCTCCTCGCAACGCGCGATCAGCAGCGCCTGTACGCGAAGGTGGGCTTCGCGCCGCTCGCCCACCCCGAACGGCTGATGGAGATCCACCGCCCGGACGTCTACCGCACCGCTGCCGGTGGCTGATCCGGCATCCCCGCCGGCGGTGCGCGGCGCGTCGTTCTTCCCTGCGCTGTTCGTGCTCCTGTGGAGCACGGGCTTCATCGCGGCCAAATATGGACTGCCGTACGCGCCGCCGTTCGGCTTCCTGTTCTGGCGCTTCGTCTTCGTCGGCGGGCTGATGACCGCCGTCGCGCTCGCGACCCGCGCGCCGTTCCCCCACTCGTGGCGCGAGTACGCGAACGTCGCGGTGGTCGCGCTGCTGGTGCACGCGTGCTACCTCGGCGGCGTCTTCGTGTCGATCGCCGGCGGCATGGCCGCCGGCACGATCGCGATGCTGGTCGGGCTCCAGCCGATCCTCACCGTGGTGCTCGCCCGCTGGTGGATGCAGGAGGCGGTCGCGCCGCGCCAGTGGGCCGGCCTCGTGCTCGGCCTCGCGGGCGTCTACTTCGTCGTACGGCACAAGGTGGATTTCGGGGGCAGCCTCGCGGCGCTCGTGCCCGCGGCCGTCGCGCTGGCCGGCATCAGCGTGGGCACGCTCTACCAGAAGCGGCACTGCGCGCACATCGACTTGCGTAGCGGCTCGGCGATCCAGTACCTCGTGTGCGCGGTCGTGTACGCGCCGCTCATGCTCTTCCTCGACGTGCGGCCCGTGCAGTGGGTGCCGTCGTTCGTGTTCGCGCTGTCGTGGTCGGTGCTCGTGCTGTCGGTGGGCGCGATCAGCCTGCTGTACTGGCTGCTGCGCCACGGCGCGGCCGCGAACGTCGCGCGGCTCTTCTACCTCGTGCCGCCGACGACCGCGCTGATGGCGTGGCTCCTGTTCGGCGAGACGCTCGACGCGATGGCGCTGGCGGGGATGGTGCTGATCTGCGTCGGGGTGCTGCTGGCGCGGCGATAAGGTTTCCGCAACCCGCCGTCTGCTCCCTCTCCCCGCTCGCGGGGGGAGGGCTGGGGTGAGGGGGCGTACGCCGACAACCCCGGGGTCAGACCCCGATGCGGCCGGGGTCAGACCCCTGGCGCCGGAATCGGGCCGCCGCCAAACCCGTCACGCCCGCAGCACGAGCCGCGTCCCGGCCAGCCGGTCGTGCAGGAACAGTCGCTCGCGGTCGACGAACGCCCACAGCCAGCCGAGCAGCACCAGCCATGCGGCGTGCGCACCGAGGCCCATCGGTGCCAGCACGCCGTAGGCCGCCAGCGCCGCCAGCGGCCCGATCCACACGCACAGGTAGCGCAGCAGCGCCTGCCGGCGGCCGAGGTCGCGGCCCGCGCGGTCGATGAGGCGCAGCTTCCACGTCTTCATCGGCAGCGTCCGCCGGCCCTGCGACCAGCACCATGAGAAGTAGAACGCGAGCACGGCGAAGAGCACGCTGCCCATCGCCGCGCGCTGCGGGAGCGCCGGGACGGTGATCGCCTGCGCGGACCCGGCGTGGCCGGGCGAGACGAGCGGCAGCAGCGCGAAGCTCACGACGAACAGCAGCGCGACGAGCAGCAGGAGCTCGTAGACGAGGGACGCGAGCCGCCGGCGCAGGCTCGCGGGCGGCGCGGGCGCGTCGGCAGCGGTGTTCAACGGAACGGGGGCGGGCTGCGGGTCAGCGCGTGCGCGAGAGTTCGCCCGGGGGCGGCGGGGTGCCGGGCGGCGGCCCGCTGGTCGCCCCGGACGGCGGGGGACCGCCGCCGGCGCCGGGGGGCGGCGTCATCGGCGGCGCCGGGGTCCGGACGCCGGTCTGCGGCATGGCGCCGCGCGCGCCGGCCGGCGAGGGCGGGGCGGAACGCGCGGCCAGCTCCCGCTTCTGCTCGGGCGGCAGCTGCTGGTACTCCTCCCACTTCTGCCGCGCCTCGGCCTTCTTCTCCGGGGGCAGCTGCTTCAGGTTCTTGTACTGCTCGCGGGCGGCCTGCCGCTGCTGGGGCGTGAGCGACGCCCACGACTTCATCTGCTGCTGGACCCGCTGCTGCTCCTCGGGCCCCATCTTCGGGTAGCGCTGGGCGATCTCGCGCCACTTGGTCTTGCGCTGGGCGTCCATGTTGTTCCAGTCGGACGCGAGGGGCGCCAGCACCTGCTTCTCGGCCGGGGTAAGCTGCGACCACGAGGGCGAGGGCAGGGCGAGCTGGGCCTCCGCCGGGGCGCCGGCGGCGAGCAGGACGGCGAGCGCGAGTCCGGCCAGCGCCCGGGTCACTGCTGGTAGCGCGTGAGCCAAGTCTGGAAGCCCCGGTCGAGGTAGGCGTCGATCGGCAGGTCCGACGAGAGGATCTGCGCATCCAGGTCCGCGAGTTCGTTCGCCTGCTGGTAGGCGGTCCACTGCTGGTAGCCGAAGGCCAGCGCGGCGACCAGCAGGACCGCGAACCCCAGCCACAGCCCCCGGCGGGTGCCGCCGGTGCCGCCGCCGCCCACCAGCGCGTGGGCGAGCCGGGTCTCCGCGACTTCCGCCGGCGCGCCCAGCCGGGCCAGTGCCTGCGCCCGCGCCTGCTGCAGCCGGTAGGCGGTCCCAGCCTTCATGGAAGCCGCCCCGATGTCGAGGTAACCCGTTATTTTCTTTGCAAATTCGTCGTCGTTGCGAGTCATAGCTTGAGTCCCTTGGCGGAGAGCATCGCGGCCAGGGCGTGGACGGCACGGGAGCAGTGCGTCTTGACGCTGCCTTCGGAACAGCCCATTGCGGCAGCGGCTTCCGCCACGTCCAACTCTTCCCAGTAACGCAGGAGGAACGCTTCGCGTTGACGCGCCGGCAGCCGCGCCAGCGCCTGTTCGACCAGTCCGACAACTTGCGCCTGCTCGAGCTGCCGCGCGGGATCTTCGGCGGCGTTCGAGTCCGATTTGGCGTGCAAAGTTTCGAGCGGATCGAAATCGTCCTCTTTTTCATCGCCACGACCGAGCGCCGAGAGGAGCGTGGTCCACGTGTTTCGGACCTTTTGCCGCCGGAAATGGTCGTGCACGGTGTTCTGCAGGATGCGTGAAAACAGCATCGGCAGCTCGGCGGCCGGCTTGTCGGCGTACCTTTCCGTCAGTTTCAGCATCGCGTCCTGCACGATGTCGAGCGCCGCGTCCTCGTCGCGCGTGGCGAACATCGCCTGCTTGAAGGCGCGCCGCTCCACGCCGGCGAGAAAGCTCGAGATTTCGGAGGATGAGGCCAGGATCGCGGGTCTTCGGGGAAGGCGAGCGATTATAGGGCGCAGACCGCGGGCGGGGGGTAGCGTTGGCCGGGCCCCGGGGCCCCCGTGTGGGGAAAAGCACCCGCCGCCGGAGGCGCGTGGCGCCTGCGGCCTGCCGACCCCTAGCCCGAAGGCCCGCTCTCCGGTAAACTTTGCTGTACTGCAAAAAAGGCTGTTCGCGGTCCCTGCAGCGATGCCACAAGCGTCGCGCAGCATCCCAAAGGACTGCGGACGGTGTTTTCAAGCGTCAAGCGGCTTATCTACCCGATCTAGCCTCCAGCCGGTCGTGCGCCTCCACAAGCAGGGCGCGCCCCACGCGGTTTTGCATCAGCCAGGACTTCGCACGCCCGTCGTGCGCGGCCTTCGGTTCCCACTCATCTAGGGCGCAATCATGCAACTCACCGGTGCGGAAATCACCATCCGCTGCCTCCAGGAAGAAGGCGTCGAGTACGTCTACGGCTATCCGGGCGGCGCGGTCCTCAACATCTACGACGAACTGCACAAGCAGGACAAGGTCAAGCACGTCCTCGTGCGGCACGAGCAGGGCGCGGTGCACGCGGCCGACGGCTACTCGCGGTCGTCCAACAAGATCGGCGTCGCGCTGGTCACCTCGGGCCCCGGCGTCACCAACGCGGTCACGGGCATCGCCACCGCGTACATGGACTCGATCCCGATGGTCATCATCACGGGGCAGGTCCCGACGCACGCGATCGGCCAGGACGCGTTCCAGGAGTGCGACACGGTCGGCATCACCCGGCCGTGCGTGAAGCACAACTTCCTGGTGAAGGACGTGAAGGACCTCGCGGTCACGATCAAGAAGGCCTTCTATCTCGCGGCCACCGGCCGCCCGGGCCCCGTGCTGGTCGACATCCCGAAGGACGTCACGCAGGCGACCACCGAGTTCTCGTATCCCAAGACGGTCTCGCTGCGCTCGTACAACCCGGTGACCAAGGGCCACGCCGGCCAGATCAAGAAGGCGGTGCAGCTGCTGCTCGACGCGAAGCGCCCGATGATCTATGCGGGCGGCGGCGTCGTGCTCAACAACGCCGCGCCGCAGCTGACGCGCCTCGTGCGCCTGCTGGGCTTCCCGTGCACGACGACGCTGATGGGCCTCGGCGGCTTTCCCGCGACCGACCCGCAGTTCACCGGCATGCCCGGCATGCACGGCACCTACGAGTCGAACATGGCGATGCAGCACTGCGACGTGCTGATCGCGATCGGCGCGCGCTTCGACGACCGCGTGATCGGCAACCCGTAGCACTTCTTCCGCTCCGACCGCAAGATCATCCACATCGACATCGACCCGTCGTCGATTTCCAAGCGCGTGAAGGTCGACGTGCCCATCGTGGGCTACGTCGCCGACGTGCTGGACGAGATGATCAAGATCATCGAGAGCTCGCCGCAGCGGCCGGACCCGGCGGCGCTGAAGTCGTGGTGGGCCGAGATCAAGGAGTGGCAGCGCAAGGATTGCCTCAAGTACGACACCAAGAGCCCGCTGATCAAGCCGCAGTTCGTGATCCAGAAGCTCTACGAGGTCACGCAGGGCGACGCGTTCGTCTGCTCGGACGTCGGCCAGCACCAGATGTGGGCCGCGCAGTACTACAAGTTCGACAAGCCCCGCCGCTGGATCAATTCGGGCGGCCTCGGCACGATGGGCTACGGCCTGCCGGCGGCCATGGGCGTGCAGATGGTCAACCCGGACGCGACCGTCGCGGTGGTGACCGGCGAGGCGTCGATCCAGATGTGCATCCAGGAACTCTCCACCTGCAAGCAGTACAACCTGCCGGTGAAGATCGTGAACCTCAACAACCGCTACCTCGGGATGGTGCGGCAGTGGCAGGAGTTCTTCTACGGCAACCGCTACTCGCAAAGCTACGTCGACGCGCTGCCCGACTTCGTGAAGCTGGCCGAGGCCTACGGCCACGTCGGCATGAAGATCGAGAAGCCGGGCGACGTGGAAGGCGCGCTGCGCGAGGCGTTCGCGCAGAAGGAGCGGCTCGTGTTCCTCGACTTCATCACGGACCAGACGGAGAACGTGTTCCCGATGGTGCCCGGCGGCAAGGGGCTGACCGAGATGATCCTGGCGGAGGAGCTCTGACCATGCGCCACATTCTCTCCATTCTCGTCGAGAACGAGGCGGGCGCGCTGTCCCGGATTTCCGGCCTGTTCTCCGCCCGCGGCTACAACATCGAGTCGCTGACCGTGGCGCCGACGGAAGACGCGACGATGTCCCGGATGACCATCGTCACCACGGGCTCGGACGACGTCGTCGAGCAGATCACGAAGCAGCTCAACAAGCTGGTCGAGGTCGTGAAGGTCGTGGACCTCACCGAGGGCAACCACATCGAGCGCGAGCTGATGCTCGTGAAGGTGCGGGCTTCGGGCAAGGACCGCGAGGAGATGAAGCGGCTCGCGGACATCTTCCGCGGCCGCATCCTCGACGTCACCGACAAGAGCTACACCATCGAGCTGACCGGCACCGGCCACAAGCTCGATGCGTTCCTGCAGTCGATCGAGCCCGGCGTCATCCTCGAGACCGTGCGCACGGGCGCGTCCGGCATCGGGCGCGGCGAGCGCGTGCTCCGCGTGTAACGGCATCACCATCTGGCATCCATCAGGGAAAACACGAACATGATGAAGGTCTATTACGAAAAGGACGCCGACCTCTCCCTCATCAAGGGCAAGAAGGTCACCATCGTCGGTTACGGCTCGCAGGGCCACGCGCACGCGCAGAACCTCAACGACTCGGGCGTCAAGGTCACGGTCGGGCTGCGCAAGGGCGGCGCGTCGTGGGACAAGGCGAAGAAGGCGGGGCTCAAGGTCGCCGAGGTCGGCGACGCGGTGAAGAGCGCCGACGTGGTGATGATGCTGATGCCGGACGAGAACATCGCGGCGGTCTACAAGAGCGAGGTCGAGCCCAACATCAAGAAGGGCGCCACGCTCGCGTTCGCGCACGGGTTCAACATCCACTACGGCCAGGTGCAGCCGCGCGCGGACATCGACGTCGTGATGATCGCGCCCAAGGCCCCGGGCCACACCGTCCGCTCGACGTACGTCGGCGGCGGCGGCGTTCCGATGCTGATCGCGGTCCACCAGGACGCGTCGAAGAAGGCGCGCGACATCGCGCTGTCGTATGCGGCGGCCATCGGCGGCACGCGGGCCGGCGTGATCGAGACCAACTTCCGCGAGGAGACGGAGACCGACCTCTTCGGCGAGCAGGCCGTGCTGTGCGGCGGCACCGTCGAGCTCATCAAGGCCGGCTACGAGACGCTGGTCGAGGCGGGCTACGCGCCGGAGATGGCGTACTTCGAGTGCCTGCACGAGTTGAAACTCATCGTCGACCTCATCTACGAGGGCGGCATCGCCAACATGAACTACTCGATCTCCAACAACGCCGAGTACGGCGAGTACGTGAGCGGCCCGAAGGTCGTCACGCCGGAGACCAAGAAGGCGATGAAGGAGATGCTCACCCGCATCCAGACGGGCGAGTACGCGAAGGACTTCATCCTCGAGAACCGCGCGGGCGCGCCGACGCTGCTGTCGCGCCGCCGCATCACCGCCGAGCACTCGATCGAGGTCGTCGGCGAGAAGCTGCGCTCGATGATGCCCTGGATCAAGAAGAACAAGCTGGTCGACCAGTCGCGGAACTGACGTCCGCAAGAGGCGTCCGGGAATCGACGTCCGCAAAAGGCGTCCGGGCCGGCGGTGGATGACGTGACGCTGGCGTTGCGCCTCTTGCGGCCGGCACGATGTCACCGGGCGTATCCCCCGGCGCTGTCGGCTCCCTCTCCCTGCTCGCGGGGAGAGGTCCGGGGTGAAGGGCCGCCGCGTGCCGATCCGCAGCCTTCAAGGCGGGTCAGTCGGCCGCCTTGGGGCGGCCCGGCGGTGGCCGCGGGAAAGGGCCACGCAACAACGAGCATCGTGCGACCGATGGGCGCACGAGCGCGCGCCTGACTTTCTGACCAGCGAGGCGAACATGCGCAGGTTGCCGACAGGTTCCGACCCCTTCCACCAGCGAGGCTGGGCCGGCCTGCTGGTGCTGCTGCTGGCGCTGGTCATCGTCGCGTGGCTCGCGAAGGACGCGCTGCAGAAGTACGGCCTCGTGCCGTCGGCCGGGACCGTCACGCAGCGCGCGGGCGTCGCCTCGCCGTCCCCGAAGGCGGAGGGCGGCGGCGCGGCGGTGGCGCCGCCGGCCCCGCGCACGCCGATGGACGCCGCGCGTGGCCTCGAGGGCTTCGTCAAGCAACAGGAAGACAAGCGCGCCGGCGGCAACTGACGCCGCCCGTGCAGGTGAGACCGGCCCGGCGGGGGCGGTCAGGCATAATTCCACCATTCGCCGCCGCCTCGCCGCCGCATGACCGGACCCTACCCGCACCCCCTCATCGCCCGCGAAGGCTGGCCCTTCATCGCGATCGCCCTCGCCGTCGCGGTGGCGCTGTCGTGGTTCGGCGTGTGGGCGCTCGCCATCGTGGCGTGGATTGCCGTCGTGTTCGTCGTGCAGTTCTTCCGCGACCCGGCGCGCGCGATCCCCACGCAGGCCAACGCGGTGCTCTCGCCGGCCGACGGCCGCATCGTCAAGGTCGAGCAGGCGCGCGACCCCTGGCTCGACCGCGACTCGCTCAAGATCAGCGTGTTCATGAACGTGTTCAACGTGCACAGCAACCGCAGCCCGGTGGACGGTGCGGTGGTGGCGCGCTGGTACCACCCTGGCGCGTTCGTGAACGCCGCGCTCGACAAGGCGTCGGTGGAGAACGAGCGCAACGCGCTGCACCTGCGCACCGCGGGTGGGCAGGACGTGACGTGCGTGCAGGTGGCGGGCCTCATCGCCCGCCGCATCCTCTGCTACGTCGACGCCGGGGCGACGCTCGCGCGCGGCGACCGCTACGGCTTCATCCGCTTCGGCTCGCGCGTGGACGTGTACCTCGATCCGAAGGCGCGCCCCAAGGTGGCCATCGGCGACAAGGTGTCCGCCACCGAGACCATCCTCGCGGAACTCCCGTAGGACCATGATGGACCTCGACCACGAGCGCGCCGTCCAGAAGAACCGGATCCGCCGGCGGGGCATCTACATCCTGCCGAACCTGTTCACGCTCGCGGCGCTGTTCGCGGGGTTCTTCGCGATCGTGCAGGCGATGAACCTCAACTTCGACCAGGCGGCGATCGGCATCTTCTTCGCGATGGTGCTGGACAGCCTCGACGGCCGCGTGGCGCGCCTCACCAAGACGCAGAGCGCGTTCGGCGCCGAGTTCGACAGCCTGGCCGACATGGTGTCCTTCGGGGCCGCGCCGGCGCTCGTGATGTACGAGTGGGTGCTGCGCGACATGGGCAAGCTGGGCTGGGTCGCGGCATTCCTCTACTGCGCGTGCGCGGCGCTGCGCCTCGCGCGCTTCAACGTGATGCTCGACGTCGCCGACAAGCGCTGGTTCACCGGCATCCCGAGCCCGGCCGCCGCGGCGCTGGTGGCGGGCTGCGTGTGGATCGCCGACGACTACGACGTCGACCCGGAGTCGATCCGCTGGTGGGCGCTGTTCCTCACGATGTTCGCCGGCCTCACGATGGTCAGCAACCTCAAGTACTACAGCTTCAAGTCCATCAACCTGCGCAAGAGCGTGCCCTTCGTGGTGGTGCTCGGCGCCGTGTTCTTCATCGCCCTCGCCGCGCTGCAGCCGCCGCTCGTGTTCTTCGGCGGCTTCGTCGCCTATGCCATCTCCGGCTACGTGGTGTCCGCGTGGCATCTGCTGCGCCGGCGGCGGACGAGCACCCCGTGACCCCCATGACGCCCACTTTTCCGCCGCCGCGCCTCGCGGTGCTCGTCCCCTGCTACAACGAGGCGCTCACCGTCGCCAAGGTGATCGCCGATTTCCGCGCGGCGCTGCCGGGCGCGGTCGTGTACGTGTACGACAACCGCTCGACCGACGGCACCGGCGACATTGCCCGCGCCAACGGCGCGGTCGTGCGGCGCGAGGAGCGGCCGGGCAAGGGCGGCGTGATGCGCCGGATGTTCGCGGAGATCGACGCCGACATCTACATCGTCACCGACGGCGACGCCACCTACGACGCGACGCGCGCGCCGGAGATGATCGAGCGCCTCGTGCGCGACGACCTCGACGTCGTCACCGGCATCCGCGACCACGGCGACCGCGACGCCGCCTATCGGCGCGGCCACCAGTTCGGCAACCGGATGTTCAACTGGCTGCTGGGCCTGCTGTTCGGCGAGCGCCCGCAGGACATGTTCTCCGGCTACCGCGTGATGTCGCGGCGCTTCGTGAAGTCGTTCCCCGCCGAGGCGCGCGGCTTCGAGATCGAGACCGAGCTTACGGTGCACGCGCTGGAGCTGCGCGTGCCGACGGCCGAGATCGTGACCAGCTACTTCGAGCGGCCGGAAGGGTCGGCGTCGAAGCTCTCGACGTACAAGGACGGCCTGCGCATCCTCTACACGATGGCGCGGCTCTTCCGCGACGTGCGGCCGCTGCCGTTCTTCTCCTGGTGCGCGCTGCTCTTCCTGCTGCTGGGCTTGGGGCTGGGCAGCGAGGTGATCGCCGAGTACCTGAAGACGGGCCTCGTGCCCCGGCTGCCCACCGCCGTGCTGGCGACCGGCCTCATGCTGCTGGCCTCGCTCGCGATCGTGTGCGGGATGATCCTCGACAGCGTCGCGCGCGGCCGGCGCGAGGCGAAGCGCCTCGCCTACCTTGCCGCGGGCGCGGTGCGCACCTATCAGGAAGCGCAGGCCGGCGCGTCCTTGCGGCCGGTGAAGGTCGCGAGCGCGAAGACCACCTTGCCGTCCGCCTGAGCGTACGGCCGCACGACAGGCGCGTCCCAGCCCAGGTCCCGCTGCCACTGGGCGATGCGGGCGTCCCGGTCGCCGGTGACGAACGCCACCGCGACGTCCCGGCCGGCGCACAGCTTCGCCTTCGCCCCCGGCAGGTTGCCGATCGAGTCGATGCCCACGCGCCCCCCGGTCATCAGGGCCACCGGCATCTGCAGGCCCCAGTCCGGCGTGACGAGGAACGGCTTCACCGGCGCCGCATCGAGGTCGGCCGCGAGGCGGTTGATCGCATCGGAGAAGTAGGCCACGCCGCGCGTCTCGGCGAGGCGCCGCCCCTCCTCGAACTGCCCGGCGACGTTGAGGCCGACGAGGATCATGAGCGGCGGCACCACCGCGGACGCGATGGTGAGGCGCGTGCCGGGCATCGCGACCTTGGCGGTCAGCGAGAGCGCCAGCGCGGCATAGGACAGCGGCAGCAGCACCATGAAGTGGTGGCCGGACAGCCGCGTGCCGAACGTCGTGCCGATCGCCACGAACGTGACGCCCATCAGCACGAGCACGCGGAGCAGGCGCGGCGCTGCGCGACGCCACTCGAGCCATGCCCACAGGCCCACCGGCAGCCCGAGGAGCAGCGCCATCTTGTACGAGCTCCCCGGGACGCCGCCGTGCTCGCCGAACATCAGCGTGTGGTGGAACCAGTTGGCGAACACGCTCTCGATGGTGGCCTGCACGTGGGTGAGGCGGGTGGCGAGGTCCGGTTGCTCGGAGAACGCGTTGAGGGCGCGCTGTGTCTGCTGGAAGTACGACCACATCTGCACGACGCCGCCCATCTGCCGCGCGAGCAGCGCATAGCCGACGACGTACGCGCTGCCGCCGGCCAGCACGCCGAGCGTGGCGGCGCCCCACGTCGTGCGCAGGCGCAGGGTCGGCGGACGCAGCGCGTACAGCGCATAGAGCAGGGCGGGCAGGAAGAACGCGTAGACGAAGTAGCCGACGACCGCGAGCCCGTAGGCCACGCCCGCCGCGAACAGCCAGCGGCCGGCCCGCGCGCCCGGCGCCCCGGCGCGCAGCAGCGCGTAGAGGGCGAAAAGGAGCCACGCGGCGGGCGCCATCGTGATGTAGCTCTGGGTGCGGAACGCGTACGAGAACCCGGGGTCGAGCGCCAGCGCGATGCAGGCCAGCGCCGCCGCCCACGGCTTCATGCCGGCGCGCGCGAGCAGCGCGTAGAGGGCCGCGAGCACGCCGACTCCGAACATCGCGTGCGTGAGGCGGATGCCGGTGACGTCGGTCCCGAAGAGCCAGAAGAACGGCAGCCCGAGCCAGAGCTGCTGCGAGCCGTGGTAGAACGAGATCAGGATCGGCGCCTTGCCGAACAGCAGGTTCCCGGGCAGCAGCCACGGCTCGACCGGCTGCGCGTGGCGGTTGAGCAGGAGCACCGCCATGTAGTCGGGGTTGACGGCGTCCATGTAGACCCCGGGCAGCGTGACCTGCTGCAGCACGACGCACGCGAACGCGGCGAGCACCGCGACGAACGGCAGCCAGGTCGCCGCGCGCGACGCGGCTACGTCTTGGGCGGGATGCGGAACAGTCGGCACAGCTGGATCGGGCTCGTGCGCATCGTCGTGATCACGTCCTGGCACGTCTCCGAGAGGCGCATGAGGTTGTGCGCGAGGAGGGCGTCGACGCCGGTGTCCTTCGGGTACGTGAGCGAGTACACCGGGCCCTGGTGCGCCTTCAGCGCGTCGACGATGGTCTTCTCCATCAGCGTGTCGCGCTTCGGATCGTTGACGTTGTTGTCGATGCCGAAGAAGCGCGCGTCCTTCGGGAAGTACGGCAGCACGTAGCTCATCGGCCCGTCGGAGGTGAGCAGGATGAGCGCGTTGGGATCGACCGGCGGCACCTTCACGTCGAACCACGCCGTGCGGTCCTCGAACTCGAGGTGCCACCAGTCGGGGGCCTTGGTCGAGGCGATCAGCACGAAGCCCAGCACGGCGGCGGCGGGCAGCGCGTAGCCCGGGCGCATCAGGTAGTAGAGCAGCGCGACCAGCAGCGCCCCGGTGAGCATCTCGAGCGGGACCAGGTAGCGGTAGATCGAGAACTGCGCGGTCCACAGCAGGAACGAGAGCACGAAGAAGATCGCCACCAACCGCCACGCCATCGCCGTGTGCGGCCCGGCGACCGCCGCGACTTCCGCGGGCCCGACGCGCCGCGCGCGCAGGCGCTGCACCAGCCAGACGGCGCCGGCGGCCAGCGCGAGGCCGTAGAGCACCGGGAAGCGCGCGTCGAGGTACTCGGTCTCGACGACGAAGAAGGGCTTCGGCGACCACATGCGGAACGGGAACTCCAGCCACTCGACGAACTTGTGCGGGCCGTAGGGACGGCCCATCACCTCGTACTGTCCCCACCACGGCGACTTCACCCAGACGTTGCCGTAGGGGAAGACGGGATTGCCCATCTGCGTCCACAGCTCCCACATCCAGAGCCCGCCCGAGATGAGCGTGCCGGCGAGCACCGCGACGCCGAACACGAACGCCTGCCCGAAGTTGCGCACCGACGCGCGGAAGGAGAATGCCTGCCGCAGCCACACGGCGAGGCAGAGCGTGAACGCGAAGAGGCCGAACGTGAGCTTCAGCCCCGCCGCCACTCCGCACAGCAGGCCGGCGATCGCGAGCGGGGCGGCCGGGATGCGTCCGTCGCCGCCACGGACCAGCGCCCGCACGAGGACCCACACGCCGGCGAGCACCAGCATCGCGCCGGGCCATTCGTTCATCGTGGTGCCGAGCACCCCGGCGCCCATCGCGGAGGTCGCGCTGACGAGGAACGCGATGGTGACCGCGGCGTAGCGCTCGCGCGTGGGCAGGTCGGCGAAGAGGAGGTTCAGGAGCTTGAGCAGCACGAACGCCGCGATGCCGGCCGGCAGCGCGAGCGCCGCGGCGATCAGCTTCGGGTGCCAGTCCGCCGCCACCATCCAGTAGAACGGCAGGTCCGGGATCGGGCTGTGGTAGGTCTGCAACTGCGCCGCGGCGATGTCGTAGGTGTAGCCGCGCTTGCCGTTCACCCACGCCCACGGGTTGTAGAAGTGGTAGTTCTGCAGGTCCCAGTTCTGGTCCTGCCCGCGCCGGATGGAGAACCAGCCGGCGCCGACGATGCACAGGACCAGCCAGACGAAGTCGGCGATGGGGCCACCCGGGGTCTTGCCGGGGACAGGCGCGGGAGCGGCGGCGGAGTTCAACGCGGGACGGGGCAGGTGGAAGGGCCGCGTGGCGGAAAAGCCACGCGCCGGGCGGGCGAATTATGCCATCGCGGCCCCCGTTCCGGCCGGGGCTTGCGGCGGCGGGCGATGTGCGCTAGGCTTGATCGGATGAGCAGCATGTTCTCCTCTTCGGCCCCCGGCGCCCGGACGCTTCCGCTGTCCGCCCTCGCGCTCGCCCTGGGCCTGCTGCTGCTGCGCCCCGCGCGCACATAAAACACACCCCCCCAATTCGAGCAGTGCCCGTGTCATCCAGCAGGACCGGATGGCGAAGCCCCATGTCCGGCGCGCATGCGTCCACGGACCGCAGCACCCCAGGAAGCCGCCCATGAACATCGATCCGACCGTCAAGTACCGCCCGTTCCCCCCGATCGCGCTCGCCGATCGCACGTGGCCGTCGCGCGTCATCACGCGCCCGCCGGTGTGGTGCAGCGTCGACCTGCGCGACGGGAACCAGGCCCTCATCGAACCGATGGACGCGGAGCGCAAGCTGCGGATGTTCCGCACGCTCGTGAAGATGGGCTACAAGGAGATCGAGGTCGGGTTCCCGGCGGCGTCGCAGACCGACTACGACTTCGTCCGGTACCTCATCGACCACCACATGATCCCGGACGACGTGACGGTGCAGGTGCTCACCCAGGCGCGCACGCCGCTCATCGACCGCACGTTCGAGGCGCTCCGGGGTGTCAAGCGCGCCATCGTCCACCTCTACAACTCGACGTCGACCACGCAGCGGCGCGTCGTGTTCAATCTCGACCGCGAGGGAATCAGGAAGATTGCGGTGGACGGCGCGCGCTACATGCAGGACGTGGCCAGGAAATATCCGGAGACCGAGTGGGTCTTCGAATACTCGCCGGAGAGCTTCACCGGCACCGAGCTCGATTTCGCGAAGGAGATGTGCGACGCCGTGCTCGACGTGTGGCAGCCCACGCCGGAGCGCAAGGTCATCATCAACCTGCCGTCGACGGTGGAGATGACGACGCCCAACGTGTACGCCGACCAGATCGAGTGGATGAGCCGCCACATCTCGCGGCGCGACAGCGTGCTGATCTCGGTCCATCCGCACAACGACCGCGGCTGCGGCGTGGCGGCGGCCGAACTCGCGGTGATGGCGGGCGCCGACCGCGTCGAGGGCTGCCTCTTCGGCAACGGCGAGCGCACCGGCAACGTGTGCCTCGTCACGCTCGGCCTCAACCTCTTCACGCAGGGGGTGGATCCGGGCATCGACTTCTCGGACATCGGCGAGATCATCCGCACCGTCGAGCACTGCAACCAGCTCCCGGTCCACCCGCGCCACCCGTATGGCGGCGAGCTCGTGTTCACGGCGTTCTCCGGCTCGCACCAGGACGCGATCAAGAAGGGCCTCGCGGCGCGCAACAACGACCTCGCGCGCGGCAACGAGACGTGGGACGTGCCGTACCTGCCGATCGACCCGGCCGACATCGGCCGCACCTACGAGGCGGTGATCCGAGTGAACAGCCAGTCGGGCAAGGGCGGCATCGCGTACCTGCTGGAGCGCGACTACGGCCTGGCACTCCCGCGCCTGCTGCAGATCGAGTTCGCGCAGGTGATCCAGGCGATCACCGACGCGACGGGCAAGGAACTCTCCGCGGCGGAGATCCACGCGGCGTTCGAGCGCGAGTACGTGGACGCCACGCTGCCGGTCGAGTACCTCGGCCACCGCGCGCTGCACAACGAGTCCGACGGCACCGTCGAGCAGCTGTCCGCGCACCTGCGCGTGAGCGAGGTCGACACGATGGTGCAGGGCGCCGGCAACGGCCCGGTGGACGCGTTCGTGACGGCCGTGCGCAAGGGCCTCGGCATGCCGATCCACGTGATCAACTACCACGAGCACGCCATCGGCGCGGGCGAGGACGCGATGGCCGTGTCCTACGTGCAGCTGCGCGTGGGCACCGACCGCACGGTGTACGGCGTCGGCCGCGATCCCAACATCGTGACCGCGACGCTGCGGGCGCTGATCAGCGCCATCAACCGCGGCGTGCGCACCGGTCTGCTGGAACTGCCGGCGAAGCAGACGGCTGTCGCCTGATCCCTAGGACGTCCGATCGCCGCTTCCCGGCGGCGTGCGCGCGGGCGCCAAGTGCCTGACTCCGGCGCGCGAACTCTTGGCGCGGCGGTGTCAGGCGCGGGGGTTCAGCCTCAACCCGGGGTCAGACCCCGATGGGGCCGGGGTCAGACCCCTGGGCATCCCGACCCGGGGTCAGACCCCTGAGCCCGCCGGGGTCAGCCCCCTGCACACTGCGGCTCCAAGCCGCAGCCGCCGCCTTTGCTGCACCCGCAAAAAAGCGCTACAATCGACGTTTGTGAAAGTCATTTTCACATTCGTCGGCCGCGCGCCGGCGACGCGTCCTCCAAACCGCTTCGCGAGGTTCCCATGAGCAGCAAGAGCTTTGGCCCCGGTGTCGAGATCACCGGCCGCATCACTCCCGAATACGCCGAGATCCTGACGCCGGAAGCGGTCGCGTTCGCCGTCAAGCTCCAGCGCGCATTCGGCGGCCGGCGGGCCGAACTGCTCGCCAAGCGTGCCGCGCGCCAGCGCGAGTTCGACGCGGGCAAGCTGCCCGACTTCCTGGCCGAGACGCGCAGCGTGCGCGAGGGCGACTGGACGTGCGCCCCGATCCCCGCGGACATCCAGGACCGCCGCGTCGAGATCACGGGGCCGGTCGACCGCAAGATGGTGATCAACGCGCTCAACTCCGGCGCGTCGGTGTTCATGGCCGACTTCGAGGACGCCAACACGCCGAAGTGGGACAACAACCTCCAGGGCCACATCAACCTGCGCGACGCCGTGCGCCGCCGCATCGACTTCACCTCGCCCGAGGGCAAGCGCTACGCGCTCGGCGAGAAGACCGCGGTGCTGTTCGTGCGCCCGCGCGGCTGGCACCTGCCCGAGAAGCACGTCCTCGTCGACGGCCAGCCGATCTCGGGCGGCATCTTCGACTTCGCGCTCTACGTGTTCCACAACGCCAAGGAACTCGTCGCGCGCGGCACGGGCCCGTATTTCTACCTGCCGAAGCTCGAGAGCCACCTCGAGGCGCGCCTGTGGAACGACATCTTCGTGATGGCGCAGGACGACCTCGGCATCCCGCGCGGCACCATCAAGGCCACGGTGCTGATCGAGACCATCGTCGCAGCGTTCGAGATGGACGAGATCCTGTACGAACTGCGCGAGCACTCGGCGGGCCTCAATGCCGGCCGCTGGGACTACATCTTCTCGTGCATCAAGAAGCTGCGCAGCAACCGCGACTTCTGCCTCGCCGACCGCGCGCTGGTCACGATGACCACGCACTTCATGAAGAGCTACGCCGAGCTGCTGGTCAAGACCTGCCACCGCCGCAACATCCACGCGATGGGCGGCATGGCCGCGCAGATCCGGTGAAGAACGACGAGAAGGCCAACGCGGAAGCGTTCGCCAAGGTGAAGGCGGACAAGGAGCGCGAGGCGACCTACGGCCACGACGGCACCTGGGTCGCGCACCCGGGCCTCGTGCCGGTGGCGCTGGAGGCGTTCAACCGCCTGATGCCCACGCCGAACCAGATCGCGACCAAGAAGCGCACCGACGTGCACGCCACCGCGGCCGACCTCCTCAAGTTCGAGCCCGAGACGCCCATCACGGAGAAGGGGCTGCGCCTCAACATCAACGTCGCGATCCAGTACATCGGCGCGTGGCTCGCGGGGCAGGGCGCGGTGCCGATCTTCAACCTGATGGAGGACGCGGCCACGGCCGAGATCTCGCGCTCGCAGGTGTGGCAGTGGATCCGCTCGCCGAAGGGCAAGCTCGACGACGGCCGCAAGGTGACCAAGGACATGGTCGCGACGATGATCCCCGAGGAACTCGTCAAGATCCGCGAGCACCTGGGCGACGCGTACGCGCAGGGCAAGTACGAGGACGCCGCGAAGATCTTCGCCGACCTCGTCAACAACGACACGTTCGTCGAGTTCCTGACACTGCCGGCGTACGACCGGATCGACTGACGCCGGTCGCCCGAGTTCGTCGGCGCTGGGGGGGCGGGCCAGGCCGTACCCGTTGGGCCGCCACCGGCTGCGCCGGAACAAGTCCTTCCAACCCGCTCTCGTTGCAACGCGCGAAGAGCCCCGCACCATGCGGGGCTCTTTGCTTTTGGCTGCCGACTGCACGTGCGGTTCGGGAGCGGCAAGCCTCGCCCAGGCGTCCCACGTATCCTGAGCACCTGGCGCCATGCCGGCCGCGACTCATCGCTTCCTCTCCGCCACAACCCTCGCATCCACCCGACGGATCCTTCCGTGAACAATATCCGCAAATTCGCCGTACCGACGCTGCTCCTGGTCCTGGTGGTCTTCGCATGGATCGGGACTTCCGTCTCGCCGTTGCGCGAGCATTCCATCGATGCTTCCGCCCAGCGCTACGTCGACGAGGGACTCAAGCGCGCCCTCGTCACGTTTGCCACGGCGCGGACCATCAATGCGGTGCTGTCGACGGTGCAGGGCACCACGCTTGCCTTCGAGCCGCTGGGGGTCGGCGTGCAATTGAGCGTGGGCCAGGTGCTGCATCCGCTGAACCAGATCATCGGTCAGTTCGCGGACTGGATGCTCGCCGCGAGCGTCGCCTTCGGGGTCATGGAGGTGATGGTGAGGATCGGGAGCGCGTGGCCGCTCACCCTGGCCCTGACCGTTGCCGCCGGGACGTGGATCGCGTGGAAGTCGCAGCGGGGCACGCCACCGGCATGGCTTGGCCGGAGCCTGCTGCTGCTCGCCATGCTGCGCTTCGCGATCCCCTTCGTTTCGCTCGGCAGCGAGTGGGCCTATGCGGCCTTTCTCTCGGATGAGTATCGCAACAGCCAGGCGGTCCTGAGCGCCTCGGCGCAGAAGGTGGAAGGCGACACTCCGCCACCGGCCGACGCCGCGGGTGCGCCCCAGCCACAAGGGGCGAAGCCGGCTGCCGGAGGCATTCTCGGCTGGCTGACCTCGAAGCTCGCATCGAGTCCTGCGCCCGAGGCCAAGCCCGAGCCCGGAATCCTGGACAGGTGGAAGAGCGAAGCGACGGCGAAGATCGCCAGCCTGACCCGAGCCGCGGAGTCGATGACGGAGCACGTCATCAAGCTCATGGCGGTCTTCCTGCTGCAGACGTTGATCTTCCCGCTGGCACTGCTGTGGCTGATGATCGGCATCGGAAGGCGCGTGCTGCGGCGACTGCATCACGCGCCGGTTCGCCAACCGACGTAGCCATTGGCCGGTTCGTCGGCCTCCCTCCGGCGGTTGTGCGCGTCGTCGCGTTCACGGCGCACCCGCAACCTCGGGATCGCCGCGCAGGACAGTGATCGCGCGCGCCGTCCGCACATCATCACCGTACGGTAGTCCCTCTTCGATGCGCGTGACGGCGCATTGCCTCGTTACCGGGTGCGACGAAAGGCGTCGCATACGGCACATCGCGTCTTGCCTTTCGTCAACGCGACGCGCCGCACGCGGCGAACACACTGGATGTGTGCGGTCCTTCCTCCGCCTGTCCACGCGACTCGTCGCCCGGCACGGCCCGTCGATCCTCCATCTGCGATAGCACCGTTCGCATGCCCGCAGCCACGGGCGCGCGACGTTCGGTCGACGGTGGTCCTCCGGGGCGGACCCGACGCCCAGGCGCCCGGCGGGGCCTGCGCAATGCGTGTTTCGTCATCGGAGGAGCTCATGAGGATCCATCTCGCGACGAAGTCGCTGCGGACGGCACTCGGTGTCGTCGCGCTGGTCGTGGCGGCAGGCTGCAACAACGGGGGCGGCGACGATCCGGTGCCGGTCAGCGGTGTTCCGCTGCCGGGCAGGCCGAGCGCTGCGTCGAGTACGCTCAACGTCACGATCAGGAACAGTTCGGGCAGGACCGCGTGGGTGAAGTTCGTGGGCGACTCCATGCAGGTGTCGGCCGCCGAGGATTCCATTCCGGCCGGCGAGTCCCGCGTCTTCGGGGTCGACGGCATCGTGGCCGGCCGCATCTACATTTCGTATGACAGGCTGCACGGCACCAAGCCGGACGGCGCCAACTCGGGCGATCCGGACTACAACACGCGCTTCGACAAGGTCGAGCTGACCTATCAGTACGACAGGTCGACGGACCACGCCTCCGGCAAGATGAACCTGACGGCGGTCGATCACTTCGCGATCCCGCTCGAGCTCGATACGTGGATCGGCAACGTGCGCATCGAGCACCTTTCGCTCGCGGAAGGGCAGACGGCAACCACCCTCATGGCGGCGCTGAAGGACGTCGCGGGCCCGGCCGCCGTCGTTCCTCCCACCGGCCCGACGATCCGGGTGCTCTCCCCGCAGAAGAAGCCCGAGGCCTACAAGGGCTTCGACGTCCTGCTCAACCGCCTGGACGACACGCAGTTCACCATCACGGGGCAGTACTTCGGCAAGAAGAGCGTGCGCTACAACTTCAAGGGCGCGATGGACGGCGACACGATCAGGCTCGAGGACGGCGGCGACAAGCTGACGATCAGCAAGTCGAGCCTCATGTGGAGCGGAACCGACGCCACGAACTTCAACGGGATCTACACCTGCAACGGCGCATACAAGTTCAACGGGCTTCCGAAGCAGGTCTCCGACAACGACGTTCCGGCAGCGGTCTACCGTGACCTCGTGACCGGCTTCAACCTTGGGTTCGTCGGGATCGGCGCCAACGACAGCGCGGGGTGGTGGTCGCAGACCGCCTTCCGGACGGCCCCGTTCAACGAATACGCCAAGGTCGTCGCCGAGCGGTACTCGGGCGCCTACGGCTTCCCGTTCAACGACCGCTACGAGCACGTCCTCGCGGACCTCGGCCGGGGCGAGTCGGGGGGGACATGGGGCGGCATCGACGGGGTGACCATCAACATCCTCGACGACAACACGAGTTCGACGCCGTACCACTACACCGGCAACGAAGACCCGCAGGACGGGGTCACGACGTACAACATCTCCATCAACGCGGGGAGCAGCAACGAGTCGGTGTTTCCCGCGACCGAGTTCCGGTTCAACGCGCAGAAATACTTTGGCGGCAAGTCCTATCAGTGGCCGGCCAAGGAAGGCGCTGATGGGACGCACTCGGGGTATACGGTCGACATCAGCTCCATTCCCGCGAAGGAAGGCCTCAACCTCTACCACCTGGAATTCGGCTGGAAGAAGTTCCTGGTCCTGGTCAACGTCAGCGGAGGCCAGTGGCAATGGGGTGCCATCGCCGGTGGCGGGAACTCCACCTGGCAGATCATGAGTGGTACGCCCGTCCTCTTCGTGGGGGGTGTCCTCGACTGACGCAACTTATGCACGACGGGCGGCCGCGAGCCGCCATCGCACGCCGTCCCGCCGCCCCGGCGGGACGCGTGCGCTCAAGGTATTGCCCCGGCGGCCGACATAGCCAGTGAGCGTGCGCCCCGCCCGGGTGCACGCGCGATCGCCGTCGGCGCGCAGGACGGGCGCCGCGGCGCCCGGTGTCGTCCGCCTGCACGGGTCCCGATCATGATTGTCCGTTTGCTGCTGCCGCTCGGCCTCCTGCTTGCGCCGGACGTCTTCGCGTCCGACGGCGGTGCGCCGCCTGCCGATGCCGTCGCCGCCGGAGCGACGCCTGCGGCGGAGACCTGGACACTGGCACTCGACGCGCTGTCCTACAAGCGCTCGGGCGGCGGCGTGGACCGCACGCTGGTTGCCCGTGTTCCGGGTGACCTCCCGTTCAGCGCGACCACGATCGCGGCCGGTGTGGAAGCCTTCAACGCCAACGGCTTCCCGCAGCGCTTCGCGGCCGGCTGGCGCGCCACCGCGGGCTATCGCCTCGACGCGCGCACGACGCTCGCGATCGCCTACTTCGACGTCGGCCACTTCGGATCCACCGTCACCGTCGGGCCCGAGTCGCCCGCGGACTGGTACGTGATGCGCGCGCCGGGCAAGTTCCCGGCGTTCTGGCAGACGCAGGACTTTGCCTACCAGGGCATGGCGTGGAGCGCCACGAGTTCGCTGCAGGGCGCGGAGGCGGGGGCAAGGTGGAACGTGGGCAAGGGGCTCGCGGTTTCCGCCGGCGTGCGCTGGCTGCGGTTGCAGGACGAACTGGTCGGCAACCTCTCGCCGCTTGATCGCAACGAGCCGCTCTGGAAGACGCCGGCGGCGCCGTGCGGCCCGGATCCCTCGGTGCGCGATCTCGCCGCGTGCCCCGGCGCGTCCGGACAGCCGGTCGCCGGCTACGCGCCGTTCTGGACCACGACCACCACCAACGACCTCGTCGGCGCGCAGGCGGGGATCGCGGGAACGATCGTCGACCTCGGACCGGTGGCGCTCTCCGGCGCGGTTCACGCGGGCTTGTATGCCAACCGCGCGACGCAGGCCGATGCAGTGAGCATGCAGAAGCAGATGTACTACGCGAGTGCGACGAGCCATAGCGCGGCAGGCACGCTGGACGCGGCAGTCGCGCTGACGTGGCCGCTCGGCCGGGGCTTCGCGCTCTCGCTGGCCTACGAATGCCTGTGGATCGACCGGGTCGCCCTCGCGCCGGCGCAGATCGGGACGACGTACTCGGGCATGGCGCCGACCAGCCTCGCCGCGTCCGGCGTGAACACCGGATCGAGCGTGCTGTTCCAGGGCGGCAGCCTCGGGATCCGCTACACGTTCTAGCCGCACGCGGGGGCGCGGCTGCGGCTGCGTTCCTTTGTCCGCCGTCAACCTTCGTGCGCGTGGTTCGCCTCAAGGGTTCCTCCGGGCGGACGTAGAACGACCTGTACGTCCCCCAGGTGGCGGTGCAGCGCGCGCCTTCGCCACGCGCACGGCTGCCCGGGTTCGAGAAGGAGGCCCCGCCGTGTTGCTCGCCATCGCCTACCGCTTCATCCACCGCGCCCTCGTCGCCGTCGCCTGCTTGCTGGCCGCCGGGGCGTTGGTGCTCGCCGTCGTGCCCGCGCACGCGTGCTCGGACGTCATGGTCCCGAAGGATTCCATCAGGAAGCAGGTCGTGTCGGTGCGCACGCTCGACTTCCCGATCGTCGACGAGAACTGGCTCTTCAACGTCCAGCTGCAAGCCTTCGAAGCCGACCGGCTCTGGCGGTCCGACTGGTCCGGCTTCAACGACGGCATGGCCTGGAAGGCCCGTTACGGGTTCGTCGGCATGACCGCCTTCCGCTACGTCACCGAACTCGCCGGCCACGTCGTCAACATGGACGGCCTCAACACCGCGGGGCTCTCCGCGGCGTTCCTGTGGCTGGACGAGGCCAAGAACGGCTACCCGCCGCGGCCGGCGAAGCCCGACCGGTCGGTCGCGATCTACGACGTGGTCAATTACATGCTCTCCAACTTCGCAACGGTCGCCGATGCGAAGCGCGCGCTGACCGATCCCGATTTCTCGGGCTACATCCAGGTGTCGGGCCAGGCCGCGCCGTGGATTCCGCTGCACGTGGTCGTGCGGGACGCCACGGGCAAGTCGATGATCGTCGAGTGGATCAAGGGCCAGCAGCACATCTACGACGGCGATGCAGTGGACGCGATCGGCGGCGTGCTCACGAACTCGCCTCCGTATCCGGACCAGCTCGCGAAGCTCGCCGAGTTCAAGGACGTGTCGCCGGCGCACGGGCTGAAGGGCATTCCCGGCGACAGCACGATGCAGGGCCGCTTCATCCGCCTTGCGAAGCTGCGCGAGTTCGCGCTGATGTCGCGCAACTACAACGCCGTCGACGCGCTGCAGGTGGCGGCGCACCTCATCAACAACGTCGACGTTCCGTATGGCACCAACCACGAGGACTCGTCCCTCGAGGACTTCACGGGCCCGGTGCTCATCCGCGACCACGTGAGCCGGACGCTCTACTTCAAGGGCAACAACAACCAGAGCTGGCGCAAGATCGTCCTCGGGAACATCGACTTCGGCCTGCCGCACAAGGAAGGGATCCTCGCCGACCCGCAGCCGCGGGACGCGATCTATTCCAAGTACGAGTTTGCGCAGGACGTAACCAATCTCGTCAACACGGCGACACGGACCGAACTCACGCCGAACGGGCCGGTCGTCATCGCCCGCATCCTGGTCAACGTGCCGCCGGCCGACCGCACGAATTTCGCGAGTTCGATGTACGTGTGGGCGCTGACGCCGAACCGCGCGGTGCTCCAGTGGAACGCCGGGACCTGGACGGCGGCCCAGTTGACCGACGTGCTGCTGCCCGCCTACGTCGGGCCGCTCATGCCGCTCGTGGTCGAGGTGCCGCTTGCCGGATTGCCGGTGGGCACCGAGATCTACACGGGCTACGGGATCACGAGCCTCGAGATGCTGCTGAAGCAGCGCCAGTCGCTGTCGTACGTGGTGCCCGATCCGCTGATCGAGGCGCGCAAGCGCTAGTCGGCAGGGTGACGACCGGGCGCGACGCCGCGCCCGGGTGCTGCGCCCATGGTGGTGCGGGACTGCGTCGCGCGGTCCCGCGCTGCTTCGTTGCGTCCTGCGTTCGCCGCCCCTTCCGGGCAACGTCCGCACGCGGTAGAGTGCGGGCCGCGGCGCAACCTGCGCCGCATCCACGGTGACCATGCGCAACTACGCACTCTGGCAGTGGGTCGGCCTCGCGTTCGCGGCGAGCGGCTTGCTCGCGATCGGCGCCGCGTTCGTCGCGAGCGGGCCGGGTGTCAGCAACGACGTGCGCGGCGGGCTCGCGGTCTACGGCTTCGCGGCGTTGATCCTGGGCGGAGTGGGCGCGCTCTGGGCCCGCACGCGCATCCGCATCGACGCGGCGCAGCGCACGGGCGGCGACGTGCAGGCCGCGGCGCAGGGCGATCCCCGCTGGCGCGGCGGTGCGCTCGCGGCGCTGGGCGTGGCGCTGCTCGCCATCGTGTGGGCGATCGTGAATGCGACGCTGCCGCAACTCGCGTGGCCGGGCCGGACTATCGCGGGCACGCGCTTCACCGGCAGTGCGCAGGACGCGCGCGGCATCCTCATGCTCTACGTCGCGCTGGGCGGCGTGGCCGTGGGCGCCATCGTGTACGGCACGTGGATGATGCGCACCGGTCGGCAGAGCCGCACGGTCGTGACGGTGGCCACGGCGCTCCTCGCGCTGCTGCTCGCGGCGGTGGCGGCATTGACGTCGGGTTGACGCCCGCGGGCGGTCCCGAGACTCCGGACGGCTCGAAGCAGTGGGCGGCGCGCGAGGACCGGGGATCCGTGATCTCGACGTCGGCGTTGCGGGTCACCGTCGTCCGCCTCCTCGCTGCCGGCCGCCGACCCTGCGGGCCGACGGTCCGCGCGGTCACGTCCCGCAGAAGGTCCGGTAGCAGGCCGTGACGGCCGCCGGCGCTGGCTCCGCGTAGGCGCATTGCTCCGGCGCGTCGTCGTACGGACGCCGCACGGCGGCCAGGAGCCGCGTGAACGGCGCGAGGTCGCCCGCGTCCGAGGCGGCCGCAAGCGCTTCCTCGACGCGATGGTTGCGCGCGATCACGAGCGGATTCACCTGCCGCATTGCGGTGGCGCGCTCGGCCGCGGCGACCGGCTCGGCCGCGCACCGCGCCCGCCAGCGCGCGAGCCACGCATCGGGTGCGGACGCGTCCGCGAAGAGCGCGCGCAGCGGTGCGTCGTTGCCTTCGGCGGCGTCGGCCAGCCGGCGCCACGCCAGCGTGAAGTCGGCGCGCCCGTCGTGCAGCAGCGCGAGCCAGTCGCGCGCGAGCGCCGTGTCCCCGGCGTCGTCGCCCGCGGCGGCCTGCACCAGCCCCAGCTTCGCGCGCTGCCCGCGCAGGAGTTCCCGCTCGTACTGCGCGGGGAACGCGGTGATCACCTCGGTCGCGAGACGCACGGCCGTGTCCTCGTCGTCCGCGATGAGCGCCAGCAGCGTCTCGGCCAGGCGCGCGAGGTTCCAGCACGCGATGTTGGGCTGGTTGCCGAATGCATAGCGGCCGCCGTGGTCGATCGAGCTGAACACCGCCGCGGGGTCGTACGCTTCCATGAACGCGCAGGGGCCGTAGTCGATGGTCTCCCCCGAGATCGTCATGTTGTCGGTGTTCATCACGCCGTGGATGAAGCCGACGTTCATCCACTGCGCGATCAGCGCCGCCTGCCGCTGCGCCACGCCCGCCAGCAATGCGAGGAACGGCTGCGGCGCGTCGGCCAATTCGGGATAGTGGCGGGCGATCGCATAGCGGGCGAGCCGGCGCACGTTCCCGACCTCGTCGCGTGCCGCGTGGAACTGGAACGTCCCGACGCGCAGGTGGGAGGCCGCGACGCGGGTCAGCACGGCGCCCGGCAGCACGCGCTCCCGCAGCACCGGCTCACCGGTCGCCGCGACGGCGAGCGCCCGCGTCGTCGGGATGCGCAGCGCATGCATCGACTCGCTGACCAGCACCTCGCGCAGCATGGGCCCGACGGCTGCCTTGCCGTCGCCGTTGCGTGCGAACGGCGTGCGGCCGGAGCCCTTGAACGCGATGTCGCGCCGCTGCCCGTGGCGGTCGATCACTTCGCCCAGCAGCAGCGCGCGACCGTCGCCCAGCTGCGGCGAGAACCCGCCGAACTGGTGGCCCGCGTAGGCCTGTGCGATCGGTTCGGCGCCGTCGGGGACGAGATTGCCCGCGAAGATCGCCGCCAGCGTCGTGTCGTCCAGCGCCTCGAGGTCGAGGTTCAGCAGGGCGGCGAGCGAGCGGTCGAGGTAGAGGAGCTCCGGCGCGCGCACGGTCGCCGGTGGCCGCGCCACGTAGAAGCCGGGCAGCTCGCGCGCGAACGAATTGTCGAAGGGGAATGCCGGCGGCGTTGCCGGCATCGGTTGCGGGGTGGCCATGCGCCGAGTTTGCCACAGCGCTGTGCCGTTCCCGGCCTCGCCGTGGCGCATCCGCGGCCCTGCGGACAGCAGGGTCATGGGTCGCGTTCGAGCCACACCCACGCCACGAGCAGCACGACGAAGATCACGACGGCCAGCGAGAAGCCCACACCCGCGCTCGCGATCATCGTCACGGTCAGCGGGCGCCAGGTGGTGTCGAGCGCCTGCCCCTGCAGGTGCTGCTCGAGGCCGTCGAGGGCGAGGAGGAAGAGGCTGCCCACGACGATCCACCGGCGCAGGCACGGCAGCAGGCAGCCGCGCTGCTCCCGGTTGAAGCGGTAGTTGGCGATGCGCTGCTCCGGCGTGCCGCGGGACACGTCGCGGAAGCGCCACAGCGGCACCAGCCAGCGCCACAGTGCCCATGCGAACAGCCACGTGCCGTGCAGGCAGGCGACGGCGGTGCGCAGCGCGGCGGCGATAGCGGGCATGGGGCGCGGCGGTGTCCGGTGCGGGGGGCGGGACGCGCACAGTATCGGGCATCGCGGGCGTGGCGTGTACATCCGCGCCGCGCGATGTCGTCGCGCGGCATCAAAGCCGGCAGCGCCGCCGCGCCCGGCGGTGCGAGGCGGCGCAGCACGGCGGAGTTGCGCGTGCGATCGACGTCGGTGCGCACGCGGGCCGCGCGCGGGCGCGGCCCGTCAGGACCCGCGCGGTGCCCTCGCGCCTGGCTGGCCGCGCATCCGACGCCGGGGACCGCAGGGGCGTGCGGTAAGATCGACATGCGGCCCGAACCGTCCCGGGCGCGGCGATTTGTCCGGGTCCCCACCCATTGAGTGACCCTATGGTGGGGATTGGCATAATCAATTGGACGGCTGCGCCAAGCGGCGCGCAGAATCGAACGATCGCCCGGTGCGCCGGCGATTCCAAGATCCGACAGTGCAATCCAGGAGACGACGATGAAGAACCTCAAAGGCACCAAGACCCACGACAACCTGAAGGCGGCGTTCGCCGGCGAATCGCAGGCCAATCGCCGTTACCTCTACTTCGCAAACAAGGCCGACGTCGAAGGCCAGAACGACGTCGCGGCGCTGTTCCGCTCGACGGCCGAAGGCGAGACCGGCCACGCGCACGGCCACCTCGACTACCTCGCGCAGGTCGGCGATCCGGCGACGGACCTCCCGATCGGCAGCAGCCGCGAGAACCTCAAGGCCGCGGTCGCCGGCGAGACGCACGAGTACACCGACATGTACCCGGGCATGGCGAAGTCGGCGCGCGACGAAGGCTTCGACGAGATCGCCGACTGGTTCGAGACGCTCGCGAAGGCGGAGCGCTCGCACGCCAACCGCTTCCAGAAGGCCCTGGACGCGCTGGCGGACTGACGTACCGGCAGCCCGCGCGCGGAACGCTGATCGGCCGCGCGCGCGGCGGCCTGCAGGGCGACGGGTGCGAACCCCGTCGCGGGCATCCAGGACGGCCGTTGCCCGGCGGCGTTGTCGCAGTGATCCGCAGTCCAAGGCGCGCCGCCCGTGCGTCGCCCCACTCCACGCAACCGACGAGACCACCATGTCTGTCCGAGAAGGCAGCCTCGAAGCGCCCACGCGCCACCCGCTCGACTGGCGCAACCCGGAGTTCTACGACCACGAGGCGCTCGACCGCGAGTTGGAACGCGTGTTCGATATCTGCCACGGCTGCCGCCGCTGCGTCAGCCTGTGCGCGTCGTTCCCGACGCTCTTCGACCTGATCGACGAGGGCAAGACCGGCGAGCTCGACGGGGTCGCCAAGGCCGACTACAAGAAAGTGGTCGACCAGTGCTACCTGTGCGACGTCTGCTACATGACGAAGTGCCCGTACGTGCCGCCGCACCCGTGGAACGTCGACTTCCCGCACCTCATGCTGCGCGCGAAGGCGGTCCACTACCGCGAGCACGGGGCGAATTTCCGCGACCGCCTGCTGACCGGCACCGACCGCCTCGGCAAGCTCGCCACCATCCCGGTGGTGGTGCAGGTGGTGAACGCGGTCAACAACAACGCGGCCGCGCGCTCGGTGATGCAGGGCACGCTCGGCGTGGCGGCACTTGCCAAGCTGCCGCCGTACTCGCCGGACCCGCTGCGCAAGAACGTCGAGCCGTCCATCGCCTGGCCGGTGCGCGACGGCGAGCGCACCCCCGGCAAGGTGGCGGTGTTCGCCACCTGCTACGTCAACTACAACGAGCCCGGCATCGGGCACGACCTCCTGAAGCTCCTCGCCCACAACGAGATCCCCTATCGCTTCGCGGAGAAGGAGGCGTGCTGCGGCATGCCCAAGCTCGAGCTCGGCGACCTCGAGGCGGTGGAGAAGCTGAAGGAGGTCAACATCCCGCACCTCGCGGCGCTGGCCGCGAAGGCTATGCGATCGTCACCCCGGTACGTCGTGCACGCTGATGTACAAGCAGGAGCTGCCGCTCATGCGTTGCAAGGACGAGGACGTGAAGGCGGTGCAGGGGGCGATGTTCGACCCGTTCGAGTACTTCGTGCAGCGCGACCGCGACGGGCTCCTGAAGCTGCCGAACTTCAAGCAGCCGCTCGGCAAGGTGAGCTACCACATTCCCTGCCACTCGCGGGTGCAGAACGTCGGCCAGAAGACGCGCGAGGCGCTGCAGTGGGTGCCCGACACCGCGGTCAACACGGTCGAGCGCTGCGCCGGCCACGACGGAACGTATGGCGTGAAGAAGGAGTTCTTCGCGACGTCGATGAAGATCGGCGGGCCGGTGTTCAACCGCATGGCCGAGGACGAGCCCGACTACATCGCGTCCGACTGCCCCATCGCCGGGCGGCGCATCCAGCAGGGGATGGAGGAGAAGGGCGTGGCGGGCCACGCGCGCAAGGCGCATCCGCTGACCCTGCTGCGCATGGCGTACGGGATCGAGTAGGCCGCCGCACTTCCGGCGCGCCGCTCGGTCGAATCCGCATTCACCACGATCACGCGAGGTTGGCATGACCCAAGCAAGCACCGCCCCGCGCATCACGCGCGACAGCCTGATGACCCTCGAGGCCTACGCCAAGGCCCGTCCCGAGTTCCGCGCGCGCGTCCTGGCGCACAAGCGCCCGCGCACCGTGCACTTGGGCGAGCACGTGACGCTCATCTTCGAGGACGAGCTCACGCTGCGCTACCAGATCCAGGAGATGCTGCGCATCGAGAAGACGTTCGAGGAGGCCGGCATCCAGGACGAGCTCGACGCCTACAACCCGCTCGTGCCCGACGGCACGAACTTCAAGGCCACGATGCTGATCGAGTACGAGGACGTCGCCGAGCGGCAGCGCGCGCTCGCCCGCCTCAAGGGCATCGAGGGCCGGGTGTGGGTCGAGGTCGAGGGGGCCGCGCGGGTGTTCGCGATCGCCGACGAGGACCTCGAGCGCGAGAACGAGCAGAAGACGTCCGCCGTGCACTTCCTGCGCTTCGAGCTGACGCGGGCGATGATCGCGTCGCTGAAGGCGGGGGCGTCGCTCGGGATGGGCGTGGACCACCCGGAGTACCGGGCGGAGATTCCGGCGGTGGGCACGGCGACCCGCAACGCGCTGGTGGCGGACCTGGCGTAGGCCGGCATCCTGTTGCCACGGGCGTCGCGCATCGAATCGCGGCGGCTCTGAGCCATCTCCCTCTCCCCGTGGACGGGGAGAGGGCCGGGGTGAGGGGACGTCCGGCGTGGCCCGCATCGGTGTCTGACACCGCCTATACGGTGTCAGACACGGATGGCCGGCGGCTTAGTTCGGCTTCCCGAACACGTCGTTCGTCTGCTGCGACACGCGGATGAACGTCGTGCGCTTCGACAGCTCGCGCAGCCGGCGCGCGCCGACGTAGGTGCAGGCCGAGCGGACGCCGCCCAGGATTTCCTGCGCGGTGTCGGCCACCGGGCCGCGATAGGGAATCAGCACCTCCTTCCCCTCCGCCGCGCGGTACTGCGCGACCCCGCCCTGATACTTCTCCATCGCGGCACGGCTGCTCATGCCGTAGAAGCGCTGGAACTTGCGGCCGTCGCGCTCGACCACGTCGCCCGCGCACTCGTCGTGGCCGGCGAGCATGCCGCCCAGCATCACGAAGTCCGCGCCGCCGCCGAACGCCTTCGCGACGTCGCCCGGCGTCGTGCAGCCGCCGTCGGCGCAGATGTGGCCCTCGAGGCCGTGCGCCGCGTCCGCGCACTCGATGATCGCCGACAGCTGCGGATAGCCGACCCCGGTCATGCTGCGTGTCGTGCACACCGACCCCGGCCCGATGCCCACCTTCACGATGTCGGCACCCGACAGGATCAGCTCTTCCGTCATCTCGCCGGTGACCACGTTGCCCGCCATGATCACGAGGTGCGGGAAGCGCTCGCGCACCTTGGCGACGAAGCGCACGAAGCTCTCGGTGTAGCCGTTGGCGACGTCGATGCACACGCAGCGCACCGCGCACGCGGGGCCCTCGCCGGAGGCGGCCATCACGCGGCTGAAGCGCTCCTCGTCGGCGGTCGTGATGCCCATCGAGTAGAACGCCGCTGACTTGCGCTCGAGGGTCGCGAAGAACGCGACCAGCTCGTCCACCTCGTAGTGCTTGTGCAGCGCGGTCGACATCTCGAAGCGGTCGAGCGCGCGGGCCATCTGCATCGTGCCCGTCGTGTCCATGTTGGCGGCGATGATCGGCACGCCGTGGTAGTCGACCTTCGCGTGCCGGAAGCGGAACTCGCGCGACACGTCGACGTTGGAACGGGTGGACAGCGTGCTGCGCTTGGGGCGGATCAGCACGTCCTTGAAGTCGAGCCTGACGTCGTTTTCGATGCGCATGGTCGGAATCCGCGCCGGAACAAGGCGGCGCCTCGCGGGCCTGCGATTCTACGCCTCGCGGGCGCGCGGCGCGCCCGCCGCCGGGCAGGCTACGGGGTGACGTTCCCGGTCGTGATCTGGCCGCGGAACTGCGGCTTGCCGTCCTTCACCCAGAGCCAGAACGTGCCGTCGAGCGCGCGCAGCGTCCCCGTCTGGTCGATGTCCACCGGATCGGCGTACTTGCCGGGCGCCAGCGACAGCGTGCGCGCGGTGCCGGCGTAGAGGTAGAGCGCCGGGAGCGGGTCGCCCACCTCCAGCGCGCTCGCGCCCGCGGGGATCGTCACCCGCAGGCGGTCGGCCGTGAGGTTCTTGAGGGCCACGCGCAGACGGCGGCCGTCGCCGAAGCCCGGCACCACGTAGACGGACACCTCGACCGCGCCGCGGTCGAAGGCGTCGGCGAGCTTCACCGGCGCGCCCGCGACGGGCGCGACCGCGACCTCCGCCGCCGTCGCCGTCGCGACCGGGACCGCCGCCATGCAGGCGGCCAGCGCCACTGTCCACAGCATCCTGTTCATTGCGGTCTCCCGTTGCCGCGGCGATTCTACGCGCGGCGCGCGCTATTCGCCCACGAGGTGCGCGACGACCTCGCGCCGGTGCGCGCGCCTGCGGTGCTCCCACAGGTAGATGCCCTGCCACGTGCCGAGGGCGAGGCGCCCGCGCACGACGGGAATCGCGAGGCTCACCGCGGTCAGTGCCGCGCGGACGTGCGCCGGCATGTCGTCCGGGCCCTCGTCGCGATGCCGGAACAGCGGGTCGCCGTCCGGCACCAGGCGGGCGAAGAAGCGCTCGAGGTCCGCGCACACGGCGGGGTCGGCGTTCTCCTGCACGAGCAGGCTCGCCGACGTGTGGCGCAGGAACAGCGTCAGCACGCCGCTCGTGCAGCCGGCGCCGGCGACGAACTGCGCGACCGTGCCGGTGATCTCGACGAGGCCGCGCCCGGGCGTCTCGACCGTGAAGGCGGTGGACGATTGCCGCAGCATCGGGTCAGGGCGCGGGCCGCGCTTCCCACTGCGCGCGCGTGACGCCGCGCACCAGCATCGGCTGCGGCGTGCCGCGGTGGTCGTGGATCTCGCTGCGCAGCACGGCGAGTCCGCACTTGTCCATCACGCGCGCCGAGCTCTCGTTGTGGGCGAGGTGCACCGCCCACACGAGGTCGAGGCCGCCTGGTGCGAAGAGGAGGGCGATCGCGGCCCGCGTCGCCGCCGTCGCGTAGCCGTGCCCCCAGTGCGGGCGCCCGACCCAGTAGCCGAAATGCCCGTTGTCGTTGGCCGCCGGGCGCAGCCCGAACGACCCGACGAGCACGCCGTCGTCCGCGCGCACGATCGCGTACGAGTGCTCGCCGCGGTCGCGCCGCGCGGCCTCGTGACCCGCGATCCACGACTCGGCCATGCCCGGCAGGTACGGATGCGGCAGCGCGGCCGTCGTCCGCGCGACCTCCCAGTCGTCGGCGAGGGCGCGCACCGCCTCCGCATCGTGCGCGGTGAAGTGCCGCAGCACCACCGGCCCGGCGGCAATCGCCGGCGGAGGGAGGAACGCGCCGGCCACGGCGCCGTCAGTCGCGGAAATTCTTGTACTGCAGCGGGAAGTCGGTGATCGATTGCTTGATGAGCGCGATCGCGCTCTGCAGGTCGTCGCGCTTGCCGCCGGACACGCGCACGACGTCGCCCTGGATCGAGCCCTGCACCTTCATCTTGCTGTCCTTGATGACCTTCACGATCTTCTTGGCGAGTTCCTGCTCCACGCCCTGGCGCACGGTGACCGCCTGCTTCACCTTGTTGCCGGAGATCTTCTCGACGTCGCCGTACTTGAGCGAGCGGATGTCGACGCCGCGCTTGGTGAGCTTGCCGGTGAGGATGTCCGTGACCTGCGACAGCTTGAAGTCGTCGTCGGCGTAGAGCGTCAGCACGTTGTCCTTGTGCTCGACGCGGGCGTCGGAGCCCTTGAAGTCGAAGCGCGTGGACACTTCCTTGTTGGTCTGGTCGATCGCGTTGTTGACCTCGACCTGGTTGATTTCGGAGACGACGTCGAACGAGGGCATGGCGCTCTTCCGGTGGTGGCAAAGGCGCGGCGACGGCCGCGCGAGACCTCAAGGATAGCGCGCCGCGAAGGCCTCCTGCACGCGTGCCGACACGCTCGCCCAGTCACTGAGCCAGGGCTGGCGGAAGATGCGCAGGCTGGGGTACCACGGCGAGGCCTCGCCGTCCGTGCGCCAGCGCCAGCAGGCATTGAAGCGGTCGAGCATCCAGACCGGCTTGCCGAGCGCTGCGGCAAGGTGCGCGACGGCCGTGTCCGGCGCGATCACGAGGTCGAGCGTCTCGAGGAGCGCGGCGGTCTCCGCGAAGTCGCGCAGGTGCGGGCGCACGTCCACGATGCGGGCGGCGTCGCGGCCGAATGCGGCGGGGTCGCCGGCGGCGCCGGGCTGCAGGTTCACGAACGACACGCCCCGGTGCGCGAGCAGCGGCGCCAGCGCGGACGGCGGAACGGACTTGTGCCGCGCGACGAACGCGTGCGCGTCCCGCGTGAGCACCGACCACGCCAGGCCGACGCGCGGCGCAGGACAGGCCGCCATGCGCTCCTGCCACGCCTGCGCCTGCGGCGCGGGCGGGGCAAGGTAGCGCGCCGCCGCGAGGGCCGTGCGCTCCGCGCCGAGGTGGAAGGGCAGGGACAGCAGCGAGATGCGCACGGTGTCGGGACCGTAGGGCACCTGCGCGGGATCGGTGATCACCGCGTCCGTGCCGGCGGCGCCGGCCAGGAGCGGCGCGAGCGGAGCGCGGTAGCCGTCGAGGAGCAGCACGAGGCGGCCCACCCGCTCGCGCGCCTTCGCCAGGAACCGCGCGAACTGGATGACGTCGCCGAAGCCCTGCTCGCCGTATACGACGAGCGTGCCTGGCCAGGTCCCGCCGTCCCACGGGGCGAGGGCGGCGAATGCGGCGCCTGCTTCGGCGGCCCGGTCCGGCCGCTGCTCGAATGCCGCCCACCCTGCCGCGTAGTCGCCGCGCGCGAGGAGCGACGCCGCGACGCCGAACTGTGCGTCGCGGCTCTGCGGCGCGACCGCGAGTGCGCGCCGGAACGCGCTCTCCGCGCCGGCGTGGTCCCACGCCCACTGCCGCACCGCGCCCAGCGTCTGCCACGCCGGCGCATGCTGCGGATTCGCGCGGGCGAGCGCCGCCAGCGCCGCCTCCGCGCCCTTGAGGTCGCCCTGCAGCGCCTGCGCGAAGGCGCGGCCCGAGGCCGCGGTCGCGTTCTGCGGCTGCAGCGCCAGCACGCGCTCGAACGCGGCGGCCGCGCGCGCGCCGTCGCCGGCCGCGTTCAACTGCTCGCCCAGGTTCTGCGCCGCCTCGACGTTGCGCGGGTCGAGGGCGAGCGCACGCTCGAACGCGGCGATCGCCTCGGCGCCGCGCCGCAGCCGCGCGAGCGCGATGCCGCGGTTGTTGTGCGCCTGCGCGTGGTTCGGGGCGAGCGCGATCGCGTCGTCGAGCGCGGCCAGCGCCTCGGCGTCGCGGCCCGCGTGGATCAGGGCGTAGCCGAGATTGGCGCGCGCGGCCGCGTTGGCGGGCAGGCGGCGCACCGCGCGCTCGAAGCGCGCGAGGGCGGTCGCAAGGTCGCCGCGCGCCAAAGCGACGGCGCCGCCGTTGACCAGCGCCGTCGCGTCGTTCGGGTCGCGCGCGAGCACCTGCGCGTAGTCGGCCTCGGCCTCGGCCAGCTTGCCTGCCTGCTGGTGGGCGAAGGCGCGGGAGAGGAGGACGAGCGTGTCCGGCGTGCCGCGCTGCATACCCTGCCGGTCAGGTCGACGTGAAGCCGATCTTGCGATGCGTGCCGTCGCAGTAGGGCTTGTTCTGCGACGCGCCGCAGCGGCAGAGGAAGGTCTGGTCGGAGAAGGACGTGTGGCCGGCGGCGTCGCGCAGCGCGAGGGGGCCCGCGCAGTGCACCGGACCGTTGGGGATGGGCTTGATCGTGAGCGGCGCGGAGAGGTCCGTGCCGGGCGGCGAGGGTTTCTCCGAGGCCAGCAGGCCCGGGTCGGCAAACCCGGATTGCTTGTGGCTGTTGTCGCAGTACGGCTTGTTGCGCGACTGGCCGCAGCGGCACAGTGCCACGCGGGTGTCGCGGATCCCGGCATCGCCCAACTGCAGCGTGAGATCGCCGCGCACGATGTTCGGACCGTCGGCCATCACGAGGCAGGTGTTGAGCGGCGGCACCGGCACCGCGCCCTCCTGCTCGAGGCGCAGCGCGCCCGACGGGCAGCGGTTCACCGCCTCCGCGAGGGACTGCAGGTCGGCGGCCTCGGGCCGGATCCACGGCTTCGCGTCCGGCGCGAAGACCTCCGGCAGCCCGCGCACGCACTCCGCGGCGTGGATGCAGCGCGCGCTGTCCCACACCACGGTCGCGGCGGCGCTGGTATAGCGATGCAGCTTGTGCTCGGGCATGGGGGTCTCGGCTCTCCTGGCGACACGTGCGTGCCGCCTGCGGCCGGGCGTCGCGCGTCGGCTAGAATACCCGATTTGCCGCGCGCGTTCCTTCCCCCGCCATGTCGCACATCCTGCAATCCCTCCCCGTCGGCCAGAAGGTGGGCATCGCCTTCTCGGGCGGCCTCGACACCAGCGCGGCGCTCCACTGGATGCGCGCCAAGGGCGCCATCCCGTACGCCTACACCGCGAACCTGGGCCAGCCCGACGAGCCCGACTACGACGACATCCCGCGCCGCGCCTTGGCCTACGGCGCCGAGAAGGCGCGCCTCGTCGACTGCCGGGCCGCGCTGGTCGCCGAGGGCATCGGCGCGCTGCAGGCGGGCGCGTTCCACATCTCGACCGCCGGGCAGACGTACTTCAACACGACGCCGCTCGGCCGCGCGGTGACCGGCACGATGCTGGTCGTCGCGATGCGCGAGGACGACGTCCACATCTGGGGCGACGGCAGCACGTTCAAGGGCAACGACATCGAGCGGTTCTACCGTTACGGCCTCCTCGCCAACCCGGGGCTGCGCATCTACAAGCCATGGCTCGACTCGACCTTCATCGACGAGCTGGGCGGCCGCAAGGAGATGTCGGAGTACCTGAACAAGGCGGGCTTCGGCTACCGCATGAGCAGCGAGAAGGCGTACTCGACCGACTCCAACCTGCTCGGCGCGACGCACGAGGCGAAGGACCTCGAGTTCCTCGACAAGGGCATCAAGATCGTCGAGCCGATCATGGGCGTCGCCTTCTGGCGCGAGGACGTCGCCGTGAAGCCGGAGACGGTCACGGTGCGCTTCGAGGAAGGACGGCCGGTGGCGCTCAACGGCCAGACGTTCGCCGACGAGGTCGCGCTGCTGCTGGAGGCGAACGTGATCGGCGGCCGCCACGGCCTCGGCATGTCCGACCAGATCGAGAACCGCATCATCGAGGCGAAGAGCCGGGGCATCTACGAGGCGCCGGGCATGGCGCTGCTCTTCATCGCCTACGAGCGGCTCGTCACCGGCATCCACAACGAGGACACGATCGAGCAGTACCGCGACAGCGGCCGGCGCCTGGGGCGCCTGCTCTACCAGGGTCGCTGGTTCGACCCGCAGGCGATGATGCTGCGCGAGACCGCGCAGCGCTGGGTCGCGCGGCCGATCACCGGCGAGGTCACGCTGGAACTGCGCCGCGGCAACGACTACTCGATACTCGACACCCGCAGCCCGAACCTCACGTACAAGCCCGAGCGGCTGACGATGGAGAAGGGGCAGGCGTTCTTCACGCCCGAGGACCGCATCGGCCAGCTCACGATGCGCAACCTCGACATCGTCGACACCCGCGAGAAGCTGATCGAGTACACGCGGACGGGACTGCTCGCGCCGGCGGAAGGGTCGCCGCTGCCGAAGCTGACCGGGGGGAAGGAGTAGTCGGTACTTCTCCCTCTCCCGCGGCGCGGGAGAGGGGAGCGTCGTGCAAGGGGTAGAGCGATGGCGAGCATCAGCGTTTCGCGGGCCTAGGCAACTACCCGCGCACGACGCTCGTTCTTCACCGATCTTGCTAGCGCAAATCGTCGGGCTCCGCCCGCGATTTGCCCCACTTCAGCTTCTCGTCAGGCAGTCAGCGTCGAGATTTTTCCAAGGGGACGCGGCGTTAGCCTTGCGCCCCCTTCTGACTTGAACATCAAGGCCGACTGATGCCGCGCCGCGGCATCAGTCGATCTTGATGTTCGCACTTCGGATAATCGGCGCCCACTTCTCCTGCTCGGCCCTGATCATCGCCCCGAACTGCTCCGGTGTGCCGCCGACGATCTCGAAGCCGGCGCCCGTGAGCTTCTGCTGCACGTCCGGCATCCTGAAGATCGCATTGATCTCCGTGTTCAGGCGGTCGATCACCGCCTTGGGCGTTCCCGCCGGGACCATGATGCCGTTCCACGCCAGCGTCTCGTAGTTCGGGAAGCCGGACTCGGCGAACGTCGGGAGGTCGGGGTAGCCCGGGAAGCGCTTCGCCGACGTGACGCCGATCGCGCGCAGCTTGCCGGCCTGGATCTGCGGCTGCAGCGGCTGCATCACCGCGAAGATCATCTGCGTCTCGCCCTGCACCGTGGACGTCACCGCCGGCGGCGAGCCGTTGAACGGGATGTGCACGATGTCGATGCCGGCGAGTGTCTTCAGGAGTTCGCCGTTGAGGTGTGACGAGCTGCCCGGGCCCACGGACGCGTAGTTGAGCTTGCCGGGATGCGCCTTGGCGTACGCGACGAGTTCCTTGAGGTCCTTGATCGGCAGCTGCGCGTTCACCGCCAGGACGTTGGGCTGGCTGGTCGTCGTGATGACCGGCGCCAGGTCCTTCTGCACGTCGTACGGCACTTTCTGCAGCATCGGCGCCGTGGCGAGCGGGCCGTTGAAGCCCAGGACCATCGTGTAGCCGTCCGAGGCGGAGCGCGCCACTTCCGCGACCGCGACGGTGCCGCCCGCGGCGGGCTTGTTGTCGACGATCACCGGCTGGCCCACGCGGTCCTTGAGCTTGTCGGCGATGGTGCGGCCGATGACGTCGATGGAGCTGCCGGCGGGGGCCGACATCACGAAGCGGATCGGCTTGTCGGGCCACGCCTGCGCGGCGGCGGCGAGCGGGAGGCCCGCGATCGCGACCGACGCGAGTGCCTGCAGGAAGGGACGGCGCTTCATGGAACGACCTCTCGGGAACGGGACGACGATGCGGTGCGGCTCACGCGTCGACGCGGCCGCACACCAGGTATTCGAGGAGGGCCTTCTGCGCGTGCAGGCGGTTCTCGGCCTCGTCCCACACCACGCTCTGCGGGCCGTCGATGACGTCGGCCGCCACTTCCTCGCCGCGGTGCGCGGGCAGGCAGTGCATGAAGAGCGCGTCGGGCTTCGCCTGCCGCATCATCTCGGCGTCGACCATCCAGTCGGCGAACGCGCGCTTGCGCTCCTCGTTCTCGGCCTCGAAGCCCATGCTGGTCCACACGTCGGTGGTGACGAGGTCGGCGCCGCGGCACGCGTCCATCGGGTCGGCGAACGAACGGAAGTGCGCGCTGTCGTAGATGCCGGCACGCTCCGGTTCCACCTCGTACCCCGGGGGCGTGGACACGTGGACGTTGAAGTCGAGGATCGTGGCGGCCTGCAGCCACGTGTTGCAGACGTTGTTCGAGTCGCCGATCCAGGCCACCGTCCTGCCCTGGATGCTCCCGCGATGCTCGACGTAGGTGTAGATGTCCGCGAGGATCTGGCAGGGATGATATTCGTTGGTGAGCCCGTTGATGACCGGCACGCGCGAGTGCGCCGCGAAGCGCTCGATGATCGTCTGCTCGAACGTGCGGATCATCACCACGTCCACCATCCGCGAGATGACGCGCGCGACGTCCTCGATCGGCTCGCCGCGCGAGAGCTGGGTGTCGCCGCGGTTCAGGTTGATCGCGATGCCGCCCAGCTGGTTCATGCCCGCCTCGAACGAGACGCGCGTGCGCGTCGACGCCTTCTCGAACACCATCGCGAGCGTGCGGTCGCGCAGCGGCTGGTAGAGCTCGTAGCGCTTGAACCGCTCCTTGATCCGGCGGGTGCGCTCGAAGAGGTACGCGAACTGGTCGCGGGTGAAGTCCTTGAACTGCAGGAAATGCGTCGGGGCGGGAGGCATGGTGGCACCGGGGCCGGGGCCGCGCGCCACGGCATGCCGCGCGACCAACAACCGCATTTAAAACAGGATACTAGCATGGGGGTCGCGGCCGCCTCGGGCGCCCGCCGCCCCAACGAAAACGGCGCCCGCGGGCGCCGTCGGCGTGTGCTGCGTGACGCTCTTGCGTCAGGCCAGCGCCTTGATGGCGGTGGACAGGCGCGACTTCGTGCGCGACACCATGTTCTTGTGCACGATCTTCTTGTCGGCAATGCGGTCCATGACCGCCTGCGACTCCTGCATCGTCTTGGTGGCGGCGGCCTTGTCGCCGACGGCGATGGCTTTCCGCACCTTCTTCACCGCGGTGCGCAGTTCCGACTTGAGGCTCGCGTTGCGCTTGCGCGTCGCTTCCGCCTGCCGGGCGCGCTTCTTGGCTTGCGCCGTATTGGCCATGGTCTCTCGTGTCCTTGGAGTGCCGACCCGCCGCCGGGAGGACGTCGTGTCCGTGGGCGAGGCGCCGGTTTGGAAAAACTTGGTTAGCCCGTGATAATAGCGCGTTTCCGCCTTTCCGGCAAGCTGGCCGGCGCCTGCCCCCTGAGCGCCCCCGGACCCCGCCGGCCGCCGCCCCCGCCCGTTCGCCGCCCACGTCCGTGAACCTCCTCCGCGCCCTGTCGACCGTCAGCGGGATGACGCTGCTCTCCCGCATCACGGGGCTGGCCCGGGAGAGCCTCAAGGCGTCGGTCTTCGGTGCCGGGGCGTCGATGGACGCGTTCGAGGCCGCCTTCCGGCTGCCCAACATCCTGCGCCGCCTGTTCGCCGAGGGCGCGTTCTCGCAGGCGTTCGTGCCGGTGCTGGCCGAGTACCACCGGCAGCGCGGGGAGGATGCCACGCGGACGCTGGTGGGCAAGGTCGGGACCATCCTGATGCTGGCGCTGCTCGCGGTCACCGCGCTCGGGGTGCTCGGCGCGCCGTGGCTCGTGTATCTGCTGGCCGGCGGCTTCGCGCGCACGCCGGGCAAGGTGGAGCTGACCGCGGACATGATCCGCATCATGTTCCCGTACATCCTGTTCATCTCGCTGACCTCGCTCGCCGGCAGCGTGCTGAACGTCTACCGGCGGTTTGCGATCCCGGCATTCACCCCGGTGCTGCTCAACCTGTCCGTGATCGGGGCCGCGCTCGGGCTCTCGCGCTTCTTCGACCCGCCGATCGTCGCGCTGGCGTGGGGGGTGTTCATCGGTGGCGTGGCCCAGCTCGCGTTCCAGGTGGCGCCGCTCGCGCGCATCGGCATGCTGCCGCGCTTCTCCCTCGACTGGCGCGACCCGGGCGTGCGCCGCGTGCTGGTGCTGATGGGGCCGGCGGTGATCGGCGTCTCCGCCGCGCAGATCTCGGCACTCATCAACACCCAGCTCGCGGCGCTGCTGGGCGACGGCCGCATCTCGTGGATCACCTACGCCGACCGCCTGATGGAGTTCCCGAGTGCGCTCCTCGGCGTGGCGCTCGGGACGGTCATCCTGCCGTCGCTGTCCAAGCACTACAGCGACGACAATCCCACCGAGTACTCGGCCCTGCTGGACTGGGGCCTGCGTCTCGCCTTCCTGCTCGCGCTGCCGGCGGCGCTGGCGCTGTGGCTCCTCGCCGTGCCGCTCGTCTCGACGCTCTACCAGTACGGGCGCTTCACCGTGAACGACGTGCTGCAGACGCGCGCAGCGCTGGTCGGCTACAGCGTGGGCCTGCTGGGCCTCATCCTGGTCAAGATCCTCGCGCCGGGCTTCTACGCGCGCCAGCACATGAAGACGCCGGTGAAGATCGCGTTCGTCACGGTGCTGGTGACGCAGACGCTGGCGGTGATCCTCATGTGGCCGCTCGGCCACGCGGGCCTCACGCTCGCCACGAGCCTCGGCGCCTGCGTGAACGCGGCGCTGCTCTTCGTGTTCCTGCGCCGCCGGGGCTACTACCAGCCGGTGGCGGGCTGGCTGCCGTTCCTCGCGCGCGTCGTGGTGGCGCTGGGGGTGCTGGCGGCGGCGCTCTACGCGCTCGCCGGACCAGCGGAAGGCTGGCTCGCCGCGACGCTGTGGCAGCGGGTGGGACGGCTCGCGGTGGTGATCGCGGGCGGGGCGGCGGCGTACTTCGGCGCGCTGTTCCTGCTCGGTTTCCGGCTGCGGGACTTCAATCGCCGGGAGTGATCGCGTCGCCGGACCCAGGCGGAAGGGGTCTGACTCCGGGGGATGGGTTCTTGCCTCGGCGGCAGGGGTCTGACCCCGGCCGTATCGGGGTCAGATCCCGGCGGACCGGCGTCACTTCCGCGGGGGCAATTCTCTGCCCCTGCGCCAACTCGTCGGGGTCAGACCCCGATGGTGCCGGGGTCAGACCCCTTGCACCCCTCGGACCCGCGGACTACTCCGGCCCGTCGCCCTTCCGGTGCGGGCACTTGGGCTTCGTGCATTCGGCGTAGAGGTAGAGCGCGTGCTCGGAGATCTCGAACCCGCGCTCGTGCGCGATCTTGTTCTGCCGCTTCTCGATGTCGGGGTCGTAGAACTCCTCGACCCGCCCGCACTGCAGGCACACGAGGTGGTCGTGGTGCTTGCCCTCGTTCAGCTCGAACACCGCCTTGCCCGACTCGAAGTGATGGCGGACGAGGAGGCCGGCCTGCTCGAACTGGGTGAGCACGCGATAGACCGTCGCGAGCCCGATGTCCAGGCCTTCGGCCAGCAGCAGCTTGTAGACGTCCTCGGCCGTCAGGTGCCGGACCTTCGACGACTCGAAGAGGTTGATGATCTTGAGCCGCGGCAGCGTGGCCTTGAGTCCGGCGCTCTTGAGATCCTGGGGCGAGGTCATGGGGGGCATGGACGGGAGTCAATAGCTATAATAGCGCGTTGCCCGCGGGCCGCGGGTTCCGATCCGGCGCCTCGCGTGCCGCCCGGACGACCGCGCGCCCACGCGAACATCCCAAGGACAAGCGAGTGCCACGACGCCGTCAATCCATTGCCAGGGCCACCGTCTCGCTGGCGGCGGCCGCCGCGCTGGCCGCGCTCGCCGGCTGCGCGCAGATGACCCAGCCGTTCGACAACTTCATCCCGCTGGTCACGCAGTTCGGGGTGTACAAGATCGACATCAACCAGGGCAATTACCTCTCGCAGGACATGGTCGACAAGCTCAAGGTCGGCCAGACCAAGCCGCAGGTGAAGGCCGCGCTGGGCACGCCGCTCGTCACGAGCGTGTTCCGCGACAACCGCTGGGACTACGTCTACCAGTTCCAGAGCGCCGGCCGGGTCCGCGAGAACCGGCAGTTCACGGTCTACTTCAACAAGGACGAGACCCTGGCGCGCTGGGAAGGCGACGAGATGCCGCAATCGGTGCAGGACCTGAACCGCATCGCCGCCACGCGCGTCCTGCCCGAGGATCCCTACGGCCAGGACGCCGGCCTCATCGGCAAGGTCATCGATTTCTTCCGCAACATCTGGGATCCGGGCGCGCCGCCCGTCAAGTAACCGCACGCCGGCCGCGCCGCGTGCGCGCGGCGTCGACATGAGGAAGCCCGCGTGAGCAACGATGTGGTGCGTGTGGCGGTCGCCGGTGCCGGCGGCCGCATGGGGCGGGCGCTGGTCGCCGCGGTGATGCACGAGCCGGCGATGAAGCTCGCCGCAGCCCTCGACGTCCCCGACAGCCCGGTGCAAGGCCGGGACGCCGGCGAGGGAGCGGGCCTCGTCACCGGCGTGCGCATCTCGGCCGACATCGACGCCGCACTCGCGCAGTCCGACGTGCTGATCGACTTCACGCGGCCCGCCGGTACCTTGGCGCACCTTGCGGCGTGCGTCCGCGCCGGCGTGGGCGCCGTCGTCGGCACCACCGGCCTCGACAACGCGCAGCGCGCGGCGCTCGCGCAGCACGCGCAGAAGGTGCCGGTCGTATTCGCCGCCAACATGAGCGTGGGCGTGAACGTCCTGCTGTCGCTGGTCGAGCAGGCGGCGCGCGCGCTCGGCCCCGCGTTCGACATCGAGGTGGTCGAGATGCACCACCGGCACAAGGTCGACGCCCCCTCGGGCACCGCGTTGCGGCTCGGCGAAGCGGCGGCGGCGGGTGCCGGCGTGTCCCTAGCGGAATCGGCGGTGTACGCGCGCGAGGGGCACACCGGCGAGCGCAAGCCCGGCACCATCGGCTTCGCGACGCTCCGCGGCGGCGACGTGGTCGGCGAGCACGTGGTGGTCTTCGCGGGCGAGGGCGAGCGCGTGGAACTCGCGCACCGCGCGACGTCGCGCCAGCTCTTCGCCAACGGCGCGATGCGGGCCGTGCAGTTCGTCGCGGCCAGGCGGGCGGCCGGCGCCGCCGGCCTGTTCGACATGCCCGACGTGCTGGGGCTCTGACTGCGATGGCCGCGCATCCTTTCGACCTCTCCGGCCGCCTCGCGCTGGTCACGGGCGGCGGCTCGGGACTCGGCCTCGCCATGGCCCACGGCCTCGCCGCCGCGGGCGCGCGCGTGGTCATCAACGGCCGCAACCAGGCCAAGCTCGACGCCGCGCTCGAGCGGCTCGCCGAGGCCGGGCAGGCGGCGAGCGTGTGCGCGTTCGACGTCACCGACGAGGCGGCGGTCGCCGCGGGCATCGCCGACGTCGAGACCAACCTGGGCGAGATCGACATCCTCGTCAACAACGCGGCGATGAACCAGCGCAAGCCGCTGCCCGAGTTCACGCTCGCCGAGTGGCGCACGCTGCAGGCGACCAACCAGGACGGGGCGTTCCTCGTGACGCGCGCGGTGCTGCCGGGCATGCAGGCGCGCCGGCGCGGCAAGATCATCAACATCTGCTCGCTCGCCTCGGACATCGGGCGCCCGAACATCGTGCCGTACGCGGCGAGCAAGGGCGCGATGCGCATGCTCACGCGCGCGCTGGCCGTGGAGGTGGCGCCGTACAACGTGCAGGTCAACGGCATCGCGCCCGGGTTCTTCGACACCGAGATGAACGCCCCGCTGGTCGCCAACGCGGAATTCTCGGCCTGGGTGGAGAAGCGCACGCCGGCCGGGCGCTGGGCGCAGCCGCCGGAGATCGCCGGGGCGGCGGTCTTCCTGGCGTCGCCGGCGGCGGACTTCGTGACCGGCCATATCCTGTACGTGGACGGCGGGGTCTCGGCGGCGTACTGACCTGATTCGCTCCCCGCGTGCAGGGGGCGATTGTCCAGGGGTCTGAACCCCGATTGCGGAGGCGGACGCTGACCCTCGACCCAACCCTCCCTTGCAGGGCGCGCGGTCGCAAGCATGCGACCGCCGCATTTCCGGCAGCGAGCTGCGCTCGCCGAATTCCCGGAAATGCCCCCGCGAGCGGGGAGAGGGGGCGGTCCGGTGCACGCCATCGCCGAGCCGGCCCCGCCGCCTTTTGCGGCCACGGCCGTTCTGGGGTAGAATTTCGTGGGTAAAGCGGGGAAGGCCGACGGCCTTCCCCGTTTGTACGTCCACCGTACGTTCCACCACCCGTGGGGCACCCGTTTGGCGCAGCGGAAACCCTCCGCCTGCCGCACAACCGACGAATCGAAGCCGCCATGAACGCCCCTGACCACAGCCTCGCCGCGAACGCCCCGCTGTTCGCGCCGGTCGTGCCCGCCCTGCTCGCGCTGGCCGACGGAACCGTGTTTCGCGGGCGCTCGATCGGCGCATCCGGGCAGGCGGTCGGCGAGGTCGTCTTCAACACCTCGATGACCGGCTACCAGGAGATCGTCACCGACCCCTCGTATGCCGGGCAGATCGTCACCCTCACGTACCCGCACATCGGCAACACCGGGGTGAACGCGGAGGACGTCGAGTCGCGGCGCGTGTTCGCCGCCGGCCTCGTGATCCGCGACCTGCCGCGCCTCGCGTCGAGCTGGCGCTCGCAGCAGGACCTCTCGGCGTACCTCGCGCAGGCGAACGTGTGCGGCATCGCCGACATCGACACGCGCAAGCTCACGCGCCTCCTGCGCGAGCGCGGGGCACAGAACGGCTGCATCGTCGCGGGCAACGTGGACGCGCACGCCGCGGAGCGCGCGATCGAGGCCGCGCGCGAGGCGCCGTCGATGGCCGGGCAGGACCTCGCGAAGGAGGTGTCCTGCACCCGGGCGTACGAGTGGAACGGCAGCACGTGGGCGCTGGGCGAAGGCTACCGGCCGATCGGCGCGACGCGCTTCCACGTCGTCGCCTACGACTTCGGCGTCAAGCACAACATCCTGCGCATGCTCGCCGTGCGCGGCTGCCGCATCACCGTGGTGCCGGCGCAGACGCCCGCGCACGACGTGCTGGAGATGCGGCCGGACGGCGTGTTCCTGTCCAACGGTCCCGGCGACCCGGAGCCGTGCGACTACGCGATCGAGGCGATCCGCACGATCATCGACGCGGGCCTGCCGGTCTTCGGCATCTGCCTCGGCCACCAGCTCCTGGGCCTCGCCGCCGGCGGCCGCACGCTCAAGATGAAGTTCGGCCACCACGGGGCGAACCATCCGGTGCTCGACCGCGACACCGGGCAGGTGCTCATCACCAGCCAGAACCACGGCTTTGCGGTCGATCCCGCGTCGCTGCCGGACAACGTGCGCATCACCCACGTCTCGCTGTTCGACGACACGCTGCAGGGCTTCGCGTGGAAGGACAAGCCGGTGTTCTGCTTCCAGGGGCACCCCGAGGCGAGTCCGGGACCGCACGACGTCTCGTACCTCTTCGACCGCTTCGTGAAGTCGATGGAGAAGCGATAAGCCATGCCGAAGCGCACCGACATCCAGAGCATCCTCATCATCGGCGCGGGCCCGATCATCATCGGGCAGGCGTGCGAGTTCGACTACTCCGGCGCGCAGGCGTGCAAGGCGCTGCGCGAGGAGGGCTACCGGGTCATCCTCGTCAACAGCAACCCGGCGACGATCATGACCGACCCGGAGATGGCCGACGTCACGTACGTCGAGCCCATCAACTGGCAGATGGTCGCGGCGATCATCGAGCGCGAGCGTCCCGACGCGCTGCTGCCCACGATGGGCGGCCAGACGGCGCTGAACTGCGCACTCGACCTCGCGCGCGAGGGCGTGCTGACGAAGTTCGACGTCGAGCTGATCGGCGCCTCGAAGAAGGCGATCGACAAGGCCGAGGACCGCGAGAAGTTCAAGGCGGCGATGACGCGCATCGGCCTGGGGTCGGCGCGCTCCGGCATCGCGCACAACCTGGAGCAGGCGCTCGAGGTGCAGGCGACCATCGGCTTCCCGGCCGTGCTGCGCCCCTCGTTCACGCTGGGCGGCACCGGCGGCGGCATCGCGTACAACAAGGACGAGTTCGTCGACATGGTGCGGCGCGGCCTCGACCTCTCGCCGACGCGCGAGATGCTGATCGAGGAGTCGCTGCTCGGCTGGAAAGAGTTCGAGATGGAGGTTGTCCGCGACAAGAAGGACAACTGCATCATCGTGTGCTCGATCGAGAACCTCGACCCGATGGGAGTGCACACGGGCGACTCGATCACGGTGGCCCCGGCGCAGACGCTGACCGACAAGGAATACCAGATCATGCGCGACGCGAGCATCGCGGTGCTGCGCGAGATCGGGGTCGACACCGGCGGGTCGAACGTGCAGTTCGCGATCAACCCGCAGGACGGCCGCATGGTCGTCATCGAGATGAACCCGCGCGTGTCCCGCTCCTCGGCGCTGGCGTCGAAGGCCACCGGGTTCCCGATTGCCAAGGTCGCGGCCAAGCTCGCGGTCGGCTACACGCTCGACGAGCTCTCCAACGACATCACCGACGGCGAGACGCCGGCCTCCTTCGAGCCGACGATCGACTACGTGGTCACCAAGGTGCCGCGCTTCGCGTTCGAGAAGTTCAAGCAGGCCGACGACCGCCTCACCACCCAGATGAAGTCGGTGGGCGAGGTGATGGCCATCGGCCGCACGTTCCAGGAGTCGCTGCAGAAGGCGCTGCGCGGCCTCGAGACCGGCGTGGACGGCTTCAACCTCAAGACGGTCGATCCGGAAACCATCGGCGACGAACTCGCGTACCCCCGCGCCGAGCGGCTGTGGTACGTCGCCGACGCGTTCGGCATCGGCATGTCGCTGCAGGAGATCCACCAGCACACGAAGATCGATCCCTGGTTCCTCTCGCAGATCAAGGAGATCGTCGACCTGGAGCTGGCGCTCGACCACCGTACGCTCGCCTCGCTTACGCGCGACGACATGCGGCAGCTGAAGCGCATGGGCTTTTCCGACCGGCGCCTCGCGTACCTGCTGAAGGTCAAGGAAGCCGACGTTCGCGCGCACCGCCACGCCCTCGGCGTGCGGCCGGTGTTCAAGCGCGTCGACACCTGCGCGGCGGAGTTCTCGACCAAGACCGCGTACATGTACTCCACCTACGAGGAGGAGTGCGAGGCGGAGCCGACCGACCGCAAGAAGGTGATGGTGCTGGGCGGCGGGCCGAACCGCATCGGGCAGGGCATCGAGTTCGACTACTGCTGCGTGCACGCGGCGATGGCGCTGCGCGAGGACGGGTTCGAGACCATCATGGTCAACTGCAACCCGGAGACGGTGTCGACCGACTACGACACGTCCGATCGCCTGTACTTCGAGCCGCTGACGCTCGAGGACGTGCTCGAGATCGTCCACGTCGAGAAGCCGTGGGGCGTGATCGTCCAGTACGGCGGGCAGACGCCGCTCAAGCTCGCGCGCGACCTCGAGCGCAACGGCGTGCCGATCATCGGCACCTCGCCCGACATGATCGACATGGCGGAGGACCGCGAGCGCTTCCAGCAGATGCTGTACCGGCTCGGCCTCCTGCAGCCGCCCAACCGGACGGCGCGCACCGAGGACGCGGCCATCGCCGCCGCCAACGAGATCGGCTATCCGCTCGTCGTGCGTCCCTCCTACGTCCTGGGCGGCCGCGCGATGGAGATCGTGCACGAGCAGCGCGAGCTCGAGCGCTACATGCGCGAGGCCGTGAAGGTGTCCAACGACTCGCCGGTGCTCCTCGATCGCTTCCTCAACGACGCGATCGAGGTGGACGTCGACGCCGTGTGCGACGGCAGCGAGGTGGTGATCGGCGGCATCATGGAGCACATCGAGCAGGCGGGCGTGCACTCGGGCGACTCGGCGTGCTCGCTGCCGCCGCACTCGCTGTCGGCGGCGCTCCAGCAGAAGCTGCGCGAGCAGACCGTGGCGATGGCGAAGGGCCTCAACGTCGTCGGGCTGATGAACGTGCAGTTCGCGATCCAGTTCGACGCGCAGGGCGCCGGCACGATCTTCGTGCTGGAAGTGAACCCGCGCGCGTCGCGGACCGTGCCGTACGTGTCGAAGGCGACCGGCCGTCCGCTGGCCAAGATCGCCGCCCGCTGCATGGTCGGGCAGTCGCTCGCGTCGCAGGGCGTGGCGGGCGAGGTGGTGCCCCCGTACTACTCGGTGAAGGAGGCGGTGTTCCCCTTCATCAAGTTCCCCGGCGTGGACACGATCCTCGGACCGGAGATGAAGTCCACCGGCGAGGTGATGGGCGTGGGCGAGTCGTTCGCCGAGGCGTTCGTGAAGAGCCAGCTCGCCGCGGGCGTGAAGCTGCCGCAGTCGGGCAAGGTGTTCCTGAGCGTCAAGAACGGAGACAAGCCGCGCGCGGTGGAAACCGCGAAGATGCTGGCGGAGCTCGGCTTCGAGCTGGTCGCCACGCGCGGCACCGCCGCCGCGCTGACCGCCGCCGGACTCACGGTGGCGACGGTGAACAAGGTCGCCGAGGGGCGCCCGCACATCGTCGACATGCTGATGAACGACGAGATCGCGCTGGTCGTGAACACGGTCGAGGAGAAGCGCGCGGCCATCCGCGACAGCTACCAGATCCGGCGCGCCGCGCTCGTCGACCAGGTGCCGACGTTCACGACGATGGCCGGCGCCCGCGCGGCCGCGATCGGCATGCGGGCGATGCGCGGGCTCACGCCCTACGCGATCCAGGCGCTGCACGAGCGGCTGGCGTAACGACAGACGACGAAACCCGAGGTGCGCAGGGCGCCGCGTGCGCGGCCCCGGTGGATCGTATTTTCCGCCGCCCCTGTCGCCTCCCATAGCGAAGACGAAGAACATGAGCAAAGTCCCGATGACCGTCGCAGGCGCGCAACGACTGAAGGTCGAGCTGCAGCGCCTGAAGTCCACCGAGCGTCCCGCGGTGATCCAGGCGATCGCGGAGGCGCGCGCGCACGGCGACCTCTCCGAGAACGCCGACTACGACGCGGCGAAGGAGCGGCAGGGTTTCATCGAGGGCCGCATCGCCGAGATCGAGGCGAAGCTCGCCAACGCGCAGGTGATCGATCCCGCGGAGCTCGACCTCGCGCACGTCGTGTTCGGCGCGACCGTGGAGCTGGAAGATGCCGACAGCGGCGACAGCGTCACCTACCAGATCGTCGGCGACGACGAGGCCGACATCAAGCACGGCAAGATCTCGGTCAACTCCCCGATCGCCCGCGCGCTGATCGGCAAGGGTGAGGGCGACACGGCGGAAGTGCAGGCGCCGGGCGGCGTGCGGAGCTACGAGATCCTTTCCGTTCGATACGGCTAGCGCGTCGTCCGCAAAACGCGTCCGCGGGGGCAGTGGATTCCGGGACGTCGGCGTTGCGCGTTTTGCGGCCGGAACACCGTCACCGGGTGACTCCGATGCCTCCACACTCCCTCTCCCCGCTCGCGGGTAGAGGGCTGGGGTGACGGGCGGCGTCCGTGGCCCCAACCCGGGGTCAGACCCCGATCAGGCCGGGGTCAGACCCCTCGGCATTCACGGCGGGTCAGGCGGCCGCCTTGGGGCGGCCTTAGCGCCGGCCGCCGGCAAGGGCTACGAAGGAAGCGAGTGTCGTGCGGCTGGCTGCGTGCGGCCATGACACTCCCTCTCCCCGTCCGCGGGGAGAGGGTTGGGGTGAGGGGCAGCGGCGATGGCCCCAATCCGGGGTCAGCCCCCGATGAGGCCGGGGCCAGACCCCGCGCTCAGACCCGCGTCCGCCGCCGCCGCGTCCCGGCGGCCGGCGCCGCCGGCTCCTTCTTCTGCCACGCGGACCGCGGATTGGGCTTCGCGGAGTGCGATTTGGGCTTGGTGCGCGGCGTGTACGTCGACTTCTTCTTGGCGGCGGGTGCCGCTTCCTCCGGCGGCGCATTGCGTGCCGCCCCGCGGCGACCCTTGCCGCTGGCGGTCGTGCCGGTGGCACTGCGGCGCCGCTCCCGTACGGGATCCACGGGTGCGCGCGGCCCGGCGGGCTTGCGCCCCGCGGTCTTCGCCGCCCGGGCGGGGGCGGCCGCGCTTGCCGGCTTGCGGTCCGGATTCGGCCGCCAGAGGACGAGGATCTTGCCCAGGTGCTGTACCGGGGCGCAGTCGAGTCCGGTGCAGATCTCGCCCAGCATGGCCTCGCGGGCCTCGCGCTCGTCGTTGAACACGCGGACCTTGACCAGCTCGTGGGCGAGCAGCGCGACGTCGATCTCGTGCAGCACCGGCGGCGTCAGGCCGTGCTGGCCGACGGTGACCACGGGATCGAGGTGATGGGCCTTCGCGCGCAGCTCGCGGCGCTCGGCGGGAGTGAGGGGCTTCATGCGGGAAGTGTACGCGAGTGCGCCGGGCCGACCGGCCCATCGATTAGCATCCATACCGTGATCCCTTTCGCTGCCCCGCCATGGCCACCCGCCCCCTGAACCCCTCGAAGAAGAAGCACCGGTTCGGCAAGGCGTGGATGCACGAGCACGTCCACGACCACTACGTCCAGGAGGCGCAGCGCCGCGGCTATCGGTCGCGGGCGGCGTTCAAGCTGCTCGACCTAGACGAGCGGGACAAGCTGCTGCGGCCCGGCCTGGTCGCGGTCGACCTGGGCGCGGCACCCGGGAGCTGGTCGCAGGTGCTGCGCGAGCGGCTCGGTCCCGCCGGGCGCATCGTGGCGATCGACCTGCTGCCGATGGACCCGATCGCCGGGGTGACGTCCGTCCAGGGCGACTTCCGCGAGGACGAGGGGCTCGCCGCCGTCGAGGCGGCGCTGGACGGCCAGCGTGTCGACCTTGTGGTCTCCGACATGGCCCCCAATCTCTCCGGCATCGAGCCTGCCGACCAGGCGCGCAGCGTCCACCTGGGGGAGCTTGCCCTCGACTTCGCCGCCGGGCACCTGACGCCCGGCGGGGACCTCGTGGTCAAGGTGTTCCAGGGCAGCGGACTGCAGGAACTGACGGCGGCGATCGGCGAGCGCTTCACCAAGGTGTACGTGCGCAAGCCCAAGTCGTCCCGGGACCGCAGCCGGGAGACCTTCCTGGTCGGGAAGGGCTTCCGGGGCCGCTGACCGGCAGGGCCGATACCACCCCGCGCACAGGGTCAATGTGCGCGGGATCAAGGCGGGCGTGAATCATGCTTCGTTTTCGTGGTCGAAACGGGCTCGATGCACGGGATAGGGGCTAAAATCCCAGTTCCAGCCCGCCTCGTATCAGGTTTCAAGGGTCCGGCGCGCGAACCGCCGCTTCCCAAGGTTCGCAAGGAGCTTTCGGCTTGAACAATCTGCTCAAGAACATCGGCATCTGGCTCGTGATCGGGCTGGTGGTGCTCACCGTCGTCAAGCAGTTCGACTCGCGCCAGACGAGCCGGGACTCGATCCCCTATTCCGAGTTCATGGAGTCGGCGAAGGCGGGCAAGGTGACGTCCGCCACCGTCGAGGGCCGGACGATCAAGTGGGTCAACAACGACAACAAGCGCTTCACGACCTACAGCCCGGGCGACATCTGGATGGTGGGCGACCTCGTGAAGTACGGCGTCAAGGTCGAGGCCAAGCCGGAAGAGGAGCAGTCGTTCCTCGCGCAGATCTTCATCTCGTGGTTCCCGATGCTGTTGCTGATCGGCGTGTGGATCTTCTTCATGCGCCAGATGCAGGGCGGGGCAGGGGCGGCGCGTTCTCGTTCGGCAAGAGCAAGGCGCGCATGCTCGACGAGGCCAACAACTCGATCACCTTCGCGGACGTCGCCGGCTGCGACGAGGCGAAGGAAGAGGTCGCCGAACTCGTCGAGTTCCTGCGCGACCCGTCCAAGTTCCAGAAGCTGGGCGGCCGCATCCCGCGCGGCGTGCTGATGGTCGGCTCGCCGGGCACCGGCAAGACGCTGCTCGCCAAGGCCATCGCCGGCGAGGCGAAGGTGCCCTTCTTCTCGATCTCCGGCTCCGACTTCGTCGAGATGTTCGTCGGCGTCGGCGCCGCGCGCGTGCGCGACATGTTCGAGCAGGTGGCGAAGAAGAACGCGCCCTGCATCGTGTTCATCGACGAAATCGACGCGGTCGGCCGCCAGCGCGGCGCGGCCTGGGCGGCGGCAACGACGAGCGCGAGCAGACGCTCAACCAGCTGCTGGTCGAGATGGACGGGTTCGAGGGCAACGCCGGCGTCATCGTGATCGCCGCCACCAACCGGCCGGACGCTCGACCCTCGCGCTGATGCGCCCGGGCCGCTTCGACCGCCGTCGTCGTGCCGCTGCCGGACATCCGCGGCCGCGAGCAGATCCTGCTCGTGCACATGCGCAAGGTCCCGATGTCGCCGGACGTGAAGGCGGACATCATCGCCCGCGGCACGCCGGGCATGTCGGGCGCGGACCGCCAACCTCGTGAACGAGGCGGCGCTCTTCGCCGCGCGCTCCAACAAGCGCCTGGTCGACATGCACGACTTCGAGCGCGCGAAGGACAAGATCATCATGGCCGAGCGCCGCTCGATCGTGATGCCCGAGGAGGAGCGCCGCAACACGGCGTACCACGAGTCGGGCCACGCGATCGTCGCCAAGCTCCTGCCCAAGACGGACCTGCGTGCACAAGGTCACGATCATCCCGCGCGGCCGTGCGCTGGGCGTGACCCATGCAGCTGCCGGAGACGGACCGCTACAGCATGACCGCAAGCACATGCTGAACATGATCTCCGTGCTGTTCGGCGGCCGCATCGCCGAGGAGATCTTCATGAACCAGATGACCACCGGCGCCTCGAACGACTTCGAGCGCGCGACCGAGATCGCGCGCAACATGGTCACGCGCTACGGCATGTCGGACGAGCTGGGCTCGATGGTCTACGGCGAGAACGAGGGCGAGGTGTTCCTCGGCCGCTCGGTCACGACGCAGAAGAACGTGTCCGAGTCGACGATGCAGAAGGTCGACGAGGAGATCCGCAAGATCATCGACCAGCAGTACGCGGTCGCGCGCAAGCTCCTCGAGGACAACCGCGACAAGGTCGAGGCGATGGCCAAGGCGCTGCTCGAGATGGAGACCATCGACGCCGAGCAGATCGACGACATCATGGCCGGGCGTCCGCCGCGTCCGCCGCGGCCCCAGCCCGGGTCGTCGGGCGGCAGCCCCTCGGGCGGATCGTCGCCCACGCCGGATCCGGCGCCGTCGGCGAATCCCGCCTAGAAAACGTCTCGTGGAAACGGGCCCGCGCAGCGGGCCCGTCTTTCTTCAGGGGTCCGTTCTTGCACCTGTCCTGCGGCCCGCACCGCCTCGATCTCTCGCGCCCGCGGGTGATGGGCATCCTCAACATCACGCCCGACTCGTTCTCCGACGGCGGTGCGCACTTCGACCTCGAGGAAGCCGTCGCGCACGGCCGGCAGATGCTGGCCGACGGCGCGGACGTGGTCGACGTCGGCGGCGAGTCGACGCGGCCGGGTGCCCGCCCGGTGCGCGAGAAGGACGAACTCGCACGGGTGCTGCCGGTGGTCGAGGCGCTGGCGCGCGACGGCGCGATCGTCAGCATCGACACGATGAAGCCGGGCGTCATGCAGGCGGCGATCGAGGCGGGTGCGACGCTGGTCAACGACGTGCGCGCGCTGCAGGCGCGTGGGGCGGTCGAGGTCGTCGCTCGGTCGCCGGCGGCGGTGTGCCTCATGCACATGCAGGGCACGCCGCGCACGATGCAGAAGGCGCCGGTGTACGACGAGGTCGTGCGCGAGGTGCGCGACTTCCTGGTGGCGCGCGCGTTCTCGTGCGAGGCCGCGGGCATCGCGCGCGAGCGCATCGCGATCGACCCGGGGTTCGGCTTCGGCAAGACGCGGGCGCACAACCTCGCGCTGGTGCGTGCGCTGCCCGTGCTCGCCGCCACCGGCTATCCGGTGCTGGTCGGCATGTCGCGCAAGGGGACGCTGGGCGAGATCACCGGCCGCACGGTCACCGAGCGCGTCGCCGGCAGCGTGGCCGCGGCGCTCGCCGCGGTCGCCCGCGGCGCGCTCCTGCTGCGCGTGCACGACGTGCGCGAGACCGTCGACGCGCTCAAGGTGTGGGAGGCATTCACGGGGCCGGAGCCCGCCGGTGCAGCCGCAGTCCCGGCGGGTGCGCGCGCTGCGCGATAATGGCGGGGTGCGCGCCGCGCACCGTCACTTCCACTTCGTACAGAACAACTTTCCATGCAGCGCAAATACTTCGGCACCGACGGCGTCCGCGGCCGCGTCGGCGAAGCGCCGATCACGCCCGACCTCGTGATGAAGCTGGGCTGGGCCGCCGGCCGCACGCTGGTGTCCGCCGACTCGACGCACCGCGGCGACCGTCCGGGGGTGCTGATCGGCAAGGACACCCGCATCTCCGGCTACCTGCTCGAGGCGGCGCTGGAGGCGGGGCTGTCGGCCGCCGGTGTCGACGTGTACCTGTGCGGCCCGCTGCCGACGCCGGGCATCGCGTATCTCACGCGTGCGCTGCGGCTGTCCGCCGGCATCGTGATCAGCGCCTCGCACAACCCGTACGACGACAACGGCATCAAGTTCTTCTCCGGCGCCGGCCAGAAGCTTCCCGACGAGGTCGAGATCGGCATCGAGCGCGGCATGGACGCGCCGCTCACCTGCGTGTCGTCGGCGGCGCTCGGCAAGGCGCGCCGCGTCGACGACGCGGCCGGCCGCTACATCGAGTTCTGCAAGAGCACGTTCCCCACCGAACTCGACCTCAAGGGATGGCGCATCGTCGTCGACTGCGCGCACGGCGCCGGCTATCACATCGCGCCCCCGGTGTTCCACGAGCTGGGCGCGGACGTCGTCGCGGTGGGCGCGGAGCCCGACGGCCTCAACATCAACGCCGGCAACGGCGCCACGCATCCCGAGTACCTCGCGGCGCAGGTGCGCGAGCACGGCGCCGACCTCGGCATCGCGCTCGACGGCGACGGCGACCGGCTTGCGATGTGCGACAGCGAAGGCCGGCTCTACGACGGTGACCAGTTGCTGTACGTCATCGCGAGCGACTACCAGCGCCGGCGGGTGCTGAACGGCGGCGTGGTCGGCACGCTGATGAGCACCCTCGGCTTCGAGCAGGCGCTCGCGCGGCGCGACATCCCGCTCGCGCGGGCGAAGGTCGGCGACCGCTACGTGCTCGAACTGATGCAGGAGCGGCACTGGTGCCTGGGCGGCGAGAATTCCGGCCACATCATCTGCCTCGACCGCCATACCACCGGCGACGCGATCGTCGCGGCGCTCGCCGTGCTGCGCGCACTCATCGAGCAGAAGCAGACGCTCGCGGAGGCGACGGCGGACGTCGCCATGTTCCCGCAGAAGCTGATCAACGTGCCGGTGCAGCGCGGCTGGGACTGGAAGCGCAACGACGCCGTCGCGCGCGCCGAGCGCGAAGCCGTGGCGGCGCTGGGCGACGCGGGACGTGTCCTGCTGCGCCCCTCGGGCACCGAGCCCGTGCTGCGGGTGATGGTCGAGGCGCGCGAGGCCGCGCTCGCGCAGACGCACGCGCAGGCGCTGGCCGAGGCGATCGCGCGGGCGGCGGGATCGCCGCTCTAGCTCCGCGGGCGCCGCCGACTCTCCCTCGCCACGCCTGAATCCTCCCTCTCGCCCTGCGGGGGGATAGGGTTGGGGTGAGGGGCGGCGTCGATGGCCACAACTGCGGTCAGACCCCCATGAGGCCGGGGTCGGCGACAACTCCGCCCAATGGCACACCCCCGCGCAATTGGGTATCGTGCGCAACGAGTGGCCCATCGCCTCCTGCCCAGGATTATCCATGCCCGATGACGTCCTTCCGCCGCGCGCGACGCGGCGCCGCTTGCTGCAGGGCCTGGCCGCGCTCGTCGCGGCCGGTGCCGTGCCTCCGGCGTTCGCCCAGTCCGCCGCCACGCCCGCGCAGTTCGCCGCGCTGACCCGCACCGTCACGGGCTTCGCGTGGCAGGACGACGCGGCCGCCGCGGCCATGCTGCGCGCGCTCGCGTCGGCCGTCGGCGCCTCGACGCTGGCCAAGGTGGCCGCGCTCGCGCAGTCCACGCCGCCCGAGAACCTCACCGCCGCCCTCGCGACGGCGGGCCTCGACCGCGCGGCCGCGACGATCGTCACGGCGCTTTACTCGGGCGTCGTCGACACGCCGAAGGGCCCGGTGGTGATCACGTACGCCAGCGCCATCGCCTGGCAGGCGGTGCCGTGGACCAAGCCCAACGCGCTGTGCGGCGGCATCACGAACTACTGGGCGACCGCACCGGGGCAGACCTCGTGAGCATCCTGACCGCGGACGTCGTCATCGTCGGTTCGGGCGTGGCCGGCGCGATGACCGGCTACACGCTCGCGCGAGCCGGCGTGAAGGTGCTGATCCTCGAAGCGGGCCCGCGCGTGGATCGCGGCAAGGCCGTGATGCAGTTCATGCAGTCGCCGAGCAAGGGACCGAATTCGCCGTACCCCGCGGACCCGAAGGTGCCGCAGCCCGACTCCGAGGACATCGGCGCGTACTACGTGCAGGCCGGCCCGGTGCCGTTCCGCGGCCTGCAGGCGCGCGTCGTCGGCGGCACCACGTGGCACTGGGGCGGCCTCACGCTGCGCTACCGGCCGAACGACTTCGTGCTGAAGTCGAAGTTCGGCGTCGGCGTCGACTGGCCGCTTTCCTACGCGGACCTCGAGCCCTGGTACGGCGAGGCGGAAAACGAGATCGGCGTCGCCGGCCCGCCCGACTACGACTGGGGCTCGCCGCGCTCCACCCCGTATCCGATGCCGCCGATCGCCCCGACCTATCTCGACGGCGTGATCAAGGCGGCGTGCGCGCACGTGGGCCTCACGATGGCGCCGTTCCCGCACGGGCGCAACTCGGTCGGCCGCGACGACCGCCCGCCGTGCTGCGGCAACGCGTCGTGCGTGCCCATCTGCCCGATCGGCGCGAAGTACGACGCCGGCGTGCACGTCGCGAAGGCCGAGAAGGCAGGTGCGCGCGTCGAGCCGCTCGCGATCGCGTACGAGGTGGTGGTCGGCGCCGACCGCAAGGTCACGGCGATCCGCTTCAAGCGGCCCGACGGCAGCCTGCACGAGGCGCGCGGCAAGATCTTCGTGATCGCCGCGCACGCGATCGAGACGCCGAAGCTGCTGCTGATGTCGCGGCCCGCCGGCAGCAGCGTGTCCGTGGCGAACAGCAGCGGGACCGTCGGCCGCTACCTGCTGACCCAGCTCGACGCCGGCATGATCGGCCTGACGCGCGACAGGATCTGGCCGTACCGCGGACCGGTCGAGACCTCCGGCATCACCGAACTGCGCGACGGCGACTTTCGCGGCATGCACGGCGCGTCGGGCACCTCGCCGTCGAACGAGGGCTGGGCGCGCGCGGTCGGGCCGTTCAACCTCGCGCAGAAGTACGCGGCGCAGGGCATGCGCGGCGCGGCGCTCGGCACCGCGATCAGCGACCACATGGCGCGCGAGCTGGCGATCGGGCCGTCGGTGGAAGTGCTGCCGGATGCGAACAACCGCGTGACGCTCGCATACGACAAGCTCGATCCGCTCGGGCTGCCGCGGCCGCGCATCGCGTTCCGCTGGGGCCGCTACGAGCAGGACGGCGCGAAGGTCGCGATGGACTACGTGCGCGGCCTCATGAATGCGCTCGGCGCGACCGAGGTCGAGGAAGTCGGTCCGGTGACCGACGGCGCCGTGATGGGCGGCACGTGCCGGATGGGCGACGACCCGAAGACGTCGGTGGTCGACCGCAACCTGCGCACGCACGACCACCCTAACCTCTACCTGGTGGGCTCCGCGACGTTCCCGACCATCACCGCTTCACCGCCCACGCTCACCATCGCGGCGACCGCGTTGCGCGCCGGCCTCACGATCCGCACGGCGCTGGGCGGCTGAGTCCCCCGGTGTCAGACACGTCATATGACGTGTCTGACACCGCCTATACGTTGTCTGACACCGATGGCCGGCGGGCGACGAAGTCGATCTCCACCAGCGCGTCGCGGGCGAGCGCGGTGACGCCGATGCAGGTGCGCGCGGGCAGGCGGCCGGCCGGGAAGTAGCTGCGGTAGACGGCGTTCATCGCCGCGTAGTCGCGCTTGAATTCGGTGAGGTAGATGCGCGCCGA
>JAXMFO010000015.1:0-56121 GCA_046347715.1 Burkholderiales bacterium
CGTGGCAGACCACCACGTTGATAGGCCGGATGTGGAAGCGCAGTAATGCGTTCAGCTAACCGGTACTAATAATCCGTGCGGCTTGACTCCATAACCGTGGATCCCAAGCGCCAACCGCTACACCTCACCCCCCTTACCTTCCCCACGCGCCCACAGCGCGTTGCAGCCTCACCGCTCAACGCCTGACGACCATAGCCCGCTGGAACCACCCCTTCCCATCCCGAACAGGACCGTGAAACGGCGGCACGCCGATGATAGTACGGAGCTCCCGTGCGAAAGTAGGTCATTGTCAGGCACCCTTGAAAGCAAAAGCCCGGTCCCCGTGACCGGGCTTTTGCATTTCCGCTCCCCGTAGCGACGACGACCTGCGCCTCCCTTCGCCGTGCGCCCGACGCGCGCACCGGCCGCCGCAGTCCGTCCTCAATTTCTCCCGCCTGCTGCCGATATGTCCGGCGGGCCGCGGCCATGAGCGGTGATCCCGGCCTGCCCGGTCGCGGTGTCGTTCCACCTCGCGTCGACCCGGGCTCCCACTGCGTACCCCGTTACCCGGAGACCCCGATGCCCATCCGCCGCACGCTCGTCGCGCTCGCCCTCAACCTCGCGCTCGCCTCGACCGCCAGCGCCGCCGGCGCTCCCGCCGCCACTGCCGACACGATCTTCTACGGCGGCCCGATCGTGACCGTGAACCCGAAGCAGCCGCAGGTCACGGCGCTCGCGATCAAGGGCAACACCATCGTCGCGGTCGGCGATGCGGCCACCGTCATGAAGCGCCACAAGGGCGCCGACACGAAGCTCGTGGACCTCAAGGGCCGCACGCTGATGCCGGGCTTCGTCGAGCCGCACGTGCACATCGTGCTGACGTCGCTGATCGAGAGCTTCGCCCTCGACCTCTCCAACTTCAAGCTGCCGTACGACACGATGGACTCGCTGGTCGAGCGGCTGCGCGCGCAGAAGGCCAAGGTGCCGGAGGGCGGGTGGATCTTCGCGTTCGGCGTCGACCCCGCGCGCACGACGCCGTTCATGGCGGAACTCGACGCCGACCTGCTCGACAAGGTCTCGACCACGAATCCGATCTTCGTGCTCAACCAGTCGGGGCACCTCGCCTACGTGAACCACAAGGCGCTCGAGGTGGCCGGCATCACCAACGCCACGCCCGATCCGGGCAATGGCGGCATCTACGTGAAGGACGCGAAGGGCAACCTCACCGGCAAGCTCGTCGAGCCGCCGTCGTACAACGCCTTCCTGGCCAAGGTCACGCCGCCCGGGAAGGACGCGGTGGCCGAGGCCTTCCGCAAGACCGCCGGCCGCATCTCCGCGGTCGGCATCACCACGTCGGCCGAGATCACGGTCGGGGCGAACTTCGGCCTCGAGCCGGAGTACGCGCTGATCGACACGATGGCGCACCAGGAGGGCTTCCCGCTGCGCGTGCGCGGCTACCTCTATGGGCCCGTGGTTCCCGCCGGATTCACCAAGATCAAGCCGAACGACGGCGACGACATCTTCCGCGTGGTCGGCGTCAAGTTCGTCGCCGACGGCTCGACGCAGGGCCTGACCGCCGCGCTCACGCAGCCGTACCAGTATCCGGCCGGGACCTCCAACAAGGGGGCGCTCGACTACGAGGACGCCGAACTCTTCAAGGCGGCCAAGCCGCTCTACGACCAGGGCTGGCAACTCGCGATCCACGCCAACGGCGACGCGACCGTCAACCAGGCGCTCGGGATCTACGCGAAGCTGCTCGCCAACGAGAAGGACCCGGCGTCGCGGCGGATGCGCATCGAGCACTTCACCGTGACGTCCGAGGCGCAGGTCGAGCAGGCGGCGAAGCTCGGCGTCATCCCCGGGATGACGATCGGGCACGTCGACTACTGGGGCGAGGTGTTCCACGACCACATCCTCGGGCCGGAGCGCGGCAGCCGCATCGACCCGACCGGCTCGCTCGTGAAGCGCAAGGCCCGCTTCGCGCTGCACAGCGACTCGCCGGTCTCGCCGTACGGTCCGCTGCAGTACGTCGCGACCGCCTCGTCGCGCCTGTGGCAGAAGCCGCCGCGCAAGGTGCTGGGCCCGGACCAGCGGATCGCGGTCGATGCCGCGATCAAGGCGGTCACGCTCGACGCGGCCTACTCGATGTTCGTGGACGACCACGTGGGCAGCCTCGAGGTCGGCAAGTGGGCCGACTTCGTGATCCTCGACGGCAATCCGCGCCGCACCGATCCGGACAAGATCGCGGCCATCAAGGTTGTCGGCACGTGGCTCGGCGGCAAGCCCGCCTACGTCGCGCCCGCCAAGCCCTGACGCGAGCCTCCCGCATCCGCCACCCCACGACGAAGGACGTTCCTCCCATGCAGCCCGCTTTCCCGCGGTCACGCTCGCCGGTGCGCCGGCCCCTCGCGCTGGTCGCGCTCGCCGGTGCGCTCGCCGCGGCCGCGCCCGTCGCCTCCGCGCAGGAGACCACCGACTTCATCAAGCCCGGCGAGGACACGCTGACGCTGAACCTGGGCGCCATCGTGAACAACTTCTCGACGTCGGTCCGCTTCGACGGCAACGGCACGCGCGGCAGCGACCTCGACCTCGAGGGCAACGGCCTCGCGAAGACGCGGACGTCGCTGTACGCGTCGGGCACGTGGCGGTTCCTGCCCAACCACCGCATCGACGCGCAGTACTGGAACGCGCACCGCAGCGGCACGAAAGAGGTCGGGCACGACGTGGTCATCGACGGCAACGTGGTGCCGCTCGGCGTCTCCCTGTCGGTCGACAACCGCACGCAGTTCTTCACCGCCGACTACCGGTACTCGTTCGTACGCAACGAATCGGTGGAGGTGGCCGGGGCGCTCGGCCTGTACGGCGGGCAGTTCAAGTACGACATCTCGGCCACCGGGAGCGACGGCCACGCGGTGGTCAGCGGCAGCAAGACCGCGTCGACGACGGTGCCGCTGCCGCTCATCGGCGTCACGGTCGACTGGTACCCGCAGCCTCGCTGGCGCGTCTCGGGGGACGTGACCGGCATGAAGGCGCGCATCGGCGACGTCGACGGCTCGGTGTTGCTGGCGGCCGCCTCGACCGACTACATGCTCACCCGCAACATCGGCATCGGCGCGCGCTACATGTACAGCGACGTCTCGGCGACGGTGACCAAGTCGAGCTTCAACGGCGAACTCACCTTCCGCACCAACGCGATCAGCGTCTACGCGAAGCTCATGTACTGACCGGCAGGCGCGGCCGCCGCCGCGGCCGCGCGACGGTCACGCGCGCGGCGTGCCGACCGCGAACGCCAGCATGCTGATCGACCCCAGCTCGATGCCGTCGGTGATCGTCGTCACCGCGTCGTCGTCGCGCTGCGCGCCGAGGATGTACAGCAGCGGCAGGTAGTGGTCCGGCGTCGGCGACGAGAGCCGCGACGCCTCCCCGAGCGAGAGATAGTCGATCAACGGCGCGTGCTCGCGCCGCTCGATGAACCCGCGCGCCTGGTCGTTGAACTGCGTGGCCCACGGGTACGGCGGCGAGCCCGCGCCCCAGCGGATCACCCGCAGGTTGTGCACGACGTTGCCGCTCGCGAAGAGCAGGATGCCCTCGTCGCGCAGCGCCGACAGCCGCCGCCCGAGGTCGTAGTGGAACTGCGGCGGCTGCGTGGCGTCGATCGCGAGCTGCACCACGGGCACGTCCGCCTCCGGGTACACGTGCGCGAGCACCGACCACGTGCCGTGGTCGAGCCCCCACTCGTGGTCGAGCCCGACGGCGAGCGGCGCGAGCAGGTCCGCCACGTGCTGCGCCAGCGCGGGATCGCCGGGTGCGGGGTACTGCACCGCGTGCAGCGCCGGGGGGAAGCCGCCGAAGTCGTGAATGGTCGGCGGCTTCGCCATCGCGGTGACCGCCGTGCCCCGCACGTACCAGTGCGCGGAGACCGCGAGGATCGCCTTCGGCCGCGGCCACGCGCGACCGGCATCGGCCCACGCCCGGGTGTGCGCGTTGTCCTCGAGCGTGTTCATCGGGCTGCCGTGCCCGAAGAACATCGCCGGCATGCGCGCGGCGCTCACGCTGCCCCCCGCACCAGCACGAAGTCGAAGTCGACGGCGAGCGCGCCGCCCTCCGTCCCCTTGCGCGTCACGTAGCGCGCGGTCGACGCGCGCTGCTCGTCGCGCGACAGCCAGCGGTAGAGGCCGTCGCGCGCGTTGGCGGGCTCGTCGGGGAAGAACATCTGGGTGGTGAGGCGCGTGTTGCCCGAGGCCACGTTGAAGTGGATGTGCGGCGTGCGGCCCGTGTACGGTCCCGGCTTGATCGTCCTGATGCGGAAGCGGCCGTCGGCGTCGGCGACGAGGCGCCCGTAGCCCTGGAAGCGCGGGTCGAGCGGTCCGGAGGCGTCGGTGTCCGAAGGGTGGTGGTAGCGGCCGAAGGCGTTGGCCTGCCACAGCTCCAGTTCCGCGCCCGACAGCGGGCGGCCGTCGCGGTCGAGGACGCGACCGTCGATGTAGAGGATCGTCCCCTGCGCCGCGCCGTCCTGGCCCTGCACGCGCGTCAGGTCGGCGTCGGAATCGGCCGGCTTGCGCGGCGGGTAATAGGGCCCGAGCGCGATGGCCGGGGTCGCGAGCAGCGCCGCGTGCGCGTTCGCCATCGCCGCGAGCGCCACGCCCGCCGCACCGGCCTGGCGGAGGAACCGGCGCCGCGGCGGTGCGCGGTGCGTCGGGTCGTGGGGGGTGGGCAGCAGCGTCATCGCTTGCCTCCAAGGAGCGAGCCCAGCACGCCCCGCACGATCTCGCGCGTGACGGCGGAGCTCGCGGTGCGGCCGGCGGTCTTCGCCATCGCCTCGAGCATGCCCTCGTGCCGCCCGCCGCGCGGGCCGGTGGTCCCGAACAGCACGTCCTTCAGGCCGTCCATGAGGCCGCCGCCGGCGCCGCCGCCGGCGGGCGTCCCGGCCGGCGCCGCCGTGCCGGGTGCCGGCGTGGCGTCGGCGCGCGCCTTGAGCTTTTCGTACGCGGACTCGCGGTCGACCGCGTTCTCGTACACGCCGGCCACCGGGGACGCCGCCAGCACCGCCTTGCGCTCCTCGGGCGTGACCGGCCCGATGCGGCTCGCCGGCGGCATGACGTACACGCGTTCCACGACCGTCGGCCGGCCCTTCTCGTCGAGGAACGACACCAGCGCCTCGCCGACGCCCAGCTCGGTGATCGCGTCCTCCGTCCTGAACTTCGGATTGGCACGCATCGTCTCGGCCGCGGCCTTGACCGCCTTCTGGTCGCGGGGCGTGAAGGCGCGCAACGCGTGCTGCACGCGGTTGCCGAGCTGCCCCAGCACGGTGTCGGGCACGTCGAGCGGGTTCTGGGTGACGAAGAACACGCCCACGCCCTTGGAGCGCACCAGCCGCACGACCTGCTCGATCTTCTCGAGCAGCGCCTTCGGCGCGTCGGTGAAGAGGAGGTGGGCCTCGTCGAAGAAGAACACGAGCTTCGGCTTCTCGCGGTCGCCGACCTCCGGCAGCCGCTCGTACAGCTCGGAGAGCAGCCACAGCAGCACGGTCGAGTAGACCTTCGGCGCCTGCATCAGCCGGTCGGCGGCGAGGATGTTCACCGTGCCCTTGCCGTCGACCGTCTGCAGGAGGTCGTCGACGTTCAGCATCGGCTCGCCCAGGAAGCGGTCGGCGCCCTGCTGCTCGAGGGTGAGGAGGCCGCGCTGGATCGCGCCGATGGACGCGGCCGACACGTTGCCGTAGGTGGTCTGGAAGGCGGACGCGTTGTCCCCGATGTGCTGCAGGAGCGCGCGCAGGTCCTTCAGGTCGAGCAGCAGGAGGCCGTTGTCGTCGGCGATCTTGAACGCCAGCGTGAGCACGCCCTCCTGCGTGTCGTTCAGCTGCAGGATGCGGGAAAGCAGCAGCGGCCCCATGTCGGACACCGTCGCCCGCACCGGGTGGCCCTGCTCGCCGTAGACGTCCCAGAAGACCGCGGGAAAGGCCTGGAACTGCGGCATTTCGGCGCCGATGAGCTTGAGCCGGTCGGCGAGCTTGGGCGAGGACGCCCCGGCCTGCGACAGTCCGGCCAGGTCGCCCTTCACGTCGGCCATGAAGACCGGGACCCCGATGGCGGACAGGCGCTCGGCCATGACCTGCAGGGTGACGGTCTTGCCGGTCCCGGTGGCCCCGGTGATGAGGCCGTGGCGGTTGGCGAGCGCCGGCAGCAGGAAGCATTCGAGGTCCCCGTGGCGGGCGATCAGCATCGGTTCGGGCATGGTTCGGGTCCGGAGGTGGGTGGAACCCGCGCAGTTTAGCCCGCCCGCCGGGGACTCCGCGACGCGGGTGCGACGCCGCCGGCGTCGCGCCGCGGCCGGCGGGCCCGGGGGACGGCGGGGGTTCTAATCGAGCCCCGTTTCTGCTATGATTTCGGGCTGCGGACAAAAGGGGCGCGCAGAAGAAATGGGCTGGACACAGCCCATTTTTTTTTCCGCGTCCCGCATGCGGCCGGAGAGGACGAGCGACAGGTGCGATTGCTGGAGATTCTGGAGAAGACGGTGCCCGCCATGGGCTACGACCTGGTCGACGTGGAGACGTCGCCCAAGGCCCGGCTCGTCCGCGTCTTCATCGACCGACCGGCGGGCAAGGACGCCGACATCAGCGTCGAGGACTGCGCCAAGGTCAGCAACCAGCTCACCCACGTCTTCAATGTCGAGAACATCGACTACGACCGGCTGGAAGTGTCCTCCCCGGGGCTCGACCGCCCCCTGAAGAAGGCCGCCGACTACGTGCGGTTCGCGGGCTCGGAGGTGCAGGTCAACCTGCACGAGCTCACGGACGGCGCGCGGCGGTGGAAAGGCATCCTCCGCGGCATGGAGGGCGACAGCGTCGTCCTCGAGACCGCCACGGGCGTGCGCACGATCCCGCTGACCGCGATCGACCGCTGCCGCCTCGTACCGAAGATCGAGTGGAGAAAAGGCAAATGAACCGCGAACTCTTGCTCCTGGTGGACGCCCTCGCGCGCGAGAAGAACGTGCCCAAGGAGATCGTCTTCGTGGCGCTGGAATCGGCGCTCGCGTCGGCGACCAAGAAGCGCTTCCCGACCCTCGAGGTGGACGCGCGGGTGGCGATCGACCGGGAGACGGGCGACTACGACGCGTTCCGCCGCTGGACCGTGGTGCCCGACGAGGAGCACGAGGAGCCGGCGCACCAGATCGCGATCACGGACGCGCTGGAGCGCGACCCCAACCTCAAGCTCGGCGACGTCGTCGAGGAGCCGCTCGAGCCGGTCGAGTTCGGCCGCATCGGCGCGCAGGCCGCGAAGCAGGTGATCCTGCAGAAGATCCGCGATGCCGAGCGCGAGCAGATCCTGAACGACTTCCTGGAGCGCGAGGACAATCTCCTCACCGGGACGGTGAAGCGCATCGAGCGCGGCAACATCATCGTCGAGTCGGGGCGCATCGAGGGCGTGATCCCCCGCGACCAGCTGATCCAGAAGGAGATGCTGCGCGTCGGCGACCGCGTGCGCGCGTACGTGATGAAGATCGACCGCACGGCCAAGGGCCCGCAGCTCATCCTCTCGCGCATCGCGCCCGAGTTCCTGGTGCGCCTCTTCGAGCTGGAAGTCCCCGAGATCGAGGAAGGGCTCATCGAGATCAAGGCCGCCGCGCGCGACCCCGGCATCCGCGCCAAGATCGCGGTGAAGTCGAACGACCCGCGCCTCGACCCGCAGGGCACCTGCATCGGCATGCGCGGCTCGCGCGTGACCGCGGTGACCAACGAGCTCGCCGGCGAGCGCGTCGACATCATCCTGTACTCGGAGGACCCGGCGAAGTTCGTCATCAACGCGCTCGCCCCCGCCGAGGTGCAGTCGATCCTCGTGGACGAGGACAAGCACGCGATGGACGTCGTGGTGGACGAGGAGAACCTCGCGATCGCGATCGGCCGCAGCGGGCAGAACGTCCGCCTCGCCTCGAGCTCACGGGGTGGCAGCTGAACCTGATGAGCGTCGAGGAATCCCAGCAGAAGCAGGATTCCGAGACGGGCCGCCTGCGCGAGCTCTTCATGGCCCGCCTCGACGTCGACGAGGAGGTCGCGGACATCCTGATCAGCGAAGGCTTCACCTCGCTGGAGGAAGTGGCTTACGTCCCCATCAACGAGATGATGGAGATCGAGTCGTTCGACGAGGACACCGTCAACGAGCTGCGCAGCCGCGCGCGCAACGCGCTCCTCACCGAGGCGATCGTGCGCGAGGAGTCGGTCGAGAACGTCGAGGAGGCGCTCCTGTCCCTCGAGGGCATGGACACCGAGATCGCGGCCAAGCTCGCCGCGCACGGCGTCACCACGCGCGACGCGCTGGCGGACCTCGCGACCGACGAGCTGACCGAGATGACCGGCATGGCGGACGACAAGGCGGTCGACCTCATCATGAAGGCGCGGGCGCACTGGTTCGAGACGGAAGCGGCTGCGGCCCCGCAGCACTGATGGATACGCAAACGGCAAGGCACTAGCAAGAGCAGCACGCGCGCGAAGTGAATCGCGCTGGAGATCAAAGGCATGGCGCAAACGACCATCGAACAATTCGCATCCGAGCTCAAGATGCCCGCGGGTGCGCTGCTGGAGCAGCTCACCGCCGCCGGCGTCGACGGCAAGCGGGAAGGTGACCACCTGACCGAGCAGGACAAGACGCGCCTGCTCGACTACCTGCGCCGCCAGCACGGCGCGGCCGCCGAACCCAAGAAGAAGATCACGCTGACGCGCAAGCAGACGACCGAGATCAAGGCGTCGGACAGCAGCGGCAAGGCCCGCACCATCCAGGTGGAGGTGCGCAAGAAGCGCGTGCTGGTGCGCCGCGAGGACGAGCCGGCGGCACCCGCCGGCGAGGACGTGGTCGCGCCCGCGCCGGAACCGGTGGCGCTGCCGGAACCCGAACCGGTCGTCGCCGAGGTCCCGCCGCCGCCGCCCGCGCCGGAACCGGAGCCCGTGGCCGTCGCGCCCGAGCCGGAACCGGAACCGGAACCCGCGCCGGAACCCGAGCCCGAGCCCGCCGCGAGCGCCCCGGCCGCGCCCGCCGCGCCGGCGTCGCGCGCACCGCGCCTCGTGCTGAGCGCCGAGGAGACCGCTGCCCGCGCCGAAGAGCAGCGCCGGGCACAGGCGCTCGCCGCCCGCCAGCAGCAGGAAATCCTCGAGAAGCAGCAGCGCGAGGCCGCGCGCAAGTCGCGCAAGGAAAAGGAAGCGGAGGAAGCCGCCAAGGCGGCCGCCGCCGCCGCGGCTGCGGCCGCGCGTCCCGCGGATGCGAAGCCCGCCGAGGCGAAGAAGGAAGGCACGCTGCACCGCCCGGCCGCGAAGCCCGGCGAGAAGCGCGGCGACCGCACCACCAAGAAGGCGCCCGGCCAGGTGTTCCAGGAAGAGGCCGCGCGCCGGCGCGCGCTCAAGCTGCGCGGCGACACCGGCGGTGCCGGCGCCACGCCGGGCTGGCGCGGTCCGAAGATGGGCGGCCGCCATCGCGACGACGACGGCGGCGACATGCCCGGCATGTCGGGCCCGGTGGTGCGCGAGGTGACGGTCCCCGAGACCATCACCGTCGCCGACCTCGCCCACAAGATGTCGGTGAAGGCCACCGAGGTGATCAAGGCGCTGATGAAGCTCGGCACCATGGTGACCATCAACCAGGTCCTCGACCAGGAGACGGCGATGATCGTCGTCGAGGAAATGGGCCACAAGGCGCAGGCCGCGAAGCTCGACGATCCGGACGCGCTGCTCGAGGAGGCCCACGGCGAGCACCAGGCCGAGCTCCTGCCGCGGCCGCCGGTGGTCACGGTGATGGGCCACGTCGACCACGGCAAGACGTCGCTGCTCGACACCATCCGCCGCACGCGGGTGGCGAGCGGCGAGGCCGGCGGCATCACGCAGCACATCGGCGCGTACCGCGTCGAGACGAGCAAGGGCGTGCTCACGTTCCTCGACACGCCGGGCCACGAGGCGTTCACGGCGATGCGCGCGCGCGGTGCCAAGGTCACCGACATGGTGGTGCTGGTGGTGGCGGCCGACGACGGCGTGATGCCGCAGACGAAGGAAGCCATCGCGCACGCGCGGGCCGCGAACGTGCCCCTCGTCGTCGCGATCAACAAGATCGACAAGCCGGAGGCGAACCCGGACCGCGTGAAGCAGGAACTGGTCGCCGAGAACGTGCTGCCGGAAGAGTACGGCGGCGACGTGCAGTTCATCCCGGTCTCGGCGCGCACCGGCGAGGGCATCGACCGCCTGCTCGACGGCCTCGTCCTGCAGGCCGAGGTGCTGGAACTGAAGGCGCCGAAGGACGCGCCGGCGCGCGGCATCGTAATCGAGGCGCGCCTCGACAAGGGCCGCGGCCCGGTCGCGACGGTGCTCGTGCAGTCGGGCACGCTGAAGCGCGGCGACATCGTGCTCGCGGGCGCGGTGTTCGGCCGCGTGCGCGCGATGACCGACGAGGACGGCAAGACGGTGCAGGAAGCCGGTCCCGCCTACCCGGTCGAGATCCAGGGCCTCTCGGACGTGCCGCTCGCCGGCGAGGACGTGATGGTGCTGGGCGACGAGCGCAAGGCGCGCGAGATCGCGCTCTTCCGCCAGGGCAAGTTCCGCGACGTGAAGCTCGCGAAGCAGCAAGGCCGCGAAGCTCGAGAACATGTTCGGCGAGGTGGGCGAGGCCGAGGTGAAGACCCTGACGCTCATCGTGAAGGCGGACGTGCAGGGCAGCTACGAGGGCCTGTCGCAGGCGCTCTCCAAGCTCTCCACCGACGAGGTGAAGGTCAACATCGTCCACGCGGCGGTGGGCGGCATCACGGAGTCGGACATCAACCTCGCGCTCGCGTCGAAGGCGGTGGTGATCGGCTTCAACGTCCGCGCCGATGCGCAGGCGCGCAAGCTCGCGGAGACGAGCGGCGTGCAGATCCGCTACTACAACATCATCTACGACGCGGTCGACGAGGTGAAGGCGGCGCTGTCCGGCATGCTCTCGCCGGAACAGAAGGAGAACCGCCTCGGGACCGTCGAAGTGCGCGAGGTGTACCGCATCTCGAAGGTGGGCACGGTGGCCGGCTGCTACGTCACCGAGGGCCTCGTGCGCCGCGGCGCGCGGGTGCGCCTGCTGCGCGACAACGTCGTCGTGTTCGACGGCGAGCTCGATTCGCTCAAGCGCTTCAAGGACGACGTGCGCGAGGTCAAGGCCGGCTTCGAGTGCGGCCTCTCGCTCAAGAACTACAACGACGTCAACAAGGGCGACCAGCTCGAGGTGTACGAGATCGTCGAGGTCAGCAGGACGTTGTAGACAAGCGGGATGGGCTCGCGAGGCCAACGCCGCGGGCCCATCGGAAAATCACTGCGCTGACCGCCCGTCGAAAAGCTGAACCGAGGGGAGTCGCGGGCGGAGCCAGTCGATTCCCCCAATGAAGAACGCAATGAAGAAGCATTCCCAGCGCGCCATGCGCGTCGGCGACCAGATCCAGAAGGAGCTGGCCGACCTCCTGCGCAACGAAGTGAAGGACCCGCGCGTCGGCCCGGTGACGGTGACCGGCGTCGAGGTGTCGCCGGATCTCTCGCACGCCAAGGTGAGCTTCACGCACCTGGCCGGCCGCGAGCACGCGGACGAGGCGGTCGCCGCGCTGTCGCGCACCGCGGGCTTCCTGCGCAGCGCGCTGTCGCACCGGCTCGACCTCTACTCGGTGCCGCAGCTGCACTTCCAGTACGACGACTCGATCGAGGCGGGCATGCGCCTGTCGCAGCTGATCGACGATGCCGTCGCCGCCGACAAGAAGCTCGCGGAATAGCCCGCGGCCCGCAGGCGGCGCTGCGCCGCGCATGAAGAAGACCCCGCCGCCCCGCGTCGTGCGCCGTCCCGTCGACGGCGTGCTGCTGCTCGACAAGCCGGTCGGCGTGTCGTCCAACACCGCGCTCCAGCACGCGCGCCGCCTCTTCCGCGCCGAGAAGGCCGGCCACACCGGGACGCTCGACCCGCTGGCGTCGGGCCTGCTGCCGCTGTGCTTCGGGGAGGCGACCAAGTTCGCGCAATACCTGCTCGACGCGCGCAAGCGCTACACGGCGACGATCCGCTTCGGCGTGACGACGACCACCGGCGACAGCGAGGGCGAGGTGCGCGCGACGCGGCCGGTGGCGGTGACCCCGGAAGCGCTCGCGGCCGCGCTCGCCCGCTTCACCGGGCCGCTGCGGCAGGTGCCGCCGGCGTATTCGGCGCTCAAGTTCGAGGGCCGCCCGCACTACGAGTACGCGCGGGCCGGGCAGGAGGTGCCGCGGCAGCCGCGCGCGGTCGAGGTGCATGCGCTGCGGCTCCTGTCCTGGACGAGCCCCGACGCGGTCGTCGACGTCGAGTGCAGCAAGGGCACCTACGTGCGGGTGCTGGCCGAGGACATCGGCGAGGCGGTCGGCTGCGGCGCGCACCTGGCGGCGCTGCGGCGGACGGCCACCGGCGGCTTCCGCCTGGACGACGCGGTCGGCTTCGACGCGCTCGAGGTGCTGGACGAGGCGGGCCGCGACGCGCGGCTCCTGCCGGCGTCGGTGCTGGTCGGGGACCTGCCCCGCGCCGCGGTCGACGCGCCGGCCGCCGGGCGGTTCCGCCAGGGCCAGGCCGCGCCGGTGGGCGGCGTGGCGGACGGCCCCTGCGCGGTGTTCGCCGGGACGGACTTCCTGGGCGTGGCGGAGGTGGCGCAGGGCCTCGCGCAGCCGCGGCGGGTGGTCGTGGCGCGCTGATCGGCCGCTGCGCGACACCTTGCCGGAAAGCCGGTTTTCGGCTTATAATTTAATGCTTTGCGAAAGCGCAATCAGTCCGAGAGAAAGAGGAAACAATGGCCGTTACGGTTGCTGACAAGGCGAAGGTGATCGCCGAGAACCAGCGTGGCAAGGGCGACACCGGTTCGCCGGAAGTCCAGATCGCGCTGCTCACCGCCCGCATCAACGGGCTCACCGACCACTTCAAGACGAACGTCAAGGATCACCACTCGCGCCGCGGCCTGCTGCGCATGGTGTCCCGGCGCCGCAAGCTTCTCGACTACCTGAAGTCGCGCAACGCCGACAGCTATCGCTCGCTGATCGACAAGCTGGGCCTGCGCAAGTAACCAGGCTGCCGCGCGTGGTTTCCCTGCCACCCGACTGCCCCCGGTCCGTCTGACACCCGCGATGGCCGCGCTCGCATTCGAGCGCGGCCATCGTCGTTATTGGAATCCGAAAAAATGTTCAATCACGTCAAGAAGCAAGTGCAATACGGGCGCCACACGCTGACGCTCGAAACGGGCGAGATCGCCTGGCCGGCGGCGCCGTGATGGCGAGCCTCGAGGACTCCGTCGTCCTTGTCGGCGTGCGTCGCGGCCAAGACCGCGAAGGCCGGGCAGGACTTCTTCCCGCTCACCGTCGACTACCAGGAGAAGACGTACGCCGCGGGCAAGATCCCCGGCGGCTTCTTCAAGCGCGAAGGCCGGCCCTCCGAGAAGGAGATCCTGACCTCCCGTCTCATCGACCGCCCGCTGCGACCGCTCTTCCCGGACGGCTTCTACAACGACGTGCAGATCGTCGCGACCGTGATGTCGGTCGATCCCGAGGTCGACCCGGACATCCCGGCGATGATCGGCGCCTCGGCGGCTGTCGCGCTCTCCGGCATCCCGTTCGCGGGCCCGATCGGCGCCGCGCGCGTCGGCTACGTCGACGGCCAGTACGTGCTCAACCCGACCAAGACCGAGCTCGAGACCTCGCAGCTCAACCTCGTCGTCGCCGGCACCGAAGCCGCGGTGCTGATGGTCGAGTCGGAAGCGCTGGAACTGCCCGAGGAAGTGATGCTGGGCGCGGTGGTGTTCGGCCACCAGCAGCAGCAGGCCGCGATCGACCTCATCCACCAGCTCGTGGAAGAGGGTGGCAAGCCGCTGTGGGACTGGCAGCCGCCCGCCAAGGACGAGGCGCTGCTCGCGCGCGTCGCGGAAGCCGCCGAGGGCAAGCTGCGCGCCGCCTACCAGATGCGGCAGAAGCAGGCCTGCCAGCAGGCGCTGAAGGAAATCTACAAGGAGACGACCGGCGCTGTGCCGGAAGGCCTGTCGCCGGACGTCGCGCGCACCGTCGGCAACATGCTGTTCGACCTGGCGCAAGATCGTGCGCCAGCAGATCTTCGCGGGCGAGGCGCGCATCGACGGCCGCGACACGCGCACCGTGCGCCCGATCACCATCCGCACCGGCGTGCTGCCGCGCACCCACGGCTCGGCGCTCTTCACGCGCGGCGAGACGCAGGCCCTCGTGGTGAGCACGCCGGCACCGCGCGGGGCGACGAGCAGATCATCGACGCGCTGATGGGCGAGTACCGCGACCGCTTCATGTTCCACTACAACTTCCCCTGTACGCCACCGGCGAGACGCAGGCCGCGTCGGCCTGCCGAAGCGCTCGCGAGATCGGCCACGGGCCGCCTCGCGAAGCGCGCGGTCGCCGCCGTGCTGCCCACGGGCGAGGAGTTCGCGTACTCGATGCGCGTCGTCTCCGAGATCACGGAGAGCAACGGCAGCTCGTCGATGGCGTCGGTGTGCGGCGCGTCGCTGTCGCTGATGGACGCGGGCGTGCCCACCAAGGCGCACGTCGCGGGCATCGCGATGGGCCTCATCAAGGAAGGCAACAAGTTCGCCGTGCTGACCGACATCCTCGGCGACGAGGACCACCCTGGGCGACATGGACTTCAAGGTGGCGGGCACCGACCGTGGTGTCACCGCGCTCCAGATGGACATCAAGATCCAGGGCATCACCAAGGAGATCATGGCGGTCGCGCTGTCGCAGGCGCGCGAAGGCCGGATGCACATCCTGGGCCTCATGCAGCAGGCGCTGCCGCATGCGCGCACCGAGATCTCGGCGCATGCGCCGCGCATGTTCACGTTCAAGATCAACCCCGAGAAGATCCGCGACGTCATCGGCAAGGGCGGTGCGGTCATCCGCGCGCTCACCGAGGAGACGGGCTGCACGATCGACATCAAGGACGACGGCATGGTCACCATCGCGTCGGTCAACGCCGAGGCGTGCGACATCGCGCGCAAGCGCATCGAGGCCATCACGGCCGAGGTGGAAGTCGGCAAGATCTACGAAGGCCCGGTGCTGCGCCTCCTCGACTTCGGCGCGATCGTGCAACTGCTGCCCGGCAAGGACGGCCTGCTGCACATCTCGCAGATCGCCAAGGAGCGCGTCAACCAGGTCTCCGACTACGTGAAGGAAGGCCAGATCGTGCGCGTGAAGGTCATCGAGGCGGACGAGAAGGGTCGCGTGCGCCTGTCGATGAAGGCCGCCGCCGAGGAAGACGCGGCCGCCCGGCCGGCCTCGCCGGCGCCCGAGGCGCCGCCGATCGGCATGGCCGAGTAGCCTCCCGCGCCGTCCACGACGAAAGGGCGCCCCCGGGCGCCCTTTTCTTTTGGGGGGCGCAGACCGTTCGTCGCCTTCGACTGTGGGATGCCCCGGGACGGTCCGTTAATTGCTGCAGGGGTCCCGGGAGGGCAGGGAAAAGGCGCGGGCCGGCCCGGCGCGCGCCGCCGCAACGTCCGGAAATCAACATGTTGCTCCATACGAACGCGTGGCGGAACTACGCCGGGTGGTCCACTCCGTGGCCGCCGGGGCTCGACTCGCCGGCGACGTTCGTCGTCCTCTTCGGCGGCGGCACGGCAGACGAGTTCCGGGCGCCGCTCGCGTCGCTGGCCGCGGCCTTTCCGAAGGCGACGCTCGTCGGCTGCTCGACGGCCGGCGAGATCCAGGGCGCCGCCGTCCAGGACGGGACCTTCACCGTGGCGGTCGCGCGCTTCGCGACGGCCCGGCTGCACAGCGTCGCGCTGCCCATCGCCGATCCCGACGACTCGTGGCGGGTCGGCCGCCAGCTCGGCACCACCCTCGACGCGCCGGACCTGCGGGCGGTGTTCGTCCTCTCCGACGGCCTGCACGTGAACGGCAGCCGGCTGGTCGCCGGGCTGTCGTCGGCGCTGCCGGGCGGGGTGGCGGTCAGCGGCGGGCTCGCCGGCGACGGCGAGCGGTTCGGCGCCACGTGGGTGGTCGCGGACGGACGGGCGGTCGACCGCCACGCCGTCGCCGTCGGCTTCTACGGCGACAGCCTGCGCGTCGGCCACGGCTGCGACGCGGGGTGGGCGCCGTTCGGTCCGGAGCGGCGGGTCACGCGGTCGACCGGCAACGTGCTGCACGAGCTCGACGGCAAGCCGGCCCTGGCGCTCTACAAATCGTACCTGGGCGAGCGCGCCGCGGGCCTGCCGGCGACCGCGCTGCTGTTCCCGCTGTCGATCCGCTGCGATGCCGACGACCCGCACCCGCTGGTGCGCACCATCCTCGGCATCGACGAGACCGCGCAGTCGCTGACCTTCGCCGGCGATATCCCGGAAGGCCACCGGGCGCGGCTGATGCGCACGAACATCGAGCGGCTGATCCAAAGCGCCGGCCTCGCCGCCAAGGCCGCCGCCCGCGACTTCCCGGCGGACGCGGCGCCGCTCGCGCTGTCCGTGTCCTGCGTCGGCCGCCGCCTGGTGCTGGGCGAGCGCACCGACGAGGAGATCGAAAGCGTTCGCGATGCGCTGCCGCGCGGCGCGCTGCAGGTCGGCTTCTACTCGTACGGCGAGATGTCGCCGAGCGGCGAGGGGGCCGGCTGCGAGCTGCACAACCAGACGATGACCATCACGCTGCTCGACGAGGCGGCGTGACGCCGGGCCCATGGACAAGCTCCATCCCGTCCTCCACCGCCAGCTCGCGCGCCTCGGCGTGACGAGCGCCGAGCACGCGCCCGGCGACGCGCAGTGGCGCGAGCTGCTCCAGCGCGTGAGCCGCCTCTATCACGAGGCCGACGCCGAGCGTTCGCTCCTCGAGCGCTCGCAGGACCTGGCCTCGCAGGAGATGAGCGAGCTCTACCGCGCGCTCGAGGTCGAGCGCAACGAGCTCGAGAAGCGCGTCGCCGAGCGCACCCGGCGGCTGCAGGAGAGCGAGTCGCACCTCGCCGAGGCGCAGCGGATCGCGACGCTGGGCAGCTGGAGCTACGAACCGGCGACCGGCCGGCACGCGTGGTCGGAGGAGTGCTACCGGCTGCTCGGCATCGACCCGGCGGAGCGCTCCCCGACCTTCGACGACGTGCTGTCCCTCATCCACCCCGACGACCGCGAGCGCACGCGCGACATGCTGCGCCGCGCGTACCGCGAGGGCGCCAACGGCGACACCGAGGTCCGCATCGTGCGCCCCGGCGGGTCGGTGGTGTGGCTGCACGCGCTGGGCGAGACCTTCACGGGACCGGGCGGGCAGGTCGTCCTGCTGCGCGGCACCCTGCGCGACATCACGCGGCAGAAGGAGGCGGAACTCGCGCGCGACCGCGCCAACGAGCGCCTCAACACCGCGCTCGCGGGCTCGAACCTCGTGCTGGTGGACGTCGACCCCGACGGCGGCGTGTTCCTCTCCGAGCGCTGGAGCGAGCTCCTGGGCGGCCCGCCGCGGCCCACCTACACGACCTTCGAGGAGCTGATCGCGCTGACCCCCGACGAGGAGCGCGAGGCGATCCTGCGCGAGTACGTCGACACGCTGACCGGGCGCAAGGCCGAGTACCACATGGAGCACCGCGTGCGCGCGCACGACGGCACGTGGAAGTGGATCCGCAGCCGCGGCCGGGTCACCGAGCGCGACGCGTTCGGGCGCGCGCGGCGCATCGCCGGCATCAACGAGGACATCACCGCGCGCAAGCTCACCGAGGAGCGCCTCGGGCGCAGCGAGTCGCGCTTCCGCAGCCTGCTCGCGCTGTCGTCCGACTGGTACTGGGAGCAGGACGCCGACCTGCGGTTCACGGAGATCGCGGGCATGGACCCGGCGCGCGACGACAAGGGGCGGCCGCCGTTCCCCGCGCACGGCCAGCTCGCCTTCGGGGAGGCGGACCAGGCGCGCTACGCGGTGCTCACGGCCGCGCGCCAGCCGTTCCGCGACCTCACGCAGGAAGTGCGCGACGAGGACGGCGAGACGCGCTTCCTGAGCTTCTCCGGCGAGCCGGTGTTCGACGCCGCCGGCGCGTTCGCGGGCTACCGCGGCATCGCCCGCGACGTCACGCAGTCGCGGCGCGCGGAGGAGCGCATCCGCCGGCTCGCGCACTTCGACGAGCTGACCGGGCTGCCCAACCGCACGATGTTCATGCACACGCTGCAGCGCGCGTTCGCCCTCGCGCAGCGGCGCGGCAAGCAGTTCGCGCTCTTCTTCATCGACCTCGACCGCTTCAAGAACATCAACGACAGCCTGGGGCACGAGGCGGGCGACCGGCTGCTGCAGGACGTCGCGCACCGCCTGCGCCACAACCTCCGCGACAGCGACACCGTCGCGCGCCTGGGCGGCGACGAGTTCGTGGTGCTGGTCGAGGACTGCGTGGACGTGCGGGAACTCAACACGATCGCGCAGAACATCCTCGCCGCACTCGGCCGCCCGTACCTCCTCTCGGGGCAGGAGTACCACGTCACGGGCAGCATCGGCATCAGCACGTACCCGGCGGACGGGCAGGACCCGGCCGCGCTGCTCAAGAACGCGGACATCGCGATGTACCTCGCGAAGGACCGCGGCAAGAACAACTTCCAGTTCTACTCCGCGCAGCAGAACGCGCACTCGTTCGAGCGGCTGGCCCTCGAATCGGCGCTGCGCCACGCGCTCGAGCGCGGGGAGTTCGTGCTCTATTACCAGCCCAAGGTGGAGATCGGCGACGGCCGCATCGTGGGCGTCGAGGCGCTCCTGCGCTGGCGGCACCCCGACTTCCCGATGGTCGGGCCGGACCAGTTCATCCCGCTCGCCGAGGAGACCGGCCTCATCGTGCCGATCGGCCGCTGGGTGCTGCACACCGCGTGCGCGCAGATGGCCGCGTGGCAGCGCGAGGGGCTGCCGCCGATGCGGATCGCCGTGAACCTGTCGGCGCGGCAGTTCGTCGACGACGGGCTCATCGACGACATCCGCCACGCGCTCGCGGCCGCGGCGCTGCCCGGAACCGCGCTGGAGCTCGAGATCACCGAGAGCATGGTGATGCAGAGCCCGGAGCGCGCGGTGGTGACGCTGACCGCGCTGCGCGACCTCGGGATCGCCGTGTCGATCGACGACTTCGGCACCGGCTACTCGTCGCTCGGCTACCTCAAGCGCTTCCCCATCGACAACGTCAAGGTCGACCGCTCGTTCATCAAGGACCTGCCGCACGACACCGACGACGCCGCCATCACGCGCGCGGTGATCGCGATGGCGCAGAGCCTGCGCATCCGCGTGATCGCGGAAGGAGTGGAGACGCGCGAGCAGCTCGCGTTCCTGCGCGAACTGCAGTGCGACGAGTGCCAGGGGTACTACCTGAGCCGTCCGCTGCCCACCGACGAGTTCGCGCTGTTCGTGCGCACGTGGCCGGGGGCGGAGCGGGAGCGGATGGCGCCGGTGGCGGGGGGGACTTTGCCCTTGAAGCTCATCGCATAGCTGCTTCGTCCGCAAATGGCGCGTCGTGGCGGCGGGGGATGACGTGGGAGCGGCGTTGCGCCTTTTGCGGCCGGTTAGTCAGGCCCGGCCGCCCGAAGGTTTTCCCGGGCCTGACTTGAAGTGCCGGCCGCAAAAGGCGTAGCGCCGGCGACACGTCATCCACCGCCCCCACGGACGCCTTGTGCGGACGTCACCGCGCCAGCGGCTTGGACGGATCGAGAATGGCTTCTCCGGAGACCGTGACGGTGACGTCGGTGTTGCCGCCTTCGACGCTCACCGGCGGCGCGGCCGCCGCCATCGGCGCCGCGGCGGCGCGGAACATCGGCCGCGGCGGCGCGAAGTCGCCGGTCTGGATCGTCACGCGGCCGGCGCGCCAGCCCTCGTAGCCGAAGCCGCGCGCCGCGTTCTGCGCGCGCGCCTGCCACTGCTTGATCGCCTGCTGCGTGAGCGCGTCCTCGGCCTTGCGGCGCGCGTCGGGGCTCACGCCGAAGTTCATGCCGTTGATCACCAGCTGGTCGTCGGCCTGCAGGCGCGTGACGAGCGCCGCGAGCGCGGCGAAGTCGCTGCCTTCGAGGTTAAGCGTCTGCGACACGCGCCAGCGCGTGGGCTGGCCCTTCTCGGTGAACTGGTACGACGAGTAGCCGGTGGTCGACACCTCGATGCCGGCCACCGCCTTGGCGCGCGCGATCGCCTTGCCCATGCGGGCGTTGACCTCGGCGGCGGCGCGGGCGGGATCGACGTGGTCGCTCTCGGCGCGCAGCCAGGCGTACATGCGGTCGTTGGCCACACTTGCGGTGCTCGCGGCGGTGACGGACACGATCGGCATCGCTGGCACGGCGTTGGCGTCGGCGGCGGCACCCGGGACGGCGTGCAGCACGAAGAGGGCGGGGAAGAGCAGGGCGATCATAGGTTTCATCGTCGATCCTTGTCGTTCGCGGCGGCACGGGCGGGGAGCGCCTCGATGGCCGCGCGGTTGGTCCAGGAAAAGCACTTCGCGGCCGCTTCGCGCCAGGGGAGCCACACGTGCTGCAGGTGCTCGCGGGGTGCCACGCGCACCGGCACCTCGTGCGGCACGCACAGCGCGAACACGTGCTCCGTGTTGTGGGTGGTTCCCGGCGCGTAGCGATGCGACCACTGCGCGTAGATCTCGAACACGTTGGACATCCGCCAGTCGACGAGGCCGCCCCAGGCGTCCGCGTCGATGCCGGTTTCCTCCCGGAGCTCGCGCACCGCGGTCTGCCCGAGCGTCTCTCCCGCGTCCTGGCTGCCGGTCACCGACTGCCAGTAGCCCGGGTGGTCGGCGCGCTCCAGCAGCAGGACGGAGAGGTCGGGCGTGTGCACGAGCACGAGCACCGAGATCGGTATCTTGTAACGCATGGCGGCGCGCAACCGGGTTCGCGGCCGGGCGGGAAAAACGTAACCGGGTGTAACGGGCCGGCGCGGCCGCGTCAGCCGGCGAAGACCCAGAACGCCACGTGGCGTTCCTTCCAGAACTCGCTCGCTTCCTGCAGGATGTCCTCGAGCGTCGACCAGTCGGTCGGGTGCTCCTTGCGGTACGCACCGCTGCCGGCGAACGCGATCACCCGGCCGTGCTTGCCGAGCCAGTCGCGGTCCTCCAGCACGTCCGCGAGCGCGTCCCAGTTGTGGCCGAAGTGCTCCGGAAGCTTCAGGTCGCGGTCGAGCGCGGCGAAGAGGCCAGCGCGGTCCTTGGCGTGCGTGAGGTCGACGGCCGCGAACGCAAGATGCGCGTGCGTGGCCGCGTGCCTGAGGGGCTCGGCGCTCCCCGTCCAGGGATGCACGCCGGCTTCGTCGAGCTCGGTCAGGTCGGGCGCCTTCATTCGCGGATCCTCGAGAACGTCTGGTAGTGGTCGCCGGTGTAGTAGCAGGCGACCGGGGTGGTCTTCGGGCCGCCGCACACGATCCGGCGCGCGCCGCGGTTGCCGGCACCCGGGGTCGGCACCGTGTACTCGTGATAGTAGCCGCGCGGCTGCGCGGGCAGGATGCGCTCCCGGTTGCCGAACACGATGCCGTCGCGCTCGTAGCGGTAGGGCCCGCCCGCACGGATGGTGACGAGTACCTCGCGTGCCTCGCGCGGCAGCGTGCGCGCGTCGACCTCGGGCAGCGCGTCGGACGTGCGCGCGAGCGCCGCGCCCGGGGCGAAAAAAACCGTCGCCAGCACGAGGCCGGCGACGGCGGTGAAGAGCGCGCGCATGGCAGCCATGCACGCGAGTTTAGCGCATCGGCGCGTCAGGCGACTTTCACCGAGTCACTCGGGCGCACGCGGATGTGGAGGTCGCGCAGCTGCTGCTCGGTCACCGGCGTCGGCGTGTCGACGAGGAGGTCCTGGCCGCGCTGCGTCTTCGGGAACGCGATCACGTCGCGGATCGACTCCGCGCCGCACATCATGGTGACGATGCGGTCGAGGCCGAACGCGATCCCGCCGTGCGGCGGCGCGCCGTACTGCAGCGAGTCGAGCAGGAAGCCGAACTTCTTGCGCTGGTCCTCGGGCGAGATGCCAAGCGCCGCGAACACCTTGGCCTGCACCTCGGGGCGGTGGATCCGCACCGAGCCGCCGCCCATCTCCCAGCCGTTCAGCACCACGTCGTACGCCTTGGCGAGCGCGTGCTCGGGGTCCTTCGAGAACAGCTCCTCGTGCCCGTCCTTGGGCGCGGTGAACGGGTGGTGGCGCGCGGCCCACGTCTTCTTCTCGTCGTCGTACTCGAACATCGGGAAGTCGACGACCCACAGCGGCTGCCAGCCCGGCGTCGCGTGGCCGTGCTCGTGGCCCACCTTCGCGCGCAGCGCGCCGAGGGCGTCGTTGACGACCTTCTCCTTGTCCGCGCCGAAGAAGATGACGTCGCCGTTGGCGGCCCCGGTGCGCGCCAGGATTTCGCGCAGCACGGCCTCCGGCAGGAACTTCACGACCGGCGACTGCAGCCCCTCCTCGTTGACCTTGGTGACGTCGTTGACCTTGATGTAGGCCAGGCCGCCGGCGCCGTAGATCTTCACGAACGCGGTGTAGTCGTCGACCTCCTTGCGCGAGAGCGTCGCGCCGCCCGGCACGCGCAGCGCGGCCACGCGGCCGTTCGGCAGGTCGGCCGCGCGCCGGAACACCTTGAAGTCGACCGTCTTCATGAGGTCGGTGAGCTCGGTCAGCACGAGCGGCACGCGCAGGTCCGGCTTGTCGGAGCCGTAGCGCGACATCACCTCCGCGTAGGTCTTGATCGGGAACGGGTCCGGCAGCTCGATGCCCATCGCCTCGCGGAACATCGCGCGCACGAGCCCTTCCATGATCTCGCGGATCTCGAGCTCGGTCAGGAACGACGTCTCGATGTCGATCTGCGTGAACTCGGGCTGGCGGTCGGCGCGCAGGTCCTCGTCGCGGAAGCACTTGACGATCTGGTAGTAGCGGTCGAAGCCCGCCATCATCAGCATCTGCTTGAAGAGTTGCGGCGACTGCGGCAGCGCGTAGAACTGCCCGTGGTGGATGCGCGAGGGCACGAGGAACTCGCGCGCGCCTTCCGGCGTCGACTTGTAGAGGAACGGCGTCTCGATGTCGATGAAGCCGTGCGCGTCGAGGTACTTGCGCGCGGCCATCGCCGTGCGATAGCGCAGCATCAGGTTCTTCTGCATCACGGGCCGGCGCAGGTCGAGCACGCGGTTCTCGAGGCGCACGGTCTCCGACAGGTTCTCGTCGTCGAGCTGGAACGGCGGCGTGGCCGAGGCGTTCAGCACCTCGATCTCGTGCGCGAGCACCTCGATCTCACCGGACTGCAGGTTGGTGTTGACCGTGCCCGCGGGGCGCGGGCGCACGCGGCCGGTGACGGCGATGCAGTACTCGTTGCGCAGCGCGTCCGCGGTCTTGAAGGTGTCGGCGCGATCCGGGTCGCAGACGACCTGCACGAGGCCCTCGCGGTCGCGCAGGTCGATGAAGATGACGCCGCCGTGGTCGCGGCGGCGGTGGACCCAGCCCATCAGCGTGACGGTCTGGTCGAGGAAGCGGCGGTCGATGCGACCGCAATAGTCGGTGCGTTTCACGGCAAGTCTCCGTTGCGTTCGTGTGCGGGTGTCGTTGGTGTTCCGTTTGGGTCGGGGCGCAGGCCGCATGCCCGGGGCCACGCGATGGGCGTTGCCGGGCGCGGTGCGACCCGGTCAATTTCGCGCGGGAGGCGCCGTGTCGGCGAGCGCGGGGGCCGGGATGGGGGCCGCGGGCGGGCGTACGGCCGTGCCGCTGCTGCGCGGGGCGACCACGCCCATCGAGATCACGTACTTCAGCGCCTCGTCGACTGTCATGTCGAGGTCGCGCACGCGCGAGCGCGGCACGATGACGAAGTAGCCGGACGTCGGGTTCGGCGTGGTCGGCACGTACACGCTGACGTGCTCCTCGGCGAGGTGCTGCGCGACCGCGGGCGCCGGCGCGCCGGTCAGGAACGCGATGCTCCACGAGTCCCGGTGCGGGAACTCGACCAGCAGCGCCTTGCGGAACGCGTTGCCGGAATCGGAGAGCAGCGTGTCGCTGACCTGCTTCACCGACGAGTAGATCGACTTCACGACCGGGATGCGGCCGAGCAGCGACTCCCAGATCCGGATGATCCGCGCGCCGAAGAAGTTGGCGGCGACGATGCCGGTGAGGAGCAGGATCGCGAAGCTCAGCAGCACGCCGAGGCCGGGCACGTGGAAGCCCAGCAGGCGGTCCGGATTCAGGAAATCCGGGAACAGCGTCAGCGTGGAGTCGAGGGTCGTGACGAGGAAGTGCAGCACCCAGATCGTGATCCCGAGCGGCACCCAGACCAGGAGACCGGCGACGAGATAGCGTTTCATCGGGTGCGGGGCCGCGCGCCTACGAGGCGGCCGGCGGGGCGCTGCCGGCGGGCTTGGCCGAGGTGTCCGCGGCGGGTGCGCTGTCGGACTTCGCCGCGGGCGCGTCGGCGGCCTTGCCGTCGCCGCTGGCGTCCACCTTCTTCTCCGCCGGCTTGGAGCCGCCGCGGAAGTCGGTCTGATACCAGCCGCTGCCCTTCAGCTGGAAGCCGGCCGCCGACACGAGCTTGACCAGCGCATCCTTTCCGCACTGCGGGCAGCGGACGAGGGGGGCGTCGGAGAATTTTTGCAGCGCTTCGTGCTTCTGTTCGCAGGCGCTGCAGCGGTATTCGTAGATCGGCATGTCGGGGCAAGAGGCGCGAGGCCGGTCAAAAACGATTGATTAGAAAGGAATAGTTAATCGTCCATTATAGCGCGATCGGCCTGCCAGAGGGGGAGCGCAACCGCCGCCATGGTCGATAGATGGGTCCGCGGCGTGCGAGTTCCAACGCAACGGATGCCGCGCCCGGCGGCACCGGCACCGCCGCCCACAGGGCGCGGTGGGTTCGAATGACGCGGCCCCGGAAGGCGGCGTGGGGCGGGGCGGTGCACGCGGTGGTGCCGCGGACCGCGTGGAGTGGCCGCACGGGCGGGGCACCGGTTTGCCCGCCTCGACGGAGCGGCCCGGCGCGCGGGCCCGATTAGAATGGGGGCTGCCCACGGGAGAAGCGCACATGGACATCCGCAACAGCACCTTCATCGTCACCGGCGGCGCATCGGGCCTCGGGGCCGCAACTGCGCGTGCCATCGTCACCGGCGGCGGCCACGCCGTCATCGCCGACCTCAAGGACGCGGAGGGCGAGGCTCTCGCGCGCGAACTCGGCGCGAACGCCGTGTTCGTACGCACGGACGTGACCGACGAGGCGAGCGCGCGCGCGGCCGTCGCCGCCGCGGTTGCGAAGTTCGGCGGCCTGCAGGGACTGGTCGGCTGCGCCGGCATCGTCCACGGGGAGAAGGTGCTGGGCAAGGAAGCGCCGCACACGCTCGCCGGCTTCGCCCGCACGATCAACGTCAACCTCGTGGGCATGTTCAACATGCTGCGGCTCGCGGCCGACGCGATGGCGAAGGGCACGCCGAACGCCGACGGGGAACGCGGCGTGATCGTGAACACCGCCTCCGTCGCCGCGTTCGACGGCCAGATCGGGCAGGCGGCCTACGCGGCGTCGAAGGGCGGCATCGTCGGCATGACGCTGCCGGTCGCGCGCGAACTCGCGCGCTTCGGGATCCGCGTGATGACCATAGCACCCGGCATCTTCCACACCCCGATGATGGCCGCGCTGCCCGACGACGTGCAGCAGGCACTGGGCAAGATGGTGCCGTTCCCGCCGCGCCTCGGCCGGCCCGAGGAGTTCGCGTCGCTGGTGGCCGAGATCGTGCGCAACCCGATGCTGAACGGCGAGGTGATCCGGCTCGACGGTGCCATTCGCATGGCGCCGAAGTAGCGACGGTGGGCGCAACCCGGGGGCAAACCCCGATGAGCGCGGGGTCTGACCTCTGGGCGTTCGGCGTGCGGTGAACGGCTGTGACACCCTGCTACTCGGGCGGGCCCCAAGACTCCCTCTCCCCGCTTGCGGGGAGAGGGCTGGGGTGAGGGGCGGCGGCGCGACAACGCGGGGTCAGACCCCGACGCGGCGGCAGTCAGTCTCCTCGCCTAATCGCGCCGCACGACGGCGATCGCCGCCGCGATCATCGCGATGAAGAACACGAACGTCCACGACGGGATCGCGAGGCCGAACAGCAGCCAGCCCTGCTCGGCGCACTCGCCGCTGCCACGGAACACGCGGCCGATCACTTCCGTGAGCGGCATCGTCTCCAGCATGTAGTTCAAGCCCATGCCGCACGCGGCGACCGCGCCCTTGGGCTGGCCCTGGATCCACACGTGCCACGCGGCGATGCCGGCGCCGATGCCCGAGGCGAGCACCGTGAAGAACGCATAGAACGCCGCACCCTGGCGTCCCGGGTTGTGGATGAACGCCGCGAGGAACACGATCCCGGTCGCGATCACGCAGATGCGCTGGAAAACGCACAGCGGGCAGGGCTCGAGCTCGAGCCCGTACTGCAGCCACAGCGCCCAGCCCATGAGGCCCGCGCACACGAGGAATCCCAGCAGGTAAGCGACGCGGCGCGGGGGCAACAGCAGCAGGGCGACGGACGCGCACAGGATCGTCCAGATCAGCATCCGGTACGTGGTCTGCAGCAGGCCGGGATTGGTGCCGAGCCACGTGAACAGCAGGTCCTGGACGACCAGCGCGACCGCGATGAAGAGGCCGGTCGCGGGCCAGGGCAGGGCAGCATAGCGCATCATGGCAGGGAAAGCCTTCGCGGAATCACCGCTGCGACCGGGCGAGCGCCTGGTCCAAGTCCCACAGGATATCGTCCGCCGCCTCGAGACCGACCGACAGCCTAATCATCTCCGGCCCGACGCCGGCCGCGCGCTGCTCGTCCGCGGAGAGCTGCCGGTGCGTCGTCGACGCCGGGTGGATCACCAGCGTCTTCGCGTCGCCGACATTGGCGAGGTGCGAGCACATCTGCACCGACTCGATGAAGCGCTCGCCGGCCGCCGCGCCGCCCTTCACGCCGAACGTGAGGATGCCGCCGACGCCGCGCGGGAGATAGCGGGCGGCGAGCGCCTCGTAACGGTTGCCGGCGAGCGTCGGATAGTTCACCCACTCGACCGCGGGATGGGTCGCGAGGTGCTCCGCCACGCGCTGCGCGGTCGCGCAGTGGCGCGGCATGCGCAGGTGCAGCGTCTCGATGCCCTGCAACAGCAGGAACGCCGACAGCGGCGCGAGGGTGGGGCCGAGCGTGCGCATCGTCTCCATCCGCGCCTTCATCGTGAACCCGAAGTCGCCGAAGGTCTCGTAGAAGATCACGCCGTGGTAGCCGCGCGAGGGCTCGGTCATCTGCGGGAACTTGCCGTTGTCCCACGGGAACTTCCCGGACTCGACGACGATGCCGCCCATCGTCGTGCCGTGGCCGCCCAGGTACTTGGTGACCGAGTGCAGCACGATGTCGGCACCGTGCTCGATCGGGCGGCACAGGAACGGCGAGGCCAGCGTGTTGTCGACGACCAGCGGCACGCCGGCATCGTGCGCGACCTCCGCCACGGCCGCGAGGTCCGCGACGTCGAGTTGCGGGTTGCCCAGCGTCTCGACGTAGACCGCCTTGGTGTTCGGTCGCACCGCGTCCCGGAAGTTGGCGGCGTCGCTGCCGTCGACGAACGAGCAGTCGATGCCGAACTGCGCGAACGTCACCGCGAGCTGCGAGTAGGTCCCGCCGTAGAGCGTGCGCGACGCGACGAGGTGGTCGCCGTTGCGGCACAGCGTGAGCAGCGCGACCATCTGCGCGGCCATGCCGGTCGCGGTCGCGAGCGCCGCCCGGCCGCCTTCCAGCGCCGCGATCCGCTCCTCGAGGGCGGCCACCGTCGGGTTGGAAATCCGCGAGTAGACGTTGCCGAACGTCTGCAGGTTGAAGAGGCTCGCGGCGTGGTCGGCGCTGTCGAAGACGAACGACGTGGTCTGGTAGATGGGCAGCGCGCGGGCACCCGTCGCGGCGTCGGGAATCTGCCCGGCGTGGAGGCAGAGCGTGTCGAAGTCGTATCGGTGGTCGGGCATGGGGGCTGTCGATGCAAAACGCGTCCGGGATTGCGGTGGATGACGTGACTTCAGCGTTGCGCGTTTTGCACCGATTTCGAAGTCAGAGGGGCCGTCTTGGGGCGGCCCGGCGGCGGCCCCTGATCAAGAGCCAGGTAACGACGAGTGCCTTGCGCGCGCTGCCGTTCACGCCGTGTGATTGTGCTGCCCGTGCCTCGGGCGCTTCGCGGAGACGATGCCCGTGTTCACGCCCGCCCAGTTGAGCCCGCCCAGCAGCCTTGCGTGCTCGATCTTCACGCACCGGTCCATTACCACGTCGAGGCCGCCGGCCAGCGCGATGCGCGCGGCGTCTTCGTTGCGGATACCGAGTTGCATCCACAGCACCCGCGCGCCCTCGGCGACGGCCGCCTCCGCGATCGGCACGATGTCCGCCGGCTTGCGGAAGCAGTCGACCATGTCGATTTCGCCGGGGATGGAGGCGAGGTCGGGATAGCAGCGCTCGCCCAGCACTTCCCCGTACGCCGGGTTCACGGGAACGATGCGGTACCCGTGGTCGCGCATGTACTTGGCCGCGAAGTGGCTCGGCCGGTACCAGTGGGCGGAGAGGCCGACGACGGCGATCGTGCGCACCTCCGCGAGGATGCGCGAGAGGCCCGCGACGTCGTCGACGATCTCCGCCGGCTGCATCAGTTGTTCCAGCGCGGCGGCGCGTTGTACGGGTAGTCGTTCGAGATGCGCCGGCCCGACGAGATCTTGTTGGACAGCCACGACAGCGACGCGTAGTCGCCGGGGCCGAAGGTGCGGCAGTCGCCGCCGAAGTCGGCGTCGGTGCAGAACATCCAGTAGCCCTGCTCGACGCGCATCGACGACGCGCGGTCGTTGAAGCCGGTGTTGCCGAGGTTGCGCATCACGTCCTGGTTGATCGTGAACGAGCGGCCCGAGAAGTTGCTCCCTTCGTACAGCACGACGCGGGTGTTGCCGCCCCAACCGCCACCCCCACCGCCGCCCTGCCAGTTGCCGCCGTTGCCACCGTTGCCTCCCCAGTTGCCGCCGCCCCCGCCGCCCCCGTTGTCCATAAGGCGCGCCGAACTCACGCGCCCGGTCACGCCGAAGAGATTGTCGTAGCGGCCGGGACCGAACACATTGCACGACCCGCCGTAGTCCGCGTCCGAGCAGAGCTGCCACGTGCCCGAGCTCACCATCGCGGAGGACGCCCGGTCGTTGAAGCCGGTGCCGCCGAAGTTGCTCTGGTTGCCGTTGAGCGTGTACGACCGGCCGGTCAGGCCCGGCGACTCGTACAGCGTGATCGAGCCGCTGCCCGACCAACCGCCGCCGCCGTTGCCCGGCCGGTTGCCGCCGCCACCCCCGCCGCCGCTCCAGCCGATCTCGCGCAGCGACGACACCTGGTTGTTGATGCCCATCGCGCCCAGCGACGGGTAGTCGCCCGGCGAGAGCGTGGTGCACTGCCCGCGGAAGTAGGCGTCCGTGCACAACTGCCACGAGCCGCCGCGGATCGTGACCGACGAAGCGCGGTCGTTGAACCCCACGCGCGCCAGGTCCTGCACCGAACTGTTCGCCGAATAGCGCGGGCCGTTGAAATTCTCGTTCTGGTACAGGACGATCTCCTGGGCCGCGGCGACGGTGGCGCCGGCAGCGAGCAGTGCACCCAGGAGGTTGCGAAGCGCGTTCATGTCATCTCCCCGAAATGTGCGGTTCCGGGTGGTGCGCGCCGGCCGGCGCGTCAGGCACCCGCTCCCATGGTAGACCATGGGGCCGTGACCGCGGGGGCGACGCTGCTCGTCGGGGTCGGCTGCGCGGGCTGCCCGGTGACCGGCGCATCCGGGTGGAAGCCCAGCACGAACAGCAGCACGAGGAAGCCGACCACGTATCCCAGCGCCACATGCCACCCCTGGCGCAGCCAGTTGATCGCCGAGCGGGCCTCGGGGAACTGGTTCGACAGCGCGACCCCGGCGGAAGATCCGAACCAGATCATCGAGCCGCCGAACCCCACCGCGTACGCGACGAAGCCCCAGTCGTAGCCGCCCTGCTTCAGCGCGAGCGCGGTCAGCGGGATGTTGTCGAACACGGCCGACACGAAGCCCAGCCCCATCGCGGTCTGCCACGAGGCGGCCGGCAGGCGTTCCACGGGCATCATCGACGCGCACAGCACGAGCGAGAGCAGGAAGAGCGTGCCCTTCAAAGTCTCCGGCAGCACCTCCCAGTCGGGCCGGCGGGCCGGGATGGTGGAGATCAGCGCGATCCACACCGCGACGCCGATGTACGGGAAGAGGTCGGCGAACTGCGGCACCAGCACGTTCACCAGCACGTTGGCGCCGATCGCGCCGACCAGCATGTTGATCACGATGAAGAGGCGCACCCAGTCCACCGCGACGTCCTCGCGCGCGTGGTGGATCATCGGCGAATACGCGTGCTGCTGCCGTGCCGCCGGGATGCCGAACACGAGCATCGCGGTCACGGCACCGACGTAGGCCTCGAACACCTGGCCGGGCCGCACGCCGGCGATCCACATCATCGTGGTGGTGGTGTCGCCGATCACGCTGCCCGACCCGCCGGCGTTGGAGGCCGCGACGATCGCCGCGAGGAACCCGATGTGGACCTTGGCGCGGAACAGCTGGTGCGCCATCGCGCCGCCGATCAGGGCCGCGGCGATGTTGTCGAGGAACGAGGAGATCACGAACACCATGACCAGCAGCGCGAAGCAGCCGCGCCAGTCCGCCGGCAGGTAGCGCGGCAGCACCAGCGGCACCCGGCTCTTCTCGAAGTGCCGGGAGAGGAGCGCGAAACCCATCAGCAGCAGGAACAGGTTGGTGAGCGTCACCCACTCGTGCGCGAGGTGGCTCGCGAAGCCCCCGATGCCGGGGCCCTCCTTGAAGCCCGTGAAGAGGACCTTGTAGGCGGTGATCGTGAAGAGGCCGGCCAGCGCGACCTTCAGCGTGTGGTGGTGGAAGAGGGCCACGCCGAGCAACGTCAGCCCGAACAGGATGAAGTCGACCGGCACCGGGCCCACGGACGGCAGGTTGGCACCGTCCGCGGCGGCGGCGAGCCCCGTGCAGGTGGCCGCGACGGCCGCCGCGGCGAGCCGGGCGAGGGGGGCGGTCCGCCGCGCGGCGGCTGGGCAGGGGGTCGGCATGTCGGTCGGTCTCCGCAAATGGCAATCGGACCGCCGGGAGGGGCGCCGCGAGGCGCCTCCCACCGCCGCTCCTCCCCGGCGGTCGCTGCCGCCCGGCGTTGTTTGGTGACGCGGATTGTAATGGGAAGGCAGGCGGGCAGGGCTGTGCCGCGTGCCGGCAGGGCAGGCGGCTCAAGACAGAATGGCGAGGGTTTCCCCGACAGCGGATGCGCCGCCCGCGGACCTGGCGTTTGCGTCGGGACCGGGCGCGATCCTTGCTAGGTTCCCCCGATCATCAAGGCGACGGCGTCCGGAGGAAGGGCGCGACCGGGGCGCGATCCGTCCCGGCACTGGCACCTTCCGGCCCGGTTCCCGTGCCCAGGGGATCCCTCGCGCATGGCACTTTCGCGTTCGCTCAACCGGCTCGACCTGCCGCCGCCCACCGTGGGCGACGTCGTGGAGCGCGAGTCGCTGCTCGCGCTGTCGCAGCGCAAGCTCAACGCGCTCGGCGTGCCGGTCGCCTATGTCGACCGCAACCAGCGCTACCGGTTCGCCAACAAGGCGTTCACCGACTGGCTCGGCAAGCGCGACTCGGAGTTGCTGGGCCGCGAGGTGATCGAGATCCTCGGGCGCGACGTCTACCAGCTCTACCGGGCGTACATCGATGCCGCCCTTGCCGGCGAGCGCACGTTCTACGAACGCCAGCTCGTGACCCCCGGGCGGCCCGCGATCTGGATCCGCGTCGACTACTACCCCGACCGCAGCTCGCAGGGCACGTCCGCGGCTTCCTCGTCACCTACCACGACGTCGACCACCTGAAGCGGCTGGAACTCGAGGCCGGCCAGCGCGAGCACCGGCTGCGGCTCGTCACGGACAGTGTCGGGCTGCCGATCCTGTACTTCGACCGGCAGCTGAAGATCCGCTTCGCGAACCGGCCGTTCGGCAACTGGATCGGCGTTCCCTCCGACGACCTCCTCGGGCACGCGCTGAAGGACGTGCTGCCCAACGACGCGTTCGGGGAGATGCAGGGCTATGTCGACCGTGCGTTCGCGGGCGCGACGGTGACCTACGAGCGGCGCGAGCGACAGCTCGAGGGGGACGCGCGCTGGACGCGAATCACGCTGTTCCCGGACCGCGAGCTGGGTGGCCGCGTCGGTGGCGCGTTCGCGGTGATGACGGACATCGAGGACGACATCCGCATCCGCGACCAGCTGAAGTCGCAGGAGGCGCAGATGCGCCTTTTCGCGGACAACATCCCCGGCCCGATCGCGTACCTCGACCGCAACCTCACCTACACGTTCGTGAACCAGGCGTTCGCGAACTCGGTGTGCAAGCCGCAGGACGAGATCTACGGCAATTCACCGTTCCAGGTGATGTCGTCGGAAGTGGCGTCGTTCCTGCGGCCGGTGCTGAAGCGCGCGCAGGCGGGCGAGCACGTCGAGTACGAGCGCATCGGCAGCACCGCCGCGGGTACGCGCCGCTGGCTGCACGGACGCGTCGCCCCGGACCTCGACGCCACGGGTTCCGTGCGCGGGCTCTACTGTACCGAGTACGACATCCACGAACTGAAGCTCACCCAGCAGGCGCTGGCCGCGCGCGAGGAGCAACTGCGCCTCTTCAACGACAACATCCCGGAGCCGATCGTGTACCTGTCGGCCGACCGACGCTACCGGTTCGTCAACGAGGCGTTCCTGCGCCTGGTTGGCCTCGACCGCGAGCAGGTGATCGGCAGGACCACCGACGAGGTCGCGGGCGCGGATTTGGCCGAGCTCATGAACCCCTCCGCGCACCGGCGCCGCTCGGACGAGGCGATCACCCACGAGCAGCCGATCGTCGACGCCGGCGGGCGCGAACGCGTCGTCCGCGCGCGCCTCGTGCCGGACGTCAACTTCGACGGCACGATCAAGGGCGAGTACGTCATCGGCCACGACATCACGGACCTGAAGCAGGCGCAGGACGCGCTGGCCGCGCGCGAGGGTCAGCTGCGCGCGATCATGGACGGCGTGCCGGCGCCGGTCGCGTACATCGACCGCGACGAGCATTGCCACTACGTCAACCGTACGTTCCTGCAATTCTTCGGCCTCACGCCGGAGCAGGTGTCGGTGATGCGCCTGCGCGACGTGGTGGGCCACGGCATCTACCAGAGCGCGCAGGCGATGTTCCAGCGCGCGCTGGACGGCGAAGTCGACGGCTTTCGACCGGCTGGTGCCGGCGCCAACGGCGTGAAGCGCTGGATGACGATCGTGGTGCCGGACGCCGCGGCGAACGGCGAGGTGCTGGCGCGTTCGTGCTGATGAACGACATCCACGGCCTGAAGCAGGCGCAGGAGGCGCTGCGCGATCCGGGCCGGGATGCGGCTCATCGAGGACAACGTGCCGGCGCGCGCGGCTCAATCGGCCGTCGACCGCGACTACGCTTCCGCTTCCTCAACCGCCACAACGAGGAGTGGCTGGGCGAGAACCGCGAGGACCTGACCGGCCGCACCTTCGTCGAGGTGGTGGGGCCCGAGCGCGAGGCGCAGCTGGGGCCGCTGCTCGACCGCGTGCTGACCGGCGAGACCGTGTCCACGGAGCTCCTGCTCTCGCAGCCCGATGGGTCCGCGCGCTGGGAGTCGGTGCACTGCGCCCGAACCGCGACGCGGAGGGCAACGTCGTCGGCATCTACATGATGCACGCCGACATCCACGACCAGAAGCGCAACCAGGAGGAGCTGAAGCGCGTCAACTGGATGCTCTCGTCGCACATCGGCAACACGCCGCTCGCGGTGCTCGAGTGGGACCGGGACTCGCGCCTCGTGCGCTGGTCGCAGCAGGCGCAGAACATCTTCGGCTTCGCCGCGGAGGAGATCCTCGGCATCCGCCTGTCCGACAACCCGCTGCTGCACGAGGAGGACCGCGAGGGCTTCGCCGGCCTCGTCGACCGGCTGATGGGCGGCGAGGAGCCGCGTGCCACCGGCCTCACCCGCAACCACACCAAGGACGGCGGCACCATCTGGTGCGAGTGGTACCACTCCGCGCTGCTCGACCAGGACGGGCGGATCGTGTCGATCCTCTCGTTCGTGCAGGACGTCTCCTGCGCATCGAGGCGGAGGAGCGGCTGCAGTACCTCGCCACCCGCGACGCGCTCACCGGGCTCCCGAACCGCCTGCTGCTGCACGAGCGCCTCAACCCGGTCAACGCAGGCCTGGCACAACGTGCACCCAGGTCGGCGTGTTCGCCTGGTGATCAAGAACGTCGCTGGTGCTGATGCTGATCGACGAGCTCCTGGGCGCGGCGGCGGCATCCTCGAGGACGGCACCCGCGAGCGCCGTTCTCGCGCCGGCGGCGACGGTCCTGGTGATCGTCGAGGACTTCGACAACCCGTCCGTGCTCGGGCGCATCGCGCAAGCTGCTCGACGCCATCGCCCAGCCGTTCGAGATCGAGTCGCACGACATCTACGTGACGTCCTCGATCGGCATCGCGGTCTACCCCGACGATTCCGAGGAGCCCGAGGAACTGCTGAAGTACGCCAGCGTCGCGATGTACCGCAGCAAGGACTTCGGCCGCAACACGTACCAGTTCCTCGACGCCAACCTGGCCGAGCACCGCCTGCGCCAGCACACGCTGGAGACTGCGCTGCGCTCGGCGCTGGCCGACGGCACGCTGCGCCTCTTCTACCAGCCGGTGGTGAAGATCCACGACCGCACGATCATCGGCGCCGAGGCGCTCCTGCGCTGGAACGACCCGGAGCACGGCAACGTGCCGCCGCAGGTGTTCATTCCGCTCGCCGAGGAGTCCGGCCTCATCCACGCGCTGGGCGAGTGGGTGCTGCGCTCGGCCGCGCAGCAGTGCGTCGCGTGGCGCAAGGCGGGGCTGCGCCTCAACGTGTCGGTCAACCTGTCGGCGCGCCAGTTCTACCGCGAGGACCTGGCACTGCGCATCTCGGAGATCGTGAAGGGCGAGGACTGCGACCCGGCGTGGATCGAGCTCGAGGTCACGGAGACGAGCCTGATGCACGACCTCGACGCGATCCGCAAGGTGCTGCACCAGCTGCGCGACGAGGGCTTCACCGTCGCCATCGACGACTTCGGCACCGGCTACTCGTCGCTGACGCACCTCAAGCAGTTCCCGATCGACACGCTGAAGATCGACATCTCGTTCATCGCCGACCTCGAGACCGACCCGCAGGACGCGGCGATCACCGAGGCGATCATCGGCCTCGCCCGGGGCCTCGGCCTGAAAGTGGTGGCCGAGGGCGTGGGCACGCGCGAGCAGCTCGAGTTCCTCGACCACCACGGCTGCGACTGCTTCCAGGGCTTCTGGGCGAGCAAGCCGCTGCCGGCGGATCGTTTCTACGAGCTCGTGCGGCGGCGCACGCACTAATTCTTCGTCCGCAAAAGGCGTCCGCTGCGCGGCGTCCGCAAAAGGCGTTCGCGGCGGCGGTGGATGACGTTTGGGCGGGGGCGCGCCTTTTGCGGCCGTCACACCGTCACCGTGTGTGAAATCCCCCGTGGTGCTCCCTCTCCCCGCTCGCGGGGAGAGGGCTGGGGTGAGGGGCTGCGTCGATGGCTGAAAGCGGGGTCAGACCCCGATGAGGCCGGGGTCTGACCCCTTGCGTTCACGGCGGGTCAGGCGGCCGCCTTGGGGCGGCCCGGCGCCGGCCGCTGGAAAGGGCCACGCAAGAACGAGCGTCGTGCGGCGGGCTGCGCGCGAGGCGCAACGGTTGATGTCCATCCGAAGCGCTCGCCTGGCGCCCCCTCTCCCCGCTCGCGGCGAGAGGGCCGGGGTGAGGGGCGCAGGCCCGAGCGTTGCGGTTCGCGTGAGCGTCAGTCCACGGTCGCAAGCCACGCCGCGATCGCCTCCGCCGCCTCCTCCCACTCCGGCTCCAGCATCAGCATGTGCCCCATGCCGGGCAGGATCGTGGCGGGGACCCGGTGGTGGGCGGCGGTGGCCTCGACGTCTTCGGGAATCGCGATGCGGTCGTCGTGGGCACCCAGCACCATCACCGGCGACGGCGAGCCGTGCGGCAGCGCCCAGTGCAGGCGCAATGCGAGGTCGAACAGCACGCGCGGCGATTCGCTCGTGAGGTGCTTCATCGCCTCGCGCAGGATCGCGTGGTCGACCCCGTCGCTGAAGTAGAACGGCCGCAGCACCGCGAGCACGTCCGCGGTCATGCGCGTCGGGTCGAGCACCGCCATGTGCGAGAGATAGGCGGGGTTCATCGCCGCCAGCCGCGCCGCCACGGGGAGGAGCCCCGCCGGCGGCACCGGCGCGATCAGCGCCGCGCCGCGCACCGGCCGCGTCGCCATCATCCGTTCGCAGATCGACGCGCCCATCGAGTGCCCGATGAGGATCGGCGGCGCGTCGAGCATGCCCGCGACGTGCTCGACGTCGGCCACGTAGTCGTCGAGGCCGGCGATGAAGAGCGTGTCCGCGCCGCCGCTCGTGCCGTGGCCGCGCACCGAGAGCGCATACGCGGGCCAGCCCTTCGAAGCGAACCACGGCAGGAAATGCGGCTCCCAGCACCACGCGTCGCAGTAGCCGCCGTGCACGAAGAGCAGCGGCGGCTTGCGCGTGGCCCGCGTGGGCAGGCGCCGGCGCACTTCGAGTTCGAACGGTGGTGCGAGCATCACAAAGTGAGGGAACGGGGAGGGGCGCGCGGCGGTCGAATGAACCCGGGGCGCGAGGGCCGCGGGTCGGTGCACGAAGGCAGCGGATGGCCTCTGGTACCATGCGCCCCACTCGCGAGACCGCCGATTGTGCCAGAAGATCAAGCCCCACCGCCGACGACCACGTACGACGAGGCCTGCCGGCGCTGCGCGCGGCTGGCGCAGTTCCTCGCCGACGTGCAGTCCGAGCACCCGGACTACTGGTGCCGGCCCGTGCCGCCCTTCGGGGAATCCTCCGCGCGCCTCGTGATCGTCGGCCTCGCGCCCGGGATGCACGGCGCGAACGCGAGCGGGCGCCCGTTCACCGGCGATTACGCGGGCATCCTGCTCTACAAGACGCTGCACGACTACGGCTTCGCCTCGCAGCCGGTCGCGGCCGCGCGCGGCGACGGCCTGCGGCTCACCGGCGCCCGCATCACCAACGCGGTCAAGTGCCTGCCGCCGGAGAACAAGCCCACGCCGGCCGAAGTGCGCACGTGCAACGGCTTCCTGGCAGCGGACCTGCGCACCGTGCCCCAGGGCGGTGCGATCCTCGCGCTCGGCCGCATCGCGCACGACGCTTCGCTGCGGGCGCTGGGCCGGAAGCCGGCGGGTCATGCGTTCGCGCACGGTGCGGCACACCCGCTCGACGGCGGCCGGCTGCTGGTCGACAGCTACCACTGCAGCCGGTACAACACGAACACCGGGCGCCTCACCGAACCCATGTTCCGCGCCGTGTTCGACACCATCGTGCGCCACCTGCGCACGGTGTGAGGCGGCGGTGAGCAAGGTCCCGCGCCTGTCGCAGGTCACCACCCCCGGCCCGGCCGAGCCGGCGCCGCCGCCGCAGTTCGACGCCTCCGAACTGCTGCGCTCGCTGCCGCACCGCCCCGGCGTGTACCGCATGTTCGACGCCGCGGGCGACGTGCTGTACGTCGGCAAGGCGCGCGACCTCAAGAAGCGCGTGTCCAACTATTTCCAGAAGTCGGGCCACGAGGCGCGCATCGCGGCGATGGTCGCCCACGTCGCCCGCGTGGAGACCACGGTCACGCGCTCGGAAGGCGAGGCGCTGCTGCTCGAGAACAACTTCATCAAGGCACACGAGCCGCGCTACAACATCCTCTTCCGCGACGACAAGAGCTACCCGTACGTCTGCATCTCCGGCGACCCGTATCCGCAGCTGCGCTTCCACCGGGGCGCGCTCGACCGGCGCAACGCCGGTCCGTTCCCCGCGGCGCGGAAGCCGTGCGCGACGGCATCGCGACGCTGCAGAAGGTCTTCCAGCTGCGCACCTGCGAACACGGTGTTCGCCAACCGGTCGCGCCCCTGCATCTTGCACCAGATCCAGCGCTGCACCGGGCCCTGCGTGGGACTGGTCGGCGAGGACGAGTACCGGCAGGACGTCGAGTCGGCGACGCTCTTCCTGCGCGGCAAGACCAGCGAGGTGCTTGCGGACCTGCAGGCGCAGATGGAGGCGGCCGCCGCGAAGCTCGAGTTCGAGCGCGCGGCGCGGGTGCGCGACAAGATCGCGCGGCTGCAGTCGCTGCAGTCGCGCCAGTTCGTCGAGAGCGCGACCGCGGGCGACATCGACGTCGTCGCCGCCGCCAGCGAGGGCGGGCTCTATGCGGTGAACGTCGTGATGATCCGCGGCGGGCGCCACGTCGGCGACCGCACGTTCTTCCCGAAGCACGTGGCCGACGCGGTGGACCCGGACGCGCTCGACGCCGTGGCCTGCGCATTCCTCGAGCAGCATTACGTCGAGCGCCCGGTGCCGCCGACCATCGTGGTCGCCGACGTCGCCGATCACGAGGCACTGGCCGAGGTGCTGACGGCACAGTCGGGGCAGAAGGTGGAGATCGTCGGCAATCCCGGCGGCGAGCGGCGCGTCTGGCTCACGATGGCGCTGCAGAACGCCACGCTTGCCATCCGCCAGAAGCTCGCGCAGAAGGCGACCCAGGAGGACCGGCTCGCCGCGCTGCAGGAGGTGCTCGGCCTGCCGTCGTCGGCGCAGCGCATCGAGTGCTTCGACGTGTCGCACACGATGGGCGAGGCCGCGGTCGCGTCCTGCGTGATCTTCGACCGTCTCGCGATGCAGACCTCCGAGTACCGTCGCTTCAACGTGACGCCCGCGCAGGGCGGCGACGACTACGCCGCGATGCGCGAGGCGCTCACCCGCCGCTGCGCGCGCATCGTCGCGGGCGAGTACCCGGCGCCGGATCTCCTCGTGATCGACGGCGGCAAGGGGCAGGTGGGGGTGGCCGCCGGCGTACTGGAGGAGCAGGGGCTGCACGGCGTCCCGCTGATTGGCATCGCCAAGGGCCCCGAGCGCAAGGCCGGACTCGAGGACATCGTCTTCCCCGACCGCGATGCGGTGCTGAACCTGCCGTCCGACCATCCGGGGCTCCACCTCCTGCAGCAGGTGCGCGACGAGGCGCACCGCTTCGCGATCCAGGGCCACCGCGCGCGGCGCGCCAAGGCGCGCACCACCTCGGAATTGCAGGAGATCGCGGGCGTGGGCGCCGCCAAGCGGCGCGCGCTGCTCGCGCACTTCGGCGGCGTGAAGGGCGTGCGTGCCGCCAGCATCGACGACATCGCGCGGGTGCCGGGGATCTCGCGGTCTTTGGCGGAGCGAATCTATACCGAGCTGCACTAGGAGGCGTCCGCAAAAGGCGCCTCGTGCTGGCGGTGGATGACGTGGGTTCGGAGTTGCGCCTTTTGCGGCCGTTCTAGTCAGCGGGGAAAGCTCCGGGCGGCCGAGCGCTTTCCCCGTAGCAAAGGCAACGAAGCGCGCCGATCATCCCGGCGCTGCGCGCCGGCGTTCAGTGGCGCGCTGCGTGCGGGCTGAATGCCTTTGCGGGCGTATGAGCTCTGCACACCGCTCCACTTAGGGCTCCCTCTCCCCCGGCGGGGGAGAGGGCTGGGGTGAGGGGAAGCCGCTCACCCGCGCGCCGCCATTCACCACAGCGCCGTCGCCCGGCGCCCCGCGACAAGCGCCCGCCCGACATCCTCCCCGTTCGCCGAGCGTAGAATCGGCCTCGTCGCCTGCGCCCGCGCCCCATGCCGTTCAACGTCCCCATCGCCCTGACCTGGCTGCGGATCATCATGATCCCGGTCTTCGTCGCGGTCTATTACCTGCCCGACGCGTGGCTCATGCCGGTCGCCAAGAACTGGACTGCGATGGCGCTGTTCGCCGCGGCGGCGATCACGGACTGGCTCGACGGCTACCTCGCGCGGCGCTGGGGCGAGACCAGCGCGTTCGGGGCGTTCCTCGATCCGGTGGCCGACAAGCTCATGGTGGCGGCGGCGCTCATCCTGCTCGTGCAACTCGGCCGCGCCGAGGCTTATCTCGCCATCATCATCATCGGCCGCGAGATTGCCATCTCCGCGCTGCGCGAGTGGATGGCGCAGCTCGGCAAGACGAAGAACGTGGCGGTGGCCTTCATCGGCAAGGTGAAGACGGCCGCGCAGATGACCGCGATCATCGCGCTCCTGCTGTGGGAACCGCTGATCCCCGGCATCCCCACGCCGCTGCTCGGCACGGTGGCGCTGTGGGTGGCGGCGGTGCTCACGCTGTGGTCGATGTTCCACTACCTGCGGCTCGCCGCGCCGCACCTGCGCGGGGAGCACGCGGCGGCCGACGTCGCGCCGCCCGCGCTCGGCACCAAGCCGAAGGGTTGACCGCCGCGGCGCGCCTGATTGCGGTGCGCCGTCCCCCTGCCTGCACCAAAGCGGCCATGGCGGCCGCACTTCCGCGCGCCGCCCATTGCACGCAACCCGTTGATCGCACGGCGGTTGCCGCGCCCTGCCCGGCTGGCATCCCGATTGCTAGTATGCAGCATAGTATACAAGCGCCGTCCGACCGATGCCGATCCCGCCCAAGACGCTGTCCGCGCTGCACGCCGCCTACGAGCGCGGCACGTGGCGGCCGTCGGAGGTGGTCGAGCACTGGCTCGCGCGACCCGCGACCGACCGCGACCGCCCGGTGTGGATCTCGGTGCTGCCCGCGGCCGCGTTGCGCGAGCGGGCGCAGGCGCTCGACCGCCTGCTGGAGCACGACCCGGGCGCCGCGCTGAGGCAGCCGCTCTTCGGCGCGCTCGCCGCGATCAAGGACAACATCGACGTCGAGGGCACGCCGACCACCGCCGGCTGTCCGGCCTTCGCGTACGAGCCCGCGCAGAGTGCCGCCGCAGTCGCGGCGCTCGAGGCCGCGGGCGCCATCGTCGTCGGCAAGACCAACCTCGACCAGTTCGCCACCGGCCTCGTCGGCACGCGCTCGCCCTACGGCGCGGTGCCCAACGCCTTCGATCCCGACTTCGTCTCGGGCGGCTCGAGTTCGGGCTCCGCGGTTGCGGTGGCCCGCGGGCTCGTCCACTTCGCGCTCGGCACCGACACCGCCGGGTCGGGCCGCGTACCGGCCGGGCTCAACAACATCGTCGGGTGGAAGCCGACCCGCGGCCTCGTCCCCATCGACGGCGTGGTGCCGGCGTGCCGCTCGCTCGACTGCGTGTCGATCTTCGCGTTGACCGTCGCCGACGCCGCGCGCGTGTTCGCGGCGCTCACCGCCGCGGGGCCGGATCGTGCGTTGCGCGCGGTGGCGCTCGACCGCCCGGCCATCCGCGAGCGCTTCACCTTCGCGGTGCCCCAGCGCGACCAGCTCGAGTTCTACGGCGACGGCGCGGCGGCGGCGGCGTTCGGGGCCGCGGTCTCGCGCGTCGTGGAACTGGGCGGCGTGCCGCGCGAGATCGACTACGCGCCGTGGCGCGCGGTGGCCGCCACGCTGTACGAGGGACCGCGGGTGGCGGAGCGCCACGCCGCGATCCGCGCGTTCTTCGACGCCGAGCCTGACGCCGTCGACCCGACGGTGCGCGGCATCGTGGCGGGCGCGCGGCGCTACTCGGCGACCGACGTGTTTGTCGCGGACGCGGGTCTCGCGCAGATGAAGGCCGCCCTCACGTCGCTGTGGGACAGCGTGGACGTGCTGGTGGTGCCGACGGCGCCGACGGCCTATCGCATCGCCGACGTCGAGGCCGAGCCGATCGAGCTGAACCGCCGCCTCGGCACGTACACCAATTTCGTCAACCTGCTCGACCTGGCCGCCATCGCGGTACCCGCGTCGATGCGGTCCGACGGCCTGCCCTTCGGCATCACGCTGATCGGCCCCGCCGGCAGCGACCTCATGCTCGCCGCGCTGGCCCAGCGCTTTCACGCGCACACCGGCCTCACGCTCGGTGCGCTGCGCACGGGCGAGGCGACCGTCGAGCCGCTGCTCCCGCGTGCCGAGGTGGCGCAGGTCGCGGTGGTGGGCGCGCACCTGTCCGGCATGCCGCTCAACGGCGAGCTCGCCCGGCGCGGCGCGCGTCTCGTGCGCCGCACGCGTACGGCGGCGTCCTACCGCCTGTACGCGCTGCCGGGCACGGTTCCGCCCAAGCCGGGCCTCGTGCGCGCCGACGGCGACGCCGGCGCCGCGATCGAGGTCGAGGTGTGGGAGCTGCCGCTCGCCGGCTTCGGCGCGCTCGTCGCCTCCGTCCCGCCCCCGCTCGCCATCGGCACGCTCGTGCTCGACGACGGCAGCCACGTGCACGGCTTCCTGTGCGAGGCGCATGCGGTGCGCGGTGCCCCCGACATCTCGCTGCACGGCGGCTGGCGCGCCTATCTCGCGTCGCGCACGCCTGCGCTATCGACCTGATCTTCCTTCCTTCCCCACGCCCCGGAGACGCACCATGTCCAAGCGCCTGCCCCCCGTCCCTTCCGCGACGATCCTCGATCCCACGCGCCGCCGGCTGCTGCAGGCGGCCGGCGCGGGCGCGGCGATCCTCGGCGCGCCGCGTCTCGCACGTGCGCAGGGCACGCCGAAGATCCGCGTCGGCTTCTGGCCGATCGCGTCGGGACTGCCGTTCTTCGTGGCGATCGAGAAGGGCTACTTCAAGGAAGCCGGGCTCGACGTCGAGCCGCTCAAGTTCGCGGGCGCGCAGCAGGTGATGGAGGCGATGCTCGCCGGCCGCGCGGACGGCAGCGCGAACGGCACGGGCTCCGCCAACCTCGCGATCGGCGAGATCGCGCAGCCGGGGCTCTTCAAGATCTTCTGCACCAACCCGAGCAACGCGAAGTGGGTACTCGACGAGTTCATCGTCGCCAAGGACAACCCGGCCAAGACCATCGCGGAACTCAAGGGCAAGAAGCTCGCGTCCGGCCCCGGCATCCAGAACGTCACGCTGTGCAAGACGATGCTCGAGCGGGCAGGCGCCACGGGGACGTCGGTGATCGAGCTGCCGATCGGCCAGCACGTCGCGGCGATCGCGGCCGGGCAGGTCGACGCCTGCTACACGCTGGAGCCGACCGGCACCGTCGGGCGCATGAACGGCACGACGCGCGTGGTCGAGGCGGGTGTGGTCGCCAAGTACATCCTGGGCGATCCGATGGCGCCGTGGCACGGCGGCTCGGCGAGCCTCACGACCGAATTCCTGAAGAAGAATCCGGACGTGAGCAAGAAGTACATGGCCGCCTACGCGAAGGGCGTGGAGTTCGTGCGCACCAAGCCCGACGAGGCGCGCCAATACCTCAAGGGCTACACCGCGATCGAGGGGCCGCTCACCTCCGAGGTGCCGCTCGCCGCGTACATGCTCTACAACGAGTTCAAGCCGAGCGACATCGCGTACTTCCAGAAATTCTTCGACCTCTTCACGGAGAAGGGCATCTTCGACAAGAAGGTGGTCGTCGAGAACCTCATCTACAAGGCCGGCTGATGGCCACGCCCGCCACCACCCAGGGCGGCGCGCCGTGGAACGCCGCGGCCGCCGCGGCGGCGGCGCCGCGCAAGTCGCGCTGGGGCCGCGCGCTGCCGGTCGTGGGCCCGCTGCTGCTCTTCGTCGTCTGGGACCTCGTGGTGCGCGCGGGCTTCATCAAGCCGATCCTGCTGCCGACCCCGGTCGACACGATCCTGAGCCTCGTCAACGGCCTCGCCGGCGGCCCGCTCCTCACCGACTTCCTGGTGACCGTCAAGCGCACGCTGGAGGCGTTCCTCATCGCCGCGGTGGTCGGCGTGCCGCTCGGCGTGGTGCTCGGCAGCAACGAGCGGGCGTACCGCAGCGTCGAGTTCCTGATCGACTTCTTCCGCTCGACGCCGTCGTCGGCGCTGATCCCGCTGTTCCTGCTGATCTTCGGCGTGTCCGACATCAACAAGGTGGCGATCGCGGCGTTCGGCGCGTTCCTGCTCGTCGTGTTCAACAGCGCGTACGGGGTCATCAACGCGCGCAAGCAACGCGTGATGGCCGCGAAAGTCATGGGCGCCACGCGCTGGCAGATCTTCCGCGACGTCCTGGTGTGGGAGTCGCTGCAGCCGACCTTCGTGGGCCTGCGCAGCGCGGTGTCGATGGCCCTCGTCATCGTCATCGTGGCCGAGATGTTCATCGGTTCCGACAACGGGCTCGGCCACCGCATCATCGACGCGCAGCAGGTGCTGAACGTGAAGAGCATGTACGCCGCGATCCTGGCGGCGGGCGCGCTCGGCTACGCGCTCAACGTGCTGTTCCTCTACGTCGAACGGCGGATCGTGCACTGGAGCGGGCGATGAGCCCTGCGTCCCCCACCGCCCGCCGGGCCGCCTGACCATGCGCCCGCTCAACCCGCCCATCGTCCCGGACGTCCCGACGGCGCCGTTCGTGCCCGGCCCCGCCGGCACCGAGATCACGATCCGCGGCCTCACCAAGTACTTCGCGGGCTGGCCGCTGTACGAGAACTTCGACCTCGACATCCCCAAGCACCGCATCGTGTCGGTGTTCGGGCCGAACGGCTGCGGCAAGTCCACGCTCATCAACATGATCGCGGGCCTCGTCCCGATCGACGCCGGCGAGATCCTGTTCGACGGCAAGTCGCTGCGCGAGACCAGGATCGGCTACGTGTTCCAGAACTACCGCGAGGCGCTGTTCCCGTGGATGCGCACCATCGACAACATCGCGTATCCGCTGAAGCTCGAGGGCAAGTCGAAGGCCGAGGTCGACCGCCGCGTGCAGGAACTGGTGGCCTCGTTCGACGTCAAGTTCGACCTCAACCGCTTCCCGTACGAGCTCTCCGGCGGGCAGCAGCAGACCGCGTCGATCATGCGCGCGTTGGCGCCGAAGCCGGAGGTGCTGTTCCTCGACGAGCCGTTCTCTGCCCTCGATTTCGAGATGACGCTGTTCATCCGGGAGAAGCTGCAGGAGGTGTTCATGGCCACCGGCACCACGATGATGCTGGTGTCGCACGACCTCGAGGAAGCGGTGTATCTTGCCGACGAGGTGCTGCTGCTCACCAAGCGCCCGACGCGGGTGGCCGAGATCCTGCGCTACGACGATCCGCGTCCGCGGACGGTGGCCACGCTGTCCGAGCCGTCGTTCATCGCCGCCAAGAAGCGCAGCCTCGAGGTCTTCCAGCGCGAAGTGCGCCGCTAGGCCGCTTGCCCATCATCATGACCGACGCCCAGATCGCCGCCTACGTCGACGCCGCCTGCGCACTGCAGGGACTCGTCCTCGCGCCGGACGAGCGCCTGCGCGTGATCGCCCACTTCACGCGCACGGCCGCGATGGCCGCGCCGCTGCTCGCGCTCGACCTGCCGCCGGAATGCGAGATGGCGCCGGTGTTCCGCGCGTGAACGTACTCCGGGCTGCGACGCGGTGAGCGAGGGCCCCCCGAACGCCGCCGCGATCGTCGCGGGGATCCGCAACGGCGCAACGACGGCCGTCGCGGTCGCCGAGCGTTCGCTCGACGCGATCGCGCGCCTCGACCCGCAACTTGCGAGCTTCACCGCCGTCACCGCCGAGCGGGCACTCGCCGAGGCCCGCGCCATCGACGCCCGGCGCGCGGCCGGGCAGGCGCTGCCGCCGCTGGCCGGCGTGCCGTACGCGGTGAAGAACCTCTTCGACGTCGCGGGCCTGCCCACGCTGGCCGGCGCGCGGGTGCACGCGCAGCGGCCGCCGGCCGCGGAGGATGCGACGCTGGTCGCGCGCATGCGCGAAGCGGGCGCCGTGCTGGTGGGTGCGCTCAACATGGACGAGTTCGCGTACGGCTTCACGACCGAGAACGCGCACCACGGCACGACCCGCAATCCGCACGACGTCGCCTGCATCGCCGGCGGATCGTCGGGGGGCTCCGGGGCGGCAGTGGCCGCGCGCCTGGTCCCGCTCTCGCTGGGGTCCGACACCAACGGTTCCATCCGTGTGCCGTCGTCGCTGTGCGGCATCTGGGGGTTGAAGCCCACTTACGGGCGGCTGTCGCGGCACGGGTCGTTCCCCTTCGTCGACAGCCTCGACCACCTGGGGCCGTTCGCCGCGACGCTGCCCGATCTCGCCGCCTGCTACGACGTGCTGCAGGGGGCGGACCCTGCCGACCCTGCCTGCGCGCAGCGGGCGCTCGAGCCGGTGCGCCACGTCCTCGCGCAGGGGGCGGGGGGCCTGCGCATCGCGCGCCTCGGAGGGTACTTCGAGCAGCACGCGACCCCCGCGGCGATCGCCGCGCTGGACCGCGCGTGCACGGCGCTGGGCGTGACCACCGCCACCGAAATGCCCGCCGCGGCCCTCGGGCGCGCGGCGGCCTTCGTCATCACCGCCAGCGAAGGTGGGGAGCGGCACCTCCCGCACCTGCGGACACGGCGCGCCGAGATGGAACCGCTGTCGCGCGACCGCTTCACCGCGGGCGCGCTGACGCCCGCGGCGTGGTACGCGAAGGCGCAGCGGGTGCGGCGCTGGTTCCGCGACGGCGTCCTCGAACTCTTCGCGCGCCACGACGTGCTCCTCGCTCCGGCCACGCCGTGCGCGGCCACGCCGGCCGGGACCGAGTGGCTCGACGTGAACGGCGAGCGCCTGCCGCTGCGCGCCAGCATGGGCCTCCTCACGCAGCCCATCTCCTGCATCGGCCTGCCGGTCGTCGTGGCGCCGATGCCGCGCCACGGTGCGCTGCCCATCGGCGTGCAGGTCATTGCCGCGCCGTGGCGCGAGGACTTATGCTTCCGCGTCGCGGCTTCCCTCGCGGCCTGCGGCGCGGCGTACGCGCCGCTGCCGCCGCTGCACGCATGACCGTCCCGACCTCCCTCGTCAACCAGTCTGCCGTACGCGCCGAAGTCGAGGCCGCGTGCGCCCGTTACGAGCGCGCGCTCGTCGGCAACGACGTCGCCGTGCTGGACGAGCTCTTCTGGCGCAGCGAACACACGCTGCGCTACGGCGCGACGGAGAACCTCTACGGCTACGAGGCGATCGCGGCGTTCCGTTCGGCCCGTTCACCCGCCGGGCTCGCCCGCACGGTCACGCGCACGGTCATCACGACGTTCGGCGCCGACTTCGCCACCGCCAACATCGAGTTCGAGCGCGCGGGCGGGAAGGTCCGCGGCCGCCAGAGCCAGACGTGGGTGCGGATGCCGGAAGGGTGGCGCGTGGTCGCCGCGCACGTGAGCCTGCTCCCGGCGGACGCGCCGTGACGCGCGCGCTGAAGGCGGCACCCGCGCCCGAGCGCTCGCTCGCCGGGACCGCGTACGATGCGCTGAAGGCCGCCATCTTCGACTTCGAACTGCTGCCCGGCGACCGTTTCACCGAGACCGAGATGGCCGAGCGGCTGAACATGAGCCGCACGCCGGTGCGCGAGGCGCTCTATCGCCTCGAGCGCGAGGGCTACCTCACCGTGCATCTGCGCGTCGGCTGGAGCGTGCGGCCCTACGACTTCCGCCAGTTCGAGGATTTCTACGACCTGCGCCTCATCCTCGAGGAGGCCGCGGTCGCGCGGCTGTGCGACCTGCCCGAGCGGGAGGGGCTGGAAGAACTGAAGGCGACCTGGCTGGTGCCGGTCACCGAGCGGCTCGCCGATGCGAAGCAGGTCGCCGCGCTCGACGAGTCGTTCCACACCTCGCTGGTGGCCGCGGCCGGCAATCCGGAGGTGGCGCGCTGCCACCGCGAGGTCACCGAGCGCATCCGCATCATCCGCCGCCTCGACTTCACGCAGGCCTACCGCATCGGCAAGACCTACGACGAGCACGCGCAGATCCTGCGCGCGATCCTCCGCCGGCGCGCCGACGAAGCGAAACGCCTGCTGCGCTCCCACATCGAGGCCTCCAAGGCCGAGGTGCGCAAGATCACGCTGCATCGCCTCTACACCGCGCGGACGGCCGGCCGCTAGCCGCATCCGGTGTCTGACACGTCATAGGCGGTGTCAGACACGTAGTAGGCGGTGTCAGACACGGATGGGGGCGGAGGTGGCGGTCGGGGTGTGGCGCCGGGGTCAGACCCCGATAGGGCCGGGGTCAGCCCCCTCGCATCGACCCCTCGCATCGACCCCTCGCATCGCTCGACTCTGGCCAATCATGCCGGCGCCTTTCTGCGCCGCAACATGAAGTTGTCACGATTTGGGTTCAAACTCTCGGCCGCGCACCACTCGCGTGCGCTCCGACCGGCCATGACCCCCTATCTTTCCATCGCGGACGTTTCCGTCTCCTATGGCGGCCAGCGCGTGCTCGACCGCGTGAGCCTCGACGTCGCCCGCGGCGAGATGGTCGCGCTGCTCGGCAGCTCGGGCTGCGGCAAGACCACGCTCCTGCGCTCCATCGCCGGCTTCGTGATCCCCGACGAAGGCACCATCCGCGTCGACGGCAAGGACATCACCCGCCTGCCGCCCGAGAAGCGCGAGACGGCGATGATGTTCCAGTCGTACGCGCTGTGGCCGCACATGACGGTCGCGGGGAACATCGGCTACGGCCTGCGCATGCGCGGCTGGAAGTCCGCGGCCATCGCCGAGCGCGTGGCCGAGATGCTGAAGCTCCTGCAACTGACCGGCTTCACCGACCGGCCGGTGACGCAGCTCTCGGGCGGGCAGCGGCAGCGCGTGGCGCTGGGGCGCGCGCTGGCGGTCGACCCGCACCTCCTGCTCCTCGACGAGCCGATGAGCAACCTCGACTACAAGGTGCGGCTCGAGCTGCGCCACGAATTGCGCGCGCTGCAGCGGCGCATCGGCATCACCGCGGTCTACGTCACGCACGACCGCGAGGAGGCGCTCACGCTGGCCGACCGCATCGCCGTCATCGACGCCGGGCGCGTGATCCAGGTCGGGCCGCCGGAAGAGATCTACCACCGCCCGGAAAGCGCATTCGTCGCCGGCTTCATGGGTGCCGACAACGCGCTCGACCTGGTCGAAGCCGACGGCGGTGCGCTGCGTGCGGCGATCTCGGGAACACCCGAGGCGGCCCGCCTGCGCGCGCATTTCCGCAGCGACGCGGCGCGCCTCGCGCTCTCCCGCGAGGGCCACGCCGCGGACGCCCTGCTGCTGCCGGGCGTGATCGCGCAGTCCGTCTACGTGGGACATGGGTATCGCTATCGCGTGCGCACCGACGACACCGATGTGTGGGTCGAGGCGCCGGAACGCGTCGCCGAGGGCACCGCGGCCACGGTCGTGGTGCCGCGCGCGGCGCTGATGCTGTTCACGGGCGGCAAAGCCCCTTAGGAGGAGTCGCAACATGCAACTACGGAAGCTCTTGGTGACCGGCGCCGTCGCGGCCGCGCTCGCGATGGCCGGCGGCGCGTCCGCCCAGGTCACGCTCAACGTCGTGTCGGCGGGCGACCAGAACATGGTCGACTACGTGAACAACTACCTCGGGCCCAAGTTCGAGAAGATGAACCCGGGCGTGAAGGTGAAGGCGGTCGGCACCGGCCCGGGCGACGCGGGCTCGCAGAAGATCTACGAGAAGCTCGCCGCCCAGCAGAAGGCGGGATCGGCCGCGTGGGACACGGACGTGGCCGTCGTGCATCAGCGCGGCGCCGCCACGATGGTGGGCGACAAGCTGCTGCTGCCGTACCGCAACGACGTTGCGGCCGGCAAGCTCGTGTCGCGCGACACGGCCAAGAACGCGCTCGGCGCGAACGTCGACAGCTACGTGCTGCCGATGTTCCACAGTCAGATCGCGTTCGCGTACAACCCGGACCTCGTGAAGAATCCGCCGAAGTCGTTCGCGGAACTCGCCGAGTGGGTGAAGAAGAACCCGAAGCAGTTCGGCTACAACGGCGTCAAGGGCGGCATGTCGGGCGTGGGCTTCGTAATGGGCTGGGTCGGCGCCAACAGCGGCCTCGGCGACAAGCTCGAGAAGGGCCCGTACTCGGCCGCCGACAAGGCCGCGATCGACAAGTCGCTCGCGGGCCTCAAGGACTTCAACCAGAACGTCGTGATGACGCCGGGCAACGCGGGCACGCTCGACATGCTGAACCGCGGCGAGATCGCGATGGGTCCGGTGTGGGTCGACATGTTCTACACGTGGCAGGCGGACGGCAAGCTCTCGCCCAAGATCAAGCTTGCGCTGCCCGCACCCGGCATGCCCGGACAGCCGATGTACTACGTGATCCCCGCCAAGGCCGCCAACGCGGCGCTCGCCAAGAAATTCATCGACTTCGCGGAAAGCCCTGAGGTCCAGGCCGACGGCATCGTGAAGCAGTTCAACTGGTACCCCGGCATCGACCCGCAGTACGTGCAGCCGAAGCTCTCGCAGGCGGACTGGAACAAGCTCTTCACCGACATCTCGCCGGCGGAACTCGCGAAGAACGGGCGTCCGTTCCCGCTGTCGGATTACTTCACCGACATCGTCGAGGGGTATGAGCGCGTCGTCCTGAAGTGAGGCGGGTGGCCTCCTCGAGGCGTTTCCCCTCACCCCAACCCTCTCCCCGCGTACGGGGAGAGGGAGATGACTCGGACCCGCCGTCGCGAATCCACGCAGCACTGTGCCTGATCCCGCCCTCTCCCCGTGCGCGGGGAGAGGGCCGGGGTGAGGGGCCACGGTCCCGATGAGCAACACCCTCGATTCCCCCGTTTCCGGCTGGCGCGCCTACGCGCTCGTCGCGCCCGCGCTCGCGGTCATCGCGGCGTTCTTCGTCTTCCCGCTGCTGCTCTCCGCCGTGCTCGCCTTCCGCACCAAGGGCGGCGATTTCACGCTCGAGCACTTCGCGAAGGCCTGGGACCTCTACCGGACCGACCTCTTCTTCACGATCGGCATCTGCCTGCTGTCGACGGCGGTCATCGCCGTGGTGGCGGTCGCCATCGCCGGCTACCTGACGCTGGGCGAGAACCCGCGGGCGGTGGCGATCCTGCGCTGGCTCTACCGCTGGCCGCTCTTCATCCCGTTCATCGTGACGGGCCAGATCATGCGCACGTTCCTCGCCAAGAATGGCATGCTGAACCACGTGCTGATCGGATCCGGCCTGATCGAGCCGCTGCAGGCGCAGAGCCTCCTCGACTGGCGCGGCATCGTCGTCGCGTTCGTGTGGAAGCAGGCGCCGTTCGTCACGCTGCTGGTCGCGGGCGCCATGGCGTCGCTCGAGACCCAGCACGTCGAGGCCGCGCGCAACCTCGGCGCGCCGCGTTTGCGCGTGCTGTGGGACATCGTGCTGCCGCAGGTGCGGGGTACGCTGCTGGTCGGGCTCGTGCTGTCCTTCGTGACGATGCTCTCGGTGCTGTCGGTGCCGATGATGATCAACCCCAACTCGCCGACGATGATCACCGTCGACATCGCCTACCGCATCAGCACGCTCTCGGATTACGCCGTCGCCAACGCGCTGTGTCTCATGTCGCTGGTGGTCGCGGCCGGCGGGGCGTGGTTCTACCTGCGGCACGCCGCGCGGGAGCAGGCGCGGTGAGTGCGGTCGCCATCCCGCGCCGCTGGCCGCAGCTGATCGGCCTCGCGGTCGTGCTCGGCCTGGTCGCGTTCGTGATCTTCGGACCGCTCGCCAACCTGCTGCTGTGGGCGTTCGCGGAGAAGTGGTACTTCCCCAACCGCATCCCGCAGGAGTTCGGGTTCTCGTTCTGGGGCCGCGTGTTCAGCCCGCGCGGCGGCGCGTTGGCGTCGCTCGGCACCAGCATCTGGATCGCGATGCTGACGGTGCTGCTGAGCCTCCTCGTCGCCGTGCCCGCCGGCTACGCGCTGGCGCGCCTGAAGCTCCGCTGGCGCGGGCTCATCCTGCTCGCGTTCCTGCTGCCGCAAGCGGTGCCCAACCTGCCCGTCTACGTGAACATCGCCCGCGTGTTCTACGAGATCGGCCTCAACGGCACCGTCTTGGGCGTGGTGCTGGTGCACGCGTCGCACGGACTCGTGCTGGCGGTGTGGATCGCATCCGCCGCATTCGCGTCGGTGGACGTCTCGCTGGAGGAGGCGGCGCGCAACATGGGCGCGTCGCCGTGGACGTGCTTCCGCACGGTCACGCTGCCGCTCGCGGCCCCCGGCATCATCGCGAGCGCGATCTTCGTCTTCCTGGAGTCGCTCGACGAGTTCACCGGCACCTACTTCGTCGGCGTGCCGGACGTGACGACGCTGCCGCTCCTCATGTTCAACGCCAGCATGGGCGGCAACTACCAGATCGCGTCGATCACCGCGCTGCTGCTGCTGATCCCGTCGATCGCCTTCATGCTGGTCGTCGAGCGGTTCCTCAAGGCGGACGTGCTGGCCGGCGTCGGCCGCTAGGGATCGGTGTCAGACACCGCCTATGAGGTGTCTGACACCGGCTAGTCGGCGGCCTGCGCGAGCGACGGCTCCCGGCGGAAGCGGGCGAGCAGCGGGGCAAGGCGGGCGGCGTACGTGACCCGATGGCGGGCTTTCACGTGCCCGAAGCCACGCAGCGTGAGCGGCAGCGCCGCGATCTCCAGCGCGAGCGCGTAGTTGTCGGCATCGAGGTCCGTCGCTATCTTCGCGACGACTGCCTCGAAGTCGGCGATGTCCTGCCGCTCCGCCCGGCGTTCCTCCGTGCGCCCGAACACGTCGAGCGCCGTGCCGCGCAGGCGGCGCAGCTTCGCGAGCGTGCGCAGCGCCCCCTCCATCCACGGGCCGTAGGCGCGCTTGCGCAGGTGGCCGGTGGCCGGATCCCGCTTGGCGAGCAGGGGCGGGGCGAGGTGGAAGCGCAGCGCGAGGTCGCCGTCGAATTGGGCCGCCAGTTTCGCCCGGAACGCGGGATCCGAGTACAGGCGCGCGACCTCGTACTCGTCCTTGTAGGCCATCAGCTTGAAGAGCGAGCGCGCGACGGCCTCGGTGAGCCCCGTCCGTCCCGCGATGCGGTCGGCGGCGGCGACGCGGTCCACGGCTGCCCGGTAGCGCTGCGCGTAGGCGGCGTCCTGGTAGTCGGTCAGCGTGGTTACGTGGCGCTCGACCAGCGCCGCGAGCGTTTCGGTCTCCGGCGCGGACGGGGCGACGCCGGCGGCGGCAGCGACCGCCGCCAGGTCGTGCGCGGCCCGGCGGCCCCACGCGAGCGCGGCCTTGCTGCTCTCCACCGCGGTGCCGTTGAGTTCGATCGCGCGCTCGATCGCGGGGAGCGAGAGCGGCACGCAGCCGCGCTGGAACGCGTAGCCCAGCAGGAAGAGGTTGGTGGCGATCGCGTCGCCCAGCAGCGCGGTCGCGAGTTCGGTCGCCGGCAGGAAGTCGGCGTGCGCCGGGCCCGCGGCGTCGCGCAGTGCGCGCTGCATCGGGCCGATCTGCAGGTCCATGTCGCGGTCGAGCACGAAGCGCGCGGTCGGCGTCAGCGTGTCGTTGACGATCACGCGCGTGTGGCCGGCCCGGATCGCGGAGAGGGTGGGGGGGCTCGCCGCCACCACCATGTCGCAGCCGAGCACGAGGCTCGCCGCTCCTGCGCCCACGCGCACCGCGTGCAGGTCGTCGCCGCTCGCGGCGATGCGCACGTGGCTCGTCACCGCACCGTTCTTCTGCGCCATGCCGGTGTTGTCGAGCACCGTGCAGTGCCGGCCGTCGAGGTGCGCCGCCATGCCGAGCATCTCGCCGACGGTGATCACGCCGGTGCCGCCGATGCCGGTGATGACGATCGCGCACGGCTCGTCCAACTGCGCTGGGGCCGGCAGCGGCAGGTCGCCCGCGGGCAGCGTCGCCCTCGCGCGCCGCGCCTTGGCGCCGGTGACGGTGACGAAGCTCGGGCAGAAGCCCTTCAGGCACGAGTAGTCCTTGTTGCACGCGGACTGGTCGATGATGCGCTTGCGCCCGTCGCGTGTCTCGAGCGGCTTCACCGACACGCAGTTGGACTGGTCCGAGCAGTCGCCGCAGCCCTCGCACACCGCGTCGTTGATGAACACGCGCTCGGGCGGATCCGGCAGCTTCCCGCGTTTGCGGCGGCGGCGCTTCTCCGCGGCGCACGTCTGGTCGTAGATCAGGATCGTGAGCCCGGGTACCTCGCGCAGCTCCCGCTGCACGGCGTCGAGTTCGTCGCGGTGGTGCACCGTCGTGCCCGGTGCGAATGCAGTGGTGACGTCGTACTTGTCCGGTTTGTCGGTGACCACGGCGATGCGGCGCGCGCCCTCGGCCGCCACCTGCCGCGTGATCTGCGGCACCGTGAGCTGGCCGTCCACCGCCTGCCCGCCGGTCATCGCGACGGCGTCGTTGAACAGGATCTTGTACGTGATGTCGATCCCGGCCGCTGCGGCGGCACGGATCGCGAGCAGGCCGCTGTGGAAGTAGGTGCCGTCGCCGATGTTCTGGAACACGTGCTTGTCGCGCAGGAACGGCGAGAGCCCCATCCACGCGGCGCCTTCGCCGCCCATGTGGCTGAACGTCTTCGTCTGCCGTGGCATGTGCAGCGCGAGCCAGTGGCAGCCGATGCCCGCGAGCGCGCGGCTGCCCTCGGGGACTTTGGTGGACGTGTTGTGCGGGCAGCCGGAGCAGAAGAACGGCGTGCGCAGCGGGTACACGGTGGTGCTGCGCGCGACCTTCTGCAGGGCGTCGAGTCGCGCCAGCGGCGCCGCGAGGGCCGGCAGGTCGCCGTGCAGGCGCGTGAGGCGCGCGGCGATGGCGGCGGCGACCGAGGCCGCCGACAGCTCGCCCTCGCTCGGCAGCAGCGGGCGGCCGGCCTCGTCGCGCTTGCCGACGAGGCGCGGGCGCTGCGGCGCGTCGTAGAGGAGCTTCGCGAGCTGGTCCTCGACGAACGGGCGCTTCTCCTCGACGACGAGGATCTCTTCCAGCCCTTCCGCGAAAGCGAGGGCCTTCGCTGGCTCGAGCGGCCAGCTCATCCCGATCTTGTAGACGCGCAGGCCGAGGTCGCGGGCGCGGTCGTCGTCGATGCCGAGTTCGGCCAGCGCCTGGCGCACGTCGAGATAGCCCTTGCCGGTGGCCGCGATGCCGAGCCGCGGTCGCGGCGCGTCGAGCACCACGCGGTCGAACGCGTTGACGCGGGCGAACGCATGCACCGCCTCCATCTTCGGGCCGTGCAGCCGGCGCTCCTGGTCGAGCGGCGTGTCCGGCCAGCGCAGGTTGAGGCCGCCGGGCGGCAACGCGAAATCGACGGGGATCGTCACCTGCACGCGCGCGGGGTCGAGGTCGACCACGGCCGAGCTTTCGACGGTTTCCGCGATCGCCTTCATCGCGACCCAGCATCCCGAATAGCGCGACAGCGCGAATCCGAGCAGGCCGAAGTCGAGGTAGTCCTGCACCGACGCCGGATTGAGCACCGGGATCATCGCGGCGGCGAGCACCTGCTCGCTCTGATGTGCCGTGGTCGACGACTGGCACGCGTGGTCGTCGCCAGCCAGCACCAGCACGCCGCCGTTCGCCGCGCTGCCGGCGAGGTTGCCATGCTTCAGCACGTCGATCGAGCGGTCCACGCCCGGCCCCTTGCCGTACCAGATGCCGAACACGCCGTCGCGCGTCGCGTCGTCGTAGAGGTGGACCTGCTGCGTGCCCCAGATCGCGGTCGCCGCCAGGTCCTCGTTCACGCCGGGCTGGAACAGGACGTCGTGCGCGGCGAGGTGCGCCTGCGCGGCGGCGAGCGCAAAGTCGTAGGTCCCGAGCGGCGAGCCGCGGTAGCCGGTGATGAAGCCGGCGGTGTTCAGTCCGGCGGCCGCGTCGCGCTGCTTCTGCACGAGCGGCAGGCGCACGAGGGCGTGGACGCCGCTCATGTACGCGCGGCCGGCGGTGAGCGCGTACTTGTCGTCGAGGGTGATGGAGGCGGGCAAGGTCATCCCGAAAGTACGACAGGCAGGGGGAGGGACGTCAAGTTGTGCCCCCGCGGCGGCGGTCGAGGATGGGGCCATCCCGGGTTGGCCGCGCGAGGCGCGACCTCCACTTTACAAGAATGGTCGACCACGGAACACCGTACCGGGGCGATCCGGGACGGCGCGGTCAGGTGCGTTCCGTCAGCAGCGTGCGCAGGATGCGATGCTGGATCTTGCCGGTCGCGGTGCGCGGCATCTGCGCCTCCTCGATGAACCGCACGTGCCGCGGACGCTTGTAGCCGGCGAGGCGGTCCCGCGTCCACTCGACGATCTCCGCCTCCGTGACGCCGTGCCCGGCGCGGCGCACGATCACCGCGCACACCGCTTCTCCCCACTTGGCATCGGGAATGCCGACCACCGCGACGTCCTGCACGGCCGGGTGCGCCGCCAGCACTCCTTCCACCTCCGACGGGTAGATGTTCTCGCCGCCGCTGATGATCATGTTGCTCTTCCGGTCGACCAGGTGATAGAACCCGTCGCCGTCGCGATAGGCCATGTCGCCTACGGAGCACCACGCCCCGGCGAACGCTTCGCGCGTCTTCTC
>JAXMFO010000016.1:0-26230 GCA_046347715.1 Burkholderiales bacterium
GTGAAGCGCTCGATCATGCGGCCCGTCGGCTGCCCGTGGACGCGGATGGGACCGCGCCACACGTAGAAGACGCCGATCGCGAGCAGCGCGGCGACGAACAGGAACCCGCCCGCCGTGGCGAGCGGCACGCGCGCGGCGCGCCACGTCTGTCCCTGCGGCTGGATGAGGATGTTCGTCTCGCGCCCAGGCAGGCTCGTGTACTGCGGCTCGCCCGAGCGGATCTCCTTCCACACCGGCTGGTTGTTCAGCGGCTGCACCTGCTGCTGCTGGACCTGCTGCTTGGCCTGGTCCGCTTCCTTCGCGTCGACGGCCGGCGACTGGGCGCTCGCGACGCACGCGGCCGCGAGGCCCGCGGCGAGTGCGAGTGCACGCGCCGCTGCTACCCAAGAATTGCGCATGGCCGCCTCCGCTACGAACCGATCCGCTTGTACTCGTTCTGGAACTGGGTCCGCGCGCGGATGTCGCGCTCCCACGCGTCCTTGTTGCCGTTCCACGGCGCCGGCGTCCACGGGGCCTCGTCCGGCTTGCCCTGGTAGGTGCCCTGCTTGTACTCGATGACCTGCGGGCGCTCGCCGCAGCCGGCCAGCATCAGCACGGCCATGGCGCTGGCCGCGATCGCGGCCCACTGCGTTACACGGTTGATCACGATTTCGCTCCCGGAGTGGGGGTGGCAGGTGCGGGTGCGGCTCCGGGCGCGCCCTTCGGCGCCTCGGGACGGCCGTAGGCGGTGCCCCAGCCCCACACGTCGCTGCCCTTGCCGCGCACGGTGACGCGCTGGCGATAGATCTCGGCGATCATGTCGCCGTCCCCGGCGAGCAGCGCCTTGGTCGAGCACATCTCCGCGCACGCCGGCAGCTTGCCCTCGGCGAGACGGTTGCGGCCGTACTTCTTGAACTCGGCCTCCGAGCCGTCCTTCTCCGGACCGCCCGCGCAGAACGTGCACTTGTCCATCTTGCCGCGCACGCCGAACGCGCCGGCCTGCGGGAACTGCGGCGCGCCGAACGGGCACGCGTAGAAGCAGTAGCCGCAGCCGATGCACAGGTCCTTGTCGTGCAGCACGACGCCTTCCGGGCTGCGGTAGAAGCAGTCCACCGGGCAGACCGCCATGCACGGCGCATCCGAGCAGTGCATGCACGCGACCGAGATCGAGCGCTCGCCCGGCACGCCGTCGTTGACCGTCACCACGCGCCGGCGGTTGACGCCCCAGGGAACGTCGTTTTCCTGCTTGCACGCGGTGACGCAGCCGTTGCACTCGATGCAGCGCTCGGCATCGCAGAGGAATTTCATTCGAGCCATGGTGTCCCCCTTATGCCTTCGCCTGCTTCTCGACCTGGCAGAGCGTGGTCTTGGTTTCCTGCATCATCGTGACCGAGTCGTAGCCGTACGTGGTGGCCGTGTTGACCGCCTCGCCGCGCACGATCGGCGCGGAGCCTTCCGGATAGAACTCGAGCATGTCCTTGCCCTGCCACCAGCCCGCGAAGTGGAAGGGGATGAACGTGGTGCCGGCCGCGACGCGGTCGGTGACCAGCGCCTTGACCGAGATCTGCGCGCCGGTGGGCGACTTCACCCACACGTACTCGCCGTCGATGATCCGGCGGTCGTTCGCGTCCTTCGGGTTGATCTCCACGAAGTTGTCCTGCTGCAGCTCGGCGAGCCACGGGTTCGACCGCGTCTCGTCGCCGCCGCCCTCGAACTCGACCAGCCGGCCGGAGGTGAGGATCAGCGGGAACTTCTCCGCGACCTTCTCCTCGACGTTCTTCTGCTGGACGCTCTTGTACTGCGTGGGCAGGCGCCAGAACGACTTGCGGTCGTCGTAGGTCGGGTACTTCGCGACCATGTCCGGGCGCGGCGAGTACAGCGGCTCGCGGTGCACGGGGATCGGATCCGGGAAGTTCCACACGATCGCGCGCGCCTTCGCGTTGCCGAACGGATGGCAGCCGTGGACCTTCATCGCCACGCGGATGATCCCGCCGGAGAGGTCGGTCTTCCAGTTCTTGCCTTCGGCCAGCTTCTTCTCGGCGTCCGTCAGCTCGTCCCACCAGCCCAGCTTCTTCAGGAGCACGTGGTCGAACTCGGGGTAGCCGGTCGTGATGTCGGAACCCTTCGGGCACGAGCCGTCGGCCGCCAGCAGCGACACGCCGTCACGCTCGACGCCGAAGTTGGCGCGGAAGCAGCCGCCGCCGTCCATCATCGTCTTCGAGGTGTCGTACAGGTTGGGCGAGCCCGGGTGCTTCAGCTCGGGCGTGCCGTAGCACGGCCAGGGCAGGCCGAAGTAGTCGCCGTCGCACGGGCCGCCGCGCGCGCGCAGCGTCTTCACGTCGAACGTCGACATGTTCTGCATGTGGAGCTTCAGGCGCTCGGGCGACTGGCCGGTGTAGCCGATCGTCCACGTGCCCTTGTTGATCTCCTTCAGGATCGACTCGGGGGTCGGCTCGTCCCAGCCGTCCTTGTCCTTCACCATCTGCAGGTTCTTGGTGAAGTCCTTGTCCCACCCGAACTTCTTCGCGAACGCGACCATGATCGTGTGGTCGGGCTTCGACTCGAAGAGCGGGTCGATGACCTTCTCGCGCCACTGGATCGAGCGGTTCGACGCCGTGCACGAGCCCGAGGTCTCGAACTGCGTGCACGCCGGCAGCAGGTACGTGTTGTCCTTGCGCACCATCGCCGACATCGCGGCGGTGGCGGAGGGATACGGGTCGATCACGACCATCAGCTCCAGCTTCTTGATGGCCTCGATCATGTCCTTGCCGCGCGTCTGGCTGTTGGGCGCGTGGCCCCAGTACACCATCGCCTGCACGTTCGGGCCCTGGTCGACCACGTCGTTCGGATACGTGACGGCGTCGATCCAGCGCGAGAGCGTGGTGCCGGGCTTCTCCATCATGCCTTCGGCGTACTGCTTCTTCAGCCACTCGTAGTCCACGCCCCACACCGACGCCCAGTACTTCCACGAGCCGGTGGCGAGGCCGTAGTAGCCGGGCAGCGAGTCCGGGTTCGGGCCGACGTCCGTCGCGCCCTGCACGTTGTCGTGGCCGCGGAAGATGTTGGTGCCGCCGCCGGACACGCCGACGTTGCCGAGCACGAGCTGCAGGATGCAGGTGGCGCGCACGATCGCGTTGCCGATCGTGTGCTGCGTCTGGCCCATGCACCACACGACGGTCGACGGCCGGTTCTTGGCCATCATCTCGGCGACCTTGTACACCTGCGCCTCGGGCACCCCGGTCACTTCCTCGACCTTGTCGGGCGTCCACTTGGCGAGGATCTCCTCCTTGACCTTGTCCATGCCGAAGACGCGGTCGCTGAGGTACTTCTTGTCTTCCCAGCCGTTCTTGAAGATGTGGTAGCAGAGGCCGAACACGAAGGGAATGTCCGTGCCGGAGCGGATGCGCACGAACTCGTCCGCCTTCGCCGCCGTACGCGTGTAGCGCGGATCGATCACGATCATCTTCGCGCCGGTTTCCTTCGCGTGCAGCATGTGCAGCATCGACACCGGGTGCGCCTCGGCCGCGTTGCTGCCGATGTACATCGCGCACTTCGTGTTCTGCATGTCGTTGTACGAGTTGGTCATCGCGCCGTAGCCCCACGTGTTGGCTACGCCGGCGACCGTCGTCGAGTGGCAGATCCGCGCCTGGTGGTCGCAGTTGTTGGTGCCCCAGAAGGACACGAACTTGCGCATCAGGTATGCCTGCTCGTTGTTGTGCTTGGAACTGCCGATCCAGTACACGGCGTCCGGGCCCGACTTGGTGCGGATGTCGAGCAGCTTGGCCGAGACCTCGTTGATCGCCTGCTCCCACGAGATCCGCTGCCACTTGCCGTTGACGAGCTTCATCGGCGTCTTCAGCCGGTGCGAGTGCTCGATGATCCCGTGCTCGCGCACCGACGCGCCCTTCGCGCAGTGGGCGCCGAGGTTCAGCGGCGACTCGAAGACGGGGTCCTGCCGCGTCCACACGCCGTTCTCGACGGTGGCGTCGACCGCGCAGCCGACGGAGCAGTGCGTGCAGACCGTGCGCTTCTTCTCGACCTTGACCCCGGACGCTTCCTTCTGCGCCTGCGCGAGGAAGCGATCGCGCCGTACGGCAACTGGGTGGCGAACGCGCCGGCACCGGCGGTCAGCCCCGAACGCTTGAGGAACGTCCGGCGGTCCATCGTGGACAGCTTGGCGCCGGCCAGTCGCTTCAGGCGCGGGCCTGCGGTCGGGGCGGCGTCGGACTTGCGGGTCAGCAGCATGGTGGTCCTCCTAGAGCCGCGCAGTCGCGTAGTAATCGCGCACGTGGTCGGTTTCCTGGTAGCCCTTGCCGGCCTCGGGCGCGGGCGCTTCCTGCGGCAGCGCGCCGGCGAGCGGCTGGGCGACCGCCACGGTGGCGGCACCGGCGCTGCCGGCACCGAGTGCCAGGAGGAAGCGACGACGGGAAGACGGCGAGGCGGACGAGACGGATTGCGCGGGCGCTGCGCGCTGCGGCTTGTGACTCATGCGGACCTCCAAAAAATTGCGTGGCCGTGACGTTATGGGGTGTTGCCCACCAACAGCGATTGACCGGGGTTTATTCGATGGCGAACGAGTCACGTTCGAGCGCCACGTAGGCTGCGGCAAATTGTGCTACTCGCGCATAGTAGTTGGCAACTGCACACGCCGGTATTGAGTCAACGCAAGCAATCACCCACGGTTCGAGGTGGCGCTGGAAGAACCGGCGCTGGACATCGATCGCAGCCGGCGGGCGGGCATCGGGTGCGCCCGCGACCAGGAGGCGCATCGTCTCGCACAACGCCCCTAGGTGGTCCTCGTATACGGTGGACCCGGATGCGCGGACGAGACCGAGTTCGGCCAGGTCGGCGCGCACGGCCACCAGTGGCCGCACCGCGGCATCACGCACCCAGTACGACGCGTGCAGGTTGCACTCGGCCTTGCCGACGCCGATGAAGAGGTCGGTGTATTCCTGCGCCGCAGCATCGGGGTCCATCGCGCGGCTCGCGTCGACCAGGCGGTTCCACGCCCGGATCACCGGCGGCGCATCGTCCTCCTCGGGGAGCGCGGCGTCCGCCAGCAGGCGCAGGAGCGCCCCGTCCGGCGGCCCCGAGAACAGGCGGCCCAGCACCGCATAGAACTCGGCGCGCGCGCGATCCTCGTCCGTTAACCGGGGATGGACGGCAATCGGGACAGATGTCGGCTGTTCACTCACAGTTTGCGGATGTCCACGCTGTCTTCGTTCTGGATGAGGTCGACCACCCGGCAGTCGGCGCACATCTTCATCCGGTCGAGCGCGCCGGGCGCCGACCACATGCTGTGCGACGCCAGCTTGGCCAGCATCGCCTCGACCATCGGCCGGGTGCCGAGCGGCTTGCCGCAGCGCGCACACGGGTAGATCTCCGCCTCGTTGAGGACGCGCGGCGCCCGGGCCTCGGGACCGAGCGCGAGGCGCGGGGTCAGGCTGATCGCGTGCTCGGGGCAGGTCTTGGCGCAGATGCCGCACTGCACGCACTTGCTCTCGATGAAGCGCACCTGCGGCGCCTCCGGGTTGTCGAGGATCGCCGCCTCCGGGCACGAGCCGACGCAGGCGAGGCACATGGTGCAGGCGTCGCGGTTGATGGCGATGGTGCCGTAGAGCGCCCCCTGCGGCAGCGGGATGACCGCCGGCCGCACCGGCGCGTGCTCCGCGAGGTGCTCGATGGCCAGCGCCGCGGTCGTGCGCTTCTCGGGGGTGGCGGCGAACGTCGCGGGCACGCGCACGCCGAGTGCGGCCGGCCACGCGGAGAGTTCGGCCAGCGCGTCGGCGGCGACCGTCCGGAAGTGCGGTCCCTGGTACCCGAGGGCGTTGGCGATGGTGTCGGCGACCCGCATCTCGAACCCGAGCGCCTCCACGTACTGCGGCGCCTCGCTGCCGGTGACGATCACGGCCACCTGCGACGCCCCCCACGCGAGCGCGGCGAGCCAGACGTCGAGGCCGACGGCCGCGATGTGGTGGACCTCGATCGGGATCACGCGCGCCGGGAGGCCGCTGCCGCGCCGGGCGTGCTGCGCGATCGCCGCGCGCGCGTCCTCCGCGTGGAACAGCAGGCACGCATCGCGGCCGCCGGCCTTCGCGTAGGTCGCGAGCAGCGTGCGCAGGCGCGCGGCAAGGTCGGGGACGGCGGGATACGCGTAGGTCAGCGCGCCGGAGGGGCAGACGGTGGTGCACGCGCCGCAGCCCACGCACAGGTGCGGCTCGACGCGGATGCCGTCCCCCGCCGCCTCGATGGCCGCGGCGGAGCACACGTCGATGCACTTCGTGCAGCCGGTCTTCTTCGACCGGGAGTGCGCGCACAGCGACGCCTTGTAGTTGAAGAACTTCGGCTTCTCGAACTCGCCGGTCATCTCGGCGAGCTCGCTCGCGGCCTTCGCCTGCAGCGCGATGTCCGCGCCCGTTGCGAAGTAGCCCTGCGGCGGCTGGTGGTGGCGGAACCAGCCGTCGCGCGACAGGTCGAGCACGAGGTCGAAGCGCTCGCCGCGGCTGCGGTCGCGCCGGGCGAAGTCGATGGCGCCGACCGCCCCGCACGCCGCCACGCACGCGCGATGGCTCTTGCAGCGCTCGAGATCGACCTGGTAGGACTCGTCGATCGCGTGCTCCGGGCACGCGCGCAGGCAGGCGTTGCAGCGCGTGCACAGGTCGAGGTCGATCGGGTTCTCCTGCTCCCATGCCGCCTCGAACGCCCCGAGCCAGCCGCGCAGCGCCGTGAGCCGGCCCGAGTACACGGGATACGCACGCTCCGCGGGCAGCGACGCGCCGACGGTGCGGCCGGTGGCGAGCACGGTGACCGCGAGGCGCGCGGCCAGCACGTCGGCCCAGTAGAGCGCCGCGTCGAGCGGACCGACGATCAGCAACTGGCCCTGCGAGCGGAAGCCCACGCTGGGCACCGGGTCGGGATCGGGCAGCGCCGCCATCGCGAGCAGCGCCGCGATCTTCGGCGTCGCGGCCCGCGCCTCGGACGACCAGCCGCCGGTCTCGCGGATGTTGACGAAGCGGATCTCCCGCGCACGGCCCGCTTCTTCCGCGACGTCGCCCAGCAGGCGCTGCTCCTGCGTGCACGCGACGACGACGTCGCCGGAAGCGCCCTCGGAGAATCGCCCGAGCTCGCGCTGGCAGAGCATCGTGTGCACCTCGGGCGCGCGCGGCAGGTCGAGCGCCCGCCCGAGCGCGGGCCCGTCGAGGGGCATCGTGCGGTTGCAATTGCAGACGAACAGCGTCTTGTCGGTGAGGCTCATGCGGCGGGATTCGGTGGTGATGGGGGGCGCGCCGGCTCGGCGGCAGGTGCGGCGGCGGCAACGGCTTCGGGGGCGGCCGGCGGCGCCTCCGCGACGGCGGCCTCGGCCGCGGCTTCGCCCGTTGCCCCGGCCGCAGCGACGTCCGGCGCCCCGGCCTCGACCGTGTCCGCGCCGGCCGTCGTCGCCGCGGCGGCGGCGTCCGCCGCCTCCTGTGCGGCCGACTCCGCCGCGAGGCGGTCGTACACGCCGACGATCTTGTCCAGCATGCCGTCCGGCATCGGGTCGGGCTTGCCGTAGTCGTCGATGTAGACGTCGAGCCCGTCCATCACGTTGAAGTGCGGATCGCTGAAGAGCTTGTGCAGCGCCGCGCGCTTGATGGACTCGTCGACCTTCGCCGCCATGAACGGGCGGAAATCGGATTCGATGGTGAGCGACTCGACCGGGGGCAGCGGCGCCTCGGCAGGCACGGCGGGCGCCGGGGTCGTGGCCACGACCGCTGCGGACGGCGATTCCGATGCCGCCTCCGGTGCGGGAGCGGGGGGCATCGCCGGCCCGATGGGCGGCGGCTCCGGCGCGGCCGGCGGCGCCCGCTTCGCATCGAGCTTGCGACGCGACCAGCGGGACAGCGAAAAGCGCTCGCGCTCCTCGGCCATGGACATCAGTGGTCGCGCTCGCCCGGGAGGCGATCGCGGTGGAACGCGCCGTCCTTGAACGGATCGTTGCGGCGCACCTTGCGCTTGGGCTCGGGCTTGTAGTGCTCCGCCACGAAGGCGGCGAGCCACGCGCGCAGCGGCTCCGCGAGCGGCACGGTGTCGACGCGCTCGCCGCCGTCCATGAAGCGGCCGGCCTCGTTGTAGCTCAGCGTGACGATGAGCGGATGCGCAGCGGGCACGGCGCCCTCCTCCTCCGCGAGGCGCCACATCACGAACGCCACCGCACCGGGCGAGGTGAGGTTGAGGTACGCGCCCTCGGCCTCGGACGCGTGCAACTCGATGGTCATCCCTGGAAAACGCCAGGCGGCGCCGGTGGCGTCGTCGCGCACGCACTCGGGCGCGCCGCCGTGGCCGCGGCCCTCGCCGACGGGGACGACCGTGGAGGGCTGCCAGCGCTCGCTCGCCCAGCGATTGGCGAGCGGCACGCGCTCCATCACGACGTCGACAGAAAAGTATGAGGGCGACATGGGTATTCGCGACCCGCGGAACGTGCGCGGGGCGCGCCGATCATACACCCGGCGACCGCGGGACACGGGGCTCCGGACACGGGTCGTCTGCTAACATTTCACTCCCGCCATGGCTACCGTCATCCCCATCGCCGACCATCGCGCGCCGCGCGCCGCCGAACTCGACGCGTTCGTGCGCGCAGCCGCCGCGACCCCGCAGCCGGAAGGGCCTCTCCTCGACGCACGCGGGCGTCCCTTGTCCGACCTGCGCATCTCGGTGACCGACCGCTGCAACTTCCGGTGCGTGTACTGCATGCCGAAGGAGGTCTTCGACAGCGACTACCGGTTCCTCCCGCACGCCGACCTGCTGACGTTCGAGGAGATCGCGCGGATCGCGCGCGTGTTCGCGGGCCTCGGCGTGCGCAAGCTGCGCCTCACGGGCGGCGAACCGCTCCTGCGGCGGAAGGTGGAGAACCTCATCGGGATGCTGCACGACGTGGGCGATCTCGACCTCACGCTCACCACCAACGGCTCGCTGCTCGCGCGCAAGGCCGCCGACCTGCGTGCCGCCGGGCTCACGCGCGTCACGGTGAGCCTCGACTCGCTCGACGACGCGACGTTCCGCGCGATGAACGACGTCGACTTCCCGGTCGCGAAGGTGCTCGACGGCATCGCGGCGGCCTCGGCGGCCGGCCTCGCGCCGATCAAGATCAACATGGTGGTCAAGCGCGGCGTCAACGACCACTCGGTCGTCGCCATGGCGCGCCACTTCAAGGGCAGCGGCCACATCGTGCGCTTCATCGAGTTCATGGACGTCGGCGCCACGAACGGCTGGCGGATGGACGACGTGGTGCCGGCGGCCGAGATCGTGCGCATGATCTCCGACGAGATGCCGCTCGTGCCGGCGGACCCGCTCTACCGCGGCGAGGTCGCGGAGCGCTGGGCGTACGCGGACGGCAGCGGCGAGATCGGCGTGATCGCGTCGGTGACGCAGGCCTTCTGCCGCGACTGCACGCGCGCGCGGCTGTCGACCGAGGGCAAGCTCTACACGTGCCTGTTCGCGGACGCCGGGTACGACCTGCGGATGCTGCTGCGCGAAGGCTGCGACGACGAGGCGCTGCGGCGCGCGATCGTCGCGGTGTGGCGCCAGCGCAGCGACCGCTACTCCGAGATCCGCACGGCGGCCACGGCGCGCGCGCCCAAGGTCGAGATGAGCTACATCGGCGGCTGACCGCCCGCACCATGAACGCCGGCGACCTGCCCTACCGCCCCGTCCTCACGGACGCCGCCCGGCCGGCCACGTTCAACGTCGCGTCGATCGACGAGAAGGGCGCGGTGCACGAGGTGCCGGTGGCGGGCGAGCACCCGCTGACGATCTACGTCGACAAGCAGGAACTCCTGACGCTGATGACGCTGGGCGGCGCGCCCGAGGCGCTGGCGATCGGCTACCTGCGCAACCAGCGGCTGGTGGATTCCATCGACGACATCGTGTCGGTGCAGGTCGACTGGGAGTGCAACGCCTGCGCGATCCATACCCGGCACGGGCTCGCGGACCTCGCGACCAAGACCGCGAAGCGCACCAAGACCACCGGCTGCGGCCAGGGCACCGTGTTCGGCGACCTGATGGAGGAGATCGACAGCGTGCGGCTGCCGGACGGCGCCACCCTCGCGCAGTCCACGCTCTACGACCTCCTCGACCGCGTGCGCCTGCACGAGACGATCTACAAGCAGGCGGGCGCCGTGCACGGCTGCGCGCTCGCGATCAACGACCCGCAGGGTGCGGAGATCCTGATGTTCGTCGAGGACGTCGGCCGCCACAACGCGGTGGACGCGATCGCGGGCCGCATGTGGCTCGACCGCCTCGACGGCGGCGACAAGATCTTCTACACCACGGGCCGGCTCACGTCCGAGATGGTGATCAAGGCCGCGCAGATGGGCATCCCGTTCCTCGTGTCGCGCTCGGGGCTGACCCAGATGGGCTACGAGATCGCGCAGAAGGTCGGGCTCACGATGATCGGCCGCGCGGTCAACAAGCACTACCTGCTCTTCACCGGCGCGCAGCGCTTCGTGCGGGATGCCTGACCTGCCCGCCACCGCAGCGCGCGGCCGCTGCCACTGCGGCGGCGTGCGGTTCGTCGCGCGCTTTCCGTCGCGCTTCAACGCGCACTGCCACTGCGCGAGCTGCCGCCGCGCGCACGGCGCCGCGTTCGTCACCTGGGTCGGCTTTCCCGCCGACCAGGTGGAGGTCACGCAGGGCGCCGACCTCCTCGCCACCCACGAGTCCTCGCCGCAGACGTTCCGCCACTTCTGCCGCGTGTGCGGGACCAAGCTCTTCTTCGACGCCGCGAAGTGGCCGGGCGAGACGCACGTCGTGCTGGCCGCGTTCGACGAGCCGGTGGACCGCGCGCCGTCCGTGCACGCGTTCTACGCCGAGCACGCGGACTGGCTGCCGCCGCTGCGCGACGTGCCATGACGCCGCACGCACGCGGGGAGCCGCGATGACCGTGCGGGCGGCGGACGTCACGGGCATTGTGCTGGCCGGCGGCATGGGCCGGCGCATGGGTTCCGTCGACAAGGGCCTCGTGCCGCTCGCGGGCCAGCCGATGGTGGCGCACGTGCTCGCGCGCCTCGCGCCGCAGGTCGGGGCGATCGTCATCAACGCCAACCAGAACGCGGACCGCTACGCCGCCTTCGGGCACCCGGTGGTGCCGGACGAGGTGGGCGGATTCGCGGGGCCGCTCGCCGGCCTGCACGCGGGCATGACGCGCGCCGCGACCCCGTACGTCGTCACCGTCCCCTGCGACTCGCCGTTCCTCCCGGCGGACCTCGTGCCGCGGCTCGCCGCTGCGCTGGCGGCGCGGCGCGCGCAGCTCGCCGTCGCCTACACGGGCGCGCAGCCGCATCCGGTCTTCGCGCTGGTCGACCGCGGCGTGCTCGGGCACCTCGCCGCATTCCTGCAGGGCGGCGGGCGCAAGATCGACGCGTGGTACGCCACCCTCGCGGTCGCCGCGGTCCCGTTCGACGACGAGGAAGCGGCGTTCCGCAACATCAACACCCCCGACGAGCTGGCCGCGGCCGCGGCGCCCCAATCCCCGCACCCGTGACCGCGCCCACCCCCGGGTCCCGCGTGCCGCGGCTGGCGGTACTCGCGCACGGCCGCGCCAACAACTTCCAGCTGCTGCGCCTCGCCGCGGCGGCGTTCGTGGTCCTGTTCCACTCCTACGCGCTGACCGATCGCTGGACACGCGAGCCGCTGTGGCGGCTCATTCCCGAGCTCAACTTCGGCGCGCTCGGCGTGAAGATCTTCTTCGTGATCTCCGGCTTCCTCGTGACGCAGAGCTGGCTCGCGCGGCGCGCGCCGGTCGCGTTCGTCACGGCCCGCGCCCTGCGCATCTACCCGGCGCTCGCCGCGGCCACGCTCTTCACCATCGTGCTCGCCGGGTGGTCGAGCGCGCTGCCGTGGGGCGAGTTCCTCGCGCACCCGCAGACGCTCGACTACGCGTGGCGCGTGGCGCTGGGCTGGGAGATGGTGTACCGCCTGCCGGGCGCGTTCACGACCAACCCGTTCCCGCACGAGGTGAACGGCTCGCTGTGGACGCTGCCGATCGAGCTGCGCCTCTACCTCGGCGTGCTGGCGGCGGGACTGCTCGGGCTGCTCGCGCGGCGGACGCTGTGGCTCGCCGCGGTGCTGGCGCTCGTCACCCTGTTCGCGCTCCACCCCGAGGGATTTCCCCTGCGCCCGAACGACCGGGTGGTGCGCGAGCTGGCCCTTCTCTTCGCGCTGGGCTCGCTCGCGTGGGCCTGGCGGGAGGCCATTCCCGTGTCGCTCGCCGGCGCCGCCGCCGCGGTGGCGCTCGTGGTGCTCGATCCCGGCGGCCTGCCGCGTACCGCGCTCTTCGCGCCGCTGCTCGCGTACGTCGTGCTCGTGCTCGCGTATCACCCCCGCCTGCAGTGGCGCGCCGTCAACCGCCTGGGCGACTATTCGTACGGCCTATACGTGTACTCGTTCCCGGTGCAGCAGACGTTGATGCAGCGCCTGCCCGGACTCGAGCCGCCCTCCCTCTTCCTCCTCGCGCTGCCGCTGTCACTCGCGGTGGCCGTGGTGTCGTGGTATGTCGTCGAGGCCCCCGCACTCGCCCTAAAATCACGTTTCGCCCCGCCCCGAGCGCCGTCATGACCGCCCCCTACTCCCTGCGCGAAGTCTCCTGCGCCGACGACTACGATCCGAATTCGATGCCGGTGGACAAGGCGCGCGCGCTGATCCGGCAGTTCCTGACCCCGGTGTCCGCCATCGAGCGCGTGCACGTGCGCCAGGCACTGGACCGCATCCTCGCGCAGGACATCGTCTCGCCGATCGCTGTGCCCGGCCACGACCATTCGGCGATGGACGGATGGGCGGTGCGCTTCGCGGACCTGGCCCCCGACGGCGAGACGGAACTCTCGCGGATCGGCGAATCGTTCGCCGGCAAGCCGCACGCGGGCGCGCCGCTGGGGGCCGGCCAGGCCGTGCGCATCTTCACGGGCGGCGTGATGCCGGAGGGCGCCGACACCGTGGTGGTGCAGGAGCGCGCGACCGAGACCGCGCAGGGCGTGCGCATCGCGGCACGCGCCGTATCGCGCGCCGGCGAGAACCGCCGCTTCGCGGGCGACGACCTCAAGGCCGGGCAGGTCGTGTTCCGGCGCGGCCAGCCGGTGGGCGCCGCGGAACTCGGGATGATCGCCTCGCTCGGCATCGGCGAAGTGAGCGTGTATCGCCGCCTGCGCGTCGCGTTCTTCTCGACCGGCGACGAGCTGCGCTCGATCGGGACGCCGCTCGGTGCGGGCCAGATCTACGACAGCAACCGCTACACCATCTACGGCATGCTGACGCGCCTCGGTTGCGAGACGCTAGACATGGGCGTGGTCCCGGACGTGCCGGCGGAACTGGAGAAGGCCTTCGCCGCGGCCGCCGCGAACGCCGACGTGGTCATCACGTCCGGCGGCGTGTCGGTCGGCGAGGCGGACTTCGTGAAGCAGCTGCTCGACCAGGTGGGCGAGGTGCTGTTCTGGAAGATCGCGATGAAGCCCGGCCGCCCGCTCGCCTACGGCCGGATCGGCAGCGCACACTTCTTCGGATTGCCGGGGAATCCGGTCGCGGTGATGGTGACCTTCTACCAGTTCGTGCGCGACGCGCTGCTCGTGCTGCAGGGACGCCACGAGGTGCCGACGATCCCCACGGTCAGCGCCACGCTCACGGAGCCGATCCGCAAGGCACCGGGGCGCACGGAGTTCCAGCGCGGCATCGTCGCGCCGGCCGCAGGCGGCGGCTGGGAGGTGCGCACCACCGGCAACCAGAGTTCCGGCGTCCTCTCGTCGATGTCGCAGGCCAACTGCTTCATCGTGCTGCCGACCGACGTGGGCAACGTCGCCGCGGGCAGCGTGGTGCAGGTGCAGATGTTCGAGGGCGTGCTGTAGCGTGCGCTGCGGCCCGCGTGTGCACGCGGCGCGCGTGATCGTGCGGCGGCCCCGCACGCCGCGCGGCCGCGCCGGCAACGCGCGATGACCCCAGACGAGCGCTCCGGCACGGCGACGGCACCCCGTGCGCCGCCCCGCGCCGAGGCCTTCCGCTACTGGCTGCGTTTGGGCTGCATCAGCTTCGGCGGCCCGGCCGGCCAGATCGCGCTGATGCACCGCGAACTGGTCGACGAGAAGCGCTGGATCTCCGAGCGCCGCTTCCTGCACGCGCTCAACTTCTGCATGGTGCTGCCCGGCCCCGAAGCCACGCAGCTTGCGACCTACATCGGCTGGCTGCTGCACCGGACGTGGGGCGGCGTGGTGGCCGGCACGCTGTTCGTGCTGCCGTCGCTGGTCCTGCTCGCCGCGCTGTCGTGGCTGTACCTCGTGTACGGCAGCGTGCCCGCCGTGGCGGGCATCTTCCACGGCATCAAGCCGGCGGTGGTCGCGATCGTCCTGCACGCCGCGTGGCGCATCGGCACGCGGGCGCTGAAGCACCCGCTGTTGTGGCTGCTTGCGGCGCTGGCGTTCGTCGCCATCTTCGCGCTGGACGCGCCGTTCCCGGCGATCGTCGCGTGCGCGGCGCTGGCCGGCGCGATCGGCGGCCGCGTGGTGCCACGCGCATTCGCGCACGGCGGCCACGGCCCGGATCGTGCGGCGGCGCACGCCCCGGCGGTGATCGACGACGACACGCCCACGCCTCCGCACGCGCGCTACAGCCTGGCGGGCCTGGTGCGCGTGCTCGCCGCCTGCGGCACGCTGTGGGCCGCGGTGCTGGGCACGCTCGCGCTCGCGTTCGGGGCAGCGGGCACGCTGGTGACGATGGGCTGGTTCTTCACCAAGGCCGCGTTCCTGACCTTCGGCGGCGCGTACGCGGTGCTCCCCTACGTCTACCAGGGCGCGGTGGAGACCTACGGCTGGCTCGGACCGACGCAGATGATCGACGGGCTGGCGCTCGGCGAGACCACGCCCGGCCCGCTCATCATGGTGGTGGCCTTCGTGGGATTCCTCGGCGGCTACGCGCAGCCGCTGCTCGCATCACCGGCGCTATCGGGCGCGCTCGCCGCGACGGTGGTCACGTTCTTCACCTTCCTGCCGTCGTTCCTGTTCATCCTGGCGTTCGGGCCGCTGATCGAGACCACGCACGGGCAGGTGCGCTATACGGCGCCGCTCACCGCGATCACCGCGGCCGTCGTGGGCGTGGTCGTGAACCTCGCGGTGTTCTTCGCGTGGCACGTGTTCTGGCCGAGCGGGTGGCAGCCGTCGCCGCTCGCGGCGACGGACGTCTTCGCGGTGGTGGTCGCCGGTGCGGCGGCGCTCGCGCTGTTCCGCTTCAAGGCCCACGTGATCCCGGTGATCGCCGCGTGCGGCGCCGCCGGGTTGCTGCACGCGCTCTTCGTCGGCTAGCGCGTGTCGCGGTCGTGGAACCAGTGCGCGCCGAGGAATGCGCCGATGCCAGTGGCGCCGAGCGCCAGCGCGAGCAGCACCGCAGCTCGGGAGGTCACGGCGGCCTGCGGCGCGAGCGAGAGGTGCAATACGACGATGCCGACCGCGAAGGCCAGCAGGCCGGCGAACATGCACGCGTCGCGACCGACGCGGAACCAGCGCACGGGCGCTTCGCGCCGCGGGACGGCCACCGCCCACGGGGTCGCCCGCACGACCGCGAGTTCGTAGGCGGTCGAGGTGGCAGCCACGTTCAGGACTCGCCCAGGCGGCGGAAGCCTTCGTCGCCCAGCATCTTGATCTCGAGCTCGCGCGATTCGCGCGCGATGTCGGACATCGTGGTGAAGAAGCCGCGGACGCGCTGCATGATCGTGGGCGCGCCCGGTTCGGCGAGGTCGCCTTCGCCGATCGTCTCGACGGGCCGGCCGCGCAGGCCGACTTCGTAGAGGTTGAGGACATTGCCGGTTTGCATCTTGATCTCCTTGTGGGTGACCGGTTCGGTGCTCGGTCAGCACCCTCGCGACGCGTCGTTGCGTCGCATACCCCCACGATAGGGACGCCGCCCCGGGGATTCCAATCGTGATTTCGAATGCCCCCCATCGGGTCCGCGAATCGCTCGCAACCGGTTGATTCGAATGTACAATCGGGCTTGGCTTGCCCCTGACCGCGCCATGGGTAATTGTGTCGCGGACGCAACAGCCGGGGTCGACCCGGCCGGCCGGTATGATCCGGAGAAGAGCCGCCCGCCGAACCCTTCATGTCGTCCCTCCAGCACCTCATCGACAACAACCGCGAATGGGCGCAAGGCGTCCAGGCGCGCGTCCCCGGGTTCTTCGAGCAGCTCGCCGCCCAGCAGAACCCGAAGTACCTGTGGATCGGCTGCTCCGACAGCCGGGTGCCGGCCAACGAGATCGTCAACCTGCTGCCGGGCGAGCTCTTCGTTCACCGCAACGTCGCGAATGTCGTCGTGCACACCGACTTGAACTGCCTGTCGGTGCTGCAGTACGCCGTCGACGTGCTGCGCGTGGAGCACGTGATCGTCGTCGGCCACTACGGCTGCGGCGGCGTGCGCGCGGCGTGGCAGGGACGGCCGCTCGGGCTCATCGACAACTGGCTGCGCCACGTGCAGGACGTCGCCGACCGGCACATGGACTGCCTGCGCTCGCTGCCCGACGAGCAGCAGATCGTCGATCGGCTCTGCGAGTTCAACGTCATCGAGCAGGTGGCGCACGTCGCGCGCACCACCATCGTCCAGGACGCGTGGCGTCGCGGGCAGCCGCTGACGCTGCACGGGTGGATCTACGGCCTCGCCGACGGCCACGTGAAGGACCTCGGGATCGAGGCCGACAATGCGGCCAAGCTCGAGGCCGATCACCGCCGCGCGCTCGCCTCGGCGGCGCGGCCCGCGTGAAGGACGGTGCCGGCGCCGGCGCGCTGATCCGTCTCGCCGGCGTCACCCGCACGTTCCCGGGACCGCGCCCGCGCACGGTGCTGTCGGGCGTGTCGCTGGACGTCGCGAAGGGCGAGCTGGTCGCGATCCTCGGCGAATCCGGCGTCGGCAAGTCCACCCTCCTCAACCTCGTCGCGGGCCTGGACGTGCCCGACGCGGGGCAGGTTTCGGTCGCCGGGCACACGTTCGCGGACATGGACGACGACGCGCTGACCGTGTTCCGCCGCCGCCACATCGGCTTCGTGTTCCAGGCGTTCCACGTGCTGCCCTACCTCACGGTCGCACAGAACGTCGCGCTGCCGCTCGCGCTGCTCGACGTGCGCGACCCGGACGCCCGCGTGCACGCGATGCTGGCCGCGGTCGGGCTCGCGGACCGCGGCGCGAGCCTCCCGCGCGAGCTGTCCGGCGGGGAGCTGCAGCGCACGGCGATCGCCCGCGCGCTGGTGCACGCACCGGACGTGGTGCTCGCCGACGAGCCCACCGGGAACCTCGATCCGGAGAGCGCGGGCGTGGTCATGACGCTCCTGCGCGACCAGCTGCACGCGCACGGCGCGACCGGCGTGATGGTGACGCACTCGCGCGCGGCGGCGCGCATGGCGGACCGCGTGTACACGCTGTCGGCGGCGGGACTCGCGCCGACGGTGCTCGCGTAGCCGGCGATGGGCTCGGCGCTGGCCGTCGCCCACGCCGTCGTCGGCGGCGTGCTAGGTCGCAACCGCGGCCGGCTCGCGCTGTCGGTGCTCGCCATCGCGCTCGGCGTCGCGCTCGGGTTCGCGGTCGCGCTCATCAACACCACGGCGATCGGCGAGTTCACGGGCAGCATGAAGGCGCTCGCGGGCGCGGCCGACCTCGAGGTGCGCGGCCCGCGCGGCGGCTTCGCCGAGGAGGTGTTCGGGCCACTGGCGCTCGATCCCGATGTCGCGGTCGCGAGCCCGGTGGTGGAAGTGGACGCCCGGCTCGCGGGCCGCGACGAGTCGCTGCGCGTCTACGGGGTGGACGCGTTCCGCGCCGCGGCCGTCACGCCGGCACTGGTCGGCGCCGGCGACGACCCGTTCGACGTGCTGCGGCCGCAAACCGTGTTCCTGAGTCCCGCGGCCGCGCAGTGGCTCGGCGTGGCCAACGGCGGCACGGTGACGGTGCAGTCCGGCCTGCGCGCGCTCGCGCTCACCGTCGCCGGCCAGGTGCAGGCCGCGACCGGGGAGCGCTATGGCGTGATGGACATCGCGGCCGCGCAGGACGCGTTCGGCCGCGGCGGCGTGCTCTCGCGCGTGGACCTGCGCGCACGACCCGGCGTGCCGGTGTCGGCGCTGCGCGCGCGGCTCGCGGCCTCGTTGCCGCCGGGACTCACCGTCAGCACGCCCGAGGACGACGCCGCGCTCGCCACCCGGCTGTCGCGCTCGTATCGCGTGAACCTCAACGTGCTCGCGCTGGTCGCGCTCTTCACCGGCGGGCTGCTGGTCTTCTCGACGCAGGCGCTGTCGATCGTGCGCCGGCGCACGCAGTTCGCGCTGCTGCGCACGCTCGGACTCTCGCGCCGGCGGCTCACGCTGATGCTCGTCGCGGAGGGTGCGGTGATCGGCGTGGCCGGCACCGCCATCGGCCTCGCGGCCGGCTACGCGCTCGCGAGCCTCGTGCTGCACGTGTTCGGCGCCGACCTGGGCGCCGGCTTCTTCCGCGGCGTGGTGCCGACACTCGCCTTCGACCCCGCCGGTGCCGCGGTGTACGCGGCGCTCGGCATCGGCGTCGCGGTGATGGGCAGCCTCGTGCCCGCACGCGAGGCGGCGCGCGCACGGCCCGCCGCGGCGCTCAAGGCGGGCGACGAGCAGCGCGCGTTCGACCGCCTGCGCTCGCCGTGGCCGGGCGCGGCGCTGCTCGTCGCCGGTGCGCTCGCCACGCTGCTGCCGCCGGTCGACGGCCTGCCGCTCGCCGGCTACGGCGCGATCGCGCTGCTGCTGCTCGGCACGCTGCTGCTCCTGCCCCGCATTGCCGCCCTCGTGCTGCGGTTGGCGCCGGTGCCGCGCGCATTCGCGCCGTCCTTGGCGCTCGCCCAGTTGCGCGGTGCGCCGGGGCAGGCGAGCGTGAGCCTCGCCACCGTGGTCGCGAGCGTGTCGCTGATGGTGTCGATGGCGATCATGGTGTCGTCGTTCCGCCTCTCGCTCGACGAGTGGCTGGTGCGCATCCTCCCGGCCGACGTGTACGTCCGCGCCGGCGCGGCCGGCGACAGCGCGTACTTCTCGCGTGCCGACCAGCAGGCAATGGCCTCGACCCCGGGCGTGGCGCGGGTGAACTTCCTGCGCACGCAGTCGGTGGTGCTGCCCGGCGGCCAGCGCGTCGCGCTGCTCGCGCGCGACCTGCCGGCCGTCGATCCGGGGGCCGCGCTCCCGCTCGTGGGGACGCCGCCCGCGGTGCTGCCCGACGGCGTGCCGCCGGTGTACGTCACCGAGGCGGCGGCGGACCTCTACGGCCTGCGCAACGGCACGTTCGTCGACCTGCCGCTCGCCGGCCGCACGCACCGCTTCTTCGTCGCGGGCGCGTGGCGCGACTACGCCCGGCAGCAGGGAGCGCTGCTCATCCAGCGCGACGTGTACGCGCGGCTCACCGGCGACGACTCCGCCACGGACGCCGCCGTCTGGCTCGCGCCGGGCGTCACGCCGGGCACACTGCGCGAGGCCGTCGCGCAGCGCCTGCCGGAGGCGGCCGGCCTCACGTTCGCCACACCTGGAGAAATCCGCACGATCTCGCTGCGCGTCTTCGACCGCACGTTCGCCGTCACCTACGGCCTGCTCGCGGCGGCGATCGCGATCGGGCTCTTCGGGCTCTCGTCGTCGTTCGGGGCGCTGGTGCTCGCGCGACAGCGCGAGTTCGGCATGCTGCGGCACCTGGGCGTCACGCGCCGGCAGGTGGCCGCGATGCTCGCGAGCGAAGGCTTCGTCGTGAGCGGCATCGGGCTGGCGGTGGGGCTCGTGCTCGGCTTCGCGATGAGCCTCGTGCTGATCCACGTCGTGAACCGCCAGTCGTTCCACTGGGGCATGGAGATCCACGTGCCGTGGGACTCGCTCGGTCTCCTGTCGGCGACGCTGCTGGCACTCGCGGTGCTGACGACCGTGGTGAGCGCACGGGCGGCGATGAGCCGCGACGTCATCCGGGCCGTGAAGGACGACTGGTGAACCGGCGCCGCTTCCTCGCGCTTCCGCTCGCGGTGCTCGCGCCCGCAGCGCGTGCCGCCGTCACGTTCCCGGACGTCGAGCCCGGGACCACTCTCGCGTTCCCGCGCGACCACGGCAGCCACCCCGACTTCCGCACCGAGTGGTGGTACGTGACGGGCTGGGTGCGCGACGACGCGGGCCGCGACTTCGGCGTGCAGGTCACGTTCTTCCGCTCGCGCACCGGCTTGGCCGAGGACAGCGCGAGCCGCTTCGCGCCCACGCAGATCCTGTTCGCGCACGCGGCGATCGCCGACCCGCGCACCGGTCACCTCGTGCACGACCAGCGCGCCCAGCGCGCCGGCTTCGGCATCGCGGAAGCGTCGCAGGCGACCACCGACGTGCGCATCGGCGACTGGACGCTCTCCCTCGCCGGCGACACGTACACCACGCGCATCCCCGCGCGCGACTTCGCGCTCGCGCTCACGTTCACGGCCACGCAGCCCATCCTGCTGCAGGGCGACCGCGGCGTGAGCCGCAAGGGGCCGCTGCCGACGCACGCGAGCTTCTACTACAGCCGGCCGCACCTCGCGACGGCGGGCACGATCACGCGCGACGGCCGCACGTTCACCGTGCGCGGCACCGCGTGGCTCGATCACGAGTGGTCGAGCAGCTACCTCGCACCCGAGGCGAAGGGCTGGGACTGGACCGGGATCAACCTGGCCGACGGCGGCGCGCTGATGGCGTTCCGCATCCGCGGCCGCGACGGGCGCACGGTGTGGGCGGGCGGCACGCTGCGCGCGGCCGACGGCCGCGTGACCACCTACGGGCCCGGCGAGGTCGCGTTCACGCCGTTGCGCGAATGGCACTCGCCGCGCACGGACGCGCGGTATCCGGTGGCGATGCGGGTGAAGTTAGGCGACCGCGAGTACGAGCTTGCGCCTCTCATGGAGGACGCAGAGCTCGACTCGCGCGCCAGCGTGGGCACCGTGTATTGGGAGGGGGCGGTGCTCGCGCGGGGCCGCGACCGGGAGGAGGTCGGTCGCGGCTATCTCGAGCTCACGGGCTATGCCGGGAGGCTCCGGATCTAGTCGGTCAGAGGATCGGGCCCCTTTCCCATGCGCGGATGCGATTCTCGAGGTCGAAAATGTCTTGCGCCTGGGCGAAGTAGGCTTCACGCTCCTGCTGCTGCTGCCGGTAGAACCAGCCGTCGATGCTCTCGAACAGGCGGTGCCAGAAGGCTTCCGCCGGGGCCGCCGCGGGGGCCGCAGTCTCGGCCGGCAATGTGGCGGGCATCGACTGCTGGAACGTCGTCTGCGCGAGACGCACGCAGGTGCCGATCAGGCTGTATTCGTTGAACGCGTGTGAAATGGGGCTCATGCTCTTGCTTCCTTGCGATTGCGCTGCCTCGTGGGCAGGTGAAAACGGCGACGCGTCGTGTGTGACGCATGCCGGTACAGTAGGCGCTCGCGGCAGGGGCTTCAAATCGTACCTTTGGATCATCCCCATCGGCGCCGGTTATGCGCCATAAAGCGGTGTAGAATCAAGGATTAAGCGACCCCACAGCGCGCATGGAGCTCTACCAGCTACGCAGCTTTTCCGCCGTCGCGGAACTGGCCCACCTCACCCGTGCGGCCGAGAAGCTCCACATCAGCCAGCCGGCCGTCAGCGCCCAGATCAAGGCGCTGGAGGACGAGCTCGGCGTGATCCTCTTCGAGCGCACGCCGCAGGGCATGGTGCTGACGACCGCCGGCCGCAAGCTGCTGCCGGAGGCCGAGAAGGTCGTCGCCGCCGCGCAGGCGCTGAAGAGCCGGGCGCGCGCGATCAAGGGCGAGGTGTCCGGGCGCGTGCGCGTCGGGACGGTGTCGGACCCGGGTTTCGTGCGCGTCGGCGACTTCCTCGCGCAGGCGGTGATGGAATACCCGCTGCTCGAGATCGAGATCCACCACGAGGTCACCGGCGTCGCGATGGCCAAGGTGCGCGAGGGCGAACTCGACGCGGCCTTCTACTACGGCACCATCACGCACGCCGACGTGGCGTCGGTGCCGCTGCTCGACTTCGGCTGGCGCGTCGTGCTGCCCTCCGCGTGGGGCGACCGCGCGAAGCAGCTGTCGTGGGACGAGATCGTGGCGATGCCGTGGATCGTCGCGCCGCCCGTCAGCACGCTGCGGATGCTGGCCGACGACCTCTTCCGCGCGCGCGGCAAGGCGCCGGAGACGCGCGTGGAGGCGGACAACGAGGCGGTGATCCGCTCGCTGGTCGTGGCCGGGGCGGGTGTGGCGCTGATCCGCGAGGACCTCGCGCGCGAGGCGGTCGCCGCGGGCGAAGCGGTGATGTGGAGCAGCGTGCGCCCGGAGACGACGCTGCACTTCCTCTACCAGAAGCAGCGCGAGCACGACCCGGAGATCCGGGCGCTGCTCGACGTGCTGCATCACGTGTGGAATTCGGCGCCGGCAAACCGGCGCACCGGCGACTGATCCACCGCGGCGGCGGCGCACGCCGCGACGTCGCCCACCACGATGATCGCCGGGCTGGCGAGCCGGGCCGCATGCGCATCCTCGACGAAGCGCCCGAGCGTGCTCGCCACGTGCCGCTGTCCCTCGCGCGTTGCCCGGGAAATCACCGCGACGGGCAGCTCGCGCGAGAGTCCCGCCGCGACCAGCGTGTCGCGCAGCGCGACGGCACGCGCCATCCCCATGTAGATCACGAGCGTGAGGCCCGAGCGCGCGAGCGCATGCCAGTCGGGCTCCTCGTCGCTCCCATCGGCCGCGTGCCCGGTGACGAGCGCGACACCGTGCGCGAAATCGCGGTGAGTCACCGGAACGCCCACGGCCGCGGGCGCCGCGAGGCCCGAGGTGATGCCCGGCACCACATCCACGGCAAGACCCGCCGCCCGCAGCGTGGCCACCTCCTCGCCCCCGCGCCCGAACACGAAGGGATCGCCGCCCTTGAGGCGGACGACGCGGTGCCCCGCACGTGCCTCGCGGACCATCAACTGCTCGATGAACGCCTGCGGGGTCGAGCGGCAGCCGCCGCGCTTGCCCACGGCGATGATGCGCGCATCGTTCCGCGCATAGCCGAGGACCGCGGGTGGACGAGGTCGTCGTGGAGCACGACGTCCGCTTCGCGCAGCGCGCGCACCGCCTTGAGCGTCAGGAGTTCGGGATCCCCGGGTCCGGCACCCACCAGCGTCACGCGGCCCGTGCTCACGCCGCCGCCCGCGCGGACGATGCCACGTTGGGCGCCGCGAGCAACTGCCGGATCTCGGGCAAGCACGATCCGCAGCCGGTGCCGCAGCCTAGCTCCGCCTGCACCTGTGCCAGCGTGGCCGGTGCCTGTCCAGCGCCGCGTGCCGCGCACGCGACGATGTCTCGCTCGGCCACGCCCACACAGTTGCACACCACCCGCCCGCGCGGCACAGCCACGCCCGGCGCGACGGCCCCGGGCCGGACGAGCTGCGCGCGATGGGCCCGCACGTCGACGCCCTCCGCCAGCCACGTGCGCAGCCACGATTCGGCGGCCACGTCGCCCGACAGCCGCACGGCGACGATCCTGCCGTCGACGACGCGCACCCGTCGCCCGATCGCGCGCCGGCCGTCGTCATAGCGCACGACGTCGGCGCCATCGAGGGCGAAGCAGGCGTCGAGCTGCGCGAGCTTCCCCGCGTCGAGCGCGGCAGCGTGCGCCACGCGTACGAGCACGCCGGGGGTTGGGCCGGCCAACAACACCACGCTGGCGAAATCGCAGTCCGCGGCCCACGCACGGACTTCCTCGCGCACGCGCAGGATGTCGTCCGGCACGCCAGGTACGCCGAACGCGACCAGCGCCCACGGAAGGGCGGCCTTGGCGATGCGCACCGCCGCGTGCTTGAGTTCCGGCTGCTTCGACACCGGGCAATGCGCGCTCGCGGTCACCGCGTTGATCCCGGCACTGCCACGTCCCGCCAACGTTGCGCTGCCCCAGTGCATCGGCACGAAGACCGCCCCGGGCCGTACGGCATCGCTCGCGGCCACCGGCAAGACAACGTGGCCGCGGCGCGACTCGACGCGCACGACGTCGCCTGCCGCGAGGCCCCGGCGCGCGAGGTCCGCGGGATTCATCTCGAGTGCGGGCGCCTCGGCGTGCGCGAAGAGGGACGGGACCGTGCCGGTGCGGCTCATGCCGTGCCAATGGTCGCGCAGGCGACCCGTGTTGAGCCGGAACGGGTGGCGCGCGTCCACGGGCTCTGCCACCGGCTGATGGCGCACCGGCGCGAAGCGGGCGCGGCCGTCGGCCGTGGCGAAGCGGCGGTCCGTGTACAGGCGGGCACGGCCCGGAAGTGCCGGATCGGGACAGGGCCACTGCTGCGGCCCCTGAGCGTCGAGGCGCGCGAACGATAAGCCGCCGATGTCGAGGTCGCGACCGCGCGTGGTGGCCACGTGCTCCGCGAAGACGTCGGCCGGTGCGGCGTACGGGAACAGCGACGGCGCGCCGGGGCGCAGCCGCGCCTCCAGCCGCCGCGCGAAGTCGGTGGCGATGGCCCAGTCGGCACGCGCCTCGCCCGGCGGCGCGACCGCCGCGCGAACGCGCGAGATGCACCGCTCCGAGTTCGTCACGGTCCCCTCCTTCTCGCCCCAGGTCGACGCGGGCAGCAGGACGTCGGCGAACGCCGCAGTCTCCGTCGTCGCGCACGCCTCCTGCAGGACGACGAGCTCGGCGCGGGCGAGCCCGGCCCGCACCGTGGCCTGGTCGGGCATGGAGTGCGCGGGATTCGTGCACGCGATCCACACCATCCTGACCTTGCCCGCGGCCAGCGCCGAGAAGAGCTCGACGGCGGTGTGGCCCGGCCGTGCCGGCACGTCGGCCACTCCCCAGAGGGCGGCGACTTCCGCGCGGTGCTCCGGATTGGCGAGATCGCGGTGACCCGGCAGCAAGTTCGCGAGGCCGCCCACTTCGCGGCCGCCCATCGCGTTGGGCTGGCCGGTGAGCGAGAACGGCCCGGCGCCGGGTTTGCCGATCTGGCCCGTCGCGAGGTGCAGGTTGACCAGCGCGGCGTTCTTCGCCGTGCCGGAGGCCGACTGGTTGAGTCCCTGGCAGTACAGCGAGAGGGTGGGGCCCTCGGCGAACCACTGCGCCGCCTGCACGAGCTGTGCCTCCGTGATGCCGCACGCCTGCGCGACGGCGCGCGGAGTGTACTCGCGGACGATCGCCTTGAGCGCATCGAAGCCGGTCGTGTGCCGCGCGATGAAGTCCCGGTCCACGCGGTCCTCCCACAGCAGGAGGTGCAGCATGCCGTGGAAGAGGGCGACGTCGGTTCCCGGCTCGATCGCGAGGTGGAGGTCGGCCCCGGCGGCGGTGACCGTGCGCCGCGGATCGACCACCACCACGCGCAGGTCCGGGTTGCGCGCCTTCGCGGCCTCGATGCGCCGGTACAGGACGGGGTGCGCCCACGCGGTGTTGGTGCCGGCGAGGAAGAGGCAGCGCGCGTGGTCGATGTCCTCGTAGCAGGCCGGCGGCGCATCGGCGCCGAGCGTCTCCTTGTAGCCGGCGACCGCGCTCGACATGCACAGCCGCGAGTTGGTGTCGACGTTGTTGGTGCCGATCAGGCCTTTCGCGAGCTTGTTGAAGACGTAGTAGTCCTCGGTCAGCAGCTGGCCGGACAGGTAGAAGGCGACGCTGTCGGGCCCGTGCTCCCGGATGCACGCCGCGAAGCGGTCGGCCACGCCGTCGAGCACGTCGTCCCAACCCCCGCGCACCGGCGATGCGCGCTTGGCGACCCGCCGCTGCGGATGCAGCAGCCGTGTGGCCAGCGCGGCCGGACCGGCCGAGAGGTGCAGCGTGCGGCCCTTGGTGCACAGCTGCCCGGCATTCGCCGGATGCCCCGGATCGCCGCGCACGCCGGTGATCCGGCCGCCGTCATGCTCGACGACGACGCCGCAGCCGACGCCACAGTACGGGCAGGTGGTGCGCGTCTCCACCGTCAGTCCAGCGCGACGAGCACGCGCCCGTCCTCGACGCGGGCCGCGAACCGCCGCGTGCAGCCGACGTCCGGAGCCACCGCCTCGCCGGTCGCCAGCTCGATCGTCCAGTTGTGGAGCGGGCACGCGACGCGATCGCCGAACACGATCCCCTGCGAAAGCGGACCGCCTTTGTGCGGGCAGCGGTCGTGGACCGCGAACACGCGGTCGTCGGCGGTGCGGAACACCGCCACGTCGCCGTCCGGGTGCCCCGGGCGCGCGACGACGCGCGCGCCGAGGACCGGGATATCGGCCAGCGCGCACACGTCCGTCAGTCCCGCCGACCGCGTCATGACGTCGCCCGACCGCGTC
>JAXMFO010000017.1:0-8941 GCA_046347715.1 Burkholderiales bacterium
ACAATGGCGTTGTTCGACAGGCTGCCCGGCGTCAGCGTGACGGTCATGCCGGTCGCGCCACCGAGCGCCGTATCGCTGCTCATCGTGACCGTGATCACGCCGGCGCTGACGTCCAGGTTCGAGACGTACTTGGTCGTCGTCGGCTGGCAACCCGAGGCCGTGAGGTCCGACGGCAGCGTGCCGTTCGACGCCGTGTACTCGGCCACCGCCGCCTTGCAGCCCGCAGCCGCCGCGATGCCTTCCGACACGCGCGCACGGATCGTGTAGTCCTGATAGGCCGGCAGCGCGATCGCCGCCAAGATGCCGATGATCGCCACGACGATCATCAGTTCGATCAGCGTGAAGCCCTGTTGAATCCGTTTCATTTGACCTGTCTCCTTGATGGTGAGGCGAACCCAAAACCCGGCACCCAGCGATGCTGACATCAAGGGAGCAAGCCATATGCCAAACGCATTGACGTTCGTCCGGCGGTCCTTTTCGTTGCGCAACCCCTTCTTTTGTCGTCATTTTATGCCGACGAGCGGACGAGCGGTCGGCCCGGGGTCGAGCCAGGCGCAGACGCGCCGGCGCGCACGGAACCGGCAATCCGCCGCTCTGGGGAACCCGGGGTGACGCAGAGCGGCACCCCCGTCGCCGTCAGGCGTCAAGCGACAGCTCGAGCCGGACGCCGGCGATCTCGAACGTGTCGCCCGGGTGGAGCGGCGAGCCGTCCGGCGCGACCGGCGCCCCATTGATGCGCGGCGGCTCGCGGCCCTCCAGCGGGATGAGGCGGAACCCCCCCCCGACCTTGCGCACCAGCGCCACCTGCACGCCGACGCGGCCGATCGTCAATTCCTGCTCCGGGAACGGCACGATGCGCCCGTGGCTCGCGCCGGACAGGACGCGCACGGCCGGCCCTGCGACCTTCGGCGCTTTCGGCACGGGCGCGGCCTCGGAGGCCAGCGCTTCCTGGGTGTGGCCCGGGGACGGGCGGTCGCGCGGCGCGTGGCCGGCAGCATCGCCTTGTTGTGCCACGGACGGCGGCGCGCCCGAGGCGTCGCTCGCGCCGCGTACGGCGGTCACCGACACGGTGGCCCCCGCCTGCGGAGCGATGTCGCGCTCGATGTCCGCGGCGACCAGCGGCGTGCCGCGCGCGCCGAACTGCGGCCGGCGATCGCCGGCCGGCGGCACGTCGACCTGCGGCACGGGCTTCGCGGACTCGACCTTGTCCACAAGGCCGCGCATCTGCGCACGCGCGAGGTCCGGCGGCAGCGGGTCGGCCTTCGCGTCGTTGTCGGACAGGTACGTCAGACGCTGGCGGCCGATGTCGATCTGGTCGTGGTCGACGAGGAAGTGCTTGGCGATCGCCTTGCCGTTGACCAGAGTTCCGTTGGTGCTGCCGAGGTCCTCGAGGAACGAGTCGGCGAGGATCGTCATCACGGCCGCGTGCTCTCCCGAGACGGCCGGATAGGGCAGGCAGACGTCGTTGTCGGCACGCCGGCCGATCGTGATGCGCTCCTTGGCCAGCGGGATATCCATCGTCGTTCCGTCGGCGAGGTAGAGGACGAGCTTGCCCACGGGCGTCAGTTCCGAAGGGCCGTCCCGAGGGACTGACCTGCGACGGCCTCCTCGGTCCGGCACCACATGCCGAGGACGAAGTGTCGGCCGTCGCCCGCGCGCGCGGACGCGCTCTGCGAGCCTGGGCTTCGCCCCGCGCGCGCGGGCGGCTCGGGCGGCCGCGCGCGGAGCGAGCGTGGGGGCCGTTTCACGCTACCCCTTCTTCTTGGCGAGCCAGCGCTGCGCCCACCCCGTCGCCGGCAGGAACTCGGGCGGCACGCGGATGAGGATCACCGAGATGTTGTCGCGGCCGCCGTTCTGGTTCGCGAGGTCGATCAGCTCGGCCGCCGCGAGCGCCAGGTCGCTGCGCTTCTCGTCGACCACCGTGTGGATCACCTCGGGGTCCACCATGTCCGTCAGACCGTCCGAGCAGAGCAGGTAGATGTCGTTCGCCTCGATCCGGTATTCGGCGATGTCGGTCGGGACGATGGCCTCGATGCCGAGCGCCCGCGTGACGAGGTTCTTGTTGAGCGAATAGCGTGCCTGCTCCGGTGTCAGCACGCCGCTGTCGATCTGCTCCTGCAGCAGCGAGTGGTCGCGCGTCAGCTGCTCGAACTTCTCGCCGCGCAGCCGGTAGCAGCGCGAGTCGCCGATGTGCCCGATCGACACGCGGTTGCCGCAGAACACCGCGGCGACGATCGTCGTGCCCATCCCGGCGCACTCGGGCCGCGCCTGCGCCGCCTCGTAGATGCCCTTGTTGGCGGAGGCGATCTGCTGCTGCAGCAGCAGCGCGCCGTGCGTGAGGCCGCTGCCGATGTCGATCTTCGAGAGCTCGCGGCCGGACTGGAGCTCCGGCATCATGCCGTTGGACACGACGTTCACGGCGATGCCGCTCGCCACCTCGCCGGCGTTGTAGCCGCCCATGCCGTCGGCGAGCACGGCGATGCCGGCTTCGCCGTCGACGAACACGGTGTCTTCGTTGTGCGTGCGGACCATGCCCGGGTGGGACAGGCTGGCGACTTCGAGGGGGGCGGTCTCGCTCATGCGGGGGTCGGCGGCGTACGGGAGGTCCAGCGCCGGAGTGTAGCGGCACGGCGCCCCCCCGGCGAGCCGGCGCGCATCATGCGGCGCCTTTCTCCCGGCGGCGCTGCACCCATTTTGCGACGCCGACGACGATGACGACGCCCGCGGCGGGCACCAGCCACTCGAGCGCGTGCGCGTGCGCCTTGACCCAGCCGGCGATCGCGGCGTCCTCGACCACCATCTCCCCGGCGACGAAGCCGAGCAGGCCGCCGCCCGCGAGGATCAGCACCGGGAAGCGCTCGATCAGGCGCATGATGACCTGGCTGCCGGCGATCACGAGCGGGATGCTGACCACCAGGCCAAAGACGAGCAGCAGGATGCTGCCCTTCGCGGCGGCCGCCACGCCGAGCACGTTGTCGATGCTCATCACGAGGTCGGCAACGATGACCGTACGCACGGCGGACAGCAGGCGGTCGCTGCCACGCACGGCGCTCCCGTCGTCGCCGCCTTCGTCCTCCTCGGCGATCAGGTTGACGCCGATCCAGAGCAGCAGCGCGCCCCCGACGATCTTGAGGTACGGCAACGTGAGCAGCGATACCGCAAAGATCGTGAGGACGATGCGCAGCACGATGGCGCCGGCGGCGCCCCAGAACACGCCCCAGCGGCGCTGGCGCGGTGGCAGGTTGCGACACGCGAGCGCGATGACCACCGCATTGTCCCCCGACAGCAGGACGTTGATGACGATGATCTCGAGCGCCGCCAGCCAGAATTGCGCCGTGCCGAAATCCACGTCGACTCTCCCCGATGCCGCCGGCTTCGCGCGGCCGGCGCGCGCCGTCAGAGCACGGACTTGAGGAGCTTGCCCATCTCCGCCGGATTGCGCGTCACCTTGATGCCCGACGCCTCCATGACCGCGAGCTTCTCCTGCGCCGTCCCCTTGCCGCCCGAGATGATCGCGCCCGCGTGCCCCATCCGCTTGCCGGGGGGCGCCGTCACGCCGGCGATGAAGCCGACGACCGGCTTCTTCATGTGGTCCTTCGCCCACAGCGCCGCGGCCTCCTCGTCGCCGCCGCCGATCTCGCCGATCATCACGACGGCGTCGGTGCCGGGGTCGTCGTTGAAGAGCTTGAGGATGTCGATGTGCTTGAGGCCGTTGACCGGGTCGCCGCCGATGCCCACGGCCGTCGACTGCCCAAGCCCCAGCTCGGTCAGCTGCCCGACCGCCTCGTACGTCAGCGTGCCGGAGCGCGACATCACGCCGATGCGCCCCTTCTTGTGGATGTGACCCGGCATGATGCCTATCTTGATCTCGTCCGGCGTGATGACGCCCGGGCAGTTGGGGCCGAGCAGCAGCGTCTTCTTGCCGCGCATCCGGTGGCGCGTGGCGATCATGTCGCGCACCGGGATGCCTTCCGTGATGCATACGACGAGGTCGAGCCCTGCGTCCACCGCCTCGTCGATCGCCGCCGCGGCGAACGGCGGCGGGACGTAGATCACCGACACCGTCGCGCCGGTCGCCGCCTTCGCGTCGCGCACCGTGGCGAAGATCGGGATGCCCTCGAAGTCCTCGCCCGCCTTCTTCGGGTTCACGCCGGCGACGAAGCAGTTGCGGCCGTTCGCGTACTCGCGGCACATCCGGGTATGGAACTGCCCGGTCTTGCCGGTGATCCCCTGCGTGATGACCTTCGTGTTCTCGTTGATCAGGATCGACATGTGCTTTCCCTGAAAATCTCGCAAAGAGGCGCAGCGGCGCCGAGGAGCCGCTCCCTTTCGTCTACTCCGCGTCTCGGCGTCTCATCGTGGAGCGGCCTTTCCGCCGGCCGCGGCGACCACCTTCTCCGCCGCTTCCGCCATGTTGTTCGCCGTGATGATCGGCAGTCCCGATTCGGCCAGGATTTTCCGGCCGATGTCTTCGTTGGTGCCCTTCATCCGCACGACCAGCGGCACCTTGAGGCCGACCGCCTTCGACGCCGCGACCACGCCCTCGGCGATCGTGTCGCACTTCATGATGCCGCCGAAGATGTTGACGAGGATCGCCTTGAGGTTCGGGTTGCGCAGCATGATCTTGAACGCCTCGGTCACCTTGTCGGCCGTCGCGCCGCCGCCGACGTCGAGGAAGTTCGCGGGCTCGCCGCCGTAGAGCTTGATCGTGTCCATCGTCGCCATCGCGAGCCCCGCGCCGTTGACGAGGCACCCGATGTTGCCGTCGAGCGAGATGTACGACAGGTCGTACTTCGACGCCTCGATCTCGGCCGGGTCCTCCTCGTCGAGGTCGCGCATCTCGAGGATCTCCGGGTGCCGGAACAGCGCGTTCGAATCGAAGTTGAGCTTGGCGTCGAGCGCGACGACCTTGCCGTCGCCGGTGATCACCAGCGGGTTGATCTCGGCCAGCGACGCGTCGGTCTCGACGAACGTCCGGTAGAGCCCCTGCAGCATCGCGCGCGCCTGCGGCAGGCTGCCCTCGGGCACGCCGATCTTGCGCGCGACGTCGTCGGCCTCGGCGTCGGTCAGTCCGCGGTCCGGATCGACGAACACCTTGTGGATCTTCTCGGGCGTCGTCGCGGCGACGTGCTCGATGTCCATGCCGCCCTCGGAACTCGCCATCAGCGCGACGCGCTGGGTGCCGCGGTCGACGACCATGCCGACATAAAGCTCCTTCCGGATGTCGGCGCCCTCCTCGATCAGCAGCCGCCGCACCTTCTGGCCCGTCGGGCCGGTCTGGTGCGTGACGAGCTGCATGCCGAGGATCTCGGAGGCGCGCTGCTTCACCTCCTCGAGCGACTTCGCGACCTTGACGCCGCCGCCCTTGCCGCGCCCGCCGGCGTGGATCTGCGCCTTGACGACCCAGACCGGTCCGCCGAGCGTCTGCGCGGCGCGCACCGCCTCGTCGACGCTGAACGCCGGAATGCCGCGCGGCACCGGCATGCCGAACTTGCGGAAGAGCTCCTTGCCCTGATATTCATGAATCTTCAATTCGTCCTCCAGATGGGAAACCGGCTTCCACGGCGGCCTGGTGTACGCATCGCCAACGCTTCATCGCTTGATCACGAGGCCCTGCCCCGTCGGCAGCGGCATCACGCGGTACTCCCGCGCATCGAACCACGCGTCCTCCGCGAGCTCTGCGGCCGATAGAGCGACCACTCGTAGTCGTCGAGGATCACGAGTCCTCCCGGCACCACGCGGTCAAACAGCGCCTCTAGCGCCGCGACCTCGCCGTCCGCGTTGTTGAGGTCGATGTGCAGATAGGCGATCCTCTCCGGCGACTGGCCGCGCAGAACCTCGGGAATCCGCCCGGCGAAGATCTTGACCTGTGGATACGCATGGAACCGGTGCCGCACGCGGGCTTCGAGTTCCGGGCCGTGGTCAGGCATCGCGTGGTGCGGCATCCTTTCGTCGTGAACGAACAGGTCGTACGCCCAGAATCGCTTCGGAAAGGCAGCCCCGCCCAGGTAATCGACGACGGTCTTGATGCCGACTCCGGTGTAGGCCCCGCATTCGACGAAGTCACCATCCAGATGAATGGCGTGATAGCCGGCGCAAGCGAGCACATACCGTCGCCAGACGATCGCGCGGTCGGCGTCGGTTTCGACGTTGGCCTGCCACGCGGCAACGAACGCGTGATCGTCGAGCATCGAGTTGTTGCGCGCCCACGTGAAGAGGTTGTCGCCGAAGTGATAGCCGGGCTCGACCACCTGCGTCATCGCCTCGGCGAGCCGCAGCAGCTGTGCCGGATCCCGCGCCGCCCAGAACATCGGCACGAAGAATTGTGCCAGCCGGTTGGGATCGGCCGGCGAGAGCTTGGGCAACGGGTGCTCTGCGGGTGGCGTCATCGTTCAATCCTGCACGCGCCGCTGCCGCGGCCGCGCCGGCTTCGCCCGGCTGGCGGGAGGTCGGATACCCGCCCCGCACTTGCTCACGCGGCGCTCCGATACCACTTCGGATAGTAGCGGCGCACGGTCTCGGAAGACGTCGCCAGCGCGTGGCAGTGGTCGAGCTGGAACGGCTTCCCGGCGCCGTCGTCCTCGCGCTGCAGACCCGCGAACGTCTGGATCGCGGCCGTCGGCAGGAACAGCAGCATCTCGGTGATGTGCGTGCAGCCGCGCACGCCACCCATGAGGTCGTGCAGGCGCTTGCGGAAGCCGTCGATCAGGTTCGCGCCGACGAGCTTTCCGTACGCGGGGCCGATGCGCTCGCACGCGCCGGGATACGGCATGCTGTCGGTGACCGCCTCGATCGCGCGGATCACGAAACCGCGGTCGATCGTCGCGCGCACCCACATGTCGTGGACCGGCACGCCGGCGGGACGCACGCCCGTCAGCAGGGCGAAGTCGTGGTCCTTGACGTCGGACAGGTGCGCCTCGATGTCGAACAGGCCGTCGGCGCGCCGGTAGCCGTCGAACGTGATCGTGCGGCCGTGCAGGCGCTCGCGGGGCACCGGGGGCGTGGACAGGGGAATGGTCACGGCAGAATGCGGGCGTGGCGCGGCGGGTGCTGCGGCCGGGCGGGCGATCCGCGCCGGCGAGTGGCTAGAATGGCGGAAACGCCTGATTTTACGCGGTACCGCGCCGGCGCGGCAAACGGAGGAGAACGATGTCGCTCGTACTGGCCCTCGACCAGGGCACGACCAGCTCGCGCGCGATCCTGTTCGATCGCGACGGCACGGCGCGGGCGTCGGCGCAGCAGGAGTTCCGCCAGATCTTCCCGCAGCCGGGCTGGGTCGAGCACGACCCGACCGAGATCTGGGCCACGCAGTCGGGCGTGCTGCACGAGGCGCTCGCCAAGGCCGGCGCGGACCCGCGCGAGGTCGCGGCGATCGGCATCACCAACCAGCGCGAGACGACAGTGGTGTGGGAGCGCGCGACCGGGCGCCCGATCGCCAACGCGATCGTGTGGCAGGACCGGCGCACGGCGCCGATGTGCGACGAGCTGCGCGCCGCAGGACTCGCGCCGCTGTTCGCCGAGAAGACAGGACTCGTGCTCGACGCGTACTTCTCCGGCACCAAGGTCCGCTGGCTGCTCGACCACGTCGATGGCGCGCGGGCGCGCGCGGCGCGCGGCGAGCTCGCGTTCGGCACGGTCGACGCGTGGCTCGTGTGGAACCTGACGGGCGGGCGCGTCCATTGCACCGACGCGTCGAACGCGAGCCGCACGCTGCTCTTCAACATTCGCACCGGCGACTGGGACGACGAGCTGCTGCGCATCCTCGACGTGCCGCGCGAGGTGCTGCCGGCGGTCGTGCCGTCGCAGGGCGTGTGCGGCGACGCGCGCATCGGCGGCGCCGGCGTCCCGATCGCGGGCATCGCCGGCGACCAGCAGGCGGCGCTGTTCGGTCAGGCGTGCACGGCGCCGGGCCTCGCCAAGAACACGTACGGCACCGGCTGCTTCCTGCTACTCAACACCGGCACGCACGCGGTGGCGTCGCACAACAACCTGCTGACGACCGTCGCGTGGCGGCGGGCGGCGGGACTCGACTACGCGCTCGAGGGCAGCGTGTTCATCGGCGGCGCCGTGGTCCAGTGGCTGCGCGACGGCCTCGGGCTCATCCGCCGCGCGGCCGACGTCGAGGCGCTCGCGGCGACGGTCCCCGACAACGGCGGCGTCTACCTCGTCCCGGCCTTCGCCGGTCTGGGCGCGCCGCACTGGGACGCGTACGCGCGCGGCACGATCACCGGCCTCACCCGCGGCGCCACGCGCGCGCACATCGCCCGCGCCGCGCTGGAGGCGATCGCGTTCCAGAGCGCCGACGTGCTGGCGGCGATGGAGAAGGACGCGGGCATCACGCTCGCCGAGCTGCGCGTCGACGGCGGCGCCGCCGCGAACGACTTGCTGATGCAGTTCCAGGCCGACGTGCTGGGCGTGCCCGTCGTACGGCCGAAAGTGCTCGAGACGACGGCGCTCGGCGCCGCGTACCTCGCGGGGCTCGCCGTCGGCTACTGGGCGGGCGACGCCGACATCGGCGCCAACTGGCGGATCGACCGCCGGTTCGAGCCCGGGATGCCCGCGGCGCGGGTCGCCGAGCTGCGCGCGGCGTGGGACCGCGCGGTCGCGCGCGCGAAGGGCTGGGCGTAAACGTCCGGCCGTCGGATCGATGGCGTCCCCGCGAGAGCGGGGGCCGGGGACCTTGGCCGTCGCGGCCGGGGCAAACCGAGCCTGGCTCGGTTTGCGCGCAAGGCTCGTTCGGCGACCAAACGACGCCGGGGCCCCGCATTCGCGGCGTCCTCGTCGCGATCCGAGCCGGGATCCATTCTCGTGCGGACCTTGCAGCGCGCCCGCCATGTTTGCGGCCGCCGCGAAATGTGCATATACTCCCAATCCTGTGCATATGCACGCAAAACCCCGCCCGATGCCTCCCGCCTCCGCCGAAGATCGCTCCGCCGCTGCG
>JAXMFO010000018.1:0-5344 GCA_046347715.1 Burkholderiales bacterium
TGTGGACCGCCTGGCAGCAGGAGCACGCGCCGCCGCCGCCGTCCAAGGCCGCGCAGCAGCCGGCGCAGGGCAACGCCGCTCCCGCCAAAGACGTGCCCGCGCCGCAGGCGTCCGGGGCGCCCGCCACCGTGCCGGGAAGCGTTCCCGCCGCCGCTCCCGCGACCCCCGGCGCCGTGCCGGGCGCGGCCTCGGCCGCCAGCGCCGCGGCCGCGCCGCGGGTCACGATCACCACCGATCTCTTCACGGCGGACGTGGACACCGTCGGCGGCGTCATTTCGCTCGTGTCGCTCGCCAAGCACCAGGACGCGACCGATCCCACCAAGCCGTATCGGGCCCTCCAGCGCAACGCCGAGCGCACGTTCGTTGCGCAGGCAGGCCTCATCGGCGCGGGGATGCCCAACCACCAGACGCAATGGGAGGCGCTGCCCGGACCGCGCGAGCTCGCGCCCGGGAAGGACCGCGTCGAGCTGCGCCTCGCGGCCACCGCGCCGGACGGCAGCAAGGTGGTGCAGATCCTCACGTTCCATCGTGGCAGCTATCTGATCGACGTCGCGTTCGACATCACCAACGCGAGCGGGCAGCCGATCGCGCCCGAGGCCTATTTCCAGCTCCTGCGCGACACCAAGCAGGCGGTGGTGCAGAGCTCGATGGCGCCGGCCTCCTACGTCGGCCCCGTCGTGTACAACGACAAGGACAACTTCAAGAAGATCGAATTCGGCGAGATCGACAAGCAGGCCGCCGACCCCAACCGCAAGCCGGCGTTCACCAAGAGCGCGGACAACGGCTGGATCGGGATGATCGAGCACTACTTCGTGGCCGCCTGGGTGCCTCCGCAGGACGCGCCGGTCCAGCGCCAGTACTACACGAACAAGCTCGACGGCGGCCTCTACACCGCGGGCGTGCGCTACGCGGCCGGCAGCATCGCGCCGGGCGCGACGGGCGAGATCCGCGCGAGCCTGTACGTGGGCCCGCAGGACCAGGACGTGCTCGCCAAGACGGCGAAGGGCCTCGACCTCGTCGTCGACTACGGCATCTTCACCGTGCTCGCGGTGCCGCTGTTCGTGCTGCTCAAGTGGCTGCACGGTCTCATCGGCAACTGGGGCTGGGCCATCATCGTGATGACGATCATGATCAAGGGCGCGTTCTACCCGCTCAACGCGGCGGCCGCGCGCTCGATGGCGAAGATGAAGATCATCGCGCCCAAGATGAAGGCGCTGCAGGAGCAGTACGCCAACGACAAGCAGCAGCTGCAGATCAAGATGATGGAGATGTACAAGACCGAGAAGATCAATCCGCTCGGCGGATGCCTTCCGATCCTGGTGCAGATCCCCGTGTTCATCGCGCTGTACTGGGTGCTCCTGTCCGCGGTCGAGCTGCGCCAGGCGCCGTGGATTCTCTGGATCCACGACCTCTCGGCGCCCGATCCCTACTTCGTGCTGCCGGTGATCTACGCGATCACGGCGTACCTGCAGGTCAAGCTGTCGCCGACGCCGATCACGGACCCGGTGCAGGCGAAGGTGATGCAGATCATGCCGATCGCCTTCTCCGTGCTGTTCGTCTTCTTCCCGTCGGGCCTCGTGCTGTACTGGCTCGTCAACAACGTCCTGCAGATCGCGCAGCAGTGGCACGTGAACCGGCTGCTGGAGCGCGAAGCGGCGGCGAAGGCGGCGAAGCGCAGGTGATGACCGGCGCCCCCGGGCGTCCGGACGACACGAGCCAGCGCGCCCGGATCAGAGGCGCTGGGGGGACACGAAGAACGGCGATTCCTCGTCCACGATGCGTCGCAGGAAGTCCCACACGGCGCGGATGCGGCGCAGCCGGTACAGGTCGGCGTGCGTGGCGAGCCAAAACGTGCGATTCCACGTCGCCGTCTGCGGGAGGAGCTGCACGAGGCGCGCGTCGCGCGCAAGATAATGCGCGAGCACGCCCACCCCGAGCCCTTCGCGGATCGCCGCCAGCTGCGCCAGCATGCCCGACGTCGCAATGCGCACGGTCGGACGCGGCTCGAGCTGGTCGAGATAGCGCAGCTGCGGGCTCAGCAGGAGATCGTCGATGTAGCCCGCGAAGCGGTGACCGGCGAGGTCGGCCGCATCGAGGACCGGTCCGTGCCGGCGCACGTAGTCCTGCGACGCGAACAGACCGTACGTGAAGTCGGTCAGGCGGGTCGCGATGTAGCGGCCCTGCTGCGGCGGGTCCAGGGTCACGATGATGTCCGCTTCGCGCGCGGCCAGGCTCGGAAACCGCGGCAGTGTCAGCAGCTCGATCTCGAGCTCGGGGTGAAGGTCGAGCAGGGGCCCAAGGCGCGGCACGAGGAACGCCGTCCCGAATCCCTCCGGTGTGCCGATGCGAACGACGCCGCTCACCCACCCGCTCCGGCCCGAGGCTTCCTCGCGCATGATCGCCACGGCGTTCTCGATGCCCTCGGCGTGCTCGAGCAGGCGTTGGCCGCTTTCGGTCAGGACGTAGCCCTGCGTCGTCGGCTCGAACAGGCGGGAGCCGAGCGCGGCTTCGAGCTGCTCGACGCGGCGCGCCACGGTCGTGTGGTCCACGCCGAGCTTGTGGCCGGCGTGCACCAGACGCTTCTGGCGCGCGAGCTCGAGGAAGTAACGCAGGTCGTCCCAGTCCATGGGGTGTGCGAAATTGCACAGCGGGTGCGCCTAAATACGCCATTGATGCGCATTTGTCGAGGATTACCATCCGGCACTCGACTCGACTCTCCGCGCGTGGCATCGACGGCGCGACGGACCACTTCCAGGAGGAACCCAGATCATGAGGAAACTGACGCGCCGTTGGCGGGCGATTGTCCTGGCGACGGGATCCGTCGCGTTGGCCGCGTGCAACGGCGACGGGGGCGGCAGCCCGTCCGATCTCAACACGCTTCCGGCGGGCGTGACCAATATCGTGGGACCGGCCAACTACGACGGCGTCACCGACGACCTCCTCACCGGGGGCCTCGGCAAGACCGGCCTCGCTGGCGCGGCCCCCGGCTTTGCCGACGCGCAAAATCCGACCGCGGCCGAGCTTCGGCGCCGCGTCATCTACACCAATTACCGCGCGGTCCTGGACATCTCCGCCGCGGGGGGCTTCGGCATCCTGTACGGCCCCAACATCGACGTCAACGGCAACGACACGCTGGGCGAAGGCAAGATCGCCGGCCGGGAGATCCTGGCCTACGTCGACGATGGATCGGGGCGCAAGAACGTGACCGTCATGGTGCAGATCCCGGCGAGCTTCAATCCGCAGCGTCCGTGCATCGTCGCGGCGCCCTCCTCGGGCTCACGCGGCGTGTACGGCGCCATCGGCTCTGCAGGCGAGTGGGGCTTGAAGCACAAGTGCGCGGTGGCCTACACCGACGCGGGCAAGGGCATGGGCTACCAGGACCTGCAGGCCGACAAGGTCAACCTGATCGACGGGCGCCTCGTGGCGCGCTCCTCGGTCGCGGCGAGCCTCGTCAGCTTCGCGAGCGACCTCACGGGTGCCGCACTGTCGGCGTTCAACGCGGCCTTCCCCAACCGGGTCGCGTACAAGCACGTCTACTCGCAGCAGAACCCCGAGAAGGACTGGGGCAAGAACGTCCTCGACAGCATCCGCTTCGCGTTCTGGGCGCTGAACGAGCAATACGGCACGCTCGACGCGACGACCGGCCGGCGCATCAAGACCATCACCCCGGACAACACCACGGTCATCGCGTCGTCGATCTCCAACGGCGGCAGCGAGTCGCTGCAGGCGCTCGAGCAGGACACCGAGGGGCTCATCGACGCGCTCGCCGTGGCCGAGCCGAATGCGCAGCCGGCCAGCATGACCGGCGTCACCGTGAACTTTGGGGGCTCTTCCGTCCCCAATGCCGGCAAGCCGCTCGTCGACTATTTCAGCTACCGCGTGCTCTACGAGCCGTGCGCCTCGCTGTCGACCAAGGCGCAGGCGCCCAACGGCGTGCGGCCGGGCTGGTTCGGCGGCGGCACCGCGACCGGCGCGCTCCTGGGCCAGGTCGGCGGGCAGGATCTCAACGCCATCGCGACCAACCGGTGCCAGAGCCTCGCGGACAAGGGGCTCATCACCGGCACGACGCTCGCCGAACGGGCCGACGCGGCGCTCGCCAAGCTGCAGGCCTATGGCTGGACCGACCCGCTCTCCAACGCGCTGCACGCGTCGCACTATCGCGCGGCCGACCAGTACGTCGCGTCGGGCTACGCCACCGCGTACGGCAAGTTCTCGGTGGCCGACAACCTGTGCGGCTTCAGCCTCGCCAACTTCGACGGCGCGGGCGCTCCGGCGGCTCAAGTGCCGGCCACGCAGGCGTCCATCTTCTCCACTGCGAATGGCCTCGGTGGCAACGGCGGCGTGGACGTGATCTACAACGACTCGGTCGGGGGCGCCAGGATGTACCTGATCGGCACGTCCGCATCGACGGGACGTGCCGACGGCGCCCTCGACGGGCAGCTTTGCGTTCGCAACATGGTGACGGGCGTCGACGCCGTGACCGGTGCGGCGCTGACGGGTGCCGCGCTGGCCAACAGCCAGCGCGTGCAGGCGGGCGCGCGCGACGTGCTGCTGACCGGCAACCTGCGGGGCAGGCCCGCGGTGATCGTGCACGGCCGGAGCGACACGCTGGTGCCGGTCAATCATTCGTCTCGCGCGTACGTGGCGTACAACAGCAAGGTCGAGGCGAGCAGCAACCTGCGCTACTACGAGATCGAGAACGGCCAGCACTTCGACGCCTTCGTCCCGAGCCTCGCGGCGGGCGCGGGGATCAACGGCTACGACGTGTTGTTCGTGCCCGTCCACTACTACTTCATCAACGCGATGGACATCGTGTGGGCGCGGCTCGAGGGCAACGTGCCGATGCCGCCGAGCCAGGTCGTGCGCACGACGCCCCGCGGTGGAACGCCGGGCGCCGCTCCGCAGATCACCGTGGCGAACGTGCCGAAGATCGGCACGCCGACGGCGGCCAACGCGATCACCGCGAGCGGCGGCACGATCAACGTGCCGAACTAGAAAACTTCCGATGGAGGCGCACCCGCCTCGCGGGTGCGCTTTTTTTTTGGTCGCTCGGCGATGCTATCCCAGGCACTCCACCGGGCACCCGCGCTCCCACAGGGCCTCGGTGCGCCGCGCGCGGTCCCGGTACTCCGGCCAGTTGGGAGCGGGGCGCCCGTCGCCCCACCACGTGTGCGAGCACCCCGACCGCCACGCCATCTCGTCGGCGATCGTCGTGCCGTGCGCGGCGCAGGCGCGCTCGAGCGCTGCGAAGGCCTCGCGCACCGCGGCATCGGCTGCCGCGTCCGGCGCCACCAGCGCGTCGTAGCACGCGCCCGAGAGCGCCTCCATCTCCTTCACGTAGGGG
>JAXMFO010000019.1:0-1932 GCA_046347715.1 Burkholderiales bacterium
TCGCCACTGCCGGTGCAGACCTGCTGGCCCGGCGATGCCGGTCCGTTGATCACCTGGGGCCTCGTGGTCACGCGCGGGCCGCAGGGCGTGGCGCGGCCGCGGCGGCGGCAGAACATGGGCATCTACCGGCAGCAGGTCATCGCGTCGAACCAGGTGATCATGCGCTGGCTCGCCCATCGCGGCGGCGCGCTCGACTTCCGCGACTTCGCGCTCGCCAACCCGGGCCGGCCGTTTCCGGTGGCGGTCGCGCTGGGTGCGGATCCGGCGACCATGCTCGGCGCGGTGACGCCGGTGCCCGACGCGCTGTCGGAGTACCAGTTCGCCGGGCTGCTGCGCGGCAGCCGGACCGAGCTTGCCGACAGCGCGGTCGGCGAAGGCGGGCTGATGCTCCAGGTGCCGGCGAACGCCGAGATCGTGCTCGAAGGACACATCCCGGTGGCCGAGGCCGGTTTCGCCGGCACCAGCGCGCACGGCGTGGCGCTGAAGGAGATCGGCGGCTATCTGCACGCGCTCGAGGGCCCGTTCGGCGACCACACCGGCTATTACAACGAACAGGACTGGTTCCCGGTCTTCGAGATCCAGCGCCTGACGCATCGCCGCGCGCCGATCTATCACTCGACCTACACCGGCAAGCCGCCGGACGAGCCGGCGGTGCTCGGCGTGGCGCTGAACGAGGTCTTCGTGCCGATCCTGCAGAAGCAGTTTCCGGAGATCACCGACTTCTATCTCCCGCCGGAGGGCTGCAGCTACCGGATGGCGATCGTCTCCATGCGCAAGAGCTACCCCGGCCACGCCAAGCGGCTGATGTTCGGCGTCTGGAGCTTTCTGCGCCAATTCATGTACACCAAGTTCATCGTCGTGACCGACGACGACGTGGACATCCGCGACTGGAAGGACGTGATCTGGGCGATCACGACGCGCATGGATCCCGTGCGCGACACGACGCTGGTCGGTCAGACGCCGATCGACTACCTCGACTTCGCCTCGCCGGTGAGCGGGCTCGGCGGCAAGATGGGGCTGGACGCGACCCACAAGTGGCCGGCCGAGACGACGCGCGAGTGGGGCCGGCCGATCGTCATGGAGCAGGCCGTCGAACAGCGCGTCCAGGCACTCCTCGAGCAGTTGTTGTCACAGGTCAAGAACCCCGCAGGCGAGCGCAGGAATCCCTTGTAAGTCCGGACCGTTGGGATTACCTTAGGGGTGCCTGAAACCAGGCATCAAGCGTGGCGCAATCCCAGCGCCCAAGGGGCCCCGGACCCAACATCCTCCGGATCCCCGAACCGGTGGTTCCCGCCACCCGCCCCTCCCACCGCCACGGCGGCCGGGAGGGGTTCGTCTTTCAGGGGCCGGCGACGAGCATCGCGATCCCCTCGCGCAGCTCGAGGTTGACGCGGGCGAACCCGTCCGGCGTCGGCAGCCAGTCCAGAACCCGGCCGTGCGCCAGTGCCGCCATCCCCACCGGCGCGGGGACGATCTGGATCTGACCGCCGGCCGCGGCCTCGAAGTGGCCGACCGCACGCCGCATGTGCCAGCCGTGCGTGACGAGCACGATGCGCGTGACCCCCGCGCGCCTGAGCAGCGCGACGCTGTGCAGCGCGTTCTCGCGCGTGTCGCGCGATTCGTTCTCGACCCACTTCAGCGGCACGCCGAACTCGCGGGCCGCGGTCCGCTCGGCGATGTCGGCCTCGGCCGGGCCGACGGCCGAGCCCCAGCCGACGCCGCCGCTGAAGGCCACCGGCAGGCCGGTCTCGCGAGCCAGCCAGAGTCCGTAGCGCAGGCGCTCCAGGCTGCGCGGTCGCAGGTCGGCAGTCCCGTATTCGGGCGCCAGCGTGTCGCGCCCGCCGCCGAGCACGACGATCGCGGTGACGCCCTGGCGAGACTTCGCGTCGGCGCGCAGCTGCGCGACCTGGGCGCTCGTGAGCGCCGGCGGCG
>JAXMFO010000002.1:0-768337 GCA_046347715.1 Burkholderiales bacterium
CGGCGCGCGGTTGGTGCTGGACTTGAAGTGCAGGTTGCCGAGGCCCCCCTTGCCGCCCCTGGCGACGAGCGCGCGCTGGCCGTCGCGCGCGAGGTCGGCGATCCGCTCGCCGGTGTCGGCGTCGCTGATCACGGTGCCGACCGGCATCCGCAGCACGACGTCGTCCGCGCCGCGCCCGTACTGGTCGGCGCCGCGCCCGTTCTCGCCGCGCTTCGCGCGGTGGATGCGCGCGTAGCGGTAGTCGATCAGCGTGTTGATGTTGCGGTCGGCGACCGCATAGATGCTGCCGCCGCGACCGCCGTCGCCGCCGTCGGGCCCGCCGCGCGGGATGTACTTCTCCCGGCGGAAGGACGCGAGGCCGTTGCCGCCGTCGCCGGCGATGACGTCGATGGTCGCTTCGTCGAAGAACTTCACGGGTTACCTGCCTTCTTGTAGAGGACGAAGCGCTCGGTGTCGTCGCCCTTGCGCCCGCCGCTCCAGATCGGTTGCCAGCCCTCGGGCACCTCGGGCTCCCCGGTGACGCGCCCGTACTGCACGAGGAGCAGCGGGCAGTCGTGCGCCGGCTGCACTTCCTCGCGGATCGTGTTGATGCTCGCGAAGTAGGCGAACAGCGCGCGCTGCGGCTCGCCCAGGTTGCGGCTCGCGAGGCACGCGCCGCGCGGCATCCGCATGGCGACATTCTCCACCGTCCAGCGGTAGCTGCGGCGCGAGTCGAGGTACGGCAGCCAGATCGTGGTGACGAGGCCCCAGATCAGCGTCACGCCCGCCGCCCAGTTGAGGATCGCGCGGCGGTTGCTGCGGCGGGCGGGGCGCACGAGCAAGACCCACAGCACGGTGAGCCCGACCGCGGCGAGGATCGTCCCCAGGTGGAACGACGGGTGGTAGCCCACCTCCGTGTCCCGGAAGAGCCGCGCCACGTTGGCGGGCATGCCGTTCACGTACGCGTCGATCCAGAACGCCCACATCACGAGCGCGACCAGGCCGAACGTCAGGATGCCGAACCAGTCGAGCGCGCCGGAGAACCCGCGCTTCAGCGAGTCGACCTCGAGCCCCGCGAGCAGCGCGAGGGGCACGAGGAGCGGCAGGGCGTTGGCGAGCCGCGCCTCCGGCATCACGAGCAGGCTCGCGAAGATCACGAGCGCCAGCACGCCGGGCACGACCACGCCGGGATCGCGCAGGCCGCCGTTGAAGCCGCGCCCGCGCAGCCACAGGAGCCACAGCACCAGCGGCAGCGACGGCCACGCGAACCACAAGAGGTTGCGCAGGTAGTAGACCGGCTCCGCGCGGCCGCCGCCCGGGAGCGCCACGTAGACCGCGAGCGATTCCTCCTGCCACCACTGCGCGAAGAGCGCCGGGTCGCGGGCGTACAGCGCGAGCGGCCAGGGCAGGGAAAGCGCCACCGCCAACGCCAACGCGACCGCGATGGTGGCGACGTACGCGCGGTTGCGCCACTCCTCGCCGCACAGCGGCAGAACGAGGGCGGTCAGCGCGACCCACAGCGGGCCCATCAGCCCGCGGCCCATGAACGCGACCGCGACGCCGGCGCCGAGCGCCAGACCGCCGACGAGCGGGCGCCGCAGCGCCAGCGCGAAGCCGTACAGCGCGACGGCCACCCCGAGGGTCAGGAACAGCTCGGGCGAGAGCACGTGCGCCCGATCCCAGAAGCCGATGCTGCCGACGAGGATCAGCACCGGCAGCCAGCGGAACGCGCGGCCGGAGAGTTCGCGGCTCGCGCAGCCGGTGGCGATGAGGATGAGCGCGAGCGCGAGCCCCACGACCATCCGCGCCGCGTTGTGGACCTTGAGGGGCGGGGAGAACGCGTCGATGGACAGCGCGCCGCCCATGTACGCGAGCGGCGGCCGCGGGAGATAGGTCTCGCCGCCCAGCGTGGGGACGACGAAGTCGTTGCGGTTCGCCATCTCCGCCGCGACGCCGATCGAGATCGCGTCCTCCGACTTCCAGGGATCGTGCCCGGCGAGCCCGAGCGCCACCCACGCGGCGCACAGCAGCGCGAGGCCGAGCTGCTTCAACGCCCGGTACGGGGCGGCCGGGCTGACCGTTTCCGGATCGACGGTCTCCGGGGTGTATAGGCGAGGGGGGCGCATTACGGAAAGGCGAACACTGCGGGGATGCTACACACCCGGAAAGAAAAAGGCAGCCTCGGCTGCCTTTTTCGAATCGCTGCGAACGCCCGTCAGGCGGTCTTGGCGGTGCTGCCCTTCGCGCCGTAGCGCTGGCGGAACTTGTCGATGCGGCCCGCGGTGTCCATCACCTTCTGCTTGCCGGTGTAGAACGGGTGGCACTGCGCGCAGACTTCGATGTGCAGCGGCTTGCCGGCGGCGGTGGAGCGGGTCTTGAACTGGTTGCCGCAGCTGCAGGTGACCTCGACTTCGCCGTACTTCGGGTGGATGTTCTCTTTCATGACGTCCTCTCGTGTCCGGACCCGCTGGCTCGCGGTGATGAGGCTCGCGTGCGCGCTGTCCCGTTGGGGGCCGCGTCCCGGGGCGCCGTGAGCGCCGGCGGGGGCGGAAAACCTGACATTATTCAGGGATTTGGTGCTTTTGGCAAGGTGGGGGCGGAATCCGGGGATTGCAACGGGTGCCGCCTGCGGCGGTCGCCGGCCCCTCACCCCGGCCCTCTCCCCGCGTACGGGGAGAGGGTGTCCGAAAGGGAGAACTGAGGCTGATCGAGGTGCCCATCGCAGGCTGTCAGCCGGGATGCGCGCGTGACCGAGCGGCCCGCGCAAGCGGGCTACGGGCGACGCGCTTCGTGCCCTTGCTCCGGGGAAACCGCGCGGCCGCCCGAAGGTTTCCCCGCTGACTGCTTCGGGGTTGAATCGCGCGAGTGGACGGGCGAAGCCCGCCGCGCGCGCGATTCAACCACGCCGCATGCTGTCGAAGAACTCCGAATTCGACTTCGTCGCCTTGACCTTGTCGAGCAGGAATTCCATTGCCTCGAGCTCGTCCATCGGGTACAGGAGCTTCCGCAGGATCCAGACCTTCTGCAGGATGTCGGGCTTGAGCAGCAACTCCTCGCGGCGGGTGCCGGAGCGGTTGACGTTGATCGACGGGTAGATCCGCTTCTCGGCCATGCGGCGGTCGAGGTGGATTTCCATGTTGCCCGTGCCCTTGAACTCCTCGTAGATCACGTCGTCCATCCGCGACCCGGTGTCGATGAGCGCGGTGGCGATGATCGTGAGCGAGCCGCCTTCCTCGATGTTGCGCGCCGCGCCGAAGAAGCGCTTCGGCCGCTGCAGCGCGTTGGCGTCCACGCCGCCGGTGAGCACCTTGCCCGAGGCCGGCACCACCGTGTTGTAGGCACGCGCGAGGCGCGTGATCGAGTCGAGCAGGATCACGACGTCCTTCTTGTGCTCGACCAGGCGCTTGGCCTTCTCGATCACCATCTCCGCGACCTGCACGTGGCGCGTGGCCGGCTCGTCGAACGTCGACGACACGACCTCGCCGCGCACGGAGCGCTGCATCTCGGTCACTTCCTCGGGACGCTCGTCGATGAGGAGCACGATCAGCATCACGTCCGGGTGGTTGGCCGCGATGGAGTGCGCGATGTGCTGCAGCATCACCGTCTTGCCGGACTTCGGCGAGGCGACCAGCAGGCCGCGCTGGCCCTTGCCGATGGGCGCGATGATGTCGATGATGCGGCCGGTGATGTTCTCCTCGGCCTTGATGTCGCGCTCCAGCACCAGCGTGCGGTCCGGAAAGAGCGGCGTCAGGTTCTCGAACAGGATCTTCGACTTCGCGTTCTCGGGCGGCTCGAAGTTGACCTTGTCGACCTTGACCAGCGCGAAGTAGCGCTCGCCGTCCTTCGGGGTGCGGATCTCGCCCTCGATGGTGTCGCCGGTGTGCAGGTTGAAGCGCCGGATCTGCGACGGCGAGATGTAGATGTCGTCCGTGTTCGCGAGGTAGCTCGTGTCCGGCGAGCGCAGGAAGCCGAAGCCGTCGGGCAGCACTTCCAGCACGCCGCCGCCGAAGATCGACTCGCCCTTCTTCGCCTGCTGTTTGAGGAGCGCGAAGATGAGGTCGTGCTTGCGCATCCGGTTCGCGCCCTCGATTTCGTTCGAGTTCGCGAATTCGATCAGTTCGGAGACGTGCTTGGACTTGAGGTCGGATAAATGCATGGTGCTCGGAGGAGGAACGTGCCGGGGAGGGCGCGGGCGGGGAGCCGGATGAGGAACCGCAATGCGAGGCCGCCGTGCGGCCGCGAAGACGTAAGGGAACGGGTTGGGATCGGGCCGCCGGAGGACTTCCGGACGGAGCGAAACACGATTCGGAACGTACGGCGGCGGCCTGGAAGCGGCCTTTTCCTACACGTACGGCAGATCAGCGTATAGCGGTTGGCCGCGGCTGTCAACCGGGGGCCCGGGACAGCCGCGCCAACGGCGGGCTACAGGTTGCTGTCGAGGAACGCCGTGAGTTGCGACTTCGTCAACGCGCCGACCTTCTGCGCGTGCGCCTGGCCGTCCTTGTACAGGATGACGGTGGGGATCCCCCGGATGCCGTACTTGCCCGGCGTGGCCGGGTTGGAGTCGATGTCGAGCTTGGCGACGGTCAGCTTGCCGCCGTATTCCTTGGCCACCTCGTCCAGCACCGGCGCGAACATCTTGCACGGCCCGCACCACTCGGCCCAGAAGTCGACGAGGACGGGATTGCCCGACTGCAGCACGTCCTTGTCGAAGGTCGCGTCGGAGACGTGCTTGATGGCTTCACTCATTGGGGGTCCTTTCGTGGGCGGGGGCGGCTGCGCGGCGGGCGCCTCCCGGCTCGGGATTACGGTAGCGGAACGCTTCCGGTGGCGCAAGTTTGCCCCGGAAGCCATCGAGGTAGGGCCGTTCTGCTAAAATTCAAGGCCGTTCCCGCGGCGTCCGCGGGTGTTTTTTTACTGCGCGCACCTCTCATGACCTACGTCGTCACCGAAGCCTGCATCCGCTGCAAGTACACCGATTGCGTCGACGTCTGCCCGGTCGACTGTTTCCGGGAAGGCGCCAACTTCCTCGTCATCGATCCGGACGAGTGCATCGACTGCACGCTGTGCGTCGCCGAGTGCCCGGTGGAGGCCATCTACGCCGAGGACGACGTGCCCGACGACCAGCAGCAGTTCAAGGCGATCAACGCCGAGCTGGCCAAGCTCTGGAAGCCCATCATCGAGCGCAAGCCCGCCCCGCCGGATGCCGAGGAGTGGAAGGACGTCCGCGACAAGCTGAAGTACCTGCAGCGCTAGCCGCACGTCCCCGGGCCTCCGGTTCGTTTGACCGGAACGGCCGCCGTTACTAGAATCTCGAAGTTTTTTGCGCGCCGTCAAGGCGGCGGCGCGCACGATCGATCTCACCCGGACGCCATGACCCGACTCGTTCCCCCCGTTTTGCTCGCGGCCCTGCTGGTCGCGCCCTGGGCCAGCGCCCAGACGCCCGCGCCGGCCGCGGCCCCCGTCGGCGACGCCAACCGCGGCGCGCAGAAGGTCTCGATGTGCCAGGGCTGCCACGGCATCCCGGGCTGGCGCACGGCGTTCCCCGAGGTCTATCGCGTGCCGAAGCTGTCGGGCCAGTCGGCCCCGTACATCGTCGCTGCGCTGAAGCAGTACAAGAGCGGCGACCGTGGTCACCCGACGATGAAGGCGATCGCGGGCTCGCTCTCCGAGGGCGACATGGCCGACATCGCGGCGTACTACACGCAGACTCCCCTGACCACGGCGGCCCAGTGATGAAGACCTTCTCCACGCTCGTCGCGGCTGCCGCTTTCGCCGCCGCCTCGCTCTCCGCCACGGCCGCCGACCTCGAGGCCGGCAAGAAGAAGGTGCAGGAAGTCTGCGCCGCGTGCCACGGCCTCGACGGCGCCACGCCCACCGCGCCCGACTACCCGAAGCTCGCCGGCCAGTACCCCGACTACCTCAGCAAGGCGCTGCGCGACTACAAGACGGGCATGCGCAAGAACCCGGTGATGGCCGGCATGGCCGCGCCGCTGACGCCGCAGGACATCGAGAACCTCGCGGCGTACTTCTCGCAGCAGCCTTCCAATCTCGCCAGCAGGTATTGATTCGTCCACAAAAGGCTTCCGCGTGGCCGGTGGATGACGTGACGCCGGTGGTGCGCCTTTTGCGGCCGTCACACCGACACCGGGTGTGACCGCAGACTCCCTACTTGCGCCTCAATGCTCCCACTCCCCGCTTGCGGGGAGAGGGTTGGGGTGAGGGGCAGCGCGGGCGCGACGATCCGGGGTCAGACCCCGATGAACCCGGGGTCAGACCCCTTGCATTCACGGCAGGTCAGGCGGCCGCCTTGGGGCGGCCCGGCGGCGGCGGCCGCTGGAAAAGGCTAGGCAACAACGAGCGTCATGCAGGGGACCGCGCGCAGATCGCGCCTTCCTCACTTCTGCCGCGCGAGGCAGTCGAGATAGAGCTGCCCGTCCGGCGGCGTGCGCGTGCGTTGCGCCTGCCAGATCACTTCCCCCAGGCACTCGAGCACCGCGTGCAGCGCCGCGTGCTCGTCGCCGCGCGCCGCGCGCAGGCGCTCGAACTGCGCCCGGATGCCCGGCGGCTGGTCGATCGCGAGCTGCTCGGCGACCGCGAGGTGCAGCGACAGGTGCAGGAACGGGTTCACGGCGCCCGACTCCGGCGGGAAGTCGCGGTCGACGATGCGCTCCGGGTCCTCGAACGTCGGGTGGTACTCGGGATGCATGGCGATGAGCCCCGCCGCGATCTTCTCCAGGTCGGTCAGCGGCTGCTGCGCGCGGTACTTCGCCCACGCGTCGGTGAGGAAGCGCCGCGCCTCGTCGCGCGAGGGATTGAACACCGGATCAGTCTCCGAGCGGCCGCGCGGGGGCGGGGCCCGGCGTCTTCTGCTTGTACTCGCAGAGGTCGCGGATGATGCACTCGGGGCACTTTGGCGTGCGCGCGACGCACACGTAGCGGCCGTGCAGGATCAGCCAGTGGTGGGCGCCCTGCCTGAACTCGTCCGGCGTGAACTTTTCGAGCCGCTGCTCGACCGCGACGACATCCGCGCCCGGCGCGAGGTTGGTGCGGTTGGCGACGCGGAAGATGTGCGTGTCCACGGCGATCGTCGGCTGCCCGAATGCCGTATTGAGCACCACGTTCGCCGTCTTGCGGCCGACGCCGGGCAGCGCCTCCAGCGCCTCGCGCTGCGCCGGCACCTTGCCGGCGTGCTCGCGCACGAGGATCTCCGAGAGCGCGACCACGTTCTTCGCCTTGTTGCGGAAGAGCCCGAGCGAGCCGATGTAGGGAATGAGGCCGTCGACCCCGAGCCTGGCGATCGCCTGCGGCGTGTTCGCGTCGCGGAAGAGGCGCGCGGTCGCCTTGTTCACGCCCTTGTCGGTGGACTGCGCCGAGAGCACGACGGCGACCAGCAGCTCGAAGGGCGTGGTGTAGACGAGTTCGGTCTTCGGATCCGGGTTCGCGTCCCGGAAGCGCTCGAAGATCGCGCGGCGCCTGGCGGGGTTCACGGCGTGCGCCCCTGGGCCAGCGCGTCCATGCGCGCGAGGCGCGCGGTCTCGCCGCGCATGTCGGGATCGTCCTTGAGCAGCGGGTAGGCCTTCGCGGCCCACGCCTTCGCCGCGGCAGCATCGCCCTTCGCATAGGTGATCTCGGCCAGCTCCTCGTACACGTAGCCGTCCGGCTCGTTGATCTTCTCGGTCTCGACCGCGAGGGCGCTCTGGATCGCGAGCGCCTCGGGCAGCCGGCCCTGCGCGCGATAGCCGCGCGCGATGGTCCACTTGGCGATGCGGATGTTGAGCGCGTTGCCGCTCGCCTCGCGCAGCGGCAGCACCTTCTCCCAGTGGGCCACGGCCTCGTTCACGTCGCCCTGGTTGAAGTACGTCCAGCCGATGTTGTTGTTGAGCGAGCCGGCCCAGCCGCGGGCGCGCGGATCGGACGACGACTCCGAAGCGGCCAGCGCCTTCAGGTTCCAGTCGAGCTGCGCCTCCTTGGGCGCGGCGATCGCGAGCATGTGCAGCGTGTCCACGCGGTAGAAGTCGGCGCCGGGCAGCGTGTCCTTCTGCGAGACCGCGAGCGCGTCCGCGAAGAGCGCCATGGCAGCCTTGCGGTCGCCGCTCGAGTTGCGGGTGCGCCCGCGTTCGAGGAGGTAGCGCACCTTGACGCGCGCGGGCACGGCCGCGAGCTTCGGCTCCACCGCGTCGAGGATCCGGTCGGCGTCGGCGAACTTGCGCTGCAGGCCCTGCGTGCGCGCGAGCTGCGTCTGCGTCTCGAGCGCCTCGCGCGAGTCCGGCGGGTACTTCGCGGCTTCGTCCCGGAAGCGCTGCTCGGACACGGCGGGCTTCGCGTAGTCCCAGATCTGGTCGAGCTCGGCGGAAAAATCGGTCGTCACGGCAAGGGCATCCACGGTGAGGAAAAGGAGGGCGCCGGCGAGGGCGCGCAGGGGACTAGCCATGGGCGGCGGCCCGACGCGCGCGGGCGCGGGCGAGGGCGGCATCGACCGCGGCCCTGCGGCGCGCGGCGTCGTCGACGACCGCCGACTTGCGCGACGCGATGCGCTCGTGGCGGGCGAGCCTTGCGCCGCGCGCGCGGTGGCGCTCGCGGGCCGCAGTCGCGTCGTCCGCGGTCCACGGGCGGTCTGCCGGCACCATGGCGATGCAGTCGACGGGGCAGGGCGGCACGCACAGTTCGCAGCCGGAGCACAGCGACGCCAGGACCGCGTGCATGCGCTTTTGCGCGCCGACGATGGCGTCGACCGGGCAGGCCTGGATGCACAGCGTGCAGCCGATGCAGCGCGACTCGTCGACAACCGCGACCTGCAGCGGACCGGGCGTGCCGCACGCAGGATCGACCGGCTTCGCGGGACGGCCGGTCAGTCGTGCCAGCACCGATACGACGGCATCGCCGCCGGGCGGACAGCGGTCGAGGTCCGCCTCGCCGCGCGCGAGCGCCTGCGCGTACGGCGCGCAGCCCGCGTAGCCGCAGCGCGTGCACTGCGTCTGCGGCAACGCGGCGTCGATCGCATCGGCGAGGGCGGCGGTCGTGGCGTCCATGTCCGCGATTCTATTGCACGCGGGGCGCCGTCCACGTGCCGCGGGATGCGGAATGGGGCATCCGCGGCGCGCGTCCGTTTTGCTAGACTCTGCGCGCCGCGCCTTGCCTCGTGGGCCGGCCTCCTGCCGTGACGTCGCCGTCTCCCTTTCCCCCGGCCCCGCTGATGCCCGAGCCGCTCGTGCGCGACGGCCACGCGCGGGTCGGCGCCGCGGTCCTGCGTGCACTCGGCTGGCGGATGCGCCTCGCGCAGCCGGTGCCCGACCGCTGCGTCATCGTCGTGTATCCGCACACGTCGAACTGGGATTTCGTGATCGGGCTGGCCGCGAAGTGGTACCTCGGCCTCGCATTCACCTTCCTCGCCAAGGACTCGCTGTTCCAAGGTCCGTTCGGCGTCCTGCTGCGCCGCTGGGGCGGCCTGCCGATCGACCGCCGCTCGCCGCACGGCGTGATCGGCGGCCTCGCGCAACGCTTCGCGCAGGAGGCCACCTGCCGGCTCGTGATCACGCCCGAAGGGACGCGCTCGCGGCGGCCGGCGTGGAAGAGCGGCTTCTATCACCTCGCACGCGCCGCGAACGTGCCGGTGGGACTCGGGTTCATCGATTACGGCCTCAAGGAAGCGGGCATCGGCGGCTACCTCGACCTCACCGGCGACGTCGAGGCCGACATGGCGCGCATCGCCGCGTTCTACGCCGACAAGCGCGGTTGCCGCCCCGAACTCGCCGGCCCCGTGCGCCTCGAACATGCGTCCCAGCCAGGCGCGGAATCGAAGCCCGACGCCGAATCGGTGTCAGACACCTCATAGGCGGTGTCAGACACGTCATATGACGTGTCTGACACCGGCCGGTCAGCCCTGGCCCTTGCGCGGCTCGCCGCGGTTCCGGTAGTCGGCGGGCACCTTGAAGAGGTCTGGCGACGGCTCGCCGCGCTTCACGTTGGTCAGGCGGTAGATGGTCTCGCCGACGCGCGGGTCGGTCGTCTTCGCGTACACGACCACGAACAGGTCGGGGGAGAACCAGCGCTCGCTGGTCACCACGATCGGCTTCTCGTTGCCGATCTGCCCGGCGGGAATCGTGTGCGTCGTCAGCGTGCCCTCGGCCTTCAGGCCGTCGAACTCGCGGGTGCCGAGGCTCTTCGACTCGCCCTTCCCGCGCGGCAGCGTCGGCAGCGCAAGCGGCGGCAGCGGCGGCGGGGGCGGCAGCGCCTCGTTGCCGTCGCCGCGCGCGACGCGCACGACCTCCACCCGCACGTCCTCGCCACCCTCCGGACCGCGGGTGCGCTTGACCACCACGCGTCCGGGCTGCGCGTCGCCGTCGCGCACGCCGGCTGCCGGCGCCGGCGGCGCGGGCGGTGCCGGCGGATGGGGACCGACGACCGGCGGGTCCGGCGGCTCGGGCAGCCGCGGCAGCCGCATCACCGTGCGCGACGACTCGTTCAGCACGATCGTGCGTCCGTCCATCGGGTCGTAGATGAACACGCCGCCGCGCCCGTCGCCCTTGCGCTCCTGCCGGGTGCGGCCCTGCGTATCGCGGGCGAGGAACGACGTCGACTTGCGCACGATGCGATTCCCGTCCTGCAGCAACTGCACGGTCTCGGTCACCGCGTCGGCGGTGTAGGGCGCGTTCTTCACGATCTCGCGCGGCTGGCCGAGTTCGCTGCCCGCGAACGCCATCGACGGCGGCAGGCCGAGCAGTTCCTCGTCGAGCGCGACGCGCAGGCGCTCGCCGTCGATGGCGATGTCCTGCTGCCGGCCCGCGAGTTCCTTCGCCTGCGCGACGAGCGCCTTCACGTCGGCCGGGGCGATCCCGGCCTCGGCGGGCGCCGCGGCGCGGGCGGCACCCACGCAGGCGGTGGCGAGCGCGATGGCGACGAGCGCGGCGGTGACGGGGCGCAGCGAGAACGTGAGCATGGTGATGGTCCTTTCCGGTGGAATGCGTGACTCAGTCGACGAAGCGGACAGCGAGCACGGCGCCGTCGCTGCGCACGAGGAGTTCGGTGTCGATGGCGTCGGCGGCGCGCGCCGGATTCACCGGCAGGCCGAGCTGCGCGAGCGTCATGCGCTGCAGGCGGGCCGGCACGACGAGCGTGTCGCTGGCGGCCTCGAGGTCGGCGAGCGGCACCACCGGCATGAAGTCGTGGCCGGATGCCTGCTTCGCGAGCGCGGGTTCCGCAAGGACGGCCTCCGGCGGCACGGAGCGCACCACGAACGAGAGGACGGCGATCGACGCGGCGAGGGCGAGCGGCCACGCGAGCCAGCGCTCGCGGCCCCGTGGCGTGTCCGGCTTCCGCTGCGCGCGGGCGATGGCGGCCGCGATCGCGGCGTCGACGGCGGGCGGCGGCACCGCGTCGGCCACGTCGGCCTTCAGTTGCGCGAAGCGGCGATCGAGATCGGCGAGAAGGTTCGGTTCCGTCATGGTCATCCCCTGGCCGCCTGGCTCGCGCCTGCGGGGGCGGCGAGCCAGCGCGCGACGAGTCCGCGCGCCCGCGACAGGCGGGAGCGCACGGTGTTGAGTTCGCAGCCGCAGATGGCGGCGGCCTCGGCGTACGAGCGCTCGGCGAGTTCGACGAGCACCAGCACGTCGCGGTAGTGCGGCGGCAGTGCGGCGATCGCGGCGCGCAGCCGCGCGAGGTCGCGCTGCGTGGCGAGCGCGGTCTCGGGCGTGGGCGCGTCGAGGTCGGGCACGGCGGGCTCCACGCCCTCGTCGTTGGCCACGTAGCGGGCATCCGCCCCGGTGCGCCGGTGCACGAAATTGCGCGTGATGCCGAGCAGCCACGGCTGCAGCGGGCCGCGCGCCGGGTCGTAGTCGCCGGCGTGCGCAAGGAAGTGCAGGAAGACGTCCTGCGCGACGTCGGCCGCCACCGACGCCGAACCCGACCAGAGCAGCGCGAACCGGTACACGGGGCCGCGATGGCGCTGGTAGAGCGGCCCCAGCGCGGCGGCGTCGCCGAGCGCCACCCGCGCGGCGAGCGCGGCGTCGTTCGCCTGCAGGCGGTCGGAGAGTTCGGCGGGCATGGCGGCGTCGGTCAACGGGCGGGTCCTCGCGTATATTCGTCCCGGCAGCCGGAAAAGTTCCCGCCGCCGGCGGTTCGCGCGGCCCGACGACCGTTGGCGCCGCGCCCGGGCCGTTCGTCGCAGCCGGATGGGCGCCGGGTGCCCCGGCGGGGACCATGGCGCCATTGTCCACTCCGCCAGGCCCCGAGATGCGCACTGCCGCCATGCCCCCCGCACCGCCCGCCCCGGCCCGCCACGGCTGGCATCCGCTCGAGATCTTCCCGGTCTTCTCCCGGGTCCCGCCCTCGGTCGGCCGCAACTTCGTCTACACGTTCCTGTTCAACACGCTGCTGGCGGCCGTCTTCACCGCGCTGGCCGGCCTCTTCGTGGCGCGCATCGACTTCGCGGCCCAGTTCCTTGCCTGCTTCGTGTTCGCGCAGTGCATCGGGTACGCGATCTGGATCCTCATCGCCGTCGCGTCCCGCGGCGTGCCGGACGACCTGCGCCGCCTGCCGGCGGTGCGCTGGGCGCTGTACGTCGGGCTCCCGGTCGTCGGCAGCTTCGCGGGCTTCTGGCTCGCCTCGACGCTGCTCGCGATGCCGGAGGCGCGGGCGGAGATGTTCACGTGGCAGGGCACGCTGTCCATCCTGGCCATCTCGGCCGTCGTCGTCGGGATCCTGCTCGGCATCCTCGTCCCCCGCGAGCGCGCGGCCCGTGCGCAGGCGGTGGCGGCCCGCGACGAGGCGCGCGCGACGGCCGCCGAGCGCGAGGTCGCGGTGGCCCGCCTGCAGCTCCTCGAGGCGCAGGTCGAGCCGCACTTCCTGTTCAACACGCTGGCCCACGTCGTGAGCCTCGTGGACCGCGAACCCGCGCAGGCGAAGCGCATGCTGCACCGCCTGATCGATCTCCTGCGGGCGACCGCGGTGTCCGGCGACCGCGAGACCACGCTGGCCGGCCAGCTCGACCTCCTGCGCGCGTATCTCGACCTCATCGCGATGCGCATGGGCGAGCGCCTCGCGTGGTCGGTCACGGCGCCCGCCGACGTGCAGGGCCTCGCGGTCCCGCCCATGCTGCTGCAGCCGGTGGTCGAGAACGCGATCAAGCACGGCCTCGAGCCGAAGGTGGAGGGCGGGCGGGTCGACGTGGTGGCGCGGCGCGATGCGGGCCGCCTCGTGCTGGAAGTCACCGACACGGGCGTCGGCGTGGCGGCGGCCCGGGGCCCGGCCTCCACCGGCATCGGCATCGCGAACCTCAAGGCGCGCCTCGCGGCGCTGTACGGAGCCGAGGCCTCGGTGGTACTGGCCGACCATGTGCCGTGCGGCACCCGCGTGACGCTCGTGCTGCCGGTGAAGGAGGCGGCATGACGACGCGGCGCGGCATGCCGGGCACGGGCGGGCGGGCAGGGAGCGTGCGATGACCGCCGCCGCGCGCGTGACGGCGCTGATCGCCGACGACGAGCCGCGGCTCGCCGCCGACCTGCGCGAGCGCCTGGCCGTGCTGTGGCCCGAACTCGTGATCGTCGGGGTCGCCCACAACGGCCCGCAGGCGCAGGCGCTGCTCGCCGCGGAGGCGCCCGACATCGCGTTCCTCGACATCCGCATGCCGGGGCTGACCGGCATCGAGGTCGCGCGCGGAGCGCGGCCCGGCCTGCGCATCGTGTTCGTGACGGCGTACGACCAGTACGCGGTGGCCGCCTTCGAGCGCGCGGCGGTCGACTACCTCCTGAAGCCGGTGCCGGACGACCGGCTGGCGGAGACGGTCGCGCGCCTCAAGGCCGGCGTGGCGCCACCCCCGGCCGGCGTGCAGGAAGTGCTGGCGGCGATCGCGAAGCTCACCGGCGGCGCGGGGGCGGAACGCCTCGCCTGGATCCGGGCATCGCGCGGGCAGCAGGTCGTGCTCATCGCCGTCGAGGACGTCTCGTACTTCCAGGCGAACGACAAGTACACGAGCGTGTTCACCGCCGACGGCGAGGCGCTGATCCGCACCCCGCTCAAGGAACTCTACGAGCAGCTCGACCCGCGCTCCTTCTGGCAGGTGCACCGCGGCACCATCGTCAACGTGCGCGACATCGCGGCGACCACGCGCGACCTCACGGGGCGGGTGACGCTCCGGATGAAGCGCCGGCCGGAGGAGGTCGGCGTGTCGCGCGCGTATTCCCACCTGTTCCGGCAGATGTAGCGGGCGCGGCGCGCGAACGGGCACAATGGCGGCGGAACGCACCGCCATGGGCCACTCGCACGCACATCCGCACCCGCAAGACGCCGATCCGCACGGCGCGGCCGCGCATGTGCATGGTGGCGGGAACCGGCGCGCGCTGACCATCGCCCTCGTGCTGACCGTCGCGTTCGCCGGGGTGGAGGCCATCGGCGGCTGGATGTCCGGGTCGCTGGCGCTGCTCTCCGACGCCGGCCACATGATCACCGACGGGGCTGCGCTCGGCCTCGCCCTCTTCGCCGACGTCATCGCGCGCCGGCCGCCGTCCCGCCGCGCGACTTACGGATACGGCCGCGCCGAGGTGCTCGCGGCGTTCGTCAACGCGATCGCGATGCTGGCGGTGGTGGCCGCGATCGGCATCGAGGCCGTGCGCCGGCTGCTCGAGCCCACGCCGGTGGCGGGCGGGACGGTCGTCGCCATCGCCATCGCCGGGCTGCTGGTCAACATCGTCTCGGCGTGGGTGCTGTCACGCGCCGAGGGCTCGCTCAACACGCGCGGCGCGTTCCTGCACGTGCTGGGCGACCTCCTGGGCTCGCTCGCCGCGGTCGTCGCGGGCGGCGTCATCATGGCGACGGGGTGGATGCCGATCGACCCCATCCTGTCGCTCGCGGTCGCGCTGCTGATCCTGCGCTCGACGTGGCAGCTCTTGAAGCAGTCGACCGGCGTCCTGATGGAGGGCGTGCCGGCGCACCTCGACTACGAGGCCATCGGCCGCGCGCTTGCGGCGATCCCCGGGGTTGCGGACGTGCACGACCTGCACGTGTGGCAGCTCGCGTCCGACGGCGTGGCGCTGTCCGCGCACGTGTCGCTGGCGCGCGGCGATGACTGGCTCGCCGTGCTGGCGCAGGCCAGGCGCATCCTGGCGCACGACTTCGGCATCCGGCACGCGACGCTGCAGCCCACGTGGCCGGTTGCTGCCGCCGTGCGCGACGACCAGCGGGTCATCGCCGTGGTGCCCGCGGCTGGCGCCGATCACGACCACGACCACGACCATCCGCCGCAGGCTCCGCACGTGCACTAGCGGCAGGTCATGGGTGTCAGACACGTCATAGGCGGTGTCAGACACCTCATAGGCGGTGTCAGACACCGTGGCGCCAGTCCGCCGCACGACACCCGTTTCTTCGTGGCCTTTTCGTGCGGCCGACGCATGGCCGCCCAAAGGCGGCCGCCTGACCTGCAGTTGCAGTGCCGGCTGCAAGAGGCGCAACGCCGGCCCATCGTCATCCCCCGGCCCTACGGACGCCTTTTGCAGACGCAGCCTATAGCCACTTGAGCTTCCGGAAGTGGAAGTAGAGGTAGATGTCGACCACCACCATCACCGTGACCACCAGCGGATAGCCGAAGCTCCACTCGAGCTCGGGCATGTTCTTGAAGTTCATGCCGTAGATGCCCGCCACCATCGTGGGCACCGCGATGATGGCGGCCCACGCCGCGAGGCGCTTGGTCACCTCGCTCTCGGCGAGCGAGATCATGCCGAGGTTCACCTGGATCGCGGTGGTGAGCATTTCCCGGATGCCCTCGATCGACGCGTGGATCCGGTGCAGGTGGTCGTACACGTCGCGGAAGTACTCGCCCATGCCGGCGCAGATCTGCGGCACGCGGCCGCCGTAGAGCCGGCCGGTGGCTTCCATCAGCGGGTCGACCGCGTGCTTGAGGCGCATCAGGCGCTGCTTCAACGCGTAGAGCGCCTGGATGTTCGAGCGGGCGGCGTTGCGCTCGAAGATCTGCTCCTCGATGGACTCGAGCTCCGTCTCCAGGCTGTCGATGATCGGGAAGTAGCGGTCGACGACGTTGTCCATCACCGCGTAGAACACGTAGCCCGACCCGTGGGCGAGGAGCTCGGGCTCGCGCTCGGAGCGCGCGCGCACCGCCGCGAAGCCGACCTGCGTGCGGTGGCGCACCGTCAGCACGTAGTTGGGCCCGACGAAGATGTCGACCTCGCCGGTCGCGTAGACCTCGGCGCCGGTCTCGTCCTTCTCGCGCTCGATGGTGTGCAGCACCGCGAACAGCGAGTCGCCGTATTCCTCGATCTTGGGGCGCTGGTGGCCGTGCCTCGCGTCGTCGACGGCGAGCTCGTGGAGGCCGAATTCCTCCGCCATTTCCTCCAGCTCGTCCATCGACGGCTCGAACAGCGCCACCCACACGAAGCAGTCGGGCCGGCTCACGTACTCGCTGATGTCCGCGGCGGGGATGTCGGCGAGCTTGTGCCCGTTCTGGTAGGCGACGCAGCTAATGAGCATGGAAGCGGGCCGGGTGGCCGTACGGGAATCCTTGCATCATAACGGGGCGCGGCACGCGCGGCCATGCCTGCCCGGCGGCGGCCGCCCGGCCCCGTCCCCGAAAGCCGCTGCCGGGGTGCGCGGGTGCCCGGGGAGTAACATGCGCGATCCGGCTGCCCCCGCCCGACCACGATGATCATCCCGTCGCTGCTCGACACCGACCTCTACAAGTTCACGATGATGCAGGTCGTGCTGCACGAGTTTCCGACCGCGCAGGTGGAGTACCGCTTCAAGTGCCGGAACCCGTCGGTCGATCTCTCGCCCTACGTGGACGAGATCCGCGAGGAGATCCGGGCGCTGTGCGGCCTGCGGTTCACCGGCGAGGAACTCGAATACCTGCGGCGCTGGCGCTTCTTCAAGAGCGACTTCGTCGACCTGCTGGGCCTCTTCCGGCTGGACGAGCGCTTCATCTCCGTGAAGCCGCTCGAGGGTTCGGCCCGCGAGATCGACATCACGATCAAGGGCCCGTGGCTGCACACGATCCTCTTCGAGGTGCCGGTGCTCGCCATCGTGTCGGAGGTCTACTACCGCAACACGGTGCGCACACCCGACTTCGCCGAGGGCCGGCGGCGGCTCGCCGCCAAGATCGCGCAGGCGAACACGATCGACGCCAACGACTTCCGCATCGCCGACTACGGCACCCGGCGCCGGTTCTCGCGCGCGTGGCACGGCGAGGTGCTGCGCACGCTCAAGGCCGACATGGGCACGCACTTCGTCGGCACCAGCAACGTCAAGTTCGCGATGGAGCAGGGCCTGACGCCGCTCGGCACGATGGCGCACGAGTACCTGCAGGCGTGCCAGGCGGTGGGGCCGCGCCTGCGCGACTCGCAGTCGTTCGCGTTCAACATGTGGGCGAAGGAATACCGCGGCGACCTCGGGATCGCGCTCTCCGACGTGGTGGGCCTGGGCGCTTTCCTGCGCGACTTCGACCTCTTCTTCTGCAAGCTCTTCGACGGCGTCCGCCACGACTCGGGCGACCCGTTCGGCTGGGGCGACCAGTTGATCGCGCACTACCAGCGCAACCGCATCGACCCGCGCAGCAAGACCATGGTGTTCAGCGACAGCCTCAACATCCCGCTCGCGATGCGGCTGTACGAGTACTTCAAGGGCCGGACCCAGACGTCGTTCGGCATCGGCACCAACCTCACCAACGACCTGGGCTACGAGCCGCTGCAGATCGTGATCAAGATGACCCGCTGCAACGGGCAGCCGGTGGCCAAGATCAGCGACGAGCCGTCGAAGACGATGGACTACGACCCGTCGTACGTCGCGTACCTGCGGGAGGTGTTCCAGGTGCCCGACCCGGCCGGGATGCCGCAGGCCCCGCGGCGGACGCCGCTCAGCGTCTAGGTCAGGGGTCCGACCCCGGCCGCATCGGGGTCTGACCCCGGGTTCGGGCCCCGGTCCGCCGGGCGCCGCCCCCCCCCGCACGCCACGTTTGCAACGCCCCCGGGCCGCCGGCCGCCCGTGCCCGACGGGGGGCGAACCGCCCGGCGGGAACCCCGGTGTAGCATAGTTGGATGTCCACCCCCGCTTCCAGCGCGAAGGCCCCGCCGCCTCCCGTCGCGCGGCCGTCGCGTGCCCCCAAGCAGCCGGACCGGCGCCTGCGCACCGACGAGATCCTGCGGCTCATGCTCGCCGACGGCCTCATCGACGACGCCCAGGCGGAGGCGGTCGGCCACATGCGTCCGCGGGCGACCCAGCATCCGCTGGAACTGATCGCCGCCCAGCAGTGGCGGATGGGCACCCCGCCGGGCAAGCTGATGACGCTCGAGTGGCTGGTCGAGTGGCTCGCCGGCAAGCTCAAGGTGCCGTACCTGCACGTCGACCCGCTCAAGATCGACCTCGCGGCCGTGACGGCCACGATGTCCAACGCCTACGCGGAGCGCTACCACATCCTGCCGGTGGCGGTGGACCGCCTGACGGTGACCGTCGCCACCGCCGAGCCCTTCGTGCGTGCGTGGGCCGACGACCTGGAGGAGATGATCAAGCTCCAGGTGAAGTTCGTCTTCGCCAATCCCGCCGACATCAAGCGCTACCTGGGGGAGTTCTACAACCTCGCGCGCTCGATGAAGAAGGCGCAGGAGACGAGCAAGGGGCAGCTCGCCCTCACCGGCAATTTCGAGCAGCTGGTCGAACTCGGCAAGCACGGGCACCTCGACGCCAACGACCAGCACGTCGTCCACATCGTCGACTGGCTCTGGCAGTACGCGTTCGAGCAGCGCGCGTCCGACATCCACATCGAGCCGCGCCGCGACGTCGGCGTGGTGCGCTTCCGCATCGACGGCGTGCTGCACCAGGTGTACGCGATCCCGCAGCCGGTGCTGATCGCGATGACCTCGCGCATCAAGCTGCTCGCGCGCATGGAGATCGTCGAGAAGCGACGGCCGCAGGACGGGCGCATCAAGACGCTGTCGCCGGAAGGCAAGGAAGTGGAACTGCGCATCTCGACGATGCCGACGGCCTTCGGCGAGAAGCTCGTGATGCGCGTGTTCACGCCCGAAGTGCTGGTCCGCGACTACAACGACCTCGGTTTCACGCCGGACGACACGTCGCGCTGGGAGCACATGATCAAGCAGCCGAACGGGATCATCCTGGTGACGGGTCCCACCGGCTCCGGCAAGACCACGACGCTCTATTCGTCGCTGAAGTCGCTCGCCACGCCCGAGGTGAACGTCTGCACGATCGAGGACCCGATCGAGATGATCGAGCCGCTCTTCAACCAGATGCAGGTGCAGCCGACCATCGGCGTCGACTTCGCGTCCGGCGTGCGCACGCTGATGCGGCAGGACCCGGACATCATCATGGTGGGCGAGGTCCGCGACCGCGACACCGCGGAGATGGCCGTGCAGGCGGCCCTCACCGGGCACCTCGTGCTCTCGACCCTGCACACCAACGACGCGCCCACGGCGGTGACGCGCCTGCTCGACCTCGGCGTCCCGCCGTACCTCCTCTCGTCGACGCTGCTCGGGGTGATGGCGCAACGCCTCGTGCGCACGCTGTGCCCGCACTGCAAGAAGCCCGCGGAACCGCCCGACGACGAGACGTGGAAGGCCCTCACCTCGCCGTGGCGCGCCGACAAGCCCGCCGGCACGATGGCCGCGGTGGGCTGCCTCGAATGCCGGATGACGGGCTACTACGGCCGCATCGGGCTCTACGAGATCATGCACATCACGCCGGCGGTGCGCCGCCTCATGACGCACGATGCCGACGACCGCGCGCTGCGCGAGCAGGCCTACAAGGACGGCATGAAGCCGCTGCGCGTATCCGGCGCGATGAAGATCGCGTCCGGGATCACGACGGCAGAGGAGGTCCTGAAGGTGGCGCCGCAGGCGTGACCGGTGGTCGCATGGCGGGAGGAGACACGCATAGGGGACGTGCCGCGACCCTGTCGGATAATCTTACATCTGTCGCCGCCGGCAACCCAGGCCACCCCAAAAACAATTTTGTAAATAATGGCTTAGCGGACTTTCTCGGCTTGGCGCGGATTTTGCTGGACGGTGGATGACCATAGCGCCTTCGGAGCCCATGCCATGAATTCCATCAGCCGCAACATCCGCAACGTTCTTGGTGCGCTCGCGGCATTGCTGACCATTTCGTTCAGCGTGCCGTCGGGCGCAACCGCCTTCCAGGTCAACTTCGACCCGCCCCAGTTCCTGGGGGTGGCGGTCTTCGACGTGGCGCCGGCATGCCTGGCACATGATGGCACCTTCAGCGCTTTTGGGCTTCTTTACCTCGTATCGCAAGGTTGCACTATCTCGCTCGAGAGCGCACACATCACCACGGACGGTGGTGCCACCTACTTCGACTACGTGGCCGAGTCGCCGTTCGTGCTCTTATACGCCCTGTCGATCGTCAACAACCAGCTTGCCGGTCTGACCACGCTCGTGCCGATTCGCCTGGAACCGGCTGGCGGGGAGGCGTTCGCGAACCCCTCCAAGCTCACGTTCTTCGATGATTGCGATCCGACCCTCTCGTTTACCGTTGGCGGCGCGGTCACTTTCGTAGGCTGCGGGGCCAATGGTTTGCCGCTTGCGCCTGTGGGGGGGGAGGTAACCTCCATCACCCGCGTGCCCGAACCCGGCACGGCGGCGCTGCTCCTTGCCGGGCTGGCGGTCCTGTGGCCCGTCGCGCGCCGCCGGTCGACGCGCGCCTGATCGCGTTGATCCCGCGTCGCTGCCGAGCGACGCGGGCGCCGTTACTCAGTTGGCGTGGGCGGTCGGTGGGGCAGGAGACTTGGCTAGCAATTGCTCGATCAGGGCATCCGGCGCGGATGCATGGGCTGATGACCATGCGGCATCAAGTTGCGCCGCCGGCACGTTCGCCTTGACTTCGTCCATTGCCGCGCGCCATCCCCGGTCCGCCAAGGGGGTGCGGGGCAGCTTGAGGGAATCACGGAACGCCGCACACACGGCGAACACCTTCAAGGCCGACGACGTGTCTTGCAGACGGTAGAGGACGGCCGCAAGGTCTTCCAGGCAATCGACCGTTTCGGCGTTCATGGCAAACGACCGGAACGCCCGCAGTGCGTCGAGCAGCCGCGAGCGAGCAGTCTCCGCGTCTCCACCCGCGGCGTCCGCCCGGGCCAGGCGCCACCCGGCGATCGCCAAGCCGCGCCGGTCCGCCGCGTCGCGGCAGATGTCCGCGGCCCGGGTGAACCGGAGTCTCGCGCCGGTGACGTCACCCGACTGCAGCGCAAGGTCGCCCAGGCTGCGCTCGCAATCGCTCTCGAGTTCCAGGTGGCGTGCCGAACGGGCAATCGCGAGCGACTGTTCGAGGAAGCCCTTGGCGCTCGCGAGGTCGTCCTGGTGCAGGCAAATGTCGCCTAGGTGATGGAGGCCGATGCCCTCGCCGATCGGTTCGCCGAGTTGCCGGAATATGGTGAGCGCGCTCTCCGCGCATTCCCGGGCCTTGTCCGCCTCTCCCTCGGTGAGATGGATGCCGGCAAGCATCGCGAGGCCCGCGGCAACTTCGCGGGGATGATCGAGGCGACGCCGGATGTCCACGCACTCGCCCAGCATCGCCTTGGCTTCGGCAAAGTCGCCCTGATTGGTCGCGAGTACGCCGCCGACGTAGAGAGCGAACGCCCGTGGCACCTCCGGGGGCTGGATCGCCTGCAACTGCAAGACCGCGCGCACGTTGGCCCGGCCTTCGGTTGCATAGCCACACAGGGTCCAGAAGCGCATCAGCGCCACGAAATACTTGACCGCGACCACAGGGTCGCCGCCGCCGGCCATTGCGAAGGCGATCGCCGCGCGGATGTTGTCGAGTTCCGTCTCGAGGCGCCGGATCCACTCGCCCTGCTCGGGACCCTGAAGTCCGTCGCGCGCGGTCTTGGCGAAGCTGAAGAAGTAATCGCACTGGCGCGCCGCCGTCGCGTCGCGTTCCCCGCTTGCCACCAGGCGCTCGTGCGAGAACTCGCGGATCGTCTCGAGCATTCCGTAGCGCGTGCCCGAATCGCTTTCCTCCATCTGCACGAGCGACTTCTCGACCAGCGACGCGACGAGGTCGAGCACGTCGAACGGGTCGAGCGGGTCCACGCCCGCCACCGCTTCCGCGGCGGCCAGGTCGAAGCCCCCCGAGAACACGGACAGGCGGTCGATCAGCGTGGCCTCTTCCGGGCGCAGCAGGTCGTACGACCACTGGACCAGTGCGCGCAGCGTCTGCTGCCGTTCGAGCGCCACGCGGCTGCCGCCGGTGAGGAGCTTGAAGCGGTCCTTCAGCCGGACGTTGATGTCCTCGATCGACATCGCCCGGACGCGGGCCGCGGCGAGCTCGATGGCGAGCGGGATGCCCTCCAGCCGCGCAACGAGTTCCGCCACGGCGGGCGCGTTGCGATCTGTGATGACGAAGCCCGGCTTGTGCGACTGGGCGCGTTCCACGAACAGCATGACGGCTTCCGATCGCAGCAACGTGGCGGCGTCGGAGTTGCGGTCGGGCACCGCCAGTGGCAGCACCGGGTAGGTGAACTCGCCCGGGACACGCAGCGCCTCGCGGCTGGTCGCGATCAACCGCACGCCGGGTGCGGCACGTAGCAGCGCATGCGCGAACTCCGCGCACGCGGCGGTCAGGTGCTCGCAGTTGTCGACGATGAACAGCGTCTTGTGCGTCTTGACGTGGGCGCACAGCGTCTGCAGGACCGGCTTTCCCGGTTCCTCCTGCACGTTGAGCACCTGCGCCGCGACGCTGGGCACGAGCGTCGCATCCTGGATTGGCGCGAGGTCGAGGAACCACACGCCGTCCGGGAATGCGTCCAGGAGGTCGGCGCCGATCTGCATCGACAACCGGGTCTTGCCGTGGCCGCCCATGCCCAGCAGGGTCAGGAGGCGGGTCTCACCCAGCTTCTTCTTCGCCTCCGACAGCTCGCGCTCGCGACCCACGAACGAGGTGAGCAGGTTCGGGAGGTTGTTCGGCGTCGCCTCCAGGGACCGCAAGGCCGGGAAGGCGTCGCGCAATTCCGGGTGCAGGACCTGGTAGAGCGGCTCGGCGGCGCCCAGGTCGCGCAGGCGGACCGCACCCAGGTTGCGAAGGCCGACGTCGGGCGGCAGCTGGTCGGCGAGGTCGTCGGCCATCGCCTGCGAGATCAGCACCTGGCCGCCGTGCGCGGCGCCCTGGATGCGCGCCGCGCGATTCACCGGGGGACCGAAGACGTCGTTGTCCCGGTGCTCGACCATCCCAACGTGCATGCCGCACCGGACGCGCAGCAGGAGTCCTCCCGTGGCTGCCGCATCGGCCAGCGCCCGTTGCACCGTCACGGCCGCCCGCATTGCGCCTGCGCTATCCGGAAAGACAGCGTACATGCCGTCGCCGATCATCTTGACGACGGTACCGCCGTTCTCCGCTACCGCGGTCCTCGAGATGGTGTCGTGAACGGCAAGCGCGCGCGACATGCCGGCGCGATCCTGTTCCCACATCCGGGTGCTCCCCTCGATGTCGGTGAACATGATGGCCATGCGTTCCTGCAGTTCGGACAAGCCAGTCTCCAACGGTGCTTCCGCAGCAATGTACGCCCTCCTGCACACCCACGGCAGATGGCGCTTGACTGGGGCGTCGCCGTCGGCACGGGCCGGAGTGCGGCTTCGCGGCCGTTACGCGACACGCGCGCTAGGCCGGGACGAAGCGCAGCGCAATGCCGTTGTTGCAGTACCGCAGGCCGGTAGGCTTCGGTCCGTCGTCGAAGACGTGGCCCTGGTGGCCGCCGCAGCGGCGGCAGTGGTACTCCGTGCGAGCAACGATGATCTTGTAGTCGACCTTGGTCCCGACCGCCCCGGAGATCGGCGCGTAGAAGCTCGGCCAGCCGGTGCCGCTCTCGAACTTGGTCTCCGACTTGAACAGTGGCAGCGCGCAGCCCGCGCACACGAACGTGCCCTTGCGTTTCTCGGCGTTGAGCGGGCTCGTGAACGCGCGCTCGGTGCCTTCGTCGCGCAGCACATAAAATTGTTCCGGGGTCAGGATCTTGCGCCATTCCTCCGGCGTTTTCTCGATGCGGTCGGGGTCGGCGGCCCGGGCGGTGGGTATGGCGATGGGGACGGCGGCGCCGGTGCAGACGCCGGCGAGGCGGGCAAGCAGGGTGCGTCGGTTCATGGCGGATTCGATCCAGGGCGAGGGTCGCGGTTCCCATTTGTCGAAGCGGCGGGCGGCGTCATTACGCCGGCGCGCCGGGCCGCCATCCTAGCGTGAAGCACGCTCCCGTCAAACGCACCCGCCTCGGGGTCAACTCCCCGGCATGCCCGAGCGCCGACGACCGCGAGTGATCCTGCTTTCGGTGCGAGCTCGTCGCCACCGCGGCCGCGGGATCGCTGCTCCGCAACGCCACGCGCCGACGCACGGGGATGTTGCGCGTGCCGGCCCTGGTCGCCGGCGGTGCCTTGCTCGCCCGCGCGTCGGTCGGGCGTGACCGGCTCGCTCACCGGGCGCGGTCGTCTCGCGATCGGTCTTCGTTCGTACAGCGCGCGCGGTGCGCGCGGCAGCGCGTACAGTCGCGGCATGGACGCGTCCCCGGTCACCCTCCCGCTCGACGATGTGCAGGCCGTGTCGGGGCTCTTCTCGCGGCCGCGCGGCGCCCGCGCGTGCCTCGTGCTCGCGCACGGCGCGGGCGCCGGCATGCAGCACCCGTTCCTGGCCGGCCTCGCGGCCGATCTCGCGGCACGCGGCGTGGCGTGCCTGCGCTACCAGTTCCCGTTCATCGAGCGCGGTACGAAGCGACCCGATGCGCCGGCCGTCGCGCACGCGGCGGTGCGGGCGGCGGTCACGGCTGCCGCACGGCTCGCGCCGCGACTTCCGCTGTTCGCGGGCGGCAAGTCGTTCGGCGGGCGCATGACCTCGCAGGCGCAGGCCGCGACGCCGCTGCCGCGCGTGCGCGGCATCGTGTTCGTGGGCTTTCCGCTGCACGCGGCAGGCAAGCCCGGGGTCGAGCGCACGGCGCACCTCGGCGAGGTGAAGGTGCCGATGCTGTTCCTGCAGGGTGATCGCGACGATCTTGCCGACCTCGCGTTGCTGCGGCCCGAGGTGGCGCGGCTCGGGCGCCGGGCGCACCTCGAGGTGTTTCCCGGCGCCGATCACGCGTTCCACGTTCCGGTGCGCAGCGGAGGCAACGATCTGCGGTTGCGCGCCGAACTCGCCGCGGCCGTGGCAGCGTGGATCGACGAGGTGCTCGCCGCGTAGGCGGCTCTCGTGGCGGCGGGCGCGACTGCGCTTGGGTATCGGTACGGCCGCGCGTGACGCTTCCGCGCGGGCGGGAAGGGTTACGTGCCGTCGGGAGCGAAGCGGTCGCTAATAGCCATCCGGATGCCGCGCAGGGCGGCCGTCGCGAGATGGGCGGGGTACCAGGATTCCGCCTGGTAGCTCCCGAGGATGGAGCGGCGGCGCGTACCGTCCGCATTGCGGCTGGCCGCGTGCACGAGGTCGGCGTCGAACACCAGGATGTCGCCTGCCTCGCCGGAGATCTGCACCGAGCGTGACTCGTCCATGAAGTCGAAGGGCGGCTCTCCCGGCGCCGGACGGTGGCTGCCGGGGACGAGCCGGGTCGCGAGGTCGCGGTGCGGTCGCTGCATGCCGCCGCCGTGCAGCGGCTCGCGTCCTTCCACCTGCGCGAGGAAGAAGCGCTCGCCGATGACTCCACCCGCGACCGCGAGCACCTCGGGCAGCCGGCACACCTTCTGGATCGACGGGTCGAGGTCGAGTTGCGAGTGCCGCCAGTGCACGCCCCGCGGCGCGGGCCACTCGTCGGACGGCTTGACGCCGGCATCGAAGGCGGCGCGCAGATCGTCGAGCCAGGCGGCCGGGACCGCGCCGCGCCGCAGGACGTAGCCGTCGGCGAGGAATGGCGGCATCTTCATTGCGGCGACGATCTCCCGGTCGATGATTCGTCGGGCCGCGGCGTCCATGGCCAGCGCCCTTCCAGTTCCAGTTCGAGCGCCATGGAGAGGAAGGTGCGGATCAGGACGATGAGGCCGAGCACGAGCACGTTGGCGAGCGTCGGGTCCACGACCACGGTGCGGATGATGTCGCCGGCGACGAGGAACTCGAGGCCGAGCAGGATCGCGCGGCCGAGTCCCTGGCGGTATTCGCGGTAGGCTGCATCGCCGTCCCGCCGGAAGGAGGCGACGTAGCGCGCGGTCGCGAAGAACGCGCCGATCACGACGATCGCGACGCCGGCGGCGTCGACCGCCGTGCCGACGCCCTCCATCACGCTGCGAAAGGACTCCACTATCGTGCCTCCGGTGATTCGGGATGGGCGGTGCCGTCCTCCATTGTGACGCGTCGCGCGGGACGGGGGGCCGCGCACGTGCAAGTCGACGGTGCGTGCGCAGCCGCATGGCGTCGTGCCGGTGCCACCGGCCGCGGGTTCCCGCGCGGGACGCGGAGCGCGCCCTCCCAGCCGGATTGTGGGAATTGACAATGGTGGCGCCGCCCGCGATTTCGGAGAATCCGCGCATGAGCGGCGAGCGGCAAATGTGCGTCTTCTGCGTCCACCTGGCGGACAGCTGGGTGGCCTACGTGGAGGAGACCGTCATTCACCCCAACGGCCGCGCCGAGGCGGACCCGCACGTCTTCGATGCCGAGTACCGCACCGAGGAGGCCGCGCGCAGTGACGCGGTCGAGTGGGTCGCGCGGCATCTCGCGCACGGCCCGCGGACGCGCGTGATCCAGTCGTAGCGGGCGCGATCCGTTCGCGCTGTCGCGCGCCTGCGATCGGACGATCGCGCGCGACGCCTGGCGTTGCGCGCGGGCGGCCGGCGGTCCCCCCGGCCGCGCCAGTGGCACGTGCGGACGTTGCGGCAGGACTGCCGCGGCATTTCCGCCAATTGTTGGCGGTGCCGCCCAGGGTTAACGTCGGTCCCGATCGTCGCTGCCACGGGTGCGCTTCCCCGCGCAGTGCGAACGGCTTACCTCCGCCCGCGTCCTGCGGGCCACTTTTTCGCGCCGTTGCGAGCGCGACGAGGGGGGCGCGGCGTCGTGCGGGCACATGTGCCCGTGACGCACCTCTCGTCGGTGGGTCTCCGGGACGATCGACGCCACCGGCAACACGAGCCGCCACCTCGATCGGTAACCCGGTGGGCAAGATGGGGTTTCCCGCCGCAGCGGGTGGCCGCGTTGCACGTGCCGGCATGGCCGGTGCCGGGCGCACTGGCGGAGGCGGTGAGATTCGAACTCACGGAAAGGTTGCCCCTTCGCGGGTTTTCAAGACCCGTGCCTTAAACCGCTCGGCCACGCCTCCGCGGCGCCCGTAAACCGTTGATTTCCGGGCGTCGGACCGCATATTAGCAGGCGAGGTTGGACAACCGGGGGATAAGGGCTTCCGCAATTGAACCGCCCCGGCTTTCTGCTAGTCTTAGCCACGTCGGCCGATTGCGGCCGCTTTTGGAGGGTTTATGGATCCCAAGTTCGAGCCGGTCATGCCGGGTCGCCAGACGTCTCTCTCGCCGTTGCCGGCCTCGGGCCCGGCGATCGCGGAAGAGCGCGTCATCGTTCCGGTCTCCCAGAACACCGTCCTGCGCAACACGTACTGGCTGCTGGCGCTCTCGATGCTGCCGACGATCGCCGGCGCGTTCGTGGGCATGCAGTTCAACTTCTTCTCGCTGTTCAAGGCCGCGCCGGTGATGGCGCCGCTCCTGATGTTCGGCGTGATGCTGGGCTCGCTGTTCCTCGTCACCGTGCTGCGCAACAGCGCGTGGGGCGTCGCCGCGCTCTTCGGGTTCACGTTCATCGCGGGCGTGTGCCTGACGCCGATCCTGACGGTGGCGCTCGGCATGCGCAACGGCGGTCAGCTGGTGGGCCTCGCGGGCGGGATGACGGCGGCGATCTTCTTCACGCTGGCGGCGGTCGCGACGATCACGAAGAAGGATTTCTCCTTCATGGGCAAGTTCCTGTTCATCGGCCTCGTGCTGCTGATCGTGGCTTCGCTCGCGAACATCTTCTTCCAGATCCCGGCGCTGTCGGTCACGATCTCCGCCATTGCGGTGCTGATCTTCTCCGCGTACATCCTGTTCGACCTGTCGCGGATCATCCACGGCGGCGAGACCAACTACATCATGGCCACGCTCTCGCTGTTCCTGGATGTGTACAATATCTTCGTCAGCCTGCTGAACCTGCTGATGGCTTTCTCGGGCCAGCGTGACTGACCGTATTTGATTTAGCACCAACAGCGATTGAAGGGCGCCGCAAGGCGCCCTTTTTTTCGCGCGTTCAGGCGAAGACGGCGATCGACTCGACGTGCGCCGTGTGCGGGAACATGTTGACCACGCCGGCCGCGGCCAGGCGGTAGCCCCGGTCGTGCACGAGAACGGCGGCGTCGCGCGCCAGCGTCCCCGGCGCGCAGGACACGTACACGATGCGCTGGAGGGCGCCGGGCTCGCTCCGGTGCGGCAGCGCCTTGACGAGTTCCACGGCCCCCTCGCGCGGCGGGTCGATCAGCGCGCGGTCGAAGCGCCCGAAGGCCGCGAGGCTCTCCGGCGTCACGGTGAAGAGGTTGACGGCCGAGAATTGCGTGCGCGCCGCGAGGCCGTTGTGCGCGGCGTTCTCGACCGCGCGCGCGACGAGCGCCGGGGCGCCCTCGAATCCATGGGCGACGGCGCCGCGGCGGGCGATCGGCAGCGTGAAGTTGCCGAGGCCGCAGAAGAAATCAGCGACCCGCTCGCCCGGCTCCGGCGCCAGCAGCGCGACGGCCCGCCGCACCAGCACGCGGTTGACGCCGTAGTTGACCTGCGTGAACTCGGTCGGCGCGAACGGCATCGTCACCGAGAACTCGGGCAGCGTGTAGGCCAGCGACGCATCGCGCGGATGGAACGGCACCACCGTCGCCGGACCGCCGGTCTGCGTCCACAGTTCGACGCCGTGGCGCTGCGCGAACGCGACGAGCTTCTCCTCGTCCTCCGGCGTGGGCGGCGCGAGGATGCGCAGGACGAGCGCGATCACCTCGCCCCCCGGACGCTCGCCGACCGCCATCTCGATCTGCGGCAGGCGGTCGCGCAGGGTGAGGCCCGCGACCAGTTCGCGCAGCGGCACGAGCAGCGCCGAGAAGGCCGGCGGCACGACGTGGCACTCGGTCATGTCCGCGACGTAGCTCGACTTGCGCTCGTGGAAGCCGACCAGCACGCCGCCCTTCTTCACGACGTGGCGCACGGACAGCCGCGCGCGCCCGCGGTAGCCCCACGCGGGGCCGGCGATCGGCGGCAGGACGGTCTCCGGCCGCACGCGGCCGATGCGCGCGAGCGCATCCTCGAGCGCGCGCTGCTTGGCCGCGACCTGCAGCGCGGGATCGGCGTGCTGCAGCGTGCAGCCGCCGCACACGCCGAAGTGGGGGCAGCGCGGCGTCACGCGCGAGGCGCTCGCCCGGTGCACGCGCGCGACCCGGGCGACCGCATACGACGGCTTGTCCTTCAGGACCTCGGCGGTGACGTGCTCGCCCGGCAGCGCGCCTTCCACGAACATGGCCTTGCCGTCGACGTGCGCGACCCCGCGCCCTTCCTGGTCGAGGGACTCGATGACGACGTCGACGGGAGGCGGTGCAGCGGGCGGCATTGCGGCGGCCGCGCAGATCGCGGCGGGGCAGGGTGAGGCGGAACCGCGCATTGTACGCAGGGACCGCAGGGCAGACCGCCGCGGCGGTAAACTCCCGCCGATGAAGCTCCTTGCGTTCGACTCCTCGACCCTCGCGCTCTCGGTCGCCTGCGGCGTCGACGGCCGGTGCGTCGTACGCGCCGAGCACGTCGGGCAGGGGCACTCGGAGCGCCTGCTCCCGCTCGTCGACGAGGTCCTGGCGGAAGCCGGCGTCGCGCTGCGCGACCTCGACGCGATCGCGTTCGGCGCGGGGCCGGGGTCGTTCACCGGCGTGCGCATCGCCTGCGGGGTCGCGCAGGGACTGGCCCTCGGCGCCGGCCTGCCGCTGGTGCCGGTGCCCACGCTGGAGGCCCTGGCGCAGACCGCGTTCGAGCGCCACGGCGCCACGCGGGTGCAGGCCTGCCTCGACGCCCGGATGCGCGAGGTCTACGTGGCGGCCTACGAGCGGCACGGTGACGCATGGCGCGCCGTCGCCGAGCCCGCGGTGCTCCCGCCCGCCGCCGTGCGCACGCCCGCAGGCGGGGGATGGTTCGGCGCCGGCGACGGCTTTGCCGCGTACCCGGGTCTCGCGTCGGAACCCGGTCTCGCCGGCGTCGACGCGGGCATCGCCCCCGACGCGCAGGCGCTGATCACGCTCGCGCTGCCGCGCCTCGCGGGCGGTGCGGCCGTGAGCGCCGCGGAGGCGCTGCCGCTCTACGTCCGCCACCGGGTCGCGCTGACCACCGCCGAGCGGGCGGCCGGGGCGCGGCTGTAGCGCCATGGCGGCCATCCCGCGGGCCCGCGCGCTGGCCGCCGTCGTGTGGCGGCCGATGCGCCTCTCGGACGTCGCCTACGTCGGGGCGCTCGAGGCGCAGATCCACGCCGCGCCGTGGACGTCGGGCAATTTCCACGATGCGCTGGCCGCGGGCTACAGCGCGCTCGTCGGCGAGCGCGAGGGCCGCATCGTGGCGTTCGGCGTGATGATGCTCGCCCCGGGCGAGGCGCAGCTCCTCAATCTTTCCGTGGTGCCCGACTCGCGGCGCGAGGGCCTGGGCGGCGAGCTGCTGCGCCGCTTCCTGGTCGAGGCGGTGCGCCTGGGCGCCGAGCAGATCTTCCTCGAGGTGCGCGTGAGCAACACGCCGGCGATCGCGCTCTACGAACGCGAGCGCTTCGCGCGCGTCGGCCGCCGCACCGCCTACTATCCGCCGGGCCGCGACGGCAAGCGCGAGGACGCGCTCGTCATGCGGCGCGCGCTCGCCTCTGTCGACCTCGACGCCTGACCGTGGCCACCCGCGACGACGTCCTGGCGGAGTTGGGCCTGCTGCCGCGCTGGCAGGTGCGCGCGGAGTTCGCGGGTGCCGTGGCACCCGCGCCCCCGCCCGCGGCGCCCGAGCCGGTGTCGCCCCCCGCCGCCATGCGCGGCGCGCCGGCGCCGGAAGGCCTCGCGGAAGCGCCGGCGGCGCCCCCACCGCCGGTCGCGGACGGCGACGCGGCGCGCCGCCTCCGCATCGCGGCCCTCGACTGGGACGGCCTCACCGCCGAGATCGCGGCCTGCACCGCATGCGGGCTGTGCCGGACCCGGCACCGGACGGTCCCGGGCGTGGGGGATACGCGCGCGGAGTGGCTGTTCGTCGGCGAGGCGCCGGGGGCGGAAGAGGACGCGCGCGGCGAGCCGTTCGTGGGCCAGGCGGGGCGGTTGCTCGACAACATGCTCGCCGCCCTCGGGCTCGGCCGCACGCGCAACGTCTATATCGCGAACGTGCTGAAGTGCCGGCCGCCCAACAACCGTACCCCGGAACCGGCGGAGGCCGACGCGTGCCGCCCGTTCCTCGAGCGGCAGATCGCTCTCTTGCAGCCGAAGCTCATCGTGGCGCTGGGCAAGAGCGCCGCGAGCCTGCTCCTCGGCACCGACGCCACCATTGCGAGCCTGCGCCGGCGCGTGCACGCGTACGGCGGGGTGCCGCTCGTCGTGACCTACCACCCGGCGTACCTGCTGCGCAACCTGCCGGACAAGGCCAAGGCGTGGGAAGATCTGCTGCTGGCGCGCGCGACCGTCGCGCCGCCGCCGCCGCGCGTCGACGCCTGACGCCATTCGTCGCACCGCCATTGCCCTGACGCACTGCCGCCCCATATTGCCAAGCGCGGGTCGCCCCCGGCCCGCGCGCCATTGCCCGGAGGGAACATGCTGAGAACCATCGCCGCCCTGCTTGCCGCCGCCGCCGTGCTGACGTTGTCCGGTTGCGGCTACAACGACCTGCAACGGCAGGACGAGGGGATCAAGGCCGCCTGGTCGGAAGTGGTGAACCAGTACCAGCGCCGCGCCGACCTCGTGCCGAATCTCGTCAACACGGTGAAGGGCTACGCCGCGCAGGAAGCGGACGTGCTCACCGCGGTGACCAATGCGCGCGCGAACGTCGGCGCCATCAAGGCGACGCCCGAGCTCGTGAACGATCCGGCCGCGTTCGCGAAGTTCCAGGCCGCGCAGTCGCAACTGACGAGCGCGCTGTCGCGCCTGCTCGTCGTGGCGGAGAACTATCCGAACCTCAAGTCGGACGCGCTGTTCCGCGACCTGCAGTCGCAGCTCGAGGGCACCGAGAACCGCATCACGGTCGCGCGCAAGCGCTACATCGACGCCGTGCAGCAGTACAACACGACGGTGCGCTCGTTCCCGACCAACCTGACGGCGATGCTCTTCAAGATGGACGTGAAGCCCAACTTCACGGTCGAGAACGAGGCCGCCATCAGCAAGCCGCCGACGGTGGACTTCGGCAAGAGCCCGGCCGCTCCGGCTGCGCCCGCGACGCCGGCCCCGGCGCCCGCGCCCGCCCCGGCCAAGACGTCCGCGCTGCCGCTCGTCCTCGCCTGACGGCATCCCGACCACGCCGCGCGCCGCGCCCTTCGGGGCCGGGCGCGCGGCGCCGACCCCGCATCGCCGCGTAAGGGCCCTCCGATGACGCCGGTCCGCTGGCCGCGTGCCGTGCAGGTGCTGCTGGCGCTCGCGTTCGCGTGCGTGGCCACCCTCGCGCTCGCGCAGCAGCAGTGGCACAGCAGCACGGAAGGCCTGGTGCCCATCCCGCCGCTGACCGCGCGCGTGACGGACCTCACGGGCACGCTCGCCGTGCCCGAGGTGCAGGCGCTCGACGCCAAGCTCGCCGCCTGGGAGCAGAAGACCGGCAACCAGCTGGCCGTGCTGCTGCTTCCGACGACGCAGGGCGAGCCGATCGAGGCGTACTCGATCCGCGTGGCGGACGCGTGGAAGATCGGGCGCAAGGGCCAGGACAACGGCGTGCTGATGATCCTCGCCAAGAACGACAAGAAGCTGCGCATCGAGGTCGGCTACGGGCTCGAGGGCGTGCTGACCGACGTGACCGCGCGCCGCATCATCGGCGACACCATGGCCCCGTACCTGCGCAACAACCAGTTCGCGCAGGGCATCAATGCGGGCGTGGACCAGATCATCGCGGTCGTCGACAAGGGCGAGCCGCTCGCCGCGAAGCCGGCCGCGAAGGGGAAGCCGGCGAGCCGGGGCTTCCCGCTCGAGATGATGCTGATCATCGTGTTCGTGATCGTGCCGATCATGGGCAGCATCCTGCGCCGCATCTTCGGCCGCGCGCTCGGCGCGACCGTGGGTGCGGGCATCGTCGGCGCCGGCGCGTGGATCGTCGCCGGGTCGCTGCTGATCGCGATCGTCGCGGCGGTGGTCGCGCTGCTGGTGCTGCTCTTCGCCGGCACCGGCGCGGCGCTCGCGCACCGCGGGGGCGGCGTGTGGGTGCCGGGCGGCTTCGGCGGCGGCAGCTGGGGCGGCGGCGGGGGCGGCGGCTTCTCCGGCGGGGGCGGCGGTTTCGGCGGCGGCGGTGCGTCGGGAGGATGGAACTGATGCCGGCGCGCAAGACCTCCCGCCTGTCGCGGCTGTGGCATCACGTGCTCACCGACCGCGCCGACGTGCGCCGGCACTTCCCGCCCGAGGAGATGGTGCGGGTCGAGAACGCCATCGCGGAAGGCGAGCGCCGGCACGCGGGACAGGTGTGCTTCGTGGTCGAGGCGGCGCTGCCGGCGGCCCGCGTGTGGCACGGGCTGTCGCCGCGCGAGCGCGCGCTCGAGGTGTTCGGCCTCACGCGCGTGTGGGACACCGAGCGCAACGACGGCGTGCTGGTCTACCTGCTGCTGGCCGACCGCGACGTCGAGATCGTGGCCGACCGCGGCATCCACGCCAGGGTGGGCGATGCCGCGTGGGAGGCGATCTGCCGCACGATGGAGGCGGCATTCCGCGGGGGGCGCTACGCCGAGGGCGTCGCGGCGGGGATCGGCGCGATCTCCGACCTCCTCGCCGCGCACTCGCCGCGCGACGGCGCCGGCCCCAACGAGCTTTCCGACAAGCCGATCGTGCTCTGACGCCGCGGCGCGTCAGTGGTGGTGGTGCGACCGGCCGTCGCCTTCCTCGGCGATGAGGCGCAGCGAATCGACCTTCGACTGGTTGTACATGTGCCGCCACAGCACGAGCAGCATGGCGGCCGACATGAACACGCCGAACAGCACGATCGCGCGGTTGATCGAGAACCCGGCGCGGATCATGAACTGGTAGAGGCCGACCATCACGAGGATGCCGATGTTCTCGTTGAAGTTCTGCACGGCGATCGAGTGCCCCGCACCCATCAGCACGTGGCCGCGGTGCTGCAGCAGCGCGTTCATCGGCACCACGAAGAAGCCGGCGCAGGCGCCGATGCCGATCATCAGCACCACCGCGATCGGCAGGCTCGTGACGAAGATCATGACGATCACGATGAGGCCCATCGCGACGCCGACCGGCAGCACCGTCACCGACTGCCGCAGCGAGATGTAGCGCGCGGCCACCACCGCGCCGAGCGCGATGCCGACGGCGACCACGCCGGTGAGATACGAGCCCTGCGAGAGGTCGAAGCCGAGCGCCTTGGCCGCCCACGCGAGCACGATGAACTTGAGCGTGGCGCCCGCGCCCCAGAACAGCGTCGTGGTGGCGAGCGAGATCTGGCCCAGCTTGTCCCGCCAGAGCAGCGTCACGCAGTGCGAGAACTCGCGGATGAGGAAGAACGGGTTCTTCGACGGCACGCGGTGGTCGACGCCGGTGTCGGGGATGTACCAGTTGAAGATGGCGGCGATGACGTACACGAACGCGATGACGCAGATCGCCGCCTCGGGCGGGGTGTCGATGCCGGTGTCGATCATCGGCAGGTCGAAGCCCAGCAGCATGGTCGAGACCTTCTTGCTGATGAGCGCGCCGCCCAGCACCACGCCGAGCACGATGGAGCCGACGGTGGTGCCCTCGATCCAGCCGTTGGCCGCCACCAGCTGCTTGGCGGGCAGCAGCTCGGTGAGGATGCCGTACTTGGCGGGCGAGTAGGCGGCCGCGCCGAGGCCGACGACCGCATAGGCCAGCAGCGGGTGGATTCCGGTGAGCATCATCGCGCAGCCCACCACCTTGATGGCATTGGTGATGAGCATCACCTTGCCCTTGGGCATCGAGTCGGCGAACGCGCCGACCAGCGGGGCGAGCACGACGTACGACACCACGAAGCACTGCTGCAGCGCGGGGGTCATCCAGTCCGGCGCGTGCAGCTCCGTCAGGAATGCGATGGCGGCGATCAGCAGCGCATTGTCGGCCAGCGACGAGAAAAACTGCGCCGCCATGATCGTGTAAAAGCCGGCCTTCATGTCCTCGATGTGCGTGGGCCGCGCGCGGCGGGAGGGTCCCGCGGATGGTGCCTGTCGTCCCGCGTCGCGACCGTCTGGCGTGGGCTCGTTATAATGGTCTTCGACGCGCGGCCCGGGCTTTATACCATGTTTGCCGGTTCCGCCTAACCCTTCGCGTACGGTGTCGATGCTGTCGCACCGCAGCGAAACGCCCTCGGAACGCACCGCCGCTGCACGCCCGCATGGCCCGACCGCTGTACGCCCAGATCAATCTCGCCGCGGTGCGCGCCAATCTGGGGCGCGTGCGGGCGCTCGCCCCCGGCACGCAGGTGCTGGCGGTGGTCAAGGCGAATGCCTACGGGCACGGCCTGTTCGACATCCTGCCGGCCCTCGAGGACGCCGACGGGCTCGCGCTGGTCGAGCTCGCGACGGCGGTCGAGTTGCGCGAGCGCCGCTACACCCGGCGGCTGCTGCTGATCGAGGGTTTCTTCACCGCCGACGAGCTGCCCGAGTTCGCGCAGCGCCGCCTCGCGACCGTGGTGCACGACGTCGAGCAGGTGCGCATGCTTGAGCTCGCGGTGCTGCCGCGGCCGCTCGAGGTGTTCGTCAAGGTGAACACCGGCATGAACCGCCTGGGGTTCCGGCCCGAGGAGGTCGCGGGCGTGTGCCAGCGCCTGTCGTCGTCGCCGTCGGTGGCAGCGCTGCGCCTGATGATGCACTTCGCCCGCGCGGACGAGGAGGATGGTCTCGCGGAGCAGCTCGGTGTGTTCGAGGTCGCGTGCAGGGGGCTGCCGTATCCGCGCTCGCTCGCCAATTCCGCCGGCGTGGTGCGCTTCGCCGACGTCGGCGGCGATTTCGTGCGGCCGGGGATCATGCTGTACGGTGCAACTCCGTTCCCCTACGACACGGCCGAGATGCTGGGCCTTACCCCGGTCATGACGCTGCGCTCGCAGATCATCGCGGTGCAGGACGTCAAGCCGAACGAGAGCGTGGGCTACGGCGCCTCCTACACCGCGGCGCGCGCGCACCGCATCGGCGTGGTCGCGTGCGGCTACGCGGACGGCTATCCGCGCCACGCGCCCAACGGCACGCCGGTGCTGGTGTGCGGGCACAAGGTGCGCATGGCGGGCCGGGTGTCGATGGACATGCTGACCGTCGACCTGACCGACGTGCCCGAGGCGCGCGTCGGCAGCCCGGTGGTGCTGTGGGGCGAGGGCCTGCCGGTGGACGACGTGGCGAACGCCGCGTCGACGGTCGGCTACGAACTCCTGTGCGCGGTCGCACCGCGCGTGCCGCACGTCGTGAGCGAGGTCGGCGGCATCGACCTCGAACTCTAGCAAGCGCAAGCGAGAAGAGGGCAGACCGTGTACATTGTCGTCACCGGCGCCGCGGGATTCATCGGCGCGAACCTGGTCCGTGCGCTCAACGAGCGCGGCGAGACCGACATCATCGCCGTCGACAATCTCGCGAACGCCGACAAGTTCCGCAATCTCGCGGACTGCGAGATCGCGGACTACCTCGACAAGGAGGAGTTCCTCGCGCGCGTCGCGGCCGGCGACTTCGACGACGATATCTCGGCCATCCTGCACCAGGGCGCGTGCTCCGACACCATGGAGAGCGACGGCCGGTACATGATGCGCAACAACTACCGGTACTCGGTCACGCTGCTCGACCACTGCCAGAACAACGACATCCCGTTCCTCTACGCGTCGAGCGCCTCGGTGTACGGCGGCGGCAGGGTGTTCGTCGAGCAGCGCGAGCACGAGGCGCCGCTCAACGTGTACGGGTACTCGAAGTTCCTGTTCGACCAGTACGTGCGGCGCGTGCTGCCGGAGCGCACCGCCCCCATCGTGGGCTTCCGCTATTTCAACGTGTACGGCCCGCGCGAGGCGCACAAGGGCCGCATGGCGTCGGTCGCCTTCCACTTCTTCAACCAGTACCGCGCGAGCGGGCAGGTGCGCCTCTTCCAGGGCAGCGACGGCTACGCGGCGGGCGAGCAGCAGCGCGACTTCGTTTCCGTCGCCGACGTCGTGCGCGTGAACCTCCACTTCCTCGACCAGTCGCAGCGCTCGGGCATCTTCAACCTGGGCTCGGGGCGCGCGCAGAGCTTCAACGACGTCGCCGTCGCGACGGTCAACGCGTGCCGCGCGCACGCCGGGCAGCCGCCCCTCTCGCTCGCCGAGATGGTGCGGGCCGGCGCGATCGAGTACATCCCGTTCCCGCCGCAGCTCGTCGGCAAGTACCAGAGCTACACGCAGGCCGACCTCACGGCACTGCGCGCGGCGGGCTACGGTGCGCCCATGACGCCGGTCGAGGCCGGTGTGGCCGACTACGTCCAACGGATGATTTCGCAGGCCTGACCTACCCCCGTAACGTGCGTGAACGCCGCGGTGCCGGGCGAACGGTTCCCCGGCGCAGCGCGGCGCATCGCGTCACAGGGAGGTTGTCATGTCGCATTTCTGGAAGGCGCTCGCCGCCGCCGTGGTCCTGCAGTTCGCGCTCGCGACGGGCGCCATCGCCGCCGTCAACATCAACACGGCCACCAAGGACGAGCTCATCGCGCTTCCGGGCATCGGCCCCGCCAAGGCCCAGGCGATCCTCGACTATCGCAAGCAGAACGGCCCCTTCAAGTCGGTCGACGACCTGAAAAGCGTCAAGGGCATCGGCGCCAAGCGCCTCGAGAAGCTGCGCGCGGACGTCACCGTCGGGGGTGCACCGGCCAAGGTCGCGGCGGTGACGCCGGGCAAGGCGGAGGCCAAGCCCGCCGGCCCCGTCGCCAAGGGCGACGTGCGCGCGGGGGACGCCAAGCCCGCCAGGTAGGACGCCCGTGCAGGTTCGCTTGCGCAAGATCATGGCAGCCCTGTCGGTCAACCCGTACGATCGCTGCGGCGTTAGGTGTCCGCCGTCCCCGGAGGGGCGGCGGCGCCTGCGCCTTTCGCTTATCGGGGGAGATCGACGTGTTCAAACGACTGTTCCTGGCTTTCTTGCTGCTGGTGTTCGCGGGCTTCGCGGCCGCGGCGGTCAACATCAATACCGCCACCAAGGACGAACTCGACGCGCTGCCCGGCATCGGCCCGGTGAAGGCGCAGGCGATCGTCGACTATCGCAACGCCAACGGCCCGTTCAAGTCGCTGGACGACCTCAAGAAGGTCAAGGGCATCGGCGACGCCACCTTCGACAAGCTGAAGGCCGACATCACCCTCACGGGCGCGACGACGCCGGTTGCGCCGGCCAAGGCGGCGGCCCCCGCCAAGGCGGAACCGGCCGCGAAGGCGGCGGCACCCGCAGCAGCGCCGGCAGCGGCCCCGGCCGCAGCCCCGGCGGCGGCGGCCCCGGCGCCTGCGCCCGCGGCGCCCGCCGCGAAGTCCGCCCCGGCCGCCGCGCCTGCCCCGGCGGCGCCGGCTGCTGCGGCCCCGGCCCCCGCGGCGCCTGCGAAGGCCGATGCGGCCAAGGCCACGCCGGAAGCGGCCAAGGCCCCGGCGAAGGACGCCAAGGCCGCGGCCCCGGCCGCGAAGGATGCGAAGGCCGCGCCCGAGAAGGACGCCAAGGCCGACAAGGCGGCCAAGGCGAAGGCGGACAAGGACGCCAAGGCGAAGGCGGACGCGGACGCGAAGGCCAAAGCCAAGGCCGACAAGGAAGCGAAGTCCAAGGCCGATGCGGACGCGAAGGCGAAGGCGAAGGCCGACAAGGAAGCCAAGGCAAAGGCGGATGCGGACGCGAAGGCGAAGGCCAAGGCGGACAAGGACGCGGCGGCAAAGGAAAAGGCGGACAAGGCGAAGGCCGACAAGGACGCCAAGGCGAAGGCCAAGGACGACGCCGCGAAGAAGCAGTAACGCCATCCAGGCGCGGGCGACCGCGCACTCCAGGTCGGCGGCCGGCATTCCGGTCGCCTACCTCCGCAGGCAGGATCGATCCCGGTCACGCTTCCCATGCGTGATCGGCACAGCGGCCGCGGCACACCCCCGCCCGCCCCAGGATGGGGCGCAGCTCCCCGGTCCGCCTCGGGCTCCCGCGGACGACCTCGTCCGTCGGGCAGCACCGGCGCAGGCGGCTGCCGCGGGGGCGAAGGTTACAATGTCCGTCGCACGTTCCCGCGACTCCCTCCGTGACGTATCCCACGCTCGAGAATGCCGTCGGCAACACGCCGCTCGTCCGCCTGCAGCGGTTGCCGGGCGCCGGCACCAACGTCGTCCTCGCCAAGCTCGAAGGCAACAATCCCGCGGGGTCGGTGAAGGACCGGCCGGCGCTGTCGATGATCGTCGAGGCCGAGAGGCGCGGCGACATCAGGCCCGGCGACACGCTGATCGAGGCCACGTCGGGAAACACCGGCATCGCGCTCGCGATGGTCGCGGCGATGAAGGGCTACCGCATGATCCTCATCATGCCGGACAACCTGTCGCTCGAGCGCCGCCAGTCCATGACCGCCTTCGGCGCCGAGCTGATCCTCGTCACCAAGGCGCAGGGCATGGAAGGCGCCCGCGACCTGGCCGAGTCGATGCGCGCGCAGGGCAAGGGCGTGATCCTCGACCAGTTCGCCAACCCCGACAATCCGCTCGCGCACTATCGCACCACCGGGCCGGAACTCTGGCGCGGCACGCAGGGCCGGATCACCCACTTCGTATCGGCCATGGGCACCACCGGCACGATCATGGGCGTGTCGAAGTACCTCAAGGAGATGAACCCGGCGGTGACGGTCGTCGGCGCGCAGCCGGCCGAAGGCGCGTCGATCCCCGGCATCCGCAAGTGGCCCGAAGCCTACCTGCCGAAGATCTACGACCCGTCCCGCGTCGACCGCATCGAGTCGGTCTCCCAGCACGAGGCCGAGGAGACGATGCGGCGGATGGCGCGCGAGGAGGGCATCTTCGGCGGCGTGTCGGCCGGGGGCGCGTGCGCCGTCGCGCTGCGCATCGCACGCGAGGTCGAGCACGCCACCATCGCCTTCGTGGTCTGCGACCGCGGCGACCGCTACCTGTCCACGGGCGTGTTCGGCACCTGATCCGGCACCTGCGGCCGGCGGCATTCCCATGACTCCGATCCTCGTCTTCGACATCGAGACGATCCCCGACGTCGCCGGCATCCGGCGCGTGTCGGACCTGCCGGCGGAACTCGACGACGCCGGCGTCCTCGATTGGTTCGCGCAGCGCCGGCGCGCGGCCACCGGCAGCGACTTCGCCCCCCACTACCTGCAGCAGGTGGTCGCGATCGGCTGTGCGCTGCGCACGGCCACGGACCTCAAGATCTGGTCGATCGGCGAACTCGGCGATCCCGAGCCCGAACTCATCCGGCGCTTCTTCGACGGCCTCGAGCGCTTCACGCCGCAGCTCGTGTCCTGGAACGGCGGCGGCTTCGACCTGCCGGTGCTCAACCACCGCGCGCTCGTGCACGGCATCGTCGCCGAGAAGTACTGGGACTGGGGCGACCAGGACCGCGACTTCAAGTTCAACAGCTACCTCGGCCGCTACCACACGCGGCACCTCGATCTCATGGACGTGCTCGCGATGTACCAGCCGCGCGCGAACGCGCCGCTCGACGCCATCGCCCGCATGTGCGGCTTCCCGGGCAAGCTCGGGATGGACGGCAGCGAGGTCGCGGCGGCGGTCGCGCGGGGCGACCTCGCCGACGTGCGCAACTATTGCGAGACCGACGTCCTCAACACCTACCTCGTGTACCAGCGCTTCCGCCTGATGCGCGGCGAACTGTCCGCCGGCGAATACGCGCAGGAGATCGCCTTCGCGCGCGAGAAGGTGGCGGCGTCCGAGGCGCCGCACTGGAAGGCGTTCCTCGCCGCGTGGACGGTGGCCTGACCGGGTCGCAGCGCGGCGTCATCAGCCGCGCGGCGCGCCCGCGCCCCGGCCCACGCTGCTAGACGAACGCGACCGGCCGGAACGTCCCCCCGAGTGTCGCCCGCGCGTCCGCGCCCCACCAGCGGTCGAGCACCGTGGCGTAGACCTCGCGGAAGTCGAGCGCGTGCTGCACGTTGCCGTCGCCGGAGAGCTTCGCGAGATCGGGCTGCGCGCCGTAGAGCCCGCCCTTCACGCGCCCGCCGAACGCGAAGTGCACGCTCGCGGTGCCGTGGTCGGTGCCTGCGTTCTGGTTCTCCTTCGGCCGGCGGCCGAATTCCGCGTACGTCAGCACCAGCGTGTCCTGCCACTGGCCGGTCTCGGTGAGCGCGTCGCGCAGCGCAACGAGTCCCGCCGCCACCTCGCCCAGCAGGCGCGCCTGCGTCGCGGGTTGCCCGGTGTGCGTGTCGAAGCCCGACAGCGAGATGCGCACCACCGCGACGCCCGCGGGATTCGCGAGGATCTGGCACGCCGTGCGCACCGCGTTGCCGAAACCGCCCGGCGGAAAGGTCGTGGCGAAGGCCGCGCGCCCGGACAGGTGCGACGCCGCCTGCACGATGTCGCCCTCCACCTTCAGCACGTGCGCGAGCGCCTTGTTGCCGCCGGCGAGACCCGGCTGCGCGAGGCGCGCCCGGCGCAGGAACTGGTCGGTGTCCGCGAGGGCGATGGCGCGCGTGCCGCCACCCGCGAGTGGCCCCAGGTCCTGCGAGCCGATGATCACGCCGTCGGCCGCGAAGGTCCCGGGCACCGGCCGCGTGGCGAATGCGCGCGTGAGCCAGCCCTCCTGCAGGTAGTCCGCGCTGCTGCTCGCGGTGTCCCAGATCTCGATCGAGCGGAAGTGCGAGAGGTTGGGCTGCGGGTAGCCCACGCCCTGCAGCACCGCGAGCGTGCCGTCGCGCCACGCCGGCAGCAGCGGCGCGAGCGCGGGATGCAGCCCCGCGCGGTCCGACAGCTGCAGCACCTGGTCGCGCGGGATCGCGATCCGGGGCCGCAGCGCGTAGTAGGTGGGATCGGCGAACGGAACGAGCGTGTTGAGCCCGTCGTTGCCGCCCTTCAGCTCGACCAGCACCAGCGGCCGCCGGTAGGCGGCCTCCGCAGGGGCCGCGGCCACGGCGACCTGCGCGGCCCCGAGCGGCAGCACGGCGGACGCGGCCCGCGCGAGCGGCCAGGCGACGGCGGAACGGAGCAGCGTACGGCGATTCATGGCGGAGTCCTCCGTCCGGTCACTTGAGTTCGTAGGCGGGATCGAGCAACGTGGCGCGCACGAACGCGACGGCGTCGCCGTCCTCGCTGGCGGGTGCCCCCGTGTCCGCAAGCACCGCCGGCAGCGGCAGCAACAGCGACTGCGCCGCCGCCTCCTTTGCCGCCAGCGTCGTGCCCGTGCGCCGCGCGAGCCACGCCTGCGCGTCGAAGCGCACGGCGGCGAGCGCGCGGTCCACGGCCTGGGCGAAGCGCCGGGCACGCGCCTTCTCCTCGTCGTCGTCGCGCGCCGAGGCATCGCGCGCGGCCGGTGCGGCCGCCGCCGCGGGGCGCGGCCCCGGCGCCGCCGACGTTGGCGTCACGCCACGCGAAGGCACCGCGACCGACAGCATGTCGTCGCGCATCTCCACCGCCGGCATCCCGTCGCGCGCCAACGCGGGCGCGGGCAGGTCGCTGCCGCGCGCGATGCGGTCGAGGAACTGCTTGCGCGCGAGCAGCGTGTTGCTGTTGATCCACGTCTCGCCGCCGGGCCAGCCCTTCACGTTCGGCGGCGCGAACAGGTTCTCGCCCATGCCCGCGGTCGCCACCGCGAGCGGCACGCCGGGCGCATTCGCGATCTCGAGCTGGCGCATCGTGCCGACCACGAGCTCCGCCGGGCTCTTCACCAGCGTGCCGCGGTTCGCCTGCGCCCAGAACGCGTCGGAGAGCAGCAGCCCGCGCAGCGCCACCTTGAGGTCGTAGTCGCGGGCGCGGAATTCCTGCGCGATGCGCTGCACCTCGCGCGCGTCCGGCTCCGGCGAGACGAACTCGCGCCAGAGCTTGGCGACGATGAACGGCGCCGCCTCGCGCTGCGCGAGGATGATGTCGAGCACCGCGTCGCCGTCGAACGTGCCCGTGCGCCCGAGCACCGTCTTGCTGCCCGGATCGTGCAGTGCCGGCCGGAAGCGGTAGGTCCCGGTCTCGCGCTCGAGGCTCCAGCCCGTGAACGCGCGCGCCGCCTCCTTCACGTCCTGCTCGGTGTAGTGGCCTTCGCCGAGCGTGAAGAGCTCCATCACCTCGCGCGCGAAGTTCTCGTTCGGTTGCCCGCGCCGGCTCTGCGCGACGTCGAGGTAGACCAGCATCGCGGGGGACTTGGCGGCGGCGTGCAGCAGCGTCGCGAAGCTGCCGAGCGCGTTCGCGCGCAGGATCGCGTTCTGGTCGTACATGAGACGCGCCGAGCGCACCTTCTGCTGGCTCGACACGAAGTGGTTGTGCCAGAAGAGCGTCATGCGCTCGGTGAGCGGCGAGGGCGTCACGAGCATTTCCTGCACCCACCACCCGCGCAGCGCCACGCCTTCGCGCTGGTTGCGCTGCTGGAACGCCTTGCGCTCCTCCGGTGTCGCGTTGGGGCCGGGCGGGCGCAGCGGCTCGTCGCCGGTGGCGAACGCCGGCGGCGGGGTGACGGCCGTGGTGCGCACGCCGCGCAGCAGCATGTCCACGGCTTCGCTCCGGGTCATGCCGGCGACGCTGCGCACTTCGGCGTCGGACGGGCCGAAGCCGGTGCGGGCGAGGAGGTGCCGGGCGTCGGCATACCCCAGCGGGGCGGAGGGCGCGGACGCCGCCAGGGAGGACGTCGCCGCAAGGGCTAGGCACAGCGCGAACGAACGGCGGGGCATGGCGTCTCCAGGCGGGCAGTCCGGACCTAACGCCGCAGTCTGCGCCGCTGTTGACGCCGATGCCGTCTCAAGCTGTAACGGGTTGTTGCACGGCCGGCCGACGGGTCGGCCCCCGTGGAACGACGTCCGGCAGGCCGCCGGTCAGAGTCGGATCGTTCCGCGCCCGATCTCGATCACGCGGCCCGAGACCCGGATTCCGCCCGCCTCCGTCACCTCGAGCCCGAGGTGGCACGGCCGTCCGACGGCTTCGCCCTGCGCGATGGCGAGGCGTTGCGGCAGGGAAGCACCGGTGGCGAGCAGCCATCCGCCCAGGTTCGCGCACGCCGAGCCGGTGCCCGGATCCTCGATCACCGATCCGTGCTTGGGAAAGAAGAAGCGCGCGAGGACGGCGTCGCCCTCGCGCGCGAACACGTAGGCCATCGCGCGCTGGCCGTTGCTGCCATGGGCCTGCAGGCGCTCGGCCGTGGGCGCGGCGCGGCGCACGGCCGCGAACGACGCGAGCGGGATCACAAGCTGCTCCGAGCCCGTGTCCACCCACAGCGGCGGGCCGGCGAGGTCCGTGCGCGTGAGGCCGAGCATGCCGGCCAGGTCGTCCGCGCTCGCGGCGGGCGCGCGGTGCCGCGGCGCGTTCGCCGACAGCGTCCACACGTCGCCCTGCGCGTGCACGGGGATGAGGCCGGCCTGCATCTCCAGCGTCACCTCGTCGCCGGCGCCGCGCAGGTCGCGCACGACGTGCGCGGTGCCGAGCGTGGGATGGCCGGCGAACGGCATCTCGAACGTCGGCGTGAAGATGCGCACGTGCGCGGTCCCCCGTTCCGAGGGCAGCACGAACGTCGTCTCCGAGAGGTTGAACTGCAGCGCGAGCGCCTGCATCGTCGCGGTGTCGAGGCCGCGGCCGTCCTCGAACACGCACAGCGGATTGCCGGCGAGGGGCGACTCCGCGAACACGTTGACGAGGCGGAAGGCATGGGAGCTCATGGCGGGGTCCGGAGTAGGGCGCGGCGGTCGCCGCTTACGCGGCGGTGGCGGCCGCGGGGGTGGCGGCGGCCGCGACCTCGCGGGCGAGCGCCGCGAACGCGGACTGCGTGATGCCGGCGGGCGCCACCTCGATCGCGTGCGCGCTCGCCGGGAAGTTGCGCACGATGGAACGCGAGTACGTGGGGTCGTAGTGCGCGACGAGGAGTTCGGTGACCAGCGGATCGAAGTCCCCGGCGAGCGCCGCCGCGGCCCAGCGCTCGACGGTCTTGCGTCCGTGCAGCGGCACGAGGTGGGCCAGGCGCGCGTTCAGCGCCGCGGGGTCCGCGAGGAAGTGCGCGTACTCCTCCTTGAGCAGCGCGACACGCAGCGGCTGCGGCGTGACCACGCGCACGCAGCGCGCGTCGCGCATTGCGGCCAGCACGCCGTCGGCCACCTGCACGGTGCCGATCTTGCGGCTCTCCGACTCCACGAAAACCGGCCGCAGCGGGTCGAGCGCTTCGAGGGCCGCGAGCACGGCGCTGTCGAAGGATTTCTGCGTGGGCTGCGGGTCGTGCGGCAGGTCGCCCAGCAGCGAGCCGCGGTGCTTCGCGTGTCCCTCGAGGTCGAGCACCTGCTCGCCGGCGTCCGCGAGCGCGCCTAAAAGCCGGCTCTTGCCCGAGCCCGTGAGGCCGCAGATCACGACGAAGCGGAAGCGGTGCGGCAGCACCGCGAGCCGCTCGACCACGTGCCGGCGGTAGGTGCGGTAGCCGCCGTCGAGTTGCACCGCGCGCCAGCCGATCTCCTTCAGGATGTGCGCGAGCGAGCCGCTGCGCTTGCCGCCGCGCCAGCAGTAGACGAGCGGTGCCCAGTCGCGCGGAAAATCGCGGCAGTGGGTGTCGAGGATGTCCGCGATGTTGCGCGCGACGATGGCCGCGCCGCGCTGCTTGGCGACGAATGCGGACACCTGGGCGTGCAGCGTGCCGATCTCCGCGCGCTGTGCGTCGTCGAGCACGGGCCAGTTCACGGCGCCGGGCAGGTGGTCCTCCGCGAACTCGGACGGGCTGCGCACGTCGATGCGGAACGGGTGGCGCGCAAGCGCGTCGATCCCGACCTTGCCGGGCGTCGGCCCGCGCGGGGCGGCGGCGTCGCTCATCATTTGGCGAGCAGCGGCTGCAGCGCCGGCCACACGTTGGCGAGGAGTTTCTCCTGTGCCGCGGCGGTCGGGTGGATGCGGTCGGGCTGGAAGTAGCTCAAGTCGTCGCCGAAGCCCGCGAAGAACGAAGGCACGAGCGGCACCTTGCGGGCCTTCGCCACCTCGGCGAACGCCGCGGCGAACTCCTTCACGTACGCGGGCCCGTAGTTGGGCGGGACGTCCATGCCCACGAGCAGCACCTTCGCCCCCGCGGCCTGTGCGTCCTTCACCATCGTGTCGAGGTTCTCGCGCGTGACGGCGAGACGTCCGCCGCGCAGCGCGTCGTTGCCGCCCAGTTCGATGATCACGATCGCCGGCTTGTGCTGCTTCAGGAGTGCGGGCAGCCGCGCGCGGCCGCCGGACGTCGTGTCGCCGCTGATCGAGGCGTTGACGACCGAATACGGGCTGCCGCTCGCCTTCAGCCGGTCGGCGAGCAGCGCGACCCAGCCCTGGCCGTTGGCGAGGCCGTAACCCGCGGACACCGAGTCCCCGACCACGAGGAGCACCCGCGACTTGTCCTGAGCGAGCGCCGGGACGGCGCTGCCGGCGAGGGCGAGCAGGGCGGCGAGCGCGGTGCGGCGGGTGATCGCCAGGGCGAAAAGCGCTTTCATCGTGACGAATTGTAACCGTGCGGGCGCGGGCGACCCGGAGTGAGCGACCGGCCCGCTCCCGGGTCGCCAACGGGCGCCACCGGCGGCGGTTTGTCCCATCCGCTGCACCTTGCAATCGGGGGCGGCGGTCCGCATGTGAAAATGACGGCCTGCCGGACCCGAAGCCCCCCATGACCGAAGCCATCATCCGCGCCGAGGCGCTCACCAAGATCGTGACGAGCGGCGACGATCCGTTGACCATCCTCGACGGCGTTTCGTTCGCCGTCGAGCCGGGGGCGACGATCGCCATCGTCGGGGCCTCGGGGTCCGGGAAGACCACGCTGCTCGGCCTCCTCGCCGGCCTCGACCGGCCGACGTCGGGCGAGATCCACGTGGACGGCCAGGCGCTCTCCGGCCTCGACGAGGACGCCCGCGCGGCCCTGCGCCAGCGCCTGCTGGGCTTCGTGTTCCAGTCGTTCCAGCTCCTGCCGGCTCTGACCGCACTGGAGAACGTGATGCTGCCGCTCGAACTCGCGGGCGCCGACGACGCGCAGGCGCGCGCCGCCGCGTGGCTCGGGCGCGTCGGACTCGCGAAGCGCGTCACGCACTACCCCCGGCAGCTCTCCGGCGGCGAGCAGCAGCGCGTGGCCATCGCGCGCGCGTTCGCCGGCGACCCCAAGCTCCTGATGGCCGACGAGCCGACCGGCAACCTCGACGTCGCGACCGGCCTCGAGATCGCCGACCTCATGTTCCGCCTGAACCGCGAGCACGGCACCACGCTCGTCCTCGTGACCCACGACGAGAAGCTCGCCGCGCGCTGCGGCCGTCGTCTCTCGCTCGCCGCGGGCCGAGTGGTCGCGGACGAGCGGCTCGCGGCCTGACGCGCCGTGCGGACGTTCGCGCTCGCCCTGCGCCTGCTGCGCCGCGACTGGCGCGCGGGCGAACTGCGCGTGCTCGCCGCCGCGCTGATCCTCGCGGTCGGCAGCGTGGGCACCGTCGCGTTCTTCGCCGACCGCGTGAAGACGTCGCTCACCACGCAGGCGAACCTGCTGCTCGGCGCCGACCTCATGATCTCGGGCGACCGGCCGCTCCCGCCGGCGTACGGCGACGCCGCGCGCGAGCGCGGGCTGGCCGTGACGCCGGTGATCCGGTTCAACAGCATGGTGCCGCCATCGCCCGCGGCCGCGGCGGACGCCGCGGCGGTGCTGTCGGACGTGAAGGCCGTCGGCGCAGGCTACCCGTTGCGCGGCGAAATGCTGCTCGCCGATCCGGCCCGTCCCGAAGGTGTGGTCGCACGTACGATCCCCGGCCGCGGCGAGGCGTGGCCCGACACGCGGCTCGCGCAGCGGCTCGGCGTCAAGGTCGGCGACACGATTACCGTCGGCGAGTCCACGCTCAAGGTGACCGGCATCGTGCAGCAGGAGCCCGAGGTGCAGGGCATCGTGTTCTCGCTCGGTCCCAAGCTGCTGCTCAACATCGACGACGTGCCGGCGACCAACCTGCTGCAGCCGGGCAACCGCGCGACGTGGCGGCTGCTGGTCGCCGACCGCACCGGCCGCGACGCGCTCGACGGCTATCGCACGTGGCTGAACGCGGAGCTGAAGCCCGGCCAGCGCCTCGAAACCGTGCGCGACCTGCGACCCGAGGTGCGGCAGACGCTCGAGCGCGCGGAGAAATTCCTGGGCCTCGCGGCGCTGGTCGCGGTGCTGCTGGCGGCGGTCGCGGTGGCGCTCGCGGCGTCGCGGTACCTGCGCCGGCACCTCGACGCGGCGGCGATGTTCCGGTGCTTCGGCGCGCGCGTCGGCCAGACGCTCGCGCTGTTCCTCGTGCAATTCGTGGTACTAGGCGTGGTCGCGTGCACGCTCGGCGTGGCCGTCGCGCTCGGCGGGCAGCAGCTGCTCGTGTCGTTGCTGGGTGCGGTGGTGTCGGGCGGCGAATTGCCGTCGCCGTCGTGGGTGCCGGGCGCGACGTCGTTCGCCACCGGCCTGTTGCTGCTCTTCGGCTTCGCGGTACCGCCGCTGGTCGCGCTCGCGCAGGTGCCGCCGCTGCGCGTGCTGCGCCGCGACCTGCCGCGGCCGCGCGTCGGCGGCGTGCTTGCGTACGGCCTGGGCGCGCTCACCATCGCGGTGCTGATCGGCGTGCAGGCGCGCGAGGCGCAGGCCGGGCTCATCATGGTCGGTGGCGTGGCCGGGCTGCTGCTCGCGGCGGCGCTCGTCGCGTGGGCGCTATTGTCGCTGCTGAAGAAGCTGCCGCAGCGCGGCGTGACGTGGCGCTTCGGGCTCGCCAACCTGCGCCGGCGCGCGTTTGCGTCGAGCCTGCAGATCGGCGCGCTGGCGCTGGGCCTGATGGCGCTCCTGCTCCTCACGGTCGTGCGCGGCGACCTCGTGCACAACTGGCGCGCGAGCCTGCCGCCGGACGCGCCGAACCAGTTCCTCATCAACGTGCTGCCGGAACAGGTGGCCGACGCGCAGGCCCAGCTCGAACAGGCGATCGCCGCGAAGGCCGACTTCCGGCCGATGGTGCGCGGGCGGCTCGTGCAGGTGAACGGGGCGGACGTCGACACCTCGCGCTTCACCGATTCGCGCGCCCGCCGGCTCGCCGAGCGCGAGTTCAACCTGTCGTGGACCGACGCGCTGCCGAAGGGCAACGTCGTGGCGAAGGGCGCGTTCTGGACGCCGGGTACGAAGCCGGACGAGGCGGGCATGTCGCTCGAGGACGGCATCGCCGACACGCTCGGCGTGAAGCTCGGCGACACGCTGACGTTCGACGTCGCGGGCAATCGCGTGACTGCGAAGGTCACGAGCCTGCGCAAGGTGGACTGGGACAGCTTCCGCGTGAATTTCTTCGCGCTGTTCCCGCCCGGCCCGCTCGACGCGATGCCGGCGACCTACATTGCCGCGTTCCGCGCGCCGGAGGCGAGCAACGGGTGGCTGGGACCGCTCGTCCAGCGCCATCCGAACATCCTCGCGATCGACGTCGGCGACATCGTGCGGCAGGTGCAGGGCATCATGGACAGCGTGTCGCGCGCGATCGAGTTCGTATTCCTGTTCACGCTTGCGGGCGGCCTGCTCATGCTGCAGGCGGCGATCGCCTCCACGCAGGACGAGCGCAGGTTCGACGCCGCGATCCTGCGCACGCTCGGCGCCTCGCAGCGGCAACTCGCGGCGGCGCAGGCGGCGGAGTTCCTGCTGCTGGGCGCGCTCGCGGGCCTCGTCGCGGCGGCCGGCGCGACCACGACCGGCTGGGCGCTCGCCACCTACGTGTTCAAGATCCCGTTCACGCCCAACCCGCTGGTGTGGCTCTACGGCGTGCTGGGCGGCGCGGTGGCGGTCGCGGTGGCCGGCTGGCTCGGCACGCGCGCGACGGGACGGCTGCCGCCGCTGGCGGTGATCCGGCAACTGGGGTGAGACGACGATGAACGACGGCCAGCCGCAACAGGTCACCGCGTACCAGCTGATGGGCGAGGAGGGCATCCGCGCCCTCGTGGACGCGTTCTACGACCGGATGGACCTCGAGGAGGCGTTCGCCGACATCCGCAAGCTGCATCCCGAGTCGCTCGACGGCTCGCGCGACAAGCTCTACTGGTACCTCACCGGCTGGCTGGGCGGCCCGTCGCTCTACATCGAGCGGTTCGGCCATCCGCGGCTGCGCGCGCGGCACCTGCCGTTCCCGATCGCCGAGAAGGAGCGCGACCAGTGGCTCGCGTGCATGCGGATGGCGATGCACGACGTGAAGATGCCGGCGGACCTGTCCGCGGCGCTGATGGATGCGATGTCCGGCGTGGCGGACTGGATGCGCAACCGCGAGTAGTGACGTCCGACGGGGTTGCGCAACGGGGTCGCGCCGCGAAGGCGCTTGGAATGGCTGTCAGGTTGCATACGCGCGCTACTGAACTCCGCGCGGAGCGCGGAATGATCGGCGCGCTTCGTTGCCTTTGCCGCGGGGAAAGCGCGCGGCCGCTCCGAAGCTTTCCCCGCTGACTGCCTTGCGGCGGCTAAACACGAAGCGTTCTTGGCTTCGTGTTTCGCCGACGTGCGCTATTCCGGCTTGAACCCCGACGCCTTCACGATCGGCCCCCACTTGTTGTAGTCGTCGGCCAGGATCTTCGCGAACTGGTCGGCGGTGCCCGTCGCGGGATCCATGCCGAGGCCCGAGAGCTTCGCGGCGACGTCGGGCGACGTCAGCGCCTTGTTGATCGCGCTGTTGAGCGCGTCGACGATCGGCTTGGGCGTCTTCGCGGGCGCGAAGAAGCCGAACCAGCCCATCGCCTCGACGCCGGTGACGCCCAGTTCGGCGAAGGTCGGCACGTCGGGCACCGCCGTCGAGCGCTTGGCCCCCGAGCTCGCGAGGATCTTGACCTTGCCCGCGCGATGCAGCTCCGTGAGGTCGGCGATCGCGTCGACCGCGGTCGCCACCTGCCCGCTCATGAGGTCGGCCGTGTAGGCGGACGAGCCCTTGTACGGCACGTGCACCATCTCCACGCCGATGCCCTTGCCGAGCAGCACGCCGAAGAAGTGCGGCAGGCTGCCCGCTCCCGACGTCGCGTAGCCCGCCTTGGTCGGGTTGGCCTTCGCCCACGCGGCGAACTCCGGCCACGTCTTGGCGCCGCTCATCGGACCCGCGGCGATCGCGAACTGGAACGTCGCGCCGATCGCGATAGGCGTGAAGTCCTTGATCGGGTCGTACGTGATGTCCTTGTAGACGTGCGGCACGACGGCCATCGGGCCGATCGGCTGCACCATGAGCAGCGTGCCGTCGGGCGGCGCCGCTTTCACGGCGTCCGCGGCGATGCGGCCGATGGCGCCCGGGCGGTTCTCGACGATCACGGGCTGGCCGAGCGTGCCGGACATCTTGTCGGCGACGACGCGCGCGATGATGTCGGCGGTGCCGCCCGGCGCGAAGCCGACGAGGATCTTGATCGGCTTGTCGAACTTCACGTCCTGCGCGAGGGCCGCGGTCGAGGCGGTCGCGCCCAGTACGAAGGCTGCGGCCAGCGCCGCGATGCGTGCTTTCATGAGGTCTCTCCCTGAAGGGGCCGGCGTCGTTGCGCCCGCCCGTCGCCGCGCAGTATAGCGACTGCCCCCCGGGGCGGGAAAACGCGACGGCGACGCGGGCCGTTACTCGCGGTACGACGGGTCGCTGCGGTCGAGCATGCGCAGCAGCGCGCTCCACGCGTTGCGCGGCGCCGTGCGGCCGGGACGCGCGAACTGCGCCGCGACCTTGGCGGCGACCCCGGGCGGCGGCACGTTGAGCGCCGTGCCGCCTGCGAGTGCCGCCACCTGCGCCTCGCACGCGCGTTGCAGGTGGATCATGAGGTCGAACGTGTCGTGGACCGTCGGCGCGCACACGAGGAGGCCGTGGTTGCGCAGGATCATCGCGTTGCAGGCCCCGAGGTCCGCGACGAGCCGCACCTGCTCGTCGACATCGAGCGCGATGCCCTCGTAGTCGTGGTAGCCCAGGTTGCCGGTGAAGCGCATCGCGTGCTGCGTGAGCGGCAGGAGGCCGTGCTTCTGCGCCGCGACGGCGAGCCCGGCGGTGGTGTGCGTGTGCATGACGCAGCCGACGTCGTGGCGCGCGCCGTGCACCGCCGCGTGGATCACGAACCCCGCGGGGTTGATCCCGAGGCCGGTCGGGTCATCGAGCACCTTGCCGTCGAGCGTCACCGTCGCGAGCGACGACGCCGTGATCTCGTCGAAGAGCAGGCCGTACGGATTGATGAGGAAGCGCGGCTCGCGGCCCGGCAGGCGCGCGGAGATGTGCGTGTAGATGAGGTCGGTGAGGCGGAAGTGCGCGGCGAGCCGGTAGCAGGCGGCGAGGTCGACGCGCACCGCCCATTCCTCGGGGTCGCGCTGCGGGGTGGTCATGAACGTGGACGATCCGGTGGCAGGTGGCGCGAGTATAGTCGCGGCCGTCCGCGCGCTTGACACTGCGCGCGCGGCTCCCGTACTTTCCGAGTCTTTGTCCCCGAGGCGTCCTCCCGCGATGAGACGTACTGTCGCAACGTGGCTTTCCCTGGCGACGCTCGCGTGCGTCGCGTTCGCAGCGCCGGTGCACGCGCAGTCCGCGTACCCGACGCGCCCCATCAAGCTGGTCGTGCCGTATCCGCCGGGCGCGCTCACCGACCTCCTCGCGCGCGCGATCGGCGAGCGCCTCGCCGTGGCCCTGAAGCAGCCGGTGGTCATCGACAACAAGCCCGGCGCGGGCACGCTTGTCGGTGCGGAGGCCGTCGCCAAGGCCGCACCCGACGGCTACACGCTGCTGATGGCGACGAGCACCACGCTGGGGATTTCCCCTGCGCTGTACCAGCCGTCGCCGGTGAACCCGGTGAAGGACTTCGCGCCCGTCGCGCCGGTAGGCACGGTGAACTTCTTCCTGATCGCGAACAAGGACTTCCCGGCGAAGAACGTCTCCGAATTCATCGAGGTCGTGAAGCGCAACCCCGGCAAGTACAACTACGGCTCGGTCGGCAGCGGCAGCCCGCACCATCTCTTCATGGAGACGATCAAGACCGAGAACGGCCTCGTGCTGCAGCACGTGCCGTACAAGGGCACGCCGGCGGCGCTCACCGATCTCCTGACGGGCAACCTGCAGGTGATGTTCTCGGACGCGACGGTCGCGGTCCCGAACATCGAGGCGGGCAAGGTGACCGCACTGGGCACGTCGGCCGCGAAGCAGACCACGCTGGTGCCGGCGGTGCCGCCGATCGCCGCGACCATCAAGGGCTTCGACTGGCAGGCGTGGCAGGGCATCGTCGCGCCGGCGGGCACGCCGAAGGAGATCGTCGCGCGCCTGTCCGAGGAACTGCAGAAGATCGGGGCCACGCCCGAGTTCCGCGAGCAGCTGCGCAAGTTCGGCATGGAGCCGATGCCGCCGATGACGCCCGGAGAGTTCGCCGCGATGATCGCGCGCGAGCAGCCGCTGTGGGCGAAGGCGATCAAGGATTCCGGCGCGAAGGTCGACTGACCCCGCGCAACATCACGGGCCGCGCCCACGCGGCCGCACTGGAGGAGACGTTTCGTGCAAGCCCCCGTCATCGATGTCCACACCCACGTCCTCACCGAAGAGTGGTTCTCGCTCCTCAAGCAGCACGGCGGGCCGCGCTACACGGTCAAGGAGGTGACGGGCGGCCTGCGCGCGATCCACCTCGACGGCGCGCCGTTCATGACGCCGGTGCCGCCGATGTTCGACTACGACCTGCGTCTCAAGACCATGGACGCGAACAAGGTCGACGTCGGCGTGATCTCGCTCACCTGCCCGAACGTGTTCTGGGGCGGGCCGGAGATCAGCCTCAAGGCCGCCCGCCTGATGAACGACGACATGCGGCAGGCGCAGACCGCGCATCCGTCGCGGTTGCGCTGGTTCGCGTCGCTGCCGTGGCAGTACCCGGAGCTCGCATTGCCCGAGCTCGAGCGCGCGCACGCGGCGGGTGCGTCCGGCGTGATGGTGCTCGCCAACATCGGCGGCGTGCCGCTGACCGATCCGCAGTTCGCCTCGATCTGGGCGGCGATCGACGCCAAGGGCCTGCCCGTGCTCGTGCACCCGACCGCGCCGCCCGGCGTGGGCGAGATGGACATGTCGCGGTTCCAGCTGACGGCGTCGATCGGCTTCACGTTCGACACCACGCTGGCCCTCGCGCGGATGATCTACGACGGGTTCTTCGACCGCTACCAGAAGCTCAAGATCATCGGCGGCCACGGCGGCGGCGCGCTGCCGTACCTCATCGCGCGCATGGACCAGTGCTTCGACAACATCCCCGCGTGCCGCGAGAAGACGAGCATCCGGCCGCAGGAGTACATGTCGCGCATCTACTGCGACTCGGTGCTGTTCTCGGCGCAGGCGCTCGGGCTGTGCGTCGACGTGTTCGGGGCCGACAACGTGCTCTACGGCTCCGACTACCCGCACACCATCGGCGACATGCCGGGGTGCCTCGCGCGGGTGAACGGGTTGCCCGCGGTGTCGCGCGAGAAGGTGCGCGGGTTCAACGCGCGGCGGATTTTCGGGCTGTAACCGAGAAGCGTCACGCGCGCCGCAAGGCGCTCAGGGGTCTGACCCCGGCTCCATCGGGGTCTGACCCCGGGTCGTCGCGCCAGCGCTCCCCCTCGCCCCAACCCTCTCCCCGCAAGCAGGGAGAGGGGGAGTTCTCGCGTGGCGGTGCAGGCGAATCGGCGCCGGTGTCGCTTGGCGAACGTATTACTGCACCCGCACCGGCCGGTCGTCGTTGCGCTGGCCCTGGCTTTCCATCTGCTGCAGCGCTTCCTGGCGCGCCTCGTTGGTCGCGGCACGCTGCGGGTCGGGTGTGGCGCACGCGGCGAGAGCGAGGGCGGTGAGCGCGAGCGCGGCGGCGACTGCCTTGGTGGGGGTGCTCATTCCGGGATGGCTCCGAGGATGTACACGGCTTCGGTGAGCGGCGTCGGCTTGCCGAACGCGGAGAACCAGCGGCCGAACACGTCGTCGATCTGGTCGCTGCTGTAGATCTGCGACAGCGCGGTGTTCACCGCGAGCCGGAAGTTGTAGTCGCCGCGAGGCAGCACGATCCCGTACGGCTCGTACGACAGCCGGTCGTTCAGGAGCGCGAACGACTTCGGGTCCTTCGCCTTCACGACGCCGCCGATCAGCAGCAGTGCGTCGCTCGCGAACGCGTCGGCCGTCCCGCCCTCGACGGCCGCCATGCCCTCGTCGTTGGACTTCACCGGCACCACGGTCGCGTTGATCTTGCGGCGCTCGATCTGCTGGCGCACCGCCCGCTCGTTGGTCGTGCCGGCGATCACCGCGATCTTCTTGCCGCTCAAGTCGGCGAGCGACTTGTAGTCGTTGGCGGCCTTCGCCAGCAGCCCGGTCGTCTCGATGAAGATGAAGCTCGAGAAGTCCACGATCTTCATGCGCGACAGCGTGACGGTCGACGCCCCGCACTCCATGTCCGCCTGGCCCTTGGCCACCGCGTCGAAGCGCGTCTGGGTGGTGACCGGCACCCACTTCACCGCGAGCTTGTCGACCTTGAGCTGCTTTTCGAGCGACGCGACGACGCGCCGGCAGAGGTCGACGGAGAACCCGGTCACGTTCTTGTCGGCGTCGACGAAGCTGAACGGCGCCGCGTCGGTGCGGTGGGCGATGGCGATGGTCTTGGTGTCGGCGATCTTCTTGAGGCGACCGTCGAGGCCCTGGGCGCCGGCGGTGGACAAGGCCAGCGCGGTGCAGAGCAAGAGGCAGGTGCGAAGCATGGGAACTCCTGGTCGTAGCGGGGGTGCGGGGAAAGAACCACGTTATACCCCGGCTGCCCCGAGGGTTGGCGGGGGCTAAACAAGTCGTTCGCCCAAGCAGGGGCGGCCGCCGGGACGTACAAATTGCCTATAATTGCAGTTTTCCGGCAAGAAATGCACCCGCCACCCGCCGATGGGTACGTTTTCCGAAAGCATCGCGCTGGCGCTGGCCCTGGTCACGCACCTCGACCCCAAGCTCGTCGCGATCGTCGAGCTGTCGCTGCGCGTGAGCCTGACCGCGACCGTGCTCTCCGCCTGCCTCGGCCTGCCGCTCGGGGCGGCGATCGCGGTCGGCCGCTTCCCGGGGCGGGAGGCGCTGACGGTGGTGCTAAACGCGATGATGGGGTTGCCGCCGGTCGTCGTCGGCCTGGTCGTCTACCTGCTGCTGTCGCGCGCCGGCCCGCTCGGCGTATTCGGCATCCTGTTCACGCCGGCAGCGATGATCGTCGCGCAGACGGTCCTCATCACGCCGATCATCGCCGCGCTGTCGCGCCAGGTCGTCGCCGACGCCTGGGCGGAGTACCGCGAGCAGCTCGCCTCGCTCGGCGCGACCACGTGGCAGGCGGCGTTCACCCTCCTCTGGGATACGCGCTACTCCCTCGCCACCGTGCTGCTCGCCGGCTTCGGGCGGGCGATCGCCGAGGTCGGCGCGGTGATGATCGTCGGCGGCAACATCGACGGCGTCACGCGCGTGATGACCACGACCATCGCGCTGGAGACGAGCAAGGGCGACCTGCCGCTCGCCCTCGCGCTCGGCCTGCTGCTGATCGCGATCGTGCTGACGCTCAACCTCATCGCCCACTGGGTGAAGGAATGGGCGCGGGTGCGGTATGGGTGACCCCCGCATCGCGGCCGCGCCGCGCGCGACGCTCCCCATCGTCTGCACGGCGGCGGAGGTCGTGCTCGGGGGCACCCGGGTCCTGCGCGAGGTCGACGTCGCGATCGGGCAGGGCGCCTGCACGTTCGTGCTGGGGCCGAACGGCTCGGGCAAGTCCACGCTGCTGCGCCTCCTGCACGGGCTCATTGCGCCGGCCGCAGGGTCGGTGCGCTGGGGCGACGCGTCGCACCGCACACCCGATCAGGCGATGGTGTTCCAGCGCGCGGTGCTGCTGCGCCGGTCCGTGGCCGCCAACATCCGCTACGCCCTCGACCTCGCCGGGATCCGCGGCGACGAGGGGCAGGCGCGCATCGACGACGCGCTCGCCGAGGTCGGACTCGCGGCACTCGCGGCGCGCCCGGCCCGCGTGCTCTCGGGCGGCGAGCAGCAGCGCCTGGCGCTCGCCCGCGCATGGGCGCTGCGCCCCGCCGTGCTGTTCCTCGACGAGCCCACCGCGAGCCTCGACCCCAAGGCCACACGCGCGGTCGAGGACATCGTGCGCGACATCCACGCGCAGGGGACCACCATCGTGATGGCGACGCACAACCTCGCGCAGGCGAGGCGCATGGCGCGCGACATCGTGTTCCTGTCGGAGGGCCGCGTGGTCGAGCAGTCGCCCGCCGACGTCTTTTTCGCCACGCCGCGCACGAGCGAGGCGGCGGCATTCCTGGAAGGAGAACGGCTGTGAAGCGACGTCATCTCATCGGCACGCTGGCGGGGCTCGCCCTCGCGGCGGCGCTGGCCCCTGCGTGCGCGCAGGACAAGTTCATCACCGTGGCCTCGACCACGTCCACCGAGCAGTCGGGCCTCTTCGGCTACCTGCTGCCGATCTTCGAGAAGGACACCGGCGTCAAGGTGCGCGTGGTCGCGCTCGGCACCGGGCAGGCGCTCGACCTCGCGCGCCGCGGCGACGCCGACGTCGTGTTCGTGCACGACCAGCCGGCCGAGGAGAAATTCCTGGCCGAGGGCTTCGGCGTCAAGCGCTTCCCCGTGATGTACAACGACTTCGTGATCGTCGGGCCGAAGGCCGACCCGGCCAAGGTGGCCGGCGACAAGGACGTGCTCGACGCGCTGCGCAAGATCGCCGGCTCGCAGTCGACGTTCGTGTCGCGCGGGGACAAGAGCGGCACCCACGCGGCGGAACTGCGCTACTGGAAGGACGCGGGCGTGGACCTCGAGGCGAAGAAGGGTCCCTGGTACAAGGACACGGGCTCGGGCATGGGCCCGACGCTCAACACCGCGTCGGCGATGAACGGCTACACGCTCACCGACCGCGGGACGTGGCTGTCGTTCAAGAACCGCGGCGAACTCGTCGTGCTGGTCGAGGGCGACAAGCGGCTCTTCAACCAGTACGGGGTGATGCTGGTCAATCCGGCCAAGCACCCGCAGGTGAAGAAGGAACTCGGGCAGCAGTTCATCGACTGGCTGGTGTTGGCGAAGGGGCAGGCCGCGATCGCCGGTTACAGGATCGGCGGCGAGCAGCTCTTCTTCCCGAACGCGAACGGCTGAACGCCGTCCGGGCACGCCCGCGCGCTCAGCCGTTGAAGACGACGCGTCCCGTGGCGCCGACGTCGTAGCCGCCAAGCGCCGCCGCGTGCTCGCGCATCTCGGCCGAGCGCGCGAAGGCGAGCAGCGCCTGCACCGGCGGCTCGAAGTAGTCGCGGCGGCGCACGACGAGGTCGAGGCGCTCGGTGACGAGCGGGATGAACGCGAGGCCGTGCGCGCGGGCCGCGGCCTCGATCGCCAGGCCGGCGTCGGCCTTGCCTTCGCGGATCGCGGCCGCGAGGTCGGTCTCGGCGAGCGCCGGCCGCGCGACGAAGCGCAGTGCGTCGCGCGCGACGCCGGCCCCGGCGAGCAGGTGCGCGAACAGGTGGTGGCTGCCCGCTTCCGGTTGCCGGTCGACGACGCGCACCTTGCGCCGGGCGAGGTCGGCGACGCCGCGGATGCGCAGCGGATTGCCGGCGGCCAGCAGCAGCCCCTGTGTGCGGCGCGCCCATTCGACGACCACCGCGTCCGCGCCGGGCAGGCGCTCGCGGACCAGTGGCACGTTGTACTCGCCGCTCGCGTCGTCGCGCCAGTGCAGGGCCGCCACGAGCGCCGCGCCGGTCGCGAAGCGGTCGAGGCCGGCCCGGCTGCCGCAGGCCAGCACGGCGAGGCCGCTGCCGGACTCGCGGGCCGCCCATTCGAGCAGCGGGTCGTGGCTGCCGGCGACGATCGGTGGCGGAGCAGCCGCTGCCGTGGGGGCGGGCGCCGCCGCCTTGCCGGCGAGCCACGCGTCGATCTGCGCGCGCGGGAACAGCAGCTTGCCGGTGGCGCGCACGTGCGGGATCGTGCCCTGCCGCACGAGGTCGTACACGCGCCGCGTCTTGAGCCGCAGGTAGGCGGCCACCTCCTGCGTGTCCATCATGCTGGACGCGGCAGGCGGCGACGGCACGGCGGGCGGCTTGCGGCTGCGCGGCATGCGCGGGATTCTCGCACGGCCCGTTGCCGGCGTTCAGCGCCCGGCGAGGGTGGACTCGCGCGCGTAGAGGCGCGCCACGGCGACCAGCGCCGCGGCGGTGATCGCGAGCGGGAGGACGTAGGAGCCTGCGAGCTGCAGCGCGGGCAGCGGCTCCCCGCGCAGCGCGAGCTTGAGCAGCATGTACTGGCCGGAGACCGGCACGAACACCAGCCACCACGGCTCCTTCTGCTGCAGGAAGAGCTGCACCGCGGGGACCATCGAGACGACGAACATCAGCACCGAGACGTTCGCCTGCGCCTCCTTGAACGTCCGCGCGCGGCTGCCGACGTAGAGGAGGATCGCCGGGATCAGCACGATCATCGGCAGCAGCACGACGAGGAAGCGCGCGAGCTCGCGCACGCTGAAGAGGAAGGGGACGCCGACCGGCGGCAGCGGCGCGAACGAGAGCGTCAGCCAGAAGCCGGCCAGCGTGACCAGCACGACGAGGCCGTTGAAGAACACGACCGCGAGCCACTTGCCGGTGACGAGCTCGAGCGGCCGCGCGGGCGTCATCAGCAGCGGCTCGAGCGACTGCCGCTCGCGCTCGCCCGCGGTGCTGTCGAGCGCGACGGCCATGCCGCCGATCACCGACGACAGGAGCCCGTAGAACGCGACCAGGAACAGGATGAGCGCGCCGGACTGCTGCGGGGTCGCGAGGTCGATGTCCTCCACCGTCAGCGGATTGCCCACGGACGGTGCGACGCCGCGCAGCAGCAGCCGCTGCGCACCCCACAGCCGGTTGTACGCCGACAGCAGCGTCTCGACCTGCCGGATCGACGCCCGCGCGCGGTCGCGCGAGCGGTCGGCGACGATGCGCACGATGCCCGGCCGGCCCTGGGCGACGTCCTCGGCGAAGGCCGGATCGACCACCAGCACCACGTCGAGGTCGCCGCGCCGGAGCTGCGCCTCGTAGTCGTCGGGGGCCGCGGTGATCGTCACCTGGTTGCGCGCGAGGAAGGCGGCCAGCGCAGGCGCCTGCGCGATCCCGGTCGCGGGGAGCTTCAGGTCGCGCGCGCGGTCGGCCTCGCGCGCCATCAGGTTGAAGATCAGCATCAGGAAGATCGGCCCGGCGGCGGCGGCCGTCAGGAAGGACACGACGAGCGTGCGGCGGTCGCGCAGCGTGTCGACGACCTCCTTGCGGACGACCGCGAGGATGCGTGCGAGGGCGCCGCTCGCCGTGCTCATGCCGCGAGCCCCTCGCCGGTGCCGAGGAGGGCGACAAACGCGTCCTCCAGCGTGGCCGCGCCCGCCTTCGCCATCAGCTCGGCCGCGCTGCCGTGCGCGACGACGCGGCCGGCACCGAGGATCACGATCCGGTCGCACAGCGCCGCCACCTCCTGCATCACGTGGGAGGAGAAGAGCAGGCACTTGCCGGCGCCGCGCAGCGCGCGCAGCTGGTCGCGCAGCGCGCGCACGCTCATGATGTCGAGGCCGTTGGTGGGCTCGTCGAGCATCACCACCGGCGGGTCGTGGACGAGTGCGCGGGCAATCGCGACCTTCATCTTCTCGCCCTGCGAGAAGCCCTGCGCGCGGCGGTCCGCCAGCGCGGTGAGGCCCAGGGTGGCGATCAGCTCGTCGCAGCGGTGCTCGAGCGCGCGGCCGGCGAGGCCGTGCAGCGCGCCGTAGTAGCGGATGTTCTCGCGCGCCGTGAGCCGCGGGTAGAGGCCGCGTGCGTCGGAGAGCACGCCGATGCGCTCGCGCACCGCGTAGCGCTCGCGCACCACGTCGTGGCCCGCCACTTCCGCGGTCCCGGCGTCGGGCGCCATCAGGGTGGCGAGCATCCGCAGCAGCGTCGTCTTGCCCGCGCCGTTGGGTCCGAGCAGCCCGGTGATCTGACCGTCCGGCGCGACGAACGACACGTCGCGCACCGCGTGCACCTCGCCGCGCTTGCCGAACGACTTCGAGAGGCCCTCGGCGCGGATCATGGCTGCGCGGCGAGCCGGTCCGGCCACGGGGGCGGCGGCACGCTCCGGGCGAGGAAATCGACGCAGGCGGCAGGCAGCGCAGACACGCTGGCGCCGTCGATGAACGCGGCGATGAGCCGCGGGCCGCACGCGTGCGGCGAGACGATGTGCCCGTATCCCGGCGCGACGACGTGCCGGCTGTTCGGCAACTGCTTCGCCACCTCCTTGCCATACGCGGGCGGCGTCACCGGGTCCATGCCGCCCGACAGCAGCAGCACCGGCTTGTCGCTCGCCACCGGCGTGGCGAAGTCCGCCGGCATCGTGCCGCGCGGCCAGGCGTCGCATACGGCGATCGTCTGCTCGGCGAGCCGCGCGGTCGGCAGCCCCGCGAGCACCGCCTGCGCCTGGCCGGCGGCGATGCGGGGCGCGTCCTCCGCGCAGGTCACGGAGAAGTGCAGCGCCGGGTTCATCTGCTCTTCGAGCTTGCTCCCGACGGATGGATTGGCGGCGAACAGCGGGCCGAGATCGCCTTCGGCGGCGAGCCGCAGCATCTCGGGCAGCAGCGTGGCCGTCTCGGGCGCGTACGTGAGCGGCTGCAGCGCGGCGAGCACGAGGTCGTAGGTCACGCGCACCTGCTCGCGGGCGCCGGTGCGCGGGTCGACCAGCGCCACGTCGCGCCCGTCCGGACCGAGCGCGCGTTCCACGGCGGCCAGCGTGGCGTCCACGTCGGGGTGGGTCTTCGCGCAGGCCGGCGCGGCCGCGCACGCCTTGAAGATCGCGTCGAGCGCCGCCGCGCGCGTCTTCCAGACGTCGAGCGGAATGATCATCGCGGGCGGCGCCACGCCGTCGAGGATCATCGTGCGCACGCGCTCCGGGTGCCGGCGCAGGTACTCCTGCGCCACGCGCGTGCCGTAGCTGCCGCCCCACACGTTCCAGCGCTCGTAGCCCAGCGCCGCGCGGACGGCCTCGAGGTCGGCGATCCACGCGCTCGTCGTGTATTGCCGCAGGTCCACGCCCTGGCCGGTGAGTTCGGCCACGCACTCGCGCGCGCGCGGCAGCACGTCCAGCTCGAACACGTCCTGCTCGCGCGGGCGCAGCGCAGCGCAGGTGAGCGGCGACGAGCGCCCGGTGCCGCGCTGGTCGATCAGCACGATGTCGCGGGTGCGCCGCAGCTCCGACAGGCGGTTGGCGAAGGGACCGAGGAAGGAGGCCGCCTGGCCCGGCCCGCCGGCAAGGATCACCAGCGGATCGTCCTTCGGCGTGACGGTGTTGGCGGGCAGCACCGCGACGAACAGCGAGACCTTGCGGCCGTCGGGCTTGCTGCGGTCCTCGGGGACGTCGAGGCGTCCGCACTGCGCGGCGGTGGCGACGTTCTGCAGGCGGCACTCGGACAGCGCAAGCGTGCGCTTGCCGGCGACGTCGCTGCCGCAGCCCGCGGCGAGCGCAAGCGCCCCGGCGGCGGCGAGGAACAGGAGCAGGCGGGGCATGCACGGGATGGTAGCAAAGCGCGCCGGCGCGGCGATGGGCAATCCGCGACCGCGGCGGCCGCCGCGTATACTCGGCCCCCTTGCGCGCGCAGCGCTGCAGGAACGCCGCCATGACCCCGCCGACCCCGCACGAGCTCGAACCCGGCATCGTCACCGACCTGCGCGACCGCCTCACCTACGGCGGCTACCTCCGGCTCGACCGGTTGCTCGACGCGCAGTCGCCTCTGTCCGGCGGCGACGGCCGGCCGGCCCGCCACGACGAGATGCTGTTCATCGTCCAGCACCAGGTCTCGGAGCTGTGGATGAAGCTCATGATCCACGAGCTGAAGGCGGCCATCGCGTTCGTGCGCACCGACGCGCTGGAGCCGTGCTTCAAGATCCTCGCGCGGGTGAAGCTCATCCAGAAGCAGCTCTTCGAGCAGTGGGCGGTGCTGGAGACGCTCACCCCGTCCGAATACGACGCGTTCCGGCCGTCGCTCGGCAGCTCGTCGGGGTTCCAGTCGGCGCAGTTCCGCGCGCTCGAGTTCCTGTTCGGCGCGAAGCATGCGCGCGTGCTCGACGTGTTCCGCCACGACGCGGCCGTGCACGCGGAACTCTCCGCGCTCTTGCACGCGCCCTCGCTCTACGACGAGTTCCTGCGCCACCTCGCGCGGCGCGGGCTCCCCGTGCCGCCGGAATGCCTCGACCGCGACTTCACGCAGCCCTACACCCGCCATCCGGATCTCGTGCCCGTGTTCAAGACCATCTACGACGACCCGCGCCATTGGTGGGATGCCTACGACATGTGCGAGAAGCTAGTCGACGTCGAGGAGGGTTTCCAGCTCTGGCGGTTCCGGCACATGAAGACCGTGGAGCGCATCATCGGCCACAAGACCGGGACCGGCGGCTCGTCGGGCGTCGCGTACCTCAAGCGTACGCTCGACGCGCCGTTCTTCCCGGAATTGATCGACGTGCGCACCGTGATCGGAGCCGCGCGATGACGGACGGACGCATTGACGCCGCGGTCGCGGCGCTGGGGCCGGGACCGCTCACCGAAGCCGGCCTGCAGGCGCACGTGGCGCCCCTGTTCTCGCGGGTGCGGGCCGCATTCGCCGACCGCATCTACCTCGCCAACCACTCGCTCGGCCGCCCGCTCGACGCGACCGAGGACGACGTGCGCGAGGGCCTCGCCGCCTGGTACGCGCAGATGGGCGGCGCATGGGAGGCGTGGATGGCGGAGGCCGGCGCCTTCCGCGCGCGACTCGCGCGTCTGCTGCATGCGCCGCGCCCCGACTGCGTGGTGCCGAAGGGCAGCGCCGGCGCGGGCCTGCGCGCGATCCTCAACACCTACGATGGCGTGCCGCGGGTGGTCGCGACGCGCGGCGAGTTCGACTCGCTGGACGTGATCCTGCGCGAATACGCGCGGCGCGGGCGCCTCGCGCTGACGCTGGTCGAGCCGCGCGCCGACGGGCTGTTCGCCTCCGCCGACGTCGCCGCGGCGATCGGCGGGGGCGTGGACCTCGTCGTGCTGTCGACCGTCGTGTTCAACAGCGGCCAACGCCTGCCCGACGTCCCCGACCTGGTGCGCGCGGCGCACGCGGCCGGCGGGCGCGTGCTGCTCGACGTGTACCACTCGCTCGGCGTGCACCCGGTGGACGTCGCGGCGCTCGACGCCGACTTCGCCGTGGGCGGCTCGTACAAGTACCTGCGCGGCGGCCCCGGCGCGTGCTTCCTCTACCTCCACCCGCGGCACCTCGACGGGTCCCTGCGCACGCTCGATACGGGCTGGTTCGCCAAGCGCGATCCGTTTACCTACGCGCGGCCCGACCCGCCGGAGTACGGGGAGGGCGGCGACGCCTTCCTCGAGTCGACGCCGCCGGTGCTGCCGTTCTTCCAGGCGCGGGCGGGGCAGGTGCTGGGACTGGCGCTCGACGTCGCGCGCCTGCGCGACTATTCGCTGGGCCAGCAGCGTCGGCTCGTGGACCTGCTCTCCGGTCGGGGTGTGCCGGCGCTGGGCGGCACCGAAGACCGCGGCGCCTTCGTGACGGTCGTCGATCCGCAGGCGGTCGCATGGTCGGACGCCCTGCGCGGGCGCGGCGTGATCACCGACGCGCGGGGCCCGTACCTGCGGCTGTGTCCGGACGTCCTCACCACCGACCGGGAACTGGTGGCCGCCGCCGACGCGGTGGCGGCGGTCGTCGGCTGAAGCCGGCGACCCCGGCGCGGGTCAGGCCCCGGCCAGCCGGATGATGAACCGGACGAGCAGCAGCAGGCAGACCACGAACACCGCCGCCAGCACCACCCCGACGATGATGACCTGATGCGGGCGGATGCTGATCGCGTCCTTGCGCATCGCCCGGCCCTTGCGGATGCCGAGGAAGCTGGACGCGACGGCGCCGGCCACCTCCAGCAGGCTGGCGTTGCGGGGCGGGGGAGCGGCATCCGGGGCGGGCCCGGGCGCGTGGGGATCGGGAGCTTGCATGGGGATCGGACGGCGGTATGACCGGCGATCCTAGCACGCGGGCGCCGGCCCTCCGGATTCACGGAAAAACCCCGGTCCGGGCGCCGAGACCCTGTTGAAAAAGCAGGTTTTCACCCCATATTCGTGGCAAATCTCCATTCCGAGGGCTTTGCCATGCGTTTCGACAAACTCACCACCAAGTTCCAGCAGGCGTTCGCGGACGCCCAGAGCCTGGCGCTCGGCAACGACAACGGCTTCATCGAGCCGCAGCACCTGCTCGCCGCCCTGCTCGCGCAGGAGGACGGCGGTACCACCTCGCTCCTCGCCCGCGCGGGCGTCGCGCTGCCCAAGCTGCAGACGGCGCTGAAGGCGTCCATCGAGCGGCTCCCGAAGGTCGAGGGCCAGGGCGGCGAGATCACGGTCTCGCGCGACCTCAACAACCTCCTGAACCTCACCGACAAGGAAGCCACCAAGCGCGGCGACCAGTTCATCGCCAGCGAACTGTTCCTGCTCGCCCTGTCCGACGCCAAGGACGACACCGGCCGCCTGCTGAAGGACGCCGGCCTCACCCGCAAGGCGCTCGAGTCCGCCATCGAGGCCGTGCGCGGCGGCGCGGGCGTGGACAACCAGGATGCGGAGGGCCAGCGGCAGGCGCTCGAGAAGTACACGATCGACCTGACCAAGCGGGCCCGCGACGGCAAGCTCGACCCGGTCATCGGCCGCGACGACGAGATCCGCCGCACCATCCAGATCCTGCAGCGCCGCAGCAAGAACAATCCGGTCCTCATCGGCGAGCCCGGTGTCGGCAAGACCGCCATCGTGGAAGGCCTCGCCCAGCGCATCGTCAACGGCGAGGTGCCGGAGACGCTGAAGAACAAGCGCGTCCTGTCGCTCGACATGGCGGCGCTCTTGGCCGGCGCCAAGTACCGCGGCGAGTTCGAGGAGCGCCTGAAGGCGGTCCTGAAGGACATCGCGGCCGACGAAGGCCGGACCATCGTCTTCATCGACGAGTTGCACACCATGGTCGGGGCCGGCAAGGCCGAGGGCGCGATCGACGCCGGCAACATGCTGAAGCCCGCGCTCGCGCGCGGCGAGCTGCACTGCGTCGGTGCTACCACCCTCGACGAGTACCGCAAGTACGTCGAGAAGGACGCCGCGCTGGAGCGCCGCTTCCAGAAGGTGCTCGTGGACGAGCCGTCGGTCGAGTCGACCATCGCCATCCTGCGCGGCCTGCAGGAGCGCTACGAGATCCACCACGGCGTGGACATCACCGACCCGGCGATCGTCGCCGCGGCGGAGTTGTCCGCGCGCTACATCACCGACCGCTTTCTGCCCGACAAGGCGATCGACCTCATCGACGAGGCGGCGGCGCGCATCAAGATGGAGATCGACTCCAAGCCCGAGTCGATGGACAAGCTCGAGCGGCGCCTGATCCAGCTCAAGATCGAGCGCGAGGCGGTCAAGAAGGAGAAGGACGAAGCCTCCAAGAAGCGCCTCGACCACATCGAGGAGGAGATCGAGCGCCTGACGCGCGAGTACGCCGACCTCGAGGAGGTGTGGAAGGCCGAGAAGTCGGACGTCGTCGGCACCCAGCACGTCAAGGAAGAGATCGAGAAGGTCAAGATCGCGATGGACGAGGCCAAGCGCCGCGGCGACTGGCAGAAGGTCTCGGAGCTGCAGTACGGCAAGCTGCCGCAGCTCGAGGCGCAGCTGAAGAAGATCGACAGCGACCTCGACCGGCAGGCGGCGAAGAAGCCGCGCCTGCTGCGCACGCAGGTCGGGGCCGAGGAGATCGCCGAGGTCGTGTCGCGCGCCACCGGCATCCCGGTGTCGAAGATGATGCAGGGCGAGCGCGACAAGCTGCTCCACATGGAGGAGAAGCTGCACACCCGCGTGATCGGCCAGGACGAGGCGGTGCGCCTCGTGTCGGACGCGATCCGCCGCTCGCGCTCGGGCCTGTCGGACCCGAACCGTCCGTACGGCTCGTTCCTGTTCCTCGGGCCGACCGGGGTCGGCAAGACCGAGCTCACCAAGGCGCTCGCGGAGTTCCTGTTCGACTCGGATCACATGATGATCCGCATCGACATGAGCGAGTTCATGGAGAAGCACTCCGTGGCGCGGCTGATCGGCGCGCCGCCGGGCTACGTGGGCTACGAGGAGGGCGGGTATCTCACCGAGGCCGTCCGCCGCAAGCCGTACTCCGTGATCCTGCTGGACGAGATCGAGAAGGCGCACCCGGACGTGTTCAACGTGTTGCTGCAGGTGCTGGACGACGGCCGCATGACCGACGGGCAGGGGCGCACGGTCGACTTCAAGAACACGGTCATCGTGATGACCTCGAACCTGGGCTCGCACAAGATCCAGCAGCTCACCGACGAGGGCAAGGACCAGGGCGTGATCAAGATCGCGGTGATGGCGGAGGTGAAGCAGCACTTCCGGCCGGAGTTCGTGAACCGCATCGACGAGATCGTCGTGTTCCACCCGCTCGACGAGGCGAACATCGCCAACATCGCGCGGATCCAGCTCTCGGGCCTCGAGGAGCGGCTGCGCAAGCTCGAGATCAAGCTCGACGTCACCGACAAGGCGCTGAAGGTGGTGGCGGCCGCGGGCTTCGATCCGGTGTACGGCGCACGTCCGCTGAAGCGCGCGATCCAGCAGCAGGTCGAGAATCCGCTGGCGAAGGAAATCCTGTCCGGGAACTACGGGCCGGGTGACACGGTCCATGTCCGCGAGAAAGGCGGCGAGATCGCCTTCGCAAAAGCGTAACGAAACTCGGACAGGATGCGCTTCCAAGGTGGCGAACCGGGCCACCGCGCGGCACGACATGCCAGATCGGCATGCGTGCCGCGTGCGGGGTGGGCGGGTGCACGCATGGCGCCCCTCACCGCGCACCGTCCCCATCTGCTGGAACCGAGGCCGCGGGCATGATCGCCGCGGCTTGCGGCCGTCCGTTTGCGGCCGGGCGCGGGGCCGTTCGCGCCGCCCGGTAAAATTCGTGTTTGCCGTTCCCGTTTTCCGGAGCCCGCATGCCCCTGCGCAACACGCCCACCGCCTTCGGCACGGTCGCCCGTGCGTTCCACTGGTTCATGGCGGCGCTGATCATCGTCACCCTGATCCTCATCGAGACGCGCGGCTGGTTTCCCCGCGGCAACTATTTCCGCGGCGCGTTCCGCGACTGGCACTTCCAGATCGGCGTGGTGGTCTTCGCGCTGGTGTGGTTCCGTCTGTTCTGGCGCTTCGCCAACGCCGTGCCCCCGGTCGTGCCGCCCCTGCCCGCGTGGCAGCGGACGCTGTCGCACGTCGTCGAGTGGGCGTTCTACTTCCTGATGATCCTGCTCCCGATCCTGGGGGTCGCAGCCGTGCAGGGCGAGGGCCGCACCGTCGCGCTGCTCGGGATGCAGCTGCCGACGTTCGTCGGCGTGGACAAGGACTGGGCGCATCGCGTGGAGGAACTCCACGAGACCCTCGGCAACGTGATGATGTTCCTCATCGGCCTGCACGTCGCCGCCGCGATCTACCACCGCGCCGTGCGCAAGGACAACACCGTCGCGCGGATGGCGGGTTAGCCGCGATGACGCGAGGGGGCTGACCCCGCGTTTGGGGTCAGATCCCGTTGCCCCGGTGTCAGACACGGATTAGGCGGTGTCTGACACGGGGGCGTTCCTGTGCTCAGACGTGCGGCACCATGCGCCGCATCGGCGCCCAGAACTGCGCCACGGCGAACGCGCGCACTTCCTGCCACACGGCCGCGAGCGACCGCGCACGCCGTCGCACCGGCAGCAACTCCGGGTCCAGGAAGCGGCCCAGCACGCAGAACGTCGCGTCCTGCTGGGCCTGCACCAGCGTCAGGCCGCTGCGCTCGACCGCCCAGTTGTCGCCCGGCCGCAGCACGATGTCCTGCCTGTCGCGCTCCTGCGTGACCCACAGCGTGCCGCGCGTCACGCGCAAGGTGACGCCGCGCACGTCGCGCAGCGGCACCGCTTCGCGGGCCGCGAGGTCGACGATCGTTCCCTGCTTCATGCATGCCATGGCCGTGCTCCTGTCGAATGCGTAGAATGCATCGCTGAACGCGCGCCGGCGCCGCCGCCGGCCCGCCCCCCGGAGAGGCACGGGCCTCTCTGGCATGGCGTCGAGTGTGCCCACCGGCGGCGGGCGCGACAAACGGCGAATGCGCATGACTTGCATGAGTTCAAAGCATGCATAAGACGCTCCGGCGGCTGCCCTCGCTCGATTTCCTCCGCGGATTCGAGGCGGCCGGGCGGCACCTGTCCTTCACGCGCGCGGCGCAGGAACTCTTCCTCACGCAGTCGGCGCTGTCGCGGCAGGTGAAGGCGCTGGAGGACGCGCTCGGCGTGCGGCTCTTCGAGCGCCGCCACCGCGCACTCGCCCTCACGGCCGAAGGCCGTGCGTTCCACCGCGACGTCACCGAGCAGCTGGCGGCGATCGCCGCCGCGGCGGACGCGCTGCAGCCGACCGGGCACGCGCCGGGCCTCACCGTGTCCACCACCGTCTCCTTCGCGTCGCTGTGGCTGATCCCGCGCCTGCCGTCCTTCCGCGCCCGGCATCCGGGGATGGAGGTGTACGTGTCGGCGGACGATCGCGTGGTCGACCTCGCGCGCGGCGACGTCGATATCGCGGTGCGCTACCTCGCCGACGGCGACGCGCCGCGGGCGGCGGTCCGGCTCTTCGGCGAGCGCCTGCTGCCGGTGGCGAGCCCGCGGCTCGTCAAGCGGGGCCCGCCGCTCGCGACCCCCAAGGACCTCGCGGGCCACGTACTCCTGCACCTCGACGATCCCGGCGGCGCGATGCCGTGGCTCAACTGGCCGGCGTGGCTCAACTCCAACGGCGCCGCGGGCCTGCGGCCCGCGGGCGCGATCCGCTTCTCGCTCTACGACCAGCTGATCCAGGCCGCGGTGGCCGGGCAGGGGGTCGCGCTCGGCCGCATTCCGCTGATCGCCGAATTCCTGGAGCGCGGCAAGCTCGTCGCCCCCTTCGCCAAGCGTTACGATTCGCCGCGCGGCTACTTCGCGCTGACGGCACCCCACGCCGGGACGCGCCCGGAGACCATGGCGTTCCTCGCGTGGCTGCGCGAGGAAGTGCAGGGGCGGGCGGGGACCGCGCCGCCGTCCCGCCGCGCGGCGCGCCGCTGAACGAGTACCCACGATGCACGCCCACGCCGACCTCACCCCCTCGCCCTGGATCGTCCGTTTCGCGCACCTCGTGCCGCCGGGCGCGCGCGTGCTCGACCTCGCGGCGGGTCGCGGCCGCCACGCGCGCTTCCTCGCGGCCCGCGGCGCGCAGGTGCTCGCGGTCGACCGCGACGCCGAAGCGCTCGCCACGCTGCACGGCGTACCCGGCGTCACGACCCGCGTCCTCGACCTCGAGGGACCGGCGTGGCCGCTCGCCGGCGAGCGCTTCGCCGCGGTGGTGGTGACCAACTACCTCTACCGCCCGCACTTCGCGCACCTGCGCGCAGCCGTCGCCGACTACGGCGTGCTGCTTTACGAGACGTTCGCCCTCGGCAACGAGGTCTACGGCCGGCCCGCCAATCCCGATCACCTTCTCTGCGCGGGCGAACTGCTGACGCTCGCGGGCTTGCCGCCGCAGCCGATGACCGTGGTGGCGTTCGAGCAGGGGCTCGTCCACCCCGGCATGCGTCCGGTGGTGGTGGAGCGGCTGGCCGCGGTCGGCGCCCACCGGCCCTGGCCGCCGGCGCTGGCGCCCTGAGCGCCCGGTCCGCGCCGGCCCGGCCGGCGGCGCGGGGAACGGCCGCGCCCCTGCCGCGGTCGAAAACCGCGACCGGGCCACCCGCCGCCCGGGGATGGGGTAAAATGCGCTATTTGGCTCAAGTGCTTACATGCTGACCGGAAGCCTCGTCGCAATCGCGACGCCGATGCACGAAGACGGCGCGCTCGATCTCCCCGCGCTGCGCAAGCTCATCGACTTCCACGTGGCCAACGGCACCGACGGCATCGTCGTCGTCGGCACCACGGGGGAATCCCCCACCGTCGACGTCGACGAGCACTGCCTGCTCATCAGGACGGCCGTCGAGCACGCGGCCGGTCGCATCCCGGTGGTCGCGGGGACCGGCGGCAACGCCACCCGCGAGGCGCTGGAACTCGCCAAGTACGCGAAGGAAGCCGGCTGCGCCGCGCACCTGTCGGTCGTCCCGTACTACAACAAGCCCACGCAGGAAGGCCTGTACCGGCACTTCCGCACGATCGCCGAGGCCGTGGCGCTGCCGATGATCGTGTACAACGTGCCCGGCCGCACGGTCGCCGACCTCGCCAACGAGACGGCGCTGCGCTTGGCTGCGGTGCCGAACATCGTCGGCATCAAGGACGCCACCGGCGACGTCGGCCGCGGCAGCGAACTCCTGGCGGCGCTGGCGGCCGCCGGCAAGCGCGACTTCGTCGTGCTCTCGGGCGACGACCTCACCGGCCTCGCCCTCATGCTGATGGGCGGGCACGGGGTCATCTCCGTCACGGCGAACGTGGCGCCGAAGCTCATGGCGCAGATGTGCAAGGCGGCGCTCGCGGGCGACGTCGCGACGGCGCGCAACTGCAACGACCGGCTGCTCCCGCTGCACCGCAAGCTCTTCGTCGAGGCGAATCCAATACCGACCAAGTGGGCGCTCGCCGAGATGGGTCTCATCCACAATGCGCTGCGACTGCCGCTCGTCCCGCTGTCGTCGCAGTACCACGAGACCGTGCGCGCGGCCCTGCGCGCGGCCGGCTGTGTCGCGTAAGCCTCCGAGGTCGAAGTCCATGAAGATTCCGTTCCGTCATCACCTGGCCGCCGTCGTGGCGCTGCTCGCCATGGCGATCGCGCTCACCGGGTGCGAGACCCTGTCGAGCGTGTCGCCCACCAAGCGCATCGACTACAAGTCGGTGTCGTCGGCGCCCGCGCTCGAGCTGCCGCCCGACCTCACCACGCCGCGCTACGACGACCGCTACCAGGTGTCCACCGCGACGGGTCTCGCCGCCGCCGGCGCGAACAAGGGCACCAAGTCCGAGTTCCTGCCGCAGACCGCGGACGCGAAGATCGTGCGCGCCGGCAACGAGCGCTGGCTGGTCGTGCGCGCCACGCCCGAGCAGGCGTGGAACACGTGCCGCGAGTTCTGGCAGGAGCAGGGCTTCGTGCTCGCCCAGGAAAACCCGCAGATCGGCGTGATGCAGACGGACTTCGCCGAGAACCGCGCGGAGATCCCGGCCGACTTCCTGCGCCGGACCGTCGGCAAGTACCTCGACGTCTTCTTCTCGACCTACCGCCAGGACCAGTTCAAGACGCGCATCGAGCGCGGCGCGGAGCCCGGCACGGTCGAGATCTACATCTCGCACCGCGGCATGGAGCAGGTCCCGACCGGCAAGATCGACAACTCGTCGCCTGCGGCCTTCGCGTGGGCGGTGATGCCGCCCAACCCGTCGCTCGAGGCGGAGATGCTGACGCGGCTCATGACCAAGTTCGGCACGCCCGAGCCGACCGCGCGCGCCGCGGTCGTGCAGGCGGCGATCGCGCCGGAGAAGGCGCGCATCGACCGCAACGCGGACGGCTCGTACAAGCTCACGGTGGACGACCAGTTCGACCGCACGTGGCGGCGCGTGGGCCTCGCCCTCGACCGGGCCGGCTTCACGGTGATCGACCGCGACCGTTCGCGCGGCGTGTACTTCGTGCGCTACGGCGACCCGGATGCCCTCGCGGCGAAGGCCAACAACGCCGGCATCCTCGAGAAGCTGCAGTTCTGGAAGAGCGACGAGAAGGACAAGCCCGAGCAGTACCAGATCGTCGTCGCGGAGGCGCAGCAGAACAGCGTGGTCGTCGTGCAGGACCCGGGCGGCGTGCCAGACAAGACGCCCACGAGCGAGAAGATCCTGGCGCTGCTCAAGGACCAGCTGAAGTAGCCGCCGGGCGGGATTCCGGTGCGCTTCGCGTCCATCGGCAGCGGCAGCGAAGGCAACGGCCTCGTCGTCGAGGCGGGCGGGACCCGCATCCTCATCGACTGCGGATTCGGCGTCCGTGACACCGCGAAGCGGCTCGCGCGCCTCGGCATCGAGCCCGACTCCCTGTCCGCGATCATCGTGACGCACGAGCATTCCGACCACGTCGGCGGCGTGCCCGCGTTCGCGACGAGGCACGGCATCCCGGTGTGGCTCACGTTCGGCACGCTGTCGGCGGTGTCCGAGCGCATGGCCGGCTGCCCGCACGTGTACGGCTTCGACAGCCACGACGCGTTCGCGATCGGCGACCTCGAGGTGCTGCCGTTCCCGGTGCCGCACGACGCGCGCGAGCCGGTGCAGTTCGTGGTGTCCGACGGCGACCACCGGCTCGGCATCCTCACCGACATCGGCGTCGTCACGCCGTGCGTGCGCGAGAGCCTCGACCGCTGCGACGCGCTGGTGCTCGAGTGCAACCACGACCCGGACATGCTGGCCGGCTCCTCGTATCCGCACTCGCTCAAGCAGCGCATCGCCGGTCGTTTCGGACACCTGCCCAACGAGGACGCGGCCGAGCTGCTGGCGTCGCTCGACACGAGCCGGCTGCAGCACGTCATCGCCGCCCATCTTTCGCAGCAGAACAACACGCCCGAACGGGCGCGCGCCGCGCTCGCCGGTGCGCTCGCCTGTGCCGCGGACTGGATCGGGATCGCCGACCAGGGCGACGGCTTCGCGTGGCGCGCCTTCACCTGAATCACGACAAGGGGACCGCAGTGGAGAAGCGACAGGAGCTCTACAAGGGCAAGGCCAAGACGGTGTACGCGACCGACGACCCGCACCGGCTGGTGATGCACTACCGCGACGACGTGTCGGCGTTCGACGGCGTCAAGCTCGCGAAGCTCGATCTCAAGGGCGAGACCAACAACAAGATCAACGCGTACGTGATGACGAAGCTCGCGGCGGCCGGCGTGCCGACGCACTTCGTCAGGGTGCTGAACGAGCGCGAGTCGCTGGTGAAGGCGATGAAGATGGTGCCGGTCGAGTGCGTGGTGCGCAACGTGTGCGCGGGCTCGATGGCGAAGCGCTACGGCATCGAGGAGGGCCGCAAGCTGCCCGAGCCGATCTTCGAGTTCTTCCTGAAGAGCGACGCGCTGCACGACCCGCTGTGCAACGACGACCACATCCGGGTGCTCGGCTGGGCGACGGCGAAGGAGATCGCGGAGATGCGCGCGATCACCCACCAGGTGAACGCGGTGCTGAAGCCCATGTTCGCGAATGCGGGCATCGACCTCGTCGACTACAAGCTCGAGTTCGGCCACCCTACCGACGACCCGAACGGGCCGCTGGTGCTGGGCGATGAGTTCACGCCCGACGGCTGCCGGCTGTGGGACGCGAAGACGGGCGAGAAGATGGACAAGGACCGCTTCCGCCGCGATTTGGGCTCGGTCATCGAGCACTACCGCGAAGTGGCGCAGCGGATCGGGGCGCCGCTGTAACGCTGTGTCCGCCGGATTCGGTGTCAGGCACGTCATATGACGTGTCTGACACCAGCCCAACAAAAAGGCCGGCGGATGCCGGCCTTTTCGCTTGGTGCGGGCAGTGCCTTACTTCTTGGCGGCGTCCTTCGCGGGCTCGGCGGCCGGGGCCGGAGCAGCCGCGGCCGGGGCGGCGGCGGGCGCCGGGGCAGCAGCGGCGGGCGCGGCGGCGGGCGCGGCAGCGTCGGCCGGCTTCGTGTCGGTCGCGGCCGGGGCGGGCGCGGGGGCCGGCGCTGGGGCGGGCGCAGCGGGCAGGGGCCGGCGCGGGGGCCGGCTTCGGCGGTTCGGACTTGCTGCAGGCGGCGAGCGCGAGCGCAGCGGCCGCGACGAGGATGAGGGTCTTGTTCATGGAGGGTCCTGGTTGGGTTCGGGAAGGCAAGCGATCATTCGGGCCGGGAGGATTTGCGCTATGCCGGTGCAACTCCCTTCACCGGAACTCACGCACGGCGGCTACCGAAGCCGCGATGTTACCTCATATTCCCATAAAAATCAAAGGCATCCCTGAAAGCTCCCGCACCGCACCATGATCCCGGTCAAAGCGCCGGGTCAAAGCCCCAGCACGCTGGCGTTGAGACCGGGCTCGCCGGTCGCCCAGATCTCCTCGAAACGCATGCACAGCGGCCGCGCGCGCTGGGGCGCGTCGGTGGCGAGCACGGCGCGCGGGTGGTCGATGTGGAAGCGGTGCAGGAAGTGCCGGCCGTCGGCGATCACCAGCGGGTCCATCGCCGCGCGCGCCTCGGGACCCGTGCGGTACACCGTGATCGCGTGCGAGTAGAGCCGCAGCAGGTTGAGCAAGCGCGGGCACGACGCCTCGAGCCAGCGCGTGTCGTGGACGATGACGTCGAGGCGCGCCTTGGGCGTGCGCCGCAGGAACGCGGTGACGCGCTCGCTGCGCGCAGCCGTCTGCCACCCGCCCTGCGCCATGTCGACGTCGAACACCTGCACGTGGTGCTGTGCGAGGTCGAGCAGCTGGTCGATCGCCTGCACCTGCGCGGCGACCGTGTCGAGCGTCGTCTCGCGCGGTTCGGGTGCGGGCGGGGTGGGCGCGGCGTCAGGCGGGTGCGAGGTAGCCATCGCGGTAGGCCTGGTAGAGGAACGCCGTCGCGTGCGGGCCGAGCGCCGCGCACTGCGTGGCGGACAGCGCACGGCCGTTGGCGAGCGCGACGAGGAGTTCGCGGCTGTCGGCCGGCCAGTCGTGCGCCTCGCCGTTGAGATAGAGCAGCGCATCGCCATACAGCCACTGCGTGCGGCGGTCGAGCGCTGCGCCACGCTTGCGGATCGCCGCGACGAAGGCGCCGCGCGCGAGCGGCGCCTCCGGCGGCTCGAAGAACACGCTCGGCTTGGGCTCGGTCAGCAGGCAACCGAGGAACCGGCCCACGGTGTCGCCGTTCCAGCGGATGGACGACAGCGTGCGGCCGATGCGCTGCTGCATGCCCGGGTCGATGCGGGCCGGCTCCTGCGGCGGGCGCAGGTCCGGATCGGCGTACCGGCCGGGCAGGTCGATCTGGTCGCGCAGGTAGTCGAGGAACTGCTGCGCGAGCTCGGTGTTCGCCGGCGCGCGGAAGCCGATCGAGTAGGTGGTGCACGGCTCGAGCGCGACGCCGTCGTGTGCGTACGCCGGCGGCAGGTACAGGAGGTCGCCGGGCGCGAAGGCGTGATCGTGCTCCGGCGTGAACGACTTCAGGATCTTCACCGGCAGGTTGGGCCGGAGGGTGAGGTCGTCCTGCCGGCCGTAGCGCCAGCGGCGGCGGCCGAAGCCCTGCAGCAGGAACACGTCGTAGGAGTCGAAGTGCGGCCCGACCCCGCCGCCGGGCGCCGCGTAGCTCACCATGAGGTCGTCCAGCCGCGCGTACGGCAGGAACGAGAAGCGGCGCAGCAACTGGTCGGATGGGGCGTCGTGCAGGTTGATGCCCTGCACCAGCAGCGTCCAGTCGCGCGCGGGCAGCCCCTTGAAGTCGGCCTTGCGGAACGGCCCGTGCTCGAGGCTGTAGTCGCGGCCGCGGCGCACGACGAGGCGCGACTCGACGTCGTCGCGCGCCGCGAGCGCCTGCAGGTCGGCGAGGCTGTGCAGGCCGGCGAAGCCGGGGAGGGCGCCCGGCACGCGCAGCGCCTCCTTGTGCCAGAACCGGCGCAGGAACGTGGGGGCGGTGCGGCCGCCGAGCAGCGGGATGCCGTGGGAGGTCGGGGAAGCCATCGTGCGAGCGTAGCACCGCGGGCGGCACGCCGGCAGCGGCCTTGTACAATGGCCGGGCCGACGACGGCAGGTTCGCCGCGGCCCTCTTCCACCCTCCCGCCGCGCGCCCCATGAACATCTTCGCGAACACCGCCGTCACCATCTCGTTCAAGCTCTACGACGCCGACAACAAGCTCATCGAGGAATCGCCGGAGCCGCTTGTGTACCTGCACGGCGGGCACTCGGGCATCTTCCCGAAGATCGAGGAGGCGCTCAACACGAAGAAGGTCGGCGACACGGTCTCGGTCACGCTCGACCCGGACGACGCGTTCGGCGAGTACGACCCCAAGCGCGTGCGCATGGAAGCGCTGTCCGACCTGCCGCCCGATGTGACGGTCGGCGGCTACCTCGTCGCCGAGCAGGACGGCAACGAGGTCGTCTTTCGCGTTACCGACATCGCGGACGGCAAGGCGGTGCTCGACGGCAACCACGAGCTCGCCGGCCAGCGGCTGCGCTTCGACGCGACCGTCGTCGACGTCCGGCCCGCGACCGAGGAAGAGATCGCGCACGGGCACATCCACGGGCACGGCGGGCATCACCACTAGGCGAGGTCTCGTCTGCAAAAGGCGTCCGCAACGCCGGTGGCCGACGTACTTCCGGCGTCGCGCCTTTTGCAGCCGCAACGGCAAGCCAGGCGGCCGCCTTTGGGCGGCCACGCGGCGGCCGCGGTAAGTGCAACGCAACGACGAGCGCCATGCGAACGGTTGTGCGCCCCTCCGCTCGTGTCGCCGCAGGAACAGCCTTCCTGGTGACCTGCTACAGCAGCCTCTTCAGCGCATAGAGCGCATCCAGCGCTTCCCGCGGCGACAGCGCATCCGGATCGAGCGCCCGCAGCCGCTCGACCACCGCCGCCGACGCCGGATCCGGCTCGCTCGCGATCACCGCGCCCGGCACGCTGAAGAGGTCGCCCTGCTGGTCGTTGCGGGCCGAGAACTGGTCGAGGCGAGCGAGGTAGGCCTTCGCGAGCCGGATGGTCTCCGCCGGCACGCCCGCGAGCTTCGCTACCGAGAGCCCGTAGCTGCGGTTCGCCGGCCCGTCCGCGACCGCGTGCAGGAATACGATCCCGCCGGGGTGCTCTGCCGCGTCGAAGTGGATGTTCGCGCACCCCGCCAGTTCCGCCGCCAGCGCGGTCAGCTCGAAGTAGTGGGTCGCGAAGAGGGCGAGGCACCGGTTGCGCTCGGCCAGGCGATGCGCGATCGCCCACGCGAGCGCGAGGCCGTCGAACGTCGACGTGCCGCGCCCGATCTCGTCGATCAGCACGAGGCTCGACGGCGTGGCTCGGTTGAGGATGTACGCCGCCTCCGTCATCTCGACCATGAACGTCGAGCGCCCGCCCGCCAGGTCGTCGGCGGCGCCGATGCGCGTGTAGATCGCGTCGAGCGGCCCGAGGGTCGCCTCCTGCGCCGGCACGAACATGCCGCAGTGCGCGAGCAGCGCGACGATCGCCGTCTGGCGCATGTACGTCGACTTGCCGCCCATGTTCGGTCCGGTGACGATGAGGAGCCGCCGCTCGCCGCCCAGCACCACGTCGTTGGGAACGTAGTGCTCGACCTGCCGCTCGACGACGGGGTGCCGGCCGCCGCGGATCATGATGCCCGGCTCCGCGACGAGCGTCGGGCGCACGAGGTTTTGCACCTGCGCGCGCTCGGCGAGGTTCGCGAGCACGTCGACGGTCGCGAGCGCGGCGGCGAGTGCCTGCAGCGGCGCGATGGCCGGGGCGAGCGCGGTGAGGAGTTCCTCGTAGAGCAGCTTCTCGCGCGCCAGCGCCCGTTCCTGGGCCGAGAGCGCGCGGTCCTCGAACGCCTTCAGCTCCGGCGTGATGTAGCGCTCGGCATTCTTGAGCGTCTGCCGCCGGCGGTAGTCTTCGGGGATGCGCTCGACGTGCGCGTGCGTGACCTCGATGTAGAAGCCGTGCACGCGGTTGTACTCGACCTTGAGGGAGCCGATGCCGGTGCGCTCGCGCTCGCGCGCTTCCAGCTCGACCAGGAACGCGCCGCAGTTGGCGTCGATCGCGCGCAGCTCGTCGAGTTCCGCGTCGTACCCCGTCGCGATTACGCCGCCGTCGCGCACCATCGCCGCCGGCTCGGGTGCGATCGCGCGGGTCAGCAGGGCGCCCCACTGCGGGTCGGGCGCCAGCGCCGCGCACGCGTCCGCCATCAACGGCACACTCACGTCCCGCAGCGCCTCCTGCACGTCCGGCACGCGGGCGAGCGTGTCGCGGAGGCCCGCGAGGTCGCGCGGCCGCGCGTTGCGCAGCGCGATGCGGCCGACCACGCGCTCGACGTCGACCGTGCGCTTCAGCGCCTCGGCGACCGCGCGGCCAGCCGCCGGCAGCGCGACGAACGCCGCGATCGCGTCGTGCCGTGCGGCGAGCCGTGCGTGATCGCGCAGCGGATGCAGCAGCCACTGGCGCAGCATGCGGCTGCCGGCGGCCGTGCTGCAGTGGTCGAGCATCGAGTGCAGCGTCGGCGCGTCGTCACCGGACAGCGTGGCGGTGATCTCGAGGTTGCGGCGGGTAGCGGGGTCGAGAGCCAGGTACGCGCTCTCGACCTCGACCTCCAGCGCGCGCACGTGCGCGAGCGCGGCCTGCTGCGTCGACGTCGCGTATGCGAGCAGCGCGCCCGCCGCGCCGACGGCGAGCGGCACGTCGCCGGCGCCGAACCCGGCGAGGTCGAGCGTCCCCAGCTGCTTCGCCAGAGCGCGCTGCGCGCCTTCGCGGTCGAAGTGCCACGCGGGCAGGTGGCGCGTGGCCGGCGTGCGTATGCGCAGCGGCGGCACTTCGACGTCCTCGGGCACGAGCAGCTCGGCCGGGGCGACGCGCTCCAGCACGCCGCCGACGTCGGCGGCCGGCACCTCGGTCAGCGTGAACGCGCCCGACGCGAGGTTGAGCCACGCGAGGCCCGCGCGCTTGCCCTGCGGGACGAACGCGGCGAGCAGGCAGTCGCGCTTCGCGTCGAGCAGGTTGGCGTCGGTGAGCGTGCCCGGCGTGACGATGCGCGCGACCTTGCGCTCGACCGGCCCCTTGCTGGTCGCCGGATCGCCGATCTGCTCGACGATCACCACCGACTCGCCCTGCCGCATGAGCTTCGCGAGGTGCGGCTCGAGCGAGTGGTGCGGCACGCCAGCCATCGGGATCGGCGCCCCGGCCGACTGCCCGCGCGCGGTGAGCGTGATGTCGAGTGCGCGCGCCGCGCGCTCCGCGTCCGCGTAGAAGAGTTCGTAGAAGTCGCCCATCCGGTAGAAGACGAGCTTGTCCGGGTGCTCCGACTTCACCCGGAGGTACTGCTGCATCATTGGTGTCGCTTTGGACAGGTCGGCTGGAAAATCGGTCACGAAGCTAACATCCGTATAAACAGTGACTTACTATCAATAGGTGGTGTCTAAGCACTTTCCATTCCACAAGATTCCGTTGGCAAAACTCGCTGGTAGGCATAAAATAGCTGGCAAGCATCTGGCAAGTTTGCCAAGCGCGTGGGAGGTCGTCAAATGCCCTTCAAGAACGCAGGCGAAGCCAACGCTCTGGTCTGTCCAGACGACAAGGCAAGTATCGAGGTATGGCACGAGACGGAGCCGGGGTTCGGTGTCCGGGTGATGCGCAAGAACAAGCGCTCGGGCAAGGTCCGCAGGATATACCTGTGCCGCTACCAGAACGTGGACGGCAAGGACGTCCGCAAGAATCTAGGCGAACTCGAGCTCACGGACTACAAGGACGCGCTCTTCGCGTGCCAAGACCAGCGACGCAAAGTCGAGCTGGCCAAGAGACAGGGCTTGAACCCGCCGCCCACCTTGGGCGAGGCGTTGTTCGGCGAGGGCCGCTATCTGGACGCGCACAAGACCCTCGCGCCAGATACCGTGGACGGCTACACCAAGAAGTGGAACACCCTCAAGAAGTACCACAACCTGGTTATCACCGAGCTGAATATCCAGTGGTGGAAGAGCCGCCACACGGAGATTGAAGCCAAGCACGGCATCAGCACCGCCCATCAGGTGTGCCGCATCGCCCATACCATCTACAACTTCCTGCTGGCCGAAGGCATCGCCACAACCAACCCCATCGCGGCACTCAAGTCCTACGGGATTTTCGACAAGCCGGAGGCTCGGGGCGACTACATCCGCCGCGCCCAGATGCCGCTCTTCTGGCATTGGCTGCACCACCAAGCGCACCCTGGGGTGCGCGATTACATGCTCTTCGAGCTATTCAGCGGGTTCCGTATGTCCGTGGTCGGCAGCCTTAAGTGGTCCAACTACGACATGGAGAACAAGGCCTACAAGCTCCGGCCTGACCAGCGGGGCAACAAGAAGCGGCGACTCGTCTGGTTCCCCGTGCCCGACTGGCTGCACGACAACGTCATCCTCCCCCGGGCCAAGGCGCCGCACAAGGGCGACTTCATCATCCCGTCGCACAAGTGGGTTGGAAAGCCCCTGCGCAATGTCAGGGGCAGTTTCGCGGCCCTCAAGAAGTCCACTGGGTTGCAGCTGTCCAACCACTCGCTCCGCCGGACATTCGCCACCCTGGCCCATGCCACGGTCAAGGACGTGCTGCTGGTCTCCCGCCTGCTCACCCATGCCGAGCGGCCGAAACTCATTGCAGTACCGAATAGCCCTGACTACATTCAGCCGGTAGAGGAAGACATCCGTGAGGCCGTGAACGCGCTGGCGCAAGGCATCGTGCGCGTGGCCGAAGGCAAACCCCTGCATCCTAAGGAAGACGCCAAAGCGGCAGAAGCAGAGACCGCCGCGGTAGTCCCCATGTAGGGGCTACGAGCCCCGCCCGTTGGCCGTGCAAGCGTTCTCAATAGCTGCCCGCACCGCCGCCTCCACCTCTGCCGTCAACCTACGGCGGAGTGCTTTGCACACTCGCGTTCCGCAATGGCCCTAACCGTGAAGCGACCAAGAAACAGCACGGCCTCACGGCAGAGCTTGCCTCTCATGGTCGGAAGACTTCGGCGGGCATCGCGCTATTGACCAAGCAGGCCTGCGGTCGTCAACCCAGTGCCGGCAAATGAACGGACCCACGTCACATTTCGGGGCGGTGAGACCCGTGGCAATGAGGTTTATGGAACTGGCAACCGGAGTGATTTCGCGTTACAGGCCAATCGAGATAACCGCTATGGAATCGACGATAGAGCCTAGCTCATACCCGATTATTCCGCCCCCAATGGGCGATGGTTTCTTCGCTCAGCCGTTCAAGCGGTGAGCGGCGTGGCAGTTCACCAGTAATGAGACGGCATGCAAGCTCGACAATCACTGCGCCCTGGGTCTTGGTTGGCTTTGCCCGGTAGTCCGCGTGAGTGAGGCGTCGCCCAGCCCTGATTATGCAGCGCCGAACCAGCGATTCATCGCCGCGAGCGAGGCGAAGAAGCCTGGGCCACGTCATCGCTGCTCGTCTATTGTCTTCAAGCGGAAGACTTATCGATGTGCTCTTGCCTGACGGTCCGTAGCTAGCAAGAATCTTGTAGCGAGCGTTGTAATCAACGGCCGCTTCTTCGTGGCCACCGTTCGGTTGTGCCGAGCACTTTCGCGTTGCTGCGTCTACTGACATTGCGAGCTCAATGGTTGTCATAGGGACCGTTCCTCTCGTATAGCAATGGTTATTGAGTCCGTCGGACATAGCCTCCCTGGCACCCCAGACGAATGCGGATATAAGAATCCGCCGTTATGTTCTTGAATGCCCAAACATTTGCGACCAGGACCCCTGTTACCTGAGGAGAAACAGGGTCTCCCAACAGGGGCTGCCGACCCTTAAGCCGGGCGACGTTGGCTGTTTGCAACGTCGCCGCCAGGTCGCCTACTTCAGTCCTGTGGCGAATGCCCAATAGCCGGGCTTCCGCCACGGATAGGTCAGGCCATAGTGCTCGATGGCGCATTGGTTCTCACCACCGAAAGAAAGCACCTCGCATAGCAGGCGAATATCGGCCGTGTCCCGGTCAGTGACGAGTGGTTGAGATATCGTCGGCCCTGAAATTTCGAAGCGGCCGGGAGCAACTTCGACAACAAGCAAGCCGATTTGGCGCGCCCACCGTCGAACTTGCTGGCGCCGCACTTCAGTGTAAAAGGCGAGCGCTATCATCGCTTTCCGCGAATACTCTTTAGCCTCTGGTTGATTGCTCGAAGCGCGCATTCAAGAAGGTTTAGTAAAGCCGAGACTGTGGGCGACCTCGCTCGCCATCTTCCCCGGAATTGCGGCGGCGGCGGTACGCGGCTACGAAGTCGTCGGTTCGCTGGCTTACAACCAACCTTCCTCGCTTGCGATTGAACATCCAATGCGAATAGCGTCCAACGGGTCGTCGACCTCGGCGATGAATTGTGGTCCGTCTGGCAAGTTCCACGCCATAACACGCAGTTGTCGGAAGATATGATGGTCGTAGAGACTGACCCAGCCCCCCGACAACACTATAAGCCCCGCTTGCGCACGGTCCCAATTGGCGGAGCATGGTTGTACCAGGCGGAGGCCTTTCAATGAAGTTTGTGGCGCAGATTCTTGCGAAGAGATGTTAGCTTTGGTGAGCATGCTAAGGCTCCAGAGATGGCGCGAGAATTTGCGCGCCTCTCTGCTTCTAGCGAGTGCACTTTAAATTGAGGGTCTACAGCGACACCTCGGCCAATGCGCAGTCGAACGACGGCATGGGCAAGCGGTCGAGCAAAGACCCGGACCCTCGCAGGGCGGTGGGCGGCGAAAGTTGGTCCAGCTGCACGGGGCACGACCGTGGCTCGTGCGGCCACGTGGAATCGAGTGCCTCACGTGGTACCTATTGACGCACGGCGCCGTGCGAGCGCGTTCGCCACCATTGCGATGGTGGGTACGCTCATAAAGTCGCCCGCGCAAAGGATAAGCCCGGCCGCCTCGATTCCACTACTCTGTCCATCGGCGTGTTCATCCGCACTACGGATAAGGCCGCTTGGTCACATGGTCAACAGCAGTAATGCCGTCGCTTATAGCTGCAGTTTCAATCGGTCGATTGCACTCGGCTTCGGGACCTAGTCCTGCCACCCCATAAAGCAGATTTAGTGCAGCAGGCGCGAAACTGAACGCAGCAATACTGCAGGGTCAACCGGTTTCGCCACGAAGTCATTCATGCCGGCCGCGAGGCATCTCGCCTTGTCTTCGGCGAAGGCGTTTGCGGTCAAGGCCAGCACCGGCAGGGACGCGTGCTCTCTCTGTTCACGCAGCCGCCGCGTGGCATCTAGGCCCGACAGGCGCGGCATCTGGACGTCCATCACGACCAAGTCGTAGCGGTTGCCGTTTACCTTCTCGAGGGCCTCGAGTCCGTCCAGCGCGACATCGACCTTGAGTCCGGCATCCTCAAGCAAGCAGCGGACGACTTCCAGGTTGACCGGCTCATCCTCGGCAACCAGAACCCGCTTCCCGGCGCTGGTACGGCGCAGCGTGGCCTCGACTTCCACGAAGGAGTTGGACGAGACGCCTGTCCCGGTCTCAACTCCGCCTTTGCGCAGTCGTGCCGTGAACCAGAAGGTGCTGCCGATGCCCGGTTCACTTTCGACACCGACGTCACCACCCATCAACTTGGCCAGCCGCTTGGTGATTGCCAATCCGAGTCCGGTGCCTCCGTACTGGCGCGTGCTGCTGTTGTCGGCCTGCTCGAAGGCCGCGAAGAGCCTTGGAATATCCGCGGCGGCGATGCCGATTCCCGTGTCGGCGACCTCGAATCGCAGCATCATGGACGTTTCACTTTCATCTACGGTGAGCGCACGCACGGTGATGGTTCCTGAGTTCGTGAACTTGACCGCGTTCCCGACGTAATTCAGCAGAGCCTCCCGTAACCGCGTAGCATCCCCGACCAGCGAGCCGCGATAATCGCCGGGTTCCACGCGCAGCACGACACCCTTGGTTTGCGCGCGCTCCTGCATCAGTTGAGCAACATTGTGAACAAGCTCTCCGACATCGACCGACTGTTCCTCAAGGACCAGTTTACCTGCCTCAATCTTCGACAGGTCAAGTACCGCGTTGATGATTTCGAGGAGGTGCTTGCCAGCGAGGTTGATATGTTCGACCTTGTTCCGTTGCGTCGGCGTCAGGCCTTCCCGCTGCAGCAGGTGCGCCATTCCGCTGATGGCGTTCAGCGGCGTCCGGATTTCGTGACTCATGTTGGCGAGGAACGCGCTTTTCGCGAGATTGGCGGCTTCCGCCCGCTCCTTGGCCAGCGATAGTTCCTGGGTGCGTTTCGCGACCAGTTCTTCCAATTCGGACCGATGTCGCTCCAGTTCCGCTGCTGCCGCGCGCTGCTCGGTGACGTCCACTCCGTAGCCGATGAACCCGATGTACTCGCCGGCCAGGTTGTGCCGGGGGACAGCGTCCATGCGGACCCAACGATATTCCCCGGCCGCGTTGCGTGCCCGGTACTGAACCACGAAGGGACGGCGGTCGACCAACGCAGCAGCGAAGATGGCGATGGTAGGTGGGAGGTCGTCCGGATGGACCATGCCGACCCACGCGTCGCCGGCGAGCTGGTCGTCCCGAAGTCCCGTCAGTTCACGTATACGCTTATTGAAGTAGACGATGCTGCCCGTGGTGTCCGCGGCCCAGATGAGCGCAGCGCCGTTGTCTGCCAGTTCCCGATATCGGTACTCGCTCTCCCGGAGCGCCTGTTCTTGCTGGCGTGCCTCGGTGATATCGTTCATCGTGCCGACAATGGTTGCCGGCCTTCCGTTGCTGTCACGGAACGCGACCCGTCCGGCGGACCTGACCCAACGCCATGTTCCGTCGCCCGCGCGGCGGCGGTATTCGATGGTCGGCAAGTCGTCTACTCCGTCGACTTGCCGATACCGGACCTCCATCAGCGCACGGTCGTCGGGATGCACGTGGGCCATCCAATCCGGGAGCGAGAGTGGATGCCTGGGGGGAGGGTGACCCAGCATGCGCCACCAGGAGGCGCTCTCCGTCCGGCGCTCTGCCGCGACATCGACGTCGTACCAGCCTAACTTTCCGGTTTCCAGCGCAAGTTGCAGACGCAACTCGCCTTGCCGCAGCTGCAGTTCCGTGCGCTTTCGTTCCGTGATGTCCATGTGCACCGCGACAAGACGGAGAACGCTGCGGTCGGCGGCGCGCGCGACCGCCTTGCCGGCGGTGAGAAACCAACGCAACTCGTTATCCAACATTCGCCGGTATTCGACGAATTGCACCTCGTCCGATGTGCGCAGGCGCCCGAACATGGCGGTGAGCGGTTCCCGGTCTTCGGGTATGACCGTGGCACAGCACTCTTCCCATGAGAGGGAACTCTCACGCGGCGGATAGCCCAGCATGCGGACGGCCTGCGCGCTGTGCGTGGCGGCACCGGAGGGAGGGCTGATGTCAGACCAACCGAGTCCCGCGACGTCCAGCGCAAGGTTAAGCCGCTCCTCGCTTGCCTTGAGCGCGTCCGCCGCCATCTTTTGTTCTGTGACGTCGCGGCCGACAGCCTGGATTTCGACAACCTGTCCGGCCGCGTTCCGCAAGGGCGAGCTCACCCACTGCAGACAACGTTCGCGGCCGTCGACGCAGACCTGCCAATCCTCGCGGACCCGGCGCCCGCCGTCGGCCACCTGGGCCACCAGTGCCTGGCGCAACCGGTCCTGCTCCGATTCCGGTCGCCGGGCCAACCATTGGGTTCCGAGAATCTCGGTCCCCGGAGCTTGAAATAGCGCCCGGTACGCGTCGTTGACGAAGACCAGCGTGCTGTCGGGCCGGAACCGCGCCACCGCATCGCCTTGTCCTTCGACCATTGCGCGGTACCGTCCGTCCGCGGTCAATTGCGCGCGCAGCCGGCGTTGGCTCTGCCATAGCAGCAATCCGATGGCCAGTAGTGCCAACGCGAGGGCGCAGGAGGCAATGACTGCCACCCGCGTCCATTCACGGAAGATGGCGTCCGTGGAATTGCCGACCGAAACATAGAACGGGTAGGCCCCGACCTTCCGGTATGACTGGATTCTCTCGACGCCGTCGAGACCGCTAACCAAGCGCGTCGTGCTGACGGTCTCCTGCCGTTCAATCATCTGGAGCAGAACCGGATTGACGGCCAATGATTGGGCGCCTTCGGGGGGCGGGGGATAGCGCGCAACCAGCTGGCCGTTCTCGGCTCGCCGGAGCGAGACGACACCTTCTTTGCCGGCGCCTGACTGCGCGAACATCGCCTCCAAGTCGTCCAATGCGATGGGCACGACAATGACACCTCGAAACGAGCCCGTCTGACCCAGTACCGCTGCGTAAGCGACAAGTGTTGGTTTGCCGGAGACCTTTGAGTTAAGCACCCCGCTGAATTGGAGCGCCGTAGACCGTCTTTCGGCGGCATCCTTCAGGAAGTCGCGCCCGGCGGCACTCACCGATGCAGGGAAGGGATTGCTGGTTACGCGCAGCGCTCCTTGGGAATCCAATGCCCGGATGCCGTTCACCGACTTGAAATTGGTCGCCAGGGCAGCCCAATCGGCGTCAGCTTGGACCACGCCGTCGACCACTTGGGGCTGAGGCCACTCACGGTCGGCAACCCATCGCTGGGCCAGTGCCACGGACGCCTCCACCCGGTTCAACGTGGACTCCAGCCGGGATGCCAGCAACGCGGCATGTGCCGCTACGTCTTCCTCTGCTTGCGATGCAACCTGTCGGTGACTAAGCAGCAAGAACAGCGCGAGCAGCGATATCGCCACCGCCACGCCAATCGCGTAGGCGACGACCACGAGCGTCGAGGGCTGCAGCGGGCTGCCCTTCTGACGGACGGACAGCGGTGCGGTGTCTGGGTGCACGGGGCTTCAAACGCCGAAATCGTCCACCATCCACTATTAGGCTCTTCCCGGGATACGACCGTGACGCGTGTCAATTTGCCCAAAGGCCCGCGTCCAAGTCACACGCAGTGCGACAAAATGGCGCATACCGTCATGGTTCGCCACGCCCTTTGCCGCCCTTTGGAGGCGCGGCTGTACGATGCCGAGGCGTTAGTGCCAGGACCTTCAGGCTTGCGTCGGGCACGCCGGCAACGGTGCTGGACGGATGCGCGCAGACCGGCGCATATTGAGACTGACCGGCTGCCACCAGCGCTGTCGGGCGTCGCGCTTGCATGTGCGCAGCGAGGGAGTTGAATTGAAACAATTCGACGGCGACCTCATTGTCCTCACCGGCGAACTGGCCGATGTCGATGAGACAACGGCACGGGACGCGAGGCATCCGTCCAATGTATTCATCATCGACATGCACCGCCACTTTGTGCGGGTGGTGGTTCCGCACTCTGCAAATCCGCGACGACACGGGATGGAATGCGTAGGCGCGAGATTGCGACTCACCTGTTCCTACGGTCACCCGACCGGTGGACCGGGCGGAGTGGACCTGGTTGCCGAATCAGTGAAATTGCTCGTTACCCGGCATTGAGCGTCGACCGTACAGGACCGCGGTGTGGTCAGCGGACGCAGGCTGGGCGCGCGTCGCGGTCGTTCACACGGGTGAACGGTCGCGCGTGGCAGCCGCAGGTGAACTGCGGGGAGCGACGGTCGCACTGCGCAGGTCGAGCCAAATTTCGCAGTGCGGGCATTGGACGGGTCGGGCCCGTGCCGACATGGCGGCATGCTTGCCGACGTCGCCGCAGCCGTGGCAGCGCGTGAGGAACCAGACGCCGCGGTCGTTGGTATGCAAACGAACAATGGCCAAGCGGGCGTCCTCCAGCCGGGGTTCATGCCCCATGGCACGTGGCGCGGCACCAATGCGATGTGCGCTGTTGCGTTGGTCTGCTCCTGGCTCGGAAAGTTCTACCGGGTCTGACGTTGCGCGGGGGGCCGTGCAATGAAGACATGTCGCCCGCTGAATCGAAGGTCACGACCGACTATGTGTCGAGTCGTGACAGCGCGATGCAGCTCTTTGTGTCGCGCAGCATCGTGTGGTTCTCGTCGGAGCCGTGCGCCTCTTCATCGGTATCGGGCCAATGCACGATAGGTCGATTGCACTTGAAGTGTGACCGCTTGCGTGCGAACGCTCAGGCGTCGTCGCGCCAATGGCGCCAAAGTGAAATGAGTTCGCGACGCACCGGTGGAGGAAAGCCGGACCGGTTTCCACGGTGGTCAATCAGCAGGTCACCAAAGATGCTGTTCAGGCACTCGTTGTCGTGCCACGCGCAGGCAAGCTGATTGATGATGCGCGGATAAAACTGCGGCAAGGCGGACGGCCGGATGTTCGCCGGCAGCGCGAATAGCCAGCGTCGGCTCTGGTCGAGCAGCGTATTGGCAGGCTGGGCACGACGCAGCAATGCCCAGTCGAACTCCGCGCTGGAACAGTCTGCCGCGCGACGGTCGGTGTTCACCACCTCACCGCCGCCATGCATCCGGACGGTCGTCTCCGAAGGATTTGCTTGCCACGATGCGGCGATGCGCTCCGGATTGGTGGCCATCAGTTGTCGTTCTCCGAACTTCGGCGCCTCGGACCAATCCGCGCGCGGTCATTGATTTTGGCGCCAACCGCTCGGCGTGCCTAGTGCACAACGTGTCGCAGCGAGGACGAAAGGCACGCGCAAGCATTCGTGCCGCACGGCGGCTCAGGAGTCGCGGTCCGAGTCCGATGGCGACGGTGTCGCCGGCAGGTGCCCTTCAACGCAAGAGGCAACGATTTGCGCGAGTTTGTCGGGGTCGATGGGCTTGCTAAGGAACGCGTTCATGCCTGCCGCGAGGCACGCCGCGCGGTCGTCCGAGAAGACGTTGGCCGTGACGGCGACGATGGGAACCGAATGACCGTTTTCGAGTTTGCGAATCCGGCGTGTTGCTTCGAGCCCGTCCATCGTCGGCATCCGCACGTCCATGAGGATGACGTCGTAACGCTCGCGCTCGACCATGGCGACGGCGACCGACCCGTCTTCGGCGACGTCGCAGGACATCCCCTGCATCTGGACCAGAGCGCGTCCGACGTCACGATTCATCTCGTCATCCTCCACCAGCAGGACACGCCTGCCTTGATACGGCAGGTACGCGCGTCCGGGTGCATCGCCCTCTGACAGCGCGCTTCGCTCCAGGCTCGACGCGTCGCGTTCCTTCAGGCGCACGGTGAACCAGAACGTGCTGCCAACCCCGAGGGTACTTTCCACGCCGGCCGTCCCACCCATCAACTCGGCCAGGCGCTTGGTGATGGCCAAGCCCAAGCCAGTGCCTCCATGCTTGCGTGTATTGCTGTTGTCGACCTGCTCGAAGGTCTGGAAAAGGCGGGCCGCGTCCTCTTCGGCGATGCCGACGCCGGTGTCCGCGACGCTGAACCGGACCATGGTGGAATCGGACTCCCCGGCGAGGACATCGACCCGGATGGTCACGGTTCCGGCCTCCGTGAACTTGATGGCATTGAACACGTAGTTCAGCAGGGCCTGTTGCAGGCGGGTGGCATCCCCCACGAAGTGGCGGCGCGCGGGCAATTCGGCAACGGAGAGCCGCAAGTGCTTCGCCGCAGCCCGCTCCCGCGTCATGGCCAGGACCTCCTCGACCACACTCACCAAGTCCAGTTCGGTGTCGTTGAGGTCGAACTTGCCCGCCTCAATCTTCGACAGTTCAAGGATGGAGTCAATGATGCCGAGCAGGTGCTTGCCGGCCACGACGATGCGGCTCAGGCGCTCTTCCTGGTCCGGGGGCACGCCCTTGCGGCCAATGAGATAGGCCATGCCCATGATGGCATTCAACGGGGTTCGGATTTCGTGGCTCATGTTGGCGAGGAAGGCGCTCTTCGCCACGTTGGCGGCTTCAGCACGTTCCTTCGCCGCTTCCAGTTCGCGGGTGCGCGCCGCCACCAGCGATTCCAGGTGCCGCTGGTAGCTCTGCAACTCTTGCGCAAGCCGTTTGGCATCCGAGATGTCGAACGAGAATCCGACGTAGCCTGCAAATCCGCCATCCACGTCCTTGCGCGGCATGGCGTCGGTCCGCAACCATCGCCATTCTCCATCCGCGCGCCGCACCTGGACTTCAATGCTGAACGGCCGGCGCTCCGCCACTGCCGCTTGGTAGGCGGACATCAAGCGCGGATAGTCCTCGGCGTGCAGCCGTTCGCGCCAGGCGCCGTCGATGAGCTGCTGCTCCGTCATGCCGAAGTATTCTTGGGCACGCTGGTTGTGCATCACCTGCTTGCCGTCGGGGCCGGAGAGCCAAATCAGGGCGGGGCCGCTGTTGGCCAACGTACGGAAGACGACCTCGCTCTCCCGCAGCAGCGCCTCGCTCTGCTTGCGGTCCGTGATGTCCGTGGCGATGCCGACGATGCTCCGCGCGGTGCCCTGAGCCGTGCGTTCCCGGACTGCGCCCGAGGCCATCATCCAGCGGTAGGTGCCTTGTGCGTCGCGGCGCCGGAAGTCGAAGTTCGGCAGCACGTCTTCCTGGTCGGCACGTGTGAGTGCCTTGACCCACGCGTCCCGGTCGTCTGGATGGACATCGTCCAGCCAATCCGCGAAAGAGGTGGCCAGGTCGGACCCGGCATGGCCCAGATACTGGCGCCAGGCCGGGTCTTCGACCACCGTCAGCCTCTCGACATCGAGGTCGAACCAGCCTTGCTTGGCCACCGCCATCGCCATTTGCAGGCGTTCGGTGGCCCGCCGCTCCGCCGTGACGTCCCGGCCCACGCCCTGGAACTCGACCACCGTGCCGCTCGCGTCCTTGCGCGGGATGCCTACCCACTGGATGCATCGGGTCACGCCGTCCGCGCAGCGTTCCCACATCTCCATCACCGTTGGTTTGCCTGCCGCGCCATTTTCCGCAAGCTTGGCGGTCAGCTCGTCCTGCATCGGTGCGGGCAACCAAACGCGCCATTTCCGGCCCAGCAATTCCTCGCCCTCGCGCTGGAAAAACCGCCGGTAGGTGGCATTTACAAAGGTGAGAGTGGAATCCGGCAGATAGCGGCAAATCGGGTCGCCTTGCGCCTCCACGATGTCGCGGTACCGGACGTCGGCGGCTCGGCGTTCCACGTCCGCGCGGGCGCGGGCACGCAGCAGCAAGGCGATGCCGGTCAGCGCAAGCAGCGTGACGCCAGAGACGATGAGCGCCGCGATGGTCCAAGGAGCAAACACGGTGGCGGCTGACCGGCCCACGACCACGTAGAACGGGTAGCCCGGGACGCGCCGGAAACCGACAATCCGGCTGACCCCGTCGATGGGACTTGCAAAGTGGTCCGTGCCGCCGGCGGAACCGGCGCTCAAAGCGTGCAAGGAGACCAAGTCGGCCTGCGCCTTGTTCACGGCGCCCGGGGCGGGCGGATAGCGCAGCACCACGCGTCCATCCTCGCTGCGGCGCAAGGCGACCACGCCGCCTTCACCGGTCCGCACTTCCCGGAACAGTTCCGCAAAATAGTCGAGGTCCATGGGCACGGAAACGACGCCCAGGAACTCGCCCGAACGGCTGAGGACGGGCTGGTAGGCGAACACGTTGCCTTTGCCGGTGACGACGGACGTGACGGGTTCCGAGAACCGGAGTTCCGATACCTTCATGGCTTTCGCGTCCTCGAAGAACGCCCGGCTGGCGGCGGAAAGATTGGCTGGGCGCGGGTCGCTGCCCATTGCAATCAGGCCGTCGGGCCGGAAGACGGATATCGAGGCGATTTCGGGAAAGTATTGCCGCATCGCCACCAGTTCCGCGTTCGGTGCGATGACTCCGTTTGCGCTGCGCGGTGACGGCCATTCCGATTGCGCCAGCCGGGCCGTCAGTTCATCGCTGATGGCATGCACGCGCCGCAGCGTCGACTCCAGCCGGGTGGCCAGGATGGACGCCTCGCTTTCCACCAAGATGCGTGTCTCTTGGTCGCGCAGATGGTGGGTCCAAGCCAGCAACAGAAACAGGAGCCCAAGGACGAGGGCCAGTCCGGCTCCGTAGAGCACCCATGGCGAACGCGTCGCGGACGGCTTGCCGGGGTGTTCCGACCCCGATTCAATGGGTAAAGCGGGAACCATGGGATGGTTTGTCGGGGCCCGTGCCGCGGCAGGCGCGAAATCGTTCGAGTATTTCGCTCCCGATGGGGCACCACTTTGACCGAGGATAAGGAAATCGGCCAAGAGAGGTGCTGGCGATGGCACCGTTCCGGTGCACATCAGCCGCCGTTGAAATGGAACCGGCAGTGGATGAATGGCTGCGTCGCGCCGTCGGGAGTCCGATGGGTCGCATGCCGGTATTGCCGCAATTCAAACGCCGGACCCAGGCAGCGACCAAGCTTGGCGGCGCTATAGCGGACCACCTCCATGCCGCTGCAATGCGACGGCCCGTTGGACGCGAACGCGGAAATCACCACCGACCCGCCCGGACGCAAGCAATGTGCGGCTTGCGCGGCGTATGCCTTGCGGTTGTCGGCACTGGTCAGAAAGTGGAGTGTGGCCCGGTCATGCCAGATGTCGTACCGCCGGGCCGGAAGATGCGCGGAGCAGAGGTCCGCACATTGCAAGGTGACCGCGATGCCCAAGCGTCGGTGCCTCGCGTCGACCAAGGCGAGTGCGGCCGGCGACCAATCGAGCAGCGTGAGGTCCCGATATCCGCGTGCCCAAAGGTCATCGACCAAGGTTGACGTCCCGCCACCCGCATCAACAATGGCTGCGTCGTGGCTGCTTGCGCTCAATTCGATAAGGGCGAGCGGGAATTCGAAATGGGGGCGGTACCAGCCGACCTTGTCGGCCCGCGTGCCGCGATAGATGGCATCCCAGTCGGCCGGTTGCATGCGTGGAGCGTCCTACCGACCACGTTCAATCCGCGGCCCGGGGTGCTGCGTCCAGGCAACGCTTGACCGCCAGCGCGAGTGCGTTGGGGTCGACGGGCTTGGCCAGGAAGTCGTTCATTCCGGCCGCGAGGCACGCGGCTCGGTCTTCCTCGAACGCGTTCGCGGTCAGGGCCACGATGGGAACTGTTGGATGCTTCCCGGTGGACCGGATGGTCCGGGTCGCCTGGATGCCACCCATGCGCGGCATCTGCATGTCCATGACGACTACGTCAAAACGGCCGCTGTTGGCCAACTCGACCGCCATGACACCGTCGACGGCGGTCTCGACCTTTAGACCGCTTTCCTCCAGGAGAATGCCCGTCAGCGTCAGGCAAATGGGCTCGTCATCGACCACGAGTACCCGACGGCCGGCGTGCGCGTTGCGCAGCGCCGCGCTCGCGTCTCCCGCCGTCGCTTGCATCCGCCTATCGGCCGCAGAGGCGGGTGCTCGCGGCAGGCGCGCGGTGAACCAGAAGGTGCTGCCCTGGCCAAAGGCGCTGTGGGCTCCGGCGTCACCGCCCATGCATTGCGCAAGCCGTTTGGTGATGGCCAGCCCAAGGCCGGTGCCGCCGTACTTCCGGGTGGCAGAGTTGTCGACCTGCTCGAATGCGGTGAACAGACGCGCCAAGTCTTCTGGCGCGATGCCGATGCCGGTATCGGTCACCTGAAAGCGGACGGTTACGGCCGCTTCGTCCTGTTCCAGCACGTCGAGCCGCAATTTGATGCCGCCCGATTGCGTGAACTTGATGGCATTGCCCACGTAGTTGAGCAGCGCCTCCCGCAGCCGGGTCGCATCCGCGAGCACGCGCGGGACCCCCGGCGCGGCCTCCAGCGCCAGTGACAGGTTCTTGTCGGCGGCCTTGCCCTCGACCATGGCCATGACGCTGGTTGCAACCGCGAGCAGGTCCGTTTCCGACTCGTTCAGGCGAATCTTGCCGGCGTCAATTTTCGAGAGTTCGAGCACCGAGTTGATGACTTCCAGCAGGTGCTTGCTTGCGACCTCGATGTGCCCGAGTCGCTGGCCCTGCGGCTCGGTCAGGCCGCTCTTGCGCAGCAGATGGGCCATGCCCGTGATGGCGTTGAGCGGAGTCCGGATTTCGTGGCTCATGTTGGCCAGGAACGCGCTCTTCGATAGATTGGCGGCCTCGGCCTTCTCCTTCTCGCGTAGGAACTGCTCGGTACGCTCCTTGACCATGCGCTCCAGGTTGGAACGGTGATGCTCGAGCTCGCTGGCGGTCTGCTTCAGCAACGCGTGTTCGACGTGTCTTTCGTGCACGTCCATGTGGATACCCACCACCCAGCGTGGCGTTCCGTCGGGCGCGCGCTCGATGACGTGTCCGACCGACATCAGCCACCGCCAGCTGCCATCCGCGGCTTTGCGGCGATACTCGCGTCGAGGCAGCACGTCGGCCGTGGCTATCTGGTCGCGAATTTCTGCCATGGCGGCGTGGTCGTCCGGATGGATGTCCTGCAGCCAGTGCTCGAACGTGTAACTGCGCTCCGCGGACTGGAACCCTAGCAGCGCGGCCACATTGGGACTCTCGCGGGTCAGCCCGGCCGCCATGTCAATTTCAAACCAGCCTTGCCCGGCAGTCTCCAGCGCCAGGCGCAGGCGGTTCTCGCTCTCGGCCAGTTGGCGAATGGCGCGTTTGTGAGCGGTGATGTCACGGCCCACGCCTTGCAACTCGACGACGTTCCCGTCTTCGTCGAGCAGGGGGGTGTCCTGCCACTGGATGCAGCGGTTCACGCCGTCACCGCAGTCCTCCCAGAACTCCCGCAGGGAGCTTTCGCGGCTGTCGATTTGGTGCGTGATTTGGGTCGCGACGTGCTCGCGCACGCCGAATGGAATGCGGTCGAGCCATCGCGTCCCGAGAATGTTCGTGCCCGGCTTCTCGAAGAATCTGCGATAGGTAGCGTTGGCAAAGGTGAGCGTGGTGTCCGGCAGAAAGCGGCATACGGCATCGCGTTGTTCGTTCACGATGGCTGCGTAGCGACCCTCGACGACCCGCCGGTCACGCTCCTGCACCGACGCCCGTCGCAGCAGCATGCCAATGGCTCCCAGCGCAAGCGCCGCAATCAGCAGTACGATGCCCGCGTTGGTGCGCCATTCGCCGAAGATGGCATCGGTGGACCGGCCGACAATCACGAAGAACGGAAAGCCCGCCAGGCGGTGATAGGCGGAAATGCGCTCGACGCCATCGACGGGTCCCTGCAAGCGCGTCACGCCCTCACTCGCGCCAGCCTTCAAAGCCTGGAACGATTCGGTGGCCTGTACCTTCTGGGTGAAGGCCGCGGCAACTACAGGCCAGCGCAGGACCAGACGGTCGTCCTCGGTGCGCCGCAACTGGACGACGCCACCAGGACCCGTGTTGACCTGCCGGAAGACACTTTCGAAATAGTCGAGGTCGATGGCAATGACGACCGCTCCGCGAAATTCGCGCGCTGGCGACAGGATGGCCCGGAAAGCCACCAGGACCGGTTTTCCCGTTGCCTTGGAGTACAAGGGCTCCGTGAACTGGAGGTCCGGGACCTTCGACCTGGCAAGCTCCGCAAAGAACGGCCGGTCGGCGATGTTGAGGTTCGCCGGTCGGGGTTCGCTGCTCATCGCCATGGTGCCGGCGGCATCGAAGACGTTGATGGCCCCGACTTCTGGAAAGTCGTTGACCAGCGCCGCGAGGAACGGGTTGGGTTCCAGGTTCCCCGTGCTGGGCTTGGGCGGCCAGTTGCCCACGGCCAGCTGGTCGGCGACCGCGAGGCTTGCCGCCCGAACACGGCGGAAGGTTGCGTCAATCTTGACTGCCAGCACCCCGGCTTCGTTGAGCGACGACGTCGCGGCTGTCTGTCCTGTATCTCGATACGTCAGCGTAAGGAAGTAGGCAATCAGCGCGCCAACGAGCAATGTGGCGCCGAGGAAGGCGTAGAGCGCAAGCGCAGGCGTTCGCGGATGGGCGCTGGCGCGGCTCGAAGGTAGCGCGGCTTGCTGCATCGGCAAAGGCGGCCGGACGGCATTCCCGGCGTGGTCAACATTGGCTTGGCAATGCAGCGGCCCTCCGGCCCGTGGTCCACGGACCGGCTTACCCGGCCTTGCGAAGGGTCAATTGTGAAGGCGGCTCGGGGCCGCGCTATTGACGCGAATCATCAAGCGCGCGACCGTACAGCCGGCGGGCAGTGCTTGACGTGCGGCTACCAGAAGCCGGTCGTTAACGGGCATGACGGCACCTTCTCGATGACGTTCACCTCCGCCGATACCTGCCAGCTCCAGCTGCCGGGCGGACGCATGGTGACGCTGCATCCGATGGGCTGGTAGCCCGCGCAGCTAGGGCGAGGCGCGTGTATTCGCGGGCCTCGCCCGGCCCTTCCTATTCGTCGGCGCTGAGCCGGTAGACGGTGTCACCTTGGTCACGCGCCGCAAGAACGGCTTGGTCTTGCCGGCCCCGTTCCACACCGTCGAGTTGCCGAACACCGACACCCGCGACCTCCCGTCGCTGGAGGAAATGGAAGCGTAAGGTTTGCGCTGGGTCAAACACCTGCGACTAAGGGAAAACCCCTTTATAGGCGTTATCTAAACGTTACGTGGCACCCAACCTAAAGGACACGAAACATGGCAACGAAGGGAAAGCAACAGTCAGCATTTGAAAAGGTGGTGAGCAAACTCCGTGAAGGCCGGGGGATTGCAGAGCGGTTGCAGTCGATTGAGGACTACTACAGCGACGAGGGGATATTCACGTTCTACGAACTCTCGGAAAACCTGCCAACGACGACCGACGACCGAGAATATGTGCTTGACCTGCTCCGGGCGCTGGCCAACGATGTGACCCAGCTGGCGAACGACATCCAGGCCGCCGACTGGGACGACGAAAAAGTCATGGCCATTGAAGAAAAGCGGGACTCTAAGATGTTTGCGCAAGCCGAGAAAGCCGCCAAGTCCGCAGCCAAGAAACCGGCAAAGAGAGGTTCCAAGTGATTACCAAGTCAGCGTTCGAGCAGGCGATTGACAAGTTGACTGATGGCCGCGACATAGCAGGGCGGCTGGAGTCCATCGAGTACGTTTACTCCGCTGGCGGCATGCTCCCACTGGGCGACCTAGCCAAGCGGGTGCCGACGAGCGCGGTGGAACGCGGCCTTATGCTGGGATACCTGCGCGAGATGGCCGCTGCTTTCACCCTGCTTGCTGACGACATCGAATCCAGCAGCTGGGATGAAAAGAAAATGAAGGCCATAGATGAAGAGCGAGAGAAGGCCAAGTAACCGTACCACGCATTCCAGAGAGCCCTGCTTGGCGGGGCTTTTCCATGGGCGACTCTCGGGCGGTAGATACAGGATTTTGTAGCAAACCTTTCCGAGTGTGCCCAATGTCTGCTCGTCTCAAAGAGCACCTCAAACTCCGCGCGGACCAGTGGCAAATTCTTTGGATGGCCGTAGCTGCGATTGGCTGACCACTGAGTCGACCATCAACGGCTTCGCGCAATACCTCCCGTCCCGGAGGCGGTTTGACACGGCGATGCCGGTCAATGGCTGTGTTACGTAGTACCTACGCGTCCGCACCCTGACTCGCACGCTCCTGCCGGTCGACACGCCAGGACCGAAGGGAGGGGGCAATGTTGCTTCCCATCCTCCCGTCCGTCTTGGGCCTAGAGGAAGCCTTGCCGAACTCTCATTCAGCCGACCGGTGGACCAAGCGATATAGTTGCCGCGTGACCCCGACACCAGCTTATCGGTGATGTGGTATCCAATTGGAGCACGCCGCTACCGGCAAACGGTGGCCATCTGAGGCGACGAGCATTACGCTACCTTTCGCTGGACGTGAGCGTCAGCGATAGCTTGAGGCCTAGGTGCGTCATCGCATTCGATTCGACGAGCTTCAGTACCTGGCCATGCGCGAGACCATCGTGCGCGCCAACGAGGAGCATCGCCACCTCCTGTCCAAAGACTTGGGCGCCTTTGCTGGGATGCTCTTTGACATTGGCTGTGGTCGCATCGTGCTACAGGGCAATGCGGATGCCGTGCTGAAGGACATCGAAGAGTAAGCGGCAAAGGCCCCGCGCAAGCGGCATGACGAGGCTGACTCCACGTCTGCTGCTTGGCACTGCATATGTATGGGTAGCCTACGGGGCGGCAAAACGCCGAGACAGGCGGCAATCAGGCAGAGAAGCAGAGCGATGAGGGCATAGGCCATTCACCCGCGTTTAGCTAGCGAGAGGAACCGTATATATTTTCGGTACCGTACGCACATGCGGTATAATAAGGGTGCCCGGAAGGAGGGGCACCGTATGGACGAGAACAGCATCCTGACCACCAGCAACGACACGAGCATCAGCGTCGAAACGTTCGACCCGCTGGCTCCGGCGTGGCACAACGACTGGGGGACCGCGCCACCGTTTAGCAGCGTGGACTAGCCCCGAAGTAGGTAGGCAATTCATTCTGATGGGGAAGGCGGGAAATCGCTGCGATGCAGGAGTGTTGCTGCGTTTGGCCGATGCAGTGGAGATGGTTCGCAGCAATGTGAAGCCTTGGCAGGCGAAAGGCGGCTGGCCAAATTTGACATGGCCGGCGGCAGCCGGTCGGGGCGTGCGGCGCAGGCCAAATACGGCGGTGGATTCACCGCGAACGTGGAGACGATTGCGGCCGCAATGCGGCTTTGATTGAGCTGGAAGCTTTCCAGCCCGGGCCGCGCCCGGCTCCATCAAGAAACTTTGGCCACCTGCCTTTGCAGCCACGCCTCATCGGCATGGGGTCAACCCACGAAGACCAGCTTGTACCGGGCGAGCGGTGCGAGCCTTCTTTGGGGGGAGGCTCACGTCGTGAGGGGGGAAATCCCCCCTTATTTGCATACGTCTGAAAGTCCTGGGTCTTTGAACCTCAGAAGCATATCGCTACGTAGTAGCATTTCCGCTCTGTTAAGCATTTGACTAACTGGAGAAAAAAGACGCTTTTGTCGGTTCAAATGTCGCAATGGCGACCGTATTTTCGGTTCAAATGTCGCAGTTTTTCCCCCTTCAGGCCGGCTTCGAATCTCGTAAGTTGGGCAGCAAAAGGCCCCTGCGTCAGGGGCTAAACGCGAAGTAAGGGCGCGGTCAATGGCTGCTTCTGCGCAATGTTAGGTAGTGGCCATCAAAGGCGAACGTGGACAGTAAGCCGACCGCTACCAGCTCCTGCAGTGCTCTCTTGAGATGGCGCCGAAAGTCGTACAGGTTGGAAGTGCTGCCGCAGGCGTCGTGTAGCCAAGAAATACCGAATCGAATTTTGTCCTTGTTGCGAAACGCAGCCAACATACCGGCCAACCATGACGCAAGGCCGTCACCCAACTTCATGCGCTTCTCGATGTGCAGCTGACCGTAGCCCTTGTTAAAGATTTCACGGAGACGCTCAGGCAGGTAGACAGACCACTCCTGCCCCCAGTCGCTCCGGTTATATGCGTGCAGGCCTACCAGTTGTACGTTAAAGGACTCCCGCGGGTCGCCCTTCGGGTACATGACCTCCAGTAGCGTCAACTGCAGGCGCTTGATGGATTCGCGCAGCTCCTTGTAGTAGCGGCCACTGGTCGGACGGTTAATGGTTCGTAGTAGGTCGCGCGGTTTGAGCTTGACGGGCTTTTCATAGGGCACGTTCTGCCCCAAGGCGTAGAGTGCCAGCAGGACGCGGCTGTCGAACTGCCGCAGTTCCTCGCCGGTGCAGACTACGGTGGCAGAGCCATAGCTGAACTGCAGGGTCCGCTTGTGTTGACGCTTAGAGCGGCCACCAAGGCTGAACACGCTTGAGACCAGCAGCATTGACGGCAGGGGCGCCTCTTGCTTGGGCGTCTGCGGTGGAAACAGGGCCAGCTGGGCTACCGCGTCTTCCTCGATGCGGTCCCAGCGTTCTATCGGGTACATCCACTCAACGTCAAGGTGATGCGGTCCGCCAATGGCCTTCGCCCTGCGCTTCATGGCACGAGCACGGTGAATAGTCTTGCGAAGCGTCGACGCGTCGGCTCGCTTTTCGTCGGTGTCCGCTTCATTGCGCATTGAAGAGCGCGTGCTCATTTGGTGTCATTGCGTCGTAGGAATGACGTATAGCGACGCCACTTTTAAATCGACCGGCTACACCCGCTATGGACACTATCTTTGACTACGCCGCATTTTTAGTCCCGACAGTGAAGAGGACGGCGGTGGCCGAGAAAGCAACCCACGGACGTCACTTTTGCCCGCGATTGCCTGTCACGCTGGTGCCAACGTGCTTTCCATTGCGAGTACCATTCACCCGTGGTAATGGAGCGACCGTCAGTGCTGATGCATCGCTCCCGCCACGGTTTGACGAGTCATAGGGGAGGCAGCGTGGTTTTGCTTGGATGGCGGCGGTATGCGGCGCTTTCACTGATTCTTGCTTGGTCGTTGGCTCAGCCGTCATGGGCATCCGAGACCGTTCCCACTTCGGCCGGCTTCGAGGAACTTTCGGAGCGCACGCCGCTGAGCACCGATAAGGAGGCCAAGCTGCGGAGCGGGCTGGTGACTGAAGCCGGCAAAGCCGCCTCGCAGCTTGCAGAGGCGAGAACGCCGGAGGAGAGGTACTACGCCCTGCCGCGCGGCGCCGTTGCAGCCTTCGTTCTCGGCAACTACGCCGACGCCCGCAGCAATGCCAATGAAACGCTGACCACGGCCGAGTTGTACAAGGACAATTGGAATTACGGCAATGCCCAACATGACGGCCATGCGGTGCTTGGACTGCTCGCCTTGCAGGATGGGGATGACAATCTCGCCAGAGAAGAACTTCGATTGGCGGGAGCCACTCCGGGCTCGCCGCAGCTGGCGTCCTTTGGCCCTTCCATGCACTTGGCCAAGGCCATGCTGGCCAAGGGATACGCGGCGGACGTTCTCGCGTATTTCAGGCAATGTCGTCGTTTTTGGACGACCGGCGGCGCATGGCTCGATACCTGGGAAGCGAAGGTACGGGAGTGGCAGACGCCTAACTTCACGCTGCACGCGTACCGACTCTGACCGCGGACTGCATTGCTGGGAAGCAGTACGGGCATTGGCGTGTTGCTGCGCCCCGGTTACACAGACGGGGTGGACTACACGTATCGCAAAGTGAACGGGCGCTGAACTTCCCTATACCGGCGATGTCCGACCGGCGACAAGTCACGGGTAACGCATAACGCGCGTGTCGGGACATGGCGACATTGAAAGCGCGCATCTGCATTCCAACATGAATCCTCGCGCGAACCTGCTGGCCGCCATGTTCCTATTGCTCGCATCGAGCGTGTCGGCATTTGCATTTACCCCTGTCGCATCGCTCGAACCGAACTTCGGCAACGCGGGGCTCTTGGTGCTGCCACCCAGCATCAGTGCCGCGCTGCAGCCTGATGGCAAGCTCTTGGTACTCGGCAGCGACGCCGACACACTGGTCGTGTCGCGATACACACAGGCCGGCGCCCTTGATACGGCCTTTGGGCTCAATGGATTCGCGCGGCTCACGGTCAACGGGAGCGCGCTCAGCCGAGCGGGAGCAGGTAACGGCATCCTCGTGGCACCCGACGGCGGCTTTTACGTACCCGGTGCCGCGACCGACCCGTGCAAAGTCGACGCCGCCTGTTCTGCTTTCGTTATCGGCCATTTCCTGCGAGATGGGCAACTCGACGGTTCATTTGGGACAGCCGGATATGCGGCGTTGGCGGTGTCCCAACTCAATCCCCCGCAGGGCGCCTTGATGTACTTGGCGCTCGACCCGAATGGTGCCATCGTCGTAGCCGAGAATGCGTACTTCCCTGGCAATCTCGTCATTCCGGTGCGCGTCCAGAGCATGCTCGAAAGGCTGTCTTCCCGTGGTGCCAGGCTGGGGTCGTGGGCAATGGCGTCGACCTGTGGCACGGGGATTGATGACGTCTCAGTCCAGGGCGACGGCGGCATTGTCATCACCATCCAGCCTGTCGCAGGCGGGGAGGCCGCTGGGATGTGCCTCAGCTGCTATTCCCGTGACGGAGTTCTCGACACGACGTTTGGAAGCGGTGGCATCGCTCGTTTCGGCAAGGGAACAGTATTGACCAAGATGTACAGCGCCGGGACATTGCTCACCGCGGATGGGAGCATCGTGGCCGGGGCGGTAGGCAGCTACCCGACGCCCGACGTTACTTTCGGAACTCTGACCGGGTTCATCTCGACCGGTCAGCAGAACGCGGCGTTTGGGGTTCCCAACGGCAGCGGCATTGCGCAAGCCAACGCGGGGGCTTTGGCGCAAAGTTGCGGCGGCAAAATTGTCGGAGCCATTGTCTCCAGCGCGGGGCTCGCTAATCCCGCAGTGACGCTGACGCGATACAGCAGCAACGCAGCGCTCGATACAACGTTTTCCGGGACACCAGACGGTGCGATTGTCACCCCCGTACGCGTCGTGGATGGACTGTTGCGCGTGCTGGTGCGCCCCGACGGCACGATTGTCGTGGTCGGCACCGGTCGCGCGGGGGACGCAACCACTGCCAATCGCATGTCCTTCGCGTTGGCTTATGGCCAGACCGACTGCCACCGGCCTCAGGACACGGGCTTGCAGACCGTTGTCGAGTACTACAACGCGGAGCAGGACCACTATTTCATGACGGCCGCGGTCGCAGACATGGCCGCATTGGACAGCGGGCGTTTTGTCGGCTGGCAACGCACTGGCTACACGTTCGCTAGCACGCCGACGTTGACCAATCCGGTTTGCCGGTTCTACATCCCGCCTGGCTACGGTGATTCCCACTTCTTCTCAGCTTCTCCTGTCGAGTGCGGTGAAGTTCAGACCAAGTTCCCGCAATTCGTGTACGAGACCGGTGACGCGATGAGGGCCAACGTGCCCGACATCATCACCGGTGCGTGCGCGGCTCCTGCCGCAGTTCCCGTGTATCGCGTGTGGGACAAGCGCATCGACACCAACCACCGGTACATGACAAGTCGGGAAATGCGGGACGCAATGGTGGCGAACGGCTGGCTGCCCGAAGGCTACGGCTCTGATGCCGTGGCAATGTGCGTGGTGCCCCAGTGACCCCTCAAAGTAATACGCCCAAAGGGTGGGAGGCCTTGCTGCCTGCGCTCGTTGACGACAGCGGCCGGCCCATCCGCGGGGCCCAGCTAGGAGGGGTGGAGTGAAAATACGGTGCAACTGGGTGGCGTCCACGGCGCGCCCCAAGCACGTCGGCCCCCGGGCTTCATCCAGCTCTTGGGTGCGGCCGAGCAGGTCACGTAGCTTCGCGTGATATTCCGCGCTTTCGCAAATGCGGCCAAGCGCATAGTCAGCATAAGCCGGCTGTCGGGAGAAGATGGTGTGGCAACGAAACGTGGCCCGTGACGCTCGACTTAGTGTGATGGTCGTTCTTGCTGGCACATGTCTCATTGCGCCAAATATGGTTGCGGGCAATCATTGGCGGGACCCGCTGTTTATTGTTCCTTTCGTCATAGCTCTAGGCATTCTTCTTTTTAGCATTTGGAGGTGGGTGTTTCTCGTTTGCCCAAGGTGCTCTCAACGCTTTTTCCTGCCGACCTATCGCGACCGGCATTGGTCGTATAAGCATCTCTTCGGTTCTCGCTGCGTCAATTGTGGGGAACCCGCCGGCGACCATCGCTAGGTCTGGCGCACCGCTTCGGGTCTATCGGTTCAGAACCTTGGTTTCCCCGTCTGAGCCCAGAGCGAGAATCTTCCCGTCTGGAGCTAGCGCATTGGAGGACGCGGCCTGAATCTGGGCAACACCGTCGGTACCAAACGTTGCGCCGACGACGATATGCGGAGCCGCCCAAGCGGCGCCAGACAGCGCGCATCCCTGACCTGAGCCGTTTCTTCGGCCCATTGGTTTCTGGAAAAATGGCTCCTTCTCCAGCGAGGAGCCAATGCGCAAGAGCCGATTCACCGATGAGCAGATAGTCGCCATTCTTCGGGAGGCGGACCGTACGTCGGTCGCCGAGGCGGCGAAGAAGAACAAGGTCAGCGAACAGACGCTGTACGTCTGGCGGAAGCACTTTGCCGGGCTGGCGCCCTCGGATGTGAAACGGCTGAAGGCACTGGAACTGGAGAACGCCAAGCTAAAGCGCCTGCTCGCGGAACGCGACCTCGAAGTTGACCTGATGCGCGAGGTGAATCGAAAAAAATGGTGAGCCCACGGGGGCGTCGCGACCAGGTCCGCTATCTGCGGGAGCGCGGAGTGTCGCAACGACGTGCCTGTGGGCTACTCGGAGTGCCGCGCTCGACGCTCAGCTACCACTTGCGCCTGCCGGAGAAGGACGGGCCGGTACTGGCGGCCATGCAGCGCCTGTCCGCCCAGTATCCGCGATACGGCTATCGGCGCATTCGCATCTTCCTGCGCCGCGAAGGCTTTGCCATGGGCGTCAATCGCGCTCGCCGGCTGTGGCGGCAGGCGGGACTTGGCTTGCCGCGGAAGCGACCACGGCGGCGAGTCGCGGCCAGCCGGCCACGGCCGCTGCCGCCGCGGGCCGCCAACCATGTCTGGGCCTACGACTTCGTATTCGACTCATGCGCCAATGGCCAGCAGCTCAAGTGCCTGACCGTGGTCGACGAATACACCCACGAATGCCTGGCCATCGACGTGGCCGGCAGCATCCGCTCCGGCCGTGTCATCGAGGTCCTGAGCCGGCTGATGAGCGTCCACGGTGCGCCGGTGTACCTGCGCTCGGACAGCGGCCCCGAGTTCGTGAGCCACGCCATCCTGAACTGGCTGACCGAGACAGGCATCGAGACCGCCATCATCGACCCGGGCAAGCCTTGGCAGAACGGCACCAACGAATCGCTGAACGGCAAGTTCCGCGACGAATGCTTGAGCGTCGAGTGGTTCCGCACGCGCCGCGAGGCCCAGGTCATCATCGAAGCGTGGCGGCGGCACTACAACACCGTGCGTCCGCACTCCAGCCTCGGCTACTTGACCCCACACGAGTTCAAGCAGGACCATCCACCCATTCACGACCATCCCAACCGAGCCATTTCCCAGGAATAAACGGCTCGACGAAGCGGACTCAGGTCATCCCAACAAGAGCGCTCCAAGGACCCGCGAGATATGGACGATAGACCGAAGCATCTGGCTCGCTGATAGTCAGCTTCTAAATCGGCGCGCACATCGCTACTCGCTCCAGTGAATTTGGAGTCAAGGCACCGCCCTCCAGAATCCAGCCCTTGGCGAGCATCGCGTCGCGGGTCGTCTTCGACGTCGTGTAGCGGTGATTCACGTCAGCACGATTGTTAAAGAGCCGATACACGGCTTGGCTGTCCGCCGGGCAGCTGCCTTGCGGCACCTCAGCCGTGATGCCGAACGCGTTGGTCGTTTCAAGCTGCCATTGAAGCGGCCAGCGGTTGAGCACGTCGATGCACTCTGACATCGAAGCCGAGAAGAAGTGGGAGTCGAGGCCAGTAGAGGGTAGCCCGTAGAAGCGGCAAATCGACTTGGCGCTCGTCTGCATATCCTCCCCGAACATCACTTTGAAGGTTTCCCCGGTCCGGACCCAGCCGCGCATTGTGCCGTTGTCCAGTAGTGCCTGTTCGGCGGCGTCGGCGGTGATGAAGTAGTGGTCTTGCTCAGCATTGTAGAACTCGACGACGGTGGTCAAACCGCCCGTGGTGACGCTGAACTGCATAGTCGCCTGGTGATAGCTGGGGTTGGAAGCTGAGTCGGAGGAGTAGACCACCGTGTATCTGCCCGGGGGCAAGGCACCCACATCCACGGTTCGAGTAGCGACGGTGATATCGGAACTGATAGTCGATTGGAACTTCGCAGCAACCGTTATCGTGTTCCCGTTCCGCGTGGCCCCGACCTCGCTGAAGTCTGGGTTCAGCCCGTAGTTTCCGGAGGCGGCATCTGAAACGGTGATGAGGACGTGTTGCTCCGGCGTGGGAACCCACGGCGCAACTTTCACGCTGGCGGATATGCCGGCTAGTGGCGGGAACGCATGGGCCAGCGCGACCCAGCAAAACGTCACGACGCCAATTAGTCCCGCTTGCCACATGTCTTCCTTCCTCCCTGTCCGCGATTGACAACCTGCGTTAGACACCCTAGTTACGGGAAGGTTTAACGTGACGGTCGCGCAAGGTGTTGGGTGAGCAGAAAGCACACTGCCACCGGGAAGCAGAGACTGGCGGCATGTATTTCACGAAATAGGTAGCCGTCCTGGGGGCCGCAATTCGGCGCGGCCGGTCATTGAGCCGAGACGTCAGAGAGCGTGTGAACGCTGGCGCCGGCACCGTAGTTGGATAAAGTGGGAATGCCGCTAACAGGCACGACGCCATTGACGTATCGCATCATCGTGACGCCAACCACCGGAAGTCCTCGGTACGTGACATTGGTGCTTGTCGTCTGACTCCCGGTGAGCAAGTCGGTGATGGTGGTCGCCGCGGACGGGCGAAGGGCACGAGCCGGTGTCGTGGCGGTTCCCGAGAAAACCTGGTCGGCGATACCGGCGGAATAGATGGTCGGCACTGGGAAGGTCTCGGTGGTCGCGACGAAGTGGCGCATTCCTGCCTGCGAGCCCATCACTGCGCTTGGGTTGGGCCAGCTGGCGTTGAGCGATTGGACGGTGGTCGCCCAGCAAAGTCCCGCAAACGCGGGAAGTTCAAATTGGTTCTGGTCCGGGTTGTAGGCTTGCTCCTCCCGGCTCAACGTCCTATCGCCAGACGGCTCACAGGCGCCATTGCCAGAAAGCGGTACGTAGAACGGGGGCAAGGCGACGCCCTGCGTCACCAGGAGCGGCTTCGTCGGCATCGCGTACACGATGTCGGTGGCGCCGTTGACGTTTGCCTCACGCATGAACTCCGCCTGCGTAGCCCCGGCAGCAAGCACCGCATTGACCGCATCGGCACCGGTCGGCCAAGTCGACACCAGAAGCTTCGTCCCTGCGACCACACTGCTTACGGCCGGCGAGGCGTCGGCGAGCGTGGGGCGGTAGGTGCCAGACACCGAGTACTGCACGACAGCACTCCACTGGTCGAGCGCGGTCGCTTCATACTCGTAACCTGTGCCCTCCAGCACATTGACCAGGGTGAGCGAGCCATACAGCTTGCCCGAGGGCGGGTCCAGGTCGGCGAAAATTGTCAATTCGCTGCCGAGATTGCAGGGCGGCTTGCCGGAGATGTGATTGACCGCCAGCTCGAGCGCGGAGCCTTGGCGAATGGTGCCCATTTCGAGGACTTCCACGAAGCCTTCACGAACCCGTCCAGGCGAAGCACCCAGCGGGTCGTTGGCGTACATGGTGGAACTGAAGGTGCCATTCGCCGTCGGCGTGCCTCCGACCGCAGCACCGACGACGGGCAGCGTGCATGACGTGTCGGTCGTGATGATGCCGGCACCGTCCCCGAAAGGTACAACCGCCGCCGTCCAGACGTCGCGTAGGCTCAGGAATACAGTGGTCTCGAACACCGCCGCCCCCGCAAGCGCCTCACGGAAGCGTACTTTCACGGCTTTGCCGCGTGCGGCACCGTTGACCACCGAGAGCAGCGCGTTGTAGGGGCTTGCCGTACCCGGAGCGGTACGTACCGTGTAGTACGGGTATACAAGGGCCTGTCCGAGGCCATGGGCGCCAAGCGAGACGGCGAAGCACGGCGTCGAAACACCGAGTGCGACACTCCACAGGGTTCCGAGCGCGTAGCGTGACATAGCCCAAGCCTCTCATCTCGAAGACGCGCTATTGTCACACGAGCGCCCCTACTCGAAATGAGCTGGGCCCGGAGAGCCAACCCGATGAATAGGCTTTGCCTACTCCTTCTCTTCCTGTCGCTCGGCGCGCAGGCCGTCGAACTCGCTAGCTTTCCTCGATGTGCTGGGCCCGACGTCCCTGTGGGCGTGCTGGTAACGTCCTATGGGGCACCCGTGTTCTCGAGTGATGCGACCCAGAGAAACATCGCGCTCACTAGAAGCGGCGACAGATTCAAGGCTGTTATCGACGCCGGAGCGACCACGTTTACGGCGATGCCCTCGTATGGAGTGGTCGCCCTTGGAAGGTTGCCCGTTGGGACCTATCACGTCGATGTCTTCTATCGCTATTCGTACGAGACTATTGGGGGCCCGGTCTTCTATCCAGAGCAGGCGGCTGGCTCGGTGGACATTGCCGTCGCGACCTCGGCGGGGAATGCCATCGACTGCGGCCCCGCTGCTCTGAACGTTATTGGCGGAGGATTCCAATCAGCGCCATTGGGTACGCCGTTCTCGAGCGTCGTGGAGATACTCGCAACAGACGGCCAACTGCGTCCTGTTCCCTTCGCCCAGCTTGACTTGCAGTACCTCGGACAGCCCTACAGCTACGTGTCAGGAGAGCCAACGGGGCCGCACGCCGAACTTACCCCATCGCACGTCGTCACTGACAGTGCTGGCGTCGCACGGGTGTCTGCGACCGCGGGCGCCGAGGCTGGCACGTACCAATACGTCGTGACGACGCATCAAGGCGTGTACGTAACGCCAACCTACTTCGTATTGCGTAATCAAGCCGGGACAGCTCAGCCAGCAGGCGGCCTGGTGCCTGTCATCGAGTACTACAACCCTACGCTCGACCAATTCTTCATTACATCGAACTTCGATGAGATGCGCGCTCTCGACGATGGGTCGACCCACGACTGGCAGAGAACAGGCGGGATATTCGTTGCGATGCCCGCGAGTCGAGCCACGCTAACGGCAATCGGCAATCCAGTGTGCAGGTACTACGGGCGGCCAGAGGCAGGCAACAGCTCCCACTTCTTATCCGCCTCGCTCGAGGAGTGCGACGCGGTGGGCGTGAAGTTTGCGGCAAGCTGGCAGTTTGAGACCCCAGAGGCGTTTCGCGCGTTCTTGCCTGACTTGGTTGCTGGCACTTGTCCTGTGGGCACCGTTCCGGTGTATCGGGGCTTCAACAACCTGCCCAGCCCCAACCACCGGTACTCGCTTTCGAAGGCGATGACTCAGTCCATGTCCACCTACCTCGGCGGCGGCCGCCGAGTGCCTTGGATTGCCGAGGGATATGGCCCCGACCTCGTAGCAATGTGTGTTCTTGAATAGCGGCAATTGGTCGTTCCAGCCGACGCGGTACCTAAGCCTGCTTGACTTGAATCGTCGTAGAAAGCTGCGTCGTCCCACCCGGGCTTGCGCGTGTTGAGTTCTGTCATCGCCGCCAGCTCGGCGGCCGTTATTTGGGTGAGGGACATTCGCGCTTGCTCGAGTGGTGATGCCCCGTTTAGCACGCCCTCTCTATAAACTCACGCTCTACAACTGCCATGGACATACTGCACGCATTGGCGGACCTGCTTATCCCTGACTGGCTCACGCTCCAGGTGGAGGCGGGTGTGTTCCTTGCCGGGTGCCTTGCTGGCGTCCTGCTCATCCTTCGGGAGAATCGTCGTGGCCATCATTGAATGTGTGCTGTTTGGTATCGGTTGTGGCGTACGTGATGGCTGTGGCAGGCCGCGGTGGACGCGGGCAAAGAGAAGCCTGAGCAGGAGTAGCGATGCATGACTTCGCTCGTGGGTTCGTGGCTGGGTTGCGGGCAACGCCGCGGGGCTATTTCGCCCCGGTGCTCGTGGTGTGGTGCCTGTTCCTCGCCGCCGTGGCGGTAGCAGAAGAAAAGGCCCCTCCGAAAATGGGCCGTTGAATCGGTTACTGTTGCGACTGACGCTTCTTCTCAGCGGCAGCCTGCCACGCTGCATCCTTCGCTCGCATGGACGCGTGGCTAGAAAGCCGCTGGTCAGGCTATAGGCGTCGATGGGGTTGTGCAGCACTCGGATAACGAAGGAGCGGTCGAACAACAGCTCGAAGGCCCCGCCGTATCCGTACAGGTAACCGCCGATGATGAAATCCATCACCCCGATTTGCGCGAAAGTCGTAATACCGATGCTCATGCAGATAAGCAGGTAGCCGGTGGTGCCAGTGAGTATGGCGTCGAGGGCCATGACGTGTCTCCGGAGTTTAGATGTACAAGGGTTGGATTGCCTAAAGTGGTGCGAGCTCTCATCGACATCTAGTCACCACATCGACAAATGGAGGGCGTAACTCTGGAGGCGAGCGAGGCGTACACTGGACGGTATGAAAAGGCTGGCCCCTGTCCGCTTCTTGGTTCAAGGCTCCTTCTGGCTGAATGGCGCCACCGTCATCGGCAGCCAAGTGCCCGACGAGCTTCGCGTTTTCCTGCACCTGGCTGGCCAGAGGCACCTGTCCTGCACCTACTGCGTCCGCTGGTCGTCTGAGGGCCAGCCAACGTGGCGCAAGTTCCAGACGCGGTTCGACAAGGCAATCCAAGAGCGGGCCGACCTACGCCTGCGGCACATGCTCTTCAAGGACGGCGTGGTGGACATGTGGGACCAAGAGGACGGCAGCTACAAGGCCCAGTTGGTCGACGTTGTGGCCGCTTGGGCCCACGAGCGGGAAGCACAGGCTGAGTGAAGAAGACCACTCCCATTCGCTTTCTCGCCGAAGTGTCCTTCTACACAAAGGGTCTAGAAACGAAGGGCGACGAGAAGCCAGACGAGCTGCGGCTGCATTTCACTGTGGCCGGAAAGCGGGACAACACCTTTTGCTACCGGCTGTATTGGGATTCGGACAATCGTCTTGCCTGGCAGCGGGCCTACTCGGCGGGGCAGCCGTCGAAGGACATGCAGGAAAGAGCGGACCAGCGCCTAGCACGCATGCTCGCCAAGGACGGCGTGGTGGAGGTCTGGTCCGCGGACGGCGACAACTACAAGGCCCGGCTAGGCGACGTTATCGAGGCGTGGGCCGGTGAGTGTGGGATGGTGTAGCTGGGAAAAATAGAGCCCCGCGGGTTCGGGGCTGTTGGTGGCCAAAGTAACATCTCCCACGGGTCAGTAACGGCAGCGGGACCACGCCGCAGGGCAGGTACGGGTTCTGGTTGAGGTCGTGCTTGCAGTCGAGCTTCTGCCATCATTAGGCCTCCTTCACGCTGTAGTCATAGGCACATATGGGCAGCTCAGGCGGTTGAGGGTTGCGGTTGCGGCATAGCTGCGGAGGATGGGGTGCTTTCAGCTTCCATTTGTCGTAATTGCTGTTCATGAGAGGCTCCCTGGCGGGTTCTGTTGAGTGACCGTCAAATGCTTATGCCAAGCGCCTCGGCCCAAACCCGCAAGGCAGCCGTGCTGACGAACATCACACCGCCGTTCCTCCCAGTGTTCGTCCAAACTTTTTGTACGCTATACAGCGTGTCGTGCAGCGCGATACGACGCGACTGCGACTTCACTACGCTAATTAGGCGCACGCGTTCCGGGGTGCGGCGGAGCGGATTTATGGAGCCCTCAACTGCAAATGCGGGATGAGCCGCAGGGAGATTGCGTTCTGCTTTCTCCAACCTGCTCAAGTGAGCTTCAAATTCGGTAGCACTGCAGGCCGACAGAGCGGAAGAGACAGCGGCGGCGACTGAGGTGGAGGAGGGGATATTCATGTGAAACTCCGGTGAAAGACGGACGGAGCGAAATGCTTCGTCATCTCCTTCGTATAGCCACCGTTTTATAGATGATGAGAGACTGGATTTATATTCCTGCGATGCCAGCCGTCTCGCGCAGTCGTGCGGCAGTAGTGAGCGCCAATGCCTGGTCAATTCGGGTGATTGGGACCTTGGGGAACAGCTGCAGGGCCTTAGGTAGAAGTGCCTTTTTGGCCCTGGCGCCGGTCTTGCCTGCAGGCATGGCGGCGTGGTCGATAACGCACGGCCCGGCCGTGTACGGGTCGAGCAGTACTTCGAGCCGGTCGATATCGTCCGGCAGGTCGGTCAGCAACTGCAGCTGTCCATCGCAATCTAGGACAGCAAGGGACGAGTTCGCGCCCTGAGCTAATGCGATGTAGTGAGTGGTCGCGGTGGTGGCAGTTGCGGTGGCATTCATCGTCTACTGTAGCTATCACCCGATGGACGCCCCAAAGAAAAAGCCCCGCGAAGCGGGGCTCTCTCGAACAGATGCAGCTACTTGACCTTCTTGGCTGGCTTTCTCTTCTTGCGTTCGAGCAAGTCGTCAACAGCCGCTATCTGGTCCCTGAGCTCCGCAATCTGCGGGTGCTTGGCGAACATTTGGTCGATGGTCGCTTGTATCGCCGCAAGACAGTCAAGCAGCGCAATCTCGCGCGGCGTTCCCGGTGGGATGGATTCCTTCTTGGTTGCCATGTCAGGCCCCCTTCCTAGCGGCTCTCTTGGCTTCCTTTTCCTTGGCGAGCCGTTCCGCGACATCGATGACGTCGCCAAGCACCGCGGCGCTCGGCTTGAGCACTTCCCGTGCGTTCGGGAAGAACTCGGGATACTTCCCGATTGTGTCTCGCAGTCCGCACGTGATGGCGACCTGTGCCCCGTGAATGTCGTCGAGTACCCGGCCCAATTGAATACGCTCATCGTTGTACCGAGCCCTTGCCGACTGCAGCCATGAAAGCATCTCTTCGATTTCGGCGTACAGCATCGTCAGCATTTCGTCCCGCCGAGTTTTCTTCGGCACCTTAACCGGCGTAGCAGCTACAACCTTCTTTGCCTTCGTTGCCATGTCCTCGTCCTTGTTGGGTTGACTACTACACGTATAGGTAGCGCCTATAAAACGGTTCCAACGTCGGCAACTTAATGGCTATCCGTTTGCGTTTGGTCAAACTGCAGCTACCTGACAAGCAGGGCTGAGAAGCCACTTTCTCGACAAAGGGTAAGACGAATGTCTCAGAAATTGGATTTCCTTAGTTGAGGTCCCCGTATGCGACATGCTCGGACGGAAGTGCGTCCTTTCGCCAAGCAAGATGCGGTGACGGGCGACTGTCCAGTGCCCGAGCCGAAGCGCCGTTCATCAATCGGTGGATTCGGCCGCGGCGTTCAGCCAGCGCGGCCGTTGGTCATGGCTCAATGCATGAGCCAGCCATCACCTCCTTGAACTTCGCGCACTAGGCGCCTCGCAAGGTGAAAATGGGGGTGGGTGCAGAATTGGAGGACCAGCCGCCGGCGAGGAGATGGGCGGGCGCGTCGATGCAATAGCCCGCGTCCACAACCACGGGAGACATGTTGTCTGGGTTGTCGAGGGGGCCGCTTAGGAGGTTCAGGTAAGAGAAAGCACGCGCCAAGTCGTGCTGATGGCTGCCGGTGAGCATGGGGGAGAAGTCGGGGACGTTCATTGGACTTCCGCCGCGATGTCTTCCGGGCATTCGGTGTAGAACTCGAACTGCTCGAGGGGTTCGGCCCGCTGCTGAAGGTCCTCAGGGGTGGTGCTGATAGCATTCATTGCGAGACTCCGAAATTCACCATGCGAGATTGCCGGGTGCACTTCGTGTAGCGAATGGTTTATAGAAAAAGAGGGCGCAAATTTGTATTTGTGCGCCACGTATGGCGTCTCGGAGTCGTACTGCAGTAAGGGGGCCAAGGCTTGGTCCATCCGCTGTGCGAGACTTGGGGAACAACTGCAGCTTTGGTCTTTGCTGCCGATAGGCACCTATCGCTCACGGGAGATTGCCATGGCTGATGAGGTCTACACCTACCTCATGGACGCAGTGCGGGACGTTCACGAAAAGGCGGCTGGCCACATGGATAAGGCCGAAGGCTTTGTGCGCCGTCGACACGCCAAGGAGGCGTATTACGAGATGTGGTGCGTGTACGCCCAACTCTCGAAGTTCGTCGAGTTGGTCGAGAAGGCCGAGCGCGACCCTGCGAAGTTCCGCAAGCTGCACGTGGAGAAGAAGGTGCTGGACTACCAAATCATGGCGGGCCAGGTACCAGACTTCCCAGAATGAAGCAGCCCCGCACTGGCGGGGCTGATTGTTGCTAGGAGTCGCGCTTGCGGAAGAAGGTGTCCCGCAGCCACGTTACTGAGACGGCGCCTACGTATTCGCGTACCCGGATTGGACCGGCGATAGGCTGAAGCTCGCGCACCTTTGGCAGCCGCTTAACGGCCGTGTCCATGTCAAACGCCTCCACGACAACCTGAAGCTTGTGGTCGTCGTTGTAGACGCCGTACTGCCTCAAGCGGCGGACATTGAGCATGTCGAGACCGTCTTCAGTGAATGCCACCTTCCACCACAGGTCGCTGAAATAGGGTTCTGGCGGATTGCCGAAGTGCTCCCTTACGTCGACTGGCAACGCCAAGCCGTTACGCAGGCAGAACGCTATGACTGGTACACGAGAAAGTGCTTCCTGAGCATCCGCTGCTTGAATCGTCGCTCGCACTGCGCCCGTCGCATCTTTGACGGTGTAATCGCGGAGACGTGGTAACTCACACAAATCGTTGGCTTCATTCATGTTGTCCTCATGGGGCCGAATGGCCTTCTACGTATAGGGACAGGACCCACGAGAAGCGTGCTCATAGAGCTTGGGCGGGTATAGGCACACCGGTTAAAGCCGACGAATACCGTATAAATATGCGGTGTCTCCAGCCGCGCTGCGCCGACATCGAACGAGCGTTCGTCGACGCGCGTTAGCGAGTCCTTGGCGGAATGCGTAGCGCGGTATAAGCGCAGTGCATATACTGTCGCTCATCATGCCGAAGCCACGCCTCAAGACTGTCACCCTGACGGTCCGCATCGAGCCTCAGACCAAAGAGGCTCTTGCCGCAATGGCCAACGCCGAGCGTCGCAGCCTGGCAAACATGCTGGAGCTGCTGGTCCTCGAGCGCTTCCGCATCCACCCTGCGTCCCAGCCGGATAAGCCGAAAGAGAAATGAGCTTCCAAGAACTCGTTGCCTTCCTCTGGTCCATCGCCGAATTGCTGCGCGGCGACTACAAGCAGTCCGACTACGGCAAGGTCATCCTGCCATTTGCGCTACTGCGCAGGCTCGACTGCGTGCTCGACGATACGAAGGACGCCGTGCTCGCTGAGTACAAGAAGCGCAAGGACGAAGGTGTGAACCTGGACGCCTATCTAAGGCGGAAGAGCAAACAGTCCTTCTACAACGTGAGTCCGTTCACGCTGCAGGGCCTGCTGGATGACCAGAAGCACGTGCGGCAGAACCTCGTCGCCTACATTGGCGACTTCTCAGCCGACGCGCGGGATGTGTTCGAGCGGTTCCGCTTCATCGAACGCGTGGCGGAGCTCGACGAGAAGAACCTCCTGTTCCTTCTCGTCCAGAAGTTCGCCGCGGCGGACCTCCATCCCGAACGCGTGCCGAACGAAACGATGGGCCTCGTATTCGAGGAGCTCATCCGGCGATTTGCTGAGGCCTCGAACGAGACCGCGGGCGAACATTACACGCCGCGGGAGGTCATCAAGCTGATGGTCCACGTCCTATTCGCAGGGGACGATGAGGCGCTCACTAAGCCCGGCGTGGTGCGGTCGCTCTACGACCCGACTGCAGGGACAGGGGGGATGCTCTCAATCGGTCACAACGAGCTCAAGGCCATTAACAAGGGCGCGACGCTCGTGTTGTTCGGCCAGGAGTTGAACGACGACTCCTACGCGACCTGCAAAGCGGACATGCTCATCAAGGGGCAGAAGCCGGAGAACATCGTCCGGGGCAACACGCTGTCTCATGACGCTTTCCCGGCCCGCAAATTCGACTACATGCTGTCCAATCCACCCTTTGGGGTTGAGTGGAAAAAGGTAGCCGACGCCGTAAAGGCCGAGCACGAGAAGAAGGGGTTCGCGGGGCGCTTCGGGCCCGGGCTTCCGCGCATTTCGGACGGCTCAATGCTATTCCTGATGCACCTCATCTCGAAGATGGCGCCTGTGCAAAAGGACGGCAGCGGCGGAAGCCGCATCGGCATCGTCCTGAACGGAAGCCCGCTCTTCACCGGTGACGCTGGCTCCGGGGAGTCCGAGATTCGGCGGTACGTCCTCGAGAACGACCTGCTAGACGCCATCATCGCGCTTCCCAACGACCTCTTCTACAACACAGGCATCGCGACCTACGTCTGGGTGCTCGACAACGCCAAGCCGGCGAATCGTCGGCAGAAGGTGCGGCTCATCGACGCGACCCGCATGTACGCGAAGATGAAGAAGAGCCTGGGCAACAAGCGCGTGTACCTGACCGACGAGCAGGTGGACGAAATCGTCCGCGCCTATTCAAGCGGCAAGGATGGCGCCACTTTCGAACATGAGTGCCAGGAGCAGGCCAAGGGAAACGGCGCTGCGCTCGAGGCTGCGGAACCGGAGCCGCCGCGCGTGGTGAGCAAGACATTCGCCACGACGTTCTTTGGCTACCGGAAGGTGACTGTCGACCGGCCTCCACGGCCAGGCGTCGAGGTGAAGGTCAAGAAGGGCCAGAAGTCGTATGACCCGGAGCTGCGGGACACGGAGAACGTCCCGCTCGACGAGTCCATCGAGGCCTACTTCAAGCGCGAGGTGTTGCCGCACGTTCCTGATGCCTGGGTGAACGAGGACATCAAGGACGAGAAGGACGGCAAGGTCGGAAAGGTCGGCTACGAAATCAACTTCAACCGCTACTTCTACGTGTACAAGCCGCCCCGCCCCCCGCAGGTCATTTCAGAGGAAATCCGCGAAATGGAGAAGCGGTTCATCGAGCTGATGAAAGGAGTGGTGGCGTGACCACGGTAACGCCACACACGGTCCCTCTTAAGCGGGTTATCCGGTCTATTCAATCGGGAGTAAGTGTCAACGCCGTTGACACGCCAGCTGGCCCAGGAGAGTTAGGCGTACTGAAGACGAGCTGCGTCTACTCCGGTAGCTTTGACCCCCTGGAAAACAAGGCAGTCCTGCCGGAGGAGGCAGCCAGAGTAGCTTGCCCGGTCACTGCAAACACCCTTGTCGTGAGCCGAATGAACACTCCTGACCTCGTCGGAGCCGCCGGGCTGGCCAGACAGTCGCTCTCGACCATTTTCCTCCCCGACCGCCTCTGGCAGGTTAGCTTCGATGAGAGGAGCGTCAGCCCGCGATTTGTATATTGGTGGACCCGTTCCAGCCTCTATCGGGACCAAGTAAGGTTGGCTTGCGCAGGCGCAAGCAGCAGCATGCAAAACCTTGACCAAGACAGTTTCCGCGCGTTTCAGCTTCCCGCGCACTCAGTGGGGAACCAAGAACGAATCGCTAACTTCCTCGACGAGAAGACGGCGCGAATCGATGCGCTGATTGCGGAGAAGGAGCGGCTCTTGGCTCACCTGAAGGAGAGCGCGTGGGAACTGCTCCACCACGCGGTCACGAAGGGTAGCCGGCGCCTCCCGACAAAGGATTCCGGCCGTGCTTGGATGGGCCCCATCCCGTCCCACTGGGAGGCTCCTTACATCAGGTTTGTCGCACGGCTAGAGTCAGGTCATACACCAAGCCGGCAACACCCAGAATATTGGGTGGACTGCAATATCCCATGGTTCTCTCTCGCCGATGTGTGGCAAATCCGCAGTGGCCGCATTGAAGCTGTAACCGAAACGGCGGAGAAGGTGAGCGAGCTCGGCATTGCCAATTCGTCGGCACGCCTGTTGCCCGCGGGAACGGTCATGCTGTCACGCACAGCTTCCGTCGGCTTTTCGGCAATGATGGGCGTCCCCATGGCCACGACGCAGGACTTCGCGAACTGGGTATGCGGCACGAGGATTCTGCCGGAATTCCTGCTCTATGTACTCCGAGCGATGGTGCTCGAATTTGAGAGGCTCAAGTTCGGCTCTACGCACGCCACCATCTACATGCCCGACATCGCCCGCCTGTCAACGCCGCTTCCTCCAATAGACGAGCAGCGCGACATCGTGACGGCAATCCGCCGGGACAAAATGAGGCTTGATGAGCTGTGCGAGGTCGCGGCCAAATCGGCGGACACGCTGCGCGAGTACCGCTCGTCGCTGATTTCCGCAGCCGTCACCGGCCAGTTCACCGTGCCAGGATGATTTGCCCCTACAACGATAAACAAGAAGGCTGAAATGCCCAAATTGTCCAACGTCCACACCGAGCACGTCTTCGAAAACGAGCTTACTGGTCATCTCGCCAAGAGCGGCTGGGCCGTCCGCACCCATCTGAAGGACGCCGCCTCCTACAACCGCGAGCTGGCTCTCTTCCCCGATGACATCCTCGCCTTCGTGCAGGAGACGCAGCCCGCGGAGTGGGCCAAGTTCAAGAAGTGGCACAACGGCGACTCGGAGAAGATGCTGGTCAAGCGCGTGGCCGAGCAGCTCGACAAGTGGGGCATGCTCCACGTGCTGCGCAAAGGGTTCAAAGACCGTGACGCCAAGTTCTTTCTCTGCCAGTTGCGCCCGGCGAACCGGAAGAACCCGCAGCTGGTCGAGTGGTACGGAAAGAATCGCCTGACTTGCGTGCGGCAGCTGCGCTACAGCGTCCACAACGAGAACTCCATTGACCTCGTGTTCTTCGTCAACGGGCTCCCAGTCGGCACCGCGGAGCTCAAGACAGATACGACCCAGAACATCGAGGACGCCATCCTTCAGTACCGGAAGGACCGAGTTCCCAAGGACCCTAAGTCAAAGGAACCCGAACCGCTCCTGCAGTTCAAGACCCGTGCGCTGGTGCACTTCGCGGTCTCGACGGAGCAGGTGTTCATGACCACCAAGCTGGAGGGCGACGCTACGCGCTTCCTGCCCTTCAACCTTGGCAAGCCGGACGGTCTGGGAGGCGCCGGTGCAGGGAATCCTCCAGCACCGGATGGGCTCGGCTACCCGACCTGGTACTTCTGGCACCTCGTCCTCAACCGTGACGCATGGCTCGCGATTCTCGGCAGCTTCCTCCACCTCGAACGCAAGGACGTGGAGGTTGGCGGGAAGGTGGTGACCAAGGAGACGCTCATCTTCCCCCGTTACCACCAGCTAGACGGCGTCTTTAAGCTAGTCGAGGCGGCGGCAAGCGAAGGGGCGGGACATAGCTACCTCATCCAGCACTCGGCCGGCTCGGGCAAGTCGAACTCCATCGCGTGGACCGCGCATTGGCTTGCCAACCTGCACAACGCGAAGGACGAAAAGGTCTTTCACTCCGTCATCGTCATCACCGACCGCCGTGTCCTGGACCGGCAGCTGCAGGAGACCATCAGCCAGTTCGAGCATAAGGCGGGCGTTGTTCAGAAAATCGACCAGGACAGCGAGCAGCTCGCGGGTGCCCTGAACGACGGCGTGCCCATCGTCGTCACGACGCTCCAGAAATTTCCATACGTGCTCGACAAGGTCGGCAGTCTGAAGGACCGGCGTTTCGCGCTCATCGTTGACGAGGCGCATTCCAGCCAGACAGGGTCGGCCGCGCAGAAGCTCAACCAGGCGCTGACCAGCGACGGTAAAACGCTGTCGCAGGTTGTGGAGATTGATGGCGCTCCGTTCGAGCTCAAGCCTGACCTCGCCGTCGACCCCGAGGACATCACCTCGGAGGACGTCATCAACACCGTGATGGCCTCTCGTAAACGGCCGGGGAACGTCAGTTACTTCGCGTTCACGGCAACACCCAAGGCGAAGACGCTGGAACTGTTCGGCCGACCTGGCCCCAACGGCGTGCCTGGCGCCTTCCACGTCTATTCGATGCGCCAGGCCATCGAGGAGGGGTTCATCCTGGACGTGCTGAAGCACTACACGTCCTACCAGACGTTCTACAAGCTGGGCAGTGCAGCGGACGAGAAGTTGGTGCCCCAGCTCAAAGCCAAGAAGGCGCTGGCCAAGTTCGCGCAGCTCCACTCGTACAACATCGCGCAGAAAGTGGTCGTCATCGTCGAGCACTTCCGGGAGCACGTCATGCCGAAGATTGGCGGGCGTGCCAAGGCGATGGTGGTGACCTCTGGGCGTCAGGCCGCGGTGCGATACAAACTGGCGATGGACAAGTACATCGCCGAGCGCAAGTATGCTGACATGAAGACGCTCGTCGCGTTCTCTGGGGACATCCCTGACCCGGAGTCAGGGCCGGACGCCTTCAATGAGGCGAACCTGAATCCCGACATCAAGGGCGCCGAGCCCGCAGAGGCGTTCAAGGACGACCGGTACCGCGTGCTGCTGGTGGCAAACAAGTACCAGACTGGGTTCGACCAGCCGCTGCTGCACACCATGTACGTCGACAAGCGCCTCTCGGGCGTAATGGCGGTGCAGACACTCTCCCGGCTGAACCGGACCTTCCCGGGTAAGGAAGACACGTTCGTCCTCGACTTCGTGAACAAGCCCGATGAGATTCTGAAGAGCTTCCAGCCTTTCTACCGCACTGCGGAGCTGGAGGGCGTGACCGACCCCAACATCGTGCATGAGCTGCAGACCAAGCTCGACCAGGCCGGCGTGTACCTCTCAGCGGAGGTCGAGAAGTTCGCCGAGGTCTTCTTCGACCCGAAGCGCAACCAAGCCGGCATGCATCAATGGCTCAAGCCTGCTGGCGACCGCTTCGAAGCACTGGATGAGGACGCGGCCGACCAGTTCCGCAAGGACCTCGGTACGTTCCTGCGGATGTACGACTTCCTGTCGCAAATCATCGCCTACAACGACGCGGAACTCGAGAAGCTGTACGCGTACGGCAAGAACCTCATGCCGCGCATCGCTGACCATCACGACACCAGCCTGCTGGACCTGAACTCGGACGTCCGGTTGACGCACTACCGCCTTCAGAAACAGGGTGAGCAGACGCTTGACCTGTCCAAGGGCGAGGTCGTGAAGCTCAAGCCCGCCTCCGAGGCCGGGACCGGCAAGGCGATGACGGACGAGGAGAAGAAGCTGGCCGAGGTGGTCGAAAAGATGAACGACCTGTTCTCTGGGGACCTCTCGGACGCCGATTTCGTGGGCTGGGTTACCACCATCAACGGCAACATCCTTGGAAACCAAGTTCTCGCGGACCAAGCAGCAAACAACACGGCGGAGCAATTCGAACTCGGTGACTTCAAGGACATCCTGATGGACATCATCATCGAGAGCAAAGAGAAGCACAACCACATCGCGGACCAGCTCCTTAAGGATGAGCGCGAGTTTTCCGTAATGTGCAGCTTGCTGGCGAAGCTGGCCTACTCGTCCTTTGCGAGTAGACGAGGCCCTCCGGAGGCGAGTGTTTGATTACCAAGAGCAACTTGCTGCGCCTGAACAGCTGGCCCTCCCGCCTTGTGCAAGTCTCCTGACCCGGACGTCGCGCGAACCCGCGCGAGCGCAGTACCAGCCGGACAATGGACCACGCTGACCGGGCTGTGTTCTTAATAATCGTCATCCCTCTCCGCGTTGCAAGAAATCTCTTGAGATTGCGAGCATGGTGAAGACTCCATACGGGACTCAGGACCTTACCTCAACGATAGCGATGGACGAGCATCGGGTTCGCTGCCCAGTTGCCGATTGCGATACTTGGGTACGCCGGCAACGGCGTACCTTTCGACGTACGTCGGAGTACTGCTGCCCGCGTCACCGCATATATGTTTCGCCATCGACATTCGAGTATCAGTCAGCGCTGGACAATCTTCTTTGGACGGATGCGGACGACCTCCGACTTCTCTCTCGCTTATTGGAGGTGAAGCGCGAAAGTCGAATGGCTCGGGAGCGCAGCGAGGACGCCTTGACTTGGAACGTTTTCCGGGCTCTTGAGAAGGCTGATTGTGTTGGCTCTTGGGTCCACGAATTGACGTCGACGCCTGCCAACATGCCGAGCGTCGTCTATTGGGGCAGTGACCCGGTTGCCGCCGGACGCTGGCGACCGCTCGAGGAAGCGCGAACCGCGTTTGGGGAAGATGTGGCGCGTGGGACCGAACCCGACCTCGTCATTCTGTCAAATGAGGTTCTGGTATTCATCGAGGCGAAGTTCACGGCTGGTAATCGCACGCGTCCAAGCAGCCCTGGGCGGGGACAGCGATATACAGAAGGAGGAAGTGGATGGTACGAGGGTGTCATGCAGGAGGGTGTGGCCTTTGCGACCGTGGCTGAGGAGGCGCAATTGTACGAGCTGCTGAGGATGTGGCTACTCGGCTCGTGGGTAGCGCATCGGTTGCAAAGACGGTTCACATTGGTAAACCTGGTGCGAGATGGGCAAGAGGCCAAGGTAGAGCAATCGTTCGGTAGGTTCATGAGGACCTCGGACGCTCGTTCGTTCAGGCGCGCGACGTGGGAAGGCGCCCTCCGGCATATGCAGGGGACCGTACCCGGTCTTGCGGTGACTGAGCGGCTCCGGAATTACATGCGCGAGAAGACCGTGGGCTACGGCTCCGACCGCCATCTGCGGACAGCCTTCGCCCTGTAGTCCGCGGCGCTTCCATGTGCTGCAGTGCTGACGTTGCTTCGCCGACTTCGCTTGCGGCGAGGAACTCATCCGCCGTCTCACACGTGGAAGCGCTCATCAAAGGTGGACGGCTCATCGAGTGAGCCACGCGAGGACTATGCTCTTGCTAGGTGGCGCATTCACTACATTCGCGCGGTGACGCCGGATTTGAGCCGGCAATTTGACGACAGTCGAAAGCGCGTGCGCGCGCGACGGGCAAAATCCTTGACTTTGAGTTGCGCGTTCCGCTGACGTACGCAGGCAGAGAAGACGAGAGAGAGAAAAGACTAGCTGGAGGGCGGACCGATGCGAATTGGGTGGGTCGGCTCGCGCACATGCAGTGGCGGCGGACGGAGCCAGTAAGGAATTCCCGTAGTCCAATTGTGGAGCTGAGCGTGGCGAGAACAAACCGATGCGACCCGTGGGGACGATTGAACGCCTTTGCCGAGCACGGCGGCCTGATGGGCAATCGGGGCATCTTGGAGCCCCCCTCTATAGCCGACGCCCTGCCGTATTCATCCCATAGGTGGGTCATTTGTACACTGCAGAGCAAGGGTCGAACGGTGCGATTTGCCGACGGCGGGGTCAAGTACACCAAACTCTTCTTTCTCGACGAGGCAAGTGCCCTCGCGGCGGGGCATCGCCCCTGCGCCCAGTGCAGCCCCAAACAATACCGCGCTTTCAAAGCCGCCTGGGTTAGTGCCAACACGGAGCAGGGACTGAGTGTTGACAGCCCCATTGCTGACATCGACCGCGTGCTGCATGGCGAGAGGGCCATGGGGCATGCCAAGCGGCGGTATGACGCGGTAGCCGACGAGCTGCCGGATGGAGCGATTTTTGCAGTCGGTGACCAGGCCTACCTGGTTTGGAATGGTGGACACCGGCGTTGGTCCTTTGCGGGCTACTCGGCACCGGAACCGGCCCCGTTCAAAGGGCACGTCCAGGTGCTGACGCCACATTCCATCGTACGCATGCTGCGGACCTACGCCGTCCGGGTCCACGCGAGCGCCGATGGTTAGGCCAAACAATTCAGGGCCGGCAGGCCAAGAAGGCCATCGTTTCGATGACCACAGCGAGCGACGCCTCCTCGCCAAGTCACATCAATTTTCCTAAAAGCAAGAATCGTCTTCAGGTTGCAATGTAGGGAGCACGCTGCTTAACGACTGTGGTGAGAAGTCCTCCACTGCTTGCAATCACGTGGTCGATGCTCGGAGAGCTGGCGCCGGTCAACACGCTATGGGGGCTAGCCGAAAAGAACAGAGGGTCGCAATAGAAAGCAACATCGCGTCGACGAAGAGAATAGGCGAATGACTTCCGAATGGAATACTTCCAACGTTGAGCAGGTCTGGGACGCGTTTCTTGCCCGCTGGCCCTTGGAGGGCTTGGGTTCGATAACGTTGTCGGAGTACACCGAGGCAGGGAATCCGGATTGCTTCGTCAACTGGCTGGAGGCACGAACAACTAACATTGGCTCGATATGGGGCGGCTCCTCATTTAAGTTTGGTATCTACCGCCGCGACGACCACGAAGAAAAGGACAACACTGGTGGCCGCCACTACGGGGTGGACTACGCGTGGTATGAAAAATACGGGACCACTCCGGAAGAGGCATTTCGCAAGGTGCTCACGCAGGTCGAGTCGGTGGCGCGCGCCGGCAGGATAGGCGACCTCGCCGCCATCGAGAGCGCGGACCTCGGCCCGGCCGTCAAATGGAAGATTGCGTTTCTATATCAGAATCGCCTGCAGCCGGCCATACTGCCCATCTTTAAGCTCGAAATGCTGCGGGCCGGGGCTGGTAGTGTAAGTCTGCGGTCATCCATGAAGGACCTCAACGCCGCACTCATGGAGAAGCGAAGCGGCAGGCCACTATTTGAGTTCGCGGCCGATGTGTGGAAGAGGGGAAACGAAGTTCTTTCGCGGGTTCTGACCGTCGACGCTGCGCTCAACTATCTCCAGGAGCGCCTGCAGCCAACTAAGGAGCCGACGAAGTACATCGCGGGATTCTTAATGCCCAGCGGTCGGGAGTTGGCGCTCGACCGGCAGGGTCGCACGGTCTCGGTGTTCGTGGAGCCCGGGCCATGGACAACCAGCACACCAGAAATCGTGGTCAAGCGTCGCTATCGCGCGCAGGACACTCGCAATTCGAATCTCGGCGCCAATGCGCCGAATTTGGCAACTGGCCGTGCGGCCGACTTGGTGTCGCTCCCAACCATGGCAAGCCTCGTTGCATTATGCGACGCCTACGACGAAGGCAATGCGACTGGAAAACCCGTGGTCAATGGTCAAGACTCGGCGGTCGTCGCCTCAACTACTGTACAAGGCAAATCGATGCCAGCCCTCAATCGCATACTCTTTGGTCCGCCCGGAACTGGAAAGACCTATCGAACGGCTCAGCTCGCGGTGGAAATTTGTGACGGCAAAGCGGACAGCCGCAGAGAAGTGCTGATGGCCCGATATCGCGAGCTTTGCGGTGAGAATCGGATTTTCTTCGTGACATTTCATCAGAGCTATGGTTACGAAGACTTCGTTGAGGGATTGCGCCCGGTCGTCCAAGACGGGCAGGTGCACTACTGGGTGCGGCCCGGCATCTTCCGCAAGGCATGCGATGCGGCGAGGCGCAGCAAAGTTATCCGTCCTGGATTGGCAGGCAAACCGCTAAGCGAGCGAACCGTTTACAAGATGTCGCTGGGCCGGGCAGGAACGGCGCTCGGGGACGAGCTCTTCGGCGAATGCTTGAAGAAGGGCTACATTTTGCTTGGCTATGGGCGGGATGTTGACTTTACCGATTGCAAGACACCGGACGAGATAGAGCAGACGATAAAGGGAGATAGCGGGATTGCGGACAAGCAGAAATCGCATGCCCGCTATGTCTCGCTATTTAAACTCGATATGCAAGTGGGAGACATCGTCATTGCGTCGCAGGGCAACAGCGCATTCAAGGCAGTCGGCGAAGTGGTCGGAGACTATGAGTTCTTGGAGGACGGTGCCCTGCGCTATCGCCAGATGCGCCCGGTCCGCTGGCTTGCAGCATTTGAGGCCAATCATCCGACCGACGAGATTTATGACAAGAACTTCGTGATGTCGACCCTATACAAACTCGACCCGAAGCACATCAAGTGGAGTGCACTCAATAGTCTCGTTGGGGCAACACCAGACAATGCCGAACGTCGCTTCGTGCTCATCATCGACGAAATCAATAGGGCAAACATTTCGAAAGTGTTCGGTGAGCTCATAACGCTTCTGGAGCCGGACAAGCGCGAGGGCGCGCTAAACGCACTTACCGTACGCCTTCCGTACTCCGACGAGTCGGAGCCCTTCAGCGTTCCCGGCAACCTTCATGTCGTGGGGACCATGAACAGCGCCGATAGGTCAATTGCGTTGATTGATACGGCCCTGCGCAGACGATTCGAGTTCGTGGAGCTGCTGCCGGACTACTCAGCATTGCCTGGTGAGGCGGTGGCGGGCATTGACCTGCGCGCGATGCTCCGAGCCATGAATGACCGCATCGAGTATCTCTATGACCGCGACCATACCATCGGACATGCATATTTCGTCGGCGTCGACTCGCTCGAGTCTATCGAGGCAGTGTTCAGGCACAAAGTGATTCCGCTCTTGCAGGAGTACTTCTACGAGGACCTAGCAAAGGTGGCTTTAGTGCTCAACGACACGAACTCATGCTTCATCGAGTCTGCTAGCGGCGTGCCCGTTGGACTGAATGCGGAAGTTGACGATTACGCCAGCAAGCCTCGGTTTGGTGTTCGAGGCGATGCATTTCCGCTTTCTGGCTACTTTGGCATCTACCAATAGTCAGAAATGGCCATCATCTCGCTCCGCGAGTACGACAGCTTGCATGTTGGTGCCGCAGATAAAGCACGACTATCAGTTAGCCCCAGCCAGGCGGACGCGCTCGTCCGCCTTAGGGCAACAGTGGGCGCCGACGTCTTCAAATTCACCAATCGGACGACACTCAAGGCGCAGCAGTACGTCGGTACAGTTCAGGTCGGGCGAACGACCATCGAGGTGTTGCCGAAGATTGAGGGTGACGTAACCACGGTGCGAAAGAACCTGGTGGCCATGCTTTCGGTCGCCCTGGACCTAGATGTGAAAGCCGGTGATGCGACGCCGATGGCTACGCAGACGCTTAGCATCCTCGAGGCCCTTATACGCATCTTCTGCTCCAAGCTCATCTATCAAACCCATCGAGGACTCGTTCGGCGCTACGAGCGTCGCGAGGAGAATTTGGCCGTGCTGCGTGGACGGTTGGGCGTGCTGGAGCAGGTTCGCAAGAACGCGGCGCATCCGGAGCGCATGTATTGCCGCTACGAGGAATTTCACGAAGACAATGCGCTCAATCAGATTCTCAAGGCTGCGGTCCGGCTATTGTTGCGCGTGTCGCGGGATGTTACCAATCAGCGCGAACTTGGCGAGCTGCTTCTCATATTCCAAGAAGTGTCCGATTGCAGCACACAAACACTCGCTTGGAAGACCGTTACGCTTGACCGACTTAGTTGGCGATACAGGCAGGTGTTTACGCTCGCCCGGCTCTTTCTGAATGGAACGCCGCCGGATGTGACGGCTGGCTCCGAAGGCGCGTTCTCGTTGTTCTTCGACATGAACATATTGTTCGAAGAGTATATCGGCCGCATGGCCCAGCGTGTATTTGGCAAAACAGGTTGGCGTATTACTCGCCAGGGGCCGCAGCGACATGCCGCTTTGATGGAGGCGACGGGCATGCCTGTCTTTGCAATGCGTCCCGACGTCTTGGCACGCGGTGCGTCCGATTCGAAATTCGCCTGGATACTCGACACGAAATGGAAATTGCTTTCTCCTGAAGAGGTGAAGGACGGCGTCGCCCAGGGCGATATGTATCAGATGCTGACGTATGGCGCGTGCTATCGATGTGACGACATCGTGCTTCTCTACCCGCACCATGGAGAAATGGGTCACGCGCCGGGTGTCCGAAATGTTTTTGTAGCGAACCTTCCCGAGTCCTTGGACCATCAGACAAGCCAACGGCGAGTACGCATCGCCTCTATCGAGTTGTCTAGTCTGCAAAGCGTGCCCAAACAGCTTCTGGCATTGTTCCCAGCGCCGGCTGCATCGCTTATTAGCTGCGCCGAGGAGCGGTGCGCGGTTACGAGTGCGCTGGCGCCACACGCGAAGGCAAGTTCCGTGATGGCACCATGTTAGAAGGAGCGAAGCGTTGGACGCCAAACAGCTTACGGACCTGAGAACTGCTACTCAATTGCTTGAGACGACCGGGTTGCCCATCCGGATTGCAGGTGTCGTTGGAGCGCCTATCGAAAAGGTCTTGGCTAAACTGCCGGCAGGTGCCAACGAGGCAATCGCGCGCGCTGCGCAGAAGGCGGTTGGGCTGTCTCTTGATGCGGCCCTCAAGACCATGAGAAGACAGCAGGATGGGCTAACGGACCCCAATGGAGCTACAAATCGTTGGCACAAGGCTGCGGTGGCTGTGACCGGTGCGGGCGGTGGTGCGTTCGGCCTCGCGGCGCTCGCTGTGGAACTTCCTATATCCACCACCATCATGATGCGTTCCATAGCCGATATCGCGCGCAGTGAAGGGGCTAACCTTGGCGACCCGGAAACTCAGTTGGAGTGCATACAGGTCCTCACTTTGGGCGGCCTTGGCTCCAGCGATGATGCGGCGGACTTGGGGTATATCGCTACGCGGCAGGTTCTTGCTACGAGCGTTTCCGAGGCCACCAAATTTCTCGCAACTAGCAGCCTCAAACGTGCCATGAACAGGCAGGCGGCCCCGCAATTGGTTAGGTTCATTACACAGGTGGCTCAACGATTCTCGGTGCAGGTTTCCAACAAGGCAGCTGCTCAGATGGTTCCTATTCTCGGAGCAGCTGGCGGCGCGCTCATCAATGCTGTCTTCATTGACCATTTCCAAAAAATGGCGCGCGGACATTTCGTGGTGCGCCGACTTGAACGGCTCTATGGCAGCGAGCCGGTTCAGGAGAAATACCTGCACTTTCGCCAGCAGATGCTCGCGCAAAAGTGAATAAATACTCTCGATGTTGCCCTAGCATCGCAAAGGCAACGTATTGACTACGAATCGCGATTGGTGCCCCTTCCCTCGCTCGGCGTCCAAGTAGAGCTGCAACCCCAAGTTGATTCAACACACATGAAGAGCCGTTTGGCTATCCGGCCGATTGCCATCTCTTGTTGATTCATTCGACCCAAGAGCTCGAATTGCGAGTTACCGGGAGATGGCCGGCTAACGCACTCTGGGAGTAGAAGGATGCCCAGCAAAGTACGTTCACTAGCATCATCTGTTGCGGGGTATTGCAGTGAACCGCTAGCAAATCCGGACTTGCGACGATGATGGAGAGGCACATCGCCCGCGAGACGGCGACATTGAGTCGGTTCTTGCTGAACAGAAAATCGATGTGCCGAGGAATGCAATCACCGTTGGAAGTGGCCATCGAAACGATGACCACTGCAGCCTCTTGCCCTTGAAATTTGTCCACTGTTCCGACTCGAGCATCGGGCGGAAGGACTGACTTCAGGAGATTCACCTGAAGGTTGTATGGGGCGACGACGAGGATGTCTTCTTCGGTGAGTGCTCTGGTCAGTCCGCGGGAATCGGTCCAGGACTGGCGAAGTAGGTCGTTATAAATCGCAAGGACGACGTTGGCTTCCTCCTCGCTCTGTTGCCTGCATTCGTCATGATGGACCGGGAAGAACCGCAGCCCGGTGGGTTGTAGTGCGGGATGCTCAGGCGGGCTCAGGACGAGCCTTTGGCCGTGCGTGCGCGGTGCCGACTCCAGTCGCCCGTCGTAGACGGCGTCCGAGATGAATCGGCAAACGTCCGGATGCATGCGGAAGGTGACCGGCAGGAAGATGCCCCGGTCCCCGGGCACGGTTGCATGGCCGTCGAGCAGGAAGTCGAGTACAGAGTCGCCGGAACGACCGGGATGGAGTGCCTGAGTCGGTTGACCAAGTTGCATCTGGTCGCCGAGCAGCACGATGTTCGTGGCGGACGTGCCCATGGCGGCCACGTTGGCCAACGACACCTGGCCAGCCTCGTCGATGAAGAGGTAATCGAGTGTTCCCTGCATTGCTCCCGCAGCGAAGAGCCAAGCCGTTCCGGCGACAAGCGGAGCGTTCTCGATGTTCTCGGCCACTTCCCCGCTTTTGTACTCATTGGAGAATCGCGGCGAGTCGTACTCCGTTTCCTCGTTGCCGCGAGAAGCCTTCTTCATGCCGGAGAACTCGACACTCAGTTCGTCGGCCACCTTCTCCACGGCCCGGAGCAGGTTATGTATTGCCTTGTGACTGTTGGCGGCCACACCAATACGCTTGCCGCGGCGGAGGAGGTCGACAATCAGGTGGGAACCGGTGTAGGTCTTACCCGCGCCGGGTGGCCCCTGCACGACCAGGTAGCTGCGGTCCAGGTTCGCCACCGCGTCGATGGCCTCGCCAAGGAGCTCTTGAACCCCTGGGATGACCGGTGAGTGCAGGGTTCGCCCAGAAATCCGAGGCGGCTCCCGGCGCAGCAACTCCATGACTGCCGGAAACTTGCCATCCTTGGCCAGCACGGAGTCGGCTACCGCGACGAGCGCGTCCGCCAATATGTCACTGTTGATAGGACCGCCAGGTCCGATGGATAGGTGCTGCGGCAGTGCCTCCTGCTTATTGCCGAGCCGAAGGGCAAGGCGCCGCTCCTTTTCATCCAGCAGAACAATAGTGCCCGCGGGGCCGGCGTTGTCACAACGCAAGCACGCTTGGCCGAGCTTCAGCTTGAACTCTTGGTCCGGGAAGCGGTAGGTGTATATGCGCGAGCGACCGTCATCCTTCGGCGGGTTCTTCGGGTCCGCCGCCAGGCCAGCAATGCACTCCACGTCCTCCAGTAGGTCCTCTTCCTCCATGTCCATGCGAGCAAAGACCGACCACCACACCGGCTTTTCCTCCCGTCGATGGAAGTCGAGCAGGTAGTAGACCAGCTCGTTCAGTGCGCGCGCCATCGGGTCCATGTCGACCGCAGGTGAATCGGGAATCAACTGCTCGCGATATTTCGCCAACACGGCTTCGGCTTCGCGCGTCTTTTCCCCTTTGCCCTTGGGCTCCTGCAAGACTTCGTGGGGAAGCGGGACGGGCGCATGGGGCTGCAGCCCGCGGAGCCACTGCAAGAGCAGCCGCGTGGAAGCGAGGTCGACTCGGTTGTACGCGTCTATTTGTTCGAGCAGCGTAGGGTCTCGCGATTCCTTCCACCGCTCGTAGAAGACAATGCTCGCGCCAGCCGTTTGCACTTCGCCTTCGCGGGCCGGCATGTAGAACTTCTCGATGTTCTTGATGGAGTAGCCTTCCTCAGAGGTTCGCATCGCTTCGCGAACGACTTTGTAAAGGTCGACCAGACGACCTTCTCGAAGCCATTGGTCTACCGCTGCTTCCCGGGTCCCGTGGCGGACCATCAGGTTTCTCACGGCAGTCAACTCGTACGCGGCGTAGTGATAGATGTGGGCGGAAGGGTGCCTTGTCAGCCACTCGCACACGAAGTCGACGAAAGCCTCGAAGGCCTTGCGCTCTTCCTGGCGGTCATGCGCCCAGAATGGCTTGAAGTGGTCCTGGCCCGCATCCTGGTAGTGCAGGCCCAACAAGTATTCGAGGCCGCCGTCTTCGAGCGGGTCGCCTTCGATGTCGAAGTACAGGTCGTAGTGGTCAGGTGGAGGCAATCGTCCAAAGCCCCGTCCGTGCTCCGATGCAGGCAGAAGTTCGTAGCTTCGAACACCCGTTTCCCGGAAGGACACCTGGAGGGCCGCCTGGCTGCGCAATTTGGCGAGCGTTTCCGCGCGAAGCTTTGGTACGGAGGCATCTGGCGGCAGGTCGGCCAGCGCCTTCATCGTGCGGGTGCCGGCCGCCTCAAGGCGGGCCACTTGTCCGCCGGCGATTCCTGCAACTTGGCTAAGGTGGTCGTCTTGGCGCCACTGGTCATCGCACAGGTCCCGCCAACGGCAGTATCCGCAGTGCGCACAGGGGACCGGATACGTTTGGCGTTCCTCAGCCTCGACACTGGCCAGGAAGCGATTGCGCACCCCGACCACGTAGTGTCGGTAGTCGGCGCAACGAAAGGTCTTTTCCTCACCGCTGCCCAGCAGCACGTGCATGCGCTCGGGAGCGACACCCTGCAGCGGTTCCAGCAGGTCGGAGTAGCAGGCGAGCTGAACGAGAAACTTGGCCTTGGTCGACCGCGCCAGCTTGGTGTCGGCAACCTCGTAGGAGTAGTTTCCAAGTGCCGATGGCCGGTCCACCTTGCGCAGAAAGTCGGCATGACCGAAGAACCGGTCTGACCATAGCGTGGCTTGGAAGATGACATCGGCGCTGGCCTGCATGGCCGCTGTCGTCGCAGCCACACTCGCGGCCAAGTCCCACTCTTCCTTCAGGTTGATGACCTGCAAGCCGGCATCCTGAAGCGCGCGCAGGTGCTTCGCTTCGTGTTCGAAGCCCTTACCTTGGATGAGCTTGGCCTGCTCGTCATCTTCCGCGACCGCCATTGGCGTCTCAAGGTTGCGCAACTCGAGAGTGGCAACATGCTCGCAAGATTGAAACGCAACAACGTCGCTCGCCGAAAATAAAAGCCTCCCTCGGTATCGCTTCATCCACTGCCCCTTGTTACGTCAGCGACTACCTCGGCACTCTACCGTTTGGCGCCGTCGGTAACGCAATGGCGCGCACGTCGATGGCAAAGCATTGGCCTCGCTTGCCTTCGGATTGGCGTTGTCGTTGCAGAACAGTGCAACGAGATGAGCCGAATTTGCGGCCTTCGCAACGCCCGCCCTACCTTGGACGGTGGAACCCTGGAATAGGTGACGACGAAGGGAGGGGTGGGGCTATGCGGTTCCGCGCGCTCCAACACGCTGGCATGCTTCGACTGGCCCCTTCTTCTATTGCAGGAGTGAGAAATCACCCTGAGGCGCAAGGCAACCATGCAAACTTGACGATTTGCGCGGTTGCTTGCCACTAGGAGGCTCCTAGCAAGGGCTCCGTTCGTTATTGCAATTTTCCGCTTCCTTCGCCCTAGAGGCAGTCGACCAGCGGCATTGGAGAAGTCGGCTCTCGCCAGAAAGTTGGCGAATTCACGGCAAACGCTGGCCAAGAATATTTATATCAGATGGCAAATTGTATAGTCCGCTCAAAGATTTGATGCATGCATCATGAGAGTACAGTGAAACTATGCTGCATCATCGGCGTGTGCTTGTCCAACCCCTTGTCCGGGCTCGGCAATTCGTGGGGCATGGCGGGGTGGGGGCGGCTTGCGGGATCGGCGGCGAGGTGCGCATTATCCCGCGCCGCGCCGGCCTGCGGTGCGTGGCCTGCGCGCACCCGGGCGGCGCCGCGTTGACCGGGCCGGGCATTGGCCGTAGGCTGCCTGCCACGGACCTGCGCCCGGCGCGGCGTGCCGCCGCGCCCGGCGGCACGGCCTCCCGCGAGCGCATTCGCTTCGCCGCCCTGCACCGACCATCGCCCGTGACCCACGTCCCGCCCACCCTGTCCGGCGTCTTCCCCGTGTTGTGCACCCCGTTCCTGCCCGACGGGACGCCGGACGAGGACGGGCTTTCCGCCGTCGCGCGCTACGTGCTGGACGCCGGTGCCGACGGCGTCGTCTTCCCGGGGGTGGCGAGCGAGTTCGAGTCGCTGACCCCGGACGAACGCCGGCGCCTGTCCGACCGCGTCGCCGATGCCGCGCGCGGGCGTGCCGCCTTCATCGTCGGCGGGTCGGCGCCGGACGTCGAGACGACCGAGGCGGTGGCACGCCATGCGCAGGCGCAGGGCGCGGCCGCCATCATGGTCATGGCGCCGAAATCGATCACCGCGCAGGACGACGCGATCGCGTTCTTCGCGCGCGTCGCACGGGCTGCGGGGCCGGTGCCGATCATGCTGCAGAACGCACCGCCGCCCGCCGGCAGCGGGTTGCCCGTCGCCGTGGTGCTCGCGGTCGCGCGCGCGGTGCCGCAGATCGCGTACGTGAAGGAGGAGGCGATGCCCTCCGGCGCGCGCATCGCGCAGATGCTGGCGGGCGCGCCGCCGTCGCTGCGCGGCGTGTTCGGCGGGGCGGGCGGGCGCTACCTCACCGACGAGCTGGCGCGCGGCGCCGTGGGCACCATGCCGGCGTGCGAACTCGCGGAACTGCACGTCGCGCTGATGCGCGAGCACCGTGCCGGCCACCGCGCCGGCGTGCGCGCGCAATTCAACCGCATGCTGCCGCTCCTCAACTTCCAGGCGATCTTCCGGATGGCGATGACCAAGGAGACGCTGCGCCGGCGCGGCATCATCTCGCACGCTGGCAAGCGCGCGGCCGGGCCGGAACTCGACGCGGGCGATCACCGCGAGCTGACCGAGCTCCTGGCCGAGGTCGCGGGCCTACTCGACCCGCCGGTGCAGGCGACGCATGGCTAGGAGCACCGTCGCCGCCCTCGAGACGTTCATCGTCTCCATCCCGCGCGACGTGCCCTACCTCGGTCCGCTCGGGCCGGGCGAGACCGTGAACGCGAAGGGCTACTTCGTCCGCCGCGGCAACCGCACGATCTACCCGACCACCGACATGTCGGTGATCGTGAAGGTCACGGCGGAGGACGGCACGGTCGGCTGGGGCGAGACCTACGGCATCGTCGCGCCGCGCGCGGTCACCGCGATCATCGACGACGTGTTCGCGCCCGTGGTCGTGGGTCGCGACGGGCGCGACCCCGCCGTGATCAAGGAAGACCTGTACGACCTCATGCGCGTGCGCGGCTTCGGCGGCGGCTACTACGGCGACGCGATCGCGGGCGTGGACATCGCGCTGTGGGACCTCGCGAGCAAGGTGGCCGGGCTGCCGCTCGCGAAGATGCTCGGCGGCCAGCGCACGGACCGCCTGCCGGCGTACGTGTCGGGGCTGCCGCGCGCGACGCTGGCCGAGCGCGTCGCCCTCGCGCGCGAGTGGGTCGGCAAGGGCTTCGACGCCGTGAAGTACGCCGCGGTCGTGTCGCACGAGGGCATCGTCGCCGAGATGCGCGCGCTGCGCGAGGCGCTCGGTCCCGACGTGAAGCTGATGGTCGACCTGCACTGGAAGTTCACCGCGGCGCAGGCCATCCAGCTGGCGGCGGAGCTGGCGCCGTACCGGCCGACGTTCATCGAGGCGCCGGTCGCACCCGAGGACGTCGACGGCCTCGCGCAGGTTGCGGCGCGGTCGGCCGTGCCGGTCGCCGCCGGCGAGGAGTGGCGCACCGTCCACGAGGTGCTGCCGCGCCTCACGCGCGGCGCGGTGTCCGTGCTGCAGCCCGAGATGGGGCACACCGGGGTGACGAACTTCATGGCCATCGCGCGGCTCGCCGTGGCGTTCCACGCCGAGCTGATGCCGCACGCGAGCATCGGGGTCGGCATCTTCCAGGCGGCGAGCCTGCACGCCGCCGCCACGCTGCCGAACGTGCCGTACCACGAATACCAGCACTCGATCTTCGACAAGAACCTGCGCTTCGTGAAGACCACGATGCGTTGCGAGGGGGGGCAGTACCATGTGCCTGAGGGCGCGGGCCACGGGGTCGAGCCGGTGGCGGAGTTGTGGCAATACGTTCTGAAGTAGGGCACGCCAACGCGGCACCGGCGACCACGCCGGGCCGCGCACTAGGAGGACGCATGAAGGTGACGAAGACGCTGCGCTGGGTCGTGCTGGCCGCGGCCGCGGTGCTGCCGCTGTCGGCGGGCGCGCAGGGCAAGCCGATGGAGCTCGAGTTCCCGTCGTGGCAGATCGAGGAGCCGGGCGCAGGCGAGTACTGGAGCGAGCTCATCAAGGCCTTCGAGGCGAAGTACCCGAACGTCAAGGTCAAGAAGCAGCAGGTCCCGTTCCGCGAGTACGTGGACAAGCTCACCGTGCGTTTCGCCGGCAACAACCCGCCGGACATCGTGCACCTGCCGACCCGCAACTACCTCGCGTTCGCGAGCCAGGGGTGGCTGAGCGCGCTCGACGCCGACCTCGCGACGACCGACGTCAAGGCCACGTACACGAAGCTCGCCGACGAGATGGTCTACAACGGCAAGGTGTACGGCGTGCTGATGATGGGCTACGGCATGATGTTCTACTACAACGAGAAGATGCTGGCCGACGCGAAGGTCGGCGTGCCGAAGACCAGCGACGAACTGCTGAAGGCCATCGCCGCCACCACCGACGCCAGCGCCGGCCGCTTCGGCTACGGGGCCCCCACCAACGAGCACCCCAACGTCTTCGTCGAGATCGGCACCTGGGTGACGGGCGAGGGGGCATCGCTCTTCAAGAACGGCCAGTACAACTTCACGGACCCGGCCGTGATCCGCGCGATCGACAAGTTCCGCGCCGCGGTGAAGAGCGCGCCCAAGGGGACGTCGAGCGAGCAGGCGCGCCAGCTCTTCGTCGACGGCAAGATCGCGATGATCCGCGACGGCCCGTGGGTCAACGCGCAGCTCAAGAAGGCGCCGGAGCCGATCCGGGGGAGCCTCAGGATGGGCATGATGCCGTTCGCGAACATCCCGGGCGGCACCAGCAACTCGCTCTCGATCCCGGCGAAGATCGACCCCGAGAAGCGGAAGATGGTGTGGGAGTTCATCCGGATGACCACCACGCCCGAGTGGCAGGCGAAGTTCACGCTGCTGACCTCGTCGCCCGCGCCGCGCCGCAATGCGCTGTCGCAGGCCGAACTGGCGGCGCATCCCGAGCTGGCGCTGGTCAACAAGGCGGCCGCGGATGCGGTGAACCTCTTTCCCGAGAGTGTGGCGGTGCGCGAGAACTACAACGAGTTCGCCAAGGTGTTCGTCGAGGCGGGCATGAAGCTCATGACCACCGACCGCCCGACGGCCGACATCATGAAGGACCTGCAGGCGGAGATGAGCAAGCGCATCCCGCTCAAGTGACCGCCGGATGAGCGCCGTGAGCCCCGCCGGCGCGGACCTGCCGGCGGCGCCCGTTCCGCGCCCCGGCGCGCTCGCGCGCCGCCGGCGCCGCTTCGCCTACGCGCTGCTCGCTCCCGCGGTGGTCGCGGTGGCCGCGCTCATCGCGTGGCCGATGTACCTCATCGTCTCGATCAGCTTCCGCGAGGGCAAGAGCCTCAACTTCCTCGCCCTCGGGAACCGGCCGCTGGGCTTCGGCAACTACACGACGGTGCTCGGGGATGCCGACACCTGGCACAGCGTCTGGGTGTCGTTCGCCTACACGTTCGGCACCATCGCGCCGGCGTTCGCGATCGGCCTCCTCACCGCGCTGCTGCTGAACCGCGTGTTCCCGCTGCGGCGCTGGCTGCGCAGCCTCGTGCTGCTCCCGTGGGCCGTGCCCGGCGTGATGGTCAGCATCATCTTCGTGTGGCTGTTCGACGCGTCGTTCGGCGTCGTCAACTACTTCCTGCGCACGCTGGGCCTCATCACGACCGACGTCGCGTGGTACACGGATCCGTCGACCGCGCTCTTCGCGGTGGTCGTGCCGACGATCTGGAAGAGCTATCCGTTCTTCACGCTCACGCTGCTGGCCGCGATGCAGTCGATTCCCGACGCGCTGTACGAGGCCGCGCGGGTGGACGGCGCCACCGCGTGGCAGCGCTTCGTGCACATCACGTGGCCGGGCATCCGCGGGCAGGCGACGCTCGCGCTGGTGCTGAACGGCCTGTGGGCGTTCCGCGAGTTCGACATCATCTACGCCGCGACCGGCGGCGGGCCGTCGAAGGCCACCGAGACGCTCGGCATCCGCGCGTACAACGAGGCGTTCGGCTACTTCTACATGGGCCGGGCGTCGGTGATCGGCGTGCTGATGCTGGTCATCGCGCTCGTGGCCGTGCTGCTCGCACGCAAGCAGATGCGCAAGGAGTTCTTCTGATGCGCGACGTGCGCCATCCGCTCGCGTGGACGGTCGGCACGGCGCTCCTGTGCCTCGTGTTCCTGTTCCCGTTCTACTGGATGCTGGTGACGGCGGTGCTGCCGACCGCGCAGGTGCTCGCGCGCTCGCCCACGCTGATCCCGTCGCCGGCGGACGTGAGCTTCGCCGCGTTCGGCGCCGCGTTCGCGCGCAAGCCGCTCCTCACCTGGCTCACCAACAGCCTGATCGTCACCGCCGGCGCCACGGCGATCAGCCTCGTCATCTCCGCACTGGCGGGCTACAGCCTGTCGCGCTTCCGGACCCGGGCGCAGGAGGTGACGGGCCTCACGCTGCTGCTGACCAAGATGCTGCCGGGCAGCCTGATCGTGATCCCGTTCTTCATCATGGCCTCGACGTTCCACCTGATCGACAGCCTGTTCGCGCTGATGCTCGCCAACGCCGCCGTCGGCGTGCCGTTCGCGACGTGGCTCCTCAAGGGCTTCTTCGACGGCATCCCCAAGGACCTCGAGCAGGCCGCGATGATCGACGGCTGCAGCCATCTCACCGCGTTCCTGTACGTGATCGTGCCGCTCGCGCGCCCCGGGCTCGCGGCGTGCGCGATCTACCTCGCGATCCTGTCGTGGTCGGACTTCGTGTTCGCCAAGACGCTCATCAACGACCAGGCGCACTGGACCATCACGACCGGCATGGTGTCGTTCATCGGCGAGCACGGGATCGAGTGGTCGGCGCTGATGGCCGCGGGCGCCATCTCGATGGTGCCGATGGTCGTGCTGTTCCTGCTGCTGGAGCCGTTCCTGGTCTCCGGTATGACTTCCGGCTCGGTGAAATGACATGACGCGCATCCTCGTGACGGGTTCCGCCGGCCGCGTCGGCCGGCGGGTGGTGGCCATGCTGCGCGAGCGCGGCGACCTCGTGACCGGGCTCGACCTCGCGCCGCTAGGCCGCGACGACCCCGGCTATCGCGAAGTGACCGGATCGTTCGCCGATCCGGCGGCGGTGGCGCGGGCGATGGAGGAGGTCGGCGCCGTGCTGCACCTGGGCGCCTTCATGTCGTGGCTCCCCGCCGACGCCGCCCGCGTCTACGAGGCGAACGCCACCGGCACGTTCGTGGTTCTGCAGGCGGCCGCGGCGGCCAAGGTGCGCCGCTTCGTGCTGGCGAGCACCGGCGAGGTCTATCCGGAGAACCGGCCGCGGTTCCTGCCGCTCACCGAGGAGCACCCGCGGGAGCCGTTGTCCGTGTACGGGCTGTCGAAGCTCGTCGCCGAGGAGATGACGGAATTCTTCGCGCGCACGCAGGGCCTCGAGTACACGATCCTGCGCTTCGCGCACACGCAGGACGCGCGCGAGCTCACCGACCCGGCGAGCTTCTTCAGCGGTCCCCGCTTCTTCCTGCGCAGCAAGATTCGCCAGCAGCAGGCGTTCGGGAACGCGAAGGCGCTGGCGGTGCTGCAGCCGCTGGACGACGGCACGGAGAAGCTCCTCGTGCAGTGCGGCGAGGACGGCACCCCGTACCGGATGATGATCGCGGACACGCGCGACGTCGCGACGGGCGTGGTCCAGGCGCTCGACGCGCCGCGCGCCCGCAACGCGACGATGAACCTCGGGCCGGACGCGGCGGTGTCGCTCGCCGATGCGGTGGCTTTGCTGCAGGCGCGCCTCGGGCTGTCGGTGGTCCGGGCCCACCTGCCGGGACCCGCCGTCGACTACACGACGTCCAACGCGCGGGCGCGGGAACTGATCGGCTTCCGGCCACGCTTCGACTTCGCGGCGATGGTGGAGACCGCGATGTCGGGCATCGGCCCCGCCGGCTGACCCCATCGGGTAGGATAGCGGTCCATCGAGCGCCGGTGCGCAGCCGGCCAACCCAAGCCCCAAGGCACCGATGGCCATCCAGCAGCTTTCCGAGACCGAGGTCCGCACGTGGACGCGTGCGCAGAAGGACCGGTGGTGGCTCGACAACGTCTTTCGCGGCAGCATGCCGCAGCTCACCGTGCGTTCCGGCATCACCGGCTTCCTGCTCGGGGGCGTGCTGTCCGCCACCGCGCTCTACATCGCCGCGAAGACCGGCATCACGATCGGCGTCGGCCTCACCTCCGTGATCCTCGCGTTCGCGATCTACCGGATCATGGCCGGGACCGGGATCGCGACCGACTTCACGATCCTCGAGAACAACTGCACGCAGTCGATCGCCACCGCGGCCGGCTACATGGTGTCGCCGCTGATCTCGAGCCTCGCCGCCTACATGCTGGTGACGGGGCAGGTGATCCCGGGCTGGCACATGGTGGCGTGGATGACCGTGGTCGCGCTGATCGGCGTGCTGATCGCCTTCCCGATGAAGCGGCGGTTCATCAACGACGAGCAGCTGCCGTTTCCCGAAGGACGCGCGAGCGGCGTGGTCCTCGACGCGCTCTACTCGGGCGCGGCCGCCGCCGGCATGTTCAAGGCGCGCATCCTCGGGTACACCGCGCTGGTTGCGGGCCTCTACCAGGCCCTGGTCGGCGACGGCTGGATGCGCCTCATCCAGTTCAAGATCCTGCGGATGAACGAGTGGGCCGGCATGAAGGAGCCGTGGGTCTTCCACGAGCGCCTCGACGACTACTACTACGCGGCGATCGGCAAGGCGAGCGCGTACGCGCCGGCCATCCTGGGCACCGACTTCCGCACGCTCGGGCTGCGCCTGTCGCTCGACATCGCGATGCTCGGCGTCGGCGGCCTCATGGGCCTCGCGGTCGCGACGAGTTGCCTCCTGGGGGCGTTCGTCAACTTCGTGATCCTCGCGCCGATCATGATCCAGATGGGCGACATCGCGCCGCGCATCGGCCCGTCGGGCAACCTGGTGCCGCTGTCGCGCGTGGAGATCGTCAACCAGTGGTCGCTGTGGTGGGGCGTGACCATGATGGTGGTGGGATCGCTGGTGAGCCTCCTCGCCCGGCCCGAGATCTTCCGCGGGCTCTTCCGGTTCGGCCGCGGCGAGCAGGGCGTGGACGTGCTGCGCGACATCGAGCTGCCGCTGTGGATCTCCGCGGTCGGCGTCCCGATCCTCTCCGTGGTCGGCGTGTGGGTGACGCACACCTTCTTCGGCGTGCCGTGGCTGCTGGGCTTCATCAGCCTGCCGCTCATCTTCGTGCTCGCGGTGATCTGCACCAACTCGATGGCGCTGACGTCGTGGACGCCGACCGGCGCGCTGTCCAAGATCACCCAGTTCACGATCGGCGCGATCGACCGCAGCAACCCGGCGAGCAACCTGCTGCCGGCCGGCATGACCGGCGAGATCTCCAACAACGCCGCCAATCTCCTGTCCGACATCAAGCCCGGCTACATGCTGGGCGGCAAGCCGCGCCACCAGGCGATGGGCCACGTGATCGGCATCTTCGCGGGCGCGCTCGCCTGCGTGCCGCTCTTCTTCCTGCTGTTCCTGCCGCCCGACGCGAACGGTGTGCGCTCGGTCACGACGATGGTGTCCGACAACTTCGCGTTCCCCGCGGCGCTGCAGTGGAAGGGCGTGGCGGAACTGATCGCCAAGGGTTTCTCGGCGCTGCCGCACTCCGCGATCATATCGATGATCGTCGCCGCGGTGGCCGCGGTGGCGATCGAGGTCGCGAAGATGCTCACGCGCGGGCGCTTCCCGCTGTCGTCCGTCGCGATCGGCCTCGGCGTGGTGCTGCCGCCCGAGGCGACGTTCGACATGTGGATCGGCGCGCTCCTCTTCTGGGTGATGGCGCGCCGCTACAAGGCGGCGGGCACCAAGGGCCACGCGTTCTGGGTCGAGGGAATGGAGGCCATCTGCGCGGGGCTCATTTCCGGGGCGGCGCTGATGGGGATCGGTAACGCCATCGTGAATGTATTGCTGTAACGTCAGCAAAACGCGTCCGTGGGTACGGTGGATGACGCGGGGGCGGCGTTGCGCGTTTTGCGGCCGTTTTGGTCAGGCCCGGGAAAACCTTCGGGCGGCCGGGCGGTTTTCCCGTAGCAAGGGCAGAACCTGCGAAGCGCGCCGATCATCCCGGCGCTCTCGCGCCGGAGTTCAGTAGCGCGCTGCTTGCCGGCTGACTGCCGTTGTGGCCGCGTGCGTTTTGCGCGACGCGGCACTTGCCGCTCCCTCTTCCCGCACGCGGGGAGGGTTGGGGTGAGGGGCAACGCAGGCGCGACAACCCGGGGTCAGACCCCGATGAGGCCGGGGTCAGACCCCTCGCGTTGTGGGCGTGCGTTTTGCGCAGCGCTCGGTTCGGAACTCCCTCTCCCCGCTTGCGGGGAGAGGGTTGGGGTGAGGGGCCGCGTCCGTGGCCACTACCCGCGGTCAGATTTCTCGCGTTCACGGCAGGTCGGCGGGCCGCCGGGAGAGGCCACGCAACGACGAGCGTCGTGCGGGCGGTGTCGCTCCTCTGTGGGTGCAGCCGTCATGTGCGGCGCCATCCTGCCGGGGTTGTCCCCCTCTGCTGCCCATGGCACCCTCGCACCTTCACCGCCATCCCCCCTCGCGCATGAGCCAGCCTGACGACGACACGCCTTCCCCGGTCACGCGCCGTGACTTTCTCAAGTCCTCGTCGGCGGTGGCTGGCGCCGCGCTGCTGTCGTCCTGCGGCGGCGGCAGCGGCGACGGCCAGCCGCGCATCGCCGGGCTCGAGCAGGACGACCCGCTGCTGCGCTTCGATCACCTCGTGGTGCTGATGTTCGAGAACCGCTCGCTCGACAACGTGCTGGGCTGGCTCTACCCGGCGGGCGCGGGCTTCGACGGCCTGGCCGGCGGCAACTACGCCAATCCCGTCCCGTCGTACATCGACGACGGGCACGCGAGCGTCGCGGCGCGCCGCAGCCCCGGCACCGACGCCGACATGCAGAACCCGAATCCGGATCCCGGCGAGCCGTACCCGCACGTCAACACGCAGCTCTTCGGCACCGTGAACCCGCCGACCAACCAGTTCGAGTCCGCGGCGCAGATGAAGCCGCCGTACAACGCGCCGCCGGCCGGGCAGGCCGCGGCGATGCAGGGATTCGTGCAGGACTACTGCAACACGTTCGTCGCGGCCCACGGCCGCAATCCCACGTTCGACGAGTACCGCGTGATCATGGACGCGTTCACGCCGGAGCAGCTCCCGGTGATCTCGACGCTCGCGAAGTCGTTCGCGGTCTACGACGCGTGGTTCTGCGCGGTGCCCTCGCAGACGTACTGCAACCGCTCGTTCTTCCACGCCTCCTCGTCGTCGGGGTACGTGATGAACGCGCCGCACTCCAACTGGTACCTGAACAACTTCGCGCCGACCGTCTTCAACCGCCTGCAGGACGCGGGACGTTCGTGGCGCGTGTACTACGACGAGTCGCAGCTCGCGCCGCTGACCGCCCTGATCCACGCGCCGGTGCTGGCGCCGTACTTCCGCACCAACTTCGCGACGATGCAGCAGTTCTACGCCGACGTGGCGAACGGCAACCTGCCCGACTACGCGTTCATCGAGCCGCGGATGCTCTTCGACCACAACGACATGCACCCGCCCGGGCCGCTGGTGGTCGACGGCATCAAGATCCCGGATCCTTCCGACGTCCGCTGCGGCGACCTGCTGCTGCACCAGGTGTACGACGCGATCCGCACCAGCAAGTCGCCGTCGGGCTCCAATGCGCTCAACACGCTGCTGCTCGTCACCTTCGACGAGCACGGCGGCTGCTACGACCACGTCCCGCCGCCGGCGGGCCCGTCGCCGCAGAACCCGCAGCCCGAGGGGCAGATGGGCTTCTTCTTCGACCGGCTCGGCGTGCGCGTGCCCGCCGTTGCGGTCAGCGCGCACACGGCCGCGGGCTCGATCGTGAAGCGGCAGGTGCACCATGCCGCGGCCATCCGGACGCTGTCGCGCAAGTTCAACCTTCCGCACCTCACGGAGCGCGACCGCGGTGCGCCGGACCTCGCCGACGCGCTCAACCTCGCGTCGCCCCGCGATCCGTCGACGTGGCCGGTGACCGTGCCGCCGCCGCAGCCTCCGGGGGCGGGCTACACCGATCCCACCGCGCCGGCCGTGGCGGGCATCCCGCTCAACGACCTGCAGCGGCACATCGTCGCCACGGCCATGGGCTACTTCACCGGCGTCGTGCCGCCCGTCGAGCTGGTGCCGAAGACCGTCGGCGAGGCCTACGCCACGCTGAAGCCGCTGACGGCCGGCAAGTTCGGCGCGGCCTAGAACGACGATGGACCGGATCACGCTCGCCCCCGCACGCCTGGCGCTCGCCGACCTGCGCCGGCTGTGGAGCGGACGGGCCGCGCTCGCGCTCGATCCTGCCGCGCGACCCGGGGTCGACGCTGCCGCCGCCACGGTCGCCGGCGTGATCGCACGCGGCGAGACGGTCTACGGCGTCAACACGGGCTTCGGCCTGCTCGCACGCACGCGCATCGACGACGCGCGGCTGTCCGAACTGCAGCGTGCGCTGGTGCGCTCGCACAGTGCGGGCACGGGACCGCTGCTCGACGACGGCGTCGTCCGCCTCGTGGTGGCGCTGAAGGCCGCGTCGCTCGCGTGCGGCTACTCCGGCGTGCGCTGGCAGGTGCTGGAGACGCTTCTTGCGCTCCACAACGCGGGGATCGTGCCGTGCATCCCCGCGCAGGGGTCGGTCGGCGCGTCGGGCGACCTGGCGCCGCTCGCGCACCTCACCGCCGTCCTCATCGGCGAAGGGGAGGCGCGCGTGGGCGGGCGCGTGCTGCCGGGCCGCGACGCGCTCGCGGCATGCGGCATCGCGCCGGTCGACCTGGCGCCGAAGGAGGGCCTCGCGCTTCTCAACGGCACGCAGGTGTCCACCGCGCTCGCGCTCGCCGGGCTGTTCGCCTCCGAGCGCGCGCTGGCCGCGGCCTTCGTCGCGGGCGCCATGAGCGTGGACGCATGCCTCGGCAGCGACACGCCGTTCGACGCGCGCATCCACGACGTGCGCGGCCACGCAGGCCAGCGCGATGCCGCCCACGTGTACCGCGAACTTCTCGCCGGCAGCGGCATCCGCGCATCGCACGCGCACTGCCACCGCGTGCAGGACCCGTACAGCCTGCGCTGCCAGCCGCAGGTGATGGGCGCGTGCCTCGACCAGTTGCGGCACGCCGCGTCGGTGCTGCTCGTCGAGGCCAACGCCGTGTCCGACAACCCGCTGGTGTTCGCCTCCGACGGCGAGATCCTCTCCGGCGGCAACTTCCACGCGGAGCCGGTCGCGTTCGCCGCCGACAACGCGGCCCTCGCGATCGCCGAAATCGGCGCGCTCGCGGAGCGGCGCGTGGCGCTCCTCATGGACACCAACCTCTCCGGGCTGCCGCCGTTCCTCGTGCAGGACGGTGGCGTGAACTCCGGCTTCATGATCGCGCAGGTGACCGCGGCCGCGCTCGCGTCCGAGAACAAGGCGCTCGCGCATCCGTCGTCGGTCGACTCGCTGCCGACCTCCGCCAACCAGGAGGACCACGTCAGCATGGCGACCTATGCGGCGCGCCGGCTGTCGCCGATGGCGGCGAACACGGCGGCGATCGTCGCCGTCGAATTGCTGGCCGCCGCGCAGGGGATCGACATGCGCGTGCCGCTCGCCACCTCGCCGGTCCTGCAGCGCGCGCACGCGCAGGTGCGGGCCGCGGTGGCGTTCTGGGACGTCGACCGCGCGTTCGCACCGGACCTGGCCGCCATCCGCGCGCAGGTGGAGGAGGGCGCCTTCGTGCCCTTCGTCTCGCCGTGGCTCGCACCACTCTAGGGAGCACTTCGATGCATCGCGACGACACCCGTGCCCTGGCCGGCGCCGGCACCCGCCACGCCGACCGCGTGATCCGCGCGCCGCGCGGCCCCACGCGCACTGCCCGCAGCTGGCTCACCGAGGCGCCACTGCGGATGCTGATGAACAACCTCGACCCCGAGGTCGCCGAGAACCCGGCCGCGCTGGTGGTCTACGGCGGCATCGGGCGCGTCGCGCGCAACTGGGAGTGCTTCGACGCCATCGTGGAAGCGCTGCGCGCGCTGGGCGACGACGAGTCGCTGCTGATCCAGTCGGGCAAGCCGGTGGCGGTGTTCCGCACGCATCCCGACGCGCCGCGCGTGCTGATCGCCAACTCGAACCTCGTGCCGAAGTGGGCGACGTGGGAGCACTTCAACGAGCTCGACCGCAAGGGCCTCATGATGTTCGGCCAGATGACCGCGGGCTCGTGGATCTACATCGGCAGCCAGGGCATCGTGCAGGGGACCTACGAGACGTTCGCGGAAGCCGGGCGCCAGCACTACGGCGGCGACCTCGCCGACAAGTGGATCCTCACGGCCGGCCTCGGTGGCATGGGCGGCGCGCAGCCGCTCGCGGCCACGATGGCGGGCGCGTCGATGCTGGCGATCGAATGCCAGGCGTCGCGCATCGCGATGCGGCTCGCGACCCGCTACCTCGACACCGAGGCGCGCGACCTCGACCACGCGCTCGCGCTGATCGACGCGGCGTGCCGCGCGCGCAAGCCGGTGAGCGTCGGCCTGGCCGGCAACGCCGCGGAGATCCTGCCCGAACTCGTGCGCCGCGGGGCGCGCCCGCACATGGTGACGGACCAGACGTCCGCGCACGACCTGGTGCACGGCTATCTCCCGGCGGGCTGGACGGTCGCGCGCTGGCAGGCGGCGCAGGCCGACCCCGCGCAGCACGCGGCGCTCGTCGCCGACGCGAAGCGTTCGATCAAGGCGCACGTCGAGGCGATGCTCGCGTTCCGCGCGCAGGGGGTGCCGACGTTCGACTACGGGAACAACATCCGGCAGGTCGCGCAGGACGAGGGCGTGCGTGACGCCTTCGCCTTCCCCGGGTTTGTCCCGGCCTACATCCGTCCGCTGTTCTGCCAGGGCAAGGGCCCGTTCCGCTGGGCCGCGCTGTCCGGCGATCCCGAGGACATCGCGAAGACCGACCGCAAGGTGAAGGAGCTCTTCCCCGACAACGCGCACCTCCACCGCTGGCTCGACATGGCCGGCGGGCGCATCGCCTTCCAGGGTTTGCCGGCGCGCATCTGCTGGCTGGGCCTGGGCGAGCGCGACCGCGCGGGCCTCGCGTTCAACGAGATGGTGGCGCGCGGCGAGCTTGCGGCGCCGATCGTCATCGGGCGCGACCACCTCGACACGGGCAGCGTGGCGAGCCCCAACCGCGAGACGGAGAGCATGCGCGACGGCTCGGACGCGGTTTCCGACTGGCCGCTCCTCAACGCACTGCTGTCGACGAGCGGCGGCGCGACGTGGGTCTCGCTGCACCACGGCGGCGGTGTCGGCATGGGCTACTCGCAGCACGCGGGCGTGGTGATCGTCTGCGACGGCACCGAGGCGGCGGCGAAGCGCATCGCGCGCGTGCTGTGGAACGATCCCGCCCTCGGCGTGGTGCGGCACGCCGATGCGGGCTACGAGGATGCCATCGCGGTGGCGCGGGCGCAGGGACTGCGGATGCCGATGCTGCGCGACTGACGGGGTTTCGCCTCCGCGGCCGCCGGCCGGTACGCATCTTGCTGTCCGGGAGAATTGCGACCCGGGCAAGCCCCGCACGTCATCGTGCCGGTGTCCTGGCTGGGGCCCCGCCCACGCCACAAGGACCACGACATGATGACGATTTCCGGCACCTTCGCACGCGCCGCGCGCCGCGCGCTCATCCTTCCGGCCGTGGCGCTCCTGCTTCCGGCGGCCGCGCACGCCCAGGCGGCCTTCACGCTCCAGGACCAGACGGGCCTCAAGTCCGGCACCTACCAGATCTACGTCACCGGGTTTTCCACCGGATCGGCCCAGACCAACGGATTGGGTCAGCTGGTCAACCCCACGCTCGTGCTGCAGGGCGACGGCTCGTGGGCGACGCCCGCGACGCCAACCGGAACCGTCGCGTTGCCCTGCTACCGCTTCCCGCAGGACATCACGCAGGTGCAGATCAACGGCGCGCAGGCAGGAATCAGCGCGCGCGTGTACTACTTCATCGTCACCGACCTCGCCACCTTCCCGCAGTGCGCGCCCTCGTCCGGCAGCGGCCTCTTCCTGTCCAGCACGGCGTTCACCTACTCGGCGATCAATCCGATGAACCTGTCGGAACCGGCCACCGTGGAGGTCAGCCAGTTCACGATGCCCGCGTGGACCTACTCGGAGATCGGCGCGAGTTCCGCCAACGGCACCAACGACCTGTCGCAGGTCGATTTCTACACGTTCCCGATGAACTCGACGGCCAACGTGCTCGCCGCGACGCCCGCGAACCCGGCCGAGATCGGCAATCCCGTCGGGACGAGCGCCAATCCGAACCCGGGCAGCGTGGTCAATCACAAGAGCATTCGGGAGAGCTACCGCAAGTTCATCGACGGGCTCGCGGCCACGGCGAACGGCGGCAAGACGTGCCTGCAGGACTCGACCCCGGCGCCGTGCGCGTACCTCGACCTCCTGCAGGACGTCACCACCCCCCGCGCATCGGTCAGCCAGTACGTGATCCAGAATCCGGGCGGCTACCTCGGCCAGTACACGTCCACGACGCAGGCGAGCCGCCTCAACGGCGTGTTCAACGGCGTGATCGACACGCTCTGGTCGGCGACGTCGGCGCCCACGCTGGTCCTCGACACCGGCGGCTCGCTTCCTGGCGCGCCCAACAACGTGCCGCGCGACACCTTCACGAGCAGCATGACCACGATCGTCTATCCGGGGACGAGCCTCACGGTGAATGCGATGAAGCTCACCGGCACCACCACGTCGAATGGCATGGTCGTCTTCATCGTAAGCCCGAAGGATTACGAGACGGGCTGCCAGAACCAGACCATCCCCAACTGCGTCAACACGTCGTCGCGCGGATACCAGGTGTTCGCGGGCGCCGGTGTGTTCGACACGCCGTCCGCGGCCACCTACAACTCGCTCAGCGCCGCTGGCTACCTCACGGCGGCCGCCAGCAGCAGCTATGGGCAGACCGGCTACAGCAATGTCGCGGCCCGCCTGGCATTCCTGGTTTCCGGGGCCATGAACCGGGGCGTGGCGCTGGTCAATTGCCCGTCGTCGCTCGCCACGTGGCAGTGCTGGCAGGACGAGACGTACTGGTACCCGACCGCGACGGCGGCGACCAACCCCACGTTCCCCGACCTCACGCAGAACCTCTTCTCGCGGTGGATGCACACCGCGACAATCGGCGGGGTCCCGATGTTCGTGCGCCCGCCGAATGCCGTGCAGTCGGCGAGCAGCGTGCCGGGCGGCGGCCGGACGATGGGCATGGCGTACGGCTTCTCGAACGACGAGAACCCGACGCCCTCGGTCACGTCGCCCGCGCAGGCCGAGGTGCCGTCGAAGTTCGACGGCACCATCGTCTACGGCGCGAGCGCTCAGAACACCATCACCTTCGGGCCGTGGGAAGCGAGCCAGCCGACGCTCACCGTAATCGGCGACCCTGCGGGCACGGTCACGAGTTCCCCGGGCGACATCGACTGCGGCAGCACGTGCCAGCAGACCTTCGCGGCCGGCACGGTGATCACGCTGACCGCGCAGCCCGAACAGGACGCGCTCTTCGTCGAATGGCGCGGCGCCTGCACCGGCAGCAGCACGACGTGCACCGTCACGCTCAACCAGTCGGCGACCGTCACCGCGGTCTTCGGGATGCCGGCGGCGGCGCCCCCGGCCAATCACGTGCTGTCCGTGGTGACGAGCGGCGGCGGTGCGGTGACGAGTGCGCCTTCCGGTATCCAGTGCGGTTCCGCGTGCACGGCATCGTTCCCCAGCAGCGCGAACGTCGTGCTCACGGCTGCGCCCGCCGGCGGCGGCGTGTTCGCGGGCTGGTCGGGGGCCTGCTCGGGCACCGCTGCGACGTGCACCGTCCCGATGTCGCAGCTGCGCAAGGTCGGCGCCACGTTTGCCGCCGCGACGGCCCCCACGGTGTCGGTAACCGGCGGCGTCGGCGGCACCGTCACGAGCGTGCCCGGCGGCGTGGATTGCGGAACGCGGTGCGTGGCCTCCTTCGCGAGCGGAACCGCCGTCACGCTCGTCGCGCGGCCGCAGCCTGGTTATCGCTTCGGCGGCTGGACCGGCGCGTGCAGTGGAACGCAGGCGTGCGACCTCACGCTCGCGACGAACGCCGCGGTAGCGGCGACGTTCGTGCCGACGGGCACCGGTCAATTCGCGCTGACCGTGCGCGACTTCGGGGAAGGCACGATCCAGAGCCAGCCGTCCGGGATCGCCTGCGGGACGAATTGCAGCGCGGCGTTCCCCGCGAACGCCAAGGTCACGCTGGTCGCGACGCCGAAGGCCGGCTACATGTTCGCGGGTTGGACCGGGGCCTGCACCGGCGCGGGCGCGTGCACCGTGTTCATGGACGAGGTCGCGAACGTGAACGCGTATTTCGCCCCGGTACCGGGCGGCGGACCGCAGCCCGTCAACGCCGAGCCGATCCCGACGCTCTCCGAGTGGGCGCTGGCGCTCACGTGCCTGCTTCTGGTCGCGGTGGGTGCGCCTTCGCTGCGCCGCGTGCAGCGTCGCAAGTAGTCGCGCGCTGCAACGGCCGCCGGCGTGTCGGCGGCCGTTGCGCTTCTAGCGTGCCCGCCGCGCGTGGCGGCCGGCCCAGAAGATCGTCAGCACCGACGCGACCAGCACCGCCATCGCCACGATCAGCGGCGCCGGCAGCGGCGCGACGGCGATGAGCCCGACGGCCACGCCCACCGCCTGGAAGAGCCACGTGGTGACGGGCGAGAGCGCCATCATCGCGGTGAGGTTCTCGGTCGTGATCTTCACCACCGACGAGAAGCCGAGGTACGCCATCGCGGTCAGGATGGCCCCGCCGGCGAGCGTGCCGAGCAGGATGGTCGGGCCGTGCAGCAGTTGCGCGGCGTCCGGTACGAGGCCGATGCGCGGCACCAGCCCGGCGGCCATCGCGGCGGACGCGAGCGCGGTCAGCGCGAGGCTCAGCAGCGACGTCACGAGCACGACGAGGCCGGTGATGCGCAGCTTCTCGCGCACCGAGCGCGCGGCGCGGTTCCACGGATGGAACTCGCCCGCGAAACCGCGCACCACCATGCACACCGCGGCGAGCGTGCCCCACAGCGCGACCGGCCAGCGCACGTCGGGCGCGGTGAGCCCCACCACGAAGGCGGTCGCGCCGACGATCACGACGCCGGCCGCGATGGCGAGCGGCGGCGGCCGCCGGCGCAGCAGCACGTAGCCCGCGACCATCGCGAGCGGGACGCCGATGCGCAGCACGAGGTTGCCGTGGGCCGGCGCGACGAGGCCCAGCAGCAGGAAGTAGAACACCTCGATCAGGATGATCGCGAAGCCGACGACCCAGCTCGCCGGGTGGAGCATGACCGCGCGTGCGTCCGTCCCGAACCCGGTGATCGCGAGCATCGCAACCGCCGAGGCCGCCATCGCGTAGAGGATGAATGCGCCCGGGTGCGCGCCGATCCGGTGCCCGACCGCGTAGGTCAGCGACAGCGCGCCGATCGCGAACGTGTACGCGAGCGCCTCGACCCATCCGGAGAGCGCGTACGTGGGCACGACCGCGCCCGGTGCGGCGGCACCCGGGGCGCGTGCCGCGGCAGGTCGTTCGCTGCTCATGGCGCGCATCGTAACGCGGCGCGCGCGACGGCGGCGTGCGGGCGCGCGCACGCCGCGGGCCGCGACGCCGGCAGCGAAACTGCGTCGCGGCATGACGAAGGTCAAATGTGGACCGCGCAGGAGGGCTGTCCGCGGCGGCGGACCGGCCGATGGCAAGGTCGTCACCCCTCGTTGCGCGCTTGCGCGCGCCTGCCGCCATGCCGCGCTCATTCCCCCGTGCCGCCCCCGTGACCGCCCTGCGCGGCCGCCTCCTGGTGTTGACCCTGTCCGTGCTCCTCGCCGCGTGCGGCGGGGGCGGCGGCGGAACGCCGCGGACGCTCTCGGTCGTGCAGGACGACCCCGTCTACCCCGGCGAGGACGGCCTGCGCGTGGGCTACATGCTCAAGACCTGGGAATACGAGCGCGACGGCCTCGTCCTCGACCGCATCGAGGTCCTCGACGGCGACCGCGGCGCGGCGTTCGCCACGCTGGTGCCGGGGACGGAGGCGATGCCCAGGCGCTACCAGGACCCGCTGCCCGCCGGCGCCCTGCCGCAGAGCGGGCCGCTCGGCGGGTACTTCTTCCCGATCCAGGTGCAACTGCCCGCGGTGCTGCCGTCGCGCGTCGCGACGCGGCTGGTGCTGCACGGCCCGGGCAGCGCAGGCGTGACCGTGGTCGAGGGCGCGTCGTTCGTGCCGCGCACCGCGCCGGCCCCGGTGGTCATCGCGTCCCCGCTGCGCGGCCGCAACCTGATCCTCAACAACCAGGGCAGCAGCGCGTACCACTTCGACACGTGGTGGTTCCGCGACGGCGTGCCGTACTCCGGGCTCGCGTACGCGTTCGACACGATGCAGACCAACGATGCGCTGACGAGCCTCATGAAGGCCGGCTACACCGACACCCGCGACAACAACGCGTACGTCAACTACGGGCAGGACGTGTACGCCGCGGCGGACGGCGTCGTCGTGGAACTGGTCGACGGCTACGACGACCAGAAGGGCAACGCGGTGGCGGAAGGGCAGGGCTACGCGATCACGCTCGACAACGTCGGCGGCAATCACCTCGTGATCCGCATCGGCGACGACCTCTACACGATGTACGGCCACCTGGTGAAGGGTTCGTTCGGCAGCCTCAAGGTCGGCGACGCCGTGGTCGAGGGCCAGAAGCTCGCGCGCCTCGGCAACTCCGGGAACTCGACGGGCCCGCACCTGCACTTCCAGGTGATGCGGGGCCGCGACATCTTCTTCTCGCGCAGCGTCCCGTTCGTGCTGAAGCAGTTCACCCGGACCGGCGACCTCATCGGCGGCGAGAGCGTCGCCTCGCTGACGGCGCGGCGCACAGCGCCGGTCGCGCGCGCCGGCGTGATGCCGGAGCCGTCCGCCATCTTCGAGGTCCTGCCCTGACCTGAGGTCGACGGTGCGCCTGCCGCTCTCCGCCGCCCGCGCGCTCGCGGCGCTCGCCCTCGCCGCGTTGGCCGCCGTGCTGGCCGGGTGCGTGCTCGACGCGGACGGCGAAGGCAGCACGTCGCGGATCGTGCCCGACGGCACCAACCCGTGCCGGCACGGGGAGCTGTGGCCGCACGCGCTGCGCTCCGCGCGGCATCCGTTCGTCGTGCACTACCGCACGGCGGACGAGCTGTCCATGGCCGCGCAGGTGGTCGCCCACCTGGAGGCCGCGTGGGACTTCGAGATCGGCTACCTGGGCTTCCCGCCGCCGCTCGACGACGGCGGCGAGTGCGGCGCCGACGGCGCGTGGGACGTGTTCATCTGGCGCGGCAAGGAAACGTGCTTCGTGCAGGTGATCCACGAGGCGGTCGAGGAGAAGTACCTCGTCGCCACCCCGTGGGGCGGGCGGCGCAGCTACATGATCGTCGACCCGTGGGGCCGCAACGGCGGCGCCATCCTCGCGCAGACGCTCGCGCACGAACTCAACCACGCGGCGCACGCGGCGGAGGACTGGTACGAGGCCGGCTCGATCTTCGAGATGACCGCGACGTACGTGGAGCAGTACTTCGACGACGCGCTCGACTACAACATCGCGGACTTCCAGCAGCACCCCGAGTGGGCGCCTCTGTGGCACGACGACTACCGGACGTACGCGATGTACGGCTCGGGCCTCTACCTCTACTTCCTGCGCGACCGCTACTTCGCGCGCGGCGGTACGCTCGATCCGACCTTCGCGGCGCGGCTGTGGCATTACGCGCGCAACCGCGAGGACCGCCCGCTGGTGAACCGTCCCAACGTGGTCGACGCGTTCGACGCGCTGCTCGCGCCTGTCGGCGAGACCTATGCGGGCTCGTTGGTGCCTTTCGCGCGCTGGCGCTGGTACGCGGGGAGCCGCGACGACGGCGCGCACTTCCAGCCGTGGCGCGACCTCGCGCACGGGTACGCGCTGCTGCCGTTCCTGCCGGGCGCCGGCGTGCGCGTGCAGAAGGCGACGCTGGCCGACACGACGGTCACGATCGATCCGCCCCTGATGCTCACCGGGACCGCGTACGTCGAGGTGACGAGCGACCGTCCCGGCCGGCGCACGTTCAGCGTCGCGCTGCCCCCGCCTCCGGTGCCCGGCGTGAAGTGGGTGCTGCAGGCGGTGCCGGGCATCGAGGCCGGGACCGACGGCGAGGTGCTCGACGCCGGCGCCGGCACGGTGACCGTCGAGTTTGCGGGCGGCGCCGGGGTGGGCACGCGCACGCTCATCGTGACCGCGATGCCCACCGCGCCGCTCGACCCCGACGACCGCAGCGGCGAGCGCTTCCCGCTCACGCTGTCGCTGCGACCCTAGCCGGTCGCCGCGCGGCGCGCGGCTTCAGTCGCGCGTCAGCGCGAGCAGGATGTCCGCGTACCACGCGCCGTTGAGGCCGAGCGCCTCGTCCTGCGCCTGGTCGCGGGAACCGACGTCGATGCGCGTCGAGTGCACGCCGAGCAGCGTCCACGGCAGCGCACCGTGGGCCGCGACGGGCGCCGGGTCGCGCAGCACGACCGGCGCGCCGCTGGTCCCGCGGTGCGTGCGCGCGTCGGTGAGGAAGTAGCCCTCGCCCTGGAAGCGCAGTCCGAACGCGGAGGCGAGCACCGCGTGGCGGACCACCGGCATGTGGTGCAGCGTGTCGTGGAAGCCGAGCGGGAAGCCGACCACCGACAATGCCGAGCCCACCTCGACGTGCGCGTCCGGCGCCGGCAGGTGGTCCGGCGTGAACGCCCGGTACAGCGCGGACGCCGGCAACGCGGACGGCGCGATGGGTATCGTCGCGACGTCGACCGCACCGCCGCCGTCCTCGCCCTGCCGCCAGACGGCCGCTCCGTCGCGGTAGAGCGGGACGGGGAAGCCGGTGGACTGCGCGAGGTTGCCGGCATCCACGTGCAGTTCGATCTCGAGGCGGTCGGGGGCGTGTCCCGACGGGGCGTCGCGGACCACGTGGCGGCTGGTGACGAGGAAGAGCCGCCCGTCGCGCGCGAAGAAGAAGCCGCTCGCGTTGGTGAGGTGCCGGTCGCCGTCGAACGTGGACACGCGCGCGGCGGTCAGGAGCAGGGAGTCGACCATCGTGGTCCCATTGTGCGCCTGCGCCCGCCCGTGCGCGGCCGGTCGGGCCGACGGCGCGACGTCAGGCCTGCCACACGCCGCATCCGGATTCGCGGAAGTCGATGCCGAGTTCCACTTCCAGGTCGCGGGCCTCGTCGTATCCCAGCACGCCATAGAGGTCGTACAGGTCCGGGCGCAGGCGCAGGCCGTAGCGCTGCACGAAGCGGTTGGCCTGCAGCCCCGCCTTGTGCTTGTCGAAGCGGACGTCCGGGTCGAGCCCCGTCATGCCCACGTAGTAGCACGGCATGCCCTCGACGTAGCCGGGATTCGCGCGCCGGAAGCGCGGCTCGGCCAGCACGTCCGGTGCGAGTTCGACGACGTAGACGCGGTAATGCTTGCGGCGGCGTGCGGGCGGCATGGGGCCGATGCTGCCGCGTCCGGTGCGGGAAGCGCAAGCGGGCCGGCGGCGTCGCGTAACATCGTGCCCGCCGTCGACGCCGTCGACCCCTTGAGGATGCGAGACCGATGAAGACCCGTGCCGCCGTGGCCTGGCAAGCAGGCAAGCCGTTGACGATCGAGGAGCTGGACCTCGCAGGCCCGCGCGCCGGCGAGGTGCTGGTGGAGATCAAGGCCACGGGCATCTGCCACACGGACCACTACACGCTGTCGGGGGCGGACCCCGAGGGACTGTTCCCCGCGGTGCTCGGCCACGAGGGCGCGGGCGTCGTGCTCGAGACCGGCGCCGGGGTCACCTCCGTGCAGCCCGGCGACCACGTGATCCCGCTCTACACGCCGGAGTGCCGGCAGTGCAAATTCTGCCTCTCGCGCAAGACCAACCTGTGCCAGCAGATCCGCGCGACGCAGGGCAAGGGCCTGATGCCCGACGGCACGTCGCGCTTCTCGCTCGACGGGCGCCCGATCCTGCACTACATGGGCACGAGCACGTTCGCCAACCACATCGTGGTCCCGGAGATCGCGCTCGCGAAGATACGCAAGGATGCCCCGTTCGACACCGTCTGCTACGTTGGCTGCGGCGTCACGACGGGCGTGGGCGCGGTCATCTTCACGGCCAGGGTGGAGGCGGGCGCGAACGTCGTCGTGTTCGGCCTGGGCGGCATCGGCCTCAACGTGATCCAGGGCGCGCGCCTCGTGGGGGCGGGCCGCATCGTCGGCATCGACGTCAATCCCGCGCGCGAGGCGATGGCGCGGAAGTTCGGCATGACCGACTTCATCAATCCGCGCGAGGTCGAGAACGTGGTCGACGCCGTGGTCCAGCTGACCGACGGCGGCGCCGATTACAGCTTCGAGTGCATCGGCAACACGACCACGATGCGGCAGGCGCTCGAGTGCTGCCACAAGGGATGGGGCCAGAGCATCATCATCGGCGTGGCGGCGGCAGGGCAGGAGATCGCGACGCGGCCGTTCCAGCTCGTCACCGGCCGCGTGTGGAAGGGCTCGGCGTTCGGCGGTGCGCGCGGGCGCACCGACGTGCCGCGCATCGTCGACTGGTACATGGACAAGCGCATCGCGATCGACGAGCTCATCACGCACCGCCTGCCGCTCGAGCGCATCAACGAGGGCTTCGAGCTGATGGAGCGCGGCGAGTCGATCCGCTCGGTGGTCATCTTCTGAAGCGGAAGTCGGGCCGATTGCAGCGGCGACGGGTGCACGGCGCCGGTCGTCCGGCCGGCGGCCGATCGCCGCCCGCGCACGGGGCGCGGTGATCGACTCCAGACGGGGAATTGGTCGGGGTGAGAGGATTTGAACCTCCGGCCTCTACGTCCCGAACGTAGCGCTCTACCAGGCTAAGCTACACCCCGATGGTGCTGCATGCGTTGTCGCGGCCGCGGCGGGAAGGTGGTGCGGCACCCGCGGCCCTCTCCGCTCGTGCGATCCGGTCAGAACGTCCGGTGCGCGGCGAAGGATGTCAATTCTAGCAGAATTTTCCGGTGCGGCGAAGGAGGGAGGTCCGCGAGGCACGCTTCCGCGCGCGCCACTTCCTCGGCGGCGCGCCGGCGCGTGTAGAGGAGCGCTCCGGTGCTCTCGAGCGCGGCGACCACCGGGCCGAAGTCGGTGAGCCCGCCGCCGCCGATCGCGTGCCGGATGACCGCCGCCTCGGCGTCGCTGCCGGAGGCGAGCGCGCGGATGAGGGGCAGCGTCATCTTGCCTTCGGCCAGGTCGTCGCCCAGGTTCTTGCCGATGGTCTGCGCGTCGCCCGAGTAGTCGAGCACGTCGTCGACCAGCTGGAACGCGGTGCCGAGGTGCATGCCGTAGCGCGCGAGCGCGTCCTCGACCGGCCGCGGGGCCGCGCCCAGCACCGCGCCCAGGCGCGCGGCCGCCTCGAAGAGGCGCGCGGTCTTGCGCTGGATGACCTCGAGGTACGAGGTCTCGTCCAGATCGGCGTCGCCCGCGTTCATGAGCTGCAGCACCTCGCCTTCCGCGATCGCGTTGGTGGTCTCGGCGAGGATCTCGAGGACGCGCATGCGCCCCAGGCGCACCATCATCTGGAACGCGCGCGAGTACAGGAAATCCCCGACCAGCACGGACGCGGCGTTGCCGAACTCCGCGTTGGCGGTCGGCGAGCCCCGGCGCAGCGACGACTCGTCGACGACGTCGTCGTGCAGCAGGGTCGCGGTGTGAATCATTTCGACCACCGCCGCGAGGGCGTGGTGGTCGGTGCCCTGGTAGCCGGTCGCCCCGGCGGTCAGGAGGAGCAGGGCAGGCCGCAGGCGCTTGCCGCCTCCGCCCACGATGTACTCCGCCACCTGCCGCACGAGGACCACGTCCGAGTCGAGCGAGGCGCGCAGCACGCGGTCGACGGCGGCCATGTCGGCCCCGATGACCGGCTTCATGAAGTCGATGGTCACGAAAGAGGGTGGAAGCTGAAGGTTTCCGGCGGCTGGCTAGGGCACGTTCGGCCGGCCGGGGACGGGAAAACGTGGCGTTTGCCCCGCCCTGCGGCAGAGGGCCGCAGGGGCGGGAAGCGTGCGCGCGACGGGTCGACCGGGCCGGCGGGCCTTGCGAGTCGCGCATTCTAACCGACGCCCCGCGGTACGCCCCGGGGCCGTGCGACGGGCCGCGGCCGGGCGGGGTGGCGGGACCGGGGCCGGCTTTGACAAGGAGGCCGCCAGCGCCTTATAATTCAAGGCTTTCCCGAATTCGCCGGTCGGCCAAGGACCGCGCGGGCGGGGAAGACCTCGAAGAACCGAATTGGAGTCCCTCATGTACGCGGTCATAAAAACCGGCGGCAAGCAGTACAAGGTTGCCCCCGGCGAAAAACTCAAAGTAGAACAGATACCGGCGGACGTGGGCGCAGAAGTGATCCTCGATCAGGTGTTGCTGGTCGGCGAAGGCGAAAGCGTCCGTCTGGGTCAACCCATCGTCGCCGGTGCGACGGTGAAGGCAACGGTCGTGTCGCACGGCCGCGGCGAGAAGGTGAAGATCTTCAAGATGCGCCGCCGCAAGCACTACCAGAAGCACCAGGGGCATCGGCAGAACTACACCGAGCTCAAGATCGAAGCGATCCAAGGCTAAGGACCACTCACCATGGCACACAAAAAGGCCGGCGGCAGTTCGCGCAACGGGCGCGACTCGCACGCCAAGCGTCTCGGCACCAAGGTGTACGGCGGCGAGGCCATCCGCGCGGGCGGCATCATCGTCCGGCAGCGCGGCACCCAGATCCATCCCGGCGTCAACGTCGGCATGGGCAAGGACTTCACGCTGTTCTCGCTCGTCGACGGCAAGGTCGAGTTCCGGGTCAAGGGACCGAAGCAGAACAAGTACGCGAACGTCGTCGCGCGCGAGCCCGAAGCGGCGTAACGTCCACGCACCTGCAGTGCGCACGAGGCCCGGCCATCGCCGGGCCTCGTGCATTTCGGGGGGCGCTGCGGTGCCACCGGTGCGGCAAGGAGCCGGACTGCGGCGAGCGGCCGCACGCTTGATCGAGCGCAAGACCGCAAGCGTTTTCCCCCGTGCCCGGCGAAGGCCGGGTTCAGAATGGAGCGCACCTGCGCGTACCGCCATGAACCCGTCCTCCCCACCCGCGGAGCCACGTGCGTGGCTCTTCGCCCGCCGCGCGCCCGCGCTGGCGTTCGGGCTCGTGCTGCTGCTGGTCGCGGTCCTGCTCGCCTACTTCCTGTTCCTGGGCTGGCACCAGACCGAGTCGACGGCCGCGGACACCGTCGCCAACGAGGCGACGGTGCTCGCCAACCGGGTCGGGACCGTCCTCATGCGCGTGCGTGCCACGGCCGGGCTCGCCGCCGACACGGTGGGCGACCGGCCGTTGCCGGCGCCCCCGGCGGCCGGCGAGGCGCTCGGTGCCAACCCCCTCCTCGCCGCGCTCGTGCGCGACTTTCCCGAGGCGATCGCCATCGGCATCGGCGACGAGGAAGATCGCCTCGTGATGTCGAGCACGCACCGGCCGCCGTCGACCACGGCCTCGGACCCGCTCCTCGTGGGTCTCGCGGGGCCGGTGGGCAAGCTCGACGACGGCGCGACGGGCTTCACCGCCGTCACCGTCTCGCGCGTCAACGGCCACCCGCTGATGTTCGCGTACCAGCCGCTCCTCGCGGCCGACGGGACGCGGCGCGGCATCGTGGTCGTCGGGATCGACCTGACGACGCTGGTCGGCATGGTCGACGCGATGCGCCTCGGCGAGGAGGGCGTCGTGCGCCTGCGCCGCACCGACGACAACCGGCTGGTGCTCCGGCGCGCGGGCGACCGCTCGGAGCCCAACAGCACCGTCGCGACCCCCGTGTTCGACGCCGTGCGCAACGGCAGCACCGGCGGCACCGCGATCTACCGCGATCCCACCGACGGCGTGGAGCGCATCGTGGGCTATGCCACGGTGCCCGGTTTCCCGTTCTACGTGATGGTCGGCACGAGCAGGCGCGCGGCCTTCGCCGGTTGGCGCGAGGTCGCGTTCGCGTCGATCGCGCTCGCCGCGGCGGTGCTCACCGTCGTCGGCATCCTGCTCGTGCAGGCGGCGCGCACCGAGGCATCGCGCCGGCGCATCGACGCACGCTATCGCGCGGCGGTCGAGCACCAGTCCGATGCGGTGGCCCGCTGGCGGCCGGACAGCACGCTGACGTTCATGAACGCCGCGTACCGGCGCTATTTCGAGCCTCCCGGCAGGTCGCTCCTCGGGACGCAGTGGCTCGACCACCTGGAGCCGCCGGAGCGCGAGCGCGCGGCGGCGCAGATCGCCGGGTGGGCCGCCGAGCGCGCGACCGGGAACTACGAGCTGGTCAAGCCCTGCCAGGACGGTGTCGCCCGCCGCTTCCACTGGCGCGCGACGCCGATCCTCGGCGACCGTGGCACCGTGGTCGAGTACCAGGCGGTGGGCCGCGACGTCACCGCCGAGCGGCAGGCCGAGGAGCACATCCGGGAGAACGAGGAACGCCTGCGGCTCGCACTGCAGGTCGCGCGGCTCGGCTGGTTCGACATCGACTTCCGGGCCATGGTGTCGGTGGAGAGCGCCACCTGCGCGCAGATGCTGGGCTGGCCGGCGCAGGAGCGACGCTGGCCGCTGCCGGACTGGCTGCAAACCGTGTATCCGGACGACCGCCCCGCCCTGGAGAGCATCGTCGAACTGATGGCGACGGCGCCGGAACTGCCCCGCTTCGAGTATCGCCGGCAGGCGTGCGACGGCAGCTACCGGTGGCTCGCCTCGGTCGGCGCGGTCGTGCGCCGTGACGGCGAGGGGAAGCCGCTGCGCGCGATCGGCATCACCATGGACGTCACCGAGCGCCGGCTCGCGGAGGAGACGATCCGCGAGAGCGAGCAGCGTTTCCGCACCATCGCCAATTCCGGCGCCGCCATCATCTGGACCTCCACGCCGGACGGGGCGCTCGACTACCTCAACGAACGCGCCGCCGCCTATTTCGGCATGCCGAGCCGCGAACTCGCGGTGCGCTGGGCCGACGTGCTGCACCCGGACGACCGCGAGCGCGTGCTCGCCGCGTATGCCGCGGGCCTCGCGCAGCGCGACCCCTTCTGGTACGAGGCGCGCGTGCTGCGCGCGGACGGTGCATGGCGCTGGCTGCGCAACGACGGCTTTCCGCGCTACGACAGCGCGGGCCACTACATCGGGTTCATCGGCTACGCGATCGACGTCGACGAGACGAAGCAGGCCGCGATCGAGCTGGAACGCCACCGCCGCGACCTCGAGGGGCTGGTGCGCGAGCGCACGCTCGAGCTTTCGCGTGCGAAGGAGCGGGCCGACGCGGCCAACCGCGCGAAGAGCGCGTTCCTCGCCAACATGAGCCACGAGATCCGCACGCCGCTCAACGCGATCACGGGCATGGCGTACCTCATGAAGCGGGAGGGCGCTACACCGTCGCAGGCGGTGCGGCTCGCCCGCATCGACACCGCGAGCCGGCACCTCCTCGAGATCGTCAACGCGGTCCTCGAACTCTCGAAGATCGAGGCCGGCAAGGTCGAGCTCGCCGCGCAGCCGGTGGACGTGGGCGCGCTGGTCAACGGCGTGGTCGCGATGGTCGAGGACCGCGCCGCCGCGAAGGGCCTCGCCGTGACCGTCGAGGGTCCGCTGCCTCCCGGGCGCTACGTCGGCGACGAGGCGCGGCTGCGCGAGGCGCTGCTCAACTATGCGATCAATGCGGTCAAGTTCACGGAACGCGGACGGGTCACGCTGCGCGTGCGCGAAACGGACGGCGACGCTCACGAGGCCACGCTGCGCTTCGAGGTGAGCGACACCGGATCGGGCATCGACGCCGCGGACCTGGCACGCCTCTTCGCGCCGTTCGAGCAGGTCGACAACAGCGCGACGCGGCGGCACGGCGGCACCGGGCTCGGGCTCGCGATCACGCGCGGGCTCGCGCAGAGCATGCACGGCGATGCGGGCGCCGCCAGCGCACCGGGCGAAGGCAGCACGTTCTGGTTCACCGTGCGCCTGCCGCGCGACGCCACGGCGGCGGAAGCGGCCACGGCGCCGGCGCCCGACGCCGAAACGGAACTGCGGGTGCGGCACGCGGGCAAGCGGGTGCTCGTGGCCGAGGACGAGCCCATCAACCGCGAGGTGGTGAGCTTCCTCCTCGCCGAGGCCGGGCTCGCCGTGGAGACCGTGGAGGACGGCGAGCAGGCGGTGGCCCGCGCCTGTGCGCAGGCCTACGACCTCATCCTGATGGACGTGCAGATGCCGCGCCTGGACGGCCTCGCCGCCGTGCGCCGCATCCGCCCGCAACGACCCGGCACGCCGATCGTGGCCCTGACGGCGAATGCGTTCGCCGAGGATCGCGTCCGTTGCCTGGCCGCCGGCATGGACGACTATCTCGCGAAGCCGGTGGAGCCCGGGACGCTCTTCGCGATGCTGCTGCGCTGGCTCGACCGCCCGCCCGGGACCGGCGAGCCCCCCGCGGAGCGCGCGGACGCGGCATGAGCCGACGGGCGCCGCGAGGCGGCCCGGCCCGTCGTCCGGAGCGTGACACGGACCAGCGCCCCTGGAGGTCGCAAGGGGTCAGGTCGCAAGGGGTCTGACCCCGCATCGGGTGTCTGACCCCGACCCCGGACCCGCCGCGAGGGCGCAAGGGGTCTGACCCCGAGTTTGGGGTCTGACCCCGGACGACACCCCCGGCCCCGCGGTTGGCCGCAACCGGGACGCAAGGGGTCTGACCCCGAGTTTGGGGTCTGACCCCGAACGACACCCACCGGCCCCGCGGTTGCCCGCAACCGGCGTCTCCCCATCCAATCGCCGTTTGTCCAGGACAAACTACCGCATCCGCGGTATGATCCGGCTATCATCCGCATCGCCACTGCATGGACTCCGCCGCCTCCGCCCCCGTCCCGCCCGCCCCGGCGAGCCCGCCTCAACGCATCCTCGTCCTCGGCGCCAGCGGTTACGTCGGCACCCACCTCGTCCCGTACCTCGCGGCCCGCGGCCACCGCGTCCGGGCAGCCGCACGCCGGCTCGAGGCCCTCACGGTGCGCGGCTGGGACGGCGTGGAGTGCGTGGCTGCCGACGCGCTGGATCCGGCGAGCCTCGATCGCGCGCTCGCCGGCATCGACGTCGCGTACTACCTCGTGCACTCGATGGCGAGCGGCCCGTCGTTCCCGCGGCTCGACCGCGAGGCGGCGCGGCACTTCCGCGACGCCGCCGCCCGCGCGGGGGTCCGGCGCATCGTCTACCTGGGCGGCCTGCAGCCGGCCTCCGGGACCTCGCCGCATCTCGCGTCGCGCGGCGAGACCGGCGACCTCCTGCGCGAGGGACCGGTAGCGGTCACCGAGGTGCGCGCGGGCGTCATCATCGGGCCGGGGTCGGCCGCGTTCGAGGTGATCCGCGACCTCGTGTTCCACCTGCCCGCGATGGTCACGCCGCGCTGGGTGCGCTCGCGCTCGCAGCCGATCGCGCTCGACGACGTGCTCGCCTACCTCGAGCGCCTGCCGGCCCTGGGCGACGCGGCCACCGGCGCCTTCGACGTCGGCGGCCCGCAGGTGCTGACCTACGAGCAACTGATGCGCATCTTCGGCGACCTCGTCGGCAGGCACCCGGTGATCGTTCCGCTGCCGGTGCTCACCCCGACGCTCTCGTCGTACTGGCTCAACTTCGTGACCGCGGTCCCGACCAACGTGGCCCGCGCCCTCATCGAGGGCCTCGCGCACGACGTGCTGGCGGACGACGCGCCGATCCGCGCGCTGGTGCCGCGCGCGCTCATGACCTACCGCGAGGCGGCTGCCGCCGCGCTCGCCATCGAACGCGAGACGCCCGACGGCGGCCACTGGCGCGAGGGCTCGATGATCTTCCGCCGCCAGCGCCCCGACTTCGCGTTCTACGCCAAGCGGATGACGGCCGAGGCGACCACCGCGGCGTCCCCGGCCGACGTGTGGCGCGAGGTGGCCGCGATCGGCGGCGAGAACGGCTACTACTTCCTCGACGCGCTGTGGAAGATCCGCGGCAAGCTGGACGAGATGGCCGGCGGGATGGGCCTCGTCCGCCGGCGCCGCGACCCGCAGGACGTCGAGGTCGGCGACGTCATCGACTTCTGGCGCGTGGTCGCGGTCGAGCCGGGCCGCCGGCTCACGCTGCTGGCCGAGATGCGGCTGCCGGGCGCTGCCGCGCTCGAGTTCGCGGTGATCCCGGAGTCCGCGGGCCGCACGCGGCTCGCGATCACTGCCTACTTCCATCCCGCGGGGGCACCCGGCCTCGCGTACTGGCACGCGGTCGCGCCGGCGCACCTTGTGCTGTTCCCGGGCCTCGCGCGCGCGATCGTCGCGCGGGCCGAGGCCCGCACGTCAGGCGCGGGGCGCGCGGAAGTCGCCGAGCGAGAGGGCGAGTTCACCCGATAGCGGGAAGCCGTGCGCGAAGAGGTGGGCCTTGATGGTCCGCTCGATCGTGAGCCGGTGCTCGTGCAGCGCCGCGCGCACCGTGGCCGGATCGGGATTGCGCTCGCCGGTCAGGTGCTCGATCACCGGCCACTCGAGCGCGACGCGCAGCGCCTCGTCGTCGACCGTGACCGCCTGCTCCACGGGGAAGGGCGGCTCGATCCGCAACACCGTCGGCATCGAGTGAACGACCATGGCGAACTCCCGTCGCTGGTTGGAGTCCGTTGGAGCGGCGCGGCGCGCGCGCGGTTCCGCACGCTGCGCGCCCCGCTACAATCTCCCGCCGCGAGGACGCCATGACCGAGACCCTGCCCACCCGCATCGACGTGCTGGACCCGCGGCTCGCCCCGGTGGTCGCCGGCGATCCGCGGCTCGTCCGCCTGTGCACCGGCGCGCGCTGGAGCGAGGGACCGGTGTGGCTGGCCGAGGACGACAGCGTGCTGTGGAGCGACATCCCCAACGACCGCATGCTCCGCTGGTCGGCGCGCGACGGCATGAGCGTGTGGCGCGAGCACGTCGAGTTCACCAACGGCCACACGCGCGATCGCGACGGCTCGCTGCTGCACTGCTCGCACGGCCTGCGCGCGGTGTTCCGCACGGCGCCCGACGGCCGCGACCAGCGGATCGTGGTCGATCGCTGGCAAGGCAAGCGGCTCAATGCCCCGAACGACATCGTGGTGAAGTCGGACGGCACGATCTGGTTCACCGATCCGCCGTACGGCCTCATCATTCCCGAGGAAGGCCACGGCGGCGAGTCGGAGATCGGCGACTGCTACGTGTTCCGCTGCGACCCCGCGACCGGCGCGCTCGACCCGGTGACCGACCTGCCGATCGAGCCCAACGGCCTCGCGTTCTCGCCGGACGAGTCGCTCCTGTACGTGTCGGACACCTCCGCGGCGCTGGGTCGCGAGGCGACGGGCAACCACTGCATCTTCGTGTTCGACGTCGTCGGAGGCAGGCGGCTCGCGCACGGGCGACGGTTCGTCGACGTGGCGCCCGGCGTGCCGGACGGCTTCCGCCTGGACGCGCAGGGCTGGATCTACACGAGTTCCGAGGACAGCGTGCAGGTGATCCATCCGGACGGCACGCTGCTCGGGAAGATTCACGTGCCGGAGAAGGTCGGCAACGTCACGTTCGGCGGACCCGCGCGCGACCAGCTCTTCATTGCGGCGTCGACGTCGCTCTATCGCATCCCACTGCGGACGCGCGGCATTCAGGCGCCGTAGGCGGATCGATTCTCCGGACCTCACGCGCGAGGCGTGCTGCCAGGGGTCGGACCCCGCGGGCACTATCGGCGGATCGCAGCGCAAGTGCGGACGGGCAGGGTCTGACCCCGGATTTGTGGCACCGACGCAGCCCCTCACCCCGACCCTCTCCCCGCGGACGGGGAGAGGGAGCCCTAAGCGGGACGCGGAAAGGGGGCCCTAAGCGGGACGCGGAGAGGGAGTCCTAAACCGAGCGGCGCGCAAGACACATGCGCCGACATGGGCATTCAGCCCGCAAGCAGCGCGCGACCGAACGCCGCGCGCAGCGCGGTATGAGCGGCGCGCTTCGTTGTCTCTACTACGAGGAAAGCGCGCGGCCGCCCGAAGCTTTCCTCGCCGACCAAAGCGGCCGCAAAACGCGCAACGCTGCCCAAACGCCATCCACCGGCCCCGCGGACGCGTCTTGCGGACGACGATCAATCCACCTTGATGGCCTGCTCCCGCACCACCGCCGACCACCGCTCGATCTCGTCCCGGATCACCTTCCCATACGCCTCCGGCGTGCTCGCGATCACGTCGAAGCCCGCCTCCTGCAGCTTCTCGCGCAGCGCCGGCTGGGCCAGCGCCTTCACGAGCGAAGCGTTGAGCTTCTGCGTCACCGCCGGGTCCATGCCCGCGGGCCCGAGGACGCCGTAGAACGGCGCGGCGTCGAAGCCCGCGAAGCCCTGCTCGCGCAGCGTCGGCAGGTTGGGCAGCGACTTCGCGCGCTGCGTGGAGACGATCGCGAGGCCGCGCACCGTGCCCGCCTGCACCTGCGCGCCCGAGGGCACGATGGCGTCGATGAGGAGCGGCACCTGGCCGCCCATCACGTCCTTCAGCGCCGGCGCGATGCCGTTGTACGCGACGTGCTCGCCGGGGATGCCCTGCTTGGCCCGGAACATCTCCCACCACAGGTGGCCGTAGCTGCCGATGCCGCCCGACGTGTACTGCAGCGGCTGCTTCTGCGCCTTCGCGTAGGCGACGAGCTCGGTCATCGTCTTCGCGGGAACGTTCGGGTTCACCACGATCAGCAGCGGCTGCGTCACCACCAGCGACAGCGGCGTGAAGTCCTTCACCGCGTCGTACGGCAGCTTGCGCCCGAGCGCGGTGTTGAAGGCGATCGGCACGCCGGCGGCGAGCAGCGTGTAGCCGTCGGGCTTCGCCTTGGCGACCAAGTCGCTGCCGAGGATCTGCCCGCCGCCCGGCTTGTTCTCGATCACGATCTGCGCGCCGAGTTGTTCCGACCACACCGGAGCGATCGTGCGGAACGCGGTGTCGATGCCGCCGCCCGCGGCGACCGGCACGATGAGTTTCACCGGGTGCGACGGGAACGGCTCCTGCGCGAGCGCGAGCGGCGGCAGGAGGGTGGCGAGCACGGCGAGCGCGCGCGCGAGGCGGCGCAGCGGGGAGGCGGGATGGGGCATGGCGGCTTCGGTCTCCAGCGGGTTGAGGCGGTCGGACCCAACTAATATACTAGTCGACAAGCTTCCCGCGCAACGCGCCCGCCGCCGCCCGCACTCCATGCCGCCTCCCGCCCCGCTCGGCGTCACCGTCATGCCCGAATGGTTCCAGCACGAGGGCGTGGCGCCGGTGCTCGATCGCATCGCCGCGCTCGACGCGACGGCGATCGCGACCAGCCCGTACGTGCTGGAGCCCGCGCCGGACGGGGAGGGCGCGCGCGAGCCGCCCCCCGACGGCGAGGCCGGCCGCGTGCGCCCGCTCGACCGCCCGCTCTTCGGCCGCACCGAGTTGTGGGTGCGCACCGCGCCGGCGTTCGCGCACGACGCCGCGCGCTACGCGGGCCTGCGGTACCAACCCTCGCCGGCGACCGCGCTCACCACCCGCCACGCGGACCTGCTCGACCGGGTGGTGGCGGCCGCCCGCGAACGGGGCATCGCGGTGTACCTGCAGGTGATGGCGGCGAGTCCGCCCGGCTATCGCGTGCAGTTCTCCGGTGCCGTCGAGGCGGACCAGTGCCGCACGCCGGACGGCACGCTGCACGGCGCGCGCGTCGACCGCAACGCGTCGCTCGGCAGCCGCGACGTGCAGGCCTACACGGCCGCGCTGGTGGCGGAACTCGCCGCGCGCTGGCCGGACGTGGACGGCGTCCGCCTCGACTGGCCCGAGTACCCGCCGTACGACTTCGCGAGCGCGCTCTTCGACTTCAACGCCGCGATGGCGCCGCACTTCGCGGCCGCGGGTCACGACGCGGCGGCGGTGGCCCGCGACGTGCGCACGTGGCGCGACGCCCTGGTCGCCGCCGTGCGGCGGTCGCCGGGAGAGGACGCCGCGACGCTCGGTGCCGTCCTCGACGCCCACGACTTCGCGGCCGTCCTGCGCGCCGACGGCGCGCTCGCCCCCCTGTGGCAGGCCAAGCGGACGGCGGCCCGCGCGCTGCTCGCGGCGGTGCGCGCGGCACTCGACGCGCTGCCGGGTCCGCGTCGCGCGCTGGAGCCGCAGGCGTTCCCGCCGCCGTTCTCCGCGATGTCGGGCTTCCCGATCGCGGCGCTCGCCGGCCTCGCCGACCGCGTGGGCATCAAGCTCTACACGATGCACTGGCCGATGATCGCGCGGTACTGGGCGCGCGACATCGCGGGCCCGACCACCCCGGCACGGCAGGACGCGCTCACCGCCGCCCTCGCGCTGCGCTTCGGCTTCACCGACGGCCTCGCCGACGGTGCGCACCTGCGCTATCCGGAGCCGCACGAGGCGCACCCGGTCGGGGCGCAGGCGCAGCGCGCGAAGCTCGCCGCAGCGCGCGTCGCCGCCGGCGCGGTCCCGGTCGTCGCGTTCGTGCACAGCTACGGGCCGCTCGCGGACGTGGTCGGGCGCTTCGAACTCGCACGCGCGAGCGGCCTGCCGGTGTGGATCAACCGCTACGGCTATCTCTCCGACGCCAAGCTCGCGGCGCTCGCGGAGGCGCGCCGGTGACCGCCGCCGTGGCCGTGCTGCGCGGGCGCCCGTTCGAGAGCGCGCGGGTCCACGCGTGGCTGCGGCAGGCCATCCTCGCGGTCGAACTCGCGCCGGGCGCGATGATCGCGGAGAGCGAGATCGCGGCCCGCTTCGGCACCAGCCGCACGCCGGTGCGCGAGGCGCTGCTGCGGCTCGCCGACGAGGAGCTGGTGGACATCCGCCCGCAGCGGGGCACCTACGTCGCGCGCCTGTCGCTGGCGCGCATCGAGGAGGCGCTGTTCGTGCGCGCCGCGGTCGAGGGGGCCGTGCTGCAGCGGGTCGCCGCCCGCGCCGACGGCGCGGCGCTCGCGCGCACGCTCGGCGCCATCGTGTCCGCGCAGGCCGCGGCGGTGGCCGCCGGCGACACGCCCGCGGCGCTCGACGCCGACACCGCGTTCCACCGTGCGCTGGTCGAGGCGAGCGGACTGCCGGGCGTGTGGGACGTGGTGGCGCGCGCCCGCGACCTGCACCATCGCCTGCGGGCGATCGCGGTGCCGCAGACGGACAGTGCGAAGCGCGCGATCGCCGACCATCGCGCGATCGTGCGCGCGCTGCGGGCGGGGGACGGGCCGGGCGCGCAGCAGCGGATGGCCGCGCACCTCGCGCGCAACCTCGTCCTCGCGCGCGACATCGCGCGCCGGCACCCGGGCCATTTCGGGTAGGCGCGGGGGGTCGGGTTCGCCGCGATACCGATGTCGCGCGCCAGCGCGTCGTACTCGGCCAGTTCGCGGCGGACGAGGCGCGCGAGCTCCGGGCCGCTGCCGGCGAGCGGCACCGATCCCGCGGCGGCAAGCTTCTCGCGCGTCTCCGGCGCCTGCACGGCGCGGGCGAGCGCCGCGGCCAGCCGTTGCGTGACGTCGGGCGGCGTGCCCGCGGGGGCGAAGAGCCCGAGCCACACGTCGATGTCGAAGCCCTTGACGCCGGCCTCCGCGATGGTGGGCACGTCCGGCAGCAGCGGATCGCGCGCCGGCCCCAGCAGGGCCAGGGCACGCAGCTTCCCCGCCTTGATGTGGCCGAGCGAGGGAGCGACGTTCGCGATCGACACCTGCACGTCGCCCGCGACCGTCGCGCTCACCGACGGCGGCACGCCGTTGAACGGGATGTGGCGCATCGGCATGCCCGTGAGCTTCTTGAGCTGCTCGGCCGCGAGCATGAACACGCTGCCGCCGGTCCCGTAGTTGAGCGCGTCCGGGTTCGCCTTCGCGTAGGCCACGAGCTCGCGCACCGTGGTGGCGGGCACCGACGGATTCACCACCAGCACGAGCGGCACGCGCGCGTAGAACCCGATCGGCTCGAAGGCGCGCAGCGGGTCGTAGGGAAGATCCTTCTGCAGCGCGGGATTCACCGTCATCTGCGAACCGGTGGACGGCAGCAGCGTGTAGCCGTCGGGGGGCGCGGTCGCCACCGTGCGCGCCGCGATCGCGCCGTCGGCGCCCGGGCGGTTCTCCACCACCATCGGCTGGCGCAGCTCGTCGCGCATGCGCTCGGTGACGATGCGGGTCGCGAGGTCCATGCCCGATCCCGGCGGCGCGCCGACGATGAAGCGCACGGGCCGGTCGGGGTAGGTGTCGGCGGCGAGCGCGGCCGGCGCGGCGGACAGGGCGAGGAGGGCGAGGGCTAGGACGCGCAGGAGGGTCACGGGCACGGGCGGGGCAGGGGAGGGAGGCGTACGACCGGTCAGCGCCGCTCGATCCAGTACTGGATACCGAGGGTGAGCAGCAGGAAGGCCACCAGCGGGAAGGCCGCGGAGAAGAGCGGGGGCCAGTCGTTGAGGACGCCGAGGTAGGAGAAGAGCTGCTGGATCAGCCAGAACGCGAGGCCGAGCATGGTGCCCGCGAAGATGCGGAAACCCACGCCGCCGGCGCGGCGCTGGAACTGCGCGAAGGGCAGCGCGAGCAGCATCATCACGAGGACGGCCACCGGGTAGAGCACCTTCGACCAGAACGCGATCTCGAAGCGCGAGGTCTTCTGCGCGCTGATGCCGAGCACGCGGATGTTGTCGTAGATCGTGGACAGCGCGAGGCGCTCCGGCGCGACCTGGTACACGGTGAGGATCGACGGCTGCAGCACGGTGTTCCACGTCCAGCTCGGCATCGACGACACCTTCGCCGAGTCGCGCCCGATCTCGGTGACCTTCACCTGTTCCAGGTTCCAGCGGCCTTCGCCCTGGAAGCGGCCCGACTCCGCGCTGCGCACGGCGGTGAGCCGCAGGTCGCGGTCGAACTCGTAGATGCGCACGCCCACCAGCGTCATGTCCGAGAGCACCGTGCGGATGTTGACGAACGTGAGGTCCTGCTTGAACCAGAAACCGGACTCGAACTGCTGCGCCACCACGCCGGTGGCGTTGCCCATCGCCGCGGCACGCACGGTCTGCGCGAGCCGCTCGGACGGCGGCGCCACGTACTCGCCGGCGAGGAAGGTGGCGATGGCGAGCGGGATGCCCACCCGCAGCACGGCCCAGCCGATCTGCGTCACCGAGGCGCCCGACGCGCGCATCACGGTGAACTCCGAGGTCGCGACGAGCTGCGAGATCGCGAACAGCGTGCCGATCAGCGCCGCCACCGGGAACAGCTCGTAGATCCGCGACGGGATGTGCAGCGCGACGAACAGCACCGCCGACACGAGCGTGTAGCCGCCCTTGCCGACGTCGCGCATCTCGTTGATGAGGTCGAAGAAGAGGAACAGCCCGATCAGCGCGAGGAAGATCAGCAGCGTCGAGTACAGGACGTCGCGCCCGATGTAGCGGGTGAGGGTCCGCATGCGAACGGCCGCGCTAGATCCGCTTGCGCCAGCCGAAGAGGCCGGTCACGGAAAGCTGGTTGCGGAACAGCAGGAACACCACGACCAGCGCGACCGCGTGCGGCAGCAGGAGCCCGGTCCACAGGTCGATCGACCCCTGCACGATCATGCTCTGCACGATGTTGATGCAGTTGGTGTAGAGCATGTAGAGGAACGCGGCGGCGATCAGGTTGAACGAGCGTCCCATGCGCGGGTTCACGTACGCGAGCGGGATCGCGAGCAGCACCAGCACGAACGCGAGGATCGGGATGGACAGCCGCCAGAAGAGCTCGCCGCGCTCCTGCCTGCCGTCGGCGACGAGCAGCGCCGCCGTCGGGATCGCCTTGTTGGACGCCGGCAGCGCGCGCGCCTCGGCGGGCTCGATGCGGCGCCCGAGCTTGTCGAACTCGATCAGGCGGAAGTCCGCGGACCCGGGCTTGCCCTCGTAGCGGCGGCCGTCCTCCAGCACCACGAAGCGGTCGCCGTTGGGCTCCTCGACGAGGTGGCCGAGGCGCGCGACGGTCGTCGCGTCCTTGCCGTCCTCGATCGAGTGCAGGAACACGTTGCGGATGCGCCCGTCGACCGGGTTGATGCTCTCGACGTACACGACGAGTCCCGCCCGCCGGAACTCGCGGAAGAGGCCGGGCGAGATGATGGCGAGCTCGTCCCGCGACTCCAGCTGCCGCTCGAACTCGATCTTGCGCTGCTCGGCCCACGGCGAGAGGAAGAGCGACAGCAGGATGATGGCGACCAGGAACGGCGCCGAGAAGAGCAGGATCGGCTTGAGGCAGGCGGTCAGCGACTGCCCGGAGGTGAACCACACCACCATCTCGCTGTCCCGGTACCAGCGCGACAGCGTCAGCAGGACGGTCAGGAACAGGGCGACCGCCAGCAGCAGGTTGAGGTAGAACATGGCGTTGAAGCCGATCAGCGCCAGCACCCCGTCGGCGGCCACCGCCCCGCCGGCCGCGCGGGCCAGGATGCGGATCACCGACTGGGTGAACAGGATGGCGAGGAGGACGACGAACAGCCCGATCGCCGTCGCGGTCAGCTCGCGTACCAGGCTGCGGCGGAAAATCATGACGCCGGGAAAAGTTTTGACTTTTTCGGGGGATTTGCCGATAATGCTCGGCACGCCCTGTAACCGCAACAAATCGGGACAGGGGAGACGAGGGAATGCAATGGAATTTACCATAAAAAGCGGAAGCCCCGAAAAGCAGCGCAGCGCGTGCGTGGTGGTCGGCGTGTTCGACAACCGCAAGCTTTCGCTGTCGGCGGAATTGATCGACCGGGCGAGCAACGGCTACATCAGCGAAATCATCCGTCGCGGCGACATGGAGGGCAAGCTCGGCGCGACGCTGCTGCTGCACAACGTGCGCGGCACGCTCGCCGACCGGGTGCTTCTGGTGGGACTCGGCAAGGAGCGCGACTTCCGCGACCGCGAGTTCCGGTCCGCGATCCGCTCCGCCGTGAAGCTCTTGAACGAGACCGGCAGCTACGAGGCGGTGCTCTACCTCACCGAGGAGAAGGTGAAGCGGCGCGAGGTGGTGTGGCGCGTCGAGCACGCGGTGGTGGTCGCCATGGAGGCGGTCTACCGCTTCGAACAGATGAAGAGCCAGCCCACCGAGGTGCGCCGGCCGCTGCGCAAGCTCACGCTGTCGGTGCCGCAGCGCTCCGACCTCACCGCCGGCGAGAAGGCCGCGGCGCGCGGCCTCGCGATCGCCCACGGCATGGACCTCGCGCGCGACCTGGGCAACCTCCCGGGCAACATCTGCACGCCGACGTACCTGGGCGAGCGGGCGAAGCAGCTCGGCACCGAGTTCCCGGACATCAAGGTCACGGTGCTGGAGCGCAAGGAGTGCGAGGAGCTCGGCATGGGCTCGTTCCTGTCCGTGACCAACGGCAGCGAACAGCCGCCGCGCTTCGTCGTCATGGAATACATGCAGTCGCAGCGCAAGGGCGCGAAGCCCAACGTGCTGGTCGGCAAGGGCATCACGTTCGACACGGGCGGCATCTCGCTCAAGCCCGGGCTCGACATGGACCAGATGAAGTTCGACATGTGCGGCGCGGCTTCCGTGTTCGGCACCATGCGCGCCATCGCCGAGATGAAGGCGCAGGTGAACGTCGTGGGCATCGTCGCCGCGTGCGAGAACATGCCCTCCGGCCGCGCCACCAAGCCGGGCGACATCGTCACCAGTATGTCGGGCCAGACCATCGAGATCCTCAACACCGACGCGGAAGGCCGCCTCATCCTCGCCGACGCGCTCACGTACGCCGAGCGCTTCGAGCCCGAGGCGGTGGTCGACATCGCCACGCTGACCGGCGCGATGGTGATCGCGCTCGGCCACGTCGCGAGCGGGCTCTTCTCGAACAACGAGACGCTCGCGCGCACGCTGCTCGCGGCCGGCGACGAGTCCTACGACCGCGCGTGGCAGCTGCCGATGTGGGAGGACTACCAGGACGGCCTGTCGTCCAACTTCGCCGACTTCGCGAACATCGCGGGGCGCGCCGGCGGCAGCATCACGGCCGCCTGCTTCCTGTCGCGCTTCACCAAGAAGTACGACTGGGCGCACCTCGACATCGCCGGCACGGCGTGGAAGGAAGGCAAGGAGAAGGGCGCCACCGGCCGGCCGGTGCCGCTGCTCGCCACCTGGCTCCTGTCGCAGGAAGCCGCCGCCACCTGACGCCGGCGCGGTCCGCACGCATGACCACCATCGACTTCTACACGCGCGTGCCCGACCGTCTCAAGGTCGCCGCGCGGCTGGTGGTCAAGGCGGTCGCCGCGCACGGCAGCGTGCGGGTCCTGACGCCGGACCCCGAGACCACGGCGGCCCTCGACCTCCTGCTGTGGACGACGCCCCCGACGGGCTTCGTGCCGCACTGCCGGATGGACAGCCCGCTCGCCGCCGACACGCCGGCGTGGATCGATCATCGCCTCGAGCACCGCGGGCCCGCCGCCGTGCTCGTGAACCTGCACCCCGAGCCGCCCCCGTTCTTCAGCCGCTTCGAGCGCCTGGCCGAGATCGTCGGCGAGGCCGACACCGCGGCCGCCCGCGAGCGCTACCGCTTCTACCGCGAGCGCGGCTACGAGCTGCGCACCCACGACCTGTCCGACCGGGCTTAGCCCATGCCCACCGCCCGCGAGTTGCTGGAGCAGGCCGATGCGCTGATGCGACGCAACCGCGGCGCCGCGCCGGACGACATCCCGGTGCTCACCGAGGCGGTTTCGCCCAAGCCGGTGTTCCGCGTGCCGCTGCGCCCGTCGCCCGAATCGCCGCCGGCGCCGCTCCCGGACGTTGAACTCGGCGCGGACGAGGCGCCCGCCGATGCCATCCCCACGCTGACCGAGAAGGTGCCGGTCGCCCCGGCCGCCGATTCCGGCGCGGTGCTGGCGGAGGGCGAGCCTTCCGACTGGCTCGACCTCGACGAGGGCGAGCCGTCGATCACGGGCAAGGCCCCCGATTCGGTGCTGAGCGTCCCCGAGGTCGTGCCTGCGGAGGCGCTGCGCGACGACGCGGGCGAGGGCGAGCCGCAGGTGGCCGAGGAGATCGAGATCGCGCCCGCCGCGGAAGCCGACTTCGCGGCGGATTTCGACGGCCCGCCGTCGGCGGAGTCGGTCGCGGAGCCGGAGAGCGACGTCCCGCCGTCGGCGCCGCCGGACGCGGAACCCGAGGGCGACGGGCCGCCGCCGGCCGTGCCTGCGGCGCCCCACTGGGCGGCGACCGCCTGGCCGGAAAGCGAGCTTCCCCCGGAAGTCGAGGCGCCGCCGGCGCTGGCCGCGGAAGCCGGGTTGGTGTTCGAGTCGCCGACGTCGGTCTCCTGGAACGTGGAGGCGGTGCTGTCCGGGCCGCCCGCCGAGGCCGCCGTCCCGACCGTGCCGGAGGCGGTGCCTGCGACCGCGTTTGCCGCGCCGCCGGCCACCGAGGCAGACGAGCCGCTGCTGCCCGTGCCGCCGTCGGAGGCCGCGCCCGCGGCGACCGCGGTCGCCCATCCGGTGCCGCTCGTGCCATCGCCCGCCGAGGTGTTCGCGGCACGCCCGCCGGCGGACGACGAAGTCGCAGACGCGGCGCTGCCGCGGCCGGATGACGACGTGGCCGATGCGGTGGTGCCGCCGCCGGACGCCGACGTCGCGGATGCGCCGGAGGCCCCGGCGACCGCGTCGGTGGCGATGGCGCCGCTCGCCGCCGCACCCCCCGCCCCGCCGGCCGACGTCACGCCCGTGGCGGCGGCCACGGCCGCCGCCCAGGCGGACGACGCCCGCTGGGACGCGATGGCCGAGGAGATCCGGATGCAGGTGCTGCAGCGGATCGACCTCTTCACCGACACGGGCCTGCGCGAGCAACTCGGGCGGCGCCTGCAGCCGATCGTGGACCGCGCGAGCGCGGACCTGGTCGCCACCATCAACCAGCACGTCGGCGAGCTCCTGCGCGCATACGTGGCCGAGGCGATCGAGCGGGAGATCGAGCGGTGGCGGGCGGGGCAGTAGCGTCCGCAAAACGCGTCCTTGGGGCCGGTGGATGACGTTGGGGCGGCGTTGCGCGTTTTGCGGCCGGCACGGCAAGTCAGGCCCGGGAAAACCTTCGGGCGGCCGGGCGGTTTTCCCGTAGTAGCGGCAAGACCTAGGAAGCGCGCCGATCATCCCGGCGCTGCGCGCCGGAGTTCGTTAGCGCGCTGCTTGCGGGCTGAATGCCCCTGCGGGCGCATGCGTTGTGCGCGCCGCTCCAATTGGGACTCCCTCCGCTTCGCTTAGGACTCCCTCTCCCCGCTTGCGGGGAGCGGGTTGGGGTGAGGGGCGGCGTCCGTGGCCACAACCCCGGGGTCAGACCCCGCCAGTACGCGTTCGCGCCCAACACATCGACGCTGCCCGCGGGGTCCGACCCCTGGCATCCAATCCGGACCGTCGCCTGCCATCGCCGCCCGCCGCAGGCAGTCAGCCCGCAAGCAGCGCGCGACCGAACGCCGCGCGAGAGCGCGGTATGAGCGGCGCGCTTCGTAGGTCCTGCCTTTGCTACGGGAAAACCGCCCGGCCGCCCGAAGGTTTTCCCGGGCCTGACTAACCGGCCGCAAAAGGCGCAACGCCGCCCCCACGTCATCCACCGAAAGCACGAAGCGCCTTTTGCGGACGTGAAATGGCGTGCTAGACTCCGCCGCATGAAGTCGTCCGTCACCCTGCAACGCTCCACCGCACCTGCGCCCGCCGGGCGCTCGTATGCGTACGCGTTTGCGTTCTGGTACCTGCCAGAGGGCCGCACGCGACCGTAGACTTCCGACGCAACTTCAGGAATCCACGAACCGGGCGGCCCCAAAAGGGCCGCCCGGTTCGTTTTCCAGCCTTCGCAACGTGAACCGAGGAGCAACGCCATGATCGTCGTGATGCAGCCAGGGGCCGGCGAGCCCGAGATCGCCGCCGTCGAACACCGGATCCGCGCGGAAGGCCTGTCCGTGCACGTCTCGCGCGGCACCGAGCGCACCCTGATCGGCGCGATCGGCGACGAGCGCAAGCTCTCGCCCGCGATGTTCGAGACACTGCCGGGCGTGGAGCGTGCGCTGCACATACTGAAGCCGTACAAGCTCGTCGCGCGCGAGAGCCACGCGGCCAGCACCGTCGTGCGGGTGCGCGGCATCCCGATCGGCGGCGACGCCGTGCAGATGATGGCCGGCCCGTGCTCCGTCGAGACCGCGTCGCAGATGGCGGCGGCCGCCGACGCGGTCGCGGCCGCGGGCGCCGCGTTCATGCGCGGCGGAGCGTTCAAGCCGCGCACCAGCCCCTACGCGTTCCAGGGCGCGGGGGTGGACGGACTCAAGCTCCTGCGCGAGGCGGCAGCGCGCCACGGCCTCCCCATCGTCACCGAGCTGATGGACGTGCGCATGCTCGACACGTTCCTGCGCGAAGGCGTGGACGTGATCCAGATCGGCACGCGCAACATGCAGAACTTCGACCTCCTGAAGGCCGTGGGGCGCGTCGACGTCCCGGTCGTGCTGAAGCGCGGCATGAGCGCCACGATCAGCGAGTGGCTGATGGCCGCCGAGTACATCGCCGCCGGCGGCAACCACCGCATCGTGCTCTGCGAGCGCGGCATCCGGACGTTCGAGACGGCGTACCGCAACGTGCTCGACGTCACCGCCATCGCGGTGCTGAAGCGCGAGACGCACCTGCCGGTGATCGTCGACCCGTCGCACGCGGGCGGGAAGGCCTGGATGGTGCCCGCGCTCGCCTGCGCGGCGGTGGCCGCCGGCGCCGACGGCCTGCTCGTCGAGGTGCATCCCAACCCGCCGGAAGCGTGGTGCGACGCCGACCAGGCGCTGACCCCGGTGGAGTTCGGGTCGCTGATGCAACGGGTCGGGGCGGTCGCCGAGGCGGTCGGCCGCCGGCTGCACGCGCGTGGCCCGGCCGTGGACCCCATCCTCGCGCGGGAACTCGCGGCCGCCTGACGCCACGGTTCGGCCACAATCCCCCCGGCCGCGCCGGGGGGAACGGACTATACTAGGAGGCTACAAGAACAACCCGGGACCTGCCCTCCCGGCCGCCACCATGACCCGACTGTTCCACCGCGCCGCGCGGCTCGTGCTCGCGCTGCTGTTCGCCGTGCCGCTCGCCGCCGCGGCGCAGAACGCCCCGACCTTCAGCTCGGAGCAGCTCGACCAGATGATGGCGCCGATCGCGCTCTATCCGGACGCGCTGCTGTCGCAGGTGCTGATGGCGTCCACCTACCCCGCCGACGTCGCGGAAGCCGTGAAGTGGGCGAAGGCCAACCAGAGCATCAAGGGCGACGCGGCGGTGAAGGCCGTGCAGGACCAGCCGTGGGACCCGTCGGTGCAGTCGCTGGTCGCGTTCCCGCAGGTGCTCGCGATCATGGGCGAGAAGCCCGAGTGGGTGCAGAACGTCGGTGACGCGTTCCTCGCGCAGCCCAATGCGGTGATGGATTCCGTGCAGCGCCTGCGGCAGAAGGCGCAGGCCGCGGGCAACCTCAAGACCAACGAGCAGGTCAAGGTGAGCACCGAGGCCACGCCGCCGCTCACCGAGCCGCTGCCGGCCGGTGCGCCCCCGCCGCCGCCGCAGGTCATCGTCATCCAGCCCGCGAATCCGCAGGTCATCTACGTGCCGACGTACAACCCGACCGTGGTGTTCGGGCCGTGGTGGTACCCGGCGTATCCGCCGGTCTACATCCCGCCGCCGCCGGGCTGGGGCTTCGTCGCGGGCGCGGTTTCCGCGGGCATCGCCTGGGGGGTCGCGGCCGGCGTGTCGAACGCGCTGTGGGGCGGCATGAACTGGGGCCGCGGCGACGTGAACATCAACGTCAACCGCTACAACAACATCAACGTCAACAACCGCATCAACTCGAACAACAACAACATCAACTGGCAGCACAACGCGAACAACCGCGGCGGCGTCCCGTACCGCGACCAGAACTCGCGCAACCAGTACCAGCGGCCGATCGGCAATCCCGACAACCGGCAGGACATGCGGGGTCGCGACGCGCAGCGGCAGCAGGCCGAGGCGGCGCTGTCGAATCGCGTCGGTGCCGACAACATGAACCGCCAGGCGCTGCAGAACGTCGACCGCAGCACGCTGCAGAACCGCGGCGGCGGCGGCCAGTTCGGCGGCGGGGCGCGCGACAACGCCGGCGGCGGCGCCGGTGCGGCCAACCGCGGCATGAGCTACAACCAGCTGCAGCAGGACGCGCGTGGGCGGACCGGCAACGTCGACAACGCGTTCCGCGGTGCCGGCGACGGCGCGGCGACGCGGCAGCAGATCGACCGCGGCGCGCAGAGCCGGCAGGCGATGCAGCAGCGCCCGCAGCAGGCGAACCGGCCCGAGCAGCGTCCCCAGCCGCAGATGAACCGCCCGGCGGAACGCCCGCAGCCGCAGATGAATCGCGGTGGTGGCGGCGGCGGCGAGCGCCCGCAGATGAACCGCGGCGGCGGCGGCGGTGGCGGTGGCGCCCGTCCGGGTGGCGGCGGCGGTCGCGGTCGCTAGGGACAATCGAACATGAAGAACACGACCATGAGCTTCACGCGCTTCGCACTCGCCGGCATCCTCGCCGCCGGTCTCGCGCTCGCCCTCCCGGCGACCGCGCAGACCGCCTACCCGACGCCCGAGGCGGCGGCCGACCACCTGGCCGACGGCCTCGCCCGGCACGACTGGGACCAGGTCAAGGCCACGCTGGGCCCGCAGTACCGCAAGCTGGTGCCGGAGGGCAGCGTCACCAAGGAAGACGTCACCAACTTCCTCGCGGGCTGGGCCAAGGGCCACTCGATCGTGACCAAGGGCCCGGACAAGGCGCAGCTGCAGCTCGCCAACGGCTGGGTGCTGCCGGTGCCGATCATCAAGACGGCCAAGGGCTGGAGCTTCGACACGGTGGGCGCCGCGGAAGAGATGCGCATCCGGCGCATCGGCCGCAACGAACTCGCCGCGATCCAGGGCATGTACGCGTACATCGACGCGCAGCGCGAGTACGCGCAGGTCGACCACAACGGCGACGGCGTGCTCGAGTACGCGCAAAAGATCCTGAGCACCCCGGGCAAGCAGGACGGCCTCTTCTGGGCGACCAAGGACGGCGAGGCGGTGAGCCCGCTCGGCCCGCTGCTCGACACCGAGAAGCTCGAGGACGGCTACCACGGCTACCGCTTCAAGATCCTGAAGGCGCAGGGCAAGAACGCGAAGGGCGGCGCGCGCGACTACGTGCTGAAGGGCCGGATGACCAACGGCTTCGGGCTCGTGGCGTGGCCGGCGAAGTACGGCGACACGGGCGTGATGACGTTCATCGTCAATCACGACGGCGTGGCCTACGAGAAGGACCTGGGCCCGAATGGGGCGGCGATCGCGAAGGCGATGACGCGCTTCGACCCGGACTCGACGTGGAAGGCACTGCCGACGCCCCAATAAGGCGCGCCGGGGTGACGACCGAAGGGCGGTGCCGCGGCACCGCCTTTCGTCTTTCTGGAAGGGAAGCAGCCATGAGGTGCAGCGTGCGGTTAGGGTGCGCGGTGATCGCGCTGGCAGCGACGGTGTGCGCGGGCGCGGTGCACGCGATGGAGGAAGAGGGCCACCACTCGCTCAAGACGAAGGACGGGACGCCGGTCGGCATGCGCCCCTGGAAGGGCGACTTCGACGGGATGGTCAAGCGCCGCGTGATCCGCGTCGTGGTCCCGTACTCGAAGACCTTCTACTACGTCGAGAAGGGGCGCGCGCGCGGCGTGTCGGCGGAGATCATCGAGGCGCTCGAGAAGGACATCAACCAGGACCTCAAGAGCAAGACGCTCAAGGTCAAGCTGGTCGCGCTGCCGACCCCGCGCGACAAGTTCGTCTCGGCGATCGTCGACGGGCAGGGCGACGTGGTGATCGCCGACACCTCGATTACGCCGGAGCGGCAGAAGAAGGTCGACTTCGCGCGCCCGATGTTTCCCGGCATCGACGAGGTGGTGGTGACGGGGCCCGGCGGTCCGGCGATCGATGCGGTGGACGACCTCTCCGGCAAGGAAGTCTACGTCCGGCCCGACACGAGCTACTGGGAGCACCTGACCGACCTCAACCGGAAGTTCCAGGCGGCGGGCAAGGCGCCGGTGAAGCTCGTCGCGGCCCCCGACGAGTTCGAGGCCGAGGACATCCTCGAGATGGTCAACGCCGGCCTGATCGGCGCCACCGTGGTCGACAAGTACAAGGCGCAGATGTGGCAGCCGGTGTACAAGGCGCTCGTGATCCACGACCGCGCCCGCGTGGCGGTCGATCGCGACTACGCGTTCATGCTGCGCAAGGACAGCCCGCAGTTCAAGGCGGTCCTCGACAAGTTCGTCGCCGCGCACGGCCTCGGCACGCAGTTCGGCAACTCGATCGTCAACCGCTACGTGAAGGACGCGAAGTTCGTCAAGAACGCGGCCGGCGAGGACGAGCGCCGGCGGTTCGGCGAGGTCGTCTCGTTCTTCCGCAAGTACGGGCAGCAGTACGACATCGACTACCTGCTCATGATGGCGCAGGGCTTCCAGGAGTCGACGCTCGACCAGAACGTGAAGAGCCCGGTCGGCGCGATCGGCGTGATGCAGGTGATGCCGGCGACCGGCAAGGACCTCAAGGTCGGCGACATCACGCAGGCGGAGGCCAACGTGCACGCGGGGGTCAAGTACATGCGGTTCATGATCGACCGCTACTACGCGAACGAGCCGATGACGCCGCTCAACATGGGGCTCTTCGCGTTCGCGTCGTACAACGCGGGCCCGGCGCGCATCGCCGCGCTGCGCAAGGAGGCCGCGAAGCGCGGGCTCGACCCCAACCGCTGGTTCCACAACGTGGAGCTGGTCGCCGCCGACAAGATGGGGCCGGAGACCGTGACGTACGTCGCCAACATCTACAAGTACTACACCGCCTACAAGCTCCTGGAGATGCAGGAGGAGGAGCGGGCGAAGGCCAAGGAGCAGCTGAAGCCGGCGGTGGCGAAGTAGCGCAGGCGCGAGGGGTCCGATGCCGGCGCGCGGGCCCTTTGCGCGCCGGTGTCAGATCCCGCGACGTGGGCAGGAGCCGCGTCCTGCGTCAGGCACCGGTCGCCCCCCTGGCATGCGCTGACGTGCGTCGACGGGATCTGACCCCGTGCGGGGTCAGACCCCTGCAGCGGCGCGCATGCCGCCACCCCGCACCCGCCGGGCCGCGACACCCCATCCGCTATAATTTTCCCTTTGCCTAAGCGGCCCGCGCCCACGAGGCGCGGCACCACCATGGAACTCGCCAAGAGCTTCGAACCGCGCGCCATCGAGGCGAAGTGGTACCCGTTCTGGGAATCGCACGGACTGTTCCGCCCCTCCGGGGCGACCGGCGCCAAGCCGTTCTGCATCCAGCTGCCCCCGCCCAACGTCACCGGCACGCTGCACATGGGGCACGCGTTCCAGCAGACGCTGATGGACCTCATGGTCCGCTACCACCGGATGCGCGGCGACGACACGCTCTGGCAGGTCGGCACCGACCACGCGGGCATCGCCACCCAGATCGTCGTCGAGCAGCAGCTGAAGGCGGCGGGCCAGTCCCGCCACGACCTGGGCCGCGCGAAGTTCGTCGAGCGCGTGTGGGCGTGGAAGGAGGAGTCGGGCTCGGCGATCACGCAGCAGATGCGCCGCCTCGGCACGTCGGCGGACTGGTCCCGCGAGCGGTTCACGATGGACGAGGGCCTGTCCGCGGCGGTGCTGGAGACGTTCGTCCGCCTCTACGACTACGGCCTCATCTACCGCGGCAAGCGGCTCGTGAACTGGGACCCGACGCTCGGCACCGCGGTCTCCGACCTCGAGGTCGACAGCGAGGAGGAGCAGGGCAAGCTCTGGCAGATCCGCTACCCGTTCGCGGACGGCAGCGGCTCGGTGGTGGTCGCCACCACGCGGCCCGAGACGATGCTGGGCGACATGGCGGTCGCGGTGAATCCCGCCGACGAGCGCTACACCGCGGTCCTCGGCAAGCAGGTGACGCTGCCGCTCACCGGCCGCACGATTCCGGTCATCGCCGACGACTACGTCGACCGCGAGTTCGGCACCGGCGCGGTGAAGATCACCCCTGCGCACGACTTCAACGACTGGCAGATCGGGCAGCGCCACGGCCTGACGCCGCTGTCCATCCTCGACCTCACCGCGAAGATCAACGACAACGCGCCGGCGAAGTACCGCGGCATGGACCGCTATGCGGCGCGCAAGGCCATCCTCGCCGACCTCGAGGCCGCGGGCCTGCTGGTCTCCGAGAAGGCGCACACGATGGTGGTGCCGCGTTGCGGCCGCACCGGCGTGGTGGTCGAGCCGATGCTCACCGACCAGTGGTTCGTGAACATGCGCCGGCCGGCACCCGCGGCGCACCCGTTCTTCCCGGGCAAGTCGATCCAGGACCTGTGCCTCGCCGCGGTCAGCGACGCGGGCCTTCCCGCCGGCGCGCCGGGCAGCGGCGAGAACCTGCGCTTCGTGCCGGGCGAGTGGCTGTCGACCTACTACAACTGGATCAACAACATCCAGGACTGGTGCATCTCGCGCCAGCTGTGGTGGGGCCACCAGATCCCCGCGTGGTACGACGAGGCGGGCAACGTCTACGTCGCGCGCAGCGAGGCCGACGCCCGCGCCGCGGCGAAGGCGAAGCTCGGCCGCGAGCCGCAGAGCTTCGTGCGCGACGAGGACGTGCTCGACACGTGGTTCAGTTCGGCGCTGTGGTGCCACTCCACGCTCGGCTGGCCGGCCGACACGCCGGAGCTGCGCACCTTCCTGCCGTCGTCGGTGCTGGTCACCGGCTTCGACATCATCTTCTTCTGGGTCGCGCGCATGATCATGACGACGACCTACTTCACCGGCCACGTGCCGTTCCGCGACGTCTACATCAACGCGATCGTCCGCGACGAGGAAGGGCAGAAGATGTCGAAGTCGAAGGGGAACGTGCTCGACCCCCTCGACCTGATCGACGGCGTCGACCTCGAGACGCTGGTCGCCAAGGCGACGTCGAACATGATGGACCCGCGGCAGGCCGAGCGGGTCGAGAAGCGCACGCGCAAGCAGTACCCCAACGGCATCCCGTCGTTCGGCGCCGACGCGGTCCGCTTCACGTTCGCCTCGCTCGCGACGTTCAACCGCACGCTGAACTTCGACCTCAACCGGTGCGAGGGCTATCGCAACTTCTGCAACAAGCTGTGGAACGCGACGCGCTTCGTGCTGATGAACGTGGAGGGCAAGGACTGCGGGCTCGACGAGGCGCTGCCGAAGTCGCTGACGTTCGTCGACCGCTGGCTGCTCGGCCGTCTGCAGCGGGCGAAGCACGACATCGCGACCGCCATCGACCAGTTCCGGTTCGACCTCGCGGCGAAGGCGCTCTACGAATTCGTCTGGGACGAGTACTGCGACTGGTACGTCGAGCTCGCGAAGGTGCAGATGGCCGACGCCGACGCGGCCGGCGACGCGGCCGCCGCGCGCGGCACGCGGTCGACGCTCGTGCGCGAACTCGAGGCCACGCTGCGGCTCGCGCACCCGTTCGTGCCGTTCATCACCGAGGAGCTGTGGCAGACGGTGGCGCCGCTCGCGGGCAAGGCGGGCGAATCCGTTTCCACCCAGCCGTTCCCGGTCGCGCACATGGAGCGCGTCGACGCCGCCGCCGACGCGAAGATGGCGACGCTGAAGGCGCTGGTGAACGCCTGCCGTGCGCTGCGCGGCGAGATGAAGGTGTCGCCGGACAAGCGGCCGCCGCTGTTCGTGGCCGGCGACGCCGCGCTGGCGGGCGAGCTCGCGCGCTACCTCAAGCTGCTGGCGAAGGTGTCCGAGGTGCGCATCGTCGACGAGCTGCCGGCCTCCGACGCGCCGGTCGAGATCGTCGGCGACTTCCGCCTGATGCTGCACATCGAGGTCGATCCCGCCGCGGAGCGCGAGCGCATCGGCAAGGAGAAGGCGCGCATCGAGGGCGAGATCGGCAAGGCGCGCGCCAAGCTCGGCAACGAATCGTTCGTCGCGCGTGCGCCCGCCGCCGTGGTGGAGCAGGAGCGCGCGCGGCTGGCCGGCTTCGAGGCCACGCTCGCCAAGCTCGACCAGCAGTACCAGCGGCTGCGCTGACGACGCCGGCGTGACGCACGCCGCGGCTCCCGGCCCGTCCCCCGCACCGGGGCGGCCGGGTGCGGGCGGGAGGGCGTGGGCGCTGCTGGCCGTGGTCGTCGTCCTCTGGTTCGGCGGCCTGGGCCTGCGCGCGCTGTACTTCCCCGACGAGGGCCGCTACGCCGAGATCCCGCGCGAGATGCGCGCGAGCGGCGATTACGTCACGCCGCGGCTCGACGGCTATCCCTACTTCGAGAAACCGCCGCTGCAGTACTGGCTGACCGCGGGCGCGTTCGCGCTCCTCGGCGAGAACGCATTCGCCGCTCGCGTGGTGCCCGCGCTCGCGGGTCTCGCCGCCGTTCTCGTCGTCCTCGTCACCGTGCGCCGCATCGCCGGTCGCCGGGCCGGCTGGATGGCCGGCGCGATGATGGGCGGCAGCCTGGGTTTCTTCCTGTCGTCGCAGTTCGTGACCCTCGACATGCTGCTGACCGCGCTGCTGACGGGGGCCCTGTGCGCGTTCCTGCTGGCACAGGACGCGCGTGCGTCCGCGGCGGACCGCCGTCGGCGGATGTGGGTCGCGTGGGCGCTGTGCGCGCTGGCGGTGCTCACCAAGGGCCTGGTCGGCCTGCTGCTGCCCATGCTCGCGATCGGCGCGTACGTCGTCGTCGCGCGGGACGTGGCACTCCTGCGCCGGCTCGAGATTCCGGCGGGTATGGCGATCGTCGCGGTGATCACCGTGCCATGGTTCGCGCTGGTGCAGTCGCGCAATCCCGGATTCGCCGAATTCTTCTTCGTCCACGAGCACTGGCAGCGGTTCACGTCGCCCGTGCACCGGCGCACCGGCTCGCTCCTCTACTTCGTGCCGATCGCGATCGGCTTCCTGCTGCCGTGGCTGCCGGCGCTGGTGGTGTCCGCACGCCGGCGCCCGCGGCCCCCGGCGCGCGGCGTCTTCTCCCCCGAACGCTTCGGCTGGTGCTGGGCGACGGCGATCTTCGTGTTCTTCAGCGTGTCGTCGTCCAAGCTTCCGGCGTACGTGATGCCCGCGCTCGCCGGGGCCGCGGTGGCCGGCGGCATCGGGCTCGCGCGCCAGGGGACGCGGGCGATCGCGATCACCGTGTGGACGATGCTCGGGCTGGGCGTGGCCGTGGCGGCCGGCGCGCTGCCGGCCGCCGACGCGATCCGGGTGGATCTCGTGCAGGACCGGTACGAGGAGAGCGTCGGGTGGCTGCTCGCGGCCGCGGCGATCCTGATGGTGGCGGCGGGGGCCGCGCTCGCGGCGCTGCGCGCGCGGCGGCGGCTCCTCGCGCTGGCGGCGATCGTCGTGGGCGTGCTCGCCGCGTGCCAGGCCGGGCTGGTCGTCGCGTGGCACGTCGACGCCTACTTCTCCGCGAAGCGGGTGCTCGATCCCGTGATGCACGGCACGCGCCCGTTTCGTCCCGACGTGCCGTTCTACACCGTCGACTTCTTCGACCAGACGGTGCCGTTCTACCTCGGGCGCACGGTCGTGCCGGTGAAGGAGAAGAACGAGATCGACTGGGCCATCGCCGCGGCGCCGGGGCCCTACATCGACGACCTCGCGACCTTCATGCAGCGCTGGCGCGACGGCGGCGACGCGTTCGCCGTGATGCGCACCGCGACGTACGAGTGGCTCCGGCTCGGCGCGCTGCCGATGCGCGTCCTCGCCACCGACGGGCGGCGCGTGGTGGTCGCGCGCCACTAGCCGGCGCGCGCCGGCGTCAGTCGCGGCGCGCGAGGTACGCCGTCACCTCCTCGCGGTCGTGGTAGAGCTGGCGCACGGCGAGCGTGTGCCGCACCCCCGCGGCGTCCAGCACCTGCGCGATGCGCTGCGTGCAGCGGCGGACCTCGTCGTAGCGCTTCTTCATCGGCAGCTTGAGGTTGAAGATCGCGTGGCGGGCCATGCCGTCGGCGATCCAGTGCGCGACGAGGTCCGCGATGCGGATCGGCTGCTCGACGATGTCGCACACCAGCCAGTCCACCGGGCGGGCCGGCCGCCAGCGCAGCCCGTCCTCGCGCAGGTGCGTGACGAGTGCGTCCTGCGCGATCGCGCCCTTCAGCGGTCCGTTGTCGACGGCGGCGACCTTGAGGCCGCGTTGGGCGAGCTGCCACGTCCACCCGCCGGGCGCGGCGCCCAGGTCGACGGCGCGCAGGCCGGGACGCAGCAGGCGCGCCTCGGATTCGCCGAGGAACACGCCGAAGGCCTCGGCGAGCTTCGCCGTCGAGCGCGACGGCGCGCCGGGCGGCATGCGCAGGCGGGGGATGCCGAGCGGCCAGTCGCGCGGTCCGGCCACGCTCGTCCCGACGAACGCGGTGGCGCCGTCCTGCAGCAGCACGTGCAGGCGCCGGTGCGCGTCGGCGGTGATCCGTCCGCGCTCCTGCAGCGCGCCCGCGAGCCGCGCCTCCAGCGCGCGCGACAGGGGCGACAGCGCCTTGCCGTCGTTGGTGTCGGGATACTCGACCCACACGCTGCGCCAGGGGCCGGTGGCGGCGAGTTCGTCGATCGCGGCGAGCAGCGGCGTGACGCGGTCGGCGGGGCCGCGGGTCGTGGCGGCGAGCAGCGCCACCGGGCCGTGCCCGGCGAACACCGTCCGCGCGAAGATGGGCGGCACGTCGCCGACGGCGCGTTCCCACCGGGAAAGAACGAGATCGTCCGGGTGCGCGACGACCACGGCCGCGCCCGGCGCACGCACCACGTCGAGCGCGCTGCCGGCGTGCGCCGCGAGGCGGCGGAGATCGGCGGCGGCCTCGTCCTCGAAGCCGCCGCGGCAATAGGCGACGACCGCCTGCGGCATCGTCGCCGGCGCTACCGGAAAGCGGTCAGGCGCCCTGCGTCTCGGGCGCCTTGCGCTTCATGAGCAGCGCAGGCACCGGGCGCGGCTTGCCGGCGCGGTGGCCGTGGCCCGCGCCGTGGGGCGCGAGCGCCGACGAGGCGTCGCTCGCCGCGGTGGAACGCGCGGGCAGCGGCTGGTCGGGATTGAGCGCGTACGCGGCCTCGCGCTCCTGTTCGCGGGTGCTGCGCGGCGACTCGGCGCGGGGTTCCGGGCGCGGTGCGCGGCGCTCGCGCTCGCGCAGCGCGGGTCCTTCGCCGCGGGTGGTCGAGCCGCTGCTGCGCGGCCGCGGCGACGACGTGCGCACGGCCATCGGATCGATGGTCAGCGGCAGCACGTCGATCTTCTTTTTCAGCAGCCGCTCGATGTCGGCGAGGTACTTCTCCTCCTCCGACGCGACGAACGAGATGGCCTCGCCCGTGGCGCCCGCGCGGCCGGTGCGGCCGATGCGGTGGATGTAGTCCTCGGGCACGTGCGGCAGCTCGTAGTTGACGACGAGCGGCAGGTCGTCCACGTCGAGGCCGCGCGCGGCGACGTCGGTGGCGACCAGGATCTCGAGCTTGCCTTCCTTGAACGCGTCGAGCGCCTCGATGCGCGCGCCCTGCGTCTTGTCGCCGTGGATGGCGGAGGTCTCGAGGCCGTCCTTCTCGAGCTGCCGCGCGAGGCGCGACGCGCCGTGCTTGGTGCGCACGAAGCACAGCACCTGGCGCAGGCCGCGCGACTTCACGATGTGCGCGAGCAGCGCGCGCTTGCCGTCCTGCGGGACCTTGTAGACCGACTGCGTGACCGTCTCGGCGGCGGTGTTGCGGCGCGCGACCTCGATCAGCTGCGGCTGGTTCAGGAGCTGGTCGGCGAGCTTCTTGATCTCGCCGGAGAACGTCGCGGAGAAGAGCAGGTTCTGCCGCTTCGCCGCCGCGGGCATCAGTGCCATGATGCGCTTGATGTCCGGGATGAAGCCCATGTCCAGCATCCGGTCGGCCTCGTCGAGCACGAAGATCTCGACCTGCGACAGGTTCACGCTCTTCTGCTCGACGTGGTCGAGCAGGCGGCCCGGCGTGGCGACCAGGATCTCGACGCCGGCGCGCACGATGGGCAGCTGGGTCTTGATGTCGATGCCGCCGAACACGCACGTGGACCGCAGCCCGGTGTACTTGCCGTATTCCTTGATCGACTCCTCGACCTGGATCGCGAGCTCGCGGGTCGGGGCGAGGATCAGCGCGCGCACCGGGTGCCGGGCGGGCGAGGGGCTCGCGTTGGCCTGCGGCTGCAGGCGGTGCAGGATCGGGAGGCCGAAGCCGGCCGTCTTGCCGGTGCCCGTCTGGGCGCCGCCCATCACGTCGCGGCCGGCGAGCACGACGGGGATCGCCTGGGCCTGGATGGGGGTGGGGGTGGTGTAGCCGGTTTCGGAAACGGCCCGGAGGATCTCCGGGCTGAGACCGAGCTCTTCGAAGCTCGAAGCACTCATTGAAACACTCCTGGCGCGGCCTACCGCGGGTTGCGCGGCTTCCGGTCCAGGCAGCGTTGCGAAGGACGTTGCGTGGGAGGGCGAGGGCGGCGGGGAGCGGCCTGAAGCTCAGGCGGCAGCGTCCCGGCTGCCTCGCTTGGTGGGCGGTGACCGGAACGGCCGCCCGATCCGACAGTGTAGCCTAAGTTGCGGATTTTTCAAAATTATTGTGGCGCAGCAACGCGGTTCCATCGTATAATCAAAGGCTTTTGTTGCGCCGCTCCCCGTTACAGGCGGGGGCCACCCCGCCGCGGCGCGGAGAATGGAACCCATGACGCCCACCCGCCCCGACCTCCGCAACATCGCGATCATCGCGCACGTCGACCACGGCAAGACCACGCTGGTCGACAAGCTGCTCGTGCAGGCCGGCACCTTCGCCAAGCACCAGCACATCGCCGAGCGGGTGATGGACAGCAACGACATCGAGCGCGAGCGCGGCATCACGATCCTCGCCAAGAACTGCTCGATCGACTACGACGACCACCACATCAACATCGTCGACACCCCGGGCCACGCGGACTTCGGCGGCGAGGTCGAGCGCGTGCTCGGCATGGTGGACGGCGTGCTGCTGCTGGTGGACGCCGTCGAGGGCCCGATGCCCCAGACGCGCTTCGTCACCATGAAGGCGCTGCAGCAGGGCTTGAAGCCCATCGTGGTGGTGAACAAGGTCGACCGCCCGGGTGCGCGGCCCGAGTGGGTGGTCAACCAGACGTTCGAGCTCTTCGACAAGCTGGGCGCCAACGACGACCAGCTCGACTTCCCGGTGGTGTACGCGTCCGCGCTGAACGGCTGGGCCACGCTCGACGCCGCCGTCGCCAAGACCGGCCAGCCGGGCGACGACGCGTCGATGCGGTCGCTGTTCGAGACGATCCTGAAGGCGGTGCCGGAGCCCGCGGGCGAGGTCGACGGCGCGCTGCAGTTCCAGGTCAGCGCGCTCGACTACTCGAGCTACCTCGGCCGGCTCGGCATCGGCCGCATCCGCCGCGGCAAGCTGAAGCCGGGCCAGCAGGTCGCGGTGCTGAACGGCCCGCTGGCCGAAGGCGCGCTGCCGAAGATCGCCAAGATCGGGCAGGTGCTGGGCTTCCACGGCCTCGAGCGCACGCCGGTGGAGGAGGCGATGGCCGGCGACATCGTGCTCGTCACGGGCATCGACGAACTGGCGATCGGCACCACGCTCGCGGCCATCGACGTGCCGGAGGCGCTGCCGCCGATCCAGGTCGACGAGCCGACGCTGTCGATGTACTTCCAGGTGAACACGTCGCCGCTCGCCGGCCGCGAGGGCAAGTACGTCACGTCGCGCAACCTGCGCGAGCGGCTGTCGAAGGAGCTGCTGACCAACATGGCGCTGCGGGTCGAGGACACGCCCGAAACCGACGTGTTCCTCGTGTCCGGACGCGGCGAGCTGCACCTCACGATCCTGATCGAGAACATGCGCCGCGAGGGGTACGAGCTCGCGGTGTCGCGCCCGCGCGTCGTGATGCGCGAGATCGGCGGCGAGCTGTGCGAGCCGTACGAGTCGCTCTCGGTCGACGTCGAGGAGCAGCACCAGGGGCGGTGATGGAGGCGCTCGGCACGCGCCGCGCGGACCTCACGCACATGGAATCGGACGGCCAGGGCCGCGCCCGCCTCGAGTACCGCGTGCCCGCGCGCGGCCTCATCGGCTTCCAGGGCGAGTTCATGAACCTGACGCGCGGCACCGGGCTCATGAGCCACGTGTTCGACAACTACGCGCCGGTGAAGGGCGACATCCCCGAGCGGCGCAACGGCGTGCTCATCTCCGCCGAGGACGGCGCCGCGGTCGCGTACGCGCTGTGGAAGCTGCAGGAGCGCGGGCGCATGTTCGTGTCGCCCGGCGAGATGCTCTACGAGGGCATGGTCATCGGCATCCACAGCCGCGACAACGACCTCGTGGTGAACCCGATCAAGGGCAAGCAGCTCACCAACATCCGCGCGTCCGGCAAGGACGAGGCGATCGCGCTCACGCCGCCGATCGAGCTGACGCTCGAGTACGCCGTGGAATTCATCGCCGACGACGAACTGGTCGAGGTGACGCCGAAGTCCATCCGCATCCGCAAGCGCTTCCTGAAGGAGCACGAGCGGAAGAAGGCTTCGCGCGAGGCGGCATAGGCCTTACGTCCGCAAAAAGGCGTCTGTCGGGCCGGTGGATGACGCAAGGTCGGCGTTGCGCTTTTTGCGGCCGTCACACCGTCACCGGGTGTGACCCCCCTCTCCCCCGGCGGGGGAGAGGGTTGGGGTGAGGGGCGGCGTCGGTGGCCACCGACGGGGTCAGACCCCGATGAAGCCGGGGTCAGACCCCTTGCATTCACGGCAGGCCAGGCGGCCGCTTTGGGGCGGCCCGGCGCCGGCCGCTGGCAAGTGCTTCGAAAGAACGAGCGTCGTGCGACGGATTGCGCGGAGTGCGAACCGCCGCTCGATGTGCGTAGACGCTCCCTCTCCCCGCTCGCGGGACCATCTCCGGCGATTCGACGAGCAAAGCTCGCCGCCGGAGGTGCGGCGGTCGCATGCTTTCGACCGCGCGCCCTGCAAGGAAGAGTGGAGGTGAGGGACAGCTCCGCCTCGCCGGACCGTCGCCCGTGAACACCCATCCAGCCACCACTGCATCGCGCGCAACCTGCCGCGCCGTCCTCTTCGACCTCGACGACACGCTGGTCGACCACCGCCACGCCGCACAAGCGGCCATGGCCGGCGTGCGCGAGCGCTTCCCGGCGTTTGCGTCGGTGCCCCTCGCCGATCTGACCGCCGAGCACCACCGCATCCTGGAACTCCTGCACCGCGAAGTCGCGCTCGGTGTCCTCGACGTCGCGCACGCGCGGATCGAGCGCTACCGGCAGCTCTTCGCCTTCGTCGGCGCCGACGATCGCCATGCGGGCGCGGCGGCGGAACTGCACCGCCGTCTCTACCAGTCCAACCGCCGTCCGGTGCCGGGCGCGCTGGAACTGGTCGCGCACATCGCCCGCGAGCGGCCGGTCGCCGTGGTGACCAACAATACGGTCGTCGAGCAGACGGAGAAGCTCGCGACCTTCGGCTTCGCGCCGCACGTGGCGGCGCTCGTCACGTCGGAGGAGGTGGGGGCGGCGAAGCCCGACGGGCGCATCTTCGCGGCGGCGCTCGCGCGCGTGGGCTGTGCGGCGAACGAGGCGGTCATGGTCGGCGACTCGTGGGTGCACGACGTCGAGGGCGCGCAGGCGGCCGGCATCGCGGCCGTGTGGCTCGCCCGCGACGGCGGGGAGCGCGTGGACGCCGGCGTCACCGTGCTCACCGGCCTCGTCCCGGCGGACGCCGTCGCCGCCCGCATCCTTGCGGCGCGGTAAGCTCGGCGGCGATGGACGCCCCCCGCCGCCTCACGCCGCAGTTCGCGGCAGCGCTCGCCCGCATGGCGCTCGCGAACGTCGTGCGCGAGTACCCGAACCATCCGCAGCACGTACTCGCGGATGCCGCCGACCTGGCGTCGCCGCGCACGCTGCACCCGGCGTTCTACGGCAGCTACGACTGGCACTCGTGCGTGCACATGCACTGGCTGCTCGCCCGCGTGCGCCGGCGCTTCCCCGCGGCCCCGGAGGCCGCGGCAATCGCGGCCGTCTTCGACGCGCACCTGACGCCGGCCAACGTCGCCGCCGAGGCCGCCTACTTCGCGCGCCCGCTGGCCCGCACGTTCGAGCGCACCTACGGCTGGGCGTGGCTCCTGCGGCTGGCGGCCGAACTCGCAGGCGACGCGACGGCGGCGCGCTGGGCCGATGCGCTGGCGCCGCTGACCGCCGCGATCGTCGAGCGCTTCCACGACTACCTGCCGCGGCAGCGGTTCCCGCTGCGGCAGGGGCTGCATCCGAACAGCGCCTTCGGGCTCGCGCTGGCGCTCGACTATGCGGCCGTCGTCGGGGACGGCGCACTCGCGACGCGCTGCCGCGAGGCCGCGCTGCGCTGGTTCGCGGCGGATCGCGGCGCGCCCGCGGCATGGGAGCCGTCCGGCGCCGATTTCCTGTCGCCGGCCCTCGTCGAAGCGGACCTCATGCGGCGCGTGCTGGACGGCCCGGCCTTCGCCGCGTGGCTCGGTGAGTTCCTGCCCGGGCTCGCGGACGGCACCCCGGCGTCGCTGCTGGACCCGGTCCCGGTCGACGACCGCGCGGACCCGCTGCTCGTGCACCTCGACGGCCTCAACCTCGCGCGGGCGTGGTCGCTGCGCGGCATCGCGGGCGCCCTGCGCGCCGCCGACCCACGCCGCGGGCGCCTCCTCGCGGCGGCCGGGGCGCACCTCGCGGCCGGTCTCGCGGGCCTGGAGAGCGGGGAATACGCGGGCGAACATTGGCTCGCGACCTTCGCCCTGCTGGCCCTCGATACGTAGTTGCCGAACCCGCAACTCCCGGCCCAACCGCTGCTAGACTTGCGCGCATGCCGATGGAATCCCTGATCCTCGCCATCATCGCGATGCTCTTCGTGCTGGTGCTGCTCGCCGGCGCGGTGCTGTGGCGCGTCGCTGGCCTTGCGCGCCTGCGCGACGAGACGGCGCGGGACGCGATCCGCGACGCGGCCGAGCTGCGGGCGCGGCTCGACGCGCTGTCCGCGCAGCTCGCCAACGTCGAGCGCGACGTGCGCCAGGACCTGGCCATCACCCGCAGCGAGCAGGGCACCGCGGCGGCCGGCCTGCGCACCGAGGTCGGCACCGCGCTCGCGCAGTTCCGCGACACCACGCAGACGCAGCTCACCGACATGGCCACGCTGCAGCAGCGCCAGCTCGCGGGCTTCGCGGCGGATCTCGCCAAGCTCACGCAGAGCAACGAGCAGCGCCTCGACGCGATGCGCACGACCGTCGAGCAGCGGCTCGACGCGCTGCGCGTCGACAACACGGCGAAGCTGGAGCAGATGCGGGCGACCGTCGACGAGAAGCTGCACGCGACGCTCGAGCAGCGGCTGGGCGAGTCGTTCAAGATCGTCTCCGAGCGCCTGGAGCAGGTGCACCGCGGTCTGGGCGAGATGCAGTCGCTCGCCACCGGCGTGGGCGACCTGAAGCGCGTGCTCGCGAACGTGAAGACCCGCGGCATGTGGGGCGAGGTGCAGCTCGCCGCGCTGCTGGCCGAGGTGCTGACCCCGCAGCAGTACGCGACCAACGTGGAGACGGTGCCGGGCAGCGGCCAGCGCGTCGAGTTCGCGATCCGGCTGCCGGGCCGCGGCCACGACGGCGTGCCGTGCTGGCTGCCGGTCGACGCCAAGTTCCCGCTGGACGAGTGGCAGCGGCTGCAGGACGCACTGGAACGCGCCGACCTCCCGGCGGCGGACGCGGCGCGCAAGGCGCTCGCCGACTTCCTGCGCGGGCAGGCGAAGACGATCCGCGCGTCGTACGTGGCGCCGCCGCACACCACCGACTTCGCGATCCTGTTCGTGCCCACCGAGGGCCTGTACGCCGAGATGATGGCGCGCGCGGGCTTCGCTGAGGCGCTGCAGCGCGACTGGCGCGTCGTGCTGTGCGGGCCCACGAACTTCCTCGCGCTCCTCAACAGCCTGCAGATGGGCTTCCGCACCGTGGCGATCGAGCAGCGGTCGAGCGAGGTCTGGCGCGTGCTCGGCGCGGTGAAGACGGAGTTCGCGAAGTTCGGCGACGTGATCGCCAAGGCGAAGGAGAAGCTCGACCAGGCGAGCAAGACGCTCGACCAGACGGGCGTGCGCAGCCGCGCGATCGTGCGCCAGCTGCGGGACGTCGAGGCGATGCCCGACGACGGTGCGCAGCAGCTGCTCGGCTCGTCGCTGCTTCTCGATGGCGACGAGGTCCCGGGCGAGGACTCGAAGTAGGGCGCACGCATGTTCACCGCCCTGCGCCGCTGGCGCCAGCAGCGCGTGCTGCGCACGCAGGCGATCCCCGAGGGACTCTGGCGCGACGCGCTCGAGACCCTGCCGTTCCTCGCGATGTACACCGACGACGAGTTGGCGCGCCTGCGCGACAAGGTGGTGCTGTTCCTCGACGCGAAGAGCATCGTCGGCGCGCGCGGCCACGTGGTGACGCCGCGCCAGCGCGTGGTGATCGCGCTGCAGGCGTGCGTGCTGGTGCTGAACCTCGACCTCGCCTACTACGACGGCTGGCAGAGCATCGTCGTGTACCCCGACGAGTTCATCCCCGGATGGGAGTGGGAGGACGACGCGGGGGTCGTGCACGTCAACGAGGAACCGCTCGCCGGCGAGGCGATGCCGCACGGCCCGGTCATCCTGTCGTGGGCCGACGTCGAGGCGAGCCAGGACTGGGACACGTCGGGCATGAACCTCGCGATCCACGAGTTCGCGCACAAGCTCGACATGCGCAACGGGGTGGCCAACGGCTGCCCGCCGCTGCCGGCCGAGATGCCGCCGCACGTGTGGAAGAAGACGATGCTCGCGGCGTACGAGCACTTCCAGAAGCGCGCGAGCCGCGGCGACCGCACGGCGATCGACCCGTATGCGGCGGAGAGTCCCGCGGAGTTCTTCGCGGTGCTGTCGGAGGTGTTCTTCGTCGAGCCGGCGCTGCTGCGCTTCGAATACCCGCAGGTGTACCAGCAGTTCGCGAAGTTCTACCGGCAGGAACCGGCGGCCCGGGCGGAGTTGCTGCTGTCGGAGGCTTGAGGCTTCCGGTACGTCACCCCGACTGTTCAGGGAGCGGAAACCGGATGCACAGGGGTCAGACACCGCGTGCATGATGCGGGGATGGGCACATCTTCCACGGGCGGTGTCTGACGCCGGTTTGTGCCCCAACCCGGCGTCAGACACCGCCGGCGGTCGACTCGATCCCGTTGCGCATCCTGCACGCGGTGTCTGACCCCTGGCCGGCGGTGTTCAGGCGGTGTCCGACGCCGAGCGTGGGGGGGGGCGAGTGTCAAGGCAGCTATTTTTTCTTCGGCCGGAACGCCTTGCACACCTCCTCGTGCGTCTCGATGTACGGCCCGCCGATGAGGTCGATGCAATAGGGCACCGCCGGGAAGATCCCGTCCAGCGTCTCCTTGATCGCCTTGGGCTGCCCGGGGAGGTTCAGGATCAGCGCGTTGCCGCGGATCACGCCCACCTGCCGCGACAGGATCGCGGTCGGGACGTACTTGAGGCTCACCTGCCGCATCTGCTCGCCGAAGCCGGGCATCACCTTGTGCGCGACCGCGAGCGTGGCCTCCGGCGTGACGTCGCGCGGCGCGGGACCCGTGCCGCCGGTGGTGAGCACGAGGTGGCAGCGCTCGACGTCGACCAGCTCGATCAGCGTGCGCTCGATCACCGGCTGCTCGTCCGGGATGAGCCGCTGCGCCATCTTCCACGGCGACTTCAACGCGGCCGTGAACCACTCGGTGAGGCCGGGCAGGCCCTTGTCGACGTAGACGCCGGCGGAGGCGCGGTCGGAGATCGAGACGAGGCCGATGAGGAGCGTGGAGTCGGTGGTCATGGCGGAGATCGGTGATGTCGTGGGCACCGGTGCGACCGCGGCGCCGGCGGGAAGCGCGCCGTCCGGCTAGGCGTCGCCCGCGTCGGCCTCGGCCTCGCCGGCGACCGGCGCGGTGACCGTCCGCAGCTTGCGGAAGAGCGCCCGGTAGCGGTGGGGCGGGCCGCCGCGCGCGCGCTCGGCGCGCACCTCGCGGACCAGGGTGGCGAGCGCGACGCGCTCGGCGTCGGGATGGGCGGCCAGGAACCGATCCAGTGCCGCGTCGTCGGCGACCAGCTCGTCGCGCCAGCGTTCCAGCGCGGCGAAGCGTTCGCGGTCCTCGGGGATCCCGGCTGCCCAGCGCGCGAGTGCCGCCTCGATGGGGGCCGGATCGACGTCGCGCATCAGCTTGCCGACGTACTGCAACTGGCGGCGGCGGCCTTCGTGCGCCCGGATGCCGCGCGCCTGCGCGATCGCGTCGACGAGTGGCTCGGGCAATCCGAGTTCCGCCACCCGCGCCGGGTCCTGCGCGATCAGCGCCTCGCCCAGGTCCTGCAGCGCGTGCATCGCGTGCTTCCGGCGGGTCTTGGAGGGGGGCGGCGCGTCGGTTTCGGGCGCGGTTTCGCGGTGGCGTGCCATGGGGTCCGGAAAAGGGGCGGCCGGTACCGTTCTGGGGGATGGTCGTTTGCTATGATAACTGACCGACTCCATGCGCCAATTCACCGGCCGGCTCCGGGAGGCCCATGGCGCCCCGGCCCCCGGTCCGCCCTGCGCCCAGCGATGACCCAGACACTGTCGACCGGACACGCGCCGCCGGCTCCGCCCGAGGCCGGGGCGCACGCCCGCCACTTCCCCGTCAGCACCGGCGACCTCGAGCGCATCGCGGCGGCCGTGCTGGACGCGGCGAAGAAGGGCGGCGCGACCGCCGCCGAGACGGAGGTGTCGCAGGGCATCGGCCAGAGCGTCACCGTGCGCCATGCGCAGGTCGAGACCATCGCGTACAACCGCGACAAGGGCATCAGCGTCAGCGTGTACGTCGGCCAGCGCCGCGGGCACGCGAGCACCGCCGACTTCTCCGACGCATCGGTGCAGGCCACCGTCGACAAGGCGCTCGCCATCGCGCGCTACACCGCCGAAGACCCGGCGGCAGGTCTCGCCGACCCGGCGCGCCTCGCGCGGACGTGGCCCGACCTCGACCTCTACCACCCGTGGGATCTGCCGGTCGAGTCGGCGATCGAGATGGGGCGCGCGGCGGAGGCCGCCGCGCTCGCCGTCGATCGCCGCATCACGAACTCGGAAGGCTCGACGGTCGCGCGCAGCGAGTCGGAGTTCGTGTACGCCAACTCCAACGCGTTCCTCGGCGGCTACCGCAGCTCCCGCCACCACGTCGACTGCGCGGTGATCGGCGAGCACGACGGCGCGATGCAGCGCGACTACTGGTTCACGGCCGCGCGCTCGCCGCACGACCTCGAGGCCGCCGCCACCGTCGGCCGCACCGCGGGCGAACGCACGCTGCGCCGGCTGGGCGCGCGCCAGCTGGGCACGCTGGAATGCCCCGTGCTCTTCGAGGCGCCCGAGGCGGCGGACCTGATCGGCTTCTTCGTGCAGGCGGTGTCGGGCGGCAGCCTCTACCGCAAGTCGACGTTCCTCCTCGACTCGCTCGGCCAGCCGGTGTTCGCGCCGCTCATCCACCTGCGCGAGGAGCCGCACCTGCTGCGCGGCCGCGGCAGCGCGCCCTTCGACAGCGAAGGGGTCGCCACCGAGCCGCGCGACGTCGTGCGCGACGGCGTGGTGCAGGGCTATTTCCTGGGCTCGTATTCCGCGCGCAAGCTCGGCATGCAGACCACCGGCAACGGCGGCGGCAGCCACAACCTCGTGCTCGCGCACGGCAGCGACGACCTGCCGGCGCTCCTGCGGCGCATGGGGCGCGGGCTCATGGTCACCGAGCAGCTGGGGCAGGGCGTGAATCCCGTCACCGGCGATTTCTCGCGCGGCGTGGCCGGCTTCTGGGTGGAAGGCGGCGAGATCGCCTATCCGGTCGAGGAGATCACGATCGCGGGCAACCTGCGCGACATGTTCCGCGATATCGTGGCCGTCGGCAGCGACGTCGATCGCCGGGGGTCGCGCCACACCGGCTCGATCCTCGTGGCGAAGATGACGGTCGCCGGGGCGTAGGGGAGAGCGCCGTGGCCGTGGCCGAGCGCCCGCGTTCCGGCGTCGTCCAGCCGATGCTGGGGTGGCTGCGCTCGTTCTCGGATCCGCTCGCGAGCGCCGGCAACGCGTCGCGCTGGATCGCGCAGCTCCCCGCGCTCGACGCGTCGGCGCTGCAGAAGGAGGCGCTGGAGCTCGTCGCGGGCTTCCCGGGCTCGCGCAAGGAGGCGGGGCCGGCGCAGGTCGAGGCGCTGCTGCGCATCGACGGGCGCGTCGAGCCGATCATCGTCGAGCTCACGCGCCAGTACACCCAGAACTACCAGAAGAGCACCAACATCGAGTCGCGGCTGTGGCACGCGGTGTTCGACCTCGTGAAGGCGTTCATCGCGGCCTACCAGCTTGCGCTCAAGGCGGGCTACCCGCGCGCCGACAACAAGCGCTGGCGCGCGATCCTGCCGTGGGTGATCGTGCGCCTCGCGCACTACCGCGGCCTCGACGGCAAGTACCGCCTGTTCCGCTACAGCCACTGGATCCCCGCGCAGTGGCGCGAGTTCCACGAGCTGTACGAGTTCGCGCGCATGCGCGGCTGGCAGCGCGAGCAACTGGTCCTCGGCGTGGGCTCGTTCGCGAAGCCGGGCGTGTCGTTCGAGCAGGAATACCTCAAGACGCTGATGCTGATGCGCCTCGACTCGGGCAACTTCACGCCCGACCAGGTGGAGTGGGTGGCGCGCCAGCTCGAGGACTGGACCCCGACGCTCGCGCTGACCCCGCCGCCCTCGGAGGGCGCGCCGTTCTTCATCGACCTCACGGGCACCGCGGGCCTGCGCCGGCGCGATCGCGCGCAGGCCGGCGGCCGCGTGATGTTCCTCGACGCCGCGCCGGTGTACTCGCGCATCGTCGAGCGCCTGCGCTGGCTGCCCGAGCAGGAGAGCGAGCCCGCGAAGCCGCCCGAGCTGCCGGTGCGCGAGCAGCGCCTGCTGCTGATGCGCCTCGCGTCCCTGTACGGTCCGGACGCGATCTCGCAGGCGCCGCGCGCGCCGCGCTACGCGAGCGAGGCCGAGGTGCGGGTCGTGGTCGGCCTGCACGCGCTGACCCGGGCGGTGGCCGAGATCGACCGGCTGCCCGAGCAGGTGCGCTCGCTGAACGTCGCCGCGAGCTTCGACGAGGTCACGCAGATCGTCAATCCGCAGCCCAACCCGGAGTCGGTCGCGCGGCGCGTGCGCGGCACGCTGTGGCGGGTCATCGATCGCAGCGATACCGGCTGCCGGCTCACGGCCCCGGCCAAGGAGGCTCCGGTGCGGCTGGGCGAGCTGCTCGCGATCAAGGACGGCGACCTGTGGCTGCTGGCGGTCGTGCGCCGGATGCAGCGGCTGCAGGTCGACGAGGTGACGGTGGGCGTGGAGATCATCGCGCGGCGCCTGGTGCGCGTCCTGATGCGCAGCTGGGTCACCCCGTCCGACAGCGGCCGCACCAATGCGGAGCGGCCGTTCTTCGGCCTGTACCTGCCCGCGCACCCCGACAATCGCCAGTCGTCGCAGCGCAGCCTCATCGGCCCGGAGGACAAGTTCAGCTCCGGCGGCATGGTCGAACTGGACACCGGCAACGCCCGCTACCTCATCCGCTTCACGCAGACGCTGGAGCAGCAGGCGGGCTGGAGCTGGGCGATGTTCAATGCGGTACGGAAGCTGTCGTCGTGACGCCGCGGTCGCGCGTTTGACCTAGCGCAAGAGGTGCGCGTCCGGCGGGCCGGCCGCGGGCTTTACCCTGCGGCGGCGCGAGGCATTTCCGCTAGACTGATCCATTGACAAGAATCGGCGGCGGCCAGGGCGCTGCTCCACCGCCGCGGACGGACACCGCGGCGCGGATACCGACACGACACCACCGCCGGGCGTGGCGCCCGGCTTCCCACAAGGAGAGCACATGAAGCGTCGTTCGTTCATCAAGCACACCGGTCTTGCGGGCATCCTCGCCGCGGGCACCGCGCCGGCGTTCGCGCAGGGCGCGGGCGAGATCAAGTGGCGGCTCACGTCGAGCTTCCCAAAGAGCCTCGACACGATCTACGGCGGCGCCGAGGTCATCAGCAAGCAGGTGGCGGCGGCCACCAACGGCAAGTTCCAGATCCAGGTGTTCGCGGCCGGCGAGATCGTGCCGGGCCTGCAGGCGATGGACGCCGTGCAGAACGGCACCGTCGAGTGCTGCCACACCGTGCCGTACTACTACTTCGGCAAGGACCCGACGTTCGCGTTCGCGGGCGCGGTGCCGTTCGGCCTCAACACGCGGCAGCAGAACGCGTGGATGTACCACGGCGGCGGCCTCGAGCTGATGCGCGAGTTCTTCAAGGAATACAACTTCATCAGCTTCCCCGCGGGCAACACCGGCGCGCAGATGGGCGGCTTCTTCCGCAAGGAGATCAAGACCGTCGCGGACATGAAGGGCCTCAAGATGCGGATCGGCGGCTTCGCCGGCGCGGTGCTGCAGAAGCTCGGCCTCGTGCCGCAGCAGATCGCGGGCGGCGACATCTACCCGGCGCTGGAGAAGGGCACGATCGACGCGGCGGAATGGGTCGGCCCGTACGACGACGAGAAGCTCGGCCTCTACAAGGTCGCGAAGTACTACTACTACCCGGGCTGGTGGGAAGGCGGTCCCGAGATCGACCTCTTCGTCAACCTGAAGGCCTGGGGCTCGCTGCCCAAGGAATACCAGGCGATCCTCAGCATGGCCTGCGAGTCGGCGAACCTCGACATGACGGCGAAGTACGACGTGCTGAACCCGCCGGCGCTGCGCAAGCTGATCGCCCAGGGCACGCAGCTGCGGCCGTTCCCGCAGGAGATCCTCGAGGCGTCGTGGAAGGCGGCCAACGAGGTGTACGACGAGACGTCGGCCAAGAACGCGAAGTTCAAGAAGGTGTACGACCAGTGGCGCGCGTTCCGGGACGAGGAGATCCTCTGGTTCCGCGTGGCCGAATCGCGCTTCGACACGTTCATGCAGCAGATGTCGGCCAAGGGTGCCGCGGCGCCCAAGAAGTAACGCACCAACGTCGTGCGGCCCTGCGGCCGCGACGCGACCGGACGGCCCGCCTTGCGCGGGCCGTTTGCTTGGGTGCGCACGGTCCGGCGTTGTTGCGGCGCAGCAAGACCTGCCCTTCGGCGCCCAATCGCACATTGCGCCGGCCTTGCGCGTACAATCCCCCGCGCAATCGTCGCACCCCCACGCCGGCGGACGCACGCAAGATGCCGCGGCCGGCCACCCCTAGAGAGAAACTTCGGAGGAGTACATGGAACGTCGTTCCTTCCTGAAACACGGCGGCATGGCCGGCATCCTCGCGGCCGGCGCGGCGCCCGCGTTCGCGCAGGGCACGGGCGAAGTGAAGTGGCGCCTGACGTCGAGCTTCCCCAAGAGCCTCGACACGATCTATGGCGCCGCCGAGGTCATCGCCAAGCGCGTCGCGTCGTCCACCGGCGGCAAGTTCCAGATCCAGGTGTTCGCGGCCGGCGAAATCGTCCCCGGCCTGCAGGCCGCCGACGCGGTGCAGAACGGCACCGTCGAGTGCTGCCACACCGCGCCGTACTACTACTTCGGCAAGGACCCGACGTTCGCCTTCGCGTGCGCGATCCCGTTCGGCATGAACGCGCGCCAGCAGAACGCGTGGATGTACCACGGCGGCGGCCTGGCGCTCACGCGCGAGTTCCTCGCCAACTACAACATCATCAACTTCCCGGCCGGCAACACGGGCGCGCAGATGGGCGGCTTCTTCCGCAAGGAGATCAAGACCGTCGCGGACATGAAGGGCCTCAAGATGCGGATCGGCGGCTTCGCCGGCGCGGTGCTGCAGAAGCTCGGCCTCGTGCCGCAGCAGATCGCGGGCGGCGACATCTACCCGGCGCTGGAGAAGGGCACGATCGACGCGGCGGAATGGGTCGGCCCGTACGACGACGAGAAGCTCGGCCTCTACAAGGTCGCGAAGTACTACTACTACCCGGGCTGGTGGGAAGGCGGTCCCGAGCTCGACCTCTTCGTGAACACGAAGGCCTGGGCGGCGCTGCCGAAGGAGTACCAGTCCGTGCTCGAGGCCGCGTGCTACGAGGCCAACGTCGACATGCTCGCGAAGTACGACGCGCTGAACCCGCCGGCGCTGCGCAAGCTGGTCGCGCAGGGCGTGCAGCTGCGTCCTTTCCCGCCGGAGATCATGCAGGCGTCGTGGAAGGCCGCGAACGAGGTGTACGAGGAGACGATGGCGAAGAACGCCAACTTCAAGAAGATCTACGAGCCGTGGAAGAAATTCCGCGACGAGGAGATCCTCTGGTTCCGCGTGTCCGAGAACGCGTTCGACACGTTCATGGCGCGCGCGACGGCGGCCCCGGCCGCGGCACCCGCACCCGCCAAGAAGTGAGGCCCGGCGGGGCCGCTTTGCGGTCCCGGCGGTCGACAAGCCCCGGCGCGGTCGTGCCGGGGCTTTTTTTCGCCTGCCGTTCGCGCGCCCGGCCTCGCGGCATGTTCTTGTGCCGCGCAGCGTGCGCTTCCAGCGGCGTTTCGCTATCCTGCGGCCGACCCTGACGCTGCGCAGGGCAAACGGTGCGGCGACCGCGCCGGCCCCCGCAGCAGGTTCGAACTGCACCCCCCATCGGGGAAAGCCGAGGTCCGATGAATGCTCGCATGATCCTGTACGCACTGGCCGCCGTCATCGCGATCGTCGGGCTCGTCCTGTACCTGGCCGCGCAGCGCGGCCGGGATCCGCTGCGGCGCAACGTCGACCGCGTCGCCGGGCATCTCCTGTGGCTGGCGTCCATCGCGACGATGGCGGTGGGCGTGCTCGGCCCCGCGCCGCGGTTCGACCAGGTCGACGGCAACCTTCCGGGGGGCGTCGTGCTGCTCGCGGCGAGCACCATCGCGCTGGTGGTCGTCGTCATGCTCGTGCGCGGGGTCTACCTGCGCCGGGCGCGCCGTGCCGGCCACGGGCGGATGGCGACCGCGTTGCCGGCAGGAAAGTCGCTGGCGGAGGGATGACCGGACCGCGCCGAGCGGCGCCGCGATCACGCGACCCAGGCGTGCCCGCATTCCACCGGGCGGTGCGATCCCTCCACGGCGGCGCCCACCTGTCCTGACAGCGCGGCATGACGGGGGCCGAGCGGTGACCGCGGCACCCGAATGCGTTCCCGCGCCCGACGCCACGCCCCCAAGACGACGAAGCCCCGCACGGGGCGGGGCTTCGCAGACGCGCAGCGGCGCTACTTGGGCGGCGCCGCGGCACCGGGCGCCGGGGCCGGTTCCGCCGGCGGCGCCGTCGATCCCTTCAACTGGTCCTCGAGCGACTGGTTGTTCTTGTCCTCCTTCTGCTGCTCCTGGAGCATCTGCTGCATCGGGTCGGTGGAGGGCGCCGCGTTGGGATCGGTCGACTGGCTGCCGTCGTCCACCGGCGGCACGAGGATCTGCACCTTCGACGGGTCGACGTTCGACTGGTCGCTCTTGTAGACCATCACCATCTGCGGGAACAGGATCACCAGCGCGACCATGATGATCTGGATGATCACGAACGGAATGGCGCCGTAGTAGATCTGCATCGTGGTGACCGGCTGCATCAGCTTCTTCGTCACCCGGTCCACGTACTCCTTCGCCGGCGCCACGCTGCGCAGGTAGAAGAGCGCGAACCCGAACGGCGGGTGCATGAACGACGTCTGCATGTTGACGCCGAGCAGCACGCCGAACCAGATGAGGTCGATCCCGAGCTTCTCGGCCGGTGCCGCCAGCAGCGGCACGATGATGAACGACAGCTCGAAGAAGTCGAGGAAGAACGCGAGCAGGAAGACGATGATGTTGACGACGATGAGGAAGCCGATCTGGCCGCCCGGCAGGCTCGTCAGCAGGTGCTCGACCCACTTGTGGCCGTCCACGCCGTAGAACGTGAGGCTGAACACGCGGGCGCCGACCAGGATGAACACCACGAACGCGGTCAGCTTGGCGGTGGTGTCCATCGCCTGCTTGAGCAGGTTGAACGGCAGCCGCTTGCGCGCGAGGGCCATCACCAGCGCGCCGGACGCGCCCATCGCGCCGCCTTCGGTCGGTGTGGCCACGCCGAGGAAGATGGTGCCCAGCACGAGGAAGATGAGCGCCAGCGGCGGGATCAGCACGAACACCACGCGCTCCGCCAGCTTCGACAGCAGGTTGAACTTGAGCAGCTTGTTCAGCACCGCGGCGAAGAACGCGACGCCGGTGCCGACGGAGGCCGCGACCACGATCACCTCGTCGAGCGGCGCCCCCGGCGGGTAGTACCAGTGGGCAAAGGCCACGGCGGCGATGACCGAGATGATGAACAGCACGAGCAGCGACCGGTTCCCCGCCGAGCCGTCCGCCTCGCGCAGCGTGCGGGCTTCGAGCGGCAACGCCGGCGCCCACTCGGGCTTGAAGAACGATGCACCCATCACGTAGGCCGCGTAGATGCCCGCGAGGATGATGCCGGGAATGAACGCGCCCGCGTACATGTCGCCCACCGACTTGCCCAGCTGGTCCGCCATGATGATCAGCACCAGCGACGGCGGGATGATCTGCGCCAGCGTGCCGGACGCGGCGATCACGCCGGACGCCAGGCGCCGGTCGTAGCCGTAGCGCAGCATGATCGGCAGCGAGATGAGGCCCATCGAGATCACGGACGCGGCCACCACGCCGGTCGTGGCCGCGAGCAGCGCGCCCACGAAGATCACGGCGTAGGCCAGGCCGCCGCGGATCGGGCCGAACAGCTGGCCGATCGTGTCGAGCAGGTCCTCGGCCATGCCGCTGCGCTCGAGGATCAGGCCCATGAAGGTGAAGAACGGCACCGCGAGCAGCGTGTCGTTGGACATCACGCCCCAGATCCGCTCGGGCAGCGCCTGGAAGAGCGTGGGCTGCAGGAGGCCCAGCTCGATGCCGAGCAGGCCGTACGCGATGCCGACCGCGCCGAGCGCGAACGCGACGGGGTAGCCGAACAGCAGGACGACCACCAGCGTCGCGAACATCAGCGGCGCCATGTTGGCGATGATGAAGGCGGTCATTCCACTTCTCCCCGGGCCTTGAGGATGGCTTCGGCGAGTTCGTCCTCGGCCGACTTGTCGAGCTTCTTCTCGGTCGGATCCGGTATCAGGCCCTTGAGGAACGCGAAGCGCTTGATGAGTTCGGAGAGCGCCTGCAGGATCAGCAGGGCGAAGCCGATGGGCACGAGGATCCGCGCGGGCCACAGGATGAGGCCGCCGGCGTTGGTCGATACCTCGTTGCTGCGGTACGCGTTGAGGAACGTGAACCACGAGAGGTACATGATGAGGAGCGACATGGGCATCAGGAAGAAGATCGTGCCCAGGATGTCGATCCAGATCTGCTTCGTCTTGGACAGCCGCCCGGCGATCACGTCGATGCGCACGTGCTCGTTGCGCAGCAGCGTGTAGCCGGCGCACAGCAGGAACACGGCGGAGAAGAGGTACCACTGGATCTCGAGCAGCGAGTTCGAGCTCCAGTTGAACACCTTGCGGACGATCGCGTTGACGGTGCTGATGACGACGGCTACCAGGACCAGCCAGTAGACCGTCCGGCCGATGCGCTCGGACATCGCGTCGACGGCGCGGGAAAAGGCTAACAGGGCATTCACGAAACCTCCGGGTGCTGTGCGGGTGCAGCGCGCTGCGGCTTGGGACAAGGGCGGATAAGCCGCCTCCCGGCGCCCCGGCCCGTTCCGCAACGGCGCGATTATAGGGCCATCCCCGTTGCCTTGAGGGGGTTTCGGGGGTTGCGCCAGAGCAAACAAGGGGCAAATGCTAGAATGCGGCGCTTTCACCGTTGCAAGGGCGCCCTGCCATGTTCCGTCGCTCGACCCAGCTCGCCAACGCCGATCCGGAGCTCTGGAAAGCCATCGCCGGCGAGAACCAGCGCCAGGAAGACCACATCGAGCTGATCGCGTCGGAGAACTACGCGAGCACGGCCGTGATGGCCGCGCAGGGCTCGCAGCTCACGAACAAGTACGCCGAGGGCTACCCGGGCAAGCGTTACTACGGTGGCTGCGAGTTCGTCGACGTCGCCGAGCAGCTCGCCCTCGATCGCGTGAAGAAGCTCTTCCACGCCGAGGCGGCCAACGTCCAGCCCCATTCCGGTGCACAGGCGAACCAGGCGGTGTTCTTCGCCACCCTGAAGCCGGGCGACACCGTCCTCGGCATGAGCCTGCCCCACGGCGGCCACCTGACGCACGGCTCGCCGGTCAACATGTCCGGCAAGTGGTTCAACGTCGTCGCCTACGGGCTCGACCCCGAGACCGAGCTCATCGACTACGCGGCAGCCGAGCGCCTCGCGCAGGAGCACAAGCCGAAGCTGATCGTGGCCGGCGCGTCGGCTTACTCGCGCGTCATCGACTGGAAGCGCTTCCGCGCCATCGCCGACAGCGTGGGCGCCCAGCTGATGGTGGACATGGCCCACTATGCGGGGCTGGTCGCCGCCGGCGTGTACCCGACCCCGGTCGGGATCGCCGACTGGGTGACGAGCACCACGCACAAGACGCTGCGCGGTCCCCGCGGCGGCATCATCCTCACCCGGGCCGAGCTCGAGAAGGCGATGAACTCCGCCGTGTTCCCGGGGCTGCAGGGCGGGCCGCTGATGCACGTGATCGCGGCCAAGGCGGTCGCGTTCGGCGAGGCGCTGCACCACGACTTCCGGGTCTACCAGGAGCGCGTGCTCGAGAACGCGCGCGTGCTGGCCCGCGTGCTGACGGACCGCGGCCTGCGCATCGTGTCCGGCGGCACCGACTGCCACATGTTCCTCGTCGACCTCCGCAGCAAGCGCATCACCGGCAAGGACGCGGAGGCGGCGCTCGGGCGCGCGCACATCACGGTCAACAAGAACGCGATCCCGAACGACCCGGAGAAGCCGTTCGTCACCTCCGGCATCCGCATCGGCAGCCCGGCGGTCACCACGCGCGGCTTCACCGAGATCGAGTGCGAGGAACTGGCGCACCTCATCGCCGACCTCCTCGACGCCCCTGCCGACGAGACCACCGTCGAGCGCGTGCGCGGCGGCGTGGATGCGCTCACCAAGAAGTTCCCGGTCTACGAATAGGGGCGCGACGGTGCGCGGTCCGATGCCAGGGGAGCGCGCCGCGTGAAGTGCCCCTTTTGCGCGAGCGCCGACACGCAGGTCATCGACTCCCGCGTGTCCGAGGCGGGCGATTCGATCCGCCGCCGGCGCCGCTGCCTCGACTGCCAGAAGCGGTTCACGACGTACGAGACGGTGGAGCTGCGCCTGCCGCAGGTCGTGAAGACCAACGGCAACCGCTCGGAGTTCGACAAGGAGAAGATCCGCGTCGGCTTCGCGCGCGCGCTCCACAAGCGGCCGGTGCCCACCGAGTTCGTCGACCAGGCGATCGACCGCATCGTCGCCCAGGTGCTGGCGCTGGGCGAGCGTGAGATCCCGTCGCGGCAGATCGGCGAGATGGTGATGCAGGAGCTCTACAAGCTCGACAAGGTCGCCTACATCCGTTTCGCGTCCGTCTACCGTTCGTTCTCCGACGTCTCGGACTTCCGCGACGCGCTGCGCGAGGTCGAGGCGCCGCCGCCGGCGGCCAAGCGCCCGCGCCGCTAGTCGTTCCCGCATGTCCGCGTTCAGCGCCACGGACCGCGCGCACATGTCGCTTGCGCTCGCCCTCGCGGCGCGCGGCCTGTACACCACGACCCCCAACCCGCGCGTCGGCTGCGTGCTCGCGCGCGGCGAGTTGGTGCTGGGCGAGGGGTTCCACGCCCGCGCCGGCGAGGCGCACGCCGAGGTGGCGGCGCTCGCCCACGCGGCGCAGCAGGGCCGCGACGTGCGCGGTGCCACCGCGTACGTCACGCTCGAGCCCTGCAACCACCACGGGCGCACGCCGCCGTGCGTCGACGCGCTGGTCGCGGCCGGCGTCGCGCGCGTGGTCGCGGCGATGCGCGATCCCAATCCCGAGGCGGCCGACGGCGCGGCGCGGCTGCGGGCAGCGGGCATCGGCATCGAGTTCGGCCTCTGCGAGGACGAGGCGCGCGAGCTCAACATCGGGTTCGTCTCGCGCGTGACGCGGGGCCGCCCGTGGGTCCGCAGCAAGGTTGCCGCAAGCCTCGACGGGCGCACCGCGCTGGTCGACGGCGAGAGCCAGTGGATCACCGGCGAGGCCGCGCGTGCCGACGGCCACGCGTGGCGGGCCCGGGCCTGCGCGATCCTGACCGGCGTGGGCACCGTGCAGCAGGACGACGCGGCGCTGACCGTGCGTGCAGTGCCCACGCCGCGCCAGCCGCGGCGCGTGGTGGTCGACCGGCACGCGCAGACCCCGGCCGCGGCCCGCGTGCTCGCCGGCGGGGAGGCGCTGGTCGCGACCGCCGGCCCCGGCAATCCGGCGTGGCCCGCGGGCACCGAGGTGCTCGCGCTGCCCGACGGGCGCGGTCGCGTCGACCTGCATGCGCTGCTGCAGGCGCTGGCCGCGCGCGGCGTCAACGAATTGCACGTGGAAGCCGGGGCGAAGCTCAACGGCGCGCTGCTGGCGGCGGGACTCGTCGACGAAGTGCTGCTGTATGTGGCACCCTCGGTGCTGGGCGACCCGGCGCGCGGGATGTTCCTGCTGCCGCAGCCGCTCGCCGCGCTCGCGGACCGCTACGAGTTCGCGTGGCACGAGGCGACGCGCGTGGGACGCGACCTGCGCCTGATCGCGCGCCGCGCCTGACGAAAGGGGAGTCGATGTTCACGGGGATCGTGGAGCGGGTCGGCCGCATCGTGGCCTCTTCGCCGCAGGGCGACGGGCTGCGCATCGTGATCGACACCGGCGCGCCGGCGTTCGGCGACGTGGGAATGGGCGACAGCATCGCGGTGGCCGGCTGCTGCCTCACGGTGGTCGGCATCGACGGCAGCCAACTTGCCTTCGACGTCTCGGCCGAGAGCCTGCGCTGCACCGTCGGCCTGGATGGCGCGGGCACGGTGAACCTCGAGCGTGCGCTCCGGCTCTCCGACCGGCTGGGCGGCCACCTGATGACCGGACACGTGGACGGCGTCGGCACGGTCACGTCCTTCGCCGCGGTACCCGGCGACGCGTACGGCAGCTGGCGCCTGGAGGTCGAGGCGCCGCCGGCGCTCGCGCGCTTCATCGCCGCCAAGGGCTCCGTCGCCGTGTGCGGCGTGAGCCTCACCGTGAACGAGGTCGCCGGCGCGCGCTTCGCGGTGAACCTCATCCCCCACACGCTCGCGGTGACCACGCTGCAGGCGCTGGCACCCGGCGCGCGGGTGAACCTCGAGATCGACCTCATCGCGCGCTACGTCGCGCGGCTCTCCGAGTTTCCCGTCTAGGCGGCGGCGTGCTGCGCGCGCTCGACCGCGGGCTCGCCTTCGTCGAGAAGGTGGCGATGTGGCTCGCGCTGCCGATGGCGCTGCTCCTCTTCCTGCAGTGGCCGCTGCGCGAGGTCCTGGGCGCGTGGTCGCGCGAGGCCAACGACGCGGCGCAGGTCGTGTTCGCGCTGTACGTCGCGGTCGCCGTCACGGCCGCCACCCGGCGCGGGGTGCACGTGGCGACCGACGCGATCGCCGCCCGCTACCGGCCGGGCACGCGCCGCCGGATCGCGCGGGCGGGCTCGCTCCTCGTGCTGGTCCCGTGGGCGGCGTTCGTGCTCGTGACCGCGTGGCCGGCGACGGTGCGCTCGGTGCTGCTGCTCGAGGGCTTTCCGGAGACCTTCAACCCCGGCTACTTCATGATCCGCGTGGCGCTCGTCGTGCTCGCGGCGCTCGTCCTGTTCGAGGCGCTGCGCGACGCGTTCGCCCGCGACGGCCGGCACCCGCGATGAGCGCCGCGGCCGGCATCGCGATGTTCGCGGCAGTGGCGGTGCTGCTGCTGGCCACCGGCCTGCCGTCGTGGCTCGTCCTGGTCGGCGTCACGCTGGGCTTCGGCGCCGGGGGCGTGGCCGCCGGGCTGGTGCCGCCCTCGATCCTGCTCGCCATGCCCGCGCGGATCACGGGCCTCCTCGAGAGCGACATCCTGCAGGCGCTGCCGCTCTACGTGCTGCTGGGCGCGATGCTCAACCACCTGCCGCTCGCCGGCACGGTGTTCCGGGCCGGGAGCCGCGCGCTGCGCGCGACCGGTGCCGGGCCGTCGCTCGCCGCGCTCGGCCTCGCCGTGCTGCTCGCGCCGATGAACGGGTCGGTCGGCGCGAGTGCGCTGATGCTCGGCCGGGCGGTGCAGCCCCGGCTCGACGCCACCGGCCTGCCGCGCCCGCGGGGCGCCGCGCTGGTGTGCGTCGCGAGCACGCTCGGCATCGTGGTGCCGCCGTCGCTGGTGCTGATCCTGCTGGGCGACGCGATGATGCGCGCGCACACCGAGGCGCTCAACGTCACGCACGCCACGATGCGCATCCTCAACACGCAGGACGTGTTCGTCGGGGCGCTCGTGCCGGCCGCGCTGCTGTTCGCTCTGGTCGCGGCGATCGCCTGGTTTCGCGGCCGCGCGCATGGTGCGGGTGGCACCGAGCCGGCCCCGGTGCGCGCCGGCGAATGGGCGCTCGCGGCCGGCACCCTGCTGGTGATCGGAATCCTGCTCGCCGGCGTGACGCTCGGCTACCTCTTCGCCGTCGAGGCGGCGGCGGCCGGCGGCGTGGCGCTGTTCGCGTTCGGCCTCGCGACCCGTACGCTGACCCTGCCGGTGCTGCGCGAGGTGCTGCGGGACACGATCGCGATCACGGGCGCACTCTTCGCGCTGCTCCTGGCCGCGACGATGTTCACGCTGGTGCTGCGCGCGTTCGGCACCGACCGCTGGCTCGCGGACGTGCTGGCGGCGCTGCCCGGCGGTGCCACCGCGACGCTCGTCGCGGTGCTCGGCATCGTGGCCGCGTGCGGCCTCGTGCTCGACGCGTTCGAGATGATCTTCGTCGTCATCCCGATCGTGATCCCGCCGCTCCTGACGGTGGTGCCCGAGCCGACGTGGATCGCCGTGCTGACGCTCCTCATGCTGCAGGCGAGCTTCCTGATGCCGCCGCTGGGCTACGCGATCCTGCTCACCCGGCAGATGCAGGCGCAGCCGCTAGGGCTGCGGCCGCTGATGCGCTCGCTCGTGCCGTACCTCGCCGCGCAGTGGCTGGTGTTCGCCCTCGTGCTGGCGGTGCCGGCGCTGGTCTGGCAGCGCAACCCGCTCACGCTGCCGCAGGCGCCCGCCGGCGTGGAGAGCCCGGACGCCGGCCGTGACGCGCTCATGGAGCAGTTGCGGCAGGAGGAGGCCGCGGACCCGAAGTAGGCCGCCCGCAGGGTCCTGCATGGCCCTTCCCCACGCCCGGCGACCCGGGTCCCCGCACCGGCGGCCGGCAGCCGCAAGGTTTCGCCCCGCCGGCCCCGCCGGTAACATGACGGGTCAGAACAAGGAGTGACGATGGACCTCACCACGCTCGAACGCCTGCCGTTGTGGATCGGCGGCAAGGCCGTGCCTGCGCACACCCGCCGCTACGGCGAAGTCACCAATCCCGCGACCGGCGAGGTCGTCCGGCACGTCCCGCTCGGCGACGCCACCGACGTGGACGCCGCCGTGGCCGCGGCGGCCGCCGCGTTGCCGGCGTGGCGCGCCTTCCCCTCGCTGCGCCGCGCGCGCATCCTGATGCGCTTCCGCGAACTCATGGAGGCGCACCGCAAGGACCTGGCGGCGATCATCACGCAGGAGCACGGCAAGACGCTCGCCGACGCGGAAGGGGAGGTCACGCGGGGCATCGAGGTCATCGAGTTCGCCACCGGCATCCCGCACCTCGCCAAGGGCGAGTTCAGCGAGAACGTCGGGACCGACGTCGACAGCTACTCGCTGCGCCAGCCGGTCGGCGTGTGCGCCGGCATCACGCCGTTCAACTTCCCCGCGATGGTGCCGCTGTGGATGTACCCGGTGGCCCTCGCGTGCGGCAACACGTTCGTGCTGAAGCCCTCCGAGCGCGACCCGACGCTGTCGCTGCGGATGGCCGAGCTGCTGGCGGAGGCCGGGCTGCCGGCGGGGGTGTTCAACGTCGTGCACGGCGACAAGGAGGCGGTCGACGCGCTGCTCCTGCACCCGGACGTGAAGGCGGTCTCGTTCGTCGGCTCGACGCCGATCGCGCAGTACATCTACGAGACGGGCTCGCGCCACGGCAAGCGCGTGCAGGCGCTCGGCGGCGCCAAGAACCACGCGGTGGTGCTGCCCGATGCCGACCTCGCGTTCGCCACCGAGGCGATCATCGGCGCGGGCTACGGATCCGCCGGCGAGCGGTGCATGGCGATCTCGGCGGTGGTCGCGGTCGGCGATGCAGGCGACGCGCTGGTGGAGCGCCTCGCGGAGCGCGCGCGCCGCGTGCAGGTCGGCCCCGGCACGGGCGCGAACGTCGAGATGGGGCCGGTCATCACCTGTGCCGCGCGCGACCGCATCCAGGGCTACATCGACCGCGGCGTGGAGGAGGGCGCGACCCTGGTGGTCGACGGCCGCGCGCCCCGGATCGCGGATCACGAAAACGGCTTCTTCGTCGGCCCGACGCTCTTCGACCGCGTGACGCCGCAGATGGCGATCTACCGCGACGAGATCTTCGGCCCGGTGCTGTCGGTGGTGCGCGCGGAGTCCCTCGCGGACGCGATCGCGCTCATCAACGCGAGCCCGTTCGCGAATGGCACGGCGATCTTCACGCGCTCGGGCTACGCCGCGCGGCGCTTCCAGAACGAGGTCGAGGTCGGGATGGTCGGCGTCAACGTGCCGATCCCGGTGCCGATGGCGTTCTTCAGCTTCGGCGGCTGGAAGGCCTCGCTCTTCGGCGACCTCAACGTCCACGGGATGGACGGCGTGCGCTTCTACACCCGCGGCAAGACGGTGACCGCGCGCTGGCCCGACGACGGCAGCGCCGCGCCCGGGTTCCACATGCCGATGCTGGGATAGCAGCGGCGCGCGGCCAAGCGCGCGCCGGTCAGTGCGCGGTGGTGGCCGGTGCGGCCGTGGCCACCGAGGTCCCCGCGCTCGCGCGGAACTCGAACTCGAGCGCCAGCGGGAAGCGGATCTTGTGCAGGCGGTTCTCCGCCGGGACGAACGTCGCCGCGTTGACGGCGGCGACCACTTCCGCCGCAAACTCCGGCGAGCCGTCGAGGACCTGGACCTCCTCGGCCACGCCTTCCGCGTTGACGAGGACCCAGACGCCCACGGTGTCCTCGCGGCCCTGCGCGAGCGCGGCGGCCGGGTAGCGGGCGAGGATCGGCTCGCGCATCCGCACCGGCTGGTCGATCTCGATCGGGAACTCGACGCCCATGCGCGCGTCCAGTTCGCCCAGGCGATTGCGGTCGTTGAGGACGCGCGCCGGCACGCTCGGGATCGCGAACGCGCTGCCCGTCGGCGTCGCGGTCCCGCGCACCTTGGCGACCCGGACCGGCGGCGGGGCGGGTTCGCTGCTCGCCGGGACGGGATCGGCCTGCGGGACGGCGACCGGGGCGGCCGCCGCGACGAGCGCGGGCGTGACCGCCTCGCTCGGGGTGGAGGCCGCTTGCAGCGTCGCGTAGAGCGCCGGCGTCGAGGCCACCGGCTGCCCGCCGGTGACGCCGCCGAAGTGCGCGGCGATGAGGCCGCCGTGCACCAGGATCGACGCCGCGAGCGCCCACTGGAGAACCCGGGAGGGGTCCGTGAGCGCCGCGCGCGCGCGGTCGAGGGCGCCGGCTGCCATGGCGTTCAGCCCGCCGTTCCGCGCGCCCGGAGCATGCGCGCCGGCACGGGCGCTGACTGCACGGAGGCGGCGATCATTGCACGCCCAGCAGGCGCCAGGACATCCGGCTGCCCTGGCCGATGAACTTGTTGGCCAGCGTGACCGGCTCGGTGCCCGGCTTGCCTTCGCGCGACCCCAGGATACCGACGATCTGACTGCCATCGCTCTGGATCATGCCGACCGTGGCGATGTCGATCAAGCCGTCCGGGAAGTCGATGTAGGCCTGGACCGTGCCGCCGCTCATCGCCAGCGACTCGCCGGTGGTGTAGTCGCGGGCGTACAGCTTCGCGGGCAGGGAGATGAGGCACGGGTCGGACTGCACCATGGTACCCACGTACGCCGCGACGTTTACGTTGGCCTGCGGGTCGACGACGATGCGCTCGGAATCCCCCGTGACGTTCGGCAGGTCGTGGTACCAGCCGTTCGGTGCGCCGGTGGCGATCGCGCTCACCCCGTCGGGGTTGACGGGCGCCATCGACACGCGCGGCTGGATCGGCAACCCGGTAGTCGAGAACGCCGACAGCGTGCCGTCGCGGATTGCGTACATGGTCTGCGTCTGCGGCGGCGACGGCGACGTGAGGTCGGTCGAGTCGAGCAGTCGCCCGGTGCCGATGAACACGTAGCGGTCGATGCCGTTGTTGATGTCGATCTCGATCTGCGGCGCCACGGTCACCGGCTGCGCGTTGCCCGAGGGATCCTTGAGCTGCGCGAACAGCACGGCGGAGGCCGAGAGATAGGCATCCGCGGCGGACACGTCGATGCGCCAAACGTTGCCCAGCAGGTCGCCGCCGTAGATCTGCTCGGCGATCTGGTTGCTCTGGTCGTGCACGAAGGCGTGGATCTGTGCGAGGCCCGCAGCCTGGCCCGACCCCGGCGGCGTGCCCTGCGACGTGGTCACCGTGGACAACAGCGCCCCGGTCTTCGCGTCAAGGAAGAATACCTTGCCCTTGCCGCTCGCGTTGTCGTAGCCGCCGGTCACGATCACCACCCACCGGCCGTTCGGATACCCCACGGCGCGCACTTTCACGATCACCGGACGACCGTACGAGTACTTGACCTCCGGATCGCTCCACTCCCAGAGGAACTTGGACGCCGCCTGCGTCTCGTTGGTTGCGGTCGCGCTCGTGAGGTCGAGCGCATAGTAGCTGTTGCCACCCTTCCCGAGGCCGCCGACGACGATCGTGTGCCAGTCGCCACCGCCGAAGTCGATGTCCGCCACGCGCGGCGACGAGTCGACGTACATGTGGTGCTTGTAGATCGGCACGCCGCCGTCTTGGTAGGTCAGCGCCTGGATCCCGCTCGCATCTTCTGCCGCAGTCCCGGCCACACCCTTGAACAGCGCCTTCGGGATGTACGCGAAGAGTTCCGTCCCGCCGCCGGCGGTGATCGAGTTGGGGGCACCCGTCGGCATCGGGCCGGCGTCGAACACGTGCACCATGCCGTCGTTCGCCGGCGCCACCACCATCGTGGCGCGGCCGGCCTTGGTCGACACGTAGTTCGGATAGCCCGGATCGGTGCCTTCGGCGTAGGTGCGCTTGGGCGGGGTGACGATGACCGGCTGTGCGTTCGAGAGATCGCCCAGCGGACCGAAGCGCTTGCGGAACTGGCCGACTGCCGTGCCCTCGATCGGGTAGGTGACGTTGGGCGTGGCCGTCGTGTCGGTCCACGTGTTGCCGCCACGCAGGTACGAGACCATCTTCTTCTGCGTCGTCGCGTCCGGCGCGAGCGAGAGCTTCTGCGCCGACGAGAGGTTGGCCCACTGGAACGGGATGCCGGGACCGGTGGCCGCAGTCGACGTCACGACGCGGCGATGCGCCGGATCCATCCACGGCTCGGCCGTGGCCGTGGCCACCGGGTCGATCTGCGCGGCGAGCGTGAGGCTCGCCTGCCACCAGGTCTGGACTTCCGCCCCGGTCGCCGGATTGATCTCCACCTTCAGGAGGTCGCCGGCCCAGCCCGGCTCGATCGTCGGCTCGAAGATGACGTTGCTGCTGTAGTTCAGCACCTGCCCCGAGAATGCGGCGCCCGACCGCGACTTGCGCTGGTTCTGGATGCCCGCGAGGATGCTCGCGAGGCCGTAAGCGACCTCGATTGGCGAGCGGGCGTACACAAACGAGCCGCGCGACATCACCGTGGCGTGCCACAGGTCGTCGACCGCGACCGCGCCGGCGCCCGCGCCCTTCGGGTAGATCGGGTTGTACGGCTGGGTGAGGTCGGGCCAGCTAAGCGTCCCCGCCGTGAGCGCGGCCAAAGTGGCCGGCTGCTGGGTCGCGTCGAGCGTGCCTTCCGCGCCGAACGAGATCGCGCTGAAGTTCACGTGCTGCCACCACGCGACGTCCTTCGACGGATCGAGGTCGGCCGTGCCCTTGCTCGCCGAGGCGGGCACGTTGTTGGGGAGCGAGGGACGCAGGTCGCGGGTCCAGTAGTACGCGGCGACGTCCGAGAGCGTGTTCGGCACGGCGACACCCTGCACGAACGGCCGCGGCCACGCCGAATTGGCGGCGGCCAGCGGCTTCAGCGAATTGAGGACGTTGTCCGGCGGGACCGGCTGGATCGCGTTGCCGGCGGCGAACGAGAGCGTGCTCGGAACCACGGCATCCTGGTCGCCCGGGGTCGTTACCGCGGTGACCTGGTTGGTCTTACCGTCGGTGAACAGGATGTGATAGTTGTTCGTGCAACTTACGAGCTGGCCCGTGGCCGGATTGGTCGGGAACGGATCGGTTGCACCGCCCGGCAGCGGATTGATCGACGCCGGGAGCCCACCGGCACCGCCGGTCTCAACCAGGTTGCCGATGCGCAGCATCGCGTCGAGCGTCGGCGTCTTGTAGTTGTTGACCGCGACACCGAAGAGCTTGCCGTACCACGCGGTGCGCTGGGCGAGGTCCCAGTCGCCGACGTTCTGCCAGATGATCGGCGTGCCGTTGCCGCCGTACCCCGTCGGCTCCTCGCCGAGGTTGTGGAAGCCCACGCGATACGCGATCGGGTCCGGCGGGACGTTGGTGAGGTAGGAGAACGCGGTCGCCGACGTCGTCTTCGCGGCGAGCAGGCGCGTCGAGTAGTACGCGTACCAGTTCGCGTAGTTGATCGACTCTGAGTTGTCCGGCCCCGGATTGCTGGACGCCAGCCACACGCGGTACGACGGGTTGGCCGGGGTGCCCTTCGGATACTGGCCGGAGCCCGTGGCGGCAAAGTTGGCATTGCCGGGGAACGGCAGGGCGTTCGTCGGGAAGAGGTCGACCCGGGTGAACGTGCCGTACTTCACTTCCTTGTAGCGCGCGAGATCGTTGCGCGACTGGCACGCCCCCGCGCCGAAGCCGCGCCATTGGACATCGGCCGTCACGGTTCGGTTGTCGCAGAACTGGATCGAGTCGACGACGTAGTAGTGGCGCGGGATCTGGACCGTGGTGCCGACCGTCGGGCAGCTGCCGGTGATCTGGGTCGTGAAGGCACCCGTCTGGGTCAGCGGATAGCCGAACGGCGTGGTGCCGCCCGCCTTGTTGGCCGGAGCGACGTCGCCGAGATTGGTGCGCGGGTAGCTGAACAGGCCGCCGACCGACGGCACGCCGGCAATCGTGTACGACTGGTTGTTATGGCGGCAGACGACCCCGGCGGCGTTGGAGTCGGCGAGCAGCGTCGTGCCGGCCGCGACATTCGCGTTCGTGTACGGGTCCCACAGCACCGTGGTGCAGCTGGGGCTGCCGACCTTGGCGTAGATCGGCGTGCCGCCGGAACAACCCGTGAGCGTGCCCGTCGTCGTTACGTCGGGGCACGCCGCGTTGCCACCGAGGACGCCGTAGGTACCCGTGCACACGGTTCCGGTGTTGATGCTGCAGTGGCCGGAATTGACCGGTGTGTCGGCCACGCAATTGCAGGCGAGGCACTCGGGCAGCGAGCCCGTGCCGGGCGTACCCGAGCCGGAGCCGCCGGTGCCGGGCACGCAGTACATCGCTGGTGGGTCGGTCTTGCACGACGCGGGGTTGTACGTGCGCAGCGCAAGGGTCGGATTGCAGACGTTCGAATCCTTGTTGCACTTCTGCTGGTTGGTGGTGCCGCCGGTGTAGATGGGCGTGCCGCCCTGGCAACCGGTGATGGTGCCGGTGCTGCGCGGCCAGTACGGCGAGGTGTTGTCGCACCACAGCGACTTGTTGGAGAGCTGCCGGTAGAAGTACTGCGGGCCGTTCGCTCCCGAGGACGACTGCCACGGGTAGTTGTAGTCGGCCACGGCCGCGGGCGCGCCGGACGTCACCGAGGCGTCGTACGCGGTGCCGTTGATGCGGCACCACGCGCCCTTGGTGGTCTGGTATTGCCCGTTCTGGTCACCTGCGTCGAGGGCGGTGGCCGGCCCGTTCGGCTCGTTGACGAGGATCGGCCAGTCCGTGTTGCAGTAAAGCGGAACGGCCACCTTGATGCCGAGGTCGTCCTTGACGGTCGCGGCCCACATCGGCGTGACGCCGGCGGCCGTTTCGTAGGCCGCGTACGGATCGCGGTCGACCGACGGGGTCGACCACTTCAGCGCGTTGTAGCCGTAGTTGCCGTTGCTGTCGGTGCCCGTGTTGGTCAGCGGCGTGCCGTCGGCCTTCCTTGGCGCGGTGTAGGTGACCGCCGGATTGTAGGCGAGGCGGTTGAAGTCGGCGGCATGCAGGGGAGGTGCTGCGAACGTGGAACCGCCCTGGATCACCACCTGCCGGCCGCCGGCGGCGGACAGCGGCGTGGTGTTGGCTACGGCATTGATTGTGTACGTGAAGGTCGTCGCGCTCGTCTTGGTGATCACGAACACACCGTAGTACGGGTCGGACGAGTTACCCGGCGGACCGCCCGCGGAGCTGTTCTGGATGAGCACCGTGTCGCCCGTGTTGAGGGGCAGGAAGTTGGCGGCCGTGCCGGTGGCGGTCGCGGTCACGGCGCCGCCCCCGGAGATCGGGCCGGGGCGGGTGATCGACGTCGTCGAGATCGCCGTGCCCGTCGAACTGATGTTGACCGGCTGCTGGGTGCAGGGCGTGGTGCCGTTACCGGAGCGGCAGTAGGCGGCGCTGGTGACGACCTGGATGGCGCTGTAGCCGGCGGCCGTCGAGGCCGACGAACCCGGTACGCTTGCCATGGTGTAGGTGAACTGGGTGCTGCTTGGCTTGGTCAGGACCTGGTAGAAGCCGTTGTACACCGCCGGCGTGGCGCCGATGATGTTGACCCAGTCGCCAACACTGATGGCCGTGACGCCTCCGCCCGTTGCCGTGGCCGTGGTTCCCGAGCGCGTGATCGAACTGAGGCTGATCGACGCGGCGGTGCTCGTCACGTAGTCCGGCAGGAAGTTGTACTGCATGCTGCCCGAGTCATCCAGCGTGTAGAAGATGTTGGGCTTGGCGCTCACCTTGGCGGCGATCGGCACGTCCGCCAGTGGCGTGGCGGCGCCGTAGGCGGCGGTGATCGGGCCGAACGACATCGTCCACGCGACCAGCGCGCAGAGCATTCGGGCGCCGAACAGGCGCAACGGAGTGGTGGGTCGCATGGCGAAGCTCCCTGGAGCGGCTCTTGTCGTTGCTTCTATTTCACGAAGGTCTGCGCGAAGGACACGGCATTCGTGTTCGGGATGTCGGCGCGGACGGTGATGCGGAAGAGCGGGATGGGCGGCAGCGGAATGCCGGTCTTGTTGTCGGTGCCGGCCTTCGAGACCTTGGGCGGCAGCGTGTCGCATTTCGCGACCGACGTGGCGCCGGCGGCGTTGCAGATCCGCTCGATCACCCACCGCACCTCGACGCCACTCACCGCGTCGGCGTATTTGGCATGGCCAGCGCCGTCGAAGGTGGAACTCATCGTGCCGTAATTGCCCTGCAGAATCGCGGGCACGCCGTGGGCCGACTCGCCGGGCTGGATGGACGCGAAGTAGTTCTGGGCGGCGCTGTCGCTCAGGGTGGTGGCAACGGTCTTGGACTTGTAGATGGCGTTGACGGATTCCTCGATGGCCTCGTTGACGGCCGGATACGATGCATTTCGGAACGCGAGGTTGCCCGCGACCCCGGCGGTCGTATCGACGGCGCGCATGAGGGCGACGCCCGCCAGTGCGAGGATGACCATGGCGATCAGCGCGACGAACAGCACCACGCCACGCTGCCGGCGCTGCCACTGGATCCGGGGGGAGGAGATCGGCTTCATGGCGAGATGGTGGCGTTGTAGATGGCGTTGCGCAGCGGGATGACGGCTTCGTACACGCGATAGCGCCAGCCGTCGCACAGGATTTTGCCCGCCGCGGCGCAGTCGCTCTTGCCGAACGCCGAGGGCGCGCCGGCGGGAACGAGGATGCGGCCCTGGCACCCGGCATCGGTGTTCGCGGCGCAGTTGAAGAGATACAGCGGCGGCCGGGTGCCGACCGTTCCGTCGGGGGTCTGGGCCGGCGCCGTGTACAGCGACGGGTTGCGCAGGTCCGGCTCGTCGCTGCGCACGACGAGGGCGATGCGCACGGCGACGATCCGGTTGATGACGTCGGCACGAACCGCCGGGATGGCGGTCGCGTCGCCGGCCTTGATCAGGGTCTCGGGCGTCCAGTCGGAGAACGTGGTGCCGTCGGCATTCGTCGCCGTGCAGGTGCCCGCCACGGCCGCGGTCCAGCAGTCGGCGGCGCTGTCGAACGTGCCGTTGGCGTTCTGGGCGGTGGTGTCGATGCCGTACTGCACCTTCATCCACACCACGTTCTGCGCGATCGGGTTGGCTGCCGCGCCCTGGCAGGTCTGCGTGGCGAGGCAGTCCGTGATGCGCAGGCTCCCGTTCGCGACGTCATAGAGTTGCCGCGCGGCGTCGCTGCCGAGGTTCAGGAGGCGCGAGCCCGAGGTGCTGGCGGTCACCGTCACGCCGGTGTAGGCGATCGTGGTCGCAGGCGAGCCTTGCGTGAGGGTTACCTCGCCGGAGGTGGCGTCCGGTGCGGTCGCACCCGTGATCCGGATGAGCGCGCAGCGCCCGGTGCCATCGTTGGCGATGGCGACCGCCCAGTAGGGGCGCGCCGCGGTCGGCAGCGACGACCCCGTGATCGTGGAGTAGCCGAGCGGCGACGACACCGTGATGGCCTGGCCGGCGAGCGGGCTCGGCAGCCGGAAGTCGAGCGGCCAGATCACGTGCGGCGACGTGCCGATGCGGGTGACGAAGCGGTCCGGGTCCGCGGCCGTGGCGCCGTTGTACACGAGGACCGGGAACGGCTTGAGGGTGGCCGGTCCGGCGCCTACGTCGGTGGTGAACGCGCCATCTGCTTCCGTCTTGTGGCAGCCGATGAGGTCCGAATACCCGCTCATGAGGCCGTTCCCCGCGCTGGCCGCGTCCTGCGTGGTGACGAACTGCGAGAGGAGGCCGGTGATCTGCGCGTCGGCGGCGCCGGTGGTCGTGCGGCGAAAGTCCTCGGCTACGGCGAGCAGGTTGTAGACGACCAGCACCACCAGGAGTCCGATGAGGATGCCGATCATCGTCTCGACGATGCCGGCGCCGCGCTGGCGGCGCGGGGGACGCGTCACGGTAGCGGTCACTGGTTGGCCCCGATCGACGCGGTGACGTTGTACTGGTGGGGCGTGGTCTCGCCCGGCGGGGTCCACGTGATGGTGACGGTCACGAGCGAGTTGGTCGTGGTCGCCGCGATCGGGCCCGCACCGACCGTGACCACGGGGTCGCCGGCGTTCGGCAGCCGCTGCTGGACCATGGTCTTGAAATCGGTATAGCCGGTACCCGCGGTGCTGCTGCCGTACGTGGCGTCGAGGGTGGCCGTGTCGCGGTTGGTGACCCACATCTGGCCGATGAGCCAGCTGGCGAGGTACGCGGCCTCGCCGCGGTTGCGGGAATCGTCGACCTGCTGCATCGAGCGGGCGAGGAGGCCCACGGAGCCCAGGACGCCGAGCGCCACGATGAGGATGGCGATCAGCGCCTCGAGCAGGAACGATCCGCGCTGGCGCCGGCCGGCTCCGCGAAAGGAGGACATGGCATCGGGATTGCGCATCACGGGCAGGCCTTCGGGTCGCTGGGATCGATAGTCGTCCACGCCGGGTCGCACACCCGGGTCGCCGCGCCCATGCCGCCGAACACGATCCGCAGCGGGCGCGTCCCGTGCACGTTGGAGACGTCGACCTGCGTCACGTAGGCGCTCCCGTCGAGGTTCTTGCCGGTCGGTGTCCCGTCGTCGGTCCAGATGCGGCCGAGGGGGGAGAACGTGACCTTGGTGGCGCCGGTGGGGGTCACGGCGAACGTGCTCTGGGCGGAACCACCGCCGAAGCTCGCCTGGTCCAGTGCCGTGGTGGTGCCCTGCAGCTGCGACTTCCAGCCCGCTCCCGGCACGATCACGAATTCGACCATCGCATTGCGCTTGACGGCCTCCGCCTGCGCGCCGCGGATGCCCGCAACCACGGACGCCGCGCCGCTCTGCACCTCGGCGTCGGCCAGCCAGCGCACGTAGGCAGGGGCGGCCAGCACGAGCAGCATCACCGCGATGGCCAGCGCGACCATCAGTTCGATGAGGGTGAAGCCCGCGGGCGGCCGGCGCTTCATTGGCAGGTGCCGTCCTTGCGCACCGCCCAGCAGGTGCTGTTGGTGTAGTGGCCGCCCGGGCCCGCGGACGCCTTGGCACCAGCCTGCGTCACGCTGAAGCTGAAGCCGCTCATGCCCTTGCTCGACTGGCCGGTCGCGGTGACGGTATAGGTGGTGGCCGTGCCGGCGCACGTGATGCCGAATGCGTCGCCCGCGCCCGCCGGCTTGTCCGGGATTCCGCAGTTGCCCCCGGCCGTGACGTAGCTGCGGTTGTCCATGAAGTACTTTTCCATCTGCGCCCGGAAATCGCCCAGTTTGGTGGTGCCGTCGATGATCTTGCTGCGCGTGATGTACTCGCTGTAGGACGGCAGGGCGATGGCCGCGAGGATGCCGACGATGGCCACGACGATCATCACCTCGATCAGTGTGAAACCAGCGGGCAAGCGGACGGAAACGCGCGGGTTCGGCATGCGGACTCCCATGGGTACGGTCGGATGGTAGGTCAAAGCGCGCACGGGAAAGCCATGGGGCTGACCAAAGGCGGGCGCGGGGGAACGGACGGTTCCGGGGCTGCGCCAACTGCACGAAATGCGGCGCAATCGGTGAAAGACCGCAGGCGGCGGCGATTATTGCAGTTTGCGGCCGGCCTGCAAGGCGTCACGGACAGGCGGTGCGCGTACGGTCGACCCGCACCCGGCCGCCGTTGGCGAGGATCACGTCCACCGCGTGCGCCCCGTGGCGGCAGATCGTGAACGTGCCCATCTGCAGCGCGCCGTTGGCCATCCGCGCCTGGCCCTGGGCTGTGTACGACACGTAGTGGGCGACGGGCCGGTTGCCGCGCACGGTGATCCCGGCATGCGCCGGTCCCTCGCGCCGGACGATGGCCTCGTCGTCGTCCCGGTCGCCGTCGTGGTTGGCGTCGGCGAACAGCAGCCAGCCCGCCTCCCACCGGCCGTCGTCCGCACAGTGCGCGCCGTCCCGCGTCGGGCAGAGGTTCACCCGCTGGCCGCGCTTGATGGCCTCGGCGCGGGCGAAGTTCATGCCGGCGACCAGCGCCTCGACCCGGTCGCGCAGTTCGAGGTCGGCGATCCACGCCCGGTAGCCCGGCACGCCGAGCGCAACCAGCAACCCGCCGATGGCGAGGGCGACCAGGAGGTCGAGGAGCGTGAGGCCCTGCGGTCGGGCGTGCATGGCGGCAATGGGGGGCGGCGATGGGACGACGCTACGCGGGCGGGTGCCCCGGTCGCCATCGGCCGAAGGGATGAGGCCGACCCCGCTGCGGGACGCGGGGGGAAGCCGCGCCCGGTGCGCCGGGGCCCGTGCCGCCGTGCCCCGTGCGGAGCCGAGGGCCGGCGGACCGCCGGGCCGGGGTGCCGGCCCGAAACCGCTTGACGGAAATTATTTTAGTTCTAAAATAAATCGCGAACGACCGGAAAGGTCACCATGCGCGTGCTCTGCATCGGCGGCGGTCCCGCCGGCCTCTACCTCGCCCTGCTGCTGAAGAAGGCAGACCCCTCGCACACGGTGCGCGTGATCGAGCGCAACCGGCCGTACGACACGTTCGGCTGGGGGGTCGTGTTCTCCGACCAGACGCTCGGCAACCTCGCGGCTGCGGACGCCGACACGGCGCAGGAGATCGCGGGCGCGTTCAACCACTGGGACGCGATCGACGTCCATTTCCGCGGCCGGACCGTCACCTCGGGCGGCCACGGCTTCTGCGGCATCGGCCGCAAGCGCCTGCTCAACATCCTGCAGGCCCGGGCCGAGGCGCTCGGCGTCGAGCTGGTGTTCGAGACCGACGTGGCGGACGACGTCGCGGCCGCGCGCGACTTCCGCGCGGACGTCGTGGTCGCGAGCGACGGCCTCAACAGCCGCATCCGCACGCGCTACGCGGACACCTACCGGCCCGACGTCGACACCCGCCGCTGCCGCTTCGTCTGGCTCGGCACCCGCAAGCTCTTCTCCGCGTTCACGTTCGCGTTCGTCGAGACCGAGTACGGCTGGTTCCAGGCCCACGCCTACCAGTACGACGGCGACACCTCCACCTTCATCGTCGAGACGCCCGAGGAGACGTGGCGCGCCGCGGGGCTCGACACCATGCCGCAGGAGGCGGGCATCGCGTTCTGCGAGCGGCTGTTCGCGCCGTGGCTCGACGGCCATCCGCTGATGTCCAACGCGGCGCACCTGCGCGGGTCCGCGATCTGGATCCGCTTCCCGCGGGTCGTGTGCGGCACGTGGGTGCACTGGAACGACGTGGACGGCCGCGACGTGCCGGTGATCCTCATGGGCGACGCGGCGCACACCGCGCACTTCTCGGTGGGGTCGGGCACCAAGCTCGCGCTGGAGGACGGGATCGCGCTCGCCCGCGCGCTGCAGGCGCCGGCGCCGCTGCGCGAGTCGCTCGCCGTCTACGAAGCGGAGCGCTCGGTCGAGGTGCTGAAGATCCAGAACGCTGCGCGCAACTCGACCGAGTGGTTCGAGAACGTGCGCCGCTACACCGCGCTGGAGGCGCCGCAGTTCGCCTACAGCCTGCTGACCCGCAGCCAGCGCATCTCGCACGAGAACCTGCGGCTGCGCGATCCCGCGTTCGTGGCCGGCATGGAGCGCTGGTTCGCGCACGACGACGCGCGGGCGCAGCCGCGGCCGCCGATGTTCACCCCGTTCACGCTGCGCGGCCTCACGCTGCCGAACCGCGTGGTCGTCTCGCCGATGGCGCAGTATTCCTGCGTCGACGGCACCCCCGACGATTATTACCTCGTCCACCTCGGCAGCCGCGCGCACGGCGGCGCGGGCCTCGTGTTCACGGAGATGGTGTGCGTGGACGCGGACGCCCGCATCTCGCCCGGGTGCGCGGGGCTCTACCGGCCGGAGCACGCATCGGCGTGGCGGCGCATCGTCGACTACGTGCACACCCGCACGCCGGCGAAGGTCGCCCTCCAGCTGGGGCACGCCGGGCCGAAGGGCTCGACCCAGCGCGGCTGGGAGGACGCCGACATGCCGCTGCCCGCGGGCAACTGGCCGCTGATCGCGCCCTCGGCGATCGCGTACGGCCCGCACAACCAGGTGCCGCGCGCGATGACGCGGGAGGACATGGACCGCGTGCGCGCGAGTTTCGTCCGCGCGGCGCGCTGGGGCGCGGAGGCCGGGTTCGACTGGCTGGAACTCCACTGCGCGCACGGCTACCTGCTGGCGGCATTCCTGAGTCCGCTCACCAACCGGCGCGACGACGAGTACGGCGGGTCCCTCGCCAACCGCTGCCGGTATCCGCTCGAAGTGTTCCGCGCCATGCGCGAGGTCTGGCCCGCGGACCGGCCCATGTCCGTGCGCATCTCCGCGCACGACTGGGCGCCGGGCGGTAACACGCCCGACGACGCGGTCGCCATCGCCGCGCTGTTCAAGGAAGCAGGTGCCGACCTCATGGACGTGTCGTCGGGCCAGACCACGCGCGAGGCGCGGCCCGTCTACGGCCGGATGTACCAGACGCCGTTCGCCGACCGCATCCGCAACGAGGTCGGCATCGCGACGATGGCGGTCGGCGCGATCTTCGAGCCCGACCACGTGAACAGCATCCTGATGGCGGGGCGTGCGGATCTCTGTGCGCTCGCGCGGCCGCACCTGGCCGATCCGTACTGGACGCTGCACGCGGCGGCGCAGCTCGGGGTCGCCGACGTGCCGTGGCCCGTGCAGTATCTCACCGGCAAGGCGCAGCTCGAGCGCAACCTCGCGCGTGCCGCGCAGCTCGCGGGCGAGCGGCCGGAAGCCAACGGGTGACCACCGTGACCGCGTCCGCGCTTCCGCTTCCCGACGACCACGAGCGCCGCGCGGCGGACGATCACCACGCGTCGCTGCGGCTGTGGCTGCGCATGCTGACGTGCACGCTGATGATCGAGCGCACGGTGCGGGCGCGGCTGCGCGAGCGGTTCGCGATCTCGCTGCCGCGCTTCGACCTCATGGCACAGCTCGAGCGGGCGCCCGACGGCCTCACGATGGGCGAGCTGTCGCGCCGCCTCATGGTCACCGGCGGCAACGTGACCGGGCTCACGCGCGAGCTGGTGGAGGAGGGCCTCGTGCGGCGGTCGGTGGCGGCCGACGACCGCCGCTCGTTCTCGGTGCGCCTGACGGCCAAGGGCAAGCGCGTGTTCGACGCGATGGCCGTCGAGCACGAGCGGTGGATCGTCGACACGATGGCGGGCGTGCCCGCCGCGGATCGGGCACGGCTCTACGCGCTGCTCGGCACGCTCAAGCTCTCGCTGCGCACGCAGGCGTCCGAGGCGGACGCAGCGACCCCGGCGACGGGGCGGCGGCGCTGATGGCAACCGCCTCCGCGGCCATGGACACCGGCCACCTCGACCTCCCGTTCTTCGACCCCGTCCACCGCGACCTCGGGCGCGACCTCGCGGCGTTCGCAACCGCCCTCCCGGCGCACGACGAGCGCGAGGACGTCGACGCCGCCTGCCGGGAGCGCGTGCGCGCGCTGGGCGCCGCGGGCTGGCTGCGCTATTGCGTGCCCGCCGCGGACGGCGGGGCGCTGCCGCACCTCGACTCGCGCGCGCTGTGCGTCGCGCGCGAGACGCTCGCGTTCCACGATGCGCTGGCCGATTTCGCGTTCGCGATGCAGGGCCTGGGCAGCGGCGCGATCACGCTCGCCGGGACCGCTGCGCAGCGCGCGCGCTGGCTGCCGCGCGTGGCGCTGGGCGAGGCGATCGCCGCGTTCGCGCTGTCGGAGCCGGACGCCGGGTCGGACGTCGCGGCGATGGCGACGCGCGCGACACGCGACGGCACGCAGTGGGTGCTCGACGGCTGCAAGACGTGGATCAGCAACGGCGGCATCGCCGACTTCTACTGCGTGTTCGCGCGCAGCGGTCCGGAGAGCGGCGCGAAGGGGATCTCCGCCTTCCTGGTGCCCGCCGACACCCCGGGGCTCGTGGTCGCCGAGCGCATCGACGTCATGGCGCCGCACCCGCTCGCCCGCCTCGAGTTCGGCGGTGCGCGGCTGCCCGCCGACGCGCTGCTCGGCGCGGAAGGCGACGGCTTCCGGCTCGCGATGCGCACCCTCGACATTTTCCGCGCGTCGGTCGCGGCGGCGGCCGTCGGCTTCGCGCGCCGCGCGCTGGCCGAGGCGCTGGCGCACGCCGGCGCGCGCCGCATGTTCGGCGGCACGCTCGCCGACCGCGAACTCGCGCAGGCGACACTGGGCGAGATGGCCACGGCGGTCGACGCCGCGGCGCTGCTGACCTATCGCGCCGCGTGGCTGCGCGACGTGCGCGGGCAGCGGACGACGCGCGAAGCGGCGATGGCCAAGCTCGCCGCGACCGAGTCCGCGCAGCAGGTCATCGACGCGGCGCTGCAGATGCACGGCGGCGCGGGCGTCCGGCGCGGCGGCGTGCCCGAGCGGCTCTACCGCGAGATCCGCGCGCTGCGCATCTACGAAGGCGCCACCGAGGTGCAGAAGCTGATCGTCGGCCGCGACGCGCTGCGCGCCGCCGCGGCCGCCGCCCGCCAGGAGGACGCATGACCGCCCACGTCGACACCTTCGCGCGCGATCACCTGCCGCCGCCCGGCGAGTGGCCGGTGCTCGAGTTCACGCTCCCCGAACTGCAGTACCCCGCCACGCTGAACTGCGCGACCGAGCTCCTCGACGGCGCGCTGGCCCGCGGCTGGGGGGAGCGCCCGGCCGTGCTGTCGCCGGAGGGCGTCCGCTGGACCTACGCCGACCTCACGGCGCACGCCAACCGCATCGCGCATGTGCTGCGCGAGGACATGGGCCTCGTCCCGGGCAACCGCGTGCTGCTGCGCGGTCCCAACACGCCGATGATGGCGGCGGCGTGGTTCGGCGTGGTGAAAGCCGGGGGCATCGCGGTGGCGACGATGCCGCTGCTGCGCGCCAAGGAGCTGACCGACGTGATCCGCAAGGCGGAGGTGAGCCACGCGCTGTGCGACGCGCGCCTCGCCGCCGAGCTCGACGCCGCCCGCCCGGCCTGCCCGACGCTCGCGCGCGTGCTGCACTTCGCGACCGACGCCGCCGACGGCGTCGAGGCGCGGGCGGCCGGCAAGCCCGCCACCTTCGACGACGTGCGCACCGCGGCCGACGACACCGTGCTGATCGCGTTCACGTCCGGCACGACGGGGATGCCCAAGGGCACGATGCACTTCCATCGCGACGTGCTGGCCGCGTGCGACTGCTGGCCGCACTCGGTCCTGCGCGCGGCGCCGGACGACGTGTTCACCGGCAGCCCGCCGCTCGCGTTCACGTTCGGGCTGGGCGGCCTGCTGCTGTTCCCGCTGCGCGCGGGCGCGGCCACGCTGCTGGTCGAGCGGCCGTCGCCCGAGGTGCTGCTGCCGGCCATCGCCCGGCATCGCGCGACCGTGCTGTTCACCGCGCCCACGTCCTATCGCGCGATGGCGCCGCACGTGGCCGGGCACGACCTGCGCAGCCTGCGCAAGTGCGTGTCGGCGGGCGAGGCGCTGCCGGCCGCCACGCGCAAGCTGTGGAAGGACGCCACCGGCATCGAGATCATCGACGGCATCGGCGCGACCGAGATGCTGCACATCTTCATCTCGCACGACGAGGCGCACGCGAAGCCCGGCGCGACCGGCAAGGCCGTGCCGGGCTACACCGCGTGCGTGATGGACGAAGCCGGGCAGCCGCTGCCGCCCGGGCAGGTCGGGCGGCTCGCCGTGCGCGGCCCGACAGGATGCCGCTACCTCGCCGACGACCGCCAGCGCAACTACGTGCGCGACGGCTGGAACTACACGGGGGACGCCTATCTCGTCGACGATGACGGGTACTTCTTCTACCAGGCGCGCACCGACGACATGATCGTCAGCGCGGGCTACAACATCGCGGGTCCGGAGGTGGAGGGCGCGCTGCTCCAGCATCCGGCGGTCGCGGAATGCGGCGTGGTCGGCGCGCCGGACGAGGGACGGGGGGAGATCGTGAAGGCGTACGTGGTGCTGAAACCGGGGCAGGAAGCGGACGCGGCGCTGACCGGCGCGCTGCAGCAGTTCGTGAAGCAGGCGATCGCGCCGTACAAGTACCCGCGGGCGATCGAGTACGTCGCCGCGCTGCCGCGCACCGAAACGGGCAAGCTGCAGCGCTTCCGGCTGCGGCAGATGGCCCGGGGGGCGGCCCATGAGTGACGCACTGCACCGCGTGCTGCAGCCTGCCGGCTGGACGCCGCCGCGCGGCTATGCGAACGGCGTGGCGGCCCGCGGCACGCAGGTCTTCGTGGCCGGGCAGATCGGCTGGAACGCGCAGCAGCAGTTCGAGACCGACGACTTCGTGGCCCAGGTGCGGCAGGCGCTCGCCAACGTGGTGGCGGTGCTGCGCGCGGCCGGTGCCGGCCCCGAGCACGTCGTGCGCATGACGTGGTACGTCACGGACAAGCGCGAGTACCTCGCGCGACCCGAGGCACTGGGTGCTGCGTACCGCGAGGTCATGGGCCGGAATTTCCCCGCGATGACCGCCGTGCAGGTGGCGGCGCTGATCGAGGACCGCGCGCGGGTCGAGATCGAGGCGACCGCGGTGGTGCCCGACCGCTGACGCCCCGCCGCGCGCGCTCCCGGGCGGCGCGCGGCTGGCATAATGGAAAACCGGCGCGAACGGCGGCCGGCGGCGCTTCGCGCCGTCCTCCGCGCCCAGCATCCGCAACGTCGAATCCCTCCGGAGCCCTGCATGAACGCCCCCGAACCCGCCGCCCGCGCGAAGCCGGTCTTCCACTGGGACGACCCGCTGCTCCTCGATGCGCAGCTCACCGAGGAGGAGCGCATGGTGCGCGACAGCGCGCACGCCTTTGCGCAGGAAAAGCTCCTGCCGCGCATCAAGGAGGCGTTCCGGCACGAGGCGACCGACCCGTCGGTGTTTCCCGAGATGGGGGCGCTCGGCCTCCTCGGCGCGACGCTGCCGCCCGAGTACGGCGGAGCGGGCCTCAACTACGTCTGCTACGGGCTCATCGCGCGCGAGATCGAGCGCGTCGATTCGGGCTACCGCTCGATGATGAGCGTGCAGAGCTCGCTCGTGATGCACCCTATCTACACCTACGGCAGCGAGGAGCAGCGGCGGAAGTACCTGCCGAAGCTCGCGACCGGCGAGTGGATCGGCTGCTTCGGCCTGACCGAGCCCAACCACGGCTCCGACCCGGCGGGCATGGTGACGCGCGCGCGCAGCGTGCCGGGCGGCTACCGGCTGTCCGGCAGCAAGATGTGGATCAGCAACTCGCCGATCGCCGACGTGTTCGTGGTGTGGGCGAAGGACGACGACAACATCATCCGCGGCTTCATCCTCGAGAAGGGCATGCCGGGACTCTCCGCGCCGAAGATCGAGGGCAAGTTCTCGCTGCGCGCGTCGGTCACGGGCGAGATCGTGATGGACGAGGTGCCGGTGCCGGCGGCGAACGTGCTGCCCAACGTCGAGGGGCTGAAGGGCCCCATGGGCTGCCTCAACAGCGCACGCTACGGCATCGCGTGGGGCGCGCTCGGCGCGGCGGAGTTCTGCTGGCACGCGGCGCGGCAGTACACGCTCGACCGCCAGCAATTCGGGCGGCCGCTCGCCGCCAACCAGCTCGTGCAGAAGAAGCTCGCGGACATGCAGACCGAGATCGCGCTGGGGCTGCAGGGCTGCCTGCGGCTCGGGCGCATGAAGGACGACGGGCTGGCCGCGCCCGAGATCACGTCGATCATGAAGCGCAACTCCTGCGGCAAGGCGCTCGAGATCGCCCGCATGGCGCGCGACATGCACGGCGGCAACGGCATCGTCGACGAGTTCCACGTGATCCGCCACGTGCTGAACCTCGAGACCGTCAACACGTACGAGGGCACGCACGACGTGCACGCGCTGATCCTCGGGCGCGCCCAGACCGGCATCTCCGCGTTCTAGGATTCCCATGAAGCTCTACGACTACTTCCGCTCGTCCGCGGCCTACCGCGTCCGCATCGCGCTGAACCTCAAGGGGCTCTCCCCCGAGCGCGCGTTCGTGCACCTGCGCAAGGGCGCGCAGCGCGGCGACGACTACCTCGCGGTGAATCCGCAGGGGCTCGTGCCCGCGCTGGTGACCGACGGCGGCGACGTGCTCACCCAGTCGCTCGCGATCATCGAGTACCTCGACGAGACGCAGCGCGACCCGCCGCTGCTGCCGGCCGATCCCGCGGGCCGCGCCCGCGTGCGCTCGATCGCGCTCGCCATCGCCTGCGACATCCACCCGATCGACAACCTGCGGGTGCTGCGCTACCTGCTGCACACGCTCGGCACGTCCGAGGCGCAGAAGGACGCTTGGTACAACTACTGGATCGACGTCGGCCTGGAGGCGCTCGAGCGGCGGCTCGCGCACGAGCCGGGGACGGGGCTGTGCTGCCACGGCGACACCCCGACCCTCGCCGACATCTGCCTCGTGCCGCAGCTCGCCAACGCGCGGCGCGTGAACCTCGACCTCTCGCCCTATCCGACGCTGCTGCGCATCGACGCGCACTGCCGGGCGCTGCCCGCCTTCGCGGCGGCGGAGCCGGCGCGCCAGCCCGACGCCGAGGCGTGAACTCTTTCCCCCGTCACGAGACCCCGATGACCCACCCGTTTCCCCTCTGGGACCTGCCCACCGTGCCGATCGTCGGCACCCACGACCGCTTCCCCGTGCGCCACGTCTACTGCGTCGGGCGCAACTACGCGGAGCACGCGAAGGAGATGGGCGGCGACGCCACCAAGGAGCCGCCGTTCTTCTTCACCAAGCCCGCGGACGCGGTGGTGCCCGTGGTGCCGCCCGACGTCGGCCGCATCCGGTATCCGATGGCCACGAAGAACTACCACCACGAGATCGAGCTGGTGGTCGCCATCGGCAAGGCCGGCGCGGACATCGCGCCGGAGCAGGCAAACGGCTACGTGTTCGGCTATGCGGTGGGGCTCGACATGACGCGTCGCGACCTGCAGAACGACATGCGCGAGAAGAAGCGGCCCTGGGACATCGGCAAGTCGTTCGCGCAGGCGGCACCGATCGCGCCGATCTCGCCGGTCGCGCAGACCGGCGTCCTCGCGCGCGGCGCCATCACGCTCGACGTCAACGGCCAGCGCCGGCAGCAGGGCGACCTCGCCGACATGATCTGGGACGTGCCGCACACGCTCGCGTTCCTGTCGCGCTTCTACGAACTGCTGCCCGGCGATCTCGTGTTCACCGGCACCCCGGCAGGCGTGGGCGCGGTGGTGGCGGGCGACACGCTGGTGGGGCAGGTTGCCGGCCTCACGCCGCTGTCGATCCGCATCGAGTGATGGACGGCCCGGCGCTTCCGCCCGAGGCGGTCGAGAAGGGCTACAACAACCGCGCTGCGGTCCCCGAGTTCCCGCGCTTCGTCGCGGAGTGGCAGTCGCGCTCGCGCGACGCCGTCGCGCGCTACCGGCCGCACGTCGGGCTGCGCTACGGGCCGAACCCGCGCGAGGTGCTCGACCTCTTCGTGCCCGCGGGCAAGCCGCGCGGCACGTTCGTGTTCGTGCACGGCGGGTACTGGCGCGCGTTCACGAAGGAGGACCACGCGTTCGTCGCGCCGTCGCTGGTCGAGCAGGGGATCGCGGTGGCGGTGATCGACTACGACCTCGCGCCGCAGGTCACGGTGGCGACGATCGTCGACGAGTGCCGGCGCGCGCTGCTGTGGGTGGCGCGCGAGGGCGGGCGCCACGGCGCGGGCGGACCGGTGGTGGTCGGCGGCCATTCGGCCGGCGGGCACCTCGCCGCGATGATGCTCGTGACCGACTGGGCGGCGCTCGGCGAAGCGCGCGCGCCGCTCGCGGGCGCGGTCACGCTGTCCGGCGTGCACGACCTGGCACCGATGGTGGACTTCTCGTACAACGCCGACCTCAAGCTCGACGCGGCGGAGGCGGCGCGCCTGTCGCCGATCCGGCATCCGCTGCGGGTTCCGGCGCCGATCCTGATCGCCTGCGGTGCGGACGAGACGTCGGAGTTCCTGCGCCAGAGCGATCTCCTGTGGGACGCGTGGCCGACGGTCCGGCGCCCGGCGGACGGGCCGCTCTTCGTCCCCGGACGTCACCATTTCAACGTCGTGCTCGACCACGCGGATCCGGACAGCGCGCTGACGCGGCAGACGCTTTCGCTGTTCTAGCCTCGCCTGGACGCGGCCTCGGACCCCTCGATGCTCGGGTGTCCGACGCATAGGTGCCAGACCCCTCGACGGTCAGGTGTCCGACGTTCAGGTGTCAGACACCGCATGCAATGCGCGGGGATGGGCAGGACGTGGACCGGCGGTGTCTGACACCGGATTCGGAGCGCCAGCCCCGGCGCCAACCCGGGGTCCGGCACCGCTCTTGCGTGCCGGCGCGTCCTGACCTCAACCCGGCGTCCGACCCCGGGTTATCCCGCGCCTCCCTGTACGGGCTGCCCGCTGTTGACAACTGACCAAGGGTCATTTACGCTCGCCTTTCAAGTGACCCGGAGTCATTTACACGGGTGTCCAAAGGGCGGCGGACCATGGTGATCAGGCAGCGGGCCATCCAGGCCGAAGACAAGCAGGAACGGCAGCAGGCGATCCTCGATGCGGCGGCACGCGTCCTCGCGCGCTCGCCCGACCGGATCGCCAACGTGGCGGAGGTGGCGGACGAGGCGGGGCTCGCCAAGGGCACCGTGTATCTCTACTTCCCCAGCAAGGAAGAGCTGCTGCTGGCCGTCCACGAGCGCAACATCGACGGCTTCTTCCGGGCGCTGATCGACCGCCTCGCGCAGGCCGCGCCCGTCACCGTCGGCGACGTCCAGGCGCTCACCCACCGGCACATCGTCGAGCCGCCGCTCTTCCTGCCGCTTGCGGCGCGTTGCTTCGGCATGATGGGGCAGTCCGTTCCGGTGGAGGCGGCGCTCGCGTTCAAGCAGCGCATGGCGGGCCGGCTGTCGATGGCCGGCGCGGGGCTCGAGCGGCACTTCAGGGAATTGAAGCCGGGACAGGGCGTCGCCCTGCTGCGGCACAGCTACGCGCTGATCATCGGCCTGTGGCAGATGTCGCCCGCCGCGCAGGCGCACGACATGGCGTGCGCGGCCCAGGTGGCGGGCGGCAACTCGCCGGTGTTCGACTACGACTACGCGGCCGAGGTCGACCAGGCGCTTCTCGCACTGTGGAGCGGCACGGTCGGGCGGCCGGTGGCGGCCGCGCCCGCGGCGGGAGGCTCGCAATGAACCGCTTCTGGACGACCGTTGCGCTCGCCGCGCTGGTCGCGGGGTGCGGCCCCAAGGCGCCGCCGCCGGAGGTCGTGCGCCCGGTCCAGCTCACCCAGGTGAACGTCGGCCCCGGCCTCGACAGCGCCGTGTTCGCCGGCGAGGTGAAGCCGCGCCACGAGGCCGACCTTTCCTTCCGCATCGGCGGCAAGGTGATCGCGCGGCTGGTCGACGTCGGCGCCAAGGTCCAGAAGGGCCAGCCGCTGGCGCGCCTCGACCCGGCCGACGTCGGGCTGCAGACGCAGGCGGCGCACGCGCAGGTGGTCGCCACCGAGACCGAGTACAAGTTCGCGCAGGCCGAGTACGACCGCTACCAGAACCTCTTCCGCGAGAAGTTCATCAGCGCGTCGGCGCTCGACGCCAAGCGCAGCGCGCGCGACGCCGCCAAGGCGCGCTTCGAGCAGGCGCAGGCGAACCTGTCGGTCGCGCAGAACCAGGCGAGCTACGCGACGCTCGTCGCCAACGAGGACGGCGTGGTGACCGCGGTGACCGCGGAGCAGGGGCAGGTGGTCGCCGCCGGCCAGCCGGTGGTCCGGCTCGCCCGCCTCACCGAGCGCGAAGTGGCGATCGCCGTGCCGGAGAACCGCATCGGCGAGGTGCGCGCCGCGCAGAAGCTCGTGGTCGGCCTGTGGGCCGCGCCGGGTCGCACCTACGAGGGCCGGGTGCGCGAGATCGCGCCGGCCGTCGATCCGGTCACGCGCACGTTCGCCGTGCGGGTGACGATCGTCGAGCCCGATCCGACCGTGCAGTGGGGCATGACCGCCAACGTCGGCCTGCTGGGTGCCAACGCCACGCCGGCGGCCGTCGTGCCGCTGACCGCGATCTACCACAAGGACGGGCAGCCGGCGGTGTGGCGCTTCGACCCCGCCTCGGGCCAGGTGACGCTCGCGCCGGTCACCATCGGCCAGTACCGCGAGGACGGCATCGTCCTCTCGTCGGGCGTGGCCAACGGCGACTGGATCGTCGCGGCCGGCGTGCACAAGCTGGTGCCGGGGCAGGTGGTGCGGCCGTACGAGTCGGGGCCGGTGTCGAAGGCGGCACCGTCGCCGTCCGGCCCGCGCGACGCGCGCATCGACGGCACCGACCGGCGCGCCGTCGTGCGCGGCTGACGCGCGATCGGAAAGACCGCGATGGACCACCCGCCGGCGCCGCGCGCCTCGCGCTTCAACCTCTCCGAGTGGGCGCTCGAGAACCGCCCGCTGGTGCTCTATTTCATCCTCGTCGCGGCGGTGGCGGGCTTCTTCGCGTACGGCCAGCTCGGCCAGTCGGAGGATCCGCCGTTCACGTTCCGCGTGATGGTCGTGAAGACCAACTGGCCCGGCGCGACCGCGCGCGAGGTCGAGCAGCAGGTCACCGACCGCATCGAGCGCGAGCTGCAGGTCGTGCCCAACGTCGACTGGGTGCGGAGCTACAGCAAGCCCGGCGAGTCGATGGTGTTCTTCGCGTTCAAGGACTCCGCACCCGCGTCCACGGTGCCCGACGCGTTCTACCAGGTGCGCAAGAAGATCGGCGACATCCGCACCCGGCTGCTGCAGGCTCGGCGTGCAGGGGGCCGTACTTCAACGACGAGTTCGGCGACACCTACACCAACATCTTCGCGATCACCGGCGACGGCTTCAGGTACCGCGACCTCAAGGACTTCGGCGACAAGGTGCGCGCGGAACTCCTGCGCGTGCCGGGCGTGGCCAAGGTGGATTTCATCGGGGCGCAGGACGAGAAGATCTTCATCGAGATGTCCAACAGCAAGCTGGCACTGCTGGGCATCGAGCGGCCCAGATCATCGCCACGCTCGCGCAGCCGAACGTCATCGCCGCGGCCGGCGTGTTCGACACGCCGACCGACTGCATCATGCGCCCGAGCGGCGCGTTCGACATAGCGTGGAGTCGATCCGCGACCTGACCCTGCGCGCCAACGAGCGCGTGGTGCGCTGGGCGACATCGCCAAGGTCACGCGCGGCTACGTCGACCGCCGCAGCCAGAAGATGCGCTGGCAGGAGCGCGAGGCGCTGGGCCTCGGCGTCACCATGGTCAAGGGCGGCGACGTAGGTGAGCTCGGCCGCTCGCTCGAGCGCGAGGTGGACCGCGTGGCGCAGCAACTGCCGGTGGGCGTGGAGCTGGCCGGTGTCCATGCCGCGGGCCGTGCAGCGCTCCATCAACCAGTTCCTGCGCTCGCTCGCGGAGGCGAGCTGATCATCGTGCTTACGGTGTCCCTCGTGAGCCTGGGCCTGCGCACCGGACTCGTGGTCGCGGTCTCGATCCCGCTGGTGCTCGCGGCGGTCACCTTCGTGTGCATGTGGCTCTTCGGCATCGGCCTGCACAGATCTCGCTGGGCGCGCTCATCCTCTCGCTCGGCCTCCTGGTGGACGACGCGATCATCGCGGTCGAGATGATGGCCATCAAGCTGGAGCAGGGCTTCGACCGCTTCCGCGCCGCCTCCTTCGCGTACACGAGCACCGCGTTCCCGATGCTCACCGGCACGCTGATCACGGTGGCGGGCTTCCTGCCGATCGCCACCGCGAAGAGCAGCACCGGCGAGTACACGCGCTCGATCTTCGAGGTGTCGGCGATCGCGCTGATCGCCTCGTGGGTGATCGCGGTGGTGGTCATCCCCTACCTCGGCTACCGGATGCTGCCGGATGCCGAGCAGGCGGCGCAGCCCTCGTTCGCCCGGCGCTGGTGGGCGAGGGTCCGCGGGCTGCCGCCCGAGTCCGCGCTGCCGCGGCTGCACGACGGCCACCGCGACGTGTACGGCACGCCGTTCTACCTGCGCCTGCGGGCGCTGATCGCGTGGTGCGTCGGGCACCGCGCCGTCGTGCTGGCGGCCACGCTGGCACTCTTTGCCGGTGCGCTGTTCGCGTTCCGCTACGTGCCGCAGCAGTTCTTCCCGTCGTCGTCGCGCGTGGAACTGCTGGTCGACCTGCGACTGCCCGAGGGCAGCTCGTTCGCGGCGTCGCTCGACGCGGCGAAGCGCCTCGAGCGCGTCCTCGCGAAGGACCCGGGGGTCGAGAGCTACGTGACCTACGTCGGGGCGGGCAGCCCGCGGTTCTACCTGCCGCTCGACCAGCAGCTGCAGCAGTCGAATTTCGCGCAGGCGGTGCTGGTCACCAAGGGCACGGTCGAGCGCGAGGAGGTACGCGCGCGGCTGCTGCACCTCTTCGAGAACGACTTCCCGGAACTGCGCGGCCGCATCTCGCGCCTCGAGAACGGGCCGCCCGTCGGCTTCCCGGTGCAGTTCCGCGTGTCGGGCGACAATGCCGACAACGTGCGCAGCATCGCGCGCGAGGTGGCGCGCCTCATGCGCGCGGACCCGGACACGCAGCAGGTGCAGTTCGACTGGGACGAGCCGTCGAAGGTGATCAAGGTGGTCATCGACCAGAACAAGGCGCGCGTGCTGGGGCTCACCTCGCAGGACCTCGCCCAGTTCCTCAACAACGCGCTGTCGGGCACGTCCGTGACCTACTACCGAGAGGCCGACAAGCTGATCGAGGTCGTCTCCCGCGGCGCCGCCGACGAGCGCGCGCGGATGAGCTTCCTCAAGGACCTCGCGATCCCGACCCGCGGCGGCAAGGCCGTGCCGATCACCCAGGTGGCGGACATCGACTACGCGCTGGAAGACGGCGTGGTGTGGCGCCGCGACCGCCTGCCGACGATCACGGTGCGCGCCGACGTGCGCGGCGACGCGCAGGGACCCGATGTCGCGGCGCGCATCGAGCGCGACCTCGCGGTGCTGCGCACCGGCCTGCCGCTCGGCTACCGGATCGAGAAGGGCGGCGCGATCGAGGATTCGCAGAAGGGCCAGAAGTCGATCGCGGCCGGCGTGCCGCTGCTCGTGATCTCGGTGCTCACGCTGCTGATGCTGCAGCTCCGGAGCTTCGCGCGTACGTTCATGGTGGTGCTCACCGCGCCCCTCGGGCTCATCGGCGTGGTGGCCGCGCTGCTGGTGTTCGGCAAGCCGTTCGGCTTCGTCGCGATGCTGGGCACCATCGCGCTCGCCGGCATCATCATGCGCAACTCGGTGATCCTGGTGGACCAGATCGACCAGGACGTCGCGGCCGGTGTGCCGGCGTGGGACGCGATCACCGGCGCCACGGTGCGCCGCTTCCGCCCGATCGTGCTCACCGCGCTCGCCGCGGTGCTCGCGCTGATCCCGCTCGTGCGCAGCGACTTCTTCGGGCCGATGGCCGTGGCCATGATGGGCGGCCTCGTGATCGCGACGGTGCTGACCCTGGTGTTCCTCCCGGCGCTGTACGCGGCGTGGTTCCGCGTGCGTCCGGCGGTGGCCGCCGTCCCCGCGCTCGCGACCCCGCGGCCGGCATGAGGCTCGTCGTCCTGGGCGGCACCCGCGGGCTCGGGCACGCGGTGGGCCTCGCTGCGCTCGCGGCGGGCCACACGCTCACCGTGCTCGCGCGGCACGCCGCCGACCTGGGCGAGCCGGCCGTCGGCGTGCGCATGGTCATCGGCGACGTCACCGACGCTGCCGACGTGGAGCGGGCCGTCGCCGGCCACGACGCGGTCGTGTGGGCGGTGCGGCCGGCGCCGGTGCGGCAGGGGGCGGACGCGTTCGAGACCGGCATCCCGCTGGTCGTGGCCGCGATGCGCGGGCACGGCGTGCGCCGCCTGCTGTGCGTGAGCTGCGGCGCCGGGCGCTCGGCCCGCGCGCGGTTCACGTTCCGGCGGGTCGAGCCCGCCTCCGGCCTCGACCTGCGCGAAGCCCCGGTCCGCGGCAGCGGCCTCGCCTGGACGGTGATCCGCACCGCCGCGCTCACGAACGGCCCGGCCGCCGGGGCTCCGCAGGTGCTCGAGCCCTCGGTCCTGCGCCCGCCGCGCGTCGCGCGGGCCGACGTGGCGGCCTTCATCGTCGCCGAGCTCGCGCAGTCGGCCCACCTGCGGCGGACGGTGCTGCTCGCCGGGTGAGCGGGGCGCGCGGGGGCGCTGCGGTAAACTCGTGCCTTGCCCGCCGCAGCGGTTGCCGCGCGGCGCAGGAGACTGCCATGCCCCTTGCCCCCATTCCGGAAATCGTCGCCGAGCTGAAGGCCGGCCGCGCCGTCGTGCTGGTCGACGAGGAGGACCGCGAGAACGAGGGCGACGTCGTCGTCGCCGCCGATTTCGTCACGCCCGAGACGATCAACTTCATGGCCCGCCACGCGCGCGGGCTCGTGTGCCTGACGCTGGAGGAGAGCCGCTGCCGGCAGCTCGGCCTGCCGCTCATGGTGACGAACAACCGCTCCGGCACCGGCACCAACTTCACGGTGTCGATCGAGGCGGCCGAGGGCGTCACCACCGGCATCTCGGCGGCCGACGCGCGCGCACCGTGCGGGCCGCCGTGGCGCCCAACGCGCGGCCCGAGGACCTCGTGCAGCCCGGCCACATCTTCCCGGTGATGGCCCAGCCCGGCGGCGTGCTGGTGCGCGCGGGCCATACCGAGGCCGGCTGCGACCTGACGCGGCTCGCGGGCCTGACGCCGGCCAGCGTGATCTGCGAGATCATGCGCGAGGACGGCACGATGGCGCGCATGCCCGACCTCGAGGTGTTCGCGCGCGAGCACGGCCTGAAGATCGGCGCCATCTCGGACCTCATCCACTACCGCAGCCGCACCGAGCGCATCGTGGAACGCATCGCCGAGCGCCCGCTCAACACGCCGCACGGCGCGTTCCGGCTCGTCGTGTACCGCGACAAGATCTCCGACGCGACGCACCTTGCCCTCGTGCGCGGCCCCATCGCGCCGGACGTCGAGACGCTGGTGCGCGTGCACGAGCCGCTGTCGGTGATGGACCTGCTCGACGCCGACAGCGTCGCGCACTCGTGGACGATTCCCGGCGCGCTCGCCGCCGTGGCCCAGGCGGGCCGCGGCGTGGTCGTGCTGCTGCATCGGCCGGAAAGCGCGGTCGAGCTGCGCGAGCGCGCGCTGGCCGACGAGCCCGCGCCGCCGGCGAAGATGGACCTGCGCAACTACGGCATCGGCGCGCAGATCCTGCGCGACCTCAACGTCGGCCGCATGCGGCTGCTCGCGAAGCCGCGCAAGATGCCCAGCATGACGGGCTTCGACCTCGAGGTCACCGGCTACGAGGTCGAGCCGGTCGCGCGGCAGGGGGCCTGACGTGCTGCGCATCGCTCCCAACTTGAGCGGCGACGGCTTCCGGGTCGGCATCGTGCTGTCGCGTTTCAACAGCGCCATCGGCGAGGGCCTGCTCGCGGGCGCGCAGCGCGCGCTCGCCGAGTGCGGCGTGGCCGACGACGACGTGACGCTGGTCACCGTGCCGGGCGCGCTCGAGACGCCGCTCGCGCTGCAGCGAATGGCCCAGACCGGCGACTACGAGGCGCTGGTCGCGCTCGGCGCCGTCATCCGCGGCGACACCTATCACTTCGAGATCGTGTGCAACGAGTCGGCCGCCGGCGTGGCGGGCGTCGGGCTGGAATTCGGCATCCCGATCGGCAACGGCATCCTGACCTGCAACACCGACGCGCAGGCCGAGGCCCGCATGGACCAGAAGGGCTACGAGGCGGTGCAGGCCGCGATCGAGATGGCGAACCTGCTGCAGGCGATCGATGACGCAGACTAGCCAGCGGCGCCGCGCGCGCGAACTCGTGCTGCAGGGGCTCTACCAGCGCCAGCTCTCCGGCAACGGCGCGCGCGAGGTTCGCGAGGACCTGGTCGGGAGCCCGGGCTACCTGCGCGCGGATCACGATTACTTCGACGAGGCGTGGCGCGGCACCACCGAGCGGCAGGAGGCGCTGGAGGCGGCGCTCGCGCCGCACCTGTCGCGCAAGGTGGCCGAGCTCTCGCCGGTCGAGCGCGCGATCCTCGTGATCGGCGCGTGGGAGCTCACGGACCGGCTGGAGATTCCCTACAAGGTGGTGATCAACGAGGCGGTCGAGCTCGCGAAGTCGTACGGCGGCACCGACGGCCACCGCTTCGTCAACGGCGTGCTCGACAAGCTCGCGGCGGACGTGCGCGCCGCCGAGATCGCCGCGCTGCACCGCTGATGCTCCGCGCGCGCCTCGCGCTCGTCGTCGCTCTCGTCTTCGCCTGCTTCGCCGGCAGCCCGGCGTTCGCCCAGCGCTCGCTGGTCATCTACTGCAGCCACGATGCCGACGCGTGCGAACTCGCCGCGAAGGAGTACCAGCGCGAGACCGGCGTGGCCACCACCGTCACGCGCAAGGCCACCGGCGAGTTCTACGCGCAGATCCGCGCCGAGCGCGAGAACCCGCGCGCGGACGTGTGGTACGGCGGCACCATCGACCCGCTGCTGCAGGCGGCCGCCGAGGGGCTGCTCGCGCCGTACCGCTCGCCGCGCCTGCCCGAGCTCGCGCCGTGGGCGCGGCGTGCGACCGAGCGCAGCGACTTCAAGGTCGCGGCGATCTACCGGATCGTCATCGCGTTCGGCACCAATCCGGAGGTGCTGCGCAAGCGCGGCGTCGCGGCGCCGAAGTGCTGGTCGGACCTGCCGGACGCGGCCTACCGCAGGGAGATCGAGCTCGCCAACCCGGTGACGAGCGGCACCGGCTACACGATCCTCGCGACGCTGATCGCGCTCTACGGCGAGGACGGCGCGTTCGCGTACCTGAAGCGGCTCGCGCCCAACGTCGTGCGCTACACGCAGTCGGGCACGGCGCAGGGCCCGTCGGTGGCGCGCGGCGAGGTCGGCGTGGGCGTGTCGTTCGCGCACGAGTTCGTGACCCAGCAGCTCGCCGGATTCGCGGTGGACATCGCGATCCCCTGCGAGGGCACCGGCGCCGCGCTGGGCGGCATGGCGATTGTCGCGGGCGCGCCGCATCCCGACGAGGCGAAGCTCTTCTACGACTGGGCGCTCACGAAGTCCGCGCAGGAACTCGCCAACCGCACGCGCAACCTCATCATCCCCGCCAACGCGGCGGCGACCATCCGGCCGGAGGCGGCACGCTTCGCGAACGTCGCCACGCTCGACGTCGACCCGATGAAGTTCGGCCAGCCGGAGGAGCGCAAGCGCCTGCTCGCGCGCTGGCAGCGCGAGATCGGCGACGCGGTGCGCTGAGCGCGCATCCCACGCGATGAACGAGTTCGCGCTGATCGAGCGCTACTTCCACCGGCCGGTGCGCGACCCCGCGGTGCGCCTGTCCGTCGGCGACGATGCCGCGATCGTGGCCCCGGCGCCCGGGATGGAACTCGCCTTCTCGGTCGACATGCTGGTGGAGGGACGCCACTTCCTGCCCGACGTGGACCCCGCCGCCCTCGGCCACAAGACGCTCGCCGTCAACCTCTCCGACATGGCCGCCATGGGCGCGACGCCGCGCTGGGCGCTGCTCGCGGGCGCGCTGCCCGACAACGACGAGGCGTGGCTCGGCGCGTTCGCGGGCGGCCTCTTCGCGCTCGCGCAGCGCTACGGCGTGTCGCTGATCGGCGGCGACACGACGCGCGGCCCGCGCAACCTCTGCGTGACGATCGTCGGCGAGCTGCCGGCCGGCAGCGCGATCACGCGCGGGGGCGCGCGGCCCGGCGACGACGTGCTCGTGTCGGGACGCCTCGGCGACGCGGCGCTGGCGCTCGCCGGCCTGCAGGGCCGTGCGACGCTCGCCGTGCCCACGCTGGCCGCGCTGCGGCAGCGGCTCGAGTGGCCGGAGCCCCGCGTCGCGCTGGGCGAGCGATTGCGCGGCGTGGCAAGCGCCGCCCTCGACGTCTCCGACGGGCTCACGGGCGACCTCGGGCACATCCTCGACGCGTCGCACGTCGGCGCGGTCGTCGACCTGGCGCGGGTGCCCTGCGCGCCGGCGCTGGCCGGCCTGCTGCGGGGGCCGGAGCGCACGCTCGCGCTCGACTGCCTGCTCGCGGGCGGCGACGACTACGAGCTGTGCTTCACCGCGCCGCCGTCGGCGCGGCCGCGGCTCGCGGCGCTCGCCGTCGACCTGGGGCTCGCGCTGACCCGCATCGGCACGATCACCGCCGAGCCGGGGCTGCGGGTGCGCGACGAGTCCGGCGCCGTGCTTTCCGCACTGCCGGCCGCCTTCGACCACTTCCGATGACCGCCGCCGCGCGCCCGACCCTGCGCTTCCTCCTGCACCACCCGGCGCACTTCATCGCGCTCGGGTTCGGGTCAGGGCTCGCGCCGTGGGCGCCCGGGACGTTCGGGACGCTGGTCGCGATCCCGATCGCGCTCGTGCTGCGCGCCCAGGGCGGGGACCTCGCTTACCTCGCCGTGTGCGCCGGCCTCTTCGCGGCGGGCGTGTGGGCGAGCGGTGTGACCGGCCGCGCGCTCGGCGTGCCCGACCACGGCGCGATCGTGATCGACGAGGTGGTCGCGTTCCTGCTGGTGCTGTTCTTCACGGGCACGGAAGGCTGGCGCATCGGCGTCGCCTTCGCGCTCTTCCGCTTCTTCGACATCGTGAAGCCGCCGCCCATCCGCCAGCTCGACGCGGCGATGAAGAACGGCCTCGGCGTGATGCTCGACGACCTGCTCGCCGCGGGTTACGCGCTGCTCGTGTTCGCGATCGGCCAGCGGGTGCTCGGATGAGCGGCGACGGCTTCGCGGACGTGGACCTGCGCCGCGTGGAGGAGGTGGGCCTCAACGCGCTGCAGACGCAGCGACAGCTCTTCTACGACGGCTGGCTGCTGCGCATCTCGCCCGGCAAGGCGCGGCGCGCGCGCAGCGTCAACGCGCACTTCGGATCGACGCTGCCGCTCGCCGCGAAGATCGCGTACTGCGAGCGCCTCTACCGCGAGCACCACCTGCCGGTGCTGTTTCGCATGACGCCGTTCGTGCAGCCGGCCGCTCTGGCGGAGGCGCTGGCCGACCGCGGCTACGTCCCGTTCGACCCGACGTTCGTGCAGGTCGTGCGCCTCGACCGGCCGCCCGACGCGCGCGACCCCGACGAGGTGGCGATCGCGAGCGCGCCGGCCGCCGGGTTCGCGGACGCGGTGGCGCTGCTGCAGCAGGCGACCCCCGCGCAGCGCGACGCGTACTACGAGCGGATGGTGGCCACGCCGCAGGCGACGCGCGCGCTCGTCGCGCACGTCGACGGGCAGCCGGCCGGCGTGGGCACCGCGATGCTGGAGGACGGCATCGCGGGCATCTTCTCGATGGCGACCGCGCCGGCCCTGCGCGGCCGCGGCATCGCGGCGGCGCTGGTGGCTCGGCTCCTCGGCTGGGCTTGGGAGCGCGGCGCGCGGCTCGCGTACCTGCAGGTCGACGCGCAGAACGCGCCGGCACTCGCGGTCTACCGGAAGTTCGGGTTCGCGACCGCCTACACCTATCACTACTGCGCCCCGCCGGGCGAGGCGCAGTGAACGACGGCGCCCTCGCGCTCGCGCGGGCCGTGGGTGCGGCGCTGGCCGCGCGCGGCTGGCTCGCCGCGACCGCGGAGTCGTGCACGGGCGGGCTCGTCGCCGGCGCGATCACCGAGATCGCGGGCAGTTCGGCATGGTTCGACCGGGGGTTCGTCACCTACTCGAACGAGGCGAAGGAGGAACTCCTCGGCGTGGCGCCCGCGACGCTCGCCGCGCACGGCGCGGTGTCGGAGCCGACCGCGCGGGCGATGGCCGAGGGCGCGCTGGCCCGCAGCCGCGCGCACGTCGCGGTGGCGATCACCGGCATCGCGGGGCCGGGCGGGGCCACCCCGGGCAAGCCGGTCGGGATGGTCTGCTTCGCGTGGGCGGTGCGGGGTGGGGCGACCCGGGCGTTGACCCGGCAGTTCGCGGGGGACCGGGCGGCGGTGCGGTCGGCGGCGGTGGTGGAAGCGCTGGCAGGGCTGCGGCGGGCGGCCGAGGACACAGGCGCCTGATACCGTCGCGCACGCCGTTCGCGCGGCGGTGTCGGATGCCGGGGCCGGGGTCGTGCATGGGATCTGACCCCGATGGGGCCGGGGTCCGACCTCTTGCGCCCACGGGATCGGACCCCCGTGGGGCCGGGGTCAAGCCTCTTTCGCCGGCGCCACCGGACACCCGGCCTAGGCCGTCCGGACGACTTGCATCGAACGATCGTTCTATGCCATCATCGCCGTGAGTAAAGCCCGCCTTCCCGGCCGCCAGGCCGCCGGGCCATACTCCGGAGATCACTGACATGCCCCTCGATTCCCCGATGGAAGACCAGAAAAGCAAGGCCCTGACCGCCGCACTCGCCCAGATCGAAAAGCAGTTCGGCAAGGGCTCGATCATGAAGATGGGCGAGGCGCAGATCGCCAACGATCTCGCCGTCGTCTCCACCGGCTCCCTGGGCCTCGACATCGCCCTGGGCGTCGGCGGCCTGCCGCGCGGCCGGGTGGTCGAGATCTACGGGCCGGAGTCGTCCGGCAAGACCACCCTCTGCCTGCAGGTCGTGGCGGAGATGCAGAAGCAGGGCGGGGTGGCCGCCTACATCGACGCCGAGAACGCGCTGGACCCGGTCTACGCCGGGAAGCTCGGGGTCAACGTCGGCGACCTCCTCATCTCCCAGCCGGACACCGGCGAGCAGGCGCTCGAGATCGCGGACATGCTGGTCCGCTCGGGCGGCGTGGACGTCATCGTGGTCGACTCGGTCGCGGCCCTGGTGCCCAAGGCCGAGATCGAGGGCGAGATGGGCGACCAGCTCCCGGGCCTGCAGGCGCGGCTCATGAGCCAGGCGCTGCGCAAGCTCGCGGGCAACATCAAGCGCGCGAACACGCTCGTCATCTTCATCAACCAGATCCGGATGAAGATCGGTGTGATGTTCGGCAACCCCGAGACCACCACCGGCGGCAACGCGCTCAAGTTCTACGCGTCGGTGCGCCTCGACATCCGCCGCATCGGCGCGATCAAGAAGGGCGAGGAGGTCGTCGGCAACGAGACCCGCGTCAAGGTGGTGAAGAACAAGGTCGCCCCGCCGTTCCGTGAGGCGCTGTTCGACATCCTGTACGGCGAGGGCATCTCGCGCGAAGGCGAGATCATCGAGTTGGGCGTCAACCACAAGATCGTCGAGAAGTCCGGCGCGTGGTACGCCTACAACGGCGAGAAGATCGGCCAGGGCAAGGACAATGCCCGCGAGTTCCTGCGCGAGCACCCGGAGATCGCCGAGGAAATCGAGGCCAAGGTCCGCGCGGCGGTCGGCGTGCCGGTGCCGGGCCAGACCGGCGCCGCGGCGGCCGACGACTAGGGCGGTCCCCACGTCCCGGCAACGACGCGGCGGACGCCCGCCCCCGGCGGTCGCCACGGGTGAGGATGACGCGCAGGGTGCAGACGGCGAATCCCGCCGGCCCGCGCCCAGCCCGCGCGCCATCGCCATTCGCTACCTCGCCCGGCGGGATTACAGCCGGACGGAACTGGCGGAGCGCCTCGCCCGGCGCGGTGTGGCGCCCGACGTCGTCGACGCCACGCTCGCCGAACTCGCGGAAGCGGGCTACCTGTCCGACGCGCGCTACGCGCACGCGGTCGTCGCCCAGCGTGCCGGCCGCTACGGCAAGCGCGCCATCGCCTACGCACTGAAGGAGCGCGGCATCGCGGCGGCCGATGCGGCGCAGGCGCTGGCGCCGCTCGCGGACGTCGACGAGTTCGCCCAGGCGCAGGCGCTGTGGCGCCAGCGCTTCGGCACGCCGCCGGCGAACGAGCGCGAGAAGGGACGCCACGTGCGCTTCCTACAGGCGCGCGGCTACTCGCTGTCGGTCGCGCTGCGCGTGCTGCGGGCGGCCGGGCACCGCGACCCGGACGACGCGTAGAATCGACGCTCCGCCGCACGCGGCGCGGGCACTGGCCTGCACGCGATCCGCGGCCCGTCCTGCGCGTGTCCCACGGCCGCGCGCCGCATCCTCCGGAGATTCGCATGCGTCCGCGCCTGCTGCACCCCATCCTCGTGGCCTTCGGCTGCCTGCTGTTCGCGGCCATGGCGGCCGCGCAGTCGTACCCGTCGAAGCCGCTGCGGCTCCTGGTCCCGTTCACGCCGGGCGGCTCGCAGGACGTCATCGGGCGCCTCTTCGCCCAGAAGGTCGGCGACGCGCTCGGGCAGACGATCGTCGTCGAGAACAAGCCCGGGGCGGGCGGCCTCATCGCGACGCAGGAGACCGCACGGTCCGCCCCGGACGGCTACACCCTGTTCCTGTCGACCGGGGCGCAGATGGCGATCGAGCCCGCGCTCAACGCCAAGGCCGGCTACGACCCGCTGAAGGACTTCGTGCAGGTGATCCACCTCGCCGACGCGCCGCTCGTGCTGCTCGCCACGCCGTCGCTGCCCGCGGCGACGCTGAAGGACCTGATCGCGCTCTCGAAGGCGAAGAAGGGCACGATCAACACCGCCTCCACCGGCAACGGGACGTACACGCACCTCACCCTCGAGCTCTTCAAGCAGGCATCGGGCGCGGACCTCACGCACGTGCCCTACAAGGGCGCTTCGCCGGCGTTCAACGACATGCTAGGCGGGCAGGTGCAGACGATGTTCACGACGACCGCCTCGGCCGAGCCGTACACGTCCACGCAGCGCCTGCGCGCCCTCGCGGTGACGGGCGCACATCGCTCGCCGATGATGCCGGACGTGCCGACGTTCGCGGAGGCCGGCGTGCCGCTCGACGTCTCCGTCTGGATCGGCATCTCGGTGCCGGCCGGCACGCCGGCGCCGGTCGTCGAAAAGCTCAACGCCGAATTCAACAAGGCGCTCGCCGCGCCCGACGTGAAGGCGCGGCTCGCCCAGCTCGGCGTCACGCCCGTCGGCGGCACGAGCGCCCAGTTCACCCAGTACGTGAAGGACGACGTCGAGCGCTGGGCGAAGATCGTCAAGAGCGCCAACGTCAAGCTCGACTGATGGCGCGGGTCGCCATCGTCGGCGCGGGCGCGGTCGCCCGGGCGTATGCCGTCCTGCTCGCGCGCGAAGGCCACGCGCCCGCGCTGTGGTCCCCGCGCGGGGAGGGGCTGCGCGACCTCGGCGACGGCGGTGCCACCGCACCCGCACCCGGCGGTTACTCCGTCACGGCGCGCCGCGTCGTGGTGCGCGGCGAGGGCCTCGTCACCGGCGAATACCCTGTCTCGGTCATCGCGGTGCCGGAGGCGCTCGCCGACGCGGACGTCGTGCTCGTCGCGGTGCCGGCGAACGCCTACGCCGGGACCCTGCCGCGCATCGCGCCGCACCTGCGCACCGGCCAGGTCGTGTTCGTCAGCGGCGCGCTGTCGCTCGCCCCGCTGTGGCTCGCGGAGCTGGCCGCACGACACGGCGGCCGCCCCACGCTGGCCGCGTCGGGCACCACGGTCGCGACGGCGCGCGTGCGCGACGGCGGGGTGGCGGTCAACACGATCCGCACCCGCATGGCGGTCGCGGCGCTGCCGGTCGCGGCCACGCCGGCGGTCATCGCGACCCTCACCGGGCTTTTCGGCGACCGGTTCGATGCGGCCGGCGACGTGCTCGCCGTCACGCTCTCCAATATCAACCCCGTCGCGCATTCGGCGATGGCGCTCACCAACCTCACGCGCATGGAGTACGGCGAGGCGTGGCCGCAGTACCACTACCTCACGCCCGCGGTGGCGCGACTCGTCGGTGCGATGGACGCCGAGCGGCGCGACGTCGCGGCCGCCTTCGGCCACGACCTCGCGGCGATCGAGGCGCATTTCCAGCGCTCGTTCGACGTCCCGCAGGAGACGCTGGCCGCCATCGCGGCCGAGTTGCACCGCCGGCGCGGCGGGCCGCCCGGGCCGACGGCGCTCGACTCGCGGTTCGTCCTCGAGGACGTGCCGTTCGGGCTCGCGTGCAACGAGGCGCTGGCCCGCATCGCGCAGGTGCCGGTCCCGGCGACGAGCGCGACGATCACCGTGCTCGCGACCCTTTACGGCCGCGACTTCCGCCGCGAGAATCCGTTGCTCGACGCGTTGTCGCTGCCGGCGGCGACCCCTGCCGCACTCACCGCCCGTTGCCGATGATCACGACCTTCTCCCGCCGACCCTCCGTTGCCGGCCTCCGTGCGTTCGCCGCCGGCCTGGCGGCCGCGCTGTTCCTCGCCGGCTGTTTCGGCGGCGGCGACGACGGCACGGTGTCCTCGCCCGCAGAGGTGCGCTACGCCTACGTGGTGCTGGGGCCGAACGGGCAGCCGGTCGCCCGGGCGATCACGCAGGCGCAGACCTGCCCGGCCATCGCGTTCGACGGCGGCGGGCCGGTCCAGATGACATTGCGCGCACCCGCACAGGTCATCCCGCCCCGGCCCACCGCGTACGAGCCCGCCAACACGTCGCCGGTGGAGTTCCCGGTCGCCACCTGCGACCTCGCGATCCCGGCGGGGACCGCGCGCGCGACGCTCGGCGAGCGCGTGCTGCCGCTGCCGAAGCGCCACGTCCGGAAGATCCTGCTCATCGCGGACACCGGCTGCCGCATGAAGAGCACCGACGCGCTCTACCAGGCGTGCAACGACCTCGCGCAGTGGCCGTTCAAGCCGGTGGCGGACGTGGCCGCGGGGCTCGCGCCGGACCTCGTCGTGCACATCGGCGACTACCACTACCGCGAGACCTCGTGCCCGGTGGGCTCGGCCTGCGCGACGATCACCACGTTCGGCTTCGGTTGGGCGAGCTGGGAGCCCGACTTCTTCGCGCCGGCCGCGCGCCTGCTCGCTGCCGCCCCCTGGGTGATGGTGCGCGGCGACCACGAGACCTGCGACCGCGGCGGGCAGGGCTGGTGGCGGATGCTCGACCCGCGTCCCCTCGTGCCCGCGCAGGACTGCAACCTCGCCGCCAACGACAACGTCGGCAATTACAGCGACCCGTACGTCGTGCCGGTGGACGACGACACCGCGCTCGTCGTGTACGACTCGTCCAACGTCGCCAGCAAGCCGACCCCGGGCTTCCAGTTCGAGAAGTACACCGAGCAGGCGCGAGCCGGGTTCACCCTCGCGGCGTCGTGGCCGCACGCGCTCTTCCTCAACCACCAGCCGATCCTCGGGTTCAACTCGAACGGCACGGGCAAGGCGCAGCCGGGCAACGAGATGCTGCAGGGGGTGCTGGAGCCGCTCTACGGCGACGCCCTCTTCCCGCCGGGGGTGGACGCCGTGCTCTCCGGCCACGTGCACATGATGCAGATAGTCGCGTACGCGACCGCCCAGCCGCCCACCTTCATCGCCGGCAACGGCGGCACCCAGCTCGTGCCCCTGTTCACCGACATCAAGGACATCCCGCCGCCGTACCGGAAGGCGACGATGTCCCAGTTCCTGCAGGCCGAGACGTTCGGCTTCATGACGATGGAGCGCAGCGGGGCCGGCTGGACGGTCACGGGCTACGACCAGCACGGCAACGTCCTGACCACCTGCGCGGCTGCCGCCCGCAAGGCTGCCTGCACGCCGCTGGCGGCCGGCGGTGCCTGACGCCCGCTCCCGGTCCGCAGCGCGACCCGGCCGCCGCCGGGCCGGACGGGCGAAGGGGGAGGGCCTGCCCCCGGGGCGCCCGCCCCAGCGGGCCTGCCGCTCGCGTTACAATCGACCCTTTTGATTCGCGCCGTTCCACGCCTGCGGCCCCGCGGCCGAGGCGAGGCGCCTTCGCCATGCAAGTCGCCGACATCCGCCGCCAGTTCATCGACTACTTCGTGAGCCACGGGCACACCCACGTGCCGTCGAGCTCGCTCGTCCCGGCCAACGACCCGACGCTGCTCTTCGTCAACTCGGGCATGGTCCAGTTCAAGGACGTGTTCCTCGGCGCCGACGTGCGCCCGTACAAGCGCGCGACGACGTCGCAGCGCAGCGTGCGCGCCGGCGGCAAGCACAACGACCTCGAGAACGTCGGCTACACGGCCCGGCATCACACGTTCTTCGAGATGCTGGGCAACTTCAGCTTCGGCGACTACTTCAAGCGCGACGCCATCCGGTTCGCGTGGGAACTGCTGACGCAGGTGTACAAGCTGCCGGCCGAGAAGCTGTGGACCACGGTCTACATCGACGACGACGAGGCCTACGACATCTGGACCAGGGAGATCGGCGTCCCCGCGGAGCGCGTGGTGCGCATCGGCGACAACAAGGGCGCCAAGTACGCGAGCGACAACTTCTGGCAGATGGCCGACACCGGCCCCTGCGGCCCGTGCTCCGAGATCTTCTACGACCACGGCCCCGAGGTGTGGGGCGGCCCGCCCGGATCGCCCGACGCCGACGGCGACCGCTACATCGAGATCTGGAACCTCGTGTTCATGCAGTTCGACCGGCAGAAGAACGCCGCCGGCGAGTTCACCATGACGCCGCTGCCGAAGCCGTGCGTCGACACGGGGATGGGCCTCGAGCGGCTCGCCGCGGTGCTGCAGCACGTGCACTCGAACTACGAGATCGACCTCTTCGCCGACCTCATCAGGGCCGCTGCACGCGAGACGCACGCGAAGGACCTCGACAGCCCGTCGCTCAAGGTGATCGCCGACCACATCCGCGCGTGCTCGTTCCTGATCGTCGACGGCGTGATCCCGTCGTCCGACGGCCGCGGCTACGTGCTGCGCCGGATCATCCGCCGCGCGATCCGCCACGGCTACCAGCTCGGCCAGAAGCAGCCGTTCTTCCACAAGCTCGTCGCGGACCTCGACCGCCTGATGGGCGACGCCTATCCGGAACTGCGCCGCGAGTGCCTGCGCGTCGCGCAGGTGCTGAAGGCCGAGGAGGAGCGCTTCGGCGAGACCATCGAGAACGGCATGAAGATCCTCACCGCCGCGATCGACGATGTCGCGAAGAAGGGCGGCAAGGTGCTCGACGGCGGCACGGCTTTCACGCTGTACGACACGTTCGGCTTCCCGTTCGACCTCACCGCCGACGTCGCGCGCGGGCGCGGGGTCACGGAGGACGAGGCGGCCTTCGAGGCGGCGATGAACGCGCAGCGCGAGCGCGCCCGGGCGGCGTCGACGTTCAAGATGGGCGACAAGCTCGACTACGAGGGGCCGAAGACCGCGTTCCGCGGCTACGAGTCGCTGTCCGAGGAAGGGCGCGTGGTCGCGCTCTACAAGGACGGGGCGAAGGTCGACGCGCTGGCGACCGGGGACCACGGCATCGTGGTGCTCGACCGCACGCCGTTCTACGCGGAGTCGGGCGGCCAGGTCGGCGACCGCGGCGAGCTGTCCAAGAGCGGCGTGTGCCTCACGCTGTTCGCGGTGTCGGACACCCAGAAGGTGCAGCCGGACGTGTTCGGCCACGTGGGCGAGGTGAAGAACGGCGAATTGAAGGTCGGCGACACCGTCGCGGCGCAGGTCGACCACGACGCGCGCGGGCGCACCGTGCGCAACCACTCGGCCACCCACCTCATGCACAAGGCGCTGCGGCAGGTGCTCGGCGGCCACGTGCAGCAGAAGGGCTCGCTGGTCGACCCGGACAAGACCCGCTTCGACTTCGCGCACAACGCGCCGGTCACCGACGACGAGATCCGCCGCGTCGAGGAGATCGTGAACGCGGAGATCCTCGACAACCTCGCGACGTCGGCACGCGTGATGCCGATCGACGAGGCGCAGAAGCTGGGCGCGATGATGCTCTTCGGCGAGAAGTACGGCGACGAGGTGCGCGTGCTCGACATCGGCACGTCGCGCGAGCTGTGCGGCGGCACGCACGTCGCGCGCACCGGCGACATCGGCTTCTTCAAGATCGTCGCCGAGAGCGGCGTGGCCGCCGGCATCCGCCGGATCGAGGCCGTGACCGGACGCGGTGCACTCGCCTTCGTGCAGGACCAGGAGGCGAAGCTCGCGGCCGCGGCGGCGACGCTGCGCGCGCCGGTCGCCGAGGTGGAAACGCGCATCGCGCAACTGCTCGAAAGCGCGCGCGCGACCGAGAAGGAACTCGCGCGCCTGAAGGCGAAGGCCGCGGCATCCGCCGGCGACGACCTCGCGGGCGGCGCGGTCGACGTCAAGGGCGCCAAGGTGCTCGCGGCGTCGCTCGAGGGTGCGGACGTGAAGGCGCTGCGCGAGACCATGGACAAGCTGAAGGACAAGCTCAAGTCCGCCGCCATCGTGCTGTCGAGCGTGGCGGACGGCAAGGTCACGCTCATCGCGGGCGTGACGAGCGACCTGACGGCCAAGGTGAAGGCGGGCGACCTCGTCAACCACGTCGCGCAGCAGGTGGGCGGCAAGGGTGGCGGCCGGCCCGACATGGCGCAGGCCGGCGGCACCGATCCCGCGGGTTTGCCGGCGGCGCTGCAGTCGGTGCGCGCGTACGTCGAACAGAAGCTTTGACGCGGCCGGGCCGTCCGCGGCGCGGGGGGCCCAGGCCGCGCGCAGCGAGGAGGAGGTCCCCATGAGCGCGAGCGATACGAACGACGCGCCGGCCGGGCGGTCGCCGCAGTTCGCGAGCGACAACTGGTCGGGCATCTGCCCGGAGGCGTGGCACGCGCTGGAACAGGCCAACCGCGGCCACGCGCCGAGCTACGGCGGCGACGACTGGACTGCGGCGGCGGTGAAGGCGGTGCAGGAAGTGTTCGACACCGACTGCGCCGTGTTCTTCGTGTTCAACGGCACGGCCGCGAATTCGCTCGCGCTGTCCGCGCTGTGCCGCAGCACCGATGCGGTCGTCTGCCACGCGAACGCGCACATCAACGTCGACGAGTGCGGCGCGCCGCACTTCTTCAGCGGCGGCGTGCGGCTCCTCACCGCCGACACGCCGGACGCCAAGGTCACCATCGACGCGCTGGAGAAGCTGGCGGTCACCCCGCACGACGTGCACTCGGCGCGGCCGCGCGCGCTGTCGATCACGCAGTCCACGGAACTGGGCACGCTCTACACGCCCATGGAGATGTGGGAGCTCGCGGAGTGTGCGCACGGCATGTCGATGCACGTGCACGTCGACGGCGCGCGCTTCGCCAACGCGGTGGCGGCGCTCGGCTGCTCGCCGGCGGACATCTCGTGGCGCGCGGGCGTGGACGTGCTGTCGTTCGGCGGCACCAAGAACGGCCTGCCGTTCGGCGAGGCGGTGGTGTTCTTCGAGAAGGAGCTCGCCGAGGAATTCGGCCGCCGCCGGATGCAGGGCGGCCAGCTCGCGTCGAAGATGCGCTACCTCGCGGCCCCGTGGCTCGGCGCGCTGCAGGGGGGCGCGTGGCTGCGCCACGCCGCGCACGCCAACACGATGGCGGCCCGGCTGTCGGAAGGGCTCGCCGCCATTCCCGCGGCGAAGCTCATCGCGCCGACCCAGGCGAATGGTGTCTTCGTCGACCTGCCGCTGCCGGTCATCGCCGGCCTTCGTAAGAACGGCTGGCATTTCTACGAGTTCGTCGGCGAGACCGGCATCCGGCTCATGTGCGCGTGGGACACCCCGATGTCCGCGGTGGACGGCTTCCTGGCCGACCTGCGCGCACTCGCCGGCACGGGCGCGTGACGCGGCAAGCCCCGGACGTGCCCCCGACTCCCGCCCGCAGCGTCGTCGTCTTCGACCTGGGCGGCGTGCTGCTCGACTGGAATCCGCGCCATCTCTATCGGAAGCTCTTCGCCGGCGACGAGGCGGCGATGGAGCGCTTCCTGGCCGAGGTGTGCACACCCGACTGGAATGCCCAGCAGGACAACGGCCGCCCTTTCGACGAGGCAGTCGCCGCGCTGATGCCCGTGCACGCGGACAAGCGCGCGCTGATCGCAGCGTGGCGCGACCGCTTCGGGGAGATGATCCCCGGCACACTCCCCGACACGGTGGCGATCGCGGCGGAGTTGAAGGCGCGCGGCGTGCCGCTCTACGCACTCACCAACTGGTCGCACGAGACGTTTCCCGGGCAGTTCCCGCGCTTCGAGTGCCTGTCGTGGTTCGCCGGCATCGTGGTGTCGGGCGCGGAGAAGGTGATGAAGCCCGATCCGCGGGTTTACCGCATCCTTCTCGAGCGCTACGCAATCGACCCCGCTGCCGCCGTCTTCGTCGACGACAATCCGGTGAACGCGCAGGCCGCCACCGCCGTCGGCATGCACGGCATCCACTTCCGCTCCGCCGGCCAGTTGCGACAGGAACTTGCCGCCTTGGGGCTCCTCTGACCCACGTGCGAGGCCATCCGATGCAACGAGGCGATCCCGCCTATCTCGACGCGATCCGGCAGCGTTTGTACACGGCGGTGCTCTCCGACGTGCTCGACGAACTCGGCCACCGCAGCCAGGCGATGGCACCCGCGATCCGGCCGCTCGACGACATCCTGGTGATGGTGGGCTTCGCCCGCACGGGACTCTACCGCGAGATCCATCACGTCGATCCCGCCGTGAACCCGTACGAGCTCGAGATGGCGTTGATCGACGACCTCCGCTCGGACGAGGTCCCGGTGTTCGCGTGCGGCGGCTCGCGGCGGATCGCGCCGTGGGGTGAGCTGCTCACCACCGCCTCGCGCGCGCGGGGCGCGGCGGGATGCGTCACCGACGGCTTCGTGCGCGACATCCGGCAGATCCGCGCGCTGCGCTTCCCCGTGTTCCACGGCGGAATCGCGCCGCTCGACTCCAAGGGGCGCGGCATCGTGGCGGCGATCGACGTCCCCGTCGAGTGCGCCGGGGTGGCCATCGCGCCGGGCGACCTCGTCGTCGGCGATGCGGACGGCGTGGTCGTCGTGCCGCGGGCGGCGGAGGCGGAGGCGGTGCGGCGCGCGTTCGCGAAGGTGGCGAGCGAGGACCGCACGCGCGAGGAACTGGCGGCCGGTGCGAGGCTCGCCGACGTGTTCGCGAAGTACAAGGTGCTGTAGGTCCCAAAGCGAGGAGCGTGTCATGCCGCTGCGTCCCGAGGTCACCCTCGATGTCCTGAACCGCCGCGGCGACGGCCGCCTGCCCGGCCTCGTCGGGTTCCGCGTACAGACCATCGAGGACGGGCTGCTCGTCGCGGAACTCGACATCCGGCCGGAACTGCTCGCGCCGAACGGGTTCCTGCACGCGGCCACCGTGGTGGCCCTCGCCGACACGGCGTGCGGGTTCGGGTGCATCGCACACCTGCCCGCGGGTGCTGAGAACTTCACCACGGTCGAGCTGAAGGCGAATTTCTTCAGCACCGCGCGCGAGGGCACGATCGTGGCCATCGCCCGGCCGGTGCACCTCGGCAACACCACGCAGGTCTGGGACGCCGAAGTGAAGCGCAAGGCCGACGACCGGCAGATGGCGCTCTTCCGCTGCACGCAACTCATCCTCTGGCCGAAGAAGTCCGGCTGATGCCTTTCGCGTAGGCCGGACGGCCGATCGTGCCGCCGTCGTCGGGAAGCGCAGAGTGGGTGGGCCGCCGCGTGCGGCCACCCGATGCGCTCGCTCACTGCCTCCTGCCTGCTCGCGTTCGCTGCCGGCGTCTGCCTCCTGCAGGTGCAGGCGACACTGCCGGCGCACCCGCTCGCGCTGATCCTCGCGGCTGTCCTCTCCGCGGCGGTCGTGCAGTGGCGCGCCATCGCATCGGCACGGGTGCGCGGCGCGCTGTGGGTCGCCGCGTTCGCGGTGGGCGGCTTCGGCTACGCGGCGTGGCGGGCGGAGACGCGCCTCGCCGACGCGCTGCCGCCGGCGTGGGAGGAGGTCGACCTCGCGGTCGTCGGCGTGATCGACGACCTCCCGGCCGCCGGTCCGCGCGGCGAGCGCTTCGCCTTCGCGGTCGAGCGCGTGGAGACGCCCCGGGCCGTCGTGCCGTCGCGGCTGTCGCTGGGCTGGTTTCCGCCCCCGCCCGGCGACGACGACGAGGCGGAAGCGGCCGCGCCACCCTCGGTGCATCCGGGTGAGCGCTGGCGATTGATCGTCCGGCTCAAGCGGCCGCACGGCAACGTCAATCCCGGCGGCTTCGACCTCGAGGCGTGGTTGCTGCAGCAGGGGTTGCGCGGGACCGGCAGCGTGCGCGACGACCGCCGCAACGTACGGCTGGACGCGTTCGCGGGGCGCCCCCGCGACTACGTGCAACGGGCCCGGGAGGCGGTGCGCGCGCGCATCGTGGCGGCCCTAGGCGACGCACCGTACGCTGGCGTCATCGTGGCGCTGGCGATCGGCGACCAGCGCGCGATTCCCGAGTCGCAGTGGACCGTCTTCAACCGCACTGGCGTCGGGCACCTCGTGAGCATCAGCGGGCTGCACGTCACCGTGTTCGCGGCGTTTGCAGGCGGCATCGCGTTCGCGCTCGCGCGGCGCAGCGCGCGACTCACCTCGCGCATCCCGGCGCGTCGCATCGCGGCGGCCACCGGGGTCGTTGCCGCCGGCGCCTACGTCCTGCTCGCCGGGGCGGAAGTGCCGGCGGTGCGCACGTTCGCGATGCTCGCGGTGGCTGCGGTCGGCATCGCGTTCGCGCGCCCGGGCAGCGCCGGGCTCGTGTGGCTGTGGGCGCTCGCCGGCGTGCTCGCATGGGATCCGTGGGCACCGCTCACGCCGGGCTTCTGGCTTTCGTACGGCGCCGTCGCGCTGCTGCTGTACGCGGCGGCCGGGCGGCTGCACGATGTCCCCGTCGCGGGCTGGCGGGCGCGGTGCCGGGCCGCGCTATGCGAAGGCGCGCACGCGCAGTGGGTCGTCACGCTCGGCCTCGCCCCGCTCACGCTCGCGCTGTTCCAGCAGATGTCGCTCATCGCCCCGGTCGCCAACGCCGTGGCGATCCCGCTCGTCACGCTGGTCGTCGTGCCGCTCGCGCTCGCCGGCATCGTGGTGCCCTGGGGCGGGCTCTTCGTCGCGGCGCACACGGCCCTCGCGCCGCTCATGGTCCTGCTCACCGAACTCGCCGCGCTTCCGGCGGCCGTGTGGCAGCAGCACGCGCCGCCGCCGTGGGCCGTCGCGGCCGGTTGCGCGGGCGTGGTGCTGCTGCTCGCGCCGCGTGCGTGGCCCGGACGGGCGTGGGGCTGGCTGTGGCTGCTCCCGCTGTTCCTCGCGCGGCCGCCGCCGCTGCCGCACGGTGCGTTTCGCCTCACGGTCCTCGACGTCGGGCAGGGGTTGGCGGCCGTTGTCGAGACGCGGCACTACACGCTGGTCTACGACACCGGCGGGCGGTTCACCGACACCGCGGACGCGGGCGGGCGCATCGTCGCGCCGTTCGTGCGCATCCTCCGCCACCCGCGCGCCGACGGCCTCGTCGTGAGCCACCAGGATCTCGACCACTCCGGCGGGGCGCTGTCGCTGATGCAGGCCACGCCGGTCGGCTGGTTCGCGTCCTCCCTGCCTGCCGCGCATCCGGTGGTGCAGCGGGCGCAGCTCGTCGGCACCGCCATGGCGTGCATGGCGGGTCAGTCGTGGTCGTGGGACGGCGTGCGCTTTCGCGTGCTGCATCCCACGCCGGTCGAGTACGCCGACGCCCACGCGAAAACCAACGACCGCTCGTGCGTCGTGCGCATCGAGTCGGATCACGGGAGCGCGCTCCTGACCGGCGACATCGAGGCGCGGTCCGAGGCGGTGCTGGTGCGCACGGCCGCCGACGCGCTGCGGGCGGACGTGCTGCTGGTCCCGCACCACGGGTCGCGCACGTCGTCGACGCTGCCGTTCATCCGCGCCGTCGCGCCCGCCATCGCGATCGTGCCGGCCGGCTACCGCAACCGGTTCGGGCATCCGCGCGCCGACATCGTCGCGCGCTATAAGCTCTACGACATTCCCGTGGTGCGCACCGACCTCATGGGCGCGATCGTGGTGACGTTCGACGGCATGCATCCGCTTGCGGCACAGGGCGCGCGCGCCTTGCATGCGCGCTATTGGCGCGACGGACCCGTGGGCGAGCCGGTCGATCCCGGGTGAGGCTGCTAGACTCGCGCGATGACCGAGTCATCCATTGCGTGGCCTGGCGAAGGCGGCGTGTGTTCACCGGGCAAGGGTGAACGCGGCGTGGCGTGCCGCGTGCCGCGGCGCGCGTGCGCGCGGTCGGTCGCCGGTGCGGTGATGGCGCTCCTGGCCGCGGCCGCGTGCCTGTGCCTTCCCGGCGTCGCGGCGGCGCAGGGCAAGCCGGCCGAACTCAAGCTGTCGCTCGCGCAGTCGCCTGCATTCCCGCTCGGCAAGGCCGCCGAGCGCTGGGCGGCGGCGCTGACCGAGGCGGGCGGCGGCGCCTTCGAGGTCAGGCTGCATTCGGGCGCGGTGCTCGCGGGGCGCGATCCGCTGCGCGAGTTCAGCGCGCTGCGCGGAGGGGGGGCCGACCTTGCCGTCGGATCGGCGCTTATGTGGTCGTCGGAACTGCCCGCATTTGGCGTGTATGCGCTGCCGTGGCTCGCCCCGGAGCCGGGCCAGCAGGTGGCGCTGGCCGCCAGCGCCGACGTGCGCGACAAGGTGGCGGCGAGCGCGGCGCTGGCCGACGTCATCGTGGTCGGCATCGCGCCTTTGGGCGAGCGCGTGCTGGCCACCACCAAGGGGCCGCTCGCCACGCCGGCGGAAGTGGCCGGCCTGCGCGTGCGCGCCGTCGCGCAGCCGCTCGTCATCGAGACGCTCGCCGCGCTCGGCCTGCGTCCTGCTTCCATGAGTGCGGCCGACGCGCAGGCGGCGTTCGCGAGCGGCGCGCTCGACGGCCAGGATGCGCCGGCCACGACGCTTGCCGCCACCCGCATCACCGCACTGGGCCAGCGGTACGTGCTGCGCTGGGGCGCGCAGGCCGACGTGATGGTGTTCGCCGTGCGCCGTGCGGTGTGGAACGGCTGGGACGAGAAACTGCGCGAGCGTGCCCGGTCCGCCGCGGCCGACGCCGCGCGCGAAGCGAACGCGCTCGCCCGCGAGGACGAGGCGCTCGCCGCGCTCCAGAAGCAGGGCATCACGATCGTGCAGCCTGCGCCGGCGCAGCGCGCCGCGTTCCGGGCGGCGGTGCAGCCGGTCTGGACCAAGTGGACGAGTGCGGTCGGTGCCGAACTCGTGCAGGCGGCGGAAGCGGCAGTCGCGGCGGCGCCGGCGAAGTGACGGCCCGGCCACCGAAGACGCCGTGTCTGCCGAACCGACGACGCCGGCCCCGATCCTGCTCGCGGATTCCGTCACGCGGCTCGGCCCGGAGCACGCCGGTGCCGTCGTGGTCACCGGCTCGCACGGGGGCCTGATCGCCGCCGCTTACCTCGCGGCGGCCGGCGTGCGTGCAGCGCTCGCCAACGATGCGGGCCGGGGGCGCGACGACGCGGGAGTCGCCGGCCTCGCCGCGCTCGACGGGATCGGGATCGCCGCGGCGGCCGTCACCCACGCGAGCGCCCGCATCGGAGATGCCCGCGACACGTTCGACCGCGGCGTCGTGTCGATCGCCAATCCGGGCGCCCGCGCCGTCGGCGTCGAGCCGGGCATGACGGCCCGCCGCGCCGCGGTGTGCCTCGCGCATGCGCCGTGGTCGCGCGGCCGCCTCGCGTCGCCGGCCGAACAACGGATCACGCTGGTCGAGGGCGCTTCGCCCCTGCCGGCGATCACCGGACTCGACTCGATCGGGCTGGTGGAGGACGCGGACGCCGGCCAGGTCCTGGTCATCGGTTCGCACGGCGCGCTGCACGGCGGCGATCCGGCGTCGGCGCTGCCGGTGGCGGCCGCGGGGGCGTTCTTCCACGATGCGGGACGCGGCCGCGACGATGCCGGCGTCACCCGGCTGCCCGTGCTCGCCGCGCGCGGCATGCCGGCCGCCACGGCCGACTTCCGCTCGGCGCGCATCGGCGATGCGCGCTCGCTCTGGGAGACCGGGCTCCTGTCCTGCGTGAACGAGGTCGCCGACCGCGCGGGCCTGCGTACCGCCATGCGCGTGCGCGACGCGGCCCTGCGGCTGCGCGAGCAGGCGACGGCCGGCCGACCGCGCTGACCGCCACGCCGATCGCGACCGGGCACGCGGCCCGGTTCACCGCCTCACGTCTTCCGCGGCACCTTCGCCCCCGACCTGTGCGCCCCGGACAGCCCGAAGGCGATCGCCCGCCGGCCGCGCGCTAGGCGACGAAGCGCCCGATGCGGACGGCCGTCTCGCCCTTGCGCGGCTTGCGCGTCGGCATGATGAGCACGGCGTCGTCGTAGGGCGTGAGGATCTCGCGCTCGCCGTCGCGCGCGAGCACCGATCCCCCCTCGGGGATGACGGTGAGGCCGGCCACCGGTTGCACGAAGGCGAAGTCGTCACTGGCGATCGTCACGACGTCGGTCACCTCGATCGCGCGCTGGCGCGGCGGGGCCGGGTCGAGGTGGGCGTCGAGGAACGCGGCGTCGACCAGCCCGAAGTGGCGCAGGAAGCGCAGCGCGGCCTGCCGCGCGACTTCCGGCGCCGCGCGTTCCCAGTGCTGGCCGCACTCGACCAGCAGCGCGTTGCGCGGATCGGTCGGGTCGTCGAACGGGCCGTAGTCGCGCAACCGCTTGCCGGCGGCGTGACCGGCGTCGATCACGATGTGCTGCGGCACGCCGATCGCCTGCGCGAGTTCGAGACCCTTCTGCTGCTGGCCCGCGAGCGCGAGCGGCGGGCACGGGTCCGTCATCGAGTGCAGGTCGAGCAGGTAGTCGGTCGCGTCGTAGACGGGGCGCAGCGCCCGCGCCCGGGCGAGGTCGCGCGACTGGCGCGGGCCGTCGAGCACGTCGCTCGACCACAGGCGGTTGAAGTCCTCGTCGACGCACCGCGAGGCGAACGGGTCGCTGCGGTCGAACGCGAGGTACGCGTCGACGTTGGCGAACGTCAGCGTGAGCGTCCCGCGCACCGGGCGCACGCCCTCGCGCAGCAGCCAGTCGTTGCAGATCGCGCCGCACACCTCGTTGCCGTGGGTCAGCGCCTGGATCGTCACCTGCGGGCCGGGCCGCGCGCTCTCGAAGCGCCACACGTAGGGGATGCCGGTGTTGCCCTCGCGCCAGGGCGCGAGGTCGGGCGGTTCGATCTCGATCGGCGGCAGCACGCGTGCGCCCGCGGCGACGCCTTCCGTGGCGCGCGTCACGACAGCGCCACGTGGCCGAGCAGGCGGCGCATGAACGCCTCGCACTCCGCGACCTGCGCGACCTCGACCCATTCGTTCGGTTGGTGCGCCTGCGCGATGTGGCCCGGTCCGCAGATCACCGTCGGCACGTTGGCGTTGTGGAAGAGCGAGGCCTCGGTGCCGAACGACACCTTGCCGACGTCGCACCCGCCGCTGCACGCGTGGCCGAGGGCCGCGATCGGGCTCCCGTCCCCGGTATCGAAGCCGGGCAGCGTGGACAGGTGGTCGAACTCGATGTACGTGGCGGGGTCCACCGCGTGCATCTCCGGCAGGAACTGCGCGGCGAACCGCTGCACGTCGGCGAGGAAGGCGTCCGGGTTGTCGAAGGGCAGGTGCCGGATCTCGAAGTCGAACGTGCAGTCGCGCGGCACGATGTTGAGCGCCGTGCCGCCGCGGATCACGCCGACGTGCACCGTGGTGTACGGCACGTCGTACGCGGCGTCGCGCTGGCCGGCGTCGCGGAACTCGCGCGCACGGCGCGCGATGTACGCGACGATCTCGCACGCGACCTGCACGGCGTTGACGCCGAGCGGCGTGAGCGAGGAGTGCGCCTCGTGCCCGCGCACGCGGCAGCGCCAGCCCTTCTTGCCCTTGTGCGCGACGACGAGGCGCATGCCGGTCGGCTCGCCGACGATGCAGCCCGCCGGATGCACGCCGCGCGCCACGATGTCGGCGATCAGCCGGCGCACGCCGATGCAGCCGACCTCTTCGTCATACGACAGTGCGAAGTGCACCGGCTGGCGCAGGCCCCGGCGCAGGAACTCCGGCACGAACGAGAGGCCGACCGCCGAGAAGCTCTTCATGTCGGTCACGCCGCGGCCGTAGAGCCGCCCGTCGCGCTCGGTCACGCAGAACGGGTCGGTGTCCCACGGCTGGCCGTCGACCGGCACCACGTCGGTATGGCCCGAGAGCACGATGCCGCCCTCGGTGACGTTGCCGTCGTGCGCGGGCAGGGTGGCGAACAGGTTGGCCTTGCGCCGGTCGTCGTCGAACGTCAGCGTGGACGCGACGCCGTGGCGGCCGAGGTACGCGCGCACCCAGTCGATGAGCGCGAGATTGGAGTCGCGGCTCGTGGTGTCGAAGCCGACCAGCGTGCGGATGAGCTCGATCGACTGCAGCTCGTCGGCGCGGGTCACGACCGGGGGGCGCACTTGCGCGAGCGTGGCGGGTGCGTTCATGGGAGCCTCGAAGCAAACGCGAAGGATAGCACCGCCGCCCGCCCGTACCAATGCAGCGTCCCCCGCACCGGCCGGACGTGCGACACTGGCGTGGTCCTTCCTGCGATCGGGACCCGCCATGCATCCGCCGTTCGTGCCGTCGTCGTCGCGTGTTGCGCGCAGCTTCGTCGTGGCGCTCCTGTGCCTCGGCGCCGGTACCGCATCCGCGCAGTCGGCCCTGCCGGTCGAGCGCATCAAGTTGCCGCCCGGGTTCGTCATCGAGGTCGTGGCCCGGGCACCGGCGGTACGCGCGATGACCTGGGGCGCGCAGGGCACCCTGTTCGCGGGCTCGACCCGCGGCAGCGTCTATGCGATCACGCTGCCGCCCGCGGGCAGCCGCGACGAGGCGCGCGTGCGCACGGTGGCCACCGGCCTGCGCGATCCCGGCGGCGTCGCGTTCCGCGACGGCGCGCTGTACGTGTCCGCGGTGAGCCGCATCCTGCGCTACGACGACATCGAGAAGCGCCTCGACGCGCCGCCCGCGCCGGTGGTGGTGACCGACGCGTTGCCGGGCGACGGCCATCACGGCCGCAAGTTCATCGCGTTCGGACCCGACGGCAAGCTGTACGTCCCGGTTGGGGCGCCCTGCAACGTGTGCCTGCCGGAGACGGACAGGTACGCGATCATCACCCGCATGAATCCCGACGGCAGCGGCCGCGAGGTCGTCGCGCGCGGCGTGCGCAACAGCGTCGGATTCGACTGGAACCCGCGCACCCGCGAGCTGTACTTCACGGACAACGGCCGCGACATGCTGGGCGACGACGTGCCGCCGTGCGAGCTGAACCGCGTGACGCAGGCGGGCCAGCACTTCGGGTTCCCGTACTGCCACGGCGGCACGATCGCCGATCCGGAGTTCGGCGCGCAGCGCGCGTGCAGCGAGTTCGTCGCGCCGGTCCAGAACCTAGGGCCCCACGTGGCCCCGCTCGGCATGCGGTTCTACACGGGCACGCAGTTCCCGGCCGAGTACCGGGACCAGGTCTTCATCGCCGAGCACGGCTCGTGGAACCGCAGCCAGAAGATCGGCTACCGCGTGAGCCTCGTGCGCCTCGACGCGAGCGGCAAGGCGCTGTCCTACCAGCCGTTCGCCGAAGGCTGGCTGCAGGGCCAGCAGGCGTGGGGCCGTCCGGCCGACGTGCTGGTCGCGCCCGACGGGTCGCTGCTGGTCGCGGACGATACTGCCGGGGCGATCTATCGCATCAGCTACAAGGGAAGGTGACGTGCAGCGAAGCGAAAGTAGCTAGCACGACGCCGTTGTTGCTTATGTCTTTCCGGCGGCCGCCTGACCCGCCGTGAGCGTCGAGGGGTCTGACCCCGGCCGCATCGGGGTCTGACCCCGGGTCCGCGCGATCGACGCCGCCCCTCACCCCAGCCCTCTCCCCCGCAGGGGGAGAGGGAGCGCTCCAGCAGAGCGCGGAGGCCTCTTGCGGCCGCTAGATTCTCGGTTCGCCTTCGCGATTGACGGTGATGGTCCGCCCCGGCGGCGCCGTCAGCTGCACGTGGTGCTCGTAGCCGCGGAAGCTGTACGTGACGTCGTAGTAGTCGACGCCGGCCGAGCTCGGCACCGCCGCGCAGCGCTGCACGTCCTGGGTGGTGACCGTCTGCCCGCCGCCATACTGGTTGCCGACGTTCGAGCCGACGACCGCGCCGCCGACCGCACCGATGCCGGTCGCGACGTCGCGCCCGCGCCCGCCGCCGATCTGGTGCCCGAGCACGCCGCCCAGCACGCCGCCGATGATCGCGCCCGGCACGTTGACGTTGCCGACGTTGCCCGGGTTGGTGTGGGTCACGACCTGCTGCTGCTCGACCCAGCAGCGCTCTTCGGGCGGGCCGACGACCGCGCGCACCGACATCACGTTCGCCTCGTACAGGCGCTCTCCCTCGCGACGGTGGTAGTCGTAGGCGGGGGCGGGCGGCGGCGCGGCCTGCGCGTAGCGTTCCGGCTCGGCGTAGACCGCCGCCTGGTGCCCCGCCGGACGCACCGACGAAATGCTATTGTCGAGTCCCATCGCGGCGAGGTCGGGATAGTCGCCGGGACGCAGCACGACGCAGCGGCCTTCGAAGCGCGCGTCCTCGCAGACCTCCCAGCGTCCGCCGCGCACCACGACCGACGATGCGCGGTCGTTGAATCCGAAGCGCTCGAGGTTGCCGATCGGGCGATCGGTCGTGAACGAGCGGCCCGCGAAGCCGTCGCGCTCGAAGAAGCGCACGTCCGCAGTCGCGGCCCCTGCCGCGCACACCATCGCCATCGCCACTGCCGTCTTGAGCCTGGAAACCATCGTGGGTACCTCCATCCTTGTCGTTGCACGCGTGGAAGCCGCGCGCTCGGTCGTCGGGTTGCCTTGCGTTCCAGCTTTGCATCGGCCGACCGCGCGTTCAACGCACGCGCATCCGCACCGGCCGTCGGAAGGTGGCGCTGTGTGCTGTAGGAAGGCGGCGACGTAGCCGGCGGGCGACACCGCGGCGTCCGGCGCCAAAGCAAGACGGCGCCGCGAGGGCGCCGTCCGCAAGGCGTGCTGCGAGAACTCAGTAGCGATACGGGGCTGCCACCACCGGCGCGCCGTAGGCGACGGGGCGCGGCGCGTAGTACCGGTACGGGCGGTAGACCGGAACCGGAGCCGGCGCGACGTAGGGCGCGTAGACGACGGGCGGCGCCACGACCACCGGGCGGTAGTACGGCCGGTAATAGGGGCGGTAGGGCGCACCGTAGTACACGGGCTCGCCGGCCGTGATCGCAAGGCCGGGGACGCCGACCGACACGCTCCAGCCGACGTTGCCCGCGGCGGCCGCGGGCGCGAAGGTGGCGGCCGCGCCGACGATGAGCGCGCTCAGTACCGCGGGAACGACTAGGGTGCTCTTCATGGATCGATCTCCTTGCCTTGTAGGACCCGCGCCTACGAGGCCCTCCGGGCGGCGCGGGTCATGGTGCCAATGAACGCACTCCTGTGACCGCGCGTTGACGCCGCGGTTTCGCCGCGGCGCACTGTTACAAATGGAAACGCATTGCGCTATTCTTGGCGGATCCCGGCGTGGGGCTTGGGCCTCGCGCCGCCGGTGTCCCGCCGCCTCCCCGGAGAACGTCCCCATGCATCCTGCCCGCTGGTTGTGCGCCGTCCTGACGGCGACGCTGACCGCATTCGCGTCCGCGGCGCTTGCCGCCGACCTCACCGTCGCGCTCGGCACCGACGTGACGGCCACGGACCCGCACTATCACAACCTCACGCCGAACAACAACGTCGCGTCGCACATCTTCGGCTACCTGGTCGAGCGCAACGAGAAGTCGCAGCCAATCCCCGGCCTCGCGACGGAGTGGAAGACCATCGACCCGACGACGTGGGAGTTCAAGCTGCGCCGCGGCGTCAAGTTCCACGACGGCAGCGACTTCACCGCCGCCGACGTGGTCGCCTCCATCGAGCGCGTGCCGAAGGTGCCGAACAGCCCGTCGCCGTTCACCGCCTACACGAAGCAGATCACGAAGATCGAGGTGGTCGACCCGTACACGATCCGCTTCAAGACCGCGCAGCCGTACCCGCTCATGCCGTCGGACATGACCCAGGTCGCGATCATCAACAAGGCGTACGCGAACGCGAGCACCGACGACTTCAACTCGGGCAAGGCCGCGGTCGGCACGGGGCCCTACAAGCTCGTCAAGTTCACCAAGGGCGACCGCATCGAGCTCGCGCGCAACGACGCGTACTGGGGCGGCAGGACCCCGTGGGACAAGGTCACGCTGCGCATCATCACCCAGGACGCGGCGCGGGTCGCGGCGCTCCTCGCGGGCGACGTGCAGGTGATCGAGAACGTGCCGACCGCCGACGTGGCGAAGCTCAAGGGCGACAAGAAGCTCGCGATCTACCGCGGCATCTCGGACCGCCTCATGTACGTGCACATGGACAGCGACCGCACGATCACGCCGACCGTCACCGGCAAGGACGGCAAGCCGCTGGACAAGAATCCGCTCAAGGACCCGCGGGTGCGCAAGGCGCTGTCCAAGATGATCAACCGGCCGGCGATCGTCGAGCGCGTGATGGAGGGCGAGGCGGTGCCCGCCGGGCAGCTCGTGCCCGACTTCCTGTTCGGCGCGACCAAGGCGCTCAAGGTCGAGCCCTACGATCCCGAGGGGGCGAAGAAGCTCCTCGCGGAGGCGGGGTACCCGGACGGCTTCGAGATCACGTTCTACGCGACCAATAACCGCTACGTGAACGACGCCAAGATCGCGCAGGCGATCGCGCAGATGTGGACGCGCAACGGCGTCCCGACGAAGGTCGTGGCGATGCCGTCGGCCACGTTCTTCCCCCAGGCCACCGACCTCAAGTTCAGCGTGCTGCTCGTCGGGTGGAGCACCGGCACCGGCGAGTCGTCGTCGTCCCTCAAGGCGCTGCTGATGACGTTCAACAGCGCGAAGGGCTACGGGACCGCCAACCGCGGGCGCTACTCGAATCCCAAGGTGGACGCGCTGACCGAGGACGCGCTGCAGCTCGTCGACGACGTGAAGCGCGAGGCGTACCTGCAGCGCGCGACCGAGCTCGCGATCGGGGACACCGGGATCATCCCGCTGCACTTCCAGATCAGCCTGTGGGCCACCCGCGACGGCATCACGTACACGCCGCGCGTCGACGAGCAGACGCTCGCCCACAAGTTCCTGCCGCCGAAGAAATGAGGAGATAGCGCATGAACGCGCCGCATCCCAAGTGGCCGGCGATCACCACGCCGGCCGGGAACTTCATCGCCAACCGCTGGGTGCCGCCCGCGGGCGGGGCCACGCTGCCGATGCTCGACCCCTCCGACGGTGCGCCCTTCGCGGCGATCGCCCGCGGCGACGCCGCCGACATCGACGCGGCGGTACGCGCGGCGCAGGGCGCGCGCGACGGCGCGTGGGCGAAGCTCGCGCCGGCCGAGCGCGGCCGCCTGCTCGGCACGCTCGCGCGGCGAATCCTCGACCACGCGGAGGAACTGGCCCTCATCGAGGCCCGCGACTGCGGCAAGCCGCTCAGGCAGGCGCGGGCGGACGTCGCCGCCTGTGCCCGCTACTTCGAGTTCTACGGGGGCGCTTCGGACAAGCTGCACGGGACGACCATTCCCTATCCGGAGGGCTTCGCCGTCCTCACGTGGCGGGAACCGCACGGGGTCACCGGCCACATCATCCCGTGGAACTACCCGCTGCAGATCTTCGGGCGCTCCGTCGGTGCTGCACTGGCGGCCGGCAACGCCTGCGTGGTGAAGCCCGCGGAAGACGCGTGCCTCTCGCTGCTGCGCCTGGCCGAACTCGCGGCCGACGTGGGGTTGCCCCCGGGTGCCCTCAACATCGTCACCGGCCTCGGGCGCGAGGCGGGCGCCGCGCTCGCCGAGCACCCCGGCATCGCGCACATCTCGTTCACCGGGTCGCCCGAGACCGGCGCGTGGGTGGCCGCCGCCGCGGCGAAGCGGCACTGCCCGGTGACGCTCGAGCTCGGCGGCAAGTCCCCGCAGATCGTGTTCGCCGACGCGGACCTCGACCTCGCGCTGCCCGCGCTCGTCAATGCCATCGTGCAGAACGCAGGACAGACCTGCTCGGCCGGCAGCCGGCTGCTGGTCGAGCGTTCGCGCTACGAGGAGGTGCTGACGCGCCTCGGCGAGCGCTTCGCCGCGCTGCGCGCGGGTCCGGCGCTCGCGGACCTCGACTGCGGCCCGCTGATCCGCGAGTCCCAGCGCGAGCGCGTGCGCGACTTCCTCGCCCACGCGCAGCGCGACGGCATCCGGACCGTGGCGCAGGGGCAGGTGGTCGCCGACGCGCCGGCGGGCGGCTACTACGTGGCGCCGGTGCTGCTGCGCGACGTGCCGATGGAGCACCGCCTCGCGTGCCACGAGGTGTTCGGGCCGGTGCTGGCCGCGCTGTCGTTCGCCGACGAGGCGGACGCGGTGCGCCTCGCCAATGCGACGGACTTCGGCCTCGTCGCCGGCGTGTGGACGCAGGACGGCGGCCGGCAGCTGCGCATGGCGCGCGCGGTGCAGAGCGGCCAGGTGTTCGTGAACAACTATGGCGCCGGCGGCGGCGTGGAGCTGCCGTTCGGCGGCGTCAAGCACTCGGGCCACGGGCGCGAGAAGGGCTTCGAGGCGCTGTACGGGTTCACGACGGTGAAGACGGTGGTGTTGCGGCACGGCTGAAGCGCGCGGTACGGAACAGGGAAGGGGAAGGGCAGCATGAGACTGGCCAACAAGATCGCGATCGTGACGGGGGCGGGGTCGGGCTTCGGCCGCGGCATCGCGAAGCGCTTCGCGCAGGAAGGCGCGCGGGTCGTCGTCAACGATCTGAATGCCGGGAACGGCGAGCACACGGTCAGCGAGATCGTCGCGGCCGGCGGGCACGCGAGCCTCGTCGCCGGTGACGTGTCGCGCGATGCTGACGTGAAGCGGATGGTGGAGTTCACGCTCGCGACCTACGGCGGGCTCGACATCGTCGTCAACAACGCGGGCACCACGCACCGCAACCAGCCGATGCTCGAGGTCACCGAGGAGCAGTTCGACCGCATCTACCAGGTGAACGTGAAGAGCCTCTTCCTCTCCGCGAAGCACGCGGTGCCGGCGATGCGGGCGCGCAAGGGCGGGGTGTTCATCACCATCGCGTCCACCGCCGGCGTGCGTCCGCGCCCGGGACTGACCTGGTACAACGGCAGCAAGGGCGCGGCGATCGTCACGTCGCGCTCGATGGCCGCGGAACTCGCGAAGGACAACATCCGCGTCAACGTGATCAACCCGGTGGCCGGGGAGACCGCGATGCTCGCCGATTTCATGGGACAGGACACGCCGGAGCGCCGCGCCCAGTTCGTCGCCTCGATCCCACTCGGCCGGCTGTCGCAGCCCGCGGACATCGCGACCGCCGCGGTGTTCTTCGCGTCCGACGAGGCGTCGTTCGTCACCGGCGCCTGCCTCGAAGTCGACGGCGGCCGCTGCGTGTGATCCGCATCCGCGGGATCGACCACGTCGTCCTGCGCGTCGCGGACCTGGACCGCGCGCTCGCGTTCTGGCGCGATGCGCTGGGCTGCCCGGTCGAGCGGCGGCAGGACGCGATCGGCCTCGTGCAACTGCGCGCGGGCGCCCACCTCGTCGACCTCGTGCCGCTTTCGGGCAAGCTCGGCGCTGCCGGCGGCCGCGGCCCCGGGGCCGAGGGCCGCAACGTCGACCACGTGTGCCTGCGCGTCGACCCGTGGGACGAGCCCGCGCTGCGGGCGCACCTCGCGCGCTGCGGCATCGCGGCCGGGGAGACGGCGCGGCGCGTCGGCGCGGAGGGCGACGGGCCGTCGATCTACATCACCGACCCGGACGGGAACACGATCGAGCTCAAGGGGCCGCCGGACCCGGCACCGTAGCCGCGCCGCGGCGGCGCCCGTTGCCCGGCCCGGCGCTTCGGTGCAGCATACGGGCGCGGCGTCGACGCCGTGGATCGCACGGCGCGGCGGCGCGGAGGAGCGTCTCCATCATGTCGCGAACGAGGCTGCGCAGGACGGTGCTGGCGGCGCTCGCCTGCGGGCTCGCGGCGCAGGCGTTTCCGCAGCCTGCGCCCAGGGTCGCGCGCGTGGGGCTGCTCGCGAGCGGCACCCGGGACTCCAGTGTCGCGATGGTCGAGCAGTTCCGCCTGGGCCTCGCGGAACGCGGCTGGAGCGAGGGCCGCGACGTCGTCGTCGACTACCGGTTCGCCGAAGGGCGCGCGGAGCGGCTTCCGGCACTCGCCCGCGAGCTCGCGGCCCTGCGGCCGGACGTGGTGGTGGCGGTGCCGGCCGCCGCGGTCGCGGCGATGCGCGACGCGGGCGGCGAGGTGCCGATCGTCATGGCCAACGTCACCGACCCGGTCGGGCTCGGCTTCGTCGCCAGCATCGCGCGCCCGGGCGGCCGCGTGACCGGGCTCGCCTACGCGTTCGACGCCGACGTCTGGGCCCGGCAACTGCAGCTCCTGCGGGAGGCCGTGCCGGCGGGGCGTCGCCTGGGCCTCGTGTTCAATCCCGACAACGCGAGCGGGGCGGGCATCCGCGAGCGGGTGGCGTCGGCGGCACGCGGCATGAACCTCGTCGTCGTGCCCGCGCCCGTGCGCCGGGTGGAGGAGTTCGACCGCGCGTTCGCCGCACTGGCGCACGACCGCGCGGACATGGTGCTCGTGCTCGCGGACCCGGTGTTCGGAAGCCACGCCGCGCGCATGGCGCAGGCCGCGACGCGACACCGGCTGCCGACCATGCACGGCGCACGGTCCAACGTCGCGGCGGGCGGCCTCCTCTTCTACGGACCGAACCTCGCGGCCCAGTTGCGCGAGGCGGCGGACTACGTGGACCGGATCCTGAAGGGCGCCGCGCCGGGTGCGCTCCCGGTCCGGCAGCCGAGCACGTTCGACCTCGTCGTCAACGAGAAGGCCGCCCGGGAACTGGGCCTCCGGCTCCCGCCGTCGCTGGCGCAGGCCGCGAACGAGGTGATCCGCTGACGGCAGCCGGACGCGTGCCCGCGCCGCGCGCGCGTGCCACCCGGCCCGTGCGCCCCGGTGCGCCGCCCGGCCGATCCGTATTACATTGCGGGGCCCGCGCGGGACCCGCCTGCCGCGCGACGGCGCACCGCACCCCCCTACGATCATGGCCGCCTTCGACCGCATCCTCCTGTTCTGCAACCGTTGGCTGGTGATCACCATCCTCGCCGCCATGGCGGTGATGGTGTTCGCCAACGTGGCGCTGCGCGTCCTCACCGACCACTCGATCCTCTGGGTGGAGGAGGTGTCGCGCTACCTCATGATCTGGCTCACGTTCCTGGGCGCGGGGCTGGTGCTTCGCTACGGCGGGCACATCGGCATCGACGCGCTGCAGGAGCGCCTTCCGGCGGCCGCACCGTACCTGCGCCTCGTCGTCTTCCTGCTGCTGCTTGGCTTCTTCGGCTTCATGGCGTGGATCGGGACCCGCTACGCCCTCCTGACGTGGAGCCAGACCACGCCCGTGCTGCAGATTCCCGTCGGCATCGTCTACGCCGCGATGCCGGCGGGCTTCGTGCTCTTGATCGTGCACCTGCTCCTGATGGCCGCGCCGTACATCCGCCGGCGGCAGTTCCTGGTCGACACGGACTTCGACCCCGAGGCGGCCCAGCTGTGATCGCGACGCTGTTCATCGCGTGCATCGTCCTGCTGGCGCTGGGCGTGCCGGTCGCGTTCGCGCTCGGCGGCGGCACGCTGGCCGCGATGCTCTGGAACGGATCGCTGCCGCTCATCGCGTTGCCCAAGTACCTCTTCAGCGGCATCGACGTGTTCGCGCTGATGGCGGTGCCGTTCTTCATCCTCGCCGCGGAACTGATGACCGGGGGCTCGCTCTCGGAGGCGCTGCTGCGCTTCGCATCGCAGTTCGTCGGCCGCTTCCGCGGGGGCATGGGCCACACCAACATCCTCACGATTACCTTCTTCTCCGGCATCAGCGGCTCCGCGCTCGCGGATGCGGCCGGCCCGGGCGCGATCATGATCCGGATGATGAAGAAGGGCGGGTACCGCGCCGAGTACGCCGCGGCGCTGACCTCGGCCGTGTCGATCCTCGGGCCGATCATCCCGCCGTCGATCAGCATGATCGTCTACGCGCTCGCGTATCCCGACATCAACCTCGTGGGACTGATGATCGCGGGCATCGTGCCGGGGATCGTGATCGCGGTCGCGATGGCCGTCATCAACCACGTGGTGTCCGTACGCCGCAACTACCGCGGGGTGCCCGAGGCGCTGACGCTCGCCGACTACCTGCGCAACACCTGGCACGCGCTGCCCGCCCTCGTGCTGCCGGTGCTGATCCTGGGCGGCATCGCCTCCGGCGCGTTCACGCCCACCGAGGCGAGCGTCGTGGCCGTGTTCTACGCGCTCTTCGCGGGCCGGGTGATCTACCGCACGCTCACGTGGAAGATGCTGCCGGGCATCCTCGCGCGCTCCGCGCTGATGACGGTCTCCGTGCTGATCATCGTCGCGATGTCGGCGGCGTTCGCGTGGGTGCTCACCGTGTCGCGCGTGCCGCAGCAACTCACCGAGTGGATCGTGGCGATGCAGCTCTCGCCGATCGCCTTCCTCCTCGCGGTCAACGTGCTGCTGCTCGTGTTCGGCATCTTCATCGAGCCGCTGCCGGGCGTGGTGGTGCTGGTCCCCATCCTGGCGCCGATCGCGCACGCGCTCGGCATCAACGACCTGCAGTTCGCGATCATCGTGATCGTCAACCTCACGATGGGCATGATCACGCCGCCCGTCGGCGGGCTGCTGTTCGTCACGACCATCGTGGCGCGCGTCACGCTGCCGGGGCTGGTCAAGGAGCTGTGGCCGTTCCTCTGGGCGCAGCTCGCGGTGCTGCTGCTGCTCTCGCTCGTCCCGGGACTTTCCACCGCACTGCCGGCCTTCTTCGGCTTCCGCTGAAGGCGCGGGCGGCGGTCGGCGCCGCCGCCCGCGGGTGACGCCTACTTCGCGTTCTTGATGCGGTCGATGTTCTCCTGCCCGAAGCGCTTGGAGAAATCCGCGTAGACCGGCGTCAGCGTCGCCTGGAAGCGGGCCTTGTCCACGTTGTCGACCACGTTCATGCCCTTGGCGCGCAGGTCGGCGACCGCGCGCTTCTCGTCCTCGTCGATGCGCGCCCGGTTGGCCTTCACCGCTTCCTTGGCCGCCTCGTTGAACGCCTGCTTGTCGGCCGGCGACAGCGCATCCCACTTCGCCTTGTTCATGAGGATGAGGGCCGGCGAGTACACGTGGCCGGTGAGCGTCATGTACTTCTGAACCTGGTCGAGCTTGGCGGACGTGATCACCGACAGCGGGTTCTCCTGGCCGTCGACCGTGCCCTGCTGGAGCGCCGTGAACACCTCGGTGAACGCCATCGGCGTGGGCAGGATGCCGAACTGCTTGTAGGCCTGGATGTGGATGGGGTTTTCCATGGTCCGCATCTTGAGGCCCTTCAGGTCGTCCGGGGCGTTCACCGCCCGCTTGTTGTTGGTCATGTGGCGGAAGCCGTTCTCGCCCCAGGCCAGCGCGTGGATGCCCTTCGGCTCGAACTTGACCAGCATCTCCGCCCCGATCGGGCCGTCCAAGACGCCGCGCGCATGGTTGTAGTCCCGGAACAGGAACGGGATGTCGAGGATCGCGATCTCCGGCACGAAGTTCGGCACCGGGCCGGTCGAGGTCAGGGTGAGGTCGAGCGTGCCGAGCTGCACGCCCTCGATCGACTCGCGCTCGGCGCCCAGCGCGCCGGAGTAGAAGTTCTGGACCTTGTACCGGCCGTTGGTGCGCTTCTCGACTTCCTTGGCGAAGGTGTCGATGGCCACACCGTACGACGAGTTCTGGGCCAGCGAGATGTTCATCTTGAGCGTCTGCTGGGCGGCGGCGGGCAGCGCCGGCAGCGCCGCGAGCGCAACGGCGAGGAGCGAGGTGAAAAGACGCGACAGACGCATGGTTTCCTCCGTGGATTTCCGGTGACCGGACGGGTCGTCCAGATGGGGGCGCCGCGCGGTCCCGACAAGGTCGGGCGCGCAGTATACGCGGGGTGTGCGCCTGACCAGGGCGGCGGGCGCATCCGGCGCCGCGCGCGGGTCGCCCTTTGTGAAATAATCGTCCCTCGGCCCCGGTCCCGCGCCGCGCGCGGGCGGGTTCGCCTCCGACTCCCACGTCCATGCTCGACTCGGCCCTGCAAGCGCAACTGGCGGCGATCCTGCCGCCGGCGGCCCTGCTCGTGTCCGCCGAGGACACCAAGCCCTACGAATGCGACGGCCTCACGCTCTACCGCGAGCAGCCGGCCGCCGTCGTGCTGCCGGAGACCGAGGCGCAGGTGGTGGCGATCCTCAAGGCCTGCCACGCCGCCCGGATCCCGGTCGTCGCGCGCGGCGCCGGCACCAGCCTGTCGGGCGGTGCGCTGCCCGATCCCAAGGGCATCGTGCTGTCGCTCGCCAAGTTCAAGCGGATCCTCCACATCGATCCGCTGACGCGGACGGCGGTGGTGCAACCCGGCGTGCGCAACCTCGCGATCTCCGAGGCCGCGGCGCCGCACGGACTCTATTACGCGCCGGACCCGTCGTCGCAGATCGCCTGCACGATCGGGGGCAACGTCGCCGAGAACGCGGGGGGCGTGCACTGCCTCAAGTACGGCCTCACCGGACACAACCTGCGCCGCGTGCGCGGCGTGCTCATCACCGGCGAGGTGGTGGAGTTCGGCGGCGACTCGCTGGATAGCCCAGGCTACGACCTGCTGGCGCTCGTCACCGGCAGCGAGGGCCTGCTCGCGGTGATCACCGAGATCACGGTCAAGCTGACGCCGAAGCCGCAGCTCGCCCAGGTCGCGCTGGCCGCGTTCGACGACGTGGAGAAGGCGGGCGCCGCCGTCGGGGCGATCATCGCGGCGGGCATCGTCCCGGCGGGGCTCGAGATGATGGACCAGCCGGCGACGCGCGCGGTGGAGCAGTTCGTCCACGCCAACTATCCGCTCGACGCGGCGGCGGTGCTGCTGGTCGAGTCGGACGGCACGCCCGAGGAAGTCGCGAGCGAGATGGCCGAGATCAAGCGGGTGCTGACCGAGAGCGGCGCCACCGAGATCCGCGTCTCCAAGGACGAGGCCCAGCGGCTCCTCTACTGGTCGGGACGCAAGGCCGCGTTCCCGGCCGTCGGCCGCATCTCGCCCGACTACTACTGCATCGACGGCACCATCCCGCGCAAGGCGCTGCCGCGCGTGCTGCGCGCGATCGCGCAGTGGTCGCAGGAGTACGGGCTGCCGTGCGCGAACGTGTTCCACGCGGGCGACGGCAACCTGCACCCGCTCATCCTGTTCGACGCCAACGAGCCGGGCCAGACCGAGAAGACCGTCGCCTTCGGCGACCGCATCCTCGAGCTGTGCATCGAGGTCGGCGGCACGGTGACGGGCGAGCACGGCGTTGGGGTCGAGAAGCTCAACACGATGTGCCTGCAGTTCGCCCCCGAGGAGCTCGCCCGCTTCCACGGCGTGAAGGAGGCGTTCGACGCCTACCGGCTGCTCAATCCGGGCAAGGCGGTGCCGACGCTGCACCGCTGCGCGGAGATGGGGAAGATGCACGTGCATCACGGCGCGCTGCCGCACCCGGACCTGCCGCGCTTCTGACGAGGAATCCGCAGTGAACGCACGCGACACCCTGCACCCACGCCCCGCCGCGGCCGCCGTCGAAGGCGTGGTCGACGCGCTGCTGCGCGACTTCGGCGCGCGCGCGAAGACCGCCACCGCGATCCGCGAGCAGCACGGCCACGGCGAGGGCCTCGCCGACGCCGCGCTGCCCGACGTCGTCGTCTACCCGCACAGCAACGAGGAGGTCGCCGGCATCGTCCGCCTGTGTGCGGCCGCACGCGTGCCGGTCATCCCGTTCGGCGTCGGCACGTCGCTCGAGGGCCACGTCGCGGCGCTCTACGGCGGCGTGTGCATCGACCTCTCGGAAATGAACCGGGTGCTGGAGATCAACGCGGCCGACCTCGACTGCCGCGTGCAGGCCGGCGTCACCCGCGAGCAGGTGAACGCCGAACTCAAGGGCACCGGGCTCTTCTTCCCGATCGACCCGGGCGCCAACGCCACCATCGGCGGCATGACCTCCACCCGCGCGTCCGGTACCAACGCCGTGCGCTACGGGACCATGCGCGAGAACGTGCTGGGCCTCACCGTCGTCACCGCCGACGGGCGCATCGTGCGCACCGGCGGACGGGCGCGGAAGTCGTCGGCCGGCTACGACCTCACGCGCCTATTCGTGGGCGCGGAAGGCACGCTCGGCGTCATCACCGAGATCCAGTTGCGCCTCTACGGGCTCCCGGAGGCCGTGTCCGCCGCGGTGTGCCAGTTCCCTGACCTCAAGTCCACCGTCGACACCGTGATCGCCGCGATGCAGGTGGGCATCCCCGTCGCGCGCATCGAGATCCTCGACGCGCTGCAGATGCAGGCCTGCATCGCCTACTCGAAGCTCGAGGGCTTCGCCGCGCTGCCCACGCTGCTCTTCGAGTTCCACGGCAGCGAGGCGGGCGTGCGCGAGCAGGCCGAGACCATGGAAGCGATCGCCAAGGACCACGGCGGCAGCGCGTTCCAGTGGGCCACGCAGCCGGAGGACCGCACCCGGCTGTGGAAGGCGCGGCACAACGCGTACTACGCCGCGCTGGCGCTGGCCCCCGGCAAGCAGGCCTTCTCGACCGACGCCTGCGTGCCCATCTCGCGGCTCGCCGACTGCCTGCTCGAGACCCGCGCCGAGCTGGACCGCGAGGGCGTGATCGCGCCGATCGTCGGTCACGTCGGCGACGGCAACTTCCACGTGCTCGTGCTGTTCGATCCCGCGAGTGCGGCGGAGCGCGCCAAGGCCGACGCCATCGCGCGCAGCGTCAGCCTGCGCGCGATCGGGATGGGCGGCACCTGCACCGGCGAGCACGGCGTAGGGGTGCACAAGCTCGACGCGCTGGTGGCGGAGCACGGCGAGGCGGTCGACCTCATGAAGACCGTCAAGCGCGCGCTCGACCCGCAGGACATCATGAACCCGGGCAAGACCGTTCCCTACTGACCGCATGTACACGCTCACCATCGGCAACCGCAACTACTCGTCGTGGTCGCTGCGCGGCTGGCTCGCGGCGAAGCTCTCGGGCGCGCCGTTCCGCGAGGTCGTGATCCAGCTGACCGGCGTGTACAACCCCGACAACCGCGCGTTCTCGCCGACGGCGCTGGTGCCCGCACTGCAGGACGGCGACGTGCAGGTGTGGGATTCCCTCGCGATCGCGGAGTACCTGGCCGAGCGGCATCCGGGCATGTGGCCGTCCGACCCGGTGGCGCGGGCGTGGGCGCGCTGCATCGCGGCGGAGATGCACTCCGGCTTCTCCGCGCTGCGCAACGACATGACGATGTGCATCCGCGAGCGCCTCGACGTGCGGCCGTGGTCGGACGCGCTCGCCGCGAACATCCGCCGCGTCGAGGAGATCTGGGGCGAGTCGCGGCGCCGGCACGGACAGGGCGGGCCATACCTGTGCGGCGCGTTCAGCCTCGCCGACGCGTTCTACGCGCCGGTGGCGTTCCGGTTCCAGACCTACGGCGTGACGCCGCAGGGCGCGGCGGGCGAGTATCGCGCGGCGCTCCTCGCGCATCCGTTCGTCCGCGAGTGGGAGGCGGCCGCGCTCGCGGAGAAGGAAGTGATCGCCGCCGACGAGCCGCGGGTCCTCTATCGGGACAAGCTCGCGGCCGCCGGACGCCTGTGACGCGCGCAGCATGACGCTCGATCCCGCGCTCGAAGCCCTGCAGGGGCAGATCCGCGCCGCCGGCGACAAGGCGCAGGCGCTGCGCGTGCGCGGCGGCGGCACCAAGGACTTCTACGGCGCCGGCCTCGCCGGCGCCGTGCTCGACACGCGCACCTACGCCGGCATCGTCGAGTACGAACCCACCGAACTCGTGATCACCGCGCGCGCGGGCACGTCGCTGGCCGCGGTCGAGCGGGCGATGCGGGCGCGCGGCCAGATGCTGGGCTTCGAGCCGCCGCACTTCGGCGACGGCAGCACGCTCGGCGGCGCGATCGCGAGCGGGCTCTCCGGCCCGCGCCGGCCGTATGCCGGCGCGGCGCGCGACTTCGTGCTCGGCGTGCGCGTGCTGGACGGGGCCGGGCAGGACCTCACGTTCGGCGGCCGGGTGATGAAGAACGTGGCCGGCTTCGACGTCGCACGGCTCATGACCGGTGCGCTCGGCACGCTCGGGGTCATCACCGAGGTGTCGCTCAAGTGCCTGCCGTTGCCCAAGGCGGAGACGACGCTGGTGCAGGAGTGTTCCGCCGACCAGTCGATCCACCTCGCGAACGAGTGGGGCGGCCAGCCGCTGCCGCTGTCCGCGATGTGCTATCACGACGGGCACTTCTACGTGCGGCTGTCGGGCGCGCCGCCCGCGGTGTCCGCGGCGAGCGCGAAGCTCGGCGGGCGCACGCTCGCGGAGGCCGACGCGTTCTGGGCCAGCGTGCGCGACCAGCGGCACCCGTTCTTCGCGCCGGCGCAGGACCGCGCGGCGCCGCTGTGGCGGCTGTCGGTGAAGTCCACCGCGCCCTACACCGACCTGGGCGGCGAGCAGCTGATCGAGTGGGGCGGCGCGCTGCGCTGGCTGCGTGCGGGCGAGGCGACCCAATCCGCGAAGGTGCGCGCGTGGGCGACCGCCCAGGGCGGCCACGCGACGCTCTTCCGCGGCGCGGCGCCCGACGTGCCCGTGTTCCAGCCGCTCGACGCCCCGCTGGCCGCGGTGCACCGCCGCCTGAAGTCCGTGTTCGACCCGCACGGGATCCTCAATCCCGGCCGCCTCCTCGCCGACGCCTGATGCAGACCCACCTCGCCCCGGAATTCCAGGACACGCACGAGGGCCGCGAGGCCGACGCCATCCTGCGCTCGTGCGTGCATTGCGGGTTCTGCACCGCGACCTGCCCGACGTACCAGCTGCTCGGCGACGAGCTGGACGGCCCGCGCGGGCGCATCTACCTCATCAAGGAAGTGCTGGAGGGCAAGCCGGTCACGGCCAGCACGCAGCTGCACCTCGACCGCTGCCTCACGTGCCGCAACTGCGAGACCACGTGCCCGTCGGGCGTGCAGTACGGACGCCTGCTCGACATCGGCCGCGCGGTGGTCGAGAAGAAGGTCGGCCGCACGGCGGCCGAGAACGCGCAGCGCTGGGCGCTGCGCAAGACGCTGCTCTCGCGCAGCGTGTTCGGCGGGGCGCTGGCCGTGGGGCGCGCGTTCCGCGGCTTCCTGCCGCGCGAGATCGCGAGCAAGATCCCCGACGGCGTGGACGCCGGCACCTGGCCGCCGCCGCAGCACGCGCGCAAGATGCTCATCCTGGAAGGCTGCGTCCAGCCTTCCCTCAAGCCCAACATCGACGCCGCGATGGCGCGCGTGCTCGACCGCATCGGCATCTCGCCGCTGCGCATCCCGGGCGGCGGCTGCTGCGGGGCGATGCCGCATCACTTGAGCGCCGAGGACGAGGCGGTCGCGATCGTCAAGCGCAACATCGACGCGTGGTGGCCGCAGGTCCACCGCGGCCTCGAGGCCATCGTCGTCACCGCGAGCGGCTGCGGCGTGATGGTCAAGGACTACGGCCATTTCCTCGCGCACGACGCCGCGTACGCGGCGAAGGCCAAGGCGATCGCCGAGCTGGCCCGCGACCCGATCGAGGTGATCACCGCGGAGTGGAAGAAGGTCGCGCCGCTGATCGCGATGGACCACGGCCCGCGCCGCATCGTGTTCCACTCGCCGTGCACGCTGCAGCACGGGATGAAGATCCGCGGCCAGGTCGAGGAGATCCTCCTCGCGATCGGCCACACGCTGCTGCCCGCGGCCGAGAGCAACGTGTGCTGCGGCTCGGCTGGCACGTACTCGGTGCTGCAGCCGGTGCTGGCCGGCCAGCTGAAGGCGAACAAGCTGAAGGCGCTGGAGGCGCCGCGGCCCGAGATCATCGCCACCGCGAACATCGGCTGCCTCACGCACCTCGAGTCCGGCACCCGCACGCCGGTGCGGCACTGGGTCGAGCTGCTCGACGAGCGGATGCTCAATGTCGGCCGCCGCTAGCACGCCATGAGCGAGCCCACGCCGACGCGCGCCGAATACCGGCACTTCCTCGCGATCCCGACGCGCTGGATGGACAACGACACCTACGGCCACGTCAACAACGTGACCTACTACTCGTACTTCGACACCGCGGTCAACGAGCACCTCATCAACGCCGGCGGCCTCGACATCCGGCAGGGGCCGCAGGTCGCCTACGTCGTCGAGACCTCGTGCCGCTTCCACCAGTCGCTGACGTTCCCCGAGGTGATCGACGCGGGGCTGCGCATCACGCGCCTCGGCACGAGTTCCGTGACGTACGAGATCGGTCTCTTCCGGAGCGGCGAGGCGGCGCCCGCCGCCACCGGCCGCTTCGTCCACGTGTGGGTGGACCGCGCGACCGACCGGCCGGTCGCGGTGCCCGAGCGGATCCGGGCCGCGCTCGCGCCGCTCGTCGTCGCATGACGTGGCCGGGGATGGGCGCGTCGTGAGCCCCGCGCTCGCCTGCGAGCGCATGACGGCGGCCACCCGCGCCGACGCGGCCGCGCAGCTTGCGGCGTTCCTCGGGAGCGACGACCACTATCGCGCGTCGGCCGCCATCTACGGCGACGGCGGGACCCAGGCGCTCGAACGGTCGCTCGACCTCTTCCTCGGGCGCCCGGAGATCGGGTTCGTGTGGCTCGCGTACGCGACGACCGGGACCGGCCGCGAGGCCGTGGCGGCGTGCGTGGTGTGCCGCGCGATCTCGACCTCGCGTGGCACCGTCGTCGCCAAGCTGGACGACGTGACCGTGGACGCGCGGTGGCAGGGGCGCGGCGTGGGCGCGACGATGCTCGGCGCACTCGCCGATCACCTGCGCGCGGAAGGCATGTCGCGCATCGACTGCGGCTGCCATCGCGACAACGCGGGCGCGTGGCGCTTCTACGAGCGGCTGGGCTTCCGCCCGCTCGACGAGGAGCGGCTCGCGTGGCTGCTCTGACATGGCGCTGATCGTCCTCGTGCCGGCGGCGGGCGGCGGCAGCCGCTTCGGCGGCAGCACGCCCAAGCAGTACGCGCCGCTCGCGGGCGTGCCGGTGCTCGCGCGCACGCTCGACCGCCTCGCGTCGGCGCTCGCGGCGGATGCCACCTACGTGGCACTGGCCCCGGACGACGTGCACTACGACCGGCTGGTCGCGCCGCGCCACGCGGCTGCGACGCTGCGCTGCGGCGGCGCCACGCGGGCGCAGACGGTCCGCGACGCGCTGCGCGCGCTGCGCGACCGCTGCCGCGACGACGACTGGGTGCTGGTGCACGACGCCGCGCGGCCGTGCGTGCCGCGCGACGCGCTCGCACGCCTCACCGAGCACCTGCGCGACGAGCCGGTCGGCGGCCTGCTCGCGGTGCCCGTGGCCGACACGCTGAAGCGCAGCGACGGCGACGCCGACGCCCCGCGCGTGGCCGCGACGGTGCCCCGTGCCGGGTTGTGGCAGGCGCAGACGCCGCAGATGTTCCGGTACGGCGTGCTGCTGCGCGCCTTCGCCGGCGATGCCGCGCTCGAATGCACCGACGAGGCGCAGGCGGTCGAGGCGGCAGGCTACGCGCCGCGCCTCGTGCGCGGGAGCCCGGCCAATCTCAAGATCACGTTCGCGGACGACCTGGAACTCGCCGCCGCGATCCTCGCCGCGCAGGAAGGGGCATGAGCATGCGCATCGGCACCGGCTTCGACGTCCACGCCTTCGCGGACGGGCGCGCGCTCGTCATCGGCGGCGTGACCATTCCGCACCCGCGCGGCCTCGCGGGCCACTCGGATGCGGACGTGCTGCTGCACGCCGTCGCCGACGCCCTCCTCGGCGCGCTCGCGCTGGGAGACATCGGGATGCACTTCCCCGACACCGACGCGCGCTTCCGCGGCGCCGACAGCCGCGTGCTGCTGCGGCACGTCGTCTCGCTGGTGGCGGCACGCGGCTACTCGGTCGGCAACGTCGACGCGACCGTGATCGCGCAGGTGCCGAAGCTCGCACCGCACATTCCGCGGATGCGCGAGCACCTCGCGGCCGACCTGGCATGCGCGCTCGACTGCGTGTCGGTCAAGGCCACGACGACCGAGCGGCTGGGCTTCACCGGCCGCGAGGAAGGGATCGCGGCGGAGGCGGTGGTGCTGCTGGTCGCAGGCGGCAACGCGCCGCAGTGACGGCGCGTCCGCGCGTTCGTCGCGCAGGACGCCGCCCCTCACCCCGGCCCTCTCCGCCGCCGGGCGAGAGGAAGGGCTGCAGCGGACGCGCATGGCCCGGCGCGACTGCCGGTGGTTGCCGTCGCTCGCGACGGAACGGTGTCGCGCGCCGCAGCCTGCTCCCGCTCCCGCCTGCGGCGGGAGAGGGCTGGGCTGAGGGGGGACGTTCGCCCCGCACCGGGCGGGTGAGCCCCGTGCCGCTGGCGCGAAGACTGCGCGGCCCGACCCGCCTACGCCGGCGCCTCCAGCGGCAGGATGACCCGCGCGACCAGCCCGCCGCCGTCGCGCGGCAGGAGGTCGAAGCGGCCGCCGTGCAGGCGCGCGATGCGGTCGACGATCGCGAGGCCGAGTCCCGCGCCCGCGGCGCCGTCCGCGCGTGCCCGCGCCTCGCTCGCCCGGGTGAACGGTTGCTTGAGCCGCGCCACGTCCTCGGGCGCGATCCCGTTGCCGCGGTCGCGCACCTCGAGGCACGCGTCGCCGCCATGCACCGACGTGACCACCTCCACCGGCGGTGCACCGTACGCGAACGCGTTGTCGACGAGGTTCGCCACCAGCCGGGACAGCGCCGTGGGCTTGCCGCGCAACGCCGGCGTGCCGCCCGCGACGAAGGTCACGGGCTTGCCGGCGCGCGCATAGCGTTCGGCGCAGGCGCCGGCGACCGCGTCGAGGTCGGTCGTCTCGAACGCCGCCGCGTCGTCGCGGCGCGCGAAGTCGAGGAACTGGCCGATGATGCGGTCCATCTCGTCGATGTCGGCGACCATGCCGTTGCGCAGCGACTCGTCGGCGAGCCCCATCTCGACGCCGAGGCGCAGGCGCGCGAGCGGCGTCCGCAGGTCGTGCGACACCCCGGCGAGCAGCACCGCGCGGTCGCGCTCCATCTGCGACAGGTTGGCGGTCATCGTGTTGAAGCCGCGGTTGACGGCCGCGATCTCGGACGGTCCCGACTCGGGCAGCGGCGGGACGGTCTCCCCGCGTCCGACCCGGGCCACGGCGGCGCTCAGCTCCCGCAGCGGACGGGCGAGGTAGCGCGCGAACAGGAACGCGGAGACCAGCAGCAGCGTGAGCGTGACCGCGATCCACACCAGCGCGCGCGTCGGCACCTCGTCGGCCGGGGGCCGCGGCGGGACGGGCACGCCGATCCAGTACGGCGTGTCGCCGGCGACCACGCGCACGAACAGGCGGTTGGCACGCGGCGCGAAGCGGATGTCGGTCTCGGGGCCCAGCTGCTCGCGCAGGCGCTCGGCCAGGTCCTGCATCAGCGGGCCGTCGGGCGGCTGGCCGCGCATCGGCCGCTCGGACTCGGGGAAGATCCGCACGCCGTACTCGCGCGACAGCTCGTCCAGGTGATCGCGCCGCGCGGGGCCGTCGGCGCTCGCGAGCGCCACGCGGATCGCCTGCAGCTGCACGACCTTCGTCTCGGAGAGCTGGCGGTTGATGAGGTTCGCGCGCTCGATGCGGAACAGGACCACGCTCGCCAGCACCGCGAGCGCCACCACCGTCACCAGCAGGGCCACGAGGCGCCCGAACAGCGAGCGCGGCAGGAGCGTCACGAGGCGTCGTCCTGCGGCGCGGCGTCGGCGACGGCGTCGTTGCCCGCGGCGGAATCCGGCACGTAGACGTAGCCGAAGCCCCACACCGTCTGGATGTAGCGCGGGTTGGCGGGGTCGGGCTCGACCAGCTTGCGCAGGCGGGAGACCTGCACGTCGATCGCGCGGTCGAACACCTCGTGGTCGCGGCCGCGCGCGAGCATCATGAGCTTCTCGCGCGCGAGCGGCTGGCGCGGGTGCTGCGCGAACACGCGCAGCAGCGAGAATTCGCCGGTGGTGAGCGTGACGCTCTTGCCCGCGACGACGAGCGTGCGCGCCGCGAGGTCGAGGACGTGGGGGCCGAAGGCCACGCTGCCTTCCTCCGCCGGCGCACCCGGCACCGCGTGCTCCGAGAGCCGGCGCAGCACCGCGTGGATGCGTGCGACGAGCTCGCGCGGATTGAAGGGCTTCGGCAGGTAGTCGTCGGCGCCCATCTCGAGCCCGACGATGCGGTCGACGTCCTCGCCCTTCGCGGTCAGCATGATGATGGGCACCGACTCGCCCGCGCCGCGCAGCCGGCGGCACACCGACAGGCCGTCCTCGCCGGGCAGCATGAGGTCGAGCACGACGAGGTGCGGCGGATCGCGCTGCAGCTTGCGGTCGAGGTCGCGCGCATCGGGCAGGGCGGTCACCTGGAAGCCCTGCTCGGTCAGGTAGCGCGTCAGGAGGTCGCGCAGGCGCACGTCGTCGTCGACGACGAGGATCTTGCTGGGTCCGGGCTTCACGGCCATGGTGCGATTAGAGCGGGTGCGGCGCCCCGCCGGGGGACATATCTGTAAAGGATTGTAACGGCGCGCGCCCCGGGCAACGTCCGGTTGCAATGCCGCTCCCATTGCGTCGAACGGGGGTCGACAATCGGGGCTCTGACATGCGAACCGGATGCCGAACGGGCACCGGTCCCGGCAGTCAACCAAGCCCGACAGGAAAGGAAGGACCATGAAGACCCGCAACACGCTCACCCTCGCCCTCGTGACCAGTGCCCTCTTCGCCCTCGGCGCGCAAGGCGCGCTCGCCCAGCCCGCTGGCCCCGGCGCCGGCTTCGGCGGCCCGGGTGCACACGGGATGGGCGGCCCCGGCGGTCCCGGCGGCCATGGCGGCATGTCCATCGAAGGCGCGCTCGCGTCGGTGAAGTCGCAGCTCAACCTCAACACATCGCAGCAGGTGATGTGGGACAACGCGGCCGCGGCCACCAAGGCGGCGCGCGACGCGGGCCGCGCGGCGATGCAGCAGGTGCAGGCCACGATGAACGCCGAACTCGCCAAGGCCGAGCCGGATCTCGCCGCGGTCGCCGCCGCCGGCGACGCCGCGCACGCCAATGCGCAGACGCTGCGCAAGCAGGTGCGCGACCAGTGGCTCGCGCTCTACGCCACGTTCACGCCGGCGCAGAAGGCCGTGGTGCGCGATGCGCTGAAGGCGCGCGCCGACCGCATGGAGACGTTCCGCGCGCGCATGCAGGAACGGATGTCGAACCGGCCGGCCGCCAACTGACCCGGTGCCGGCCCCCGTCGCTGCCGCCTCAGGGCGGCAGCTTCGGTTCCGGGCCGCCAATTCCTAGGTCATATTTGATGTCGAATTGCCGCGTAGGCGACGATGGCGGTCCGCCCGGCTCGTTCCCGCCGGCAGGGGCGCGACAAAACGGCGCTTTTCCCCGTGTCGATTACGATCCATTTGTCATGAAGCTGAGAATTCGGCGCAGTGAATGCGAGCGAGTGTGAAGTACAACAACAATAGAATCAATTAAATACACACCACTACTCACATGGCATCTGCATAAAAAATTCCGACATCTACCGTTTGTCGCCCGGTCGGGTGACGCTGTTGTAAATGAAAATTTAGTCCGGCATGATCCGCCCCCAGGGAGAGTCTCTTGGGTCGTGCGCCGCGCAACAGCAAGGGACGACGCGCATGCACGGCACCTCCCCTCGAGAAACATCGACCAGGTTGGGAGGCCGGTGATGCGGGGCGACAGTAGTACAGGAGTTCAAAGGCCGTCGTGGCGGTGTGATGCCATTGGCACGGTATGGTTATTGGCAGCCTTCACGCTAGTCTTGGTCTGGGACCTTGCGCAGGCGCAGACGCGTAACCTGCCGCCGAGCGTGGCGCTCTCTGCGACCGCGACCGCGGTGGCCGTCGGCGCGACGGTGACGCTGACGGCGAACGCGACCGACGCCGATGGCACCATCGCACGGGTTGCATTCTTTCAGGATGGCGTCCAGGTTGCGCAGGGCACGGCGGCGCCGTACAAGTACACGTTCACGGCGACAACAGCGGGAACATTCACGTTCACCGCGGTGGCGACGGACAACGCACTTGCGACCGGGACGTCGCAGCCGGTCGTGGTGGCCGTCGACACCTACAACTCGCCCCCTAAGGTTTCACTCGCGGCTTCGCCGACCGCCGTGCTCCTGGGGCAAGTTGTCGCACTTGCGGCGACGGCCAGCGACAGCGATGGCTCGGTGGCGAGCGTCAAGTTCTACGCGAACGGCTCGCTCATAGGCATGGCGACTGCCGCGCCATATAGCGTTTCGTATCGGACGAGTGCTCTTGGCGTCTATGACATGACCGCCGTGGCGACGGACGACAAGGGTGCGACGACCACATCCACCCCGGTCGTCGTCTCGGTCGGAACGACCATAAACCAGGCACCCAGCGCGTCGCTCACGGTCTCGCCCGCGGCATTTGTGTTGGGCGGGACGGCAAGCCTTTCCGCAACGGCTACTGATGCGGACGGTACGATCGCCAAGGTCGAGTTCTACAACGGGACAACGCTCATCTCGACCGATCGTTCGTCGCCGTATACGGGCACGTTTGCTCCGACCACCGCCGGCACCTATACGCTGACCGCCCGTGCCTACGACAACGGCGGCGCCATCGGGAATTCGGCGCCTGTGACGGTCACCGTCTCGGCGCCGCCCCAATTGCCTCGCATCACGCTCGCACTCTCGAATACGCTGTTCGCGCCAGGCGCATCGGTGACCCTCACCGGTACCGCGGTGGCGACCGCTGCCGGGGCCAATGTCACCCGTGTGACCTTCTTCATGAACGGGACGAAGCTGACGGACGTCGCCGTGGCGCCCTTCACGACAACGGTTCCGCTTCCGAACGCCGGCAGTTATCAGTTCTATGCCGAAGTGCAGGATTCGCTCGGGCAGATCGTCCAAACGCTGAAGCAGAAAGCCGTGGTGCAGACTGCACCGGCGGTGGTCACCACCGATCCGGACATCTGGCGGCTCCTCAACCAGGCCACGTTCGGGCCGTCGCAGTCGGAAGCCGCCCGTGTCGTCTCGCTCGGCATCCAAGGCTGGATCACGGACCAGATGAGCAAGCCGGTCTCGGGCTATCCGGACGCTCGCTACTACAAGATCCAGCTCACCACGTCGGCCGACTGCAATGCTCAGATGCCGAACGGCACGGCGTATCCTGCCGATTCGCCGCAGGCAGTGTGTGCCCGTGACCAGCTCTCCCTCGCAATGGTGCAGCGTGACTTCTTCACGAACGCGCTGTATGCGCCCGACCAGTTGCGGCAGCGTGTGGCGTGGGCGTTGTCTCAGATCCTCGTGATCTCTGGCGCAACCGTGCAGAACCTCACCTATGCGCACGCGATGGCGCGCTATCAGAACATTCTGGCCAGCAACGCATTCGGGAATTTCGAGACCCTACTTCGCCAGGTGACCTACAGCCCGGCGATGGGTGACTACCTCGACATGGTCAACAACGATCGACCGTCGGGCGCGCGCGTACCCAACGAGAACTACGCCCGCGAGATCATGCAGCTATTCACCATCAACCTGGTGGAGTTGTATCCGGATGGCACGCCGATCCTCGATGCGAACGGACATCCGGTTCCGACGTACGACCAGAACACGATCAAGGAATTCGCGCGCGTGTTCACCGGCTACACCTATGCCAACTCGCCGACGCAGGTCACGGCCAGCGGCAAGCAGAACCCGTACTACGCCGCGCCGATGGTGCCCTACCCAACGACCACGACGACGGGGCACGACCCGAACCAGAAGACGCTGCTGAACGGCACGGTGCTGCCGGGCGGTCAGTCGGGTCAGCAGGACATCGACGCGGCTGTGCGCAACCTGTTCATGCATCCGAACACGCCGGTATACGTCAGCAAGCAGATGATCCAGCGGCTAGTAACGGGTAATCCGTCGCCGGCCTACGTCGGGCGCGTATCGAACGTGTTCGTCAATAACGGCAACAACGTTCGCGGCGACCTCGCGGCGGTTGTGCAGGCGATCCTGACGGATGTCGAGGCGCGTGGTCCCGCGAAGACCGCCGCCGACTACGGCAAGCTGCGGGAGCCGGTGCTGGCCGTGACAGGCTTGCTTCGGGCCCTCAACAGTCTAACCGACGGCAACCGCCTCGCGGGCACCACCGGCAACCTCGGGCAGAACCCCTACTTCCCGCCGACGGTGTTCAACTATTTCATGCCCGACGCCAAGATTCCAGGCACGACGATACTCGGACCCGAGTTCGGAATTCACACGACCGTGACGGCGGTCGGCCGCGCCAATGCGATCTACGCGCTCGTGTACGGTGGCTACGCGCCGGACACGACGGTACCCGACGCGACCGGGACGAAGATCTTCCTGGCGCCGTTCGAGGCGATCGCGGACCAGCCGGCGGCGATGGTGTCGCTGCTAAACCAGCACCTGGCTGGCGGCCAGTTTCCGATCGCCCTGGAGCCGACGATCGTTACCGCGGTGTCGGCCATACCGGTTAGCAACCCCATCACGGCCGCCGATCGCACTAACCGTGCTCGTATGGCCGTCTACCTGATGGCCTCGTCGTACGACTACCAAGTGCAGCGCTGACATGAACAACCCTCGCCGGAAGTTCCTTACCTCCGCCGGCGCGCTCACCGCGAGCGCGATGGCCGGAAGCCTTGGCACCTGGGGCGTCGAAAGCGCCAACGCGGCCGTCGGCAGCGGTTATCAGGCGATCGTGTGCGTGTTCCTGTTCGGAGGCAACGACTCGAACAACATGATCGTCCCGTACTCCGACTATGCAGCCTACTCCGCAGTACGAACCACGGCATCGCAGGTCGGTATTCCTCAGGCGAATCTGATCCAGTTCTCCGCTGCCGGCAAGACCTACGGGTTTCATCCGAGCATGTCCCCGCTTGCATCGGTCTATGCGGCAGGCAAGATGGCCGTGCTCGCCAATGCAGGGACGCTGGTCGCGCCGATCGCGAACAAGGCCGCGTATCAGGCCAACCCATCGCTGCGCCCGCCGAACCTGTTCTCGCACGCTGACCAGCAAGACCAGTGGTCGGGCACACTCAACAACGCGCCGATGCGTAGCGGGTGGGGCGGCCGTATGTCCGACCTTCTGGTCAGCGCGAATGCGGGTGCGCTCATACCTTCGAGCGTTTCAGTCGCGGGCTCGCAGGTCTTCGCCAGCGGCGTGACCACTGCGCCGTTGGTGATCCCTCAGAACGGTGGCGTCACGGTGTCGGGGCAGGGCACCGACGCGACGTCGATCGCGCGCTTCAATGCGCTCACTGCGCTGCTTGCCAATGCGACTCCGGGCAACGCGGTTGTCCAGGGTTCTGCGGGGATCATGTCCAAGGCACTTGCGGCAAACAGCACGGCCAATCCGATCCTCACCGCTACGCTGCCCGCGATCATCCAGACCGCGTTCACGGTCAACGGCACGCTGCTCAACACCGGTATCGCGCAGCAGTTGCGGCAGGTCGCGCGGCTCATCGACAGGAGCGCGGAGACCGGGGTGAAGCGCCAATTCTTCTTGGTGGGGATGGGTGGCTACGACACGCACGTGGGCACCGTCACCAACCAGACGAACCTCTTCAACCAGTTGTTCCCGGCGATGAGAGCGTTCTACGACTACACGGCGGCGGCCGGCATCAGCAATAGCGTCGTCCAGATTACGATGTCCGACTTCAACCGCACCTTCATCGGGAATGCGAACCAGGGCGTCGACCATGCTTGGGGCGGTCACCACCTGGTGATTGGGGGCGCGGTCAAGGGTGGCGAGATGTACGGCACGTTCCCCGACCTCATCACCAACGGCACGATGGATTCGGGCAGCAACGGCGCCTGGATTCCCGGCATCGCGGTGGACCAGATTGGCGCGACGCTGGGCCGCTGGCTCGGTATGCCCGGCAGCGACATTGCACAGGTCTTCCCGAACCTCGCCAACTTCACGGCGAAGGACCTGCAGTTCGTCTGAGCTTTTGGAACGATGTTCAAGCATGAGGGTCGCCGTCGTCGGCCCTCATTCAGAAGCGCCGGCAGGCGAGCATCGCCGACGCCGAGGCATTCGCCTGCGGCCAGGAAGCTGGGGCATTCGTCCGCGGTGGGAGCGAATCGGGCGCCGAGTCCGCGTGGGTGCGCCGATGCACGAATGGTATCCTTGTGTTGCCCGCGTCCCTACCGGCCCGCGGTGTTTCGAATCGGGGTCCCCTGCGCTCCGCCATCATCGCGAACGCGTGCCGGCGTTCTCCACGCGAGTTGCGACTCACGCAGTGCCCTGCGGCCAAGTATGTCGGAGAATCGAGATGTCGCCTGCCACGATCCGCAGTATCCGCGCGCTAGTGCTCGTCGCCGTCGCGTGGCTGCAATGCTCGCTGCTGTCGGGCATCGCCCTCGCCGCCGGACCGGACCTTGCCCAGGCGAGCAATGGGCTTTGGCATGACGTAGCGGAGAGCGACGTTCGGCCGGCCGATGGTCGCTGGATCGTGCCCGAGAAATATCGTCTGGTGGCCCTCGACCGCAGCGCCCTTCAGAGCGTGGCCTTTGCCGCACCGAGGGAGGCCGACGCCGAGGCCGGCCGCGAGCCGGCTGTCATCGCCCTGCCCATGCCATACGGAGGGGTCGCGCGGTTCGCGATTGTCGAAACTGCAGTCATGGCGCCGGAACTCGCCGCCCGGTTCCCCGAGATCCGCACGTGGGCTGGTCAAGGCATCGACGATCCCGTCGCCACCGTGCGCCTCGATTGGACGCCGCAGGGGTTTCACGCGATGGTGCTTTCGGTCAACACCGGTCGCGTATTTATTGACCCTTACAGTCGCGGCGACACCGTCCACTACATCAGCTACTTCAGCCGCGATCAGATGTCGCCGACGCGAACGGGGTTCTTCGAACAGCCTCCTGTCGACGCAGGCGGGCGCATGGCAGCCCACATCCGGAGCCTGATCGCGGCCGCCCCGCTGCGAACGTCGGGCACGCAACTGCGCACCTACCGGCTCGCGGTCGCAGCGACTGGCGAGTACACCGCCTTCCACGGCGGCACGGTCGCCCTCGGGCAGGCGGCCATCGTGACTGCCGTCAACCGCGTCACGGGCATTTACGAGGCCGAAGTGGCGGTGCGCCTGCAACTCGTGGCCAACAATAATTTGATCGTGTACACGAACCCCGCCACGGATCCGTACACCAACGCCGACGGCGGCGCGATGCTGAGCGAGAACCAGACTAACCTTGACAACGTCATCGGGAGCCCCAATTACGACATCGGTCACGTGTTCAGCACCGGCGGTGGTGGCATCGCCGCGCTCGGGGTCCCTTGCGTGGCCGGTTCGAAGGCCATGGGTGTTACGGGTCAGCCCACCCCGATCGGCGACGGATTCTGGGTCGACTACGTGGCCCACGAGATGGGCCACCAATTTGGCGGCAATCACTCGTTCAACAGCGTGACCGGCAGCTGCAACGGCAATGGCAACCCAAGTACCCGGTACGAGCCGGGCAGCGGCTCCACGATCATGGCCTACGCCGGCATTTGCGGGTCGGACGACCTGCAGGCGCACAGCGATCCCTACTTCCACACGGTGAACTTCGAGGAGATTGCCGCGTACACGGTTGCGGGCGCGGGCAACTCGTGCCCGGTCACCACGGCGACCGGCAATAGCGTGCCCGTCCCGGCGGTGCCCGCCGGCGGGTTCACCATTCCGGCCAACACGCCCTTCGAGCTGACTGGCTCGGCGACCGACGCGAATGGCGATACCCTGACCTACAACTGGGAGGAGTACGACCTCGGGACGGGCGGCCCGCTCAGCAATGGCACGACCGCGCCGTTCTTCCGGTCGTGGAACGCGACGACGAGCCCGACGCGGACGTTCCCGAGACTTGCCAATCTGCTTGCCGGCACGCTACCTGTCGGCGAGGTCCTGCCCAACGCCACGCGGGCTCTCAATTTCCGGATGACGGTGCGCGACAACCGTGCCGGCGGCGGTGGCGTCGCATGGAGCCTACTCTCGTTCAACGTTACCACGGCGGCCGGGCCCTTCGCGGTGACGGCGCCCAACACCGCGGTGAACTGGACCGGCGGCACCACGCAGACGGTGACCTGGAACGTGGCCAATACCACCGCGGCACCCGTGAGCTGCCCCAACGTGGACATCATGCTCTCCACCGACGGCGGCCAGACGTTCCCGACGGTGCTCGCGGCCGCGACGCCCAACGACGGCACGCAGGCCGTGACCGTCCCCAATACCGGGACGACGACGGCGCGCATCAAGGTCAAGTGCAGCAACAGCGTGTTCTTCGACGTTTCGAACGTGAACTTCACCATCGTGGCCGCAGCCGATCCGTCCTTCGACGTGTTCTGGCGCAAGAGCGACGGGACCAATGCGACCTGGCAGTTCACCGGTCCCGGACCGACGCAATTCCTCGCGACGTTCCCGCCCGGCGTGCCCACCTCGTGGACGGCCATGGCGACGGGCGACGTGAACGGTGACGGCGTGCCGGACGTCGTGTGGTTCGACGCTGCCACCGGCCAGGTCGCCGTGTGGCTCATGACCTCGCCCTCGGCGGTCGGCAGCACGACATTCCCGGCCAGTGTGGGCGCGGGATCGGGGTGGGGGCTGAGCGCGGTCGGCGACGTGAACGGCGACGGGCGGGCGGATATCGTCTGGCGCAATGCGGGCACCGGCCAGACGCTCGTGTGGCTCATGAACGCGAGCGGCACCATCGCGAGCACGCTGAACCTCGGCATCGTGCCCCTCGCCTACGCCCTCGTCGGCGTCGGCGACTTTAACGGTGACGGCACCCGCGACCTCCTGTGGTTCCGTGCCTCCGACGGCGTGGTCGTGATGTACCTGATGGCGGCGAATGGCACGTTCACGACCGCGTTCCCCGGAGCGGTCGGACCCGGGACATGGGTGCCGGTGCGCATCGGCGACTTCGACGGCGACGGCAAGGCGGACATCTTCTGGCGCGACAGTACGAGCGGCACGACCGCCGTGTGGTACCAGAACGGCGGCACGGTCGCTGCGTCCGACTTCTTCACCTCGGTTCCGCCCGGCACCTGGAACATTGGCAGCGTCGGCGACTTCGACGCCGACACTCGCTCGGATGTGATGTGGTACGCCCCCGGCAGCGGGAACGTGGTGCGCTGGCTGATGCAGGGCCGGCACGTCGCCCCGGTGACCCAGGGCATGACCGGCATCGGCGTCGGCTGGCAGATGGTGCCTTGAGCCGAACGGGGCGCACCCTGGCCGGGATGGCCGCCGGCACGCCAAGGTCCTCGTGACACGGCGGGGCGCCGTTGCCGCGTTCATGTCGCGGCGATGAGCGCGGTGGCGGTGGCGTGCAGCACCGCCGGTACCACCGGCTTGTCGAGGAGCACGAGGCCGGCCGCGCGTGCGTCGCGCCCGGCGCCCGGGCTCAGGTCGCCGGACACGAGCAGCGCGGGGACGCTGACGCCCAGCTCGTCGCGGATGCGCCGCACCACCTCGATCCCGTCGGCGCCGTCGCCCAACCGCAGGTCCGCGATCAGCAGGTCGGGATACCCGTCGGCGACGGCGATGGCGTCGAGCACCGTCGCGGCGTCGCGACCGCCGGCCACCCGCGCGCCCCACGTCTCCAGCAGCACGCTCATCGCGTCGACCGCGGCCGGGTCGTCGTCGATCACGGCGACCAGCGCACCGGCGATGGCGGTCGCCCCGGCGTGCGCCGTGCGGCGCGCCGGCGGGCTCGTCACGCGCCGGCGCGGCGGGCGCGGCGCCGCCGGGGCGAGCAAGCGGAAGCGCGAGCCGCGGCCCACGCGCGACGCGACCGCCACGCGGTGCCCGAGCAGGGCCGCGAGCCGGCGCACGATCGCGAGCCCGAGTCCCATCCCGCTGTGCGCGCTGCTGCGCGACGTCTTCACCTGGTAGAACTCCTCGAAGACGCGCGCCTGCTGCTCCGAGGCGATCCCGATGCCGGTGTCGACGACGTCGATCGCCACCTCGCCGCCCAGCCGGCGCGCCCCGAGCAGCACGCCGCCGCGTTCGCTGTAGCGGATCGCGTTGGTCACGAGGTTGCGCACGATGCGCTCGAGGAGCGCGGGATCGCTGACCACGGCGAGCGACGTGGCGGCGACGCGCAGCGTCAGGCCTTTCGCCTGGGCATGCGGCCGCTGCTCCGCGGCGACCCGCTGCAGGAGCGGGGCGAGGGCGACGCGCGCCGGCGCGGGCTGCAGCGCGCCGGCCTCCAGGCGCGAGAGGTCGAGGAGCTGCTCGAACTGCCCCTCGAGCGCCGCGACCGCGCGCTGGACGTTGGCGACCAGCGGGCGCTCGGCCGCACCGGTCGCGCGCGCGGCCAGTGCGGCTGCGTACAGCCCGAGCGCGTGCAGCGGCTGCCGGAGGTCGTGCGACGCGGCCGCGAGGAGCTGGCTCTTCGCGCGGTTGGCGTGCTCCGCGGCGGCGCGCGCGTCGTCCGCCGCGCGCGACTTGCGGCGCAGCTCCGCGATGAGGTCGACGTTCTCGTAGCGCATCGCGAGCGAGCGGGTGAGCACGTCGTTCAACTGGTGGCCGAACGCGAGGATGAAGCCCAGCACCACCGCCATCACGAGCGCGGTGTAGAGGTGCACCTGGTCGCCGGCGACCGCCACGCGCACGATCAGCGGGACCAGTGCCGCGAGTGCGAACCCGTAGAACGACGCGCGGTACACCGCCGTCAGGTTGAGGCCGCCCAGCACGACGCCGAACAGGCAGACGATCAGCAGCGCCTCGTTTGGCGCCGACGTCGGGTACATCACGAGCGCGGCGAGGCCCCACAGCGCGCCGGCGAGCGTCGACCCCGCCGACCAGTAGCGCCCCCAGCGCACGGTCGCGGCGAGGCCCGGGCGCTCGCGGCACCAGGCGCGCGCGAGGCAGCCGCGCCACGCCTGGTTGGCGACGATCAGCGCGATCCAGCCGGCGATCGTCCAGCCCGACGTCTGGTCCCAGAGCACGAGGCACAGCAGCGCCGCGCCCAGCAGCATCGACACGGACGTGCGGTGCCACCCGGCGTAGAGCTGCGCGACCTGGTCGGCGCGCGCGCGGGCCAGCACGCCGGCCGCGAGCGGGGGCGCTGCCATCGGGGCCGGCCGTTGTTCTACGTCAGCCGCGCGCGATCGACGTGGATGCCGCGCCGCGCGAGCTCGACGATCACCTGCGAGCGCGTATGGACGTTGAGCGCCTTCAGGATCGCGCTGACGTGCACCTTGACCGTGCCCTCCGACAGCTTGAGGTCGCGGCAGATGAGCTTGTTGGGCTTGCCCTGGGCGAGCAGCAGCATCACCTCGCTCTGCCGCTGCGTGAGGCCGAGGACCTCGATGGAGACGCCGTCGACGCTCGTCGGCCGGGTGGGGGCGATGTCGCGCGTGACGTGCTCGCCGCCGGCCAGCACCGTGCGGACGGCATCGAGGAGCGCGGCGGGATCGGAGGTCTTGGCGACGAAGCCCCGCGCGCCCGCCGCGAGCGCCGCCGATATCGTCGCACGGTCGTGCGTCGCCGAGAGCACGACCACCGGCAGGCGCGGCCGCACCCGGCGCACGTCGGCGAGGAGGTCGAGCCCGTGCGCGCCGGGGAGGGCGAGGTCGAGCAGCACCAGCGCGAGGTCGGGATGGCGCGTCAGCGCCGCCAGCGTTTCCTCGCGCGTGGACGCGCCGTGCAGGTCGATGCGCGCATCGAGGCGGGGCAGCACCTCGCCGAGCGCGTGCAGGATCAGCGGATGGTCGTCGACGACGAGCAGCTTCATGCGTCCCCCTCGCCCGGCACGAAGGCGTGCCGATGAGGAGCGGACTATGCGAGGCGTGTCGCCGGTGACGTACTGACAGTAGCGACAGCCTGGGTGCCGCCACCCATGCAAGGATGCATGGGATGTACGCAGCCCGCCGCACAACACTCGTCGTTGGGTGGCCCTTGCAAGCGGCCGCCGCCGGGCCGCCCCAAGGCGGCCGACTGGCCTGCCGTGAGCGCCTGCGCATCGGCGACCCACTGCCCCTTGCCCCAATCCGGTCCCCGCGCACGGGGAGAGGGAGAACTTCGTCGAGACCGGTGTCTGACACCGATGGCCTGATCCCACCCGGTGACGGTGCAGCGGCCGCAAAAGGCGCGCCGGGGACGCCGCGCCCGCCACCGCAGGCGAGGGCGCCTTTTGCGGACGTCAGCCTTCCGGCGCCATGGCGGACTTGGACAACTCCGCCTGCTCCGCGCGCAGCTTGCGCAGCTTCGTCTCCACCACCGACATCTGGTAGAAGTCGCCGTCGCCGGCCTTGGCGGCCATCTCGAGCTGGCCGATCGCGAGCGTGAGGTTGCCCATCCACGCGTAGTACTCGGCCTGGTGCTCGTGCTCCTTGAGGCGCATGTTCTGCTCGGCGTACGCGCGCGCGGCGATCTGGTGGAGCTGGCCGTCGCCGGGGAAGCGCACGAGCTGCTGCTCGACGAACGCCGAGGCCGCCTGCGGGCGCTTGTCCTTGATGAGCGCCTCGGGATAGTCGTATACGAGCTGCATCTTGTTCGGGTACTTGGCCAGCGCCGCCTCGAAGCGCTTCGCGGCCGCGGCGTACTCCCCGCCGCCCATCAGCACGTTGCCCGCCATCGCGTCGAACATCGCGTTGGGCGGCGCCATCTTCTCGAGCGTGGCGAGCTCCGCCTTGGCGCGCGGGATGTCCTGCGCCCGCAGCAGCGCGGCGACGAGCCCGTAGCGCTCCGCGATCTCGCTGTTGTACTTCTTCTCCTTGAGCGCCGTCTCGAACACCAGAGCGGCGGCGCGCGGGTCGCCCTGGTAGCTGCGCAGGAGCGCGCGCACGAGGTGGAACTCGAGCGAGTCCGGGATCTGGCGATACGGCAGCCCCTGGGCGCGGCCCTGCGCCTCGGCGATGCGCTCGTAGGTGATCGGGTGCGTGCGCAGGTACGAGGGCGCGTTGCCGTCGGTGAAGCGCGTCGAGCGCTGCAGCTTCTCCATGAAGGTCGCCGCGGCGTTGGGATCGAAGCCCGCGGCCACCAGGCGCTGGAAGCCGACGCGGTCCGCCTCGTACTCGTTGTCGCGCGTGAAGTTGATCTGGTTCTGCATCGCGAGCGCCTGGCTGCCCGCGACCGCGGCCTGCACCCCCTGCGCGCCGTTGGCGCCGCCGGCGCGCGACGCGAGCACCGCGAGGGCGAGGCCCGCCAGCGTCATCAGCATGGTGTTCTTCTGGTTGTCCACCATCCGCGACATGTGGTGCTGCGTCACGTGCGAGATCTCGTGCGCCAGCACGCTCGCGAGCTCCGACTCGTTCTGGGCGAGGACGATGAGGCCCGTGTGCACGCCGATGTGGCCGCCGGGCAGCGCGAACGCGTTGATCGCGGAGTCGGGCACGCCGAAGAACTCGAAGTCCTGCTTCGTGCCGGGGACCGCGAGCACCAGGCGGCGGCCGAGTTCGTTCAGGTAGTCGTTGACCTCCGGGTCCTGCAGGTAGCCGCCCTGCGCGCGCACCTGGCGCATGATCGCGTTGCCGAGCTTGCGCTCCTGTGCCGGCGAGAGGGCCGCCTGCGACGAGTCGCCCAGGTCCGGCAGCGGCACCGGCGGCGGGTCCAGAATGGTTCCGCGCAGCACGGACGAACTGGGGTAGGGCACCGGGATCGTCGGGTCCGCCATCGGCACCTGGGTCCACACGTTGGGGACGGTGACGGGCGTCGCGGCGGCGGGTGCCGCCGCGGCGGTCTTCGCCGCTGCCGTGGCCGCCGCAGGCGCCTGCGCGACGGACGTCGTCGCGAGCGCCAGCACGAGCGCCGCGGCCACGGCCTTGCGCGCCGTGGCGGGCAGCCGGCGGCGGGCGGGGGAGGCAACGGTCGGAACGCGCATGGTCAAGTGCTAAGATGCCCGGCGCACGCTCAAGTTCATTCGGGGAACCTGCAGGTGGCACGCAATCGCACGGCAAAGGCGGCGCCGACATCCGCAACCGGCGCCGGCCGCGGCGCCCGCAGGGCCGGCGGCACGCCCTCCGCCGCAACCCATTTTACCCACTTCGACGCCGGCGGGCAGGCGCACATGGTCGACGTCGCCGGCAAGGACGTGACCCACCGCGTGGCGCGCGCCGGCGGCCGCATCGTGATGCTGCCCGCCACCCTGGCACTGGTCGCCCAGGGCGGCGCCCGCAAGGGCGACGTGCTCGGCGTGGCGCGGCTCGCGGCCATCATGGCGGCGAAGCGCACCTCCGACCTCATCCCGCTCTGCCATCCGCTGCCGCTCACGCGGGTGGCGGTGGAGTTCGCGCTGGACGAGGCGGCCTCCGCGGTGACGATCGAGGTGACCGCCGAGACGCAGGGCAAGACCGGGGTCGAGATGGAGGCCCTGACCGCGGCCGCGACCGGCCTCCTCACCATCTACGACATGTGCAAGGCGGTCGACCGGGGCATGCGCATCGAGGCCGTCCGGCTGCTCGAGAAGCGCGGCGGCAAGTCGGGCCACTACCGCGCGTTATAGCCTGCGGCGACGTGCCGCGCGGGGCGGGCGCGGCCCCGCTCCCGAAGGTTGACGCAGCGCAAGGCGGTCCCCCGGCCGCCATGGTTGAGTGGCTGGACCACTTGACCAATCTGCCGCCCGGTCGTAGAGTCCACGCCGCACCTGCGGTGGGCGGGCCAGTGGCGCCCCTGCTGCGGGCCGCGCGCGTCGCAGAACGCGCCGTCCCGAACGAGGAGGAGAGCGCGTGCCATTGCACACCGTCGAGCCGTTGCGCCTGTATCGCCAGATCGCAGGCCAGATCGCGGCGCTCATCGACAGCGGCGAATTCCCCGCCGGCAGCCGCCTGCCGGCCGAGCGCGAGCTCGCCACGCTGCTCGGCGTCTCGCGCACGTCGGTGCGCGAGGCCATCATCTCGCTGGAGATCGCCGGACGAGTCGAAGTGCGCGTGGGCGCCGGCATCTTCGTGGCCGAGCCCGGCGCGGCGCAGATCGCGGGCATCGTCGACGAGGGCCCGAGCCCGTTCGACCTCCTGGCCGCGCGCCGCCTGATCGAGGGCGAGATCGCCGCGATGGCGGCGAAGAGCGCGCGCAAGGCGGACGTGGCGGCGCTGCGGCAGACCGTGGAGCGGATGCGCGAGCACGCCGACGAGTTCGGCAAGCGCGACGCGGCGGACCGCGAGTTCCACGTGCGCATCGCGGCCGCGACGGGCAACAGCTCGCTCGCGCTGGTGGTCGAGGGCCTGTGGCAGCAGCGGCGCGGCAAGCTGTGGTCGCGCATCGAGGCGTTCTTCCACACCAAGCGCATCCGCGAGGGGACGCTGCTCGACCACAACGCGATCATCGACGCCATCGAGCGCGGCGATGCCGAGGGCGCGCGCGAGGCGATGCACAGGCACCTGGCGCGCGTCGAGCGCGAATTCCAGCGGCAGTGGGACGTCATCGTGCCGCTGCACGAGCAACGCGGCGGCGCCCGCCGCGCGCCGGTGGCGCGCAAGCGGGCGGCCGGCGCACCGACCACGGGCTGACCCGCGATGTTCGTTCACCACGACGATTGTCCGCTCGAGGACCTGGGCGGCGGCGTGCAGCGCCGCATCCTCGCGCACGGCGGCGGCCTGATGCAGGTCGAGGTCCACTTCGCCGCCGGCGCCGTCGGCCCGCTGCACTCGCACCCGCACGAGCAGCTGACGCACGTGCTCTCGGGCGAGTTCGAATTCACCATCGACGGCGAGACGCGGATCGTGCGCGCCGGCGACACCCTCTACAAGCGGCCCGGCGTCGTGCACGGCTGCACCTGCCGCAAGGCCGGCGTGCTGCTCGACACGTTCACCCCGCAACGCGACGATTTCCTCGGGCGATGACCCCGCCTTCCAACCACGCGCCGTTCGAGGCGCGCCCCCCTTGCCGGCGATCCGCCGTGCCTTTCCACCAGGAGAAACCATGAGAATGAAGCCGAAGAAGCTGGTCCTCGCGGTCGCCGCCGCGGCGATCGGATTCACCGCGTCGGTCGCGACGGCGACGACGTTCCGCTCGGCGGACGTGCATCCGAAGGACTACCCGACGGTGATGTCGGTCAACTTCATGGGCGAGGAGCTCTCGAAGGCGACCGGCGGCAAGGACTCGATCAAGGTGTTCCCCGACAGCTCGCTCGGCTCCGAGAAGGACACCGTCGAGCAGGTCAAGATCGGCGCGCTCGACATGGTGCGGGTCAACACCGCCGCGTTCCACGGCATCGTCCCCGAGTCGATGATCCTGTCGCTGCCGTTCCTCTATCGCGACATCGAGCACCATCGCAAGGTGATCAACGGGCCGATCGGCGACAAGATCCTCGCCGCGTTCGAGAAGGCGGGCTTCGTCGGCCTCGTGATACGAGAGCGGCGCGCGCTCGATGTACGCCAAGAAGCCGATCAAGAACCTCGCCGACCTCAAGGGCATGAAGGTGCGTGCAGCCGTCCGACCTGTGGGTCGCGACGATCAAAGCGCTCGGCGCCTCCGCCACCCCGGTCCCGTACGCCGAGGTCTACACGGGCCTCAAGACCGCTCCTATCGACGCCGCCGAGAACAACTACTCGTCGCGCGAGAGACCGCCAAGCACTACGAGTCGGCGCCGGTCTACAGCGAGACGATGCACGTGATGATGCTCGAGGTGGTGGTGTTCTCGAAGGCCGGGCGGACAAGCTCACGAAGGAAGAGCAGGCCGCGCTGCGCAAGGCCGCGAAGGACTCGATCCCCTACTACGTGAAGCTGTGGGAAGCCAAGGAGAAGTCCTCCAAGGAAGCCGTCATCAAGGCCGGCGCCAAGATCGTCCCGGCCAGCGAGATCGACCGCAAGGCGTTCGTCGAGGCCGAGAAAGGCACGTGGGAGAAGTTCGCCAACACGCCCGAGCTGAAGGGCCTCGTCACCGAGATCGTCAACACGAAGTAGGCGCCGGCGCACGACGGACCGGCTGACGGACCTCCCGCGGCGCCAGTGCGGCGCCGCGGGGGCCGCACGAGGAAGCCCATGAACCTGCTGACCCCGCTCAACTCCAGGCTGTCGCGCTGGGCGATGTACGTCGCCGTGGCCGCCCTGCTCGGGATCGTCGCGATCGTCGACTGGGGCGTGGTGAACCGCTACGTCTTCAACGACGCGCGGCCCTACGTCGAGCAGGTGGCCCTGCTCCTCGTCATCACCGTCGCGATGTTCGGCGCCTCCGCCGGCGTCCGCGACGAGGGCCACATCGGCATGGAATCGCTGGTCGGCCTGCTGCCCGACAAGTGGCAGTTCCGGATCGGCATCACGGTGGGCCTCCTCACCATCCTCTTCGGCGTGCTGCTGTTCTGGGGCTGCCTGACCATGGCACGCTCGGTCGCCGACAACATCATTCCCACGCTCGGCATCTCGGAGGCGTTCCGGTACCTGCCGGGCATCATCGCCGGCGTGCTGATCGTCCTCTTCTCGATCGAGCACCTGATCGCGATGGTGCGCGGGCAGGAAGTGGTGAAGTCATGGTACTAGGCACCGCGCTCGCCGTCCTCTGCATCAGCTTCACGCTGCTGCTGCTGCTCGGGGTGCCGGTCGCGTTCGCGATCGCGCTCTCCTGCATCGCCACCTACCTCGTGGAGGGCCTGCCGCTGGCCACGGCCTTCCAGAGCATGATCTCGGGGATGAACGTGTTCTCGTTCCTCGCGATCCCGTTCTTCATCTTCTCCGGGGAACTGATGCTGCACGGCGGCATCGCGGAGAAGATCGTCGCCTTCGCCCGCAACCTCGTCGGCCACTGGAAGGGCGGGCTCGGCATGGCCAACGTCGTCGCCTGCACGATCTTCGGCGGCGTCTCGGGCTCCCCCGTCGCGGACGTGTCGGCGATGGGCGGCGTCATGATCCCGATGATGAAGAAGGAAGGCTACAGCGCCGACTACGCGGTGAACGTCACGACCCACGCGGCGCTCGCGGGCGCGCTGATGCCCACGTCGCACAACCTCATCATCTACGCGTTCGCGGCGCAGAGCGCGTCGGGGAAGATCGGCGACTACTCGATCAAGGGCGTCTCGATCGGCGACCTCATGTTCGCCGGCCTGCTGCCGGTGCTCGCGCTGACGATCAGCATGCTGGTCGCCGCGTACCTGGTCGCGAAGAAGAACGGCTTCCCGCGCGACGTGGACGGCCACGTGCACGTCCATCGCTTCCCGGGCTGGCACGCGGTGCTGGTGTCGTTCGTCGCCGCGCTGCCGGGGATGTTCGTCGTCTTCGTGATCCTGGGCTGCATCATCGCCGGCGCGACCACCGCCACCGAGGCGGCCGCGATCGCGGTGACCTACTCGCTCCTGCTGACGTTCGTCGTGTACCGCACGATGAACTGGACCAAGCTCATGAAGGCGGCGGCGAAGGCGGCCAAGACCACGGGTGTCGTGCTGCTGCTGATCGGCGTGTCGAACATGTTCCAGTGGCAGATGGCCTATCTCGAACTGCCGGAGGCCACCGCCAACCTGCTGCTCACCGCGACCGACAACCCGTGGGTGATGTTCTTCATCAACCTGATCCTGTTCCTGCTCGGCACCTTCATGGACATGGCGGCGACGATCCTGATCTGCACCCCGCTGTTCCTCCCGCTGGCGATCCAGATGGGCATGGGACCGGTGCAGTTCGGCATGGTCATGCTGCTCAACTGCGCGCTCGGCCTCAACACGCCGCCGGTGGGCACCACGCAGTTCGTCGGTTGCGCGATCGGCGAGATCAGCGTCGGCCAGGTGATGCGCACGATCTGGCCGTTCTACGGCGCGCTGTTCGCCGCGATGGCGGTGGTGACGTACGTCCCGGCGTTCTCGACGTGGCTGCCGACGATCATCACCGGGCACCCGGTGCTGTAGGGCGGGACCCGGCGCGCCGGCGCACCGCCGCCGCCGTGGGGCCGGAGCGCACGCCGGATCGGGGCCGCCGTGCAGTCCGCGCGCGGCGCGGCGGCGGACGATCACGGTCGCCGGGAGGCATACACTAGGACGTTTCGCCGCAGTTTCGCCGCCGCACCGGGTCGCGCACGCGGGGCAATGAATCAACAGCTGCACCAACGAACCAAGGAGGAAGTCGATGAACGAGCAAGTCACGCGGCCGCTGCGCCGCACTGCAATGAAGGCGGTGGTGACGGCGGTCTCGCTGGCGTTCGCCGGCGCCGTCCTCGCGCAGGCGCCGAAGAGCCCGCTCACCATCAACGTCGTCGACGTGGCGGGCAACCTGGCGCTCACGCAGGACGCGTTCGAGCTGTACGCGAAGAAGAACCCGAACATGGTCGCCAAGTTCAACTTCACCAAGGCGCCGTCGCCGGAACTTCCCGGCAAGCTGAAGGCGATGCAGGGCGCGGGACGCAGCGACATCGACCTCGTGCTGACCGGCACCGACTTCCTCGCGGCGGGCATCGAGCAGGGCCTGCTCGTGAAGATCCTGCCGGACAACGCGGCCAAGTTCCCCAACCTGATGGCGAACTACCAGCCGCCGGCCGCCGAGATGCAGAAGCTCGCGCAGGACCAGGGCATCGCCGTCACGTTCATGCCCGCGGGTCCGATCCTCGAGTACAACCCGGCGAAGGTGAAGCAGCCGCCGACCACGCCCGCGGAACTCCTCGCGTGGTGCAAGGCCAACCCGAACCGGCTCATCTACGCGCGCCCGGCCAACTCCGGCCCCGGCCGCACGTTCATCATGGGCCTGCCGTACATCCTCGGCGACAAGAACCCGAAGGACCCGGTCAACGGGTGGGAGAAGACCTGGGCGTACCTCAAGGAGCTGAACAGCTGCATCGAGTACTACCCGACCGGCACCGGCCCGGTCATGAAGGAGCTGTGCGAGGGCTCGCGCGACATGACGCCGACGATGACGGGCTGGGACATCAACCAGCGCGTCCTCGGCATCGTGCCGAAGGACTACAAGGTCGTCCCGTTCAAGGGCATGACGTGGGTGAACGACGCGCACTACATGGTGATCCCCAAGGGCGTGTCGCCGGAGAAGATGGCCGTCGTGCTCGACGTGATGGCGTTCATGCTGACGCCGGAAGCGCAGGCGTTCACGTACGACAAGGGCTACTTCTACCCGGGCCCGGCGGTGAAGAACGTGCCGGTGACCATGGCGCCGAAGGAAAGCCAGGAAGCGCTGAAGGAATTCGGCCGGCCCGAGTACGAGCAGTGGCTGAAGGAGTTCCCGCACACGCAGTCGCTGGAACCGAAGGCGCAGGTCGAGGCGTTCCGGATCTGGGACCAGCAGGTGGGCGCGCAGAAGACGAAGTGACCGCGATGCCGGCGTGACGCCGGCACGCACAGCGATCCCCGCGAAAGCGGGGATCCGGTGGCTTTCGCGACGGCTGCGAGAGCCACCGGATTCCCGCTGTCCCGGTGCGGTGCCTCACACCACAGGCAGGTCCACACATGAAACACGACTTCAAGGAGTTGCGGCTCGACCGCGTCACCCGGCGGTTCGCCGGTGCCGGCGGCAAGGCGTTCAACGCGCTGGACGAGCTGACGATCACCGTGCGGCGCGGCGAGTTCATCGCGCTGCTCGGGCCTTCCGGGTGCGGCAAGTCGACGGCGCTCAACTGCATCGCCGGGCTGATGCAGCTGTCGGGCGGCACGATCTGGCTCGACGACCTGCGCATCGACACGCTGCCGCCCGAGAAGCGCGGGTTCGGCATGGTGTTCCAGAACTACGCGCTCTTCCCGCACATGAGCGTCGAGCGCAACGTCGGGTTCGGCCTGCGGATGCGGGGTGTCGACAAGGCCGAGACCGAGCGGCGCGTGCACGCGGCGCTGAAGCTCGTCCAGCTCGCGGGCCAGGGGCACAAGCTCCCCGGGCAGCTCTCCGGCGGCCAGCAGCAGCGCGTGGCCATCGCCCGGGCCATCGTGATCGAGCCGCCGCTCATCCTGATGGACGAGCCGCTGTCCAACCTCGACGCCAAGCTGCGCATCGAGACGCGAGCGGAGATCCGCCGCATCCACCGCGACCTCGACCGCGCGACCATCTACGTGACGCACGACCAGGACGAGGCGCTGTCGCTCGCCGACCGCATCGTCGTGATGAAGGACGGCGTGGTGCAGCAGATCGGCTCGCCGCCCGAGGTCTACGGCCAGCCCGCGAACCTCAACGTCGCGCGCTTCATGGGCTACCGCAACGTGCTCGAACTCGACGTCGCCGCGGACGCGGGCGAGCGCGTCACGCTGGGGAAGCCGGGGCTCGCGCTCGTCGGGACGCGCAAGCAGCCGCTCGCCGGCAAGCGGGCGATGGTCGCGATGCGCCCCGAGGAGATCGTGGTCACGGCGCAGCCGGCGGCGGAGAACGCCATTGCCGGCCGCGTGGACAACGTCGAGTACAGCGGCCGCGACGCGCTGCTCGACGTCGCGGTCGAGGGCGGCACGGTGCTGCACGTGCGCGGTCCGGTCGGCATCCGCGTCGGCGACGCCGTGCACGTCCACGTGCCGCCCGAGCGCGCCCTCGTGTACCCGGTCGGCTGAGCGGAGCGCGCCATGGCCGTCGCCGCCGACACGCTTGCCCGCCCGCGCTTCGACCGCACGCTGCTGCTGGTCGTGCCCGCGGCGGCGTTCATGCTGCTGCTGTTCGTCTACCCGTTCCTGTACGGCCTCGTGCTGTCGTTCAACCCGAAGGAGGGCGGGGCGCTCGCGAACTACACGCACTTCTTCACGACCGACAACCTCTGGCCCACGATCTGGATCACGCTCAAGCTCGCGATCCCCGCCACGCTGATCAACGTCGGCTTCGCGCTGCCCATCGCCTTCAAGATGCGCGTGAAGACGCCGTACCAGCGCTGGGTGACGACGATCCTCGTCGTGCCCATCACGCTCGGCACGGTGCTGATCGCCGAGGGCATGCTGCTGTACTTCGGGCCGAAGGGCTGGCTGTCGCTGTTCCTGCAGTGGACGCACCTCTACGACGGCCCGATCCGCCTGACCCACAACTACTGGGGCGTGCTGATCTCGCTCGTCATCAGCGGCTTCCCGTTCGCGTTCCTGCTGATCCTCTCGTACATCACCGGCATCGACCCGGTGCTCGCGCGCGCGGCCGCCACCCTCGGGGCCGATCCCAAGGCGCAGTTCCGGCACATCTACCTGCCGCTGCTCGCCCCCGGCCTCGCGATGTGCTTCTGCCTCGCGTTCGTGCAGGCGTTCTCCGTGTTCCCGTCCGCCGTGCTGCTGGGCTCGCCGGCCGGGCCGACGCGCGTGATCTCGATCGCCGCGTACGAGGCGGCGTTCGAGCAGTACGACTACTCGCTCGCCTCGGCCATCGCGATGATCATGGGCTTCGTGCAGCTCCTCATCGTCGCGTTCGTGCTGGGCCTGCGCAGCCTCTTCTATCGGGGCCCGGTGACCGGAGGCAAGGGATGAGGGCGCCCGCGCACCGCGGCAGCCTCGCCGACCGCGCGTGGCGCGGCCTGCTGCTCGGCCTCATGACGCTCTTCGTGGTCAACATCGGCCTCATGATCGCGGCCGTGGCCGCGAGCTCGTTCGCGCGGCGCTGGCTCGGCACGTGGCTGCCGGACGGCTGGACCACCAACTGGTACACGGCGGCGTGGAAGGAGTTCCAGCTCGGCGACGTGCTGTGGGTGACGGTCCAGGTCGTGCTGTCGGTGGTCTTCCTGGCCCTGCTGATCGGCGTGCCCGCCGCCTACACGCTGGCGCGCCGCGACTTTCCCGGCAAGAAGGCGCTGATGCTGCTCTTCCTGCTGCCGTTGATGGTGCCGCCGATCACCTACGGCATCCCGCTCGCGACGGTGCTCTACCAGGCGCACCTCGCCGGCACGATCTACGGCGTGATCCTCGCCAACCTCATCCCGGCCGCCCCGTTCGTCATCCTGGTGATGACGCCGTTCATCGAGCAGATCGACGCCAACCTCGAATCGGCCGCGCGCGTGTTCGGGGCCAGCACCGGCCGGATGTTCTGGCACATTTTGGTGCCGCTGCTCGCCCCCGGCATCCTGGCGGCGTCGCTGCTGGTGCTGGTCCGGACCATCGCGCTGTTCGAGCTCACCTTCCTCACGGCCGGCCCCGATTCGCAGACGCTCGTCGTCGCGCTCTACTACGCGGTGTTCGCGGCGGGCGTGCGCGCACCGCAGTCGGTGGACGCGATGGCCATGATCTACATGGGGGTCACGCTGGTCTGGCTGCTGATCGCGCTGCGCTTCGTGAACCCGACCCAGCTCGTCTCGCGCGTAAAGGAGCACCCGCAGCATGCCTGACCGTCTTTGCCTCGCCACCCTGGACCGCGTTCCGCCTGTCGTCGCGCGCCCGGCCTACGATCCCGCCGCGGTTGCGGTGGGCATCCTGCACCTCGGCCTCGGCGCCTTCCACCGTGCCCACCAGGCCGTCTACACCGACGACGTGCTCGCCGCCGACCCGCGCTGGGGCATCTGCGGCGTCTCGCTCAAGACGCCGCGCGCCATCGAGCCGCTCGCCGCGCAGGACGGCCTCTACACGCTGCTCACACGCACGTCCGAAGGCGTGGCGCCGCGGGTGATCGGTTCGCTGCGCGAGACGATCTTCGCCGGCGCCGCGCGCGCGGCCCTCGTGGCGCGCTTCGCCGACCCGCGCATCGCCATCGTCACCGCGACGGTCACGGAGAAGGGCTACTGCCACGACCCGGCCACCGGCACGCTCAACTTCGCGCACCCGGACATCGCGCACGACCTCGCGCACCCGGACGCGCCGGAGTCGGCGATCGGCATCGTCGTCGCGGGCCTCGCCGCCCGCCGGGCCGCGAACGCGGGCCCGCTGACCTTCGTGTGCTGCGACAACCTCCCGCACAACGGCCGCATGGTCGAGGGCCTCGTGCGCGCGTTCGCGGAGCGGCGCGACGAGGCGCTCGCGCACTGGATCGGCAACAACGTGACGTTGCCGTCGACGATGGTGGACCGCATCGTGCCCGCCACCACCGACGCCGACCTCGCCGACGCGCAGCGCCTGCTCGGCCTGGCCGACGCGGCCCCGGTGCAGGCCGAGCCGTTCGGCCAGTGGATCATCGAGGACCGCTTCGCAGGCCCGCGCCCGGCGTGGGAGAACGCCGGCGCGCAGTTCGTCGCGGACGTCGCGCCGTTCGAACTCATGAAGCTGCGGCTCCTCAACGGCAGCCACTCGACCCTGTCGTACCTCGGCTGGCTGATGGGCCGCGAGTTCGTGTGGCAGGCGTCCTCCGACCCGCTGCTCGCCACCCTCACCGAGCGGCAGATGGCGGAAGAGATCGTGCCCACGCTCGTGCACCCGCCGGGCATGGACCTCACCGCGTACTGCGGCGACCTCATGACCCGCTTCCGCAACCGCGCGCTGCCGCATCGCACGCGGCAGATCGCGATGGACGGCTCGCAGAAGCTGCCGCAGCGGCTCCTCGGGACCGTGCGCGACCGGCTGGCCGCGGGCGCGCCGCTCGTGCACCTGCCGCTCGCCGTGGCGGGCTGGATCCGGTACGCCAGCGGCACGGACGAGCAGGGCGCGCCGATCGACGTGCAGGACCCGATGGCGCCGGCGTTCCGGCAGATCGCGGCGCAGGCCGCGGGCGATGCCGGGAAGGTCGCGGATGGCTTCCTCGACCTCGCCCCGGTGTTCGGCGACCTCGTGGGCCACACCGGATTCCGGGCGGCGGTCCACGCGCACGTCGTCGCGCTGTTCCGCGACGGGGTCGCCGTCACGCTGGCGCGGCACCTGGGCGTGGCCTGACGCCACGCCCGCCTCCCGGCGCGCCCCCCGGCCCGGCGGCCGGCGCGCCATCCGGGCAAATGCCGGGCGAAACCCGTGCTGTTCGCGGCGGCGGACCCGCCGCCCCTGATCCATCCTCCACCTTGCGCGAGACCGTCATGCCCATTCCGCTGCAACTCTCCCCGGACCGCCTGTTTCCGGCCGATCCCACCGTGCGCGCGCTCGCGCGGCGGCTGTACGCGACCGTCGCCGACCTGCCGATCGTGAGCCCGCACGGCCACACCGACCCGCAGTGGTTCGCCGACGACACGCCGTTCGCGAACGCGACGTCGCTCTTCATCGTCCCCGACCACTACGCGTTCCGCATGCTCTACAGCCAGGGCGTGGCGATGGAGGACCTGGGCGTGCCGCGCCGCGACGGCGGACCCGTCGAGACGGACATGCGCAAGATCTGGCGCACGTTCGCCGCGCACTACTACCTCTTCCGTGGCACGCCGACGCGCATGTGGCTCGACCACGCGTTCCAGACGGTGTTCGGCATCGACGAGCGCCTGACGCCGGAGTCCGCCGACCGCTACTTCGACCGCATCAACGCCTGCCTTGCCACGCCCGGGTTCCGGCCGCGCGCGCTGTTCGAGCGCTTCAACATCGAGGTGATCGCGACCACCGAGTCGCCGCTCGATCCCCTGCTGCACCACCAGAAGATCCGCGCGTCCGGCTGGAAGGGGCGCGTGGTCACCGCCTACCGTCCGGACCCGGTCGCGGACCCCGAGTTCGAGGGCTTCGCCGGCAACGTCGCGCAGTTCGCGGCGATCACCGGCTGCGACACGGCGACGTGGGACGGCTACCTCGCCGCGCACCGCAACCGCCGCGCGTTCTTCAAGTCGATGGGGGCGACCTCCACCGATCACGGGCACCCGACCGCGCAGACGTCGGACCTTTCGCCGGCCGAATGCCAGCGGCTGCTCGACCGCGGCCTCGCCGGCACCATCACGCCCGCCGAAGCCGAGGCCTTCCGCGGCCAGGTGCTGACCGAGATGGCGCGCATGAGCCTCGACGACGGTCTCGTGATGCAGATCCACCCGGGCTCGTTCCGCAACCACAATCCGCTCGTGATGAGCCGCTTCGGTCGCGACAAGGGCGCGGACATCCCGACGCGCACGGACTACGTGCGCGCGCTGCGCCCGCTGCTCGACAAGTACGGCAACGAGCGCGGCCTCACCATCATCCTGTTCACGCTCGACGAGACGGTGTACTCGCGCGAGCTGGCCCCGCTCGCGGGCCACTACCCGGCGCTGAAGCTCGGCCCGCCGTGGTGGTTCCACGACAGTCCCGAAGGCATGCTGCGGTTCCGCGAGCAGGCCACCGAGACGGCGGGTTTCTACAACACGGTCGGCTTCAACGACGACACGCGCGCCTTCCTGTCGATTCCCGCGCGCCACGACGTCGCCCGGCGCATCGACTGCCGGTTCCTCGCCACCCTGGTGGCCGAGCATCGGCTGTCCGAGGACGAGGCGTTCGAGCTCGCCCCCGGGCTCGCGCACGACTTCGCGAAGGCGGCCTACAAGCTCTAGAGGACGCACCATGAATCCGGAACGGACCCTGCGCACCGCCATCGCCGCCGCGACGCTGCTCGCGACGGGCCACGCGATGGCGGCGCACCCGTTCCTGACCGAGGACCCGGGCACGCTCGGCACCGGCAAGATGCAGGTGGAACTCGGGCTCGCGGCCGGCAGCGCGGACCCCGCGGTCGGCGGCAACGCGGCGCTCTTCTCGCCGCAGCTGTCGATCGGCGTCACGCCGACGCTCGACCTCATCGGACAGGGCGTGTGGACCCGCCAGACGCAGTCCGGCGGACCGACGCTGTACGGCGGCGGCGACGTGCTGGCCGACTTCAAGTGGCGCTTCTTCGAGAACGACGACTACGCGCTGGCGGTGCGCGCGGGCCTCGACCTGCCCGCCGGCGATCCCGACATCGGTTTCGGCACCGGCGGCGTCGGCGCACATGTGCTTGCCATCGTCGGCGTGACGCGCGACACGTGGGCGTTCTACGGCAACGCCGGCTATGCGCGGGCGCACGGCAGCGGAACGCGCAACAACCTGGGCGTGTTCTCGGCCGCGTTCACGTACACCGACCTCGCGCCGTGGCAGGCGTTCGTCGAGGTCGCGGCCTACTCGAATCCCGATCCCGCGCAGCGGCAGTGGCCGGCGATCGCGCGCACCGGCCTCATCTACACCGTGAACCCGTCGCTCGACCTCGACATCGGGTTCCAGGCGCGGCTCAATCCGAGCGCCCCGCGCGCGGTGCTGTTGGCGGGCGCGACAATTCGCTGGTAGCGGCGCCGGACGGCACCGGTGCCGCCGGCGCCGGCCGGTCGGCCCGCAAGCAAGCGGACTTCCGGCGCGGGGCTATGATCTTCGCCGCTGCCGGCCCGCGCAGGGCCGGCGTCCCGTTCACGCGAAGGAGCCCCCCATGTCCCCGCAACGCGATGGCGCCGCCCTGGTCGGGCGAATCCTTCTGGCCGCGATCTTCCTCTGGTCGGGCTACGGCAAGCTCACGGGGTTCGCCAGTGCCGCGGGTGCCATTGCGAGCAAGGGCCTGCCGCTGCCCGAGGTGCTGGCCGCCGGCGCGATCGCGGTCGAACTGGGCGGCGGCCTGCTGCTGCTTGCAGGCTGGCAGGCCCGGTGGGCGGCGCTCGCGATCTTCCTGTTCCTGATCCCGACCACGCTGCTGTTCCACAACTTCTGGGCGGCGCCCCCGGAAGCGGTCGCCGGCCAGAAGATCCACTTCTTCAAGAACGTCGCCATCATGGGCGGGATGCTGATAGTGTGGGCGTTCGGTCCCGGCCGCTTCGCGGTCGGGCGCGAGGAGCACGCCTCGGCGGTGCCGGCGCGGGCCTAGGTCGTCCCGCGACGCCGCACGGTCACTCGCGGGCGCGCGAGTCGAGCCAGATCGTCACGGGGCCGTCGTTGACGAGGCGCACGGCCATGTGCGCGCCGAACACCCCGGTGGGCACGGGACGGCCGAGGGCGGCGGAGAGCGCCGCGACGAACGCCGTGAACGCGGGCTCCGCGACCTCGGGCCGCGCGGCGGCGGTGTAAGAGGGGCGGTTGCCCTTGCGCGTGGACGCGTAGAGCGTGAACTGCGAGACCGCCAGCACGTCGCCGCCGACGTCCGCGACCGAGCGGTTCATCACCCCGGCCTCGTCGTCGAACACGCGCAGCTGGACGATCTTGCGCACCAGCCAGTCGCGGTCCTCGTCGCCGTCGCCCGCGGTGACGCCGGCGAGCACGAGCAGCCCGCGGCCGACGGCGCCGGTGATCCGGCCCTCGACGGTGACGGACGCTTCCGAGACGCGTTGCACGAGCGCGCGCATGACCGCACTCTAGCGCACGACCTTGCGCTCCACCTCGATCACCTTTCCGGCATCGAACACCACCGTGGTGAGCGTCTGCGGATCACCGGGGACCGGCAGGTAGGTCCAGCGCACCTGCCGGCGGTTGGCTCCGCTCCGGAGGTCGGGCGGCCCGAGCCGCGCCATCACCTCGCCCTCGTGCATCCCGGGGCGCAGGTAGCGGCGCTCGTTCGGATCGCCGGACCCGGGCTTCGCCTTGCGCTCCATCGCCGCGCTGCGCCGCTCGCGGGGCGGGGGCGCGGTGGTGACGCGCGTGGTGCTGCCGGGCGCCGGACGCATCGGCACCACCGAGACCGGCGGCGGGTCGGTCGTGAAGTTGCGCAATTCGAGCCCGGGCCCGCACGGCGCATCCTGGTACACCGGCGTCCCGTTCGCGCCGGCGCACTTGTACACCTGCGCGAGCGCGGAGGCCGCCGGGAACACGAGGGCGGCCACGAGGGTCGAAGCGAGGCGCGGTGCCGCGGGCCACATGCCAGGGCTTTCGGGATTCGGTCGGGGTACGATAGCGTCCCCGCCTGCCTGCCGCACTACGACTTTCGATGGACTCCCGCCTCGCCACCGCCGCGCGCGTCGCCGACATCGCGCCCTTCCACGTCATGGAGGTGCAGACGGCCGCGCGCGCCCTCGAAGCGGCGGGCCGCTCCGTCGTGCACATGGAGATCGGCGAGCCGGACTTTCCGACGCCCGGGCCCGTGATCGCCGCCGCGCAGGCGGCCATCGCGGGCGGCGACCTCTACTACACGTCCGCGCTCGGCCTGCCGGCGCTGCGCGAGGCGATCGCGCAGCACTACCGCGACCACTACGGCGTCACGGTGGCGCCCGAGCGCATCGTGGTGACGGCCGGCTCGTCGGCCGCCCTGCTGCTGGTGATGGCGCTCATCGTGAACCGCGACGAGCGCATCCTGCTCTCGGATCCGGGGTACCCGTGCAACCGGCACTTCGTGCGCGTGATGGAAGGACAGCCGGTGGGCATTCCCGTCGGTCCCGAGTCCAACTACCAGCTCACCGCCGACCTGGTCGCGCAGCACTGGACCGCGGACACGCGCGGCGCGCTGATCGCCACGCCGTCGAACCCGACCGGTACGGTCGTGCCCCCGGACGAGATGGAGCGCATCGCGCGCGTCGTCGCGGACCGTGGCGGCCAGCTCATCGTCGACGAGATCTACCTCGGCCTGACCTACGGGCTCCCGCCGGGGGCGAGGCCGCATTCCGCGCTCGCGTTCACCGACGACGCGTTCGTGCTGTCGAGCTTCTCCAAGTACTTCAACATGACCGGCTGGCGCCTGGGCTGGCTGGTGGCGCCGGAGCGCCACGTGCGCGACCTGGAGAAGCTCGCGCAGAACCTGTACATCTCGCCCGCGTCGCCGTCGCAGCGCGCGGCGCTCGCCTGCTTCCGGCCCGAGACGCTCGCGCTGCTGGAGGAGCGGCGGCGCGCGTTCGAGGCGCGGCGCGACTTCCTGGTGCCGGCGCTGCGCGACATCGGCTTCCGCATCCCGGTGCTGCCCACCGGCGGCTTCTTCGTGTACGCCGACTGCTCGGCGTTCAGCGACGACAGCGAGCGCTTCTGCCGTGAGGTGCTGGAAGGCTGCGGCGTCGCGTTCACGCCGGGGCTCGACTTCGGCGCGCACCGCGCGGCGCAGCACGTGCGCCTCGCGTACACGATCGGCATGGACAAGCTCGAGGACGGTGTCGCCCGCCTCGCGCGCTTCCTGGGGCGATGAGCCGGCGCGCGGTCCCGCTGCTGCTGGTCGCGCTGGCGCTCGGGGGCTGCAGCGCGTTCGAGGCCGCGGACTACTACTGGCAGGGCGCGGCGGGCCAGCTCGACATCATGGCGCGGGCGAAGCCCATCCCCGAGGTCATCGGCAGTTCCGACGACGCGGCGCTGAAGGCGCGCCTCGCGCGGGTGCAGGAGATCCGGGCCTTCGCGAGCCGCGAGCTCGCGCTGCCCGACAACGCGAGCTACACGCGCTACGCGGACCTGGGTCGCGCGTTCGTGGTCTGGAACGTCTTCGCGGCGCCGCCGCTGTCGCTCGCGGCCCGGCAGTGGTGCTTCCCGGTGGCGGGCTGCGTCAACTACCGCGGGTACTTCAACGAGGCCGACGCGCGCGCCGAGGCCGCGCGCATGGCGGCGGCCGGGGACGACGTCTGGGTGAGCGGCGTGCCGGCCTACTCGACGCTCGGCTACTTCGACGACCCGGTGCTGTCGACGTTCGTGCGCTGGCCGGAGACCGAGGTGGCGCGCATGGTGTTCCACGAACTCGCGCACCAGGTCGTGTACGTGAAGGACGATTCGACGTTCAACGAGTCGTTCGCGGTGGCGGTCGAGGAGGAGGGACTCAAGCGCTGGCTGCGCGCGCAGGACGACCCGAAGCTCGACGCGCAGTTCGCGCGCAGCGAGAAGCTGCGGGACGTGTTCCGCGAGCTCACCACCGGCGCGCGCGAGGCGTTGCAGGCGCTCTACGACTCGCCGGCCACGGACGCCGAGAAGCGCGCCGGCAAGGCGGAGGTCTTTGCCCGCATGCGTGCCGCCTACGACGCCGCGAAGGCGGGCGCGCCGGGGCTCGCGGGCTACGACCGCTGGTTCGCGGGCCGCGACAACGCCGGCCCCAACAACGCGAGCCTCGTCTCGGTGTCGCTGTACACGAAGCAGGTCCCGGCGTTCCGCGCGGTGCTGGCGGAGGCGGGTGGCGACCTGCCGCGCTTCTACGAGCGCGTGCGCGAGATCGGGACGCTGGCCAAGGCCGAGCGGGATGCCACCTTGGCGGCGGCCCTCCGGCAGTCGCTGCAGGCGCGGCAATAGTTGCCGTTACCGGCTAAGTGACTGATCTGCATGGGGTTGTTGCCGGCGGGTGCCTGCCTGCCCGCGACCTCCCGTGCTAAGCCATTGAACGGCAAGGCGATTCAGGCTATAATTTTCGATTCCCTTGCCTCACCCGCCGCAGACGGGGAGGCCGCCGACCGGGCATGACGCGCGGATCCGTATCCGCGCTCGCAGGAGCCTGGTCATCCACGACCGAAAGGAGTTCTCTGCCTATGCGTCACTACGAAATGGTTTTCATCGTGCATCCCGACCAGAGCGAGCAGGTGCCCGCGATGATCGAGCGCTACCGCACGATGGTCACGGGCCGCAAGGGCCTCATCCATCGCCTCGAGGACTGGGGCCGCCGCCAGCTCGCGTACCCGATCCAGAAGGTGCACAAGGCGCACTACGTGCTCATGAACATCGAGTGCGACCAGGAGACGCTGAACGAGCTCGAGCACGCGTTCAAGTTCAACGACGCTGTGCTGCGCCACCTCATCGTCGCGACCACGGAGGCGAAGGTCGCCCCGTCGCCGATGATGAAGGAAGAGAAGGCGCGCTCGCTCACGCACCGCGACGCGACGAAGGAAGCCGCGCCGGCGGAAGGCGCGCCGGCCGCGCCCGCCGCGGCGTAAGCACGGACGACGCGAGCCGACGTGCCGGGGGTCAACCGGCTCACGCTCGACGCCACCCTGGCTGCGCGCAGCGACCTTCGCTACACCCCCGCCGGCATTCCGGCGATCGACTGCACCCTGACCCACGAGTCGGTGCAGGCCGAGGCGGGCGGGCAACGGAAGGTCGACTGCGAGATCGCGGCAGTGGCGTTCGCAGACGTGGCCAGGACGATCAGCCGGCTGCCCGCCGGAAGCGCGCTGCGCTGCGAGGGATTCCTCGCCCGCCGCTACCGCACCGGGATCACCGTCGCGCTCCACATCACGCACATCGAACCGAATAGCTGAAAGGAAACGCCATGCCCCGCCCGATGGGAAGAGGTAAAGGTAAAGGCAAGAAGGACATGAAGAAGCGCGACCGCGGCAATGCGCTCTTCAAGCGGCGCAAGTTCTGCCGCTTCACCGCGGAGAAGGTCACGGAGATCGACTACAAGGACATCGACGTCCTGAAGGACTTCGTGCAGGAGAACGGCAAGATCATGCCGGCGCGCGTGACGGGCACCAAGGCCCGCTACCAGCGCCAGCTGTCGACGGCGATCAAGCGCGCGCAATTCCTGGCGCTGCTGCCGTTCACCGACCGTCACTAAGGGAGAGCAGACATGCAGATCATCCTGCTCGAGAAGATCGCGAACGTCGGCAACCTGGGCGACGTCGTGAAGGTGAAGAACGGCTACGCGCGCAACTTCCTGATCCCGCAGGGCAAGGCCAAGCGGGCGACGGAAGAGAACCTGAAGCTCATCGAGGCGAAGCGCGCCGAGCTCGAAGCGGCCGCCAATGCGAAGCTCGCGGCGGCGCAGGCGCTCGCCGAGAAGATCGAGGGCACCACGCTGCGCATCACGCAGAAGGCCGGTGTGGACGGTCGCCTGTTCGGCTCGGTCGGCACCATCGACATCGCCGAGGCGCTGAAGGCGCAGGGCGTGGACATCGAGAAGGCGATGGTGCGACTGCCGGAAGGCCCGCTGAAGCACATCGGCGACTTCCCGGTCTCCGTCGCGCCGCACACCGACGTCGTCGCGCACATCACTGTGACGGTGGTGGGCGATACGGCGGTCTAGCGTCCGCTCCGCGGCGTCCGCAAGAGGCGTTCGCACTTTCGGTGGATGACGCTCGGGTGGCGTCTCGCCTTTTGCGGCCGTCACACCGACACCGGGTGTGACGGCCCTCTCCCCCGGCGGGGGAGAGGGTTGGGGTTAGGGGCTGCGTCCGTGGCCCCAACCGGGGCCAGACCCCGATGAAGCCGGGGTCAGGCCCCTTGCATTCACGGCAGGCCAGTCGGCCGCCTTGGGGCGGCCCGGCGGCGGCCGAGGGCAAATGCCACGCAACGACGAGCATTGCGCGTAGGGTTGTGGCAGGTTTGCCGAGCTTTGATCGGCGAAGCACGACGGCAACACGCGACAAATAGGGGCGGCGACGCCCCTTTCGCTTTTCCGGCGTCCGGCGCCGCGTTGACGCGTCGCAGCCCGCGGCGTAGCGTCCCTCCGGTCCGATGCGGACCTTCACGGGGAGCGGGACCATGGTTCGTCGCCACGCCGCGCAGCGCCTCCTGCTCGTCGTCATCACGCTCTGCGCGGCCCACGCGGCGCACGCGGGACTGCAGGAAGGCCTCGACGCGCTGCGCCGCGGCGACTATCCCGCCGCCGTCGCCGAGCTGCGCCCGCTGGCCGACAAGGGCGACCCGGAGGCGCAGTACCGGGTGGCGCTCATGTACGAGTACGGCAAGGGCTATCGCGAGGACAAGACGCAGGCGTTCACGTGGCTGCGCAAGGCCGCGGCGCAGGGCCACCCCGGCGCGGAAACCGAGCTCGCGATCCTCTTGGTGATGGGCGAGGGCGTGGCGCAGGACGACCTGCAGGCGTTCGCGTGGTTCCGCAAGGGCGCGGAGCACGGCAACGTCACGGCGCAGTACAACCTCGGCCTGCTGTACGCGAAGGGGCAGGGCACGCCGCGCGATCTCGCGCAGGCGATCGCGTGGTTCGGCAAGGCCGCCGACCAGGGCATGCCGCTCGCGCGCTTCAAGCTCGGCGTCGCGTACGAGAACGGCGAGGGCGTGGCGAAGGATCCGGTGCGCGCCTACGCGAACTATGCGGTCGCCGCCGCCCGCGATCCCAATCCCGATTACGCGGCGCACCGCGACGACGTCGCCCGCAGCCTCACGCCGGCGCAGCGCAAGGCCGGCGACGCGCTGGTCGCGCAGATGCAGGGGCCGGCGCCGGCGGCATCCGCCGCCGCGGCCGCCAAGGCCGCCCCCGCTCCCGACCGCTGCAAGGGCACGGGCCGCATGGAGGGGCAGGCGTTCGCGGCGACGCACTGCGTGGCGGCCGTGTATCCGGACCAGCACAGCGTGGCGATCCTCTTCAGCGAGACGCCGGTGGCCGCCGCGGATGCGGACCAGTTCCGCCTCTCGTCGTACCTCGACGCCGGCTCCGGTGCCAAGGCGCGCACGCAGCTCACGATCATGCTCTGCCCGGGCGGCGGCGGGGCGTCGGCGGCGGCCGCCGCCGTGCGCTCGATCGACCTCAACACCAACCACGCGCAGTCCGCCATGGCGGGCGTGCAGTGGGTGGTCGAGGCGCCGAAGGACTTCCGCGTGGAGCGCATCAGCGGCGACGTCGTCCCGGGCGGCCGCATCGCGGGGCACATCGTCGGCGCGCGCGGCAAGACCACGTTCGACCTGGACTTCGACCTCGCGCTGCCCGCGAAGGAGGCGGCGGCCGGGCTCGCCTGCCGCAAGTAGCACGGCGTGCCCGTCCGGGCCGCGGCGGCCGCGCGGCGCGGGCATGCGGGGTAAAATGACAGGCTGCCCGCCGGAAGTCGAAATGCCTGACGATCCCCAACTCGATGCGCTGAAGCTGCCTCCCCATTCGCTGGAGGCGGAGCAGTCGATCCTGGGCGGCCTGCTGCTCGACAACGAGGCGGGCGATCGCATCGGCGACATCGTCGGCGAGGACGACTTCTACAGCGACGCGCACCGCGTCATCTATCGGCACATCGCCACGCTCGCGGGCGAGGGCAAGCCGGTGGACGTGGTGACGCTCTCCGAGGCGCTCGCCTCCACGCAGAAGCTCGACTACGTCGGCGGCCTCGCGTACCTGGGCGCGCTGGTCAACAACGTGCCGACCGCGGCCAACATCCGGCACTACGCGGAGATCGTGCGCGAGCGGTCGATCCTGCGCCAGCTCGCCGCCACCGCCGGCGAGATCGCGGAGACCGCGTACAACCCGCTCGGGCGCAACGCGAAGGCGGTGCTCGACGAGGCCGAGGCGAAGGTGCTGCACATCGCCGAGCAGGGCGCGCGCGGCCAGCGCACGTTCGCCGTGCTGAAGGACGTGCTGCACGACGTGGTCGAGCGCATCGAGACGCTCTACAACCGCGACAACCCGTCCGACGTGACCGGCGTGGCCACCGGCTACACCGACCTCGACCGCATGACGTCGGGCCTGCAGCCGGGCGACCTCGTGATCGTCGCCGGCCGCCCGTCGATGGGCAAGACCGCGCTCGCGATCAACATGGGCGAGTACGTGGCGCTCGAACTCAAGCTGCCGGTGGTCGTGTTCTCGATGGAAATGGGCGCGACCCAGCTCGCGATGCGCCTGATCGGCTCCGTCGGCCGCCTCGACCAGCACAAGCTGCGCACCGGGCGCCTGGGGCCCGACGACTGGGAGCGGCTCTCCGGCGCGCTCGGGCGGCTCTCCGAGGCGCAGATGCTGATCGACGAGACGCCCGCGCTCAACGCGATCGAGGTGCGCTCGCGGGCGCGGCGGCTGCAGAAGCAGTACGGGCAACTGGGCCTCGTGATCGTCGACTACCTGCAGCTCATGCAGGCGGCGAGCGCGGGCGAGAACCGCGCCACCGAGATCTCCGAGATCTCGCGGTCGCTGAAGTCGCTCGCCAAGGAGCTCAAGGTCCCGGTCATCGCGCTGTCGCAGTTGAACCGCTCGCTCGAGCAGCGGCCGAACAAGCGGCCGGTGATGTCCGACCTGCGCGAGTCGGGCGCCATCGAGCAGGACGCCGACGTCATCCTCTTCATCTACCGCGACGAGGTCTACAACGAGGACACGCCGGACAAGGGCGTGGCCGAGATCATCGTCGCCAAGCAGCGCAACGGGCCGATCGGCATGGTGCGCCTCACCTTCCTCGGCGAGCACACCCGCTTCGAGAACTACGCGTCGCCGGGCAGCTACTGACCGTGCCGCGCGCGCCGGCCCGCAGGGCGCCGCCGCAGCTGCGGTCCACACCAACAAGAACCTCACCATGAACGCCACCTCGCAACGCACCGCGGTCGTCACCGGCATCACCGGCCAGGACGGTGCCTACCTCGCCGCGCACCTGCTGGAACGCGGCTACCGGGTCTTCGGCACGTTCCGCCGCGGCAGCTCGGTCAACTTCTGGCGGATCGAGGAACTCGGCATCGCCGGGCACGAGCGGCTCGCGCTGATCGAGTTCGACCTCACCGACATGGGATCCGCCGTGCGCCTGCTCGAGCGTGCGCAGCCGCAGGAGGTCTACAACCTCGCCGCGCAGAGCTTCGTCGCCGTGTCGTTCGACCAGCCGGTCACCACCGGCCTCACCACGGGCGTGGGGGTCGTGCACCTGCTGGAGGCGATCCGCATGGTCGACCCGTCGATCCGCTTCTACCAGGCGAGCACGTCCGAGATGTTCGGCCGCGTGCAGGCGATGCCGCAGGACGAGGCGACGCCGTTCTATCCGCGCAGCCCCTATGGCGCGGCCAAGCTGTACGCGCACTGGATGACGGTCAACTACCGCGAGTCGTTCGGCATCTTCGGGGCCTCCGGCATCCTGTTCAACCACGAGTCGCCGCTGCGCGGCCGCGAGTTCGTCACGCGCAAGGTGACCGACGCGGTCGCGCGCATCGCGCGCGGCACGCAGCAGGTGCTGGAACTCGGCAACCTCGACGCGCTGCGCGACTGGGGCTTCGCCGGCGAGTACGTCGACGGCATGTGGCGGATGCTCCAGCACGCCACCCCCGAGACCTTCGTGCTCGCCACCGGCCGCATGGAATCGGTGCGCCACTTCGTCGAGCTCGCGTTCGGCGCGGCTGGCATCCCGCTCGCCTGGCGCGGCAGCGGGGTCGACGAGACCGGCGTCGACGAGCGTACCGGCGTCGTGCGCGTGCGCGTCAATCCGGCGTTCTACCGGCCGGCGGAAGTCGACAAGCTGCTCGGCAACCCGGCCAAGGCGAAAGAGCAGCTCGGCTGGAGCGCCACCATGCCGCTCGCCGAGTTGTGCAAGCGCATGGTGGAAGCCGACCTCGCGCGCGTCGACCGCGGTGTCTCCTTCTAGGCGCGTCCTCGTCACCGGCGCCGCGGGCTTCACCGGCCGCCACCTGACGCGCGCGCTCGCCGCGCGCGGCTGCACGGTGGTCGGGCTGGTGGAGCAGGCGGGCGAACCGGTTCCCGACGGCGTCACGCCATTGGTGGCGGACCTCAACGACGCGGCCGGACTCGCCGCGGCGGTCGCGCACGCGGCACCGGACCAGGTCGTGCACCTCGCCGCCATCTCGTTCCCGGGTCACGCCGACGCGGCGGCGATCTACCGCGTCAATCTCGAAGGCACGCTCGCGCTGCTGCAGGCCCTTGCGGCCGGCGGCTTCGGCGCGCAGGGCGTGCTGCTGCCGTCGACGGCGACGGTGTACGCCGCGGCCGGCGCGCCGCTCACCGAGGACGCGCCGGTGCAGCCGCCGTCGCACTACGCGGTGAGCAAGCTCGCGATGGAGCACATGGCGCGGCTCTTCGCCGCGCGGCTGCCGATCGTCACCGTGCGCCCGTTCAACTACACCGGACCGGGCCAGCGCGAGCCGTTCCTGGTGCCGAAGATCGTGCGCCACTTCGCGCAGCGCGCGGACGTGATCGAGCTCGGCAACGTCGACGTCGAGCGCGACTTCCTCGATGTGCGCGTGGTGGTGGACGCGTATTGCCGGCTGCTCGACACGCCGGCGGCCGTGGGCGGCACGTTCAACGTGTGCTCCGGCCGGGCGGTCGCGGTGCGGTCGCTGGTCACGCGGCTCTCCGCGATCACCGGGCACGCGATGGCGATCCGCGTGAATCCCGCGTTCGTGCGGGCCGGCGAACCGGCACGGATCACCGGGTCGGCGGCGCGCCTCGTCGCCGCCATCGGGCCGCTCCGCGACGTGCCGCTCGCGGACACCCTGACGGCGATGCTGGAGGCGGCGACGGCCGGGTAGGGCGTGCGGGCAGGCGCCGCGCGCGCTCCGCGGCACCAGCGGGGCACCGCCCCCGCGTCATCCCCCGTTGCCGCGGATGCCCTTGGCCGCCGACGCACTGATGCGATTGCGCCCCGCCGCCTTCGCGGCGTAGAGCGCCTCGTCGGCGGTCGCGACGGCCGCCGCGAACGTCGTGCCCGGCGCGCGGCAGGCCACCCCGATCGACAGCGTGACCCGCAGTCCCGGCGCCTCGTCGTGCCACGCGCAGGCGTCGCTCGCGCGCTTGAAGCGCGCGAGCACGCGCTCGCCGCGCTCGGCGTCGGCCGCCGACAGCACGACCAGGAACTCGTCCCCGCCGTAGCGGACGGGGAGGTCATCCTGCCGGCAGTGGGCGCGGATCGTCGTCGCCACGCGGCGCAGGACCTGGTCGCCGACCGTGTGCGAGAAGTTGTCGTTGATCCGCTTGAAGTGATCGACGTCGATGAGCGCGACGGCGAGCGGCAGCTCGCTCGCGTCGCTCGCCGCGAGCAGCGCCGCGATGCGCGCGTCGAGGCCGCGCCGGTTGAGGAGCCCGGTGAGCGGATCGCGCTCCGACTCCTCGGTCAGCACCTTCGCCTTCCGGGTCAGCGCCGCGTGGTCGGCGGCGAGGCTCTCGGCGCGCGCGCGGTACTCGGACGCGCGCTTGGCCGCCTCCTGGAAGTCGATCCAGAGCTGCGCGGCCGTGGCGGCGTGCTGGCGCGAGTTCGCGAGTTCGGCCTCGCGCACCGCGTGGAACTCCTTGTACAGCGCGAGCGCGCGCTGGAAGTCCCCCGCCTGCTCGAAGAGCCGCGACAGCGCCTCGCAGGCCTCGGCGAGCACGGTGCCGGCGCCGATGCGGCGTGCGAGCACCACGGCCTCGGTCAGGCTGCGCTGGGCGTCGGCCCCGCGCCCCTGTGCGGCGAGCGTCGTGCCGCGCTCGACCAGCGCCTGCGCCTGCAGTTGCGGATCCTGCAGGCGGCGTCCGAGGTCGAGCGCCGACTCGAGGATCGCTTCCGCCTCCCCGGTGTTGCCCATCAGGCGCAGCACGGTGCCGGTCTGGCCGAGGCAATAGGCCTCGTCGTACGGGTTCTCGATCTCGCGGGCGATCTCCAGCGCCTGCGTGGCCTGCGCGAGGGCATGCGCGTAGTGCGCCTGCGCCGCGGCCTCGTCCTGCGGCCGGGCCGCGTCCCCGCGCTGCTTGTCGAGCAGCGACTGGTTGAGGAGCAGCTTGGTGAGCTGCGTCCGGTTGCCGGTCTCGCGTGCCCGCGCGACGCCGGTGGCGAGGTACGCCGCGGCATCGGTGTCGCGCCGGGCGGCGATGAGCGCCGAGCCGAGCGCGTTGTAGATGTTGACCTCGAGCGACTCGAGGCGTTGCGCGCGCGCCGCCTCCAGCCCGCGCAGCATCGACGCCACGGCGTCGTCGTTCGCGCCCAGGCGGTGCTGGCACATGCCGATGCTGACGAATGCGGTCGCGGTCCCCGCGGTGTCGCCGGCGTCCTGGTAGAGCTGCGCGGCTTCCAGGAAGTGCTCGAGCGCCCGCATGAAGTCGCCGACGTAGAAGTGGCAGCTGCCGAGCGTGTTGCGCGTTTCCGCCACCAGCTGGCGGTCGTCGCCGCGGCCGGCCAGTGCACCCGCCTCGCGCGCGGTGGCGTAGGCCCGGTCCGCGTTGCCGGCGCGCGCCAGCTCCTGGGCGAGCGCGTTGAGCGAGCGCACCTTCGCGACCGCGCTGGGCGCGGCGGCGACGGCGTGCTCGAGGGCGGCGAGCGGGTCCATGGGCGGCGGCGTGCCGCGCGGCGGGCAGGGTCCGCGCGGCGGAAGGCAAACCGGCCGATTGTACGGCCGCAGGGCTCGCCCCGGAAAGCGGCCCGCCGGGCGGCGGGCCCCGTGGGCTACAGGACTTCCGCGGCGTGGTCGGCGAGCCGGGAACGCTCGCCGCGCTGCAGGGTCACGTGGCCGGAGTGCGACCAGCCCTTGAAGCGGTCGACCACGTAGGTGAGGCCGGAACTGCCCTCGGTCAGGTACGGCGTGTCGATCTGGGCGATGTTGCCGAGGCACACCACCTTCGTTCCGGGGCCTGCGCGCGTGATCAGCGTCTTCATCTGCTTGGGCGTGAGGTTCTGCGCCTCGTCGATCACCAGGAACTTGTTGATGAACGTGCGGCCGCGCATGAAGTTGAGGCTCTTCACCTTGATGCGCGAGCGGATGAGGTCGCGGGTGGCGGCCCGGCCCCACTCGCCGGCCTCGTCGTCCGTCTTGTTGAGCACGTCGAGGTTGTCCTCGAGCGCGCCCATCCACGGGTTCATCTTCTCCTCCTCGGTGCCCGGGAGGAAGCCGATGTCCTCGCCGACGGGCACCGTCACCCGCGTCATGATGATCTCGGTGTAGACCTTGAACTCCAGCGTGAGCATGAGGCCGGCGGCCAGCGTGAGCAGCGTCTTGCCGGTGCCCGCCTGCCCGAGCAGGGTGACGAAGTCCACCTCCGGGTTCATGAGGAGGTTGAGCGCGAAGTTCTGCTCGCGGTTGCGGGCGGTGATGCCCCACACGTTGTTCTTCTGGTGCGTGTAGTCCTTGAGCGTGGACAGGAGCGCCGTCTTGCCCTGGATCTCCTTGACGATCGCGTAGAACGGCGTCTCGTCCTTCTGCTCCTGGTAGAGGAACTCGTTGGTGAGCAGCGACGGCACCAGCGGGCCGGCCAGCCGGTAGTACGTGTGGCCGCCCTGCTGCCACGACTCCATGCCCTTGCCGTGCTTGTCCCAGAAGTCGGGCGGCAGCTCGCGCGTGCCGGCGTACAGGAGCTCGGTGTCCTCGAGCACCTTGTCGTTGAAGTAGTCCTCGGCCGCCATCCCGAGCGCACGCGCCTTGATGCGCATGTTGATGTCCTTGGACACCAGGATGACGTTGCGCTTGGGGTGGGTCTGCGCGAGGTGCATCACCACCGCGATGATCTGGTTGTCGGCCTTGCCGCCCGCGAGCGAGGGCGGCAGCACGGTCGCGATGTTCTCGGTCTGCAGGAACAGGCGCCCGGTCGCGGCGCCGCTCGATTTCGTCTCCAGCGACAGGCCCTTCGCGATGCTCTCGCCCGATTCGCCCTGCGCGGTCACCAGCTCATCCAGGAACCGGCTCACCTGCCGCGCGTTGCGCGCGACCTCCGTCATGCCCTTCTTGTGGTTGTCGAGCTCCTCCAGCGTGAAGATCGGGAGGTAGATGTCGTGCTCCTCGAACCGGAACAGGCTCGTGGGGTCGTGCATCAGGACGTTGGTGTCGAGGACGAACAGCTTGGGCGCGGAAGACCCGCCGGTCTTGGCGGTCTTGCGGGAGGACGGGAGGAGGTGCAGCGTGGATGGGGCGGGGCGCAGCTTGCGTTCGACCATGGGCCTCCTGGGGGCTAGTCGCGGCCGACCGTCCGGCGGCCTCTGCCCGATAGTTACCGGTTTCGGCCTTCGACACAAGCCCTTGTGGTCGGAAGCTCGAAACGGTCGCAGGTATTGTGGTGGAAAGGGAACAGCCGGCGGCGCCCCCGCCCCGGGGCGCCGCCCCCGGGAGGTTAGAGCGCTTCCACGGCGGCCAGCACTTCGGCCACGTGCCCCGGCACCTTCACGCCCCGCCATTCCTGCACGAGCTTGCCGGCGCCGTCGATCAGGAACGTGCTGCGCACGATCCCGCGCACCTGCTTGCCGTACATGTTCTTCATCTTGACCACGTCGAACTGCGCGCAGAGCTTCTCGTCGGGATCCGAGATCAGCTCGAACGGGAAGCCCATCTTCGCCTTGAAGTTCTCGTGCGACTTCAGCGAGTCGCGCGACACGCCGACCACGACCGCGCCCGCCTTGACGAAACGCTTGTGCGCGTCGCGGAACTGCTCGCCCTCGGTCGTGCAGCCCGGCGTGTTGTCCTTCGGGTAGAAGTACAGCACGACCTTCTTGCCCTTGTGGGCGGACAGGCGGAAGGGGCCGCCGGTGGACTCGGCGGTGAAATCGGCGACTTTGGTGCCCGGCATCGGTGGCTCCTGCTTGCGGGTTGGGATGAACGACGCCGGTCAGGCGGCCAGCGCCAGGTCGATGTCGCCCAGGAATTCGGGGCCCTGCACGAGCAGCGTCCCGGTGCGTCCCGGGATGGTGCCGAGCCCCACGGTGCAGCGGGGCAGGGCCATCGGCTCGACCGCCTCGAAGTGCGCGCGCGTCGGCCCGAGTTCCCAGCCCTGTGCCTTCCAGCCGAGGATCAGCTGCTCGAACTGGCCGATGAGGCGCATGCCCTCGAGCTCGGCGTGCAGCGTGAAGACCTGCGGCGCCGCCGGCTCCGCGGTGCGCTCGAGGAGGTGCGCCGCGACGTTGTCCTCGGTCACGCCGTCGAGGCCGACCAGTTCGTCGAGGGTGGGCAGCGTGGTCGGGAACTGCGGGCAGCGGATCGGCTCGGCGTTCCAGATGGGCAGGTGCGGGTGCGTGCCGCGGCCGTCGGAGCAGTAGTCGAAGCCGAGGCGCTGGGTGAGGCGCAGCGCGTCGACGTTCATCTGCCAGCCCGCGGCGCCGTGGGTGCGCGGCGCTTCGCGGAAGATCTCGGCGTAGCGCTCGCACGCGCGGTGCATCTCGGCGTAGGTCCACGCGGCGTCGGCGGTGGCCACGCCGTCCTGCCAGCGGATGTGGTCCCAGGTGTGCACGCCGGTCTCGTGGCCCGCGTCGCGCACCTCCTGCATGATGCCCGCCGCGCGGCGGCCGATGTCGGGGCCGGGCAGCAGCGTGCCGTAGAGGAGCGTCTTCACGCCGTAGTGCTTCACCACCGACGTGCGGCGCACCTTGCCCACGAACCCCGGCCGGAACACGCGCTTGATCGCGCGCCCGGTGTGGTCGGGGCCGAGCGAGAACAGGAAGGTGGCGGTGACCCCGTGCTTGCGCAGGAGCGCGACCAGCGCCGGCACGCCCTCGCGGGTGCCGCGCAGCGTGTCGACGTCGACCTTGAGGGCCAGGCGCATGCGGGACGCGGGCGCCCTAGTCGACCAGGCCCCGCGCCTCGGCCACCTGGCCGCGGTACGCCTCGAAGATGCGGGCGAGCGCATCCTCCATCGGAACCGTCGGCTTCCAGTCGAGGTCGGCGCAGGTGTTGGCGATCTTCGGCACCCGGTTCTGCACGTCCTGGTAGCCCTTGCCGTAGTAGGCGTCGGCCGTGGTGTCGACGATCTGTACCTTCGCGGCCGTCGCGGCGTACTCGGGATAGCGCTTCGCGAGCTCGAGCATCTTGTGCGCGAGGTCGCGGACCGACCAGTTGTTCGCCGGGTTGCCGATGTTGTAGATCTTGCCGGTGGCCACCCCGCTCGGGTTGGCGATGATCTTCATCAGCGCCGCGATCCCGTCGTCGATGTACGCGAACGCGCGCTTCGCGCCAGTTGTCGACCAGCTTGACCGCCTGCCGCGCACGATGTGGCCCAGGAACTGGTGATGACGCGCGAGCTGCCTTCGGCGTGTTGATCGAGCCGAGGCCCGCGCCGATCCAGCTGAACGGCCGGAACAGCGTGTAGTCGAGGCCTTCCTGTTGGCCGTACGCGTGGATCACGCGGCCATCAGCTGCTCGCGCACGAGTAGATCCAGCGCGGCTTGTTGATCGGCCCCAGCACGAGCTCGGAGTTCTCGGGTCGAACTCGGCGTCGCGCGACATCCCGTACACCTCGGAGGTCGACGGGAACACGATGCGCTTCTTGTACCGGACGCACGCGCGGACGATCGGCAGGTTCGCCTCGAAGTCGAGCTCGAACACGCGCAGCGGCTCGCGCACGTAGGTGGCCGGGGTGGCGATGGCGACGAGCGGCAGCACCACGTCGCACTTCTTGACGTGGTACTCGATCCACTCGCGGTTGATGGTGATGTCGCCTTCGAAGAAGTGGAAGCGCGGCTCGCCCATGAGGTCGCCCAGGCGGTCGGCCTGCATGTCCATGCCGTAGATCTCCCAGTCCGTCGACCGGACGATGGCCTGCGACAGGTGGTGGCCGATGAAGCCGTTGACGCCCAGGATCAGTACGCGTTTCATGGGGAAGCCCTGCGGGTTGAACCTGCCATTTTACCGCGCGGGTCCGGCCGCCCGCCCGCGGGGTGTTCGTCAGGACGGGAGCGCGACGCGCGGCGCCCCGAAGACGGCGGCGAAGCGCGCGGCCGGCAGCGGGGCGCCGTCGACCTCCAGGTCGAGCACGCGCAGCCGCCCGCCGCCGCCGCACGCGGCCACGAGCGCGCCGTCCGCCACGGCGAGGGACGGCGCCGCGGGCGGCCCACCGGCCGCCAGCACCTGCGTCCGCAGGAGCCGTGCCGGCCGCCCGGCGAGCGTGGTCGTGGCGCCGGGGTAGGGCGGGGCGACGGCGCGCACGAGGTCGTGGATGCGCTGCGCGTCCTGCGTCCAGTCGATGCGCCCGTCCTCGGGCTTGCGGCCGCCGTAGTAGGTGCCGGCCGCGAGGTCGAGCGGCACGCGCGGCGCCGTCCCGGCCACGAGCAGCGGCACGGCGCGGTCGAGCGTGATCTCGGCGGCGAGCGTGACCTTGTCGAACACCTCGCGCGCGGTGTCGTCGGGCAGGATCGGCACCGCCATCTGGCCGACCAGGTCGCCGGCGTCGGGCTTGGCCACCATGTAGTGCAGCGACGCGCCCGTCTCGCGCTCGCCGTGCAGCACCGCCCAGTTGACCGGCGCGCGGCCGCGGTAGCGCGGCAGCAGCGACCCGTGCATGTTGAGGGCGCCCGCGGGCGGCAGGGCGAGGAGCGGCGCCTTCAGCATCTGCCGGTAGTAGAAGCTGAAGAGGAAGTCGGGTGCCAGTGCCGCGATGCGGGCGACGACGGCCGGGTCGTTGGGGTCGCGCGGCGTGATCGCCGCGATCCCGTACTCGTCCGCGGTCGCGCGGACGCTCGCGAACCAGTGCGTCTCGTCCGGGTCGTCCTCGTGCGTGACGACCAGCGGCACGCGCACCCCGTGGGCGAGGAGCACCTTGAGGCAGCGCACGCCGACGTTGTGGTACGCGAAGACGACGGCGGTGGTCACGGCGGGGCTGCGCGGTGCCGCGGGGCAGCGCGGGTCACGACCGGGCTTCCTCCGCGGCGGGCCGGGCGGCGGGCGGCGCCGGCGTCTCCTCCGGCCGCTCCAGCACCGCGCGCAGCGTGTAGCGCGGCCGCGCGCGCACCTGCTGCGAGATGCGGCCCACGTACTCGCCGACGATGCCGACGCCGAACAGCACGACGCCGGTCAGGAAGAACTGCAGGATGTCGCGGTCCCACAGCGCCGAGAAGCCCATGCCGTTGACCAGCCGGTGGACCACCACGATCGCGTACAGGATGACGCTCACGACTGACACGAACATCCCGAACAGCGAGAAGAGCTGCAGGGGCACCAGCGAGAAGCCGGTCACGAGGTCGAAGTTGAGCCGGATGAGCTTGTACAGGGAGTACTTGGACTCGCCGGCGGCGCGCTCCTCGTGCGCCACCTCGATTTCCGCGGGACTGTGCGCGTACGTGTAGGCGAGGGCGGGGATGTAGGTGCTGACCTCGCGGCTCGCCGCCACGGCGTCGACGATGTCGCGGCTGTAGGCGCGCAGCATGCAGCCCTGGTCGGTCATCTTGATCCGCGTGATCCGCTCGCGCAGGCGGTTCATCATCCGCGACGCCACGCGCCGCCACCACACGTCCTCGCGCGTGCGCCGCACGCCGCCTACGTAGTCGTGCCCGGCGTCCATCGCGGCCAGCAGGCCGGCGATCTCCTCCGGCGGGTTCTGCAGGTCGGCGTCGAGCGTCACCACGCGCGTGCCGCGCACGCGCTCGAAGCCCGCGATGATCGCGGTGTGCTGGCCGTAGTTGGCGTTGAAGAGCACGACCCGCGTCACGTCCGGCCGGGCGAGGAACTGGTCCTTGAGGATCGCGGCCGACCGGTCGCGGCTGCCGTCGTTGACGAAGATGACCTCGTAGGAGACGCCGAGCGCGTCGAGTGCCGGGTACAGGCGCGCGAACAGCGCCGGCAGCCCTTCCTCCTCGTTGAAGACCGGGATGACGACCGAGAGGGTCGGGTCGCTCATCGCCGGTGGGCGGCCAGCACCTCGGCGCAGGCCGCGCACACGCGGTCCACGTCGGCGTCGGACATCGCGGGGAACAGGGGCAGCGTCACGGTGGTGTCGGCGATCCGCTCGGTGTGCGGGAGGTCGCCGCGATGATAGCCGAAGCGGCGGAACGCCGTGGTGAGGTGGGCGGCCTCGTAGGACATCCCGGTGCCGATGCCGCGCGCGGCGAGTGCCTCGCGGAACTGCTGCCGGCTGATCGACAGGTCGGGCAGCGGCAGCAGCGGCGCGAACATGTTCCAGCTGTGGCCGTCCTCGTCGCCGCGGTGGCCCGGGTGCGGCAGCTCGCAGGGCGGGTCGCTGCGGAAGCGCGCGAAGTAGCGCGCGACCAGCGCCCGCCGGCGCGCGTTGAACGCGGGCAACTGCGCGAGCTGGCGCAGGCCCACGGCGGCGTTGACGTCGGGGAGGTTGGACTTGCCCGCCGGCTCCACGTCGTCGCGCGTGCCGTCGGGCAGCCGCGTGATGCCGTGGAAGCGCAGCACCTCCGCCTCCTTCGCCTCGCGCTCGTCGTTCGCGACCAGCGCGCCGCCCTCGATCGAGGTCAGGTTCTTGTTCGGGTGGAAGCTGAAGACGACGAGGTCGCCGAAGCTGCCGATCGGCTGGCCGCGCCACGACGAGCCGATGGCGAGCGCGGCGTCCTCGATGACCCGCAGGCGGTGCCGCCGGGCGAGCGCGTACAGCGCGTCCATGTCGCAGGGCAGGCCCGCGAAGTGCGTCGGCATGATGGCCTTGGTGCGCGGCCCGATGCGCGCCTCGGCGGCCCTGAGGTCGAGGTTGCGCGTGCCCGGCTCGACGTCGACGAAGACCGGCGTGGCGCCGACGCGCACGATCATGTTCGGCGCCGCGAAGAACGTCATCGCCGCGGTGATCACCTCGTCCCCGGGTCCGATGCCCGCGATGCGCAACGCGATCTCGAGCGCAGCGGTGGCCGACGACATCACGCGCACCGGCCGCCCGCGCACGAACGCCGACAGCGCCGCCTCGAACGCGGCGACCTTGGGGCCGCTGGTGATCCAGCCCGACCGCAGGACCTCCGCGACGTCGGCGATGGTCGCGTCGTCGATCTGGGGGCGGGCGAACGGCAGGTGGGGCAGCGTGCTCATGCGGACCTCGCTACTGGCGGGCGACCAGCCACACGCCCAGCACGATGAAGCCGATGCCGAGCCAGCGCGTGACGCTCACCGCCTCGCCGAAGAGATAGTGGGCGGCCACCGCGTTGATCACGTACCCCAGCGAGAGCATCGGGTAGGCGACCGACACCGGCACCCGCGACAGGCCCATGATCCACACCACGAGGCTCACCATGTAGCAGGCGACGCCGATGACGAAGTGGCTCTGCGTGGCCATGCGCCAGAAGGTGTCGAACCAGTTGTCGCGGGTCAGCGTGATGACGCCGAGCGCGTTGGTGCCGGCCTTGAGCAGCAGCTGGGCACCGGCGTTGAGGATGACGCCCGTGATGAGGAAGGCGAAGGCGGACCAGGTCATGGCGTGTCGTGGGCGTGAGGTTCAGCGGCGGGCGACGAACACCCGGCGGGGGTCGCGGGCGATGATGCGCAGGGGGACGCCGCGTGCGGCGAGCTCGCTCGCGGTGGCGGGTTCCATCAGCGCGTACGCCTGCGGTGCGGCGTTCCAGACGGGGATCCAGCGCTCCCGGTCGAAGCCCTGGTCCGGCTCGGCGTCGAGGCCGAGGCTCATCTCGTCGCGGTAGTCGACGAGCGGCGTGGGACGGCCGAGGTAGAACGGCAGCGTCTGGTCGTAGCTTCCGACCTGGTACACCGGGGCGCCGGGCGCGAGCGCGCCGCCGCTCGCGAGCCGCGCGTCGGCCAGCAGGTAATAGGCGGAGCGCACGTGCGCGAACGAGTCGTGGCCGACCAGCGCGAGCTGGAACCCCACGAGCGACGTGAGCGACAGCGTGGCGATGCCGAGCGTGTGCGCCGCCGGCGTGCCGCGGCGGAAGAGGAGCACCGCCGCGATGCCGCCCACCGAGAAGGCGACCAGCCCCGCGACGATCCACGGGCCGAACTGGCGGTAGATGGACGCCGGCGTGATGTCGGTCGCGAGCGCCGCGATGATGCGGCCGTAGGCGAGCGAGAACCCGGCCAGCACCAGCGGCGCGCCGATCGCGAGCGGCAGCGCGATCCACATGAGCGTGCGCGACGGCGTGCGCGTCAGCTCGTAGCCCAGCACCAGCGCCAGCGCCGGGAAGAGCGGCAGGATGTACGACGGCAGCTTCGACCCTGACGCGCTGAAGAACAGGAACACGAACGCCGCCCACGCGAGGCAGAAGCGGCCCCACGCGAAGCCGTTGGCCGCCACCGGGGCCGACCGCCAGCTGCGGGGCAGGCACAGCAGCCAGACGAGGAGCCACGGCAGGATGCCGATCACGAGCCACGGGACGAAGTACCACCACTCGCCCGTGCGGTTGTGCGACTCGGTCAGGAAGCGCTCGACGTGCTCGTGGATGAAGAAGAAGTGCGCGAACTCCGGGTTCGCGCGCGAGACCAGCACGAACCACGGGGCGGCGACCAGCAGGTACACCGCGAGGCCCGGCAGCAGGTGCAGCCGCCGCCACGGCCCGAGGTCGCGGGTCGCCAGCGTGTAGGCGACGAGCGCGCCGCCGGGGATCACGAGCGCGACCAGCCCCTTGGTCAGCGTGGCGAGCGCCGCCGCCGCGTACGCCGCGAGCATCCAGTTGCGCTGGACGGCGGGCGTCAGGTCCGGGCGCTGCGCGAGCAGGAACGCGCACAGCGCGGCGGTGAGCCCGGACGAGAGCACCGAGTCCAGCGTGAGGATCTGCGCCATGCCGAGGTGCCACACGGTCCCGGCGAGCACCAGTGCGGTGTACGCGCCGGCCTCGGGACCGGCCAGCCGCGCCGCGGTGAAGCCGACGGCGAGCACGGCGAGGAAGCCGGCCATCGCGGCGGGCAGGCGCGCCGTCCACTCGTCGACACCGAGCGCGTCGAAGGTCGCTGCGCCCAGCCAGTACTGCAGCGGCGGCTTCTCGAAGTACTTGAGGCCGTTGAGGCGCGGGGTGAGCCAGTCGCCGCTGGCCGCCATCTCGCGGGCGATCTCCGCGTAGCGGCCCTCGTCCGGGTGCTGCAGCCGGCGCGCGTCGAGCGCGCCGAACCAGGCGACGACGAACGCGAGGGCCAGCAGCCACCAGGCGCGGCGGGGGAGGGAGGCGAGCATCGGGAAGCGGGGTGGAGGCGGTGGGGCTGGCCGGACGCCCCGCGCATTCTACCGTGCGCCCGCGGGCGGCCCGGGGCCCGCCTTGCGCCCGCGCGGCGTTTGCGCATACCATCGAACCCATGTCCGCCCCACGCCTTCGCTGTCGACGCGCCTCCCACAGGCGGCGCCCGCTGTCGCGGGCCTGACGGTCGCACGCGGCCGTCCCACGAAGCCGCCGGTCCCTACGGCGGCTTTTTCGTTTCCGGAATCCCCCATGCCTCAAGCCCTCGAGCTCTACGACAACTACACGCGATCGCTGCGCCGCTTCGAGCCGCTCGAGCCCGCCGGCCCGGTCGGGGTGTACACCTGCGGCCCCACGGTCTACGACTTCCAGCACATCGGCAACTTCCGCACCTTCCTGTTCGAGGACGTGTTAAAGCGCGTGCTGCGCTGGAACGGCTACCCGGTCAACCACGTGATGAACATCACCGACGTGGGCCACCTCACGTCGGACGCCGACACCGGCGAGGACAAGATGGAGAAGGGCGCGCGCCGCACGGGCAAGACCGCGTGGGAAATCGCGCAGCTCTACACGGACGACTTCGTCGAAAACCTCGCGCGGCTCCACATCGAGGGTGCGACCGTGCTGTGCCGCGCGACCGACCACATCCGCGAGCAGGTCGAGTTCATCGCCGACCTCGAGCGCAACGGCTACACGTACACGACGTCCGACGGCGTGTACTTCGACACGTCGAAGCAGCCCGACTACGGACACCTCGCGCGCCTCGACGTCCACGGCCTCGATGCGGGCCGCCGCGTCGACGTGGGCGAGAAGCGGCGGCCGACCGACTTCGCGCTCTGGAAGTTCTCGCCGCCCGGCGAGCGCCGGCAGATGGAGTGGGACAGCCCGTGGGGAAAGGGCTTCCCGGGCTGGCACATCGAGTGCTCGGCGATGGCGCAGAAGTACCTCGGCGACTACTTCGACATCCACTGCGGCGGCGAGGACCACATCCCGGTCCACCACACGAACGAGATCGCGCAGACCGAGGCGCGCGTGGGCACGCGGCTCGCGAACTTCTGGATGCACGGATACTTCCTGCTGCTCAACGACGCCAAGATGGCGAAGTCGGCGGGCGAGTTCCTGCGCGTGCAGTCGCTCGTCGACCGCGGCTACGACCCGCTCGTCTATCGCTACCTCTGCCTCACCGCGCACTACCGCACGCAGATGAGCTTCACGTGGGACGCGATGGACGCCGCCGCCACGGCGCTCGACCGCATGCGCAACGGCGTCCACGCGCTGCCCGCGGATCCGGCGGCCGCGCCGGACGCGGGTTACGTCGCCCGCTTCACCGACGAGCTGAACGACGACCTGAACGTGCCCCGCGCGCTCGCGGTCGCGTGGGAGGTGCTGCGCGGCGACCTGCCGCCCGCCGTGCGGCGCGCGACGCTCGTGAAGTTCGACGAGGTGCTGGGCCTCGGCCTCGCCGACTGGCAGCCGAAGGAGGAGGTGGCGCCGCCCGACGTCACGGCCCTCGCGGAAGCGCGCGCCGCCGCCCGCAAGGCGAAGCAGTGGGCGGAAGCGGACCGCCTGCGCGGCGAGCTGGCCGCGCGCGGCTGGGACATGGACGACAAGCCGGACGGCTATCGCCTCAAGAAGCGCAGCGACGCCTGACGCGCTTCGTCGGGGCCGGATGCGGCTTCGCGCCCGGGTGCCGGCGGTTCGTCGCACGCCCGTGGCGGGGTCGCGCGGCGCCGCCTAGGATGCCTCCAACGCCGGCATCCACGTTCGTCGCCGGCCCGTGAATCCGGATCGGCCGGTCACGGCATCCAAGGGGGGAGCGCGCGGAGAACCGCGCCGCGCCACCCGACGACACCGAGGACGCCATGCACACGACGACGCATCGTTACCTGAACCGCACCCGCCGGCCGTTCCGCCCCGGCATCGCACTCGCCGCGCTGGCCGCCACGTGCGCCACGCTCTCGCTGGCCGTGCTCACGCCGGCGGCCCTGCCGCACACCGACCCGGACCGTGCCGAGCCGGTGGCCGCCCGCCGTGCGCCCACGACGGTCGAAGTCGCGATCGTGCCGGCGACCATCGAGGTGGTCGGGTCGCGCGCGAGCCGCACCGCACGCGCGCCGAGCCCGTACCTGCCGGCTGCCTGGCAACCGCGCGGGTAGGCCCCCGCGGCGGCGCGCCCGCCGGCCGCTATGTCGCGAGCTTGCGCCCGAGCCGCCGCTCCACCGCGTCGACCTTGCCCTTCAGGCGCCCGGCCGGGCCCTTGCGGTAGTCGATGCGGATCTGCGTGCTGACGCGGTCGCAGTCGGTGCGTAGTGCCTCGAAGCAGGCGGTCACCACCGCCATCACCTCGCTCCACTCCCCCTCGAGGATCGTGCCCATCGGCGTCAGCTGATAGGGCACGCCACTCCGGTCGACGAGGTCGAGGATGCGCGCCACGTAGGCACTGACGCTCTCGCCCTGTCCGAGCGGCGCCATGGAGAATTCGAGCAGGACCATGCTGACCTTCCTTCAGTAGAACTTCTCGATGCGGCCGGTGTAGAGCACCGGTCCCTGCGCCACGCCGGTCGGCGAGCCTCCCGCCTGCTCGAGGGTGACCGCCAGCGCGGGCACGTTCGCGAGCGCGACGTCGGGCGCGGCCGGCAGCGCGAGGCGGGCGGTGCCCGACGCGGGGATCACACCCAGCGAGCGCGGCGCGCTGCCGTCGGGCAGCAGCCACAGCTCGAGCGACTTGTCCGGCGGCACCGGCGCCCCGCCGACCACCTTCACCTGCAGCGCGCGGTCGCGGCGATCGAGCGTGGCGAGGAGCGCCGGCTTCGCATCGGGACCGGCCAGCACGACCACGATCGGCGCGGGCGGCGTCTCGCGCCACGGCATGAACGGCGCGACCCCGAGCACGACGGCCACCGCGAAGCTCGCCACCGCGAAGCCCCGCCAGACTCCCACACGCGTCCACCACGGCCCGGGCCGCGCGGGAACCGGCTCGAGCCCGAGCCGGAGGGTGATCCGCCGCCACAGGCGGGGCGACGGCGTGACCGGCGGCGCGGCCTCGGCGAACGGCGACAGGCGCTGCTCCCACGCCCGCAGCGTGGCGGCGACCACGGTGTCGGTCCGCGCGATGCGCGTAAGCCGCGCGCGGGCCCGCGCCGGCAGCGTGCCCAGCACGTACGCCGCGGCGAGCGCGTCGAGCCGGGCGCGGCGGTCGGGGCGCGACAGGTTCATCCGCTGCGCGCGTAGCCGGCGCGGTCGAGGCAGCCCTTGAGCCGCTCGAGGCCGCGCCGCACCCACGACTTGACGGTGCCGAGGGGCTCGCGCAGGTGCGCGGCCAGCTCGGAGTGGGAGAGGCCGTGGTAGAAGGCGAGCGCGATCGCCTGCTTCGGCCCCGGGTCCAGCGCGTCGACGCACGCGCGGACCGAGCGCGCGTCGGCGCCCGCCAGCAGCATCTCGGCCGGCGTGGGCGCGTCCGCGGGCAGGTCGAACGGCGGCGCGTCGTCGTCGTCGGGTGTCATGGATACGGTGTCGATCTCGCGCCGCCGCAGTTCGTCGAGGCAGCGGTTGCGCACGATCGACGTGAGCCAGGTGAGCGGCTGGCTCTTCGCGACCTCGTACGCGCCCGCGTGGTGCCAGACGTTGACGTACGCCTCCTGCAGCACCTCTTCCGCGGCCGCGGGGCTCCTCAGGATACGCAGCGCGACGCCGAACAGATGCGGCGAGGTCTGCGCGTAGAACTCCGCGAAGGCCGCCTGGTCGCCCAGCGCGACCCGGGAGAGGAGGTGCGCGAGCCGCGCGCTGCGCTCGTTGGGCGGCGGCGCGGCCATCGGCGCGTGGCTAGGACCGGTCCTTGCGCCAGAGCACGTCCGGCCGGCCGGCGGCGCGGTTGAGCGCGCGGGCGAGCACGAACAGCAGGTCCGACAGGCGATTGAGGTAGATGCGCGCCAGCTCGCCGATGGCTTCGGAGGCGGCCGCGCTCACGAGCGAGCGTTCGGCGCGCCGGCAGACCGTGCGCCCGACGTGGGCGAGCGCGGCGGCGCGCGTGCCGCCGGGCAGGATGAATTCCTTGAGCGGCGGCAGGTCGGCGTTGAAGTGCTCGACGTCGGCCTCCACGCGCGCAATGTGGGCGTCGGTCATCGCGGTGTAGCCCGGGATCGACAGCTCGCCGCCCAGGTCGAAGAGGTCGTGCTGCACGGACGTGAGGCAGCGGCGCACGTCGTCCGGCAGATCCTCGGCGAGCAGGACGCCCAACGTGGAGTTCAATTCGTCGACGCTGCCGATGGCGGTGATGCGCGGCGAGTCCTTCGCCACCCGCGAGCCGTCGCCGAGCCCCGTGGTGCCCGCGTCCCCGGTGCGCGTGACGATCTTCGACAGCCGGTGTCCCATTGCGATACCAGTTCCGTTGCGATGCGGCCAGCGTAGCGAAATCGCGGGGGGCGGGCAAGCGAGGGCCGGTGCTACGATGCGGCGGACCGGGAGCCGCCGGGAAGGAATGCCGCCATGGATGCCTACGATCGCGACCTCGACCGCAACGACGCCAATTACGCGGCGCTGACGCCGCTTTCGCTGATCGCGCGCACCGCGGCGATCTGGCCCCTGCGCACGTCGGTGATCCACGGCGAGCGCCGCTACACGTGGCGCGAGACCTACGAGCGGGCGTGCCGGCTCGCCTCCGCGCTGGCCGCGCGCGGCGTGGGCAAGGGGGACACCGTGGCCGCGATGCTCGCCAACACGCCGGAGATGATCGAGGCGCACTTCGGCGTGCCGATGACCGGTGGCGTGCTCAACACGCTCAACACGCGACTCGACGCGGACGCCATCGCGTTCATGCTCGACCACGGCGAGGCGAAGGTGCTGCTCACCGACACCGAGTTCGCACCGGTGGTCGCGGCGGCTCTCGCGAAGGCGACCGTGCGGCCGCTCGTCGTCGACGTCGCGGACATGGAAGGGCCGGGCGGCGAGCTGCTGGGCGAGACGGACTACGAGGCGTTCATCGCGACCGGCGACCCCGGGTACGCGTGGCAGCCGCCCGCGGACGAGTGGCAGGCGATCGCGCTCAACTACACGTCGGGCACCACCGGCAACCCGAAGGGCGTCGTGTACCACCACCGCGGGGCGTACCTCAACGCGCTGTCGAACATCATCGACTGGGGCATGCCGCGGCACTCGGTGTACCTGTGGACGCTGCCGATGTTCCACTGCAACGGCTGGTGCTTTCCCTGGACGATGGCCGCCAACGCCGGCGTGAACGTGTGCCTGCGCAAGGTCGACGCGAAGGCCGTCCTCGACGCGATCCGCGCGCACCGCGTGACCCACTACTGCGGCGCGCCGATCGTGCACTCGATGCTCGTCAACGCGCCGGACGAGTGGAAGGCCGGGATCGGGCACCAGGTGTCGGGACTCGTGGCGGCGGCGGCGCCCCCGGCGGCGATGATCGAGGGCATGGAGCGGCTGGGCTTCGACATCACGCACGTGTACGGCCTCACGGAGACCTACGGCCCCGCGTCGGTGTGCGCCAAGCACGACGAGTGGCAGTCGCTGTCGATCGGTGCGCGCACCGAGCGCAACGGCCGCCAGGGCGTGCGCTACACCGCGCAGGAGGGCATGACGGTGATGGACCCGGAGACGATGCGCGAGGTCCCCGCTGACGGCGAGACGATGGGCGAGATCATGTTCCGCGGCAACATCACGATGAAGGGTTACCTCAAGAATCCGGCGGCCACCCGCGAGGCGTTCGCGGGCGGCTGGTTCCACTCGGGCGACCTCGCGGTGCTGCAGCCCGACGGCTACGTGAAGATCAGGGATCGCAGCAAGGACGTGATCATCAGCGGCGGCGAGAACATCAGCTCGCTCGAGGTCGAGGACGCGCTCTACCGGCACCCGGCGGTGATCGCGGCGGCGGTGGTCGCGCAGCCCGATCCCAAGTGGGGCGAGACGCCGTGCGCGTACGTCGAGCTGAAGCCCGGCGCGAGCGCGACCGAGGAGGAACTCATCGCCCACTGCCGCAACCTGGTCGCGCGCTTCAAGGTGCCGAAGAAGGTGGTGTTCGGGGAACTGCCGAAGACGTCGACCGGGAAGATCCAGAAGTTCGTCCTGCGGCAGAAGGCGAAGTCGGCGGCGGCGATCGAGTAGGCGGCGTCCGCAGGCGACCCCCGCGAAGCGGTTCCCGGGTCCGGGGCGTCGCGAGGTCGCGGCGCACCCTTTGCGGCCGCCACCCTAATGAACCGCTGCGCCGGAGAGCCCCCTCTCCCTCTGCGGGGGAGAGGGTTGGGGTGAGGGGCGCGTCGGTGGCCCCAACCCGGGGTCAGACCCCGATAGAGCCGGGGTCAGACCCCTGGACGCTCACGGCAGGCGTGACTCGGTGTCTGACACCGCCTATGACGTGTCTGACACGGACGGGTCACGTCAGGCGCCGGCAAGGTGCCCGAGGTCGACGTGGTGTGCTTCCTTCACGCGCTCCATCACCGCGTAGCTGCGGGTCTCGCGGATGCCGGGCACCTTGGCGAGCACGTCGCCCAGGAAGCCGCGGTACGCGGCCATGTCGTGCACGCGCACCTTGAGCAGGTAGTCGAAGCCGCCGGCGACCATGTGGCACTCGCAGACCTGCGGGATCGCCAGCACGGCGGTGCGGAACGCGTTGAACGCGTCCTCCGACGTGCGGTCGATCGCGATCTCGATGAACACCATGAGCCCGAGGTCGAGGCGCTCGGCGTCGAGGTCGGCGTGATAGCCGCGGATGATGCCGGCCGCCTCCAGCGCGCGGATGCGCTCGGTGCACGGCGTGGCCGAGAGGCCGACCGCCTTGGCCAGCGCGACGGTGGGCAGGCGCCCGTCGTGCTGCAGCGCGTCGAGGATCGCGACGTCGATGGCGTCGAGCTTCTTCATGCGGGATCCCGTTCGGTGAGCGAGAGCAGCGACGCGTTGCCGCCCGCCGCCGTGGTGTTGACGGAAAGCGTGCGCTCGGTGACGAGGCGCGCGGTGTCGTAGTCGCCGTCGCGGCCGACGACGACGGGTACCAGCGGTCCGTCGCGGGCGGTGAGCGCGGCCCGCAGCGCCGCGGCGTCCGCGGCCGACCCGGGCATCCGGCAGGCGTCGCGGATCCGCTCTCGGAGCGCGGCAAGGTGCCGCGGGTCGCCGGGCTCGCTCATGCAAGGCACCGTCCAGGGAAGAGGGGGCGAATAATATCACTGCGAAAATAGGCTTACGTGGTGATTAATTCTTTAATTCGCTGGATGAGTGGTGAGAGGCGGCTGCACCCGGTTGGTGCCACGGGCCGCCCGTTGCGCCTAGAATCGAGGATTTCCCGCCCCGCAGGACCTGCCATGAACCCGCCGCTCGATGCCACCGCCGCCCCTGTGCTGACCACCGTCGCGGACGGCGTCGCCACGCTCACGATGAACCGCGGCGACAAGTTCAACGCGCTCTCGACGGGGATGATCGCGGCCCTCGACGCCGCGCTGGACGCGGTGGCGGCGGACCGCCAGGTGCGCGTCGTCGTGCTCGCCGGCGCCGGCCGGGCGTTCTGCGCGGGGCACGACCTGACCGAGATGCGTGCGCACATCGACGCGGCGTGGCAGCAGGGGCTGTTCGACGCCTGCACGGCGATGATGCTCAAGCTGACGCGCATCCCGCAGCCCGTCATCGCGCGGGTGCACGGCGCCGCGGCGGCCGCCGGCTGCCAGCTGGTGTCGATGTGCGACCTCGCGGTGGCCGCCGACAACGTCAGGTTCGGCCTGTCCGGCATCAACGCCGGGATCTTCTGCTCGACGCCGGCCGTCGGCGTCGCGCGCAACGTCTCGCGCAAGCGGGCGATGGAACTGCTCCTCACCGGCGAACTCATCGACGCCGCGACCGCGCGCGACTGGGGCCTCGTGAACCGGGTGGTGCCCGGCGCGGAACTCGACGCGGCGGTCGCCGCCCTCGCGCAGGTCATCGCGAAGAAGAGCCCGGCCGCCGTGGCGCTCGGCAAGCGCGCGTTCTACGAGCAGGTGGAGTCGAGCCTTGCCGGCGCGTACGCGATCGCCGGCCAGACCATGACCTGCAACATGCTCGACCCGGACGCGGCGGAGGGGATCGACGCGTTCCTGGGGAAGCGGGCGCCGCAGTGGCGGCCGACGTAGGCACGCGAGCGCGAGACGCGCTGCGTTGCACGCGCTGAATCGAGGCTAAGCCGGCCGCACGACGCCCGTTCTTTCGTAGTACTTTCCGGCGGCCGGCGCCGGGCCGCCCCAAGGCGGCCGACTGACCTGCCGTGAACGTCCCGGGGTCTGACCCCGGGTTGTCGCGCCGGCGTTGCCCCTTACCCCAACCCGCTCCCCGCGAGCGGGGAGCGGGAGCAACGGTGCAGAGCGGGGCGCTGGCCGTCACACCCGGTGACGGCGTGCCGGCCGCAAAAGGCGCAGCGCCGCCCCCGCGTCATCCCCAGACCTCACGGACGCCTATTGGGGACGTAAGAAAGCGTAAGGCTGTTGTAAGCCCCCCTTCCGACAATGCGACCGCGGTGCGAGGGTTCGCTCGCCCGCGCAGCAGCGCGCGAGCCTCGCGCAATCGCAACACTCTTTGGGAGGAGACATGGGCGATACCAGCCAGGTCGACTGGAAAGCAATCGACAGTCGACCCGATTTCCAGGAGCTGCACAGCAAGAAGGTGCGCTTCCTGACCAGCCTGATGGTGCTTTCGCTGGTGTTCTATTTCCTGCTGCCCATCGGCGCGGCGTACTTCCAGGACATCTACAAGATCAAGGTCTGGGGTCCGGTGAACGTGGGCCTCGTCTTCGCGCTGCTGCAGTTCGTCGTGGCCTGGGGGATTGCCTGGTACTACGCGCGGCGCGCCAACTCCGAGTTCGACCCGATGGCCGCGGCCATCGTCAAGGACGCCGAGAAGATCCTGCGGGGCAAGCAATGAACACGCGCAAATTCGCACTGGCCGCGGGCGCCATCTCGCTCGCCGCCATCGCCTCCCCGGCACTCGCGCAGGGCGCGGTCGCCGAGCAGTGGCGCTGGCTCACGTTCGTCGTGTTCGGGGCGATCATCTCGCTCACGATGTTCGTCACGTACATCGCCGCCAAGCGCGTGAAGAGCGTGTCGGACTTCTACACCGCCGGCGGCGGCGTGTCCGGCCTGCAGAACGGCTGGGCGATCGCGGGCGACTACCTGTCGGCCGCCTCGTTCCTCGGCATCGCCGGCCTCATCTCGCTCTACGGCTACGACGGCTTCATGTACTCGGTGGGCTGGCTCGTCGCGTACATCACCGTGCTGCTGGTGATCGCCGAGCCCTGCGCAACATCGGCAAGTACACGCTGGCGGACATCCTGGCCTACGCAACAACCCGAAGGCCACCCGCATCGTCGGCGCGCTGTCGACGATCACCGTGTCGACGTTCTACCTCACCGCGCAGATGGTCGGCGGCGGCGTGCTGGTGAAGACGCTGATCGGCATCGACTACGAGATCTCGGTGATGGTCGTGGGCATCCTGATGCTGGGCTGCGTGCTCTTCGGCGGCATGGTCGCCACCACGTAGTGCAGATCATCAAGGCCATCCTGCTCGTCACGGCCTCGATCCTGCTCGTGATGTTCGTGTGGACGCCGTACGGCTTCTCGCTGCCGGCGTTCCTGCAGGCGGTGGTCGGCGACGCGAAGGTGCAGGCACAGGTGGCCTCGCTCCTGGGCGACGCCGCGAAGAACATGACGCCGGGCGAACTCGGCCAGCGCTTCCTCGAGCCGGGCCTCTTCTTCAAGGCGCCGATCGACCAGATCTCGCTGGGCATGGCGCTCGTGTTCGGAACGGCCGGCCTGCCGCACATCCTGATGCGGTTCTTCACGGTCCCGACCGCGCAGGACGCGCGCAAGTCCGTGATCTGGGCGATGGCCATCATCGGCGGCTTCTACGTGCTGACGCTGTTCCTCGGCATGGGCTCCGCGATCAAGGTCGGCGCCGCGCAGATCAAGGCGATCGACGCCGGCGGCAACATGGCCGGCCCGCTGCTCGCGCAGTTCGTCGGCGGCGGCCCCGACTCGATGCTCGGCAACCTGTTCCTCGCGTTCGTCGCGGCGGTGGCGTTCGCCACGATCGTCGCAGTGGTGGCGGGCCTCGTGCTCGCGGCCGCCTCGGCGATGGCGCACGACCTGTACGTGGGCGTGATCCGCGAAGGCCACGTGACGCCGGCCGAGCAGGTCCGCGCCGCGCGCATCGCGACGGTCATCGTCGGCGCGATCGCGATCACCATCGGCATCGCGGCCAAGGGCCAGAACGTCGCCCACCTCGTCGCCCTCGCGTTCGCGGTGGCCTCGTCGGCCAACTTCCCGTGCGTGCTGCTGACGCTCTTCTGGAAGCGCTGCAACACCGGCGGCATCGTGGCCGGCATGCTCGTGGGCACGTTCGCGGCCATCGGCCTCGTGATGGTCTCGCCCAACATCACCTACCCGCTGGCGGTCAAGGGCGCGCAGGAGAAGATCGTCGCGACCGAGACGGCGAACCTCGCCAAGCTGAACGCGGACCTGGCGGCGGCCACCGAGCAGCCCGCGCAGGACAAGCTGAAGGCGGCGATCGCCAAGTCCGAGAAGGCCAAGGCCGGCGCCGAAGCCAAGATCAAGGAGATCGGCAACGACCGCACCTCGATCGTCGGCCTCGAGAAGCCGCTCTTCGAACTGCGCAACCCCGGCCTCGTGTCGATCCCGCTCGGCTTCCTCGCGGTGATCATCGGCTCGCTGCTGTACCGCGACAAGCGCGCCGAGGACATGTGGGACGAGCTCTACGTCCGCCAGAACACCGGCCTGCTCGCTGCCAAGGCATCGGCGCACTGACCGGACGCAACGGCAATACCAGCAACGGCCCCTGCCTCGCGGCAGGGGCTTTTGCTTGGCACCACCCGACATGCAATAACTAAGACATGGCCCGTCACGGACACTCCGCTCCGCCGGTCGAGGAGACCGTCGCGCTGCTGCGCCGGCATCCGCCGTTCTCCGGCATGCCCGAGGCGACCCTGCAGGCACTCGTGCCGCGGCTCGCGCAGGCGACGTTCCCCCGCGACGCGACCATCCTCTCCGCGCAGAGCGGCCCGGTGGGTGCGCTCTACATCGTGGCCTCCGGGCTGGTCGGCCGCCGTCCCGACGACACCCAGGCCGAGCTCGACCGCACGCTGGGGCCGGGCGATCTCTTTCCCGTGGGGGCGCTGTCCGCAGGCGGCACCACCACCAAGGTCTTCCACGCGCTGCAGGACACGACGTGCCTGCTGCTGCCGCGCGAGCACTTCCTCGCGCTGCGCCGCGACTCGCCGGAGTTCGAGCGCTACTGCACGCAGGCGATCACCGAGACGCTGCGCCAGTCGCTCGAGAGCCTCTACAGCCAGTACCGGCAGCGCGCCGCGGAGCAGCAGACGCTGACCCGCACGCTGGGCGAACTCGTCCGCCACCCGCCGGTCGCGTGCCGCCCGGACGCCACGCTGCGCGAGGCGGCGCAGGCGATGGCCGACGCCAAGGTCCGCACCATCATCGTCGCGGACGGCGAGCACCACCCGGTCGGCATGCTGACCCTCGTCGACGTGCTCGAGCGCGTGCTCCTGCCCGAGCGGCCGCTCAACACGCCCGTGCGCGAGGTGATGTCCACGCCGATCGTCACGCTGCCCGCGAGCTCCACCGCGTACGAGGCCATGCACGTGATGGCCGAGAACCGAATCCGGCAGGTGATCGTCGTCGAGGGCGGCCGGCTGCTCGGCGTGGTCAACGAGCGCGACCTCTTCGCGCTGCAGCGCGTGGCGATGCGTGACGTGATCGAGGGCCTCAACGCCGCCGACTCGGTGGACACGCTGAAGCGCGCCGGCGACGACATCCGCCGCCTCACGCAGAACCTGCTCGCGCAGGGCGTGGGCGCCGAGCCGCTGACCCGCACCATCGCGTCGCTCAACGACGCGCTCACCCGGCGGCTCCTCGAGATCGCCGGCGCGCACCACGACCTGTCCGGCATCGAGTGGTGCTGGATCGCGCTCGGCAGCGAAGGGCGCGGCGAGCAGACGTTCGCCACCGACCAGGACAATGCGATCGTGTTCGACGTCCCGGCGGCGCGCAGCGTGGACGCGGCGCGCGCGCGGCTCCTCGCGTTCGCGCAGGAGGTCAACGCCGGGCTCGACCGGCTGGGCTTCCCGCTGTGCACCGGCAACGTGATGGCGAGCAACCCGGACCTGTGCCTGTCCGTCGACGAGTGGAAGGCGAAGTTCATGACGTGGCTGCGCGAGCCCACGCCCATCGCGCTGCTCAACGCCAACATCGTGTTCGACTTCCGCCCGCTGCACGGCGCATTCCACCTCTGCGACACGCTGCGCGAGTGGCTGTTCTCGTACACGCAGGCGAACCCCGCCTTCCTGCGCCTCATGGTGCAGAACGCGCTGGACGTCGAGCCGCCGCTCGGGCTCATCCGGGCGTTCAGCGTCGACGACGAGCCCGGCGTGAAGGGCACGCTCGATCTGAAGACCCGCGGCACCCGCATCTTCGTCGACTGCGCGCGCGTCTTCGCGCTGGCGCTCGGGATCGCGGAGACCGGCACCGCGGCGCGCATCACGATCGCGGCCGAGCGCCTGCAGGTCGAGAAGAGGTACGTGCAGGCGACGCTGCACGCGTTCCAGTTCCTGCAGCTCCTGCGCCTGCGCCAGCAGGAGCAGCCGCCGGTGCCCGGCCACCCGAACCGCCTCGACCCGTACTCGCTGCACGAGGTGGACCAGCGGATGCTGAAGGAGGCGTTCCGCATGGCGAAGCAGCTGCAGGACCGGCTGCGGATGTCCTACCGCCTGTAGGAGCGGCCGGCGATGCACGCCGCACGGGGAGCGTTGGCGGCGGCCGCGCGCCGGCGTAGAGTGCGGCCATGACGCCGCGCGCCGGGCTCGCCGCACGCCTCGTCGCGCTCTTCGCGCTGGGGGTGGCACTCTTCAACTATCCGCTGCTCGCGCTGTTCGACGTCGCGGCGAGCACGCTCGGCATCCCGGTGCTCTACGTCTACATCTTCGGTGCCTGGGGCCTGCTGATCGCGCTCCTCGCGCTGACCATCGAGCGCCGGCCCTAGCGCCGCCCGCCGCCCGTGCTCTCCGGCTACGTCATCGTCCCGGCCGCGTTCGCGTACCTCGGCCTGCTGTTCGCGGTCGCGTACCTCGCGGACCGGCGCGCGGACGCGGGCCGCTCGCTGATCGCCACCCCGTACGTCTACGCGCTGTCCCTTGGCGTGTACGCCACGGCCTGGACGTTCTACGGCAGCGTGGGGCGCGCCGCGGCGGACGGCGTGGGGTTCCTGCCGATCTACATCGGCCCCACGCTCATGCTGGCGCTGTGGTGGATCGTCGTGCGCAAGATCGTGCGCATCAGCAAGACCCACCGCATCACGTCGCTCGCCGACTTCGTGTCGTCGCGCTACGGCAAGAGCGCGCTGCTGGCGGGGCTCGTGACGGTGATCGCGGTGGTCGGCATCGTCCCGTACATCGCGCTGCAGCTCAAGGCCATCGCGGGCAGCTACGCGATCCTCGCCGGCACGCCCGCGGACGCCGCCGGCGCCGACGGGGGCATGCTGGGCGACACGGCGTTCTGGATCGCCCTGCTGCTTGCCGTCTTCACGATCCTGTTCGGCACGCGGCACCTCGACGCGGCGGAGCGGCACGAAGGCATGGTCGCCGCGATCGCGGTCGAGTCGATCGTGAAGCTGGTCGCGTTCCTCGCCGTCGGCGCCTGGGTGACGTACGGCCTCTACGACGGCATGGCGGACGTGTTCGCGCGGGCGGCGCGCAACGCCGACCTCGCGAAGCTGTTCGCGCCGCTGGCGGTCGCGAGCGGCGGCTACGCGAACTGGGCGTGGCTCACGCTGCTGTCGATGCTCGCGATCCTGTTCCTGCCGCGGCAGTTCCAGGTCGCGGTGGTCGAGAACGTCAACGAGCAGCATCTGAAGAAGGCCGCGTGGCTCTTCCCGCTGTACATGCTCGCGATGAACGTGTTCGTGGTGCCGATCGCCTTCGGCGGGGCGATGCACTTCGCCGGCACGAAGGTCGATCCCGACACCTTCGTGCTCACCCTGCCGATGGCGCAGCAGCACCACGCGCTCGCGCTGCTCGTGTTCATCGGCGGCCTGTCGGCCGCCACCGGCATGGTGATCGTGGAGACCATCGCGCTGTCGACGATGGTGTGCAACGACCTCGTGATGCCGGTGCTCCTGCGCCTGCCCGCAAGCGGCGTCGCCAGCCAGCGCGACCTCACCGGGCTCCTGCTCGGCATCCGCCGCGGCGCCATCGTCGGCATCGTGCTGCTGGGCTACGTCTACTTCCGGGTGGCCGGCGAGGCGCACGCGCTGGTGGCCATCGGCCTCATTTCGTTCGCGGCCGTGGCGCAGTTCGCGCCGGTCACGCTGGGTGGCCTGTACTGGAAGGGCGCCACGCGCACCGGGGCGTTCGCGGGCCTGACCGCCGGCTTCGCGGTCTGGCTCTACACGCTGCTGCTGCCGTCGTTCGCGAAGTCGGGCTGGCTGCCCGCGAGCTTCGTGAGCGACGGGCCGTTCGGCTGGACGCTTCTCAAGCCCTACGCGCTGTTCGGCCTCGCCGGCCTGTCCGACATCACGCACGCGATGCTCTGGAGCACGCTCGCCAACGTCGGGGCGTTCGTCGGCGTGTCGCTGCTGACCGGGCAGTCGGCCACCGAGCAGGCGCAGGCGGCCCGCTTCGTCGACGTCTACCGCCACGCGCTGGGCGGGCTCGGCGTGCACGCGTGGAAGGGGACGGCGACCGTTCCCGACCTCGTCGCGCTGCTCGGCCGCTTCCTGGGCGAGGGGCGGGCGCGGGCGGTGCTCGACGCCTACGCGCGCCGCCGCGGCGCCGCCTCGGTCGCCGCGCTGCCGGCCGACGCGGCGCTGGTGCAGTTCGTGGAGACGACGCTGGCCGGCGCGATTGGCGGCGCGTCGGCGCGCATCATGGTCGCCTCCGCCGTCAAGGAGGACGAGCTCTCGGTAGCCGAGGTGCTCGCGATGCTCGACGAGGCGTCGCAGGCGATCGCCCACAGCCACGAGCTCGAGCAGAAGTCGAAGGCGCTGCTCGCGGCCACGGCCGAGCTGCGCGCCGCCAACGCGCGGCTGACCGAGCTCGACCGGATGAAGGACGACTTCGTGTCCACCGTCACCCACGAGCTGCGCACGCCGCTGACGTCGATCCGGGCGTTCTCCGAGATCCTGCACGACAACCCGGAACTGCCGGTCCCCGAGCGGCAGCGGTTCCTTTCCATCGTGATCCAGGAGAGCGAGCGCCTGACGCGCCTCATCAACCAGGTGCTCGACCTCGCCAAGCTCGAGTCGGGCCGCGCCGAGTGGCAGGTGGGCGACGTCGACGTCGCCGCCGCGGTCGAGGACTCCGTCGCGGCGACGAGCCAGCTGTTCGACGGCAAGCACGTGGCGCTCGAGCAGGCGCTGGCGCCCGGGCTGCCGCCGGTCCGCGGCGACCGCGACCGGCTGGTGCAGGTCCTCATCAACCTGCTGTCCAACGCGGTCAAGTTCGTGGCGCCGGACACCGGCAGGGTGCGCGTTACTGCCGCAGTCGACGGCGCGACCGTGACCGTGCGCGTCTGCGACAACGGTCCCGGCGTGCCGGAGGCCGACCAGCAAATGATCTTCGAAAAATTCCGCCAGTCAGGCGATACTCTGACCTCGAAGCCGCAGGGAACGGGGCTCGGCCTGCCGATCAGCCGGCAGATCGTCGAGCACCTGGGCGGCCGGCTGTGGGTCGAGAGCGTCCCCGGAGAGGGTGCGACGTTCGCGTTCTGCGTGCCCGCGGTGCGGATGCAGGACGCCGTCCCCGCCGGCGGCGACACGGCCTGACAACGACAGGCGCCGCATGCACGGCGCCTTGGAGGAGCGATGGGCAAGCGCATTCTGATCGCGGACGACGAGCCGAACATCGTCGTCTCGCTCGAGTTCCTGATGCGGCAGATGGGGTTCGAGGTGAAGGCAGTGGGCAACGGCGAGGAGGCGCTGGCCGCGCTCGCCGCGTTCGCGCCCGACCTCATGCTGCTCGACGTGATGATGCCGAAGCTCTCCGGCTACGAGGTGTGCCAGCAGGTGCGCGCCAACCCGGCGTGGGCGCACGTGAAGATCATCATGCTGTCGGCCAAGGGCCGCGACATCGAGGTGAGCAAGGGCATGGCGGTGGGCGCGGACGCCTACGTCACGAAGCCGTTCGCGACCGCCGACCTCCTCGCGCAGGTGCGCGCGCTCCTGCCGGAGTGAGGATGCGCGGCAAGAAGCGCTTCCTCATCACCGTCGCCCTCGCATGGGTGCTGCTGCTGCTGGCGCTGGCCGGCACGGTGGCGCTGGTGCTCGCGGACATGCCGGCCGCCGATCGCGAGGCGCTCTCCGGGCTCATGGCGAACCGCATCCCGAGCCTCGTCGTCTCCGCGCTCTTCATGCTGGTGGTGGTGTTCTTCGTCGTGCGGGCGGTGTGGCGCGGCTACGTCGTGTCGCTGCGCCACCTGGCCGAGGACGCGCGCATCATCCACATCGCGAACCCCCACCACCGCGCCACCCCCGCGGGAGCCAAGGAAGTGCGCACCATCGCGCAGGCGATCAACGCGCTCGCCGACGCCAACGCGAACCTCAAGGCGGACGTCGAGCGGCAGGTCACCGAGTCGAACGCGCGCATCGAGCAGGAGCGCAGCCGCCTCGCCGCGCTCATGTCGGAGCTCGCGCAGAGCGTGCTGATGTGCAACGTCGAGGGCCGGATCCTCCTCTACAACGCGCGGGCGATGCAGCTCCTGCGCAAGCCGCTCGACTCGGCCGCCGACACCGGCAAGGCGGTGAGCCTCGTGGGCCTCGGGCGCTCGGTGTTCGCGATCTTCGACCGCAACCTCATCGTCCACGCGCTGGAGAGCATCCAGGACCGGATGCGCCAGGGCGTGCGCCACCCGGTCGCGAACTTCGTGACCACGGCGCCCGGCGGGCAGCTCGTGCGCGTGCAGCTGGCGCCGGTCCTCGCCCGTGCGGAAGCGCCGGCCGCGGGCGAGGGCGGTGCGGCCGCCGTCGACGGCTTCGTGCTGATGCTCGACAACATCACCCGCCGCATCGAGACGGGCGCACGGCGCGACCAGCTGCTCAACGCCCTCACGCAGGGCACGCGGGCGTCGCTCGCGAACATGCGCGCGGCGGTCGAGACCATCGCGGCGTTCCCCGACATGGAGCGCGCCGCGCAGGAGCGGTTCATCGGCATCATCGGCGAGGAGGCGCGCACGCTCTCGACGCGGCTCGATGCATCGGTGCGCGACTTCGCCGACTCGCTGCGCACCGAGTGGCCGCTGGAGGACATGCGCGGCGCCGACCTCATCGCGGCCGCCCGCCGGCGCATCGAGGCGCGCCTCAACCTGCCGACGAAGCTCGAGACCGTCGACGAAGCGCTGTGGCTCAACGTCGACAGCTACTCGCTGATGCAGGGGCTCACCTACATGGTCGCGCGGCTGGCCGACGAGTTCGGCATCCGCGAGATCCGCTTCGCGCTGCAGGACGCCGGCACCCTCGCGCACCTCGACCTCGTGTGGACCGGCGCGCCGCTGTCGTTCGAGACGCAGAACGCGTGGCAGACCGACTCGATGGCGCTGGGCGGCGAGGCGTGCCCGCTCACGCTCGCGCAGATCATCGCCCGCCACGACGCGGAGATGTGGTACCAGATCGACAAGCCCGCGCAGCGCGAATACTTCCGCATTGCGTTGCCCAAGACGCGGCCCGAGGAGACGCCGTGGAGCTTCGCGCCCGCCGCCGAGAGCCGGCCCGAGTTCTACGACTTCGACCTCTTCCACCAGCCGGGGCAGACGCCGGAACTCGACGGCATGCTTCTCACATCCCTCGCCTACACGGTGTTCGACAGCGAGACCACCGGCCTCGACCCCTCGAAGGGCGACGAGATCGTGTCGCTCGGCGCCGTGCGCGTGGTCAACGGCCGGCTGCTGGAGCAGGAGGCGTTCGAGCAGCTCGTCGACCCGCGCCGGCCGATGTCCCCCGAGGCCGCGAAGATCACCGGCATCGACGACGCGATGCTGGAGAACCAGCCGACGATCGAGAAGGTGCTGCCCGCGTTCGCGACGTTCTGCGAGGAAACTGTCCTGGTCGCGCACAACGCGGCGTTCGACATGCGCTTCCTGCATCTCAAGGAGCAGGCGACCGGCGTGCGCATCACCCAGCCGGTGCTCGACACGCTGCTGCTGTCCGCGGTCATCCACCCGGACCTGCCGACGCACGGGCTCACCGCCATCGCCGAGCGCATGGGGGTGAACCCCATCGGCCGGCACACGGCGCTGGGCGACGCGATCATGACCGCCGAGGTCTTCCTGCGCATGATCCCGCTCCTCGCGGAGCAGGGCATCCGCACGCTGGGCGAGGCGCGGGCCGCCTCGCAGCGGACGTACTTCGCGCGCATCGAGTACTGAGCGCGCGCCTGCCCCCGGCGTCCAGCGTCGCAGGCGGCGGCGGGCGCGGGAATTCGGTATGCTGCCGCGAATCACGACGCGCAGGGGCGGCGAACACGACGATGGGCAACGCAGCAACCGGGGCACGGGACACGGTGACGCCCCCGCCTGCGAGGGTGCGGGATGACTGACGCCGCCACGGTGGCGCTGCCCGCCGCCGCACCGCTCCTCGCCGTGCGCGGCCTCAACGCGTGGTACGGCGAGTCGCACATCCTGCACGGGGTGGACTTCGACGTGTACCCGGGCGAGGTCGTGACGCTGCTCGGCCGCAACGGCGTGGGCAAGACGACGACGCTGCGCGCGATCATGGGCATCGTGCCCCGGCGCGAAGGGTCGATCCGCTTCGCCGGGGACGAGACGGTCGCGCTGCCGTCCCATCGCATCGCGCGCCTCGGGATCGGGTACTGCCCGGAGGAGCGCGGCATCTTCGCGACCCTCGACGTGGAGGAGAACCTGCTGCTGCCGCCCGTGGTGCGCGAGGGGGGACTCGGCGTCGAGGAGATCCTCGAGCTCTTTCCCAACCTGCGCGAGCGGCGCGCGAGCCCGGGCACGCGGCTGTCCGGCGGCGAGCAGCAGATGCTCGCGATCGGGCGCATCCTGCGCACCGGGTCGCGGCTGCTGCTCCTCGACGAGCCGACCGAAGGGTTGGCCCCGGTGATCGTCCAGCAGATCGGGCGCACCATCACCCGGCTCACGCAGCAGGGCTTCACGATCCTGCTGGTCGAGCAGAATTTCCGCTTCGCGGCGACGGTCGCGGACCGGCACTACGTCCTCGAGCACGGCAAGGTCGCGGACATGATCCGCAACGACGAGCTCGACGCCAACCTGCACAAGCTGCACGAGTACCTCGGCGTGTAGCGATGCCCGACTCGCCCACCTCGTCGCCATGAACGTACCGCCTTCTGTGCCGCCATCGGGCCGGCAGCCGTTCGCCGCCCTCGTCGCATCCCTGCTGTGCGCGTGCCTGATGCCCGGCTCGGCACCGGCGGCCGCGCAGGACTTCACCGTCACCGGCAACTGTCGCGAGGGCCTGCCGCATGGCGCCTACGAGCTGCGCGGCCCGGACGGGCAACTGCGCGCCGCCGGGGCGTTCAACCGCGGCAAGCGGATGGGGAGCTTCCTGTTCTGGACGGAGTCCGGGGCGCGGCTCGCGCAGCTGCCCTACGACGAGGACGCGCTCAACGGCAACGCCGCGGCCTGGTACCCGCCGGCGGCGCGCGGCCGGGACCAGGTCCAGCGGATGGAAGCGGGCTACGCGCAGGGGCGGCTCGCGGGCACCAAGCGCACCTGGTACGCGACCGGGCGCGACCGCACCGAACTGCGCTACGACGCGGGCTCGCTCGCGGCGGCCCGGGCGTTCGGCGAGGGCGGCAAGCCGCTGCCGGAGGCCGAGGCGCGGGCGCTCGCCGTTCGCGACGAGGCCGCCGACGCGCGGTTCGTGGCGACGCTGGAAGCGCTCGTGCGCGAGCACCTGCCGCGGTGCGAGCCCGCGGGCGATCGCCTGGAGAAGGGCTGACCCCCCCATTGCCGTCCCAGAACGGGGCGGCCGCACCGAGACGGCGCGCCCGCGGCGTCGCTTTGACGCCCCTTGGCACTTAGGCTAGATTGCCTCGTCTTGCGTCTTTCGCAACTGCACTTCCGCCCATCCTGCCCGAGGTTTTCATGCGTCGAATTCCCTTCCTTCCGCGGCTTGCGGTCGCCGCCGCGTTTGCCGCCGTCCTGGCCGCCGGGGCGCCTGCGCCCGTGCTCGCGCAGGAGATCAAGATCGCGGTCGCGGCCGACGTGACGTCGATCGACCCGCACTTCTACAACCTGTTCCCGAACAACAACATCGCGGAGCACATCTTCGACAAGCTGGTGCAGATGGACGCCGACTCGAAGATGATCCCCGGCCTCGCGACGTCGTGGAAGACGGTCAACGACAAGGTGTGGGAGTTCAAGCTGCGCAAGGGCGCGAAGTTCCACGACGGCAGCGAGGTCACGGCGGCGGACGTCGTGTTCTCGATCGAGCGCGTGCCGCAGGTGCCGAACAGCCCGGGGCCGTTCACCGCGTACACGAAGGCGATCCAGAAGATCGAGGTGGTCGACCCGTACACGATCCGCTTCCATTACGCGGCGCCGTATCCGCTGGCCCCCAACGACCTCTCGACGATCTACATCGTGTCGAAGAAGGTGGCCACGGGCGCCACCACCGAGGACTTCAACTCGGGCAAGGCGGCGATCGGCAGCGGCCGCTACAAGTTCGTGCGCTACGTGAACGGCGACCGCGTCGAACTCGCGCGCAACGACGCCTACTGGGGCGAGAAGCCGGGCTACGAGAAGGTGCAGTTCCGGATCATCAAGAACGAGCCGGCGCGCATGGCCGCGCTGCTGTCGGGCGACGTCGACGCGATCGAGCAGCCGCCCACGGCCGACCTCGCGCGCCTCAAGTCGGACCCGCGCTTCACGCTCACGTCGAAGATCTCCCACCGCGTCATCTACTTCAACTTCGACTTCCAGGACCGGCCGAGCCCGTTCATCACGGACAAGGACGGCAAGCCGCTCGCCAAGAACCCGCTCACCGACCTGCGTGTCCGCCGCGCGATGTCCAAGGCGATCAACCGGCCGGCGATCGCCGAGCGCGTGATGGAAGGGCAGGCGATTCCTTCCGGCCAGCTCGTGTCCGACAAGCTCTTCGGCTTCGTGCCGGGACTGAAGCCGGAGGCGTACGACCCCGAGGGTGCCAAGAAGCTCCTCGCCGAGGCGGGCTACCCGAACGGCTTCAACCTGACGCTGCACGGCCCCGCCGGACGCTACGTCAACGACGAGAAGATCATCCAGGCGGTCGCGCAGATGCTCACCCGCGTGGGCATCAACTCGAAGGTCGAGACGGCGCCGATGGCCCCGTACTCGTCGCGTGCGTCCAAGCAGGAGTTCAGCGTGTTCATGGTGGGCTGGGGCGCGTCGACCGGCGAGGCCTCGTCGCCGCTGCGCTCGCTGCTCGCCACCTTCAACCGCGACAAGGGGCTCGGCGCGGTCAACTGGGGCCGGTACAGCAACCCGAAGGTCGACTACCTGATCGAGCAGGCGCTGCAGCAGGTGGACGACGCCAACCGCCTCAACATGCTCCAGCGCGCGACCGAACTCTCGATGTCGGAGCTGGGCCTCATGCCGATCCACTTCCAGTTCACGATCTGGGCGACCAAGAAGAACGTGCAGTACACGCCGCGCACCGACGAGTACACGCTGGCGTTCCAGTTCAAGCCGGTGAAGTCGTAGCCATCCGCGGCAGCCGATCGACGTGGCGGTGCCCGGAATGTCCGAGCGCATGGCCGGAGCCGCTCCCTCTCCCGCCCGCGGCGGGAGAGGGCTGGGGTGAGGGTGGGGAAGTTGCCTTGACCCGTCGCACCTTCCCCTCACCCCGGCCCTCTCCCCGCGCGCGGGGAGAGGGAGGCCACTTGCGGCCTGCAGGCCACTGACGTCCGCTCGTCCGTTCCCCATCGCCTGACCCCCAATGCTCGTCTACATCATCCGCCGCAGCATGCAGAGCGTGGTCGTGCTCTTCGTGATGTCGCTGCTCGTGTTCGTGGGCGTGTACGCGATCGGCAACCCGGTGGACATCCTCATCAACCCGCAGGCCGACCAGATCGACCGCGAGCGCGCCATCGCCGCCCTCGGCCTCGACAAGCCGCTGTGGGAGCAGTACCTCGTGTTCCTCCGGGGCGCGCTGACCGGCGACCTCGGCAAGTCGTTCGTGCACGCGACCTCCGCGCTCGGACTGATCCTCGAGCGCATGCCGGCCACGCTGGAACTCGCCATCGCGGCGATCCTCATGGCGGTGGTGCTCGGCATCCCGCTCGGCCTGTGGGCCGGGCTGAAGCCGCACGGCGTGGCCGGACGCAGCATCATGGCCGGCTCGATCCTCGGCTTCTCGCTGCCCACCTTCTGGGTGGGGCTCATGCTGATCATGGTGTTCTCGGTGATGCTGGGGTGGCTGCCGTCGAACGGGCGCGGGCCCACGACGCTGCTCTTCGGCCTCGTTCCGGTGTCGTTCCTGTCGTGGGACGGCCTGTCCCACCTCGTCATGCCGGCGACCAACCTCGCGCTGTTCAACATCGCGCTGCTCATCCGCCTCACGCGCTCCGGCGCGCACGAGGCGCTGCTGCAGGACTACGTGAAGTTCGCGCGGGCGAAGGGCCTGTCCAACCGCCGGGTGATCGGCGTGCACGTGCTGCGCAACATCCTGATCCCGATCGTCACCGTGGTGGGCCTCCAGTTCGGCGCGCTGATCGGGTTTGCGATCGTCACGGAGAGCGTGTTCGCGTGGCCGGGCATGGGCAAGCTCCTCATCGACTCGATCAACCTGCTCGACCGCCCGGTGATCGTCGCCTACCTGCTCGTCATCGTGACGCTGGTCATCCTCATCAACCTCGCGGTCGACGTGCTGTACTCGGCGCTCGACCCCCGCGTGCGCCTGCACGATGCGAAGGGCTAGGTGAGCGCCGCCCTCCCGCAACCGGCCGCGCGCGGCGGCGGCGCGCAGTCGCCGTTCGCGCGCATCGCGGGCGACTTCGTCGCCAACCCGATCGCGGTGGTGGGGCTCGTCCTGCTCGTGCTGATCGTCCTCGCTGCGATCTTCGCTCCGCTGATCTCGCCGCAGAATCCGTACGACCTGGCCCAGCTCGACGTGATGGACAGCAAGCTGCCGCCGGGCTCGAAGTCGCCCACCGGCGGCACCTTCTGGCTCGGCACCGACGACCAGGGCCGCGACATGCTCTCGGCCATCTTCTACGGCCTGCGCATCTCGCTGGTGGTGGGCGCCGCGAGCACGGCGCTGGCGCTGGTCATCGGCCTGGCGCTCGGCCTCCTCGCCGCCTACTTCGGCGGCCGCGTCGAGGCGTTCGTGATGCGCGTGGTCGACATCCAGCTCTCGTTCCCCGCGATCCTGATCGCGCTGATCCTCATCGCGGTGCTGGGGCAGGGGGTGGGGAAGGTGATCGCCGCGCTGGTCACGGTGCAGTGGGCGTACTACGCGCGCACGGTGCGCAGCGCCGCGCTGGTCGAGAAGCGCAGGAGTACATGGAGGCGGCGCACTGCCTGGCGCTCTCGCCGCTGCGCATCGTGTTCCGGCACCTGCTGCCGAACTGCCTGCCGCCGATGATCGTGGTGGCGACGGTGCAGGTGGCGGCGGCCATCCGCGCTCGGGCCACGCTCTCCTTCCTCGGCCTCGGCCTCCCCATCACCGAGCCGTCGCTGGGGCCTGCTGATCGCCAACGGCTACCAGTACCTGCTGTCGGGCAAGTACTGGATCGGCTTCTTCCCGAAGGTGGCGCTGCTATATGCGATCGTCAGCATCAACCTCGTGGCCGACCAGCTGCGCGACGTGCTCAACCCGCGGCTGCAGAAGTAGGGCGGGGACGATGACCGACCGCGTCCTGACCGTCGAGGCCTGCGCACCCACTTCTTCACGAAGGCGGGGTGGTGAAGGCCGTCGACGACGTCTCGTTCACGCTGGACCGCGGCGAGGTGCTGGGCCTCGTCGGCGAGTCCGGATCGGGCAAGTCGATGACCGGCTACTCGCTGATGGGCCTCATCGACCCGCCCGGGCGGATCGTCGACGGCCGCATCGAGCTCGACGGCCAGGACCTGCGCGCGCTCGGGCCGGAGCAGATGCGGGCGATCCGCGGCAACCGCGTCGCGATGATCTTCCAGGACCCGATGATGACGCTGAACCCGGTCCTGCGCGTCGACGTGCAGATGATCGAGGCGATCCTCGCGCACGAGAACGTCGGCAAGGCGGCGGCCCGGGCTCGCGCGCGCGCGAGGCGCTGGTCGCGGTCGGCATCCCGTCCCGACGAGCGGCTCGCCGCGTACCCGCACCAGTTCTCCGGCGGCATGCGCCAGCGCGTAGCCATCGCCATCGCGCTCCTCAACCGCCCCGACCTCATCATCGCCGACGAGCCGACCACTGCCCTCGACGTCACGATCCAGGGCCAGATCCTCTACGAGATGCAGAAGCTGACGCGGGAGACCGGCACCGCGCTCATCTGGATCACGCACGACCTGTCGGTGATCGCCGGCCTCGCCGACCGCGTGTGCGTGATGTACGCCGGGCGCATCGTCGAGCAGGGCGCGTGCGCCGACGTGCTCGGCAGCCCCGCGCACCCGTACACGCAGGGGCTCCTCGACTCGGTGCCGTCCAACAACGAGCGCGGCCGCAAGCTGAAGCAGATCCCGGGGATGACGCCGTCGCTCCTCGACCTGCCGCCGGGCTGCCCGTTCCGCGAGCGCTGCAGCTTCGCCACCGCCGCCTGCACGCAGACGCCCGAGATGCGCCCCGTCGGTGCCCCGGGCCAGACGGTCCGCTGCTTCCACCCGCTGATCTCGCTCTACTGATGGACGCCGCATCCCGCCTCCAGCCCGATCCCGGCGCGCTCGTCGAGCTGCGCGGCGTGTCCAAGCGCTTCGTGAAGTCGCTCGACACCGCGGCGAAGATCGGCAACCTGCTCGGCGCCGACATGCGCGAGGAGGTGGTGCACGCGGTCGACCGCGTGGACCTCGCGGTGGCGCAGGGGGAGGTGGTGGGCCTGGTCGGCGAGTCGGGCTGCGGCAAGTCCACGCTCGGGCGCCTCGCGGTGGGGCTCCTGCCGCTCTCCGAGGGCGAGCGCTACTGGCGGGGCACGCCGCTCGGGCGGCTCACGCCCGCCGCGGCGCGCCGGCAGCAGCTCAAGATGCAGATGATCTTCCAGGATCCGTATGCATCGCTCAACCCGCGGATGCGCGTGGTCGACATCGTCGGCGAGGCGCCCGTCGCGCACGGCCTCATCACGCGCAGCCAGCAGGTCGAGTACGTCGGGCTCATGCTGAACCGCGTCGGGCTCGACCCGACGCTGATGCGCCGCTACCCGCACCAGTTCTCCGGCGGCCAGCGCGCGCGCATCGGCATCGCCCGCGCGCTCGCGGTGAAGCCCGAGTTCCTCGTCTGCGACGAGTCGGTGGCCGCCCTCGACGTGTCCATCCAGGCGCAGGTGCTCAACCTCTTCATCGAGCTGCGCAGCGCCCTCAACCTCACGTACCTCTTCATCAGCCACGACCTCGGCGTGGTGCGCTTCATCAGCGACCGCGTGGTCGTGATGTACCTGGGCCGCGTCGTCGAGAGCGCCGCCTCGGCAGAACTCTTCGCGCACCCCAACCACCCCTACACGCAGGCGCTGCTCGCCGAGGTGGGCAAGGTGACGCCGAAGAAGCGGACGTTCGTACCGATCAAGGGCGAGATTCCCTCGCCGCTCGACCCGCCGCCCGGCTGCCATTTCCATCCGCGCTGCCCGCACGCGATGGACCGCTGCCGCACGACGGCGCCGCCGCTCGTCACGATCGCGCCGGGCCACCTGTCGGCGTGCCACCTCAACGATCCGCCGTCATGACCGCCCCGTACACGCTGCACCCGCCGACCGCCACGCCGCTCCCGCTCGTCCTCGACTCGCCGCACTCCGGCGAGTGGTACCCGCCCGACTTCGACCACCTGCCCGACCGCCGCATCGTGCGGCAGGCGGAGGACACGCACGTCGCGCGCCTGTGGGCCGGTGCGCTGGCGCACGGCGCGACGCTCGTCGAGGCGCACTTCCCGCGCGCGTACATCGACGCCAACCGCAGCCTCGCGGACATCGACACCGAACTCCTCGCCGACGCGTGGACCGGCCCCGTCGCGCCGTCGCGCAAGACGGAACAGGGCATCGGCCTCGTGTGGCGTGTCGCGCGCACCGGCATGCCGATGTACGGCCGCCGGCTCGCGAGCGCGGAAGTGCGGGCGCGGATCGCCACCTGCTGGGAGCCGTATCACGCCGCGCTCGCCGCGGCGCTCGACGACGCGCACCGCACGTTCGGGGGCGTGTGGCACGTCAACTGCCACTCGATGCCGGCGGTCGGGGACCCGATGGCCGACGACCCGGGCCGCGAGCGCGCGGACTTCGTCCTCGGCGACCGCGACGGCACCACCTGCGAGCCCGGGTTTACCCAGTGCGTCGCCGATACCGCGCGCGCGCTGGGCTACCGCGTCGCGGTCAACGACCCGTACAAGGGCGTCGAGATCGTGCGCCGGCACGGCCGGCCGGCGGAGAACCGCCACAGCCTGCAGATCGAGATCAAGCGCACGCTCTACATGGACGAGGAGACGCTCGAGCCCAACGGCGGCTACGCGCGCCTCGAGCGCGACCTCGCGGCGCTGGCGCGCACGCTGGCCGCCTACGTCCGCGACCGCGCGGGGCCTTCGGCCGCCGGCTGAATTGGTCGGACCACTTGACCGGATCGGGGGGCGCTGCTAACGTCCTCGCGCATGCGCAGCGACTCCCCGGCAGAGGGAGCGTGGCTTGCGCAAGTCCACAACCGGCAAGGAGGCCCCATGAAGTTCATGCAACGCGCGCTCGTCGCGCTGACCGCGTTTGTCTTGAGCGGTCTCGCGCTCGCCGCCTATCCCGAGCGTCCGATCACGCTGATCGTCCCGTGGGCCGCCGGCGGCGGGACCGACGCCACCGCCCGCATCATCGGCACGCTGCTGGAAAAGGAACTGGGGCAACCGGTCAACGTCGTCAACCGCACGGGCGGCAGCGGCGTGGTCGGCCACAGCGCGATCGCGCAGGCCGCGCCGGACGGCTACACCATCGGCCTCATCACCGTCGAGATCGGGATGATGCACTGGCAGGGCCTGACCGACCTCACCGGCGCGTCCTTCACGCCGATCGGACTCGTGAACGCCGACCCGGCGGGCGTGCAGGTCGCCGCCGATGCGCCGTACAAGAACGTTGGCGACCTCATCGCCGCGATCAAGGCGAACCCGGGCAAGTTGAAGGCGTCCGGCACGGGGCAGGGCGGCATCTGGCACCTGGCCATCGCCGGCATGCTGCAGGACATGAAGATCGATCCGGCGAGCGTGCCCTGGGTGCCGTCGAACGGCGCCGCGCCGGGGCTGCAGGACATGGTCGCCGGCGGCGTGCAGATCGCCCCAGTCTCGCTGCCCGAGGCGCGCTCGCTGATCGACGCCGGCAAGGTGAAGAGCCTCGCGGTCATGGCGGACAAGCCCTCCGCGCTCTATCCCAACGTGCCCACGCTCAAGGCCGCCACCGGCAGCAACTGGCAGATGGCCGCCTGGCGCGGGATCGCGGCGCCGAAGAACCTCGCACCCGAGGCGCGCGACAAGCTGGTCGCGGCCATCCAGAAGATCGCCGCGAGCAAGGAGTACAACGAGTTCATGGCGCAGCGCGGCTTCGGCGTCATCTACGAAGGTCCGGATGCCTTCGCCAAGTTCATGGCCAAGTCGGATGCCGATCTCGGCGCCACGATGAAGGCCGTCGGCATCGTCAAGTGACCGGGTCGCCGCTGCGGGCTGCGCCGGCGCGGCCCGCAGCGCGCGGCTCCGCGGGCCCCGCGCAGGCGGGGACGCCGCGGCCATCGAATCCACGGCGAGACGTCACCGGCGCGGCCGGAGCCGCGCCTCGCCGCCAACGGCAACGCAACCGATGAAACTCAACGACGCGGTCTGGGGTGCGCTGCTCCTGCTGTTCGGCCTGGTGGTGCTGGTGCACGTCCAGAGCTTCCCGAAGATCCCGGGGCAGCAGGTCGGTCCGGCGCTCTTTCCCGGGATCATCGCCGTCGGGCTCGGCATCTGCGGTGCGCTGCTCGTGATGAAGGGACTCGCCACGCGGCGCTTCGGCGGCGAGCGCGCCGAGTGGTTCGCCCTCTCGGACTGGACGCGGCAGCGGCGCTACCTCCTTGCCTTCGCCCTGACGATCGGCGTCAACGTGTTCTACATCCTGGCCGTCGACCGGGTCGGATTCATCCTCACCGGCATCCTGTACCTCGCCACGCTGTTCTGGGCGTACGGCGTGCCGCGCCGCTGGATCGTGCCGGTGGCGGTGGTGGTGACGCTCGGCATCCACTACGCGTTCTACAAGCTCCTCAAGGTGCCGTTGCCGTGGGGCCTGCTGAATCGCTTCGCATGGTGAATCGGGAGACGCAGCGATGAGCGGGGCATGGGCACAGGCGTTCTCGATGGTCCTCGAGCCGTACACCGTCATGGTGATGCTGGCCGCGTCGCTGTTCGGCCTCTTCGTGGGCGCGGTGCCGGGCCTGACCGCGACGATGGCCACCGCGCTGCTGGTGCCGGTGACGTTCTTCATGGCGCCGATCCCGGCGATCGCGGCCATCGTCACGGCCACCGCGATGGCGATCTTCTCGGGCGACATCCCGGGGTGCCTCATGCGCATGCCGGGCACGCCCGCCTCCGCCGCCTACACGGACGAGGCCTACGCGATGACGCGCAAGGGCCAGGCCGAGACGGCGCTCGGCGCGGGCCTCGTGTTCTCCGCCATCGGCGGCCTCTTCGGGACCGCGGTCCTCATCCTGTCGGCGCCCGCCCTCGCGGAGTTCGCCCTCAAGTTCAGCTCGTTCGAGTACTTCTGGCTGGTGCTGCTCGGCCTGACCTGCGCGGTCTTCATGACGTCGGACCGGCCGCTCAAGGGCTTCGTGTCGCTGATGCTGGGACTCCTCGTCGCGTGCGTGGGGCTCGGCAACCCGGCGGCGTTCCCGCGCTTCACGTTCGGCAACACCGAGATGCTGGGCGGCATCGGCATGATCCCCATGATGATCGGCATGTTCGCGATCTCGGAGATCATCCGCTTCGCGGTCGACACCGATCCGCCGCTCAAGATCGTCGACAAGCCGCTCGGCAACGTGTTCAAGGGCATGTGGGCGCTCACGAAGAAGTACCCCATGCAGATCCTGCGCGGCAGCGCCCTCGGCACGCTGGTCGGCGCGCTCCCGGGCGCGGGTGCGGACATCGCGGCGTGGATGTCCTACGCGATCAGCAAGAAGTTCTCGCAGGAGCCCGAGAAGTTCGGCACCGGGCATGTCGAGGGCATCGTGGAATCCGGCTCCGCCAACAACAGCGCGCTGGCGGGCGCGTGGATCCCCGCGCTGGTGTTCGGCATCCCGGGCGACTCGATCACCGCCATCGTGATCGGCGTCCTCTACATGAAGAACATGAACCCGGGGCCGCAGCTATTCACCAACAACCCGCAGAACATCTACGCGGTGTACCTGCTGTTCATCATCGCCAACCTCATCATGATCCCGCTCGGCTGGTGGTGCATCAAGGTGTCGAAGCAGATCCTCAAGGTCCCGCGCAACGTGCTGATGCCGGTGATCATGCTCTTCTGCGTCGTCGGCTCGTTCGCGATCAACAACACCGCGTTCGACATCACGGTGATGCTCGTCGCGGGCATCGTCGCCTACGTGCTGGAGGACAACGGCTTCCCGATCGCGCCGGCCATCCTCGGCGTCGTGCTGGGCGGCATGCTGGAGGAGAACTTCATCACCTCGATGATCAAGGCCGACGGCGACTTCACGATGTTCTTCAGCCGCCCGGTGGCGGCGGTGCTGGCCGCGGGCACGCTTGCAGTGTGGTTTCTGCCGCTCCTGGTACGGCGCCTGCGCGCGCTGGCGGGCGTCTAGGGCCGCCTCGGGCGCGACCGCGCCCCCCGGCCCCGGCGACGGGCCCGCCGGCCCTTCGGGACGGGGCTTGTTGCACGCTGTTTGACCCTCCCTGACGCGGCGCGGTAAAATCGTCGGGTTTTGGTGGCCCGGCAAAGGCGGGCCCGACGTCCCAAGCACTTGAAAGGACGCGGGAATCGCCGGAGGTGCCGGTACGTTGACGCGGGAGCGGGCAGGACGGCAATGCGCAACAAGCTCGTCATCGGCAACTGGAAGATGAACGGCGGGCTTTCGGCCAACGCCGCGCTGCTGGTGGCGCTGCTGGCGGGCTGGAAGCCGCAGGCCAACCGTTCGATCGCGGTCTGCGTGCCGTTCCCCTACCTCGGGCAGGCCCGCGATGCACTGGCGGACACGCCGATCGCCTGGGGCGCGCAGGACGTGAGTCCCCATGCGTCCGGGGCCTACACCGGCGACGTGTCCGCGGGCATGCTGTCCGAGTTCGGGTGCCGCTACGTGCTGGTCGGCCACTCGGAGCGCCGGCAGCTGCACGGCGAGACCGACGCCGCCGTCGCGGCCAAGGCCGAGGCGGCGCTGGCCGCCGGGCTGACGCCGGTGGTGTGCGTCGGCGAGACGCTCGCGGAGCGCGACAGCGCCGGCGGGTGGGCAGCGGTGGTGGGGCGGCAGTTCGATGCCGTGGCGGAGGTCCTGCAGTCGGATCTCGCGCTGGTGGTGCTGGCGTACGAGCCGGTCTGGGCGATCGGCACGGGGCGCACGGCGACCCCCGAGCAGGCGCAGGAGGTGCACGCGTTCCTCCGCGCACGGCTCGCGAAGGCGGGTGCGGCCGGGGTGCAGTTGCTGTACGGCGGTAGCGTGAAGGCGGGCAACGCCGGCGCGCTGTTCGCGATGTCCGATGTCGACGGGGCACTCGTCGGCGGGGCGTCGCTCAATGCAACGGAGTTTCTGGCGATCGCGAATGCCTGAGCATTCACGGTCCCGAGGTTGAAACGATGCAATACCTGGAATCAGTCCTGTTGGTGATCCACCTGCTGGTGGCGGCGGCCGTCTGCGGCCTCGTGCTCATCCAGCACGGGAAGGGTGCCGACATGGGCGCCGCCTTCGGCAGCGGCTCGTCGGGCAGCCTCTTCGGCGCCGCGGGCTCGGCCAATTTCCTTTCCCGCAGCACGGCGATCCTCGCCGCGGTGTTCTTCGTCTCGAGCCTGGCGCTCACGTACCTCGGCACGCAGCACGCGCCGAAGGACCTGATGCAGCAGGGCGTGATGGGCGACGCACCGGCGACGAAGGCCGGCGACGTGCCTGCGACCCCGGCCGCTCCGAAGAGCGCGGCGCCCGCGACCGCCCCCGCCGCACCGGCGGCGCCGGCCGGCGGCGCCGCACCCGCGGATGCCGGATCGAAGGCGGGAGAAGTTCCGAAGTAAACCGGGATCAAGGTTCCGGCATCGGGGATTCGGGTAGTGTCCGAACCCTGGTCCCGGGATCCGGGTTCCGGCAATGCCGACGTGGTGAAATTGGTAGACACGCTGTCTTGAGGGGGCAGTGGCGCAAGCCGTGGGAGTTCGAGTCTCCCCGTCGGCACCAGATCGAAGGCGCGTTGCGGACATCCGCGGCGCGCGCAGCACCTGCGGTCGCTCCTGAATCGACGTTCGGGGGCAAGTCCGCAGCCAGGTAGTCCTCACGCAGCAGTGCCCGCGCAGCACCCAAGGCCCATTCGCGATGCTGGAACAGTACTTCCCGATACTCCTCTTCATCATCGTGGGCCTGGGGCTTGGCGTGGTCCTGCTCTCGCTGGGCAAGATCCTCTCCCCGTTCCGGCCCAATCCGCAGAAGGACTCGCCGTACGAGTGCGGGTTCGAGGCCTTCGAGGACGCGCGCATGAAATTCGACGTGCGCTACTACCTCGTCGCCATCCTGTTCATCCTGTTCGACCTCGAGATCGCGTTCCTCTTCCCGTGGGCCGTCGTGATCCAGGACATCGGCCTCGCCGGCTTCTGGGCCATGATGATCTTCCTGCTGATCCTCGTGGTGGGCTTCGTCTACGAGTGGAAGAAGGGCGCCCTGGAGTGGGAATAGCGGCGCGGGCGCGGCGCATCCCCCATCGGCAGCACCACTGAAAACCGGCGCGATCAACGACCCATGGCAATCGACGGCGTACTGGAAAAAGGCTTCGTCACCACCACGCTCGACAGCGTGATCAACTGGGCGCGCAACGGCTCGATGTGGCCGATGACGTTCGGTCTCGCGTGCTGCGCCGTGGAGATGATGCACGCCGGCGCGTCGCGCTACGACCTCGACCGCTTCGGCATCGTGTTCCGCCCGAGCCCGCGCCAGTCGGACGTGATGATCGTCGCGGGCACGCTGTGCAACAAGATGGCGCCCGCGCTGCGCAAGGTCTACGACCAGATGGCCGAGCCGCGCTGGGTCATCTCGATGGGCTCGTGCGCGAACGGCGGCGGCTACTACCACTACTCGTACTCGGTGGTGCGCGGCTGCGACCGCATCGTTCCCGTCGACATCTACGTGCCGGGCTGCCCGCCGACTTCCGAGGCGCTGCTCTACGGCATCCTCCAGCTCCAGAACAAGATCTGGCGCACCAACACGATCGCCCGCTGATGGCCACCCGAATCGACACGCTGACCGCGGCGCTCGCCGCGGCGTTCGGCGACGCGTTCAAGAGCACCACGGTGGACCGTGGCGAGGTCACGGTCGTGGTCCCCGCGGCCTCCCTCGCGCAGGTGCTGCGCGACCTGCGCGACCGGCCCGAGCTGCGCTTCGACATGCTGGTCGACGTGTGCGGCGTCGACTACTCCGCCTACGGCGACGGGGTGTGGGAGGGCCCGCGCTTCGCCGCGGTCTACCACCTGCTGTCGATCGCCCACAACTGGCGGCTGCGCGTGCGCGCGTTCGCGCCGGACGACGACTTTCCGGTGCTGCCGAGCGTGGTCGACCTCTGGCCGACCGCCAACTGGTTCGAGCGCGAGGCGTTCGACCTCTACGGCATCGTGTTCGAGGGGCACCCGGACCTGCGGCGCCTCCTCACCGACTACGGCTTCGTCGGTCACCCGTTCCGCAAGGATTTCCCGTTGTCGGGCTACGTCGAGATGCGGTACGACCCCGAGCAGGGTCGCGTCATCTACCAGCCCGTCACCATCGAGCCGCGCGAGAACACGCCGCGCGTCATCCGCGAAGAGCAGTACGGAGGGACCAAGTGATGACTCCCCAGCAAATGGCATCCCACGTCGCGCGCGAGGCCACCGAGGTGGTGGCGGGCAGCCGCGCGCTGCCCTACGCCGCGCTGATCGTCTCGTCGGTGGTGCTCGGTTTCGAGGTCTTTCGCTGAACGGCAACTCCAAGGCTTGATCCGTGGCTGAAATCCGCAACTACACGATGAACTTCGGGCCGCAGCACCCGGCGGCCCACGGCGTGCTGCGCCTCGTGCTCGAGCTCGACGGCGAGGTCATCGAGCGCGCGGATCCGCACATCGGCCTCCTGCACCGCGCCACCGAGAAGCTGGCGGAGCACAAGACGTACATCCAGTCGCTGCCGTACATGGACCGCCTCGACTACGTGTCCATGATGTGCAACGAGCACGCGTACTGCATGGCCGTGGAGCGGCTGCTCGGCATCGAGGTGCCGATCCGCGCGCAGTACATCCGCGTGATGTTCGACGAGATCACGCGCATCCTGAACCACCTGCTGTGGCTCGGCGCGCACGCGCTCGACGTCGGCGCGATGACGCCGTTCGCCTACGCGCGTTCCGCGAGCGCGAGGACCTCTTCGACGTGTACGAGGAGGCGGTGTCCGGCGCACGGATGCACGCGGCGTACTACCGCCCGGGCGGCGTCTACCGCACGTGGCCCTGCCGGACCGCATGCCGCGGTACCAGGCCTCAAGCTGCGCAACGCGAAGGCGCTGGAGCGCCTCAACGAGAACCGGCAGGGCAGCCTCCTCGACTTCATCGAGGACTTCGCGAAGCGGTTCCCGGCGCGCGTGGACGAGTACGAGGAACTGCTCACCGAGAACCGCATCTGGAAGCAGCGGACGGCCCGGTGAACATCGGCGTCGTGACCCCGGAGCGCGCGATCGCTCGGCTTCACGGGCCCGATGATCCGCGGCTCGGGCATCCCATTACCAGGACCTGCGCAAGAAGCAGCCCTACGAGGTGTACGACCGGATGGTTCGACATCCCGGTGGGCGTCAACGGCGACTGCTACGACCGCTACCTGGTGCGCGTCGAGGAGATGCAGCAGAACCGGATCGTCCTGCGATTGCGTCGACTGGCTGAAGCGCAACCCCGGCCCGGTGATCGTGGACAACCGCAAGATCGCCCCGCCGCCGCGCGAGCACATGAAGGCGCACATGGAGCTGATCCACCACTTCAAGCTCTTCACCGAGGGCATGCGTCGCCATTGCAGGGCGAGGCGTACGCGGCGGTGGAGCACCCGAAGGGCGAGTTCGGCGTCTACATCGTGTCCGACGGCGCCAACAAGCCGTACCGCGTGAAGCTGCGCGCGCCCGACTACGTGCACCTGTCGGCGCTCGACGAGATGTCGCGCGGGCATGATCGCCGACGTGGTCGCGATCATCGGCACGCAGGACATCGTGTTCGGATCGGTCGACCGATGAGGATCGAGCGCCTGCTCGCGATCGGCGCGGCGGCGTTCCTGCGGCGCTCGCCACGTGCGTGCAGGCGCAGTCGCTATCGCCGGACCAGCGCGCGGCGCTGGACGCGGCCGAGCGCTGGCTGGCGCCGGTCGACGTAGAAGCCGCTACGCCGACGCCTACGCGATGGCGTCGGAGGAATTCCGCAAGGGCGTGACGCGCGAGCAGTGGCTGTCCGGCATCGCCGAGATCCGCAAGGATTTCGGGAAGATCGGGCAGCGCAACGCGGAGAAGATGGGCTTCATGGGCGAGCCGCCCAAGCCGGACATCGCGCTCCGCCGGGTGATCATGAAAGATTGTGATCCTCTTCCACGGCAAGACGGCCCGCGGCAAGGGCGTGGAGGAGATGACGATGGTGTACGAGAAGGATGGGGTCTGGCGCAATGGCCAGCTACTACATCCGCTGACGGACCTGACGATGCTATCCGCTGAAGTACGCAGCAAGATCGACCGCGAGCTGACCCAGAAGTACCCGCCCGACCAGAAGCAGTCGGCGGTGATGGCCGCGCTCGCCTACGCGCAGGACGAGCACGGCTGGCTGTCCACCGGGGTGATGGACGCGGTCGCCGCCTACCTCGGCATGCCGCCGGTCGCCGTGTACGAGGTCGCCACCTTCTACACGATGTACAACACGAAGCCCCAGGGCCGCTTCAAGGTCTCGGTCTGCACCAACCTCCCGTGCGCGCTCTCGGGTGCCACGAAGGCGGCGGCCCACCTCAAGGAACGCCTCGGCATCGACTTCAACGGGGCCAGCGACCCCCGACGGCGCGATCACGCTGAAGGAAGGGGAGTGCATGGGCGCGTGCGGCGACGCGCCGGTGCTGATCGTGAACGACCGCCGGATGTGCAGCTTCATGAGCAACGAGAAGCTCGACAACTGGTCGACGACCTCAAGGCCGCCGCGGCGCGCGGCGAAGGGGTAACCCGGCTACCCGGGGAACGAAGCCAAGTGGCGCGCCCTCGAATTCCTGGACTACGGACCGGGCGCCATCCTGATGGCGGGCCTGACCGGCAAGAACTGGCCGGCTGGCCGACGCACGACGAGCGCGGCGGCTACGAGGCGCTCAAGAAGATCATCGGCGAAGATCCGCCCGAGCACGTGGTCGCGGAGCTCAAGAAGTCGTCGCTGCGCGGGCGCGGCGGCGCGGGCTTCCGACGGGCCTCGGTGGTCGTTCATGCCGAAGAACTACGTCGGCGACAAGTTCGTCGTGTGCAAGCTCCGACGAGGGCGAGCCCGGCACGTTCAAGGACCGCGACCTCCTGCGCTACAACCCGCACGCGGTGATCGAGGGCATGGCCATCGGTGCCTACGCGATGGGCGCGAACCGCGGCTACAACTACATCCACGGCGAGATCTGGGAGACGTACCTGCGCTGCGAGAGGCGATCGACGAGGCGTACGCCGCGGGCCTGCTGGGCAAGAACATCCTCGACTCCGACTTCTCGTTCCACCTCTACAACCACCACGGCTTCGGCGCGTACATCTGCGGCGAGGGCAACGCTGCTGGAGTCGCTCGAGGGCAAGAAGGGGCAGCCGCGGTTCAAGCCGCCGTTCCCCGCCTCCTTCGGCGTGTACGGCAAGCCCACGACGATCAACAACACCGAGACGTTCGCCGCGGTGCCGTGGATCATGCGCAACGGCGGCGAGGCGTTCCTGAACCTCGGCAAGCCGAACAACGGCGGCACCAAGATCTTCTCGGTCTCGGGCGACGTCGAGCGCCCCGGCAACTACGAGGTCAAGCTCGGCACGCCGTTCGCCACGCTGCTGCAGATGGCGGGCGGCATGCGCGGCGGCCGCAAGCTCAAGGCCTGCATCCCGGGCGGCTCGTCGATGCCGGTGCTGACCGGCGAGGTGATGCTCGCCACCGACATGGACTACGACTCGATCGCCAAGGCGGGCTCGATGCTGGGCTCCGGCGCGGTGATCTGCATGGACGAGACGCGCTGCATGGTGAAGTCGCTGCTGCGCCTCTCGTACTTCTACTACGAGGAATCCTGCGGCCAGTGCACGCCGTGCCGCGGGGGCACCGGCTGGCTGTGGCGCATGGTCGACCGCATCGAGCACGGCCAGGTAGGCAGGAAGACCTGGACCTCCCCTGAACAACGTGGCCGACAACATCGCGGGCCGCACGATCTGCGCGCTCGGCGACGCCGCCGGCGCTGCCCGTGAAGAGCTTCCTCAAGAATTTCCGCGACGAGTTCCAGTACCACATCGATCACAAGCAATGCCTGGTGCCGACGTATGTCTGATCCGCGCCCCCCGCTGAACGTCGAAATCGACGGGAAGGCCACGCAGGTGGCGCCGAAGAGCTCGGTCATCGAGGCCGCGCACCAGCTCGGCATCTACATCCCGCACTTCTGCTATCACGCAAAAGCTGTCGATCGCCGCCAACTGCCGGATGTGCCTCGTGCAGGTGGAGAAGGCGCCGAAGCCGCTGCCCGCCTGCGCCACGCCCGTCACCGAGGGCATGAAGGTGTACACCGCCTCCGAGCAGGCGATGCCGCGCAGAAGGGGGTGATGGAGTTCCTGCTCATCAACCACCCGCTCGATTGCCCGATCTGCGACCAGGGCGGCGAGTGCCTACCGGGATACCTCGCCGTCGGCTACGGACCGTCCAGCTCGCGCTGCAACGAGCCGAAGCGCGTCGTCTTCCACAAGGACCTGGGGCCGCTCATCTCCGCGCAGGAGATGGCGCGCTGCATCCAGTGCACGCGCTGCGGCGCTTCGGGCAAGGAAGATCCCGTAGAAGCATCAAGAACTCGGCATGATCCACCGGGGCGAGCACTCGGAGATCGTGTCGTTCGTCGGCCGCACCGTGGATTCCAGCGGCTGTCCGGCAACTCGATCGACGTGTGCCCGGTGGGCGCGCTGACGTCCAAGCCGTTCCGCTACGCCGCGCGCACGTGGGAACTCGCCCGCCGCAAGTCGGTGGCCCCCCACGACTCCCTCGGCAGCAACCTCGTCGTGCAGGTGAAGGGCGACCGCGTGCTGCGCGTCCTGCCCCTCGAGAACGAGGCAGTGAACGAGTGCTGGATCTCGGACAAGGACCGCTTCTCGTACGAGGGCCTCAACGCGCCGGACCGCCTCACCGCGCCGATGATCAAGCAGGGCGGGGAGTGGAAGACGGTCGAGTGGCAGGTCGCGCTGGAGTTCGTCGCGCAGGGCCTCTCCGACATCGTCGCGCGCCACGGCGCCGGCGCGCTCGGCGCGCTCGTGTCGCCGCACGCCACGCTGGAGGAGGCCACGCTGGCGGCGCGCCTCGTGCGCGGCCTCGGCAGCGACAACGTCGACTTCCGGCTGCGGCAGACCGACTTCCGCGGCGACGGCAAGGCCGCCGGCGTGCCGTGGCTCGGCATGCCCGTCGCCGATCTCAACCGGCTCGAGCGCGTGCTGGTCGTGGGCAGCTTCCTGCGCAAGGACCATCCGCTCGCCGCGCAGCGCCTGCGGCAGGCCGCGAAGAAGGGCACGCAGGTGTCGATGCTGCACTCGGTTGCCGACGACTGGCTGATGAACGTCGCGCACCAGGTGGTCGTCCCGCCGTCGCAGATGGCCGCGGCGCTCGCCGGCATCGCGGTCGCGGCGCTGGGTGCCGCCGGCAAGGCGGTGCCGGACGCCCTCGGCAAGGTCGTGCCGGACGCGGCCCAGAAGGCCATCGCGGCCAGCCTGGCCTCGGGCACGCGCAAGGCCGTGTTCCTCGGCAACTACGCCGTCCAGCACCCGGATGCGGCGCAGCTGCACGCGCTCGCGCAACTCGTGGCGGAGGCCACGGGTGCCACGCTCGGCTTCCTCACCGAGGCCGCGAACACGGTGGGCGCGCACATCGCCGGGGCGCTGCCGCAGAGCGGCGGCATGGACGCGCAGGCGATGCTCGCCGAGCCGCGCCGCGCCTACCTCGTCGCCCACGCCGAGGCCGAGTTCGACTTCGCGAGCGCGCCGGCCGCCCGCCGCGCACTGGCGCAGGCCGACCTCGTGGTCGCGCTCACGCCGTGGAAGCACGGCGAGTCGTACGCCGACGTGCTGCTGCCGGTGTCCCCGTTCACGGAGACCGCCGGCTCGTTCGTCAATTGCGAAGGCCGCGTGCAGGAGTTCCACGGCTGCACCCGGCCGCTGGGCGACACCCGTCCCGGCTGGAAGGTGCTGCGCGTGCTCGGCACGATGCTGAAGCTCGATGGCTTCGATGCCGACACCGCCGCCGAAGTGCGCGCGTCGGTCGCGCCTGGCGCCGACGCCGTCGCGCAGCGCCTCGGCAACGGCACGCGGGTCGCGATCACGGCGCCCGCCGCCGCGCCGGCGCAGGTCGAGCGCGTCGCCGACATCCCGATCTACTTCGCCGACCCGCTGGTCCGCCGCTCGCCGCCGCTGCAGCTCACGGCGGACGCGCGGCCGCCGAAGGCGCGCATGCACCGCTCGCTGTGCGAGACGCTGGGCGTGCAGGAGGGCGGCCAGGTGAAGGTGAAGCAGGGCAGCGGCGAAGCCGTGCTGACCGCCGTCGTCGATCCGGCCGTGCCCCCGGGCGTGGTGCGCATCGGCGCCGCGCATCCGTCCACCTGCGGCCTCGACGGACTGTCGGGCCCGGTGACCGTCGAGAGGGCGTGACGATGGACATGCTCTCCCACGTGCAGCAGTCGCTCGGTCCGGTGTGGACCGTGATCTGGACGCTCCTCAAGATCGTCGCGATCGCGATCCCGGTGATCCTCACCGTCGCCTACCTGACGCTCGCCGAGCGCAAGGTGATCGGCTACATGCAGGTGCGCATCGGCCCCAACCGCGTGGGCCCGTTCGGGCTCCTGCAGCCGTTCGCCGACGTCGCGAAGCTCCTGTTCAAGGAGATCGTGATCCCGTCGGGCGCCAACCGCTACCTGTTCTTCATCGCGCCGCTGCTGTCGATCGGGCCCGCGCTCGCCGCGTGGGCGGTCGTGCCGTTCACCGACACGCTGGTGCTGTCGAACATCAACGCCGGCCTGCTGTACGTACTGGCGCTGTCGTCGATCGGCGTGTACGGGATCATCCTCGCGGGGTGGGCGTCGAACTCGAAGTACGCGTTCCTGGGCGCGCTGCGCTCGGCCGCGCAGATCGTGTCCTACGAGATCGCGATGGGCTTCGCGCTGGTCGGCGTGCTGATGTGCGCGAACAGCCTCAACCTGTCCGAGATCGTGCGCGGGCAGGCCGGCGGGGCCGCCTACTGGTACGTGTGGCCGCTGTTCCCGCTCTTCATCGTGTACTTCGTGTCGGGCCTCGCGGAAACCAACCGCCACCCGTTCGACATGGCGGAAGGCGAGTCCGAGATCGTCGCCGGCTTCCACGTCGAGTACTCGGGCGTCGCGTTCGCGGTGTTCTTCCTCGCCGAGTACATGAACATGATCCTGATCTCGGCGCTCACCGCGATCATGTTCCTGGGCGGCTGGCTCTCCCCGTGGCCGCAGCTCAACTACGTCGAGATCCTGGGCTTCGCCCCGTTCGGCGACGGCTTCCTGTGGTTCGCGCTCAAGGTCTCGTTCGTGCTCCTGTGCTTCCTGTGGGTGCGCGCGACCTTCCCGCGCTACCGCTACGACCAGGTGATGCGTCTGGGCTGGAAGGTGTTCATTCCGGTGACGCTGGTCTGGATCGTGTTCCTGGGCGCGATGATGCAGACGCGCTGGGCCTATCTCTTCCACTGACGGGACCGAAGACGTCATGTTCGCTCGCGTCAAGCAGTTCTTCGACACCTGGCTCCTCCTGGAGCTGGTGAAGGGCATGGCCCTCACCGGCCGCTACCTGTTCGCCCGCAAGGTGACCGTCCAGTTCCCCGAGGAGAAGACGCCGCAGAGCCCGCGCTTCCGCGGCCTCCACGCGCTGCGCCGCTATCCGAACGGCGAGGAGCGCTGCATCGCCTGCAAGCTGTGCGAGGCGGTGTGCCCCGCGCTCGCCATCACCATCGAGTCCGAGCAGCGGGCCGACGGCACCCGCCGCACCACGCGCTACGACATCGACCTCACCAAGTGCATCTTCTGCGGCTTCTGCGAGGAGAGCTGCCCGGTGGACTCGATCGTCGAGACGCGCATCCTCGAGTACCACGGCGAGAAGCGCGGCGACCTCTACTACACGAAGGAAATGCTGCTGGCGGTCGGCGACCGCTACGAGCAGCAGATCGCGGCCGACCGTGCCGCCGATGCCAAGTATCGGTAGGCCCCCATGTCGCTCCTGACCGCCACCTTCTACATCTTCGCCGCGATCCTGATCTTCGCGGCGCTGCGCGTGGTCACCACGCGCAACCCCGTGCACGCGGCGCTCTGGCTCGTGCTCTGCTTCTTCACCGCAGCGGCCATCTGGCTGATGCTCAAGGCCGAGTTCCTGGCGATCGCGCTGGTGCTGGTCTACGTCGGCGCGGTGATGGTGCTGTTCCTGTTCGTCGTGATGATGCTCGACGTCAACTTCGACAACCTGCGCACCAACTTCAAGAGCTACATCCCGGTCGGCGTGACCGTCGGCCTGCTGGTCGTGCTGGAGATGGCGCTGGTGCTGGTCCAGAGCAGCGTGGGCGCGGACGCCGCGCCGCCGACGCCGGACGGCAGCAACACGGCGATCCTCGGCCGGCTGATCTACCTCGACTACGTGTACCCGTTCGAGCTCGCGGCCGTGCTGCTGCTGGTGGCCATCATCGCCGCCATCGCGCTCACCCACCGCAAGCGCAAGGAATCGAAGCACCAGGATCCGGGGCAGCAGGTCAAGGTGCGCAAGGCGGACCGCCTGCGCATCGTCCCGGTGGCGGCCGAGAAGAAGGAAACGACCGGGCCGGCCTGACGGCCCCGGTCGCTGAAGAAGCAGGCAAAAGGGAGAACGACGTGTCACTGCTGACCGCGCCGACGCTGGCGCACTACCTCGTGCTGGGCGCGATCCTGTTCGCGATCAGCATGGCCGGCATCTTCCTCAACCGGAAGAACGTCATCATCCTCCTGATGGCCATCGAGCTCATGCTGCTCGCGGTCAACCTCAACTTCGTCGCGTTCTCGCACTACCTGGGCGACATGAGCGGCCAGGTGTTCGTGTTCTTCATCCTCACCGTGGCGGCCGCCGAGTCGGCCATCGGCCTCGCGATCCTCGTCCTGCTGTTCCGCAACGCCGGGTCGATCGACGTCGAGGACCTCGGCCAGCTCAAAGGCTAGAGGCGAGACCATGAGCATGCAGGACCTCTACCTGTCGATCCCGATGGTGCCGCTCGCGGCGGCCACCGTGGTCGGCCTCTGGCGCCGGCAGCTGCCGCGCGCGTCGGCGCACTGGATCACCATCCTGGCGGTCGCGTACTCGTTCGTCGCCTCGCTGTTCGTGTTCCGCGACGTGATGGCCGGCAACGTGTTCAACGGCGACGTCTACACGTGGGCGGTCACCGGCGGCGTCAAGTTCGCGATCGGCTTCCTGATCGACCCCCTGACGGCGATGATGCTGCTGGTCGTCACCTTCGTGTCGCTCATGGTGCACGTCTACACGATCGGGTACATGGCGGACGACGACGGCTACGCGCGGTTCTTCTCGTACATCTGCCTCTTCACCTTCTCGATGCTCATGCTGGTCATGAGCAACAACTTCCTCCAGCTCTTCTTCGGCTGGGAGGCGGTGGGCCTGGTCTCCTACCTGCTGATCGGCTTCTGGTTCGACCGGCCGACCGCGATCTACGCCAACCTGAAGGCCTTCCTCAACCGCGTGGGCGACTTCGTTCATCCTCGGCATCGGCCTCGTGCTCGCGTACTTCGGCTCGATGGACTACGCCGAGGTGTTCAAGAAGGCTTCGAGTTCGCGAACGCCACGATCAACCTGTGGGGCACCGCCCAGTGGTCGCTCATGACCGTGACCTGCCTGTGCCTCTTCGTCGGTGCGATGGGCAAGAGCGCGCAGGTGCCGTTGCACGTCTGGCTGCCCGACTCGATGGAAGGCCCGACCCCGATCTCCGCGCTGATCCACGCCGCCACCATGGTGACGGCCGGCATCTTCATGGTGTCGCGGATGAGCCCGCTGTTCGAGATGTCGGACACCGCGCTGTCGACCGTCGCGATCATCGGCGCGACCGGTGCGCTGTTCCTCGGCATCCTGGGCGTCGTCCAGAACGACATCAAGCGGGTGGTCGCCTACTCGACCCTCTCGCAGCTGGGCTACATGACCGTCGCGCTCGGCGTGTCGGCGTACCCGGCGGCGATGTTCCACCTGATGACGCACGCGTTCTTCAAGGCGCTGCTGTTCCTCGGCGCGGGCTCGGTGATCATCGCGATGCACCACGACCAGGACCTGCGCAACATGGGCGGCCTCAAGAAGTACATGCCCATCACGTACTGGACGATGCTGATCGGGTCGCTCGCGCTGTGCGGCATCCCGCCGTTCGCGGGCTTCTTCTCGAAGGACGCGATCATCGAGGCCACGCACCTGTCCGAGATCCCGGGCCACACCTACGCGTACTGGTGCGTGCTCGTGGGCGTGTTCGTGACCGCGCTGTACACCTTCCGGATGTTCTTCATGGCGTTCCACGGCAAGGAGCGCTTCGCGACCGACGGCCACGCCGACCACGGCCACGATCACGACCACGCGGATCACGGCCACGACGACCACCACGGCGGCCCGCCGCACGAGAGCCCGTGGGTGGTGACCATCCCGCTCATCATGCTGGCCATCCCGTCGATCTACGCGGGCTGGGCCTACGTCGAGCCGATGCTGATCGGCAAGTACTTCGGCGACTCGATCGTCATCCACGAGGCGCACCGCGCGCTGTGGGAGATGAAGGCCGAGTGGCACGGCGTCGGGGCGTTTATCCAGCACGGCGTGCTGTCGGTGCCGTTCTGGCTGGCGCTCGCCGGGATCGCCGCCGCGGCCTACCTCTACCTCGTCAATACGGCGCTCCCGGCCCGCATCGCGGCGGCCGTGGGCCCGCTGTACACCTTGCTCAACAACAACTACTACTTCGACCGCTTCAACGAGGCGTTCTTCGCGGGCGGCGCCCGGCGCATCGGCAACCTCTTCTCCAACGTCGGCGACGGCTGGCTGATCGAAGGCGTGGTCAACGGCTCGGCGAAGATGGTCGGCTGGTGGGGCAGGGTGCTGCGGCAGATGCAGTCGGGCTACGTGTACCACTACGCGTTCACGATGATCATCGGACTGTTCGCGCTGCTGACCTGGTGGGTGGTGAAACCATGAGTGCGCAGGGCCGCCCCAAGCACGAATATGCCCCGAAGCGCGCAGCGCGGACGGTAGTCCTATGACCCCCTACCTTTCCCTTTCGGTGTGGGTGCCGATCGCCGCCGGCGTGGCGGTGCTCGGCCTGTCGCGCGACTCCGACGCGATGAAGGCGCGCTGGACCGCGCTGGTCGGCGCGCTCGCCGGCTTCCTGGTCACCATCCCGCTCTACACGCACTTCGACACGGCGACCTCCGCGATGCAGTTCGTCGAGAAGCGCGAGTGGATCCCGTACTTCGACATCTACTACCACCTCGGCGTGGACGGCATCTCCGTGCTGTTCGTGATCCTCAACGCGTTCACCACGCTGCTCGTGGTGTGGGCGGGCTGGGAGGCGATCAAGGTGCGCGTCGCGCAGTACATGGCCGCGTTCCTGATCATGTCGGGGCTCATCAACGGCGCGTTCGCGGCCCTCGACGGCATCCTCTTCTACGTGTTCTTCGAGGCGATGCTGATCCCGATGTACCTCATCATCGGCATCTGGGGCGGCGAGCGGCGCGTCTACGCGGCGATCAAGTTCTTCCTCTACACGCTGCTGGGCTCGCTGCTGATGCTGGTGGCGTTCATCTACCTCTACCAAGCGCTCCGGCACGTTCAACGTGCTGGAGTGGATGGAATCGCCGCCGCTGCACACGCAGATCCTGATCTTCGTCGCGTTCTCCGCTGCCTTCGCGGTGAAGGTGCCGATGTGGCCGGTGCACACGTGGCTGCCCGACGCCCACCCCGAGGCGCCGACCGGCGGCTCCGTGGTCCTCGCGGCGATCACGCTGAAGATCGGCGCGTACGGTTTCGCGCGCTTCATCCTGCCGATCCTGCCCGACGCGAGCCGCTACCTGTCCGGGTTCGTCATCACGCTGTCGCTGATCGCGGTGGTCTACATCGGCTTCGTCGCGCTGGTGCAGGCGGACATGAAGCGGCTGATCGCCTACTCGTCGATCTCGCACATGGGCTTCGTGACCCTGGGCTTCTTCCTGTTCATGCGTGCAGGGCAGCGAGGGCGCCTATCGCCCAGATGATCTCGCACGGCTTCGTCTCGGCCGCGATGTTCCCGTGCGCTGGCGTGCCGCTGGCCTGGTCGCAAGAAGTGGCCGGATCGCGCGGACTTCGGCGGGGTGGCCAACACCATGCCCAAGTTCGCGGCCTTCGTGATGCTGTTCTCGATGGCCAACGCGGGCCTGCCCGCCACCTCCGGCTTCGTCGGCGAGTTCCTGGTGATCCCGCCGCGGTCAAGGTCAACTTCTGGATCGCGTTCCTCGCCGCGGTGTCGCTGATCCTCGGCGCCGCGTACACGCTGTGGATGTACAAGCGCGTGATCTACGGTGCGGTGGCCAACGCCCGGGTCGCCGCGCTGCAGGACCTCTCGCGCCGCGAGTTCTGGCTGCTGGGTACGCTGGCGGCCGCGGTGCTGATCATGGGGGTGTGGCCCAAGCCCTTCATCGACGTGATGCACGTGTCGGTGGTCGACCTGCTCGCGCACGTCGCCAAGAGCAAGATCTAGAGCGGGGCGCCCGACCATGACCGTAGCCATCTCCCCCGTCCTGCCCGAGATCGTCGTCCTGACCGGCGCGTGCGTGATCCTGCTCGCCGATCTCTTCCTGGCCGACGAGCGCCGCCACGTGAGCTACTGGCTCACGCAGTTCACGCTGCTGATCGCCGCGTGCATCACGTTCCGCAACGTCAACATCGACGTCACGCACGCGATGCACAACCTGGTCGTCGCCGACCTCGTGGCCGACGTGCTGCGCTTCTTCAGCTTCCTCGCGGTGTCGCTGGTGCTCTTCTACTCGCGCACCTACCTCGTGCTGCGCGGCCTCTTCCGCGGCGAGACCTTCGTGCTGATCCTGTTCGCGCTGCTCGGCATGCAGGTGCTGATCACCGCCAACAGCTTCCTCACGCTCTACCTCGGCCTCGAGCTCATGTCGCTGTCGCTGTACGCGCTGGTCGCGGTGCAGCGCGACGAGAAGGCGCCGGCCGAGGCGGCGATGAAGTACTTCGTGCTGGGCGCGCTGGCCTCGGGCTTCCTGCTCTACGGGATGTCGATGGTCTACGGCGCCACCGGTACGCTGGAGATCGACAAGGTCACGGCGGTCGTGCTGGGCGGCGGCGCCAACCGCGGCCTCCTGCTCTTCGGCCTCGTGTTCATGGTGTCGGCCATCGCGTTCAAGCTGGGCGCGGTGCCGTACCACATGTGGGTCCCCGACGTGTACCAGGGGGCGCCGACGGCCATCACGCTGCTGATCGGCACGGCGCCCGAGTTCGCGGCGTTCGCGATGATGCTGCGCCTGCTGGGCGGCGCGATGGCCGGCACGGAGATCGACTGGCAGAGCATGCTGGTCGTGCTCACCGTGCTCTCGGTCACCCTCGGCCACATCATCGCCATCGCGCAGACGAACCTGAAGCGCATGCTGGCCTACTCGACCATCGCGAACATGGGCTACGTGCTCATGGGCTTCCTCGCGGCGGACGTCACCGGCTACTCGGCGGCGATGTTCTACATGGTCTCCTACGTGCTGACGAGCCTCGCTTCCTTCGGCATGATCCTGCTGCTGTCGCGCAAGGGGTTCGAGGCGGACCAGCTGTCCGACCTGCGCGGCCTGAACGCCCGGTCGCCGTGGTGGGCGTTCGTGATGCTGCTGGTGATGTTCTCGCTCGCCGGCATGCCGCCGACCGTGGGCTTCTACGCCAAGCTGCTGGTGCTGCAGGCCGCGATCAAGGCGGGCTTCGTCTGGCTCGCCGTGGTGGGTGTCCTCGCGGCGCTGATCGGCGCCTTCTACTACCTGCGGATCGTCAAGATCATGTACTTCGACGAGCCGGCCGACAGCGCGCCCATCGAGGCCCGCGGGGATACCCGCGTCCTGCTCTCGGCCAACGGCCTCGCGCTGCTGCTATTCGGCATCCTGCCGCAGCCGCTCATGGGCCTGTGCGCGGTGGCGCTGGTGCAGTCGCAGTATTACTGACCTCTTCGTCTGCAAAAGGCGTCCGTGGGGGCGGGGGATGATGTCCCGCCGGCGTCGCGCCTTTTGCAGCCGGAACTTCCACGGCGGGTCAGACGGCCCCCTTGGGAGCGGCCCGGCGGTGGCCGTGTGAAAGGGCCACGCAACTACGGGTACCTTGCGACTGACTGAGCGTCGTCGCGCTGCGTCCGAGAATCCGCGCCCTTCGCGTTGCCGTACTCTTCCGGTCGCGCCGCCGTCGGTGCTACCATCGTCCGATTCACGGGTTGCCCGCCATGCGCGTCGGATTCTTCGTCACCTGCCTCGTCGACCTGATGCGGCCTTCCATCGGCTTCGCTGCCCTGAAGCTCCTGGAGGCCGGCGGCGCCGACGTCTACGTTCCCCCCGAGCAGACCTGCTGCGGCCAGCCGGCCTACAACTCCGGCGACCGCGCCGATGCGCAGGCGCTCGCACGCAAGGTCGTCGCCGAGTTCGAGCGCTGCGACTACCTCGTCGCTCCGTCCGGGTCGTGCAGCGGCCACATCCGCACGCACTACCCCGAACTGTTCAAGGACGATCCCGCGATGCTCGCGCGCGTCGAGGCGCTGGCCGCGCGCACGCACGAGATCACGGATTTCCTCGTGAACGTGCTGAAGCTCGACAAGGTGCCCGGGACCTTCGCCGGCACGATCACCTACCACGACTCGTGCGCCGGCCTGCGCGAGATGAAGGTGAAGCAGCAGCCGCGCGCGCTGCTCGCCAAGGTGCCGGGCCTGACGCTCAAGGAGATGGCCGAGAGCGAGACCTGCTGCGGGTTCGGCGGCACGTTCTCGATCAAGTTCGGCGAGATCTCGGCGCGACTCGCGGACAACAAGTGCGGGCACATCGAGACGGCTGGCGCCGACGCCGTGGTGCTGGGCGACCTGGGCTGCATGCTGAACATCGAGGGCCGCCTGCGCCGCCGCGGCGACCACAAGACGAAGGTGCTGCACGTCGCCGAGGTGCTGGCGGGCGAGACCCCCGAGTCCTGACGGGGCGGCACGCCGCGCGGGGCCCGCGACGACGGGCATCCGCGGCACGGGGCAGTGACAACGCATTCCGGTTGGAGGAAACCTGATGCAAGTTGCGTCGATGCACTTCAAGGCACGCGCCACCGACAAGCTGGCGGACGAGGTGCTGCAGAAGAACATGCGCAAGATGCAGGGCAAGTTCGTCGCGGCGCGGCGCAACTCGCTCTCCGAGGTCGACGATTTCGAGGCGACCCGCGACGCCGGCAAGGCGATCCGCCAGCGCGCGCTCGACAACCTCGACGTGTGGCTGGAGACCTTCGAGGCGTCCGCCACCGCGCGCGGCGCCAAGGTGCTCTACGCGCAGACGCCGGCCGAGATCAACAAGCTGGTGCTCGACATCGCTGCCCGCCACGGCGTGCGCAAGATCATCAAGTCGAAGTCGATGGTCTCGGAGGAGTCTGCGCTCGACCACGCGATCGAGGGTGCCGGCCTCACGGTGGTCGAGACCGACCTCGGCGAGTACATCCTCCAGATCAACGACTACGAGCCGCCGTCGCACATCATCGGCCCGGCGCTGCACAAGACGAAGGAGGAGGTGGCCGACCTCTTCCACAAGAAGCACGGCACGCCGAAGAAGGACGTCATCGAGGAACTGTGCCTCGAGGCCCGCGGTGTGCTGCGCGAGCACTATCTCACCGCCGACATGGGCATCTCCGGCGGCAACTTCTTCGTCGCCGAGAGCGGCTCGGTGGTGCTCGTCACCAACGAGGGCAACGCGACGCTCGCCACCACGCTGCCGAAGGTGCACGTCGCGATCTCCGGCATGGAGAAGATCGTCCCCACGCTGGAGGACGTCGCCACGCTGATGCGCCTGCTGCCGCGCTCCGCGACCGGGCAATCGATCTCGAACTACGTCGACGTGCTCTCCGGGCCGAAGGGCGAGGGCGAGTTCCACGGCGTCGAGCACATGTACTTCATCATCGTCGACAGCGGGCGCTCGGAAGTGCTCGGCAGCGAGGTGCGCGAGGCGCTGCGCTGCATCCGCTGCGGCGCGTGCATGAACCACTGCCCGGTGTACCAGAACGTCGGCGGCCACTCGTACGGCTGGGTGTACCCCGGCCCGATCGGCTCGATCCTCACCCCCATGTACATCGGGCTCGAGAACGCGCTCGACCTGCCGCAGGCGTCCACCATGTGCAACCAGTGCGGCGTCGTGTGCCCGGTGCGCATCCCGCTGCCCGACCTGCAGCGCAAGCTGCGCGAGCGCGAGTTCGCGGAGGACATGCGGCCGTGGGCCGAGCGCATGGCGCTCAAGATGTGGGCGTGGGTCGCGCAGCGGCCGAAGCTCTACGCGTGGGCGAGCGGGATGGGCGTGCGCTGGCTCGCGAAGCGCGCCGGCAGCGACGGCATGATCCACAAGCTGCCGCTCGCCGGCGCCGGCTGGACGCAGGGCCGCGACATGCGCGCGCCGGCCGGCCGGACGTTCCGCGAGCTCTACGCCGAGCGGCAGGCGGCGAAAGGAAAGGCATGAACACGAAGGTACGCCCCGAGGGCGAGCAGCGCAGCGGCGCGCCGGGCGGCACGCTGGCGGTCCCGCGCCTCTCGCGCCGGGCCGAGTCGCTCGGCACCGAGAACGCGTTCGTCGTGCTGGCGGAGGTGAACGCCCTGCTGCGCGAGGGCAAGGACATCATCTCGTTCTGCATCGGCCAGCCCGACTTCCCGACCCCCACGCACGTGCAGGATGCGGCGGTCGAGGCCATCCGCGGCGGCCGGCACGGCTACACGCCGAGTGCCGGCATCGACGAGCTGCGCGCGGCCGCGGCCCGCGACCTGGGCGGCCGGCGCGGGCTCGACATCCGCGCCGACGACGTCGTGATCGGCGCGGGCGCGAAGCCCTTCATCGCGTACACGATCGCGTCGGTCACCGACTACGGCGTGGGCGACGAGGTGATCTATCCCGTGCCCGGCTTCCCGATCTACGAGTCGCAGATCCTCGCCAACGGCGCGGTGCCGGTGCCGATCTTCCTGCGCGAGGCGCGCGGCTTCGCGTTCGACCCCGCGGAGCTGGAAGCGAAGATCACGCCCAAGACCCGGCTCCTGATCCTCAACACACCGCAGAACCCGACCGGCGGGATCCTCAACGCGCAGGACCTGGACAACATCGCGGAGATCCTGCGCCGCCACCCGCAGGTGTGGGTGTTCGCGGACGAGATCTACTCGCGCCTCGTGTACGACGGCCGCTTCGACACGCTCGCGACGCGCCCCGGCATGCTGGAGCGCACGGTGATCAGCGACGGTGCGTCCAAGACGTGGGCGATGACCGGCTGGCGCATCGGCTACATCGCCAACCGCACGCTGGCGCCGGTGTTCACGCGCTGGATCACCAATACCGAGTCGTGCGCGTCGCAGATCTCGCAGTGGGCCGCGGTGGCCGCCATCGACGGCCCGCAGGACGCCGCGCAGCACATGCGCGACACGTTCCTCGAGCGGCGCGACCTCATCGTGCGGCTCCTGAACGACATCCCCGGCATCTCCTGCGCCACGCCGGGCGGCGCGTTCTACGCGTGGCCAAACGTCACCGATGCGTGCAAGCTCACGGGCTGCGCCGACTCCGAGGTGTTCCGCAAGCGCCTGCTGCACGAGGCGGGCATCGCGGTGCTGGCCGACATCCACTTCGGCCGCCGCGTGCCGGGGGACGGGCAGCACATCCGCTTCTCGTACGCGGCCTCCACCGACGCCATCCAGCGCGGGGTGGGGCGGCTCGCCGATTTCGTGCGGAAGAACCGGACCTGACCATGCCCACGTCCATCGACGACAACCGCGCCTCGCGCGAGGCGGTGCTGGCGAGGGTGCGCAAGGCGCTCGGCAAGACCGGCCGCGACGCGCAGGGCGAGGCCGACGCCAAGGCCTACATCGCCGCGCACCGGCAGGGCCCGCGGCCCACGATGCCGGAGGACCTCGTCACGCGCTTCGAGACGCGCGCGAAGCACATGGCGAGCACCGTGGAGCGCATCGCGTCGGTGAACGAGGTGCCGGGCTGCGTGGCGCGCTATCTCGCCGCGCTCGACCTGCCGCCGCTGCTCGCCGCGCAGAAGTCGCACGCGGGCGTGTGCTGGCCCGAGTTCGCGGACCTGGACTGGGCCGGCGCCGGCCTGTCGATCGAGCCGCGGCCCACGGTCGGCAACGACCGGCTGGGCATCACCGGCAGCTTCTGCGGCATCGCGGAGACGGGCACGCTGGTGTTCGTCACCGGCGCGGCCACGCCGACCGCCACCGCGCTGCTGCCGGACACGCACATCGCGGTCGTGAGCGCCGACCGCATCGTCTCCGGCATGGAGGAGGCGTTCGCGCTGGTGCGCAACGAGTTCGAGGTGATGCCGCGCGGCATCAACATGATCTCCGGGCCGTCGCGCACCGGAGACATCGAGCAGACGATCGTGCTCGGGGCGCACGGCCCCTACCGGGTGCACATCCTGCTGGTCGGCTGAACGCTGCCCGCGCCGCCGCGGCGCGCTACAGGAACTGCCAGGCGACGATCGCGAGCAAGGGCAGCATCGCCATGCCCGCGTACGCGATGTAGCCGAAGAAGCTCGGCATCGCGATGCCGCGGTCCTCCGCGATCGCCTTGATCATGAAGTTCGGCGCGTTGCCGACGTAGGTCAGCGCGCCGAAGTACACCGCGCCCATCGAGATCGCCGTCAGCGTGCCCGCGAGCGGGCCCATCAGCGACTGCGGGTTGCCGCCCGCGAGGTTGAAGAACACGAGGTAGGTCGGCGCGTTGTCGAGGAAGGCGGACAGCACGCCCGTCGTCCAGAACACCATCGGGTTGCTGAGCGAGCCGTCCGGCCGCGCGATGAAGGTGCTCACCGCGGCCAGCGCGCCCTCGCGGCCCGCGGCGAGGATCGCGAGCGCCGGGATGATCGTGATGAAGATGCCGGCGAAAATCTTCGCCACTTCGCGGATCGGCTCCCAATGGAAGGCGTTGTGCTCGCGCACGGCGCGTGGCGTGAGCACGAGCGAGAGGAGGGCGAGGCCCACCAGCAGCACGTCGCGCACCAACGCCTGGAGTGCGAGCGGGGTGCCGAACACGTCGAACTCGATGCCTGGCTTCCACATCCCGGACATCAGCACCGCGCCGACCACGCCGGCCAGCAGCAGGAAATTCCACTTGCCCTCGACCCAGATGGGACCGCGCGCGATCTCGGAGGCGACGGCCGGCGGGTCGTGGCGCATGAACCAGCGGTCGAGCACGTAGAACATGACCAGCAGGACGGTTACGATCAACAGCGTCGGCTTGGCCAGCTCGTAGGTGGTCCAGAAGAAGTCCACACCCTTCAGGTAGCCGATGAAGAGCGGCGGATCGCCGAGCGGGGAGAGCGCGCCGCCCACGTTGCCCACCAGCAGGATGAAGAACACGACCGCGTGCACGCGGTGCTTGCGCGTCTCGTTGCCGGCGAGCAGTGGCCGGATCAGCAGCATCGACGCGCCGGTCGTGCCCATGAGGCTCGCGAGCCCGGCCCCGAGGCCGAGGATCGCGGTGTTGCGGGCCGGCGTGCCGGCCACCGGACCGTGCACGCAGATGCCGCCCGCGATCGTGTAGAGCGCGAACAGGATCGCAACGAATGGGATGTACTCCAGCAGCAGCGCGTGCACCACCTGGTGCCACGTCTCGCCCACGCCGAACGTCCACGCCATCGGGGCGAGCAGCGCCAGCGCCCACGCCGCGGAGAACTTGCCGTAGTGGTGGTGCCAGAACGATTGCGCGACGAGCGGGATCAGCGCGATCGAGAGCAGGAGGCCCGCGAACGGCGCGGCCCACAGCAGCGTGAGGCGGGCGCCGTCGAAGGCGCTGGCGTCGGCTGCGAAGGCGGAGGTGGCGTGCAGCGCGGCGAGGCCGAGCGCACAGGCGGCGATGCGGGGGAGGCGGCGGGGGGCCGTGCGCATGCGCGGATCATACCGTGGGGGTCCGATGCGCAGTCCCACGCCGTAAACCGGCGGCAGCCCTGCATTTGCGACAGGTGTGCGGCCGCACGGGCGGACGTCGAATAGCACCCTCGTGGGCCCGGCTCAATTCATCCAAACGGACGAATGTGCACCCGCCCGCGTTGCGCGATGCTGCACGCAAGCCGGTCCATCCGCCCGCAGCGCCCGATGCACCGGCCGTTCCTCCCCTCGAAAGGACTCGCCATGCCGGATCCGTCATCGCAAACCGTTCCCGCGCAGGGACTGCCCATCCCCTACATCACCGCCGCGTGGGCGGGCATGAGCTACGACGACATCGTGGCCGGGCTCGCGGCCGGATCGATCCTGCCCCCGCCGGGTGCCGCGGCCGGATGGCTTCCGCAGCCCGGCACGGTCGGCGTGGCGTACTCGCCGGCGACCGCTTCGCTGTCGTCGGCGACCGCCGACAGCCAGGGGTCCGACGCTGCCACGAACGTCGTGCCGGCCCGTGCCGACGTCGCGCGCTGGTTCGGCATGCTCGATCCGACGCTCACGCCGGACGCGTTCGACGCCATCTGGCAGCGCGCCGGCAGCGACGACGCCCACCGTGCCGAGCAGCTCACCGGCTACCTCGGACGCGTGCTCCTCGGGGCGCCGGCGGGGTCCGCGGACGGGAAGAAGGCCCTGGCGGACACGAGCCTGGCACTCGACGCCTTCCTCGCCGATCCTGCGCATCGTGCGCATGTCGTCGATCTCGCGTCCATGAGCGGATCGGACATGGCGACGGAGGCGGCCACGGACGTCGGCTACCGCTATGCGCTGGCGCACATGGACAGCGTGGCACTCGCCGGCAATCGCACGCTGTTCGCGGCCGGCAACGCCGACGGCGCGCTGGACCGCTTCGATCGCGACACCGGGGAGCCGTTGGTCAGCAACGCGTGGCTCGAGGATCGCGGCAAGTTCCTCGCCTGGAAGCTGGCGCGGGACCAGGGTGCCGGGCCCACGGTGTCCGGACACCAGGATTGGACATTCGTCGACCGTGCCGCCACCGGCGCCGACGGCAGTCCGCTTACGCTCGAGTTGCGCACGGGGGCGTCTGATGCCGGCCACAACCAGGTGATCTTCGGCACGCAGGATACCGACGTGATGAAGGGCGTCGCCGGTTCGGACCGCCTGTACGGTGGCGCGGGCGACGACGTGCTGCTCGGGGGCATGGGTGGCGATCACCTCGAAGGCGGCGCCGGGGCCGACGTCGTGATGGGTGGCGGCGGTGACGACGAGCTGGTCGGAAACCAGGGCGACGACGAGATGGATGGCGGATCGGGTAACGACACGCTGCAGGCAGGGTCGGGTGACGACATCCTGACCGGGGGTCGCGGCAAGGATCGGCTGGAGGGCGGTGCCGGTCACGACACCTACGTCATCGATGCAGGGGACGGCGCCGACACCATCATGGACGGCGACGGTTATGGCGCCATCCAACTGGAGGGCGCGACGCTGGCCGGCCGCTTCGAGCGCAACGAGCGAGGCGGCTGGTCGACGGCGGATGGCCGCGTCGATTTGAGCTTCGACGGAAATGCGGCCGAGGGCGGCACGCTCACGCTGCACGCCTTCGCGCAAGGCGCGAGCCACGACGCTGCGCCCGACAACGTCGTGACCGTGAAGGACTGGAAAAACGGGGACCTCGGGATTACGCTTTCCGGCGGCCTGGACACCACGCAGTCGGTGGCGGAAGCTGCACCCGCTGCAACGTCCACCGGTTCGCAGGATGGCGCGGCCGTGGCCGCGGAGCAGGGGGCTATCGCCGCGACCGGCGATTCCGCAGGGGAGGGCGCGATTGCTGCGAGCAACGGCCATTCACCGGACACCGACACCGCCGTCGCGATGGCGCCGGGAGGGGACGTGCCTGCGACGACCGACGCAGGGCTTCTTGCCGAGACAGGCGCTGCCGGTGTGGGGGACGTCGGTTCAGCAGTCGCTGCGACCGACGAATCCGGCTCCTCGGCGGCCACCACGACGGCGAGTCCCGACACCTTCGACTTCGACACTGCGCTGGCTTCGCTCTTCTCCGGTGACGGTGCTTCCATCAACGCCCTCGATCCGGCGGCGTTGCAACGTGGCGTCGATGCGTTCGCCGGCGTGCTGTCGCCCCCGGACATCAGCGACGTCGCAGCTGCGTCCGCGGACTCCGCAACGGACGGCATCACCGGCGCCCATCTCGCGGACGCGCTTGCGGCAGACACGGCCGGCAGCGACTTCCACGCCGAGGTCGCCATGGGGCCGGAAATCGATGCCGCCGCAATGCGCGCGACCGATGCGCTTGCGGCGCGAATCGACAAGTCGGCGGTGCGTGGTGCAGTCGGGGTGTACGGAGCCTCCTAGTGCAGCGGCAGGGGTATGGGCTGCGAGCGGGCAGGGGGCTGAGGGTCGTGCAACTCGCCATGGCGTCGTTGACCGAGCCTGGGGTGCGAATGACGCGCCTATGCAAACGGCCGCCTGGACTACTCGAGGAGCCCGAAGGCAATGTACATCTACGCAGACCTGCTGAACGGCATCGCCGTCGGCTATCGGCTGTTCGTCGTCGCGCTCCTCCTCGTGGCGCTGCTGAAGCCCAAGACATGGCGAGGCAAGGCCGCCTGGTCGTCCGTGGTGCTGCTGATCTTCGTCGGACCGTTCGCGTTCTGGGGTGTTGCGGACAGACTCGAGAGGCGCGAGGGCCACGCGAAGTATGAGGAGGCCCTGGCGCTGTTCAAGGAGCGGTGCAAGACGGCCGGGGAGAAGATCAACAAGGTCATTCCCGATGTGGAGGGGATCTTCTTGGCAAAGATACGGCCCAAAGGCACCAACTATGGACAGCAGTACGAACTTTCAGATCCGTATGGGCGCGATCTTGGGGGCGATGCCTACATTGGTAGCTTCCTCAGAGGCAATACTGATGTTCGAAAGGAGCCACCTTATCGATACGGCTATGCATTTGTGGAAGCGATCGACCCCTTAGACGGAATTCGGTACCGATATTTCGGTGTATGGCGAGTGATCAGTCGGAAGGACCCAAATGCGCGCAACATCAAGATTGAACTCAGCAAAGACCCCAACTACGACCTAAACAACTACGGGTTCAAGGTAATCCGCGAACCCGCGACCGGCCCCCGGCCCAGATATGGAGTCACCTATGAGGACATTTCCAGTGGCGCAGATCGCGACCATTGGATTGCGGGGGGCTCATTGCGAGTCCTTGATCTTGAGACAGGTGAGGTACTCGCGCAGAGAATCGGCTACATGATGGATGAAGGGCAAGGCTCGACCGGTGCGGGACGTTCACCCTGGCTATATGCGACTGAGAATGCGTGCCCCGATTTCTTCGATCGGTTTTCGGTGGTCGTTGTGAGGGGGCCCGCGTCGTCTGTGCAGAGCTACCAAACATACGACTTCGTCGAAAAAGTGTTGCTGCCAAGGTTGGAGTGAAGCATGCCGTCGATCGATAGAATTCGAGACTTTGCGGATGCTCAGATGGCAGCAGAGACCTTTCTGATAACTGACGGTGGCGTCCTCAAGAAGGGTACTGACCGGATCCGTGCTCTGACAGATGGAAACAAGCACGCATCGCGCTTTACTGAGACTCAAGCGGAAGCGTTTGTCGATCGATGGGACGTACTGGCACAGCAGCCAAATACGAAGACTGGTTTTAGCGGAACCGTCCTAAGAAACGGCCAAACCGGCGAATACGTCGTCTCCCTTCGTTCGACGGAGTTCACCGACGACTACCTCCGCGACAACGTTGCCACTAACCAATTCGAAATCAAGAACACCGGGTGGGCATGGAGCCAGATCACGGACATGGAGAAGTGGATCGGACAACTCACCGGTCCGGGTGGCGTCCTCCAAGGCCGGCACTTCTCCGTCACCGGCTACAGCCTCGGCGCTCACCTCGCCACGGCGCTGAATCTCCTCCACCCCGGACTCATCGACGAGGTCGTGACGTTCAATGGCGCCGGTGTCGGGAAGATCAAGGGGCACTCAGGCGCCGAATTGGGACCTGGCCTGCAACAGGCGCTGGATTGGTTCAACCGCTTGCGCAGCAGCGACGGCGCCATCGCCGCGACGTTTTTCGATCCAGTCCTGGGCGACCTCTTCAAGGAGTTGAATGGCAAGTTGGCGAACGGCAGCCTCACGACGGAGCAGGCAATCGCGACCTTGCTGACTCGCTATCCCGATCCTGTCCATAGCGCCCCCAATTACGAGGTGCTGGGGGCGGACCGCGCCCGTCTCCTCGAAGCACTGACGCAGCGAAGGGACATCGAGAAGCAGCAGGCTGACATCGCCGGGTTCACCCCCGATGGAAATCACCCCGACGTCCATCCGAACAGGGTCGAACTGACCGCGATCGACGCGATGGACCTGCGGTATCGGATGGCCGTACTCCTGACGTCACAGCTGTCGGAATCGACCTCGACCCTGACCGAAGCCCAATCGCGAACCTTCGATGGCCGCGTGAATGACGCCCCCCGACTCGCCAATCAATTCGACGTCGTCGGCGACACCTTGCCGTCGGCCGTCGCCAATTCGCTGTGGCATCACGGGGAGAGCGTCCCCGTCTTCATCGAAGACCAGCCGGTGGGCCGTGGGGGTATCGCCCGGGCGATCGCCGGAGGCTACGTCGACTATGGCGGGTTTCGCCCGCTGGTCGATCACTACGCGAACCGCGACTTCGGGGATACGCACAGTCTCACGCTGCTCGTCGACTCGCTGAGCGTCCAGGCGGCGATCCTCGATCTCGTCCAGCCGGACTTCCAGGAGCAGGCGCAGTCCGAGTTGCAGGGGGCGTTGGGTTCGGCATCCTACCTGCGCCGGCGCGACGCCCATCTCAGCGTCGAGGCGGACCAGGGTGAAGCGGAGGGCGACGTCCTCGAGAACGTCGTGAATGCGCTTTCCCGCACGGTGCTGGGAAGCGCCGGCATCAACCCGCTGAGTGGCAGCCCGGAAGGCAACACGTGGGCGAAGCTCGACGCCGAGCTTACCGGCACGAAGTACACCGGCCGCGATTCGCTGCACGCGCAACTGAAAGCCCTCACCGACGATCCACTCTACCAGCGCCTTGCCGGCAAGCTTCAAGTCGTGTCGCTGGCCGGCCGCAACCTCGAGTCGTCGGCCAAGACCGATTTCGGCGACTTCATCGCGCTGCAAACGCTGAGTCCTTTCGCCCTGCGGGCGCCCGCCGACGACGCGACGGCACGCGCGACGCTCGATGGCCTCTGGACCAGCCGCCATTCGGCGGACTACCTCTCGTGGACCGCGGACATGTCCGCACGCCTGCACGGCGACACCGACCGGACGCTGGATTACAGCGACATGTGGTACGCGGATCGCGCGGCGATGCTGTCGTACGATCTCCTGCGCGGCCTGCGCAACGAGCAGGTGGCTTTCGACGCCCGCCTCAACGTCGGGATCGAGTTCGCGGACCTTGCGCTCGGCAAGGCGCTCACCGCCGCGGGACGCGAGCTCACGCCGACGACCGCAATCCACCGCCACACTATCTTCGCGTCCGGTGCCGCTGATGCCATCACGGGCGGTGCCTACGCCGATCATCTCTACGGCGGCGACGGCGACGACACCTTGAGTGGCGAACGCGGCGACGATTACCTCGAAGGCGATGCTGGAGCCGACGCGCTGGCCGGCGACGAGGGCAACGACCGCCTTGCTGGGGGCGCGGGTAACGACCGACTGGACGGCGGTGCCGGTGGCGACGACCTGGCGGGCGACACCGGCACGGATGTGCTCGACGGCGGTGACGGCCGCGATCGCCTCGACGGCGGCGCGGACGACGATACCCTGAGCGGCGGGACAGGAGGTGACTTGCTCGTTGGCGGAGCGGGTGCCGATGTCCTCGCCGGTGGAGCGGGGGACGACAGCTTGCAGGGAGGCACCGGCGCGGACCGCTATCAGCTCCAGGCCCACGACGGCAACGACGTCATTGCCGACAGCGACGGCATGGGCTCCGTCGAGATCGGCGGAACCGTACTGGCTGGCGGTGTGGTCGAGTCGCCCGGCATCTGGAGGGAGCGCGTGGGCACCGACGACGTGCTCTATGCATTCGCCCCCGATGCGAGCGGGCGCGGCAATCTCTTCATCCGGTCCACGGCCGGCGTCACCCAGGTCCGGGACTTCAAGTCCGGCGACCTCGGCATCGTGCTCCCCGGCTATGTGGCCCCACCCATCAATCTTCCGGCGCCCACTGCCACGGTCGTCGGCACGGCCGCGGACGACAACCGCAGCTCCGGACCGCGCTATGCGATCGCCGGGGCGAACGGTGCGGAGCGCGTGCAGGGGCTCGCAGGGCGGGACGAGCTGACTGGCGGTGGAGGCGGCGACCTCGCGGAAGGAGGGACTGGGATTGACCTGGTCTCCGGTGACGCCGGAGACGATGCGGTCTTCGCCGACGTCGCGCTCGACTAAGCGGCGCTGCGCAGCTACATCGCCTCGTCCGCCACGGCCGCGACCACTGGTTCCATGCCCGCGAGACTGTCCGTCGCCACGAGCGAGTGGCTGCGCGGAGGTCTCGGCGCGGACACCGTGGTCGGCGCGTCGACGAACGACGTCCTGTTCGGCGGCGGCGGCAAGGATCTCCTGGTCGGCGGTGCCGGCCACGACCTGATCAACGGCGACGACGATTACGAGGCGGGCGATCTCACCACTGCCTATGCCGAGCCGGCCGTGGGCGCCGGCGCCCCGTTCAACGCGTATTACGCTCCGGTCATCGTCCACGATCGTTCCTTTGACGTGGGCGCCGCCGACGAGATCCATGCGGGGGCCGGCGACGATGCCGTCTATGGAGAGTTCGGTGACGACGTCGTCTGGGGTGACGATGGCGCCGACACGATCTCCGGCGGCGAGGACAACGACGCGCTGTATGGCGGCAAAGGCGATGACCGCATTGCCGGCGATGACTACGGCCAACGCATCGGTGGCACCACCGTCACGCCGGTCGGGCGCGATTTCATCGACGGGGGCGCGGGCAACGACCTGCTGTACGGCGATGGCGGCTCGGACATCCTGCTGGGAGGTGACGGCAACGACATGCTCCAAGGCGGCAACGACCTGGTCACTGGCGGCGTTGCGCTCGGCGAAGCGGACGACGGCGACGATTACCTCGCGGGCGGCGCGGGGAACGACACGCTGGCCGGGGACGCCGGCAGCGACTCGCTGTACGGGGACGACGGGGACGACACGCTGTTCGGCGACAGCGACTTCACGTCCCTTGGGCTCCAGGGGGACGACCATCTCGAAGGTGGTGCCGGCAACGACATGCTGCGCGGGTATGGCGGGGCGGACACCCTGCTCGCGGGGTCGGGCAGCGATACGCTCTACGGCGAGGCCGGTGACGACTACCTCGACGTCGGCGCGAACGTCGGCGGCGTGGCCGACATCAACACGGCCTACGGCGGCGACGGCGACGACACCATCGTCGGCTATCTCGGGCAGCAGAACAACCTGGTCGGTGAGGCGGGCGACGACACGATCACCGGCGAAGGTCACGTCTGGGGACAGGCTGGCAACGACACCCTCGTCGTGCGTGGCACCTACGTGGATGGACCTACGCAGCAGCAGTCGGTCGTGCAGGGCGGCGATGGCGACGACGTGATCCGATTGCCGAACGGTGGCGCATCTGCCTACGGCGAGGCGGGTAACGACGTCCTCGAGGGGGGAGCGGGCACGTCGTTCATGTCGGGCGGCAGCGGCGAGGACGTCGTCGCGGGCGGCACCGGCGACGACTATGCGTGGGGTGAGGCAGGGGTCGACGCCTTGACGGGCGGTGACGGCAACGACCAGCTGGCCGGCGGCGACGGGGACGACGAGGTGTCCGGCGACGCTGGTGATGACGTGCTGTTCGGGAACGACGGCAACGACACGTTGGCCGGCGGGCCGGGACGCAGCTATCTCGACGGCGGTGCCGGCGACGACCGCTACCTGATCGAGGGCGACGAGGCTGCGGTCACCATCGTCGATCGCGGTGGCAACAATGTCGTCGAGTTCGCCGACGGCATCGTCGCCGAAGCCCTCTCCTTTGGGGTGGGCGTCGATGCGCTGGGCAACGACCATCACCTCGTCATCGGCGGCGTCGGGCACGGTGGTCGGGTGACGATCGCCGACGGACTGGGCGGAGCTGTCTCGGAGTACCGGTTCGCGGACGGCACCACGCTCACCGCGGCCGACGTTGCGGCCCGGGCGCGCGCTGCCGGTGCCTTGCCGCGTACGCCGATAGTTGCGGCCGTCCGTTCGCTGCTCGGCAGCGCCGGGGCAGACAACATCGCATTCGAAGCCGGGCCGGCCGCGATCGACGGTGGCTACGGCAACGACACCCTCGCCGGGGGCGCCTTCGCCGATACGCTGGCCGGTGGCGCAGGCGACGATCGTCTGGCGGGCGGCGGGGGAAGCAATGTCCTCATCGGAGGCGACGGTCGGGATACCTATGTGATCGGCCTGCAGGACGGCGGTACCACGATCAACGAGCGCCGCATCACCGGAGCGCCGGCCACGGAGGTCGATACGCTCGAATTCGGCGCAGGCATCACCGCCGCGCAGACGCGGCTGCTGCGCGACGGCAACAACCTCGTGGTCGCGCTCAACGGGGGGCCGGCCTTGGTAACCGTCGTCGGCTACTACGCCACGTCGTCACCGGTGGCGGGGGGCGGCACGAACTACCTCGACTGCCAGGTCGAGCGCATGCAGTTCGCCGACGGCACCGCGTGGGACAGCGCGCAGATTGCCACACGCATCGGACAGGGGACGGTCAACGCCATGACCGGCACTGCCGGCGACGATACATTCGTCGTCGACAACGCACTGGACACGGTCACGGAGGCCCCGAATGCCGGCGACGACACCGTCCGGAGCTCCGTCAGCTACAACCTTCCCGCGAACGTCGAACACCTCCAGCTCATCGGGTTCCTCGACGCCAACGCATGGGCCAACGCCGGGAATGCGATCAGCTACCTCGTGGGCAACGACGGCAACAATGTCTTCGATGGCCCCGGGGGGCCCAACAATGCGGCGACCGGCGGCGGAGTCAACGCGTACGCCGTCATGGCGGGCGGCAAGGGCGACGACACCTATTACCTCGACTACTTCCGGGGCGGGACGGTCGTCGAGAATCCGGGTGAGGGCAACGACACGGTGATCCTGACGCACGGCGCGAGCGCCTATGTGCTTCCGGCGAACGTGGAGAACGCCATCGACGTGAACGGCGCCATCGGCACCGGATCGGTCACCGCCTACTCGCTTACCGGCAACGACCTCGACAACGTGCTCGGATACCGGGGCCCCGCATCCGGGCACGTGCCGTTCTACATCGACGGTGGAGGCGGTGCGGACACGATGCAGGGCTCGCTCGACGACGACGTCTACATCGTCGACAACGCAATGGATCGTGTGGTCGAGACGGGCGTCCTGGGCGGCGGCGTCCAGTCGTCGCGCCAGGACGAGATCCGGGCGTCGGTGTCCTACACCCTGCCCGAGAATGTCGAGCGCCTGACGCTGACCGGTTCCGATCCGATCGACGGCTATGGCAACGGTCTCGCCAATCGCATGGACGGCAGCGCAAACGCCGCGGCCAACCGGCTCGTCGGCGGCGGCGGTGACGACTATTACGTCGTCGATGGCGGGGACACGGTGGTCGAGCGCCCGGGCGAGGGCCGTGACACGGTGCAATTCGAAGGAACCGGCACGCGCGAATACACGACGGCGGACCTGCCGGCGGAAGTCGAGGTCATCGCCCTGGGTGCCTCGACGGGTTCGTCCAACCTCAGCGGCAACGCTGCCAACAATGGACTCCTCGGCAACGACGACGCCAATGTAATCGCCGGTGGTGGCGGCGACGACAACCTCGTCGGCGGTGGCGGCGATGACATGCTGAGCGGCGACGCCGGGAACGACGCGCTGGCCGGCGGGGCCGGTGCCGACACGTACCGGTTTGCCGCCGGCTTCGGCCGCGACGTGCTGACGGACGCGGCCGGCGCGAACGACAACAGCCTCGTCTTCGAGGCGTCGATCGCCCGCAGCGACATCTACTTCGATGGCGGCAAGCTCACCGTCCGTGGGACGAACGATGCCATCACGCTGGGATCCCGGACCAGCACGTCGCTGCGGGCAGACGGCACGCTTGCGCAGGAGAACTTTCGCGGCACCGCGCAGTTCGCCGATGGTACGCGGATCGATGCCGCGGAGCTCACGACCCGCATCGTTGCCAGCTTCTCGCACGCTGCGACCGCCTTTGCCGACGGCCTCGAGGGGACCGCCGGCGACGATGCCCTGGATGGCGGTGCCGGGACCGATGTCCTCGACGGCATGGCCGGCAACGACACGCTGCTTGGGGGCGACCACGGCGATTGGCTTTTCGGCGGCGAGGGCGCCGACCGGCTTACGGGCGGTGCCGGCAACGACACGCTGCACGGAGATGCCGGCGACGACGTCGTGGCGGGCGACGACGGCGACGACCAGCTCGCGGGCGACGCCGGAAACGACCGCCTGGAGGGCGGCGCCGGCCGCGACACCCTGGCCGGCGGCGTGGGCGACGACGTGGTCGACGGCGGCGACGATGCCGACGTACTGCACGGCGACGATGGCAACGACATCCTGCGGGGTGGTGCGCTCGGCGACACCCTGTACGGCGACGCAGGGGACGACAACGTCGACGGCGGGCAAGGGGGCGACGCGCTCTACGGCGGCGCGGGCAACGACGTGCTGCATGCCGGCAACGGCGATTCCCTGTTCGATCACAACACGCTCTGGGGCGGCGACGGCAACGACACGCTGGAAGGCGGCGACGGCAGCGACGATCTGCTGGGCGAGGCAGGGAATGACGTACTCGACGGTGGCGGCGGCAGCGACCTCCTGTTCGACGACAGCGGCAACAACGTCCTGCGCGGCGGCGATGGCATGGATCGGATGCAGACGATGGGCGGCAACGACCTTCTCGACGGCGGCGCCGGCGACGACGTCCTCGACGGTGGTGCCGGTGTCGACACCTACGTGCTGGCCACCGGCACGGGTACTGACACTTTCGTGGAGTCCTGGGCCACCGGCGAACTCACGATCATTGCCGTGGACGCTGCGCTGGGACCCGCCGACATCGACGTCCAGCGCGGCCGCGACGAGAGCGGCGATTTCATCACCATCTCGGCGAACGGCGGCGCCGACGTCCTGATGTCGCGCTACGTCACGCTGCTTCCCGCGCTGGAGGTGCACTTTGCCGACGGCTCCCAGTGGACGTCGTCGGACATCGCCGACAAGCTCTACCTGCGACAGGGGACGTCCGGTGCGGACAGCCTCGTCGGCGGGATGTGGGACGACCGGCTGTTCGGCTACGCCGGAAACGACACGCTGTCCGGCCTCGACGGCAACGATCTTCTCGACGGTGGCCCCGGCGCCGATACCATGGATGGCGGCACGGGCAACGACACGTTCTTCGTCGATGATGCCGGCGACATCGTGACCGAGGCCGTCGGCAAGGGCACGGACCACGTGCAGGCTGCGCTCAACTACGTACTGCCAGCGAACGTCGAGCAGTTGACGCTCACCGGGTCTGCCGCGACTGGCACTGGCAATGCCCTCGACAACCGCCTGACCGGGAATGCCGCCGGCAACCTTCTCGACGGGAAGGCCGGCCACGACGCGATGGCCGGCGGCGCCGGCAACGATACGTACGTAGTGGACAACGCCGGCGACACGGTCACCGAAAGTGCAGGGGAGGGCATCGACACCGTCCAGTCCAGCGTACCGTTCACGCTCGCGGCCGAGGTGGAGAACCTCCTCCTCACCGGCAGTTCGGCGATCAACGGCACCGGCAATGCGGCAGCCAATCAACTGACCGGCAATGGTGCCGCCAACACGCTCACGGGCGGGTCGGGCGACGACCGTCTCGACGGCGGCGCTGGCGGCGACGTGCTCAAGGGTGGCGCCGGCAACGACCAGTATCTCGTTGACAGCGGGAGCGACGTCGTCACGGAAGTGGTGGGCGAGGGCACGGACACCGTGCTCGCCACGGTCACCCACACGCTCGCGGCCAACGTCGAAAACCTGACCCTGACGGGCACCGCGGCCATCAACGGGACCGGCAACGCGCTCGCCAACACCCTCATCGGCAATGCCGCGAACAATGTCCTCGACGGTGGCGCGGGCAGCGACACCCTCAAAGGCGGTGCCGGGAACGACACGTACGTCGTGGACGCAACAGGTGACCTCGTGACCGAGCTTGCCGCCGAAGGCACGGATACCGTCCAAACCGGGATCACGCTGACGTTGGCCGCCAATGTCGAGAACCTGACCCTTACCGGCACGGCCGCGATCAATGGCACCGGCAACGTGCTCGCCAACACGCTGACCGGCAATGTCGCCAACAACATCCTCGACGGAGGTGCCGGCAGCGACGTCCTCAAGGGTGGTACCGGCAACGACACCTACGTCGTTGACAGCGCGACCGATACCGTGACGGAGCTTGCCGCCGAAGGCACGGACACCGTGCAAACCGCCGTGACGCTGACCCTTGCCGCCAATGTCGAGAACCTGACGCTCACGGGTACGGCCGCGATCAATGGCACGGGCAACGCGCTTGCCAATGCGCTCACCGGCAATGCGGCCGACAACGTCCTCGATGGAGCCACCGGTGCCGACGCGATGAGCGGCGGCGCAGGCAACGATACCTACGTCGTCGACAATGCGCTCGACCTCGTCACCGAGGCTGCGGGTGGCGGCTATGACGCCGTGAATGCAGCCATCACCTACGTGCTGCCGGCGAACGTGGAGCAGCTGACACTCGCCGGAACCGCAGCGATCAATGCCACCGGCAACGCGGTCGACAACTGGCTGCGTGGGAATGCGGCGAACAACATGCTAACCGGCTTGGACGGAAACGACACCCTGTGGGCCGACCTTGGCAACGACGTCGTCGACGGCAGCAACGGCAATGATCTCCTCCAGGCGGGGGCCGGCAACGACACCATGTCCGACACTGTCGGCAACAACCTGCTCGACGGCGGTGCAGGCGCCGATGGCCTCACCGGGGGCACCGGGCGCGATCTCCTGATCGGGGGCATAGGCGCCGACACGCTGGTCACCGGTGGTGGCGCCGACATCATCGCGTTCAACAAGGGCGATGGCGCCGACGTCGTCCAGGCCAGCATCGGCAGCGACGACACGCTGAGCCTTGGCGGTGGGGTGGCCTATGCCAACCTGACGCTGCGCAAGAGCGGACTCGACCTCATCCTCGACGCCACCGGCGGGGATCAGATCACCTTCCGCAACTGGTACCAGGCCGGCGTCAACAACAAGAGCGTGCTCAACCTGCAGGTCGTCGTCGACGCGATGGCGGCGTTCAATCCGGCGGGCACCGATCCGTTGCTGACCCACAAGGTCGCCAACTTCGACTTCTCCAGCATCGTCGGGCAGTTCGACGCGGCGCTCGCTGCCACGCCGACGCTCACGAGCTGGAACGTGAGCAATGCGCTGGCATCGTCGCTGGTCTCCGGCAGCGATTCGGCGGCCATAGGTGGCGATCTCGCGTACGACTTCGGCCACCGCAACGCGCTCTCCGGCATCGGGGCGGCGCCGGCCGGGGCAATCCTGGCGAGCACGGGTTTTGGTACGTCGGCGCAGGCCTTGCAGGGGGCCGCGACGCTGTACGCGGGTACCGTGCGCCTCAATTGACGTTGGCCCGCCCCGGCCCCTCGGTACCGCAAGCCCGTGTTCGGCTTCATCCGAGGCGTTGCGCCGCACGGGTCACGCGGCCCGGACGCGTTCCTGCCGGGTCCCTTGCGGATGATGGACGTCGCGCCGTCGCCGCTGCCGCGCCGGCTGCTGCATTGGCTGTGTGCGCTGGTCGCGGCGTGCGGGGTATGGCTCACGTTCGGGCGGATCGACATCGTCGCTTCCGCCGCCGGCAAGCTCGCACCCCGCACCAGCCTCAAGATCCTGCAGCCGCCTGACGCCGGGCGGGTTGCCGAGATCGCGGTTCGCGAGGGCGACGCCGTAATCGCCGGTCAGGTGCTGCTGCGGCTCGATGCCGACCTGCACGAGGCGGAGACCCGCGCACTGCGGGCGGAGCTTGCGCAGCGCACCCTGCAGGTCCGGCGCATCGACGCGGAGCTTGCGGACGCAGCGCTTACCCGGTACCCGGACGATGGTGACGAAGCCTTCTCCCGCCACCTCGCCCAGTTCCGCGCCAATCGCGCGGCCTACGCCGATGCGCGCAGCCAGGAGATCGCAGCGGTCGCACGCATCACCCAGGACCTGCGCGCCGCGATGGCGGTGCAGGGGAAGCTCGAACGCACGGTGCCGATATACCAAACGATGGCCGAGCGCTATGCGACGCTGCGCGCCGAAGGCTTCGTGAGCGAGTTGTACGCGCTCGAGCGCGAACGCGACCGGATCGAAAAGGAACACGACTTGGCCGCGCAAAACCACGCGGTCGCGGGGCTGCGCGCGAACCTGCTGCAGGCCGAGGGGCGGCTGGCGCAGGTCGAATCGGGGTACCGGCAGCAGCTGCACGCCGAGCGTGCACAGGCCGCCGCCCAACGGGCGCGCCTCGAGGAGGAACTCGCAAAGCAGCTCTACCGCGCCGCGGGCGTCGAACTCCGAGCCCCGCAGTCCGGCACGGTGAAGGAGATCGGCGCCCACACGATCGGAACCGTGGTGGCCCCGGGCGCCGTGCTGCTCACCCTGGTACCGGCTGGCGACGAGCTCGTTGCCGACGTCCTGCTGCGCAATCCCGACATCGGCTTCGTGCGGGCCGGGCAGGTCGCGCAGGTGAAGGTCGCGGCCTATCCCTTCCAGAAATATGGCCTGCTCGAGGGCATCGTGGAGCGCGTCAGCCCGGATGCGAGCGAGCCGCAGACCCCGCCCCGCGTCGATGACGAGGAGACCGCCATCGCAACGAACGGATACCGCGTGCGGGTGTCGATCGGTCGCCAGAGCCTGGGCTTCGACGGGATCGCGCTACCGCTCGCCTCCGGTATGCAGGTCGAGGCCGAGATCCGCCTGGGCGAGCGGACACTCCTCGAGTATCTGCTGGCACCCGTGCGCAAGGCGTGGCACGAAGCGGCGCGCGAGCGATGACGGGATGACCGTGTCCATGCACGATGCACAGCGGATCGTCATCGCGCCGGCCGATTTCCTGTGGGCGGTCGGCAGCCTGTGCAATCTTCGCCGCAAGCCGTTCGATCCTGCTCTCGTACAGCGAGAGTTTCCGCCCCCGCATTCCGCGCTGACGCTGGTGGAGGCGCTGCGGTCCCTTGATCTCGAGGCCGCGCTCGCGACAACGGAAGCGCGGGAGGTGACGCAGGCTGCCCTCCCGCGTCTCGTGTTCCTGCGTTTGCCCGACGCTGAAGGCCAGCAGGCCGGTGCAAAGGGCACCCGTTGCGCACCCGCCATCCTTGCCAAGGTGGAATCCGGCCGGGTTCTAGTCTTCAATGCAGGCAGCAACGAACCGCGAGTAATGGCGACGGCGGAGTTCGACGCGGCCTACGCGGGCGTGGTTCTCCATGCCCATCCGGTCGGCACGCGGGCCGCCACGGATGCCGACGAGGGTCGTCCGACTTCGTTCGGCTTCCACTGGTTCATCAGGGAGCTTCTACGCCACCGTGCCATCTGGCGCGACGTCCTCGTCGGGTCATTGGTCATTCAGCTGATCGCGCTCGCCACCCCGCTGTGCAGTCAGGTGATCATCGACAAGGTGATCGTGCACCAGACCACGAGCACGTTGGCGGTCATTGCGTGCGCGCTCGCGATCTTCCTGCTCTTCGGCAGCGCGCTGTCGTGGGTTCGCCAGTACCTCGTCACCCACACGGGCAACCGGGTCGACGCCGTGCTCGGCGCTGCGGTGTTCCGGCACCTGCTGCGCCTACCTCTGCGCTATTTCGAGCGGCGACCGACCGGCGTGCTGGCCGCGCGCCTCAACGGTGTCGAGACCATCCGCGAGTTTCTCTCCGGGGCGGCAATCACGCTGCTCCTGGACCTGCCGTTCCTGTTGCTGTTCCTCATCCTCATGTTCTTCTACAGCGTGTGGCTGTCGGTGCTCACGCTCGCGCTGCTCGCTGTCGTGGTCGCCCTGAGTGCCGCCGTGGCGCCGCTGTTCCAGTCGCGTCTCAACGAGCAGTTCATGCTGGGCGCGCGCAACCAGGCTTTCGTGACCGAGTACATCGCCGGGCTCGAGACCGTCAAGTCACTGCAGATGGAGCCGCAACTCGAGCGCCGCTACGAGGAACATCTCTCGGCGTACCTTGGGGCGAACTTCGCGACTCGCCAGCTGGCCAACGCGTACAACACGACGGCCTCCGGTCTCGAGCAGTTCCTCGGCATGGCCATCCTGTGCGTCGGCGCATGGCTGGTGATGCGCGGCCCCGACTTCACGATCGGGATGCTGGTCGCGTTCCAGATGTTTGCGGGACGGGTGTCGCAGCCGATGCTGAAGCTCGTGGGTCTCTGGCAGCAGTTCCAGCAGGCGGCGATCGCCGTGCGTCGCCTCGGCGACATCATGGATGTGCCGGAGGAACCCTGGACGGTCGCCGCCACTCGCGAGGCCACGGCCGCCGGCGCCATCGAATTCCGCGGCGTCGGCTTCCGGTACGGCCCGGATCGGCCGTATGTGCTGCGCGATTTCAGCCTGCGGGTCGCGCCGGGCGAGTGTGTCGTCCTGATGGGACCTTCAGGCGTAGGAAAGAGCACGCTCGCCAAGCTCCTGCAAGGATTTGCGTGGCCAAGCGAAGGTCAGGTGCTGCTCGACGGTCACGATACGAGGCACCTTGCCGCCAACGAACTGCGCGCACACTTTGGCGTCGTGCCGCAGGAGACGGTCCTCTTCTCCGGCACCATCCTCGACAATCTTCTGCTTGCCAACCCACTCGCGACCTTCGAGATGGCGATGCAGGCGGCCAAGCTTGCGGAGATTCATTCGACGATCGAGGCGCTGCCGGCGGGCTACCGGACCGACGTCGGCGAGCGCGGCGCGGGCTTGTCCGGCGGTCAGAAGCAGCGCATCGCGATTGCCCGAGCGCTCCTCAAGCGGCCGCGCATTCTGATCTTCGACGAGGCAACGAGTGGCCTGGATGCCACCGTGGCCGAGCACTTCGCCGGTACCATCGCCCGTTTCAAGGGCAAGATCACGATACTCTTCATCACGCACCGGGTGCCGGACAAGCTCGCCGCGGACCGCGTCATCCATCTCGCTCCAGCGGGAGGGGAGCGCGCGGCAGCCTGAGCCCCAACGCGCTTGCGCCAGAGAGCCCAGCGTTCGTAGATAGCGACGCCAAGTCCGCCATATCTGCCGTCCTGCGAAGGAGGCAGGGAGACGTGCGTCCGGCGCTGTCGCGGCGCGTGAAGGTTCCCATGGCAAAGCAGTGATGCCACGGGCCAGCGCATCGGCGTGCACTCCAGTTAAGCCGTCGCCGGCGACAGCGCAATCAATGCATCTTTGCGGGCGGTGCTACTCGGGCTTACCGCCGCACGTAACGCACATGCGTCGCATCCGGCCCGTCGAGTACCCGCTCGATGCGGAATTGCGGCATCGGATCGCGCAGGTTCTCGAAGAGCCTCCGCCCGCCGCCTAAGAGCACCGGCGCCAGCGCGAATTCCAGTTCGTCGACGACCCCGAGGTTGAGGTATTGCTGGATCACGTCCGCGCCGCCCGCGATGCGGACGTCGCGATTGCCCGCTGACTCCCGTGCGAGTTGCAGCGCGTGCTCCGGGCCGTCGTTGACGAAGTAGAACGTGGTCCCGCCCGGGCGCACCCACGGGTCGCGCTTCTCGTGGGTCAGCACGTACACCGGCGTGTGGAACGGCGCCTCCGCCGGCCACGAGCGTTCGCCCTGCTCGAACATGCGCTTGCCCATGATGTTCGCGCCGATGCGCTCCATCGTGCTGCGCAGCAGGTCGTTGACCGGGCCGGTCTCGCCGCCGGGCCCGAACTTCAGGTTCTCGCGGAAGTACTGTTGCTTGAGGATCCACGCCATCAGCGCGCCCCACTTGGCGCCCCAGCCCTGGTAGCCGGGATCGTCCCAGTGGTCGAGGGCCATGCCCTCGGGGGCCATATAGCCGTCGAGGCTGAGACCGATGTTGACGAAGACCTGGCTCATGCGCGTTCTCCCGCGGGTTCGCTGGGACGACATCGTACCTGCACGGAACGGGGCGCCGCGCTTGCGCGCAAGCGCGGCGCCGGATGCCTCAAGCCGACGCGCGCGACCGTTCCCGCCACGCGCGTAGCAGCCAGCGTACCTCGTCGTCGGGACGCGCGCGGACCTTGCGGTACTCGGAGCAATCGCTCTTGCGCGCGAGCAGCCGGTGGTTTACGAGTTCGCGTCGCAGGGTCACGTGGTCGCCCCACGTATGCCAGCGCTTGAGCACCTCGTTGACCTCGCGCTCGGTGTAGACGCGCTTCGCGTCGAACTGCGTCCACAGCACCCACATCGCGAGCCGCTGCACGGAGTACTTGTGGGGCCAGCGCACCAGCCGGCCCTCGGCGTCGAACTGGTTCAGGGCCTTGCGCGCCGCCGGGGTCAGCGCGGGTGCCGCGGGCGCCGCATCCCGTGCGGTGGCCGCGGCCGGCATGCGGGCCGCGGCGCGCATGCCCTGGTAGCTGCGGTGGCCGGCCGCGCGGGCGAGCAGGTTGAGCAGCTCGACGTGGCCGGGGGGATCGGGCTTGTCGGCGTGGCGCGCGACGAGGGCGCGGCCCAGCGCACGCGCAAAGGTGCCCGCGTCGGGCACCACGAGGGGAATCGCTTCACGAGTCATGGCAGTCTCCGTTGCCGCGTGCGCGCCGGCCTCGGACGAGGCGCTGGGGGTTGTCGGCTTCCAGCCGGGCGCACGCAGGTAACGTGACCGGACTCTGGGGGGAGATTGCGGCAGGTTTAGCTCGCGACCAAAGTCGCGCGACAACGCCTGGGTGAACTGCCGACCGGCGGCAAGTGTAGCCTCCGCGCGGGCGCTTGCCAACACGCGCGGCGCGGACGCGACCGGAGCGCTACCCGTGCCGGCGCGCGACCCAGTAGGTGGCGCCGTCGGGGCCGTAGCGCTCGGCGTGCGGCTCGTCGCGGGCAAGCGTGAACTCGTCGCCCGGGACGAGGTGCCGCTCGACGTCGCCGACGCGCAGCCACATCGCGCCGCGGACGACCCGCGCCCGCACGGCGAACGGATGCGTGTGCGTGTCGAGCACCAGCCCCGGATCCCAGCTGCGCTCGATCACCTCGTCGAAGCCCGCCGCGCGGGCGGCGATCTCGAAATCGGTGAACGTCGGCTGCGCGGTCATCCGCCGATCACTTCGAAGGCGACGTCCACGTTGTTGCGCGTGGCGTGCGAGTACGGGCAGATCTTCTCGTGCGCTTCCTGCACGAGGGCGGCGAGTTCGGCCTGGGGCAGCGACCGGTCCTCGACGCGCATCTTCACCGACAGCCCGAAGCCACCCTTTTCGCGGGGGCCGATCGAGACGGCGCACGTCACCTTGCCCTTGGTCGCATCCTTTTTGTGCTGCCGGCCGACGTAGTCCAGCGCGCCACCGAAGCAGGCGGCGTAGCCCGCGGCGAAGAGGTGCTCGGGCGTGGTGGTGTCCGGCTTGCCCGGGCCGCCCATCGCCTTCGGCACCGAGAGGTCGACGGCCACCGAGCCGTCGTCCGCGGCGGTGCGTCCGTTGCGCCCGCCGGTGGCCGTGGCGGTTGCTGTGAAAACGGCATTGATCTTGTCCATGGTCAGCGTCTCCGGTCGAAAGGGGAGGGTATGAGCGTAATCCTAGTGCCGTCGGCGCGACGGCGCCAATCGATTGTCTCTACCCGTCCGATAGACGCAGCATATCGCGTGTCTGACACCGCCTATGACGTGTCTGACACCTCATAGGACGTGTCAGACACCGCGCCGGGGCGGCCGGGCGCGCGCGGGGCGGCCTACGACGCGCAGTCCGGGTATGAGGTGCCGAACACCTGCCGCGTGATCTTCTTCGTGACCGTCACGCCGCCGACGACGTACTGCAGCGTCGCGTGCTCGCCATCCTGGAACGCCAGGAGCATGCCGCCGACGCGTATCATCTGGCTCGCGTTGATCGGCGTGAACGGCGTGGCGTAGAACGGCGGTCCGGTCGTCTGGTACAGGTCGCCGACGTAGACGCCGTTCGCATCGCGCAGGCCTTCCGTCATGACGAGCCACAGGCCGTGGCCCGCCGCATCGTAGGTGAAGAGCGTCGCGAAGAGCGTGTTGTCCTGGTGCGTGATGTTGATGCCCCAACCCGACTCGTCGGCCTTCCACCACAGGTCCTGGTAGTTGCGCGCCTGCGCGCGGCTGTCCGTCGTGCCGGTGCACACGGCGGCGCGCGAGGCGTAGACCTGCCGCTGCACCTGCTTGTGCACCGTGATCCCGTTGACCGAGTAGACGATCTCGGCCCCGTCCTGCGACGAGAACTGCACGAGCATCGTGCCGACGGCCGTCACGTTGGCCGGGCCGATCGGCGGGAACGGATCCGCCGCAAACGACGGTCCCGTGGTGCGGTACAGCGTCCCGGAGAACGAGACGCCATCGGCGAGCCGCGTGCCGTTCGGCATGACGAGCCAAAGCGGCGCGCCCAGCGCGTCGTAGACGAACAGCGTGGCGAACAGGACGCTGCCCTGGTGGTTGAGGTTGACGCCCCACCCGGACTCCGCCGGATTCCACCACAGCGACGTGAAGTTCGACGCCGGAGTCGCGGGCGCTGAGAACACGGCCATGACGGCCTTTGCAGCGTCCATCGTGACATTGCACGCGCCGGTCCCGCTGCAGGCGCCCGACCAGCCGACGAACACGTCGCCGGTCGTCGGGGTGGCGACGAGCGTGACCCCGGTCCCGGCGGTGTAGCTCTCCACGCAGCGGTCGCCGCATACCAGCGCCGACTGCGGCGAGCTCACCACCCCGCTGCCGCTGCCCTGGCGCCCGATCGTCAGCGGGTAGAAGGGGGTGCTCGCGGTCGACGACGAGAACGTGCCGGTGACGCCGCCGATGGTGAGCGCCGTCGTGACCGTCTGGCCGGCGGAGCGGGCGGCGATGTGCCGCACACAGACCGCCTGTCCTGCCTTGATCGTGCCCGCGACGTCGGTGAACGATGCGGTGCAGCCGAGCGAGTATTCGCCGTAGGTGCCCACGCTGATCGGCGCATCGGCCGCGAGTCCGGCCGGGACGATCACGTTGGAGATCCGCACCGTGTTCGGGGCGACGTTGGCCTGCGGCAGGAAGCCGAACGGATCGGGGACGGTGTCGAGGACCACCAGCGAGAACGCGCGGCTCGCCGTCTGCCCGCCCGCGTCGTCGGCGCGCACGGTGAACGAATACGTTCCCGGCAGCGTGGGTGTGCCGCTGATCATGCCGTCCGTCCCGAGCACCAGTCCCTTGGGCAGGATGCCGTTGGCGAGGCTGTAGACGATCGGGGGCGTGCCGCCGGTCGCGCCGATGGCGAGCGAGAACGGCGTCCCGATGGCGGGCGTCGGCGGCTTGGGGGCGGGGACGACCAGGACGTCCGCGGTGGTGCTGGTGAACGTGGCGGACTTGTCGGCGATCTTGAGCGTCGTGACCTTGGCCGTCTTGTACAGGTTGGACGACATGTGGCGCACGCATACCTTCTGCCCCACGGCGATGCTGCCGGCCACCGACGTGAAGGTCCCGGTGCAGCCGAGCGAGTATTCGCCGGCGCTCACGGAGATCGCCGCGGGCGCGGTGAGGCCCGTGGGCGCGACGCTCTCGGAAACGATCGTCGCGTTGAGGGGGACGCTGGCCTTCGACGTGAAGGCGAAGACGGGGCCGGACGGTGCCGTCGCCGGGAAGGCGGCAGTGGGCAGACCGAGCAGCAGCGCAAAGAGTGCAGCGCCTGCCGGCAGGCGTAAGCGACGAGCGCCTGCCCGCGGCCTGTCGATCGAGCGGTCGGCAATGTGCATGGTGCGCTCCGCGCGGCACGGGGTTCCGCCCATCCTCCCCCCCGCGCCGGGATGCCGCACGGGCAGAGGACGTCACGGGGACGCCCGTTGGATGGCTCCATCGTAGGTCGGCGGCAGGGGGGCCGGCGCCGGGAACAGCGCGGCAATTCCCGTTCTCCTCGGCGTGCCGGCCGGCCGTCGGGCCGCGTCCCGGCGCCGCGCAGGCACCTACGTCCGCGTACGTCCTCGCGCGCTCACCGCCAGGAAATACGCCAGTGTCGCCAGCGTCGACAGCGCCATGCCCGCGATCGCGCCTGCCCACAGTCCGCGTACGCCGAGCGGCGTCGCGAGGCCCGCGAACGAGAGGTCGACCCACGGGGTGAGGCCGAGCACGTAGCCGCCCGCGAGCCCGAGGCACCACATCCCGACCACGTTGACCACGAGCGGGACCACGGCGCGCTTGTACCCGCGCAGCGCGTTCACGGTGACCGCCTGCATCGCGTCGAACACGTGGTAGCCGGCCGCGAACAGGAGCAGGGTCGCTGCCAGCGACTGCACCGCCGGATCGGGCGTGTACAGCGCCGCCACCGCGTGCGCGCCGATCGCCAGCAGGAACGCGCCCGTGCAGCCGAACGCGCACGCGAGCGAGATGCCGGTGATGCCGGTCGACCGCGCGAGCGGGTACCGGCCCGCGCCGAGGGCCTGCCCGACCAGCACCGTCACCGCGTTGCCCATCGCAAGCGGCAGCATGTACATGACCGCGGCAACGTTGGCCGCGATCTGGTGTGCGGCCGAGTTCACGGCACCGAGGCGCGCGATGAAGAGCGCCATGAAGGTGAAGGACGTGACGTCGACCAGGAACGAGCCGCCGATCGGCACGCCGAGCGACAGGAGCCGCCACTGGTCGTGCCAGCGTGGCCACGACCACCGCGTGAAGACGCCATGGGGCCGGTACTCCTCGGCCGTCGCCGCCCGCAGCCAGGCGAGGAGGCAGACGATCCAGCTGACGATGGCGGTGGCGAGCGCGCAGCCTGCCGCGCCCATCGCCGGCGCACCCGCGTGCCCGAAAATGAACACGTAGTTGAGCGGCACCTTGAGCGCGAGCCCCGCGAGGTTCAGCACCATCATGATCCGCGGGCGCGACACCGCCGTCGTGTAGCTCGAGAAGAGGCGGAACGCGAGCCCGGCGGGCACGCCCCAGGCCGCGATCGCAAGGAACGCGCGCACCTTCTCCGCCACCGCCGGCGGCGGATCGGAGAGCGCGATGAACGGCTCGGGAAAGCGGAACACGAGGATCGACATCACCGCGAGCACCAGTGCGAGCCACATTGCCTGCCGCACCTGCTCGCCGATCTCGCCGTGGCGCTCCGCGCCCTTGAGGTGCGCGACCGTCGGCGACACGGCGATCAGCACGCCCATCAGGCCCACGAACACGCTCGCATAGATCGCCGCCCCGATGCCGGCGGCCGCGAGGTCGTCGGTGCCCGCGCGACCGGTCATCATCGTGTCGATGACGCCGTAGCCCATCGTCGCGAGCTGCGCGACCAGCACTGGCCACGCGAGGTCGTAGATTTCGGCGAGGCGCTGGCGGGACACGGGGTTTGCGAGACGGTGGGCGCGTAAAGGCGCGCGGCCCCGGAGGGCCCTCGCAGGCCCGGCGGAACCGCAAGGCTCATTCTACGCGCGCGCGGCCGTCATCCGCCGCTGCGGGTACGGCGTCAGCGCGGGGACTTGTCGCGCACCTTCGCCTGCTCGCGTTCGTCCGCCGCGGCTTCCTTCGGGTTGAGCCAGCGCAGCGCACGCCCGGGGAAGAGTTCGAAGTAGATGCTGGTTCCCGCGTAGATCGCGACCAGCACGAACCCGCCGAACCGCCGGCCGAGCAGCCACGCGGGCACGAACGCGGCTGCGAAGCACATCACCAGCCAGCGGCCGAACACGAACGCTACGCGGTGCTTGAGCACATGCTCGTCGTCGCTGCGCGCGAGCAGCATCTGGTGCGCCTGGTAGGCGCCGAACAGCGAGGCCGCCGCCTGCGACGCGAGGGCGCCCATGAAGGTCGAGTTGAGGACCTCTTCCCACGAGAACTGGTAGTTCGACAGCAGGATGAACAGCGGCGCGCCGAGCGGCAGCCCGATGATGATCGCCAGCACCAGCGAGGCGGCGCCCATCTTGATCCAGTCGGCCGGTCCCTCGAAGGGGCGCGTCGTCGAGCCCGCCGGGCCGATGCCGGTGACGTGCCGGCCGATCAGCAGCATCAGCACCGCGAACTCGAGCACCGTGTCGAGGTAGTAGAGAATCAGGAGATTGGTCGCGGACCAGGCGAAGAAGAGCACGCCGATCGGCGCGATGAGGTTGCGCGCGAGCAGCGACGCGATGCCTGCGGGAGTGACGGTGGTGTCCATGGCAAGAGCGAGCGTAGCAGGAACGCGTGGCCTTCAGGCAGGCACGCGGCGCCCCGTGCGCCGATTGCGGTGCGGCGCGTTGCCGCGGCGGACCCCGGCGCCGCGGCCGTGCGAACGCGGTGCCGCACGCCATGCGCGCGGCGACTCAAATCGCGCGGTCGCGTCCCTGCCAGAACGGCGCGCGCAACTCCCGCTTCAAAGTCTTGCCGGCAGCGTTGCGCGGGAAGTCCGGGAAGATCACGACACGTTCGACGCGCTGGTACTTCGCCTGCACCCGCGCGTTGATCCACGCCTTCAGGTCCTCGGCCCCGATCGCGTCCGGGTCGCGCAGCACGACGGCGGCCACCGGCGTCTCGCCCCACTTGTCGTGCGGGATGCCGAACACCGCCACCTCGCGCACGGCGGGGTGGCGCGCCGCGACCTCCTCGACGTCCTTCGGGTACACCTTGACGCCGCCGCTGTCGATCATGTCCTTGATGCGGTCGACGAGGTAGAGGTACCCGTCCTCGTCGACGTAGCCCAGGTCGCCGGTGTGCAGCCAGCCACCGGCCAGCGCCTGCTCCGTCATCTCGGGCCGCCGGTAGTAGCCGGGCATGGTGATGGGTCCGCGGCCGACGATCTCGCCCACCTCGCCGGCCGGCAGGTCGCGCCCGTCGGGTCCGACGATGCGCATCGAGTAGAACGGCGGCGGCATGCCGACGCTGCCGGCCTTGCGCTGCGCGTCGTCGCGGTCGAGCACCGTGATGAAGCCCTCGGTGAGGCCGTACAGTTCGTAGAAGCGGTCGGGCAGCAGGCGGTTCAGGCGCTCCTTGTACTCCTTGTGCAGCGGCGCGCCGAGCGACAGGATCATCTGCAGCGACGTGAGCCGCGCCGGGTCGAAGCCGCGGGCGTTCAGGATCGCGATGATCTGCGAGGGCACGAGCATCGTGTGCGTCACGCGCTCGGCCTCGACGGCGGCGATGAACGCCTCGGCGTCGAACGCGCGCTGCAGCACGTAGGTCGCGCCGCACATGAACGCGGGCAGCATGGTCACCATCGCGCCGTTGAAGACGATCGCGCCGGCGTGCAGCACGACGGACTCGGGCGCCATGCGCCACGTGCTCGCCATCGTCGCCGCGTACATCGCGCGGATGAAGTGCGTGTGCTGGATGCCTTTCGGCAGGCCCGTCGTGCCCGACGTGTACATCAGCGTGAAGAGGTCGGTGGACTCGACCGTGGCTGCCGGTGGTGCGTCGGACGCCGCGCCCACGAGCTCGCCGTACGCGCGCGTGCCGGCCGCCTCGTCGTCGGCGTCCGCGTCGGCGAGCACCCACGTGACCGGCCACGTCACCTCGGGCCGCACGGCGGCGAGGTCGATCCTCGCGTCGTGCGCGGTAAGCACCACCTTGGGCGTCGCGTCCGCGAGCAGCGACACGAGGCCGCTGGCGGTCAGGAGCGGCGACATCGGCACGACGACCGCGCCCAGCTTCGCACACGCCCAGTAGGAGGCCAGGAGCGGCAGGCCGTTGCCCAGCACGGTGGCCACGCGGTCGCCGCGGCCGACGCCGAGCCCCGCGAGCGCGTTCGCCCAGCGGTTGATGCACGCGTCGAACTCGCGCCATGTCAGGCGCATCTCGTGGTGTCCGGGGCTGTCGGCGGGGACCACGAGCGCGGTGTGGCGGGGACGATAGCGCGCGTGGCGCGCGGGCAGGTGGCCGAGGCAGAGGCTGTCGTGGGCGATCGGGGTGTCCATGCGGTTCCTGCGCGCGTGCCGTGGCTGACACGGGGCACGGCGCGGTGCTGACTGTACCCCGATCGCGCACGTCGTCAACCGCGGGCGCACGCCGCCCGCGCCGCGGGTCCCGATTCGCGCAGGGCGCGCGGCGCACGCTACACTCTGCGCCGTGTCGGCATCCCTGAATTCGGCGGTCTCGGAGCTGTTCGCGGCGTCGCCCCTGCGGCACGTCGGCTTTCGCCGGTTCTACTTCGCCCTGATCGCGGTCGCGCTGGGCTACACGATGCAGGCGACGATGGCGGCGTGGCTGATGGCCACGATGACGCCGTCGGCGCTCATGGTGGCGCTGGTGCAGACGGCGAGCACGGCGCCGACGATCCTGTTCGGGCTGCTCGCCGGGGCGATGTCGGACCTGATCGAGCGCCGGCGGGTGCTGATGGCGACCCAGGTGCTGTTCCTCGCGGGCACGGTCGTGCTCGGCGTCACCACGATCACCGGGTGGATCGGACCGTGGGGCCTGCTCTTCCTCACCTTCGTGATCGGCGTCGCGTTCACGTTCTACCAGCCGGCGCAACAGGCGAGCATCAACGAGCTGGTCGAGCGGACGGAGGTGCCGCAGGCGGTCGCGCTGGGCGCCGTCGCGATGAACGTGTCGCGCGCCATCGGTCCCGCGTTCGCCGGCCTGCTCGCCGCGTGGATCGGCTCCGGCAGCGCGTTCCTCGCGAGCGCGGTGTTCTTCGTCGGCATGATCCTCGTGGTGCGCAGCTGGCCGCACCAGCCGCCGGCGCTGCCCGGCGTGCCGGAGTCGCTGCTGGCCGGCATCAAGAGCGGCGTCCGCTACGCGCGGCACTCGGCACCGCTGCGCGCGATCCTGCTGCGCAACCTCATCTTCTCGGCGTTCGCGAGCTCGCTGTGGGCGCTGCTGCCGGTGATCGCGCGCGACCAGCTGGGACTCGGTGCCGGCGGCTTCGGTGTGCTGTTCGGCAGCTTCGGCATGGGCGCGGTGCTGGGCGCGCTCGCGCTGCCCGGGCAGCTGCGCCGGCATTCGCTGCAGCGGATGGTCGTCGCCGCGTGCCTCTTGTGGGTGATCTCCGCCACGCTGGTCGCGGCGACGACGATCACGGCGATCGCGATGGTCGGGGCGTTCGGCGCGGGGGCGTCGTGGGTCGGCGTGTTCGCGAGCCTGGGGGCGGGCACGCAGAGCGCCGTGCCGGCGTGGGTGCGCGCGCGGGCGGTCGCGATCGCGTTCCTCACCGTGCAGGCGAGCCTGGCGCTGGGCAGCGTCGTGTGGGGCACGCTCGCCTCGTGGTACGGCACGCGCGTGACGCTCCTCACCGCCGCGAGCCTCTTCCTGGTAGCGCTCGCCGCTGCGCGGCACGTGCGGGTCCGCCTCGGCGGCGACAAGGACATCCTGCCCGGCAGCGAGGTGCCGCTGCTGGGGCTCGCCGAGGAACCCGAGCCCGACGACGGCCCGGTGCTGATCCAGATCGAGTACCGCGTGGCGCCCGAGAGCCGGGACGCGTTCCTTGCCGCGATTCGCGCGATGGGTCCCGTGCGCCGGCGCAACGGCGCCGACAGTTGGCGCGTGTTCCGCGACCTCGCGGAGGAGGGGCTCTTCGTCGAGCGCTACATCCTCGGTTCGTGGGCGGAGTACGTGCGGCTGCGCTCGCGCATGACGATGGGCGACCGGCAGCTGATCGAGGAGGTGGGGCGCTTCCAGCGGCCGGACACGCCGATTCGCGTGTCGCGCTTCCTCGGGGTCGACCTGCCCGAGTCGATGGTCGCCGGCCCCGAGAAGCCTGCTGCGGCCGACTGACGCCGGCGGCGCGCTACGGCGACGGGCGCGACAGCATCTCGGAGAGCTTGCTCGCCGCCTGGCCCGCCTGGTCCGTGCAGGGCGTGACCTTGGCGGCGGCGAGACGCTCGTCGAGCGCCGCCTGGGCCGCCGTCACCTTGCGCACGGGCACCTTGATGGACATCTCGACCGTGGTCCGGCCGGTGGGCAGCGTCGAGACCTCGACGTCGTAACGGTCGTCCCGCGTCCGGTAGATGTCGCTCATGACGGGGCCGAGCGGGCGCACGCCCGCCGGCAACGGGTCGAGCTGCAGCACCTCGCGCAGGTAGCGGCGCTGCGCGTCGCTCGCGGCATCGAGCAGCTTCGTGCGGCCGCTCACCAGGCCGGCGGTCTTCTCGGGGGTGACCGGATGCTCGATCGAGACGGCGCCGGCCACGCCGCTGCCGTGGACGTCGTACTCGCACTTGCCCTCGCCCTTGGGCAGCAGGCCCTTCGGCAGCGCCCGGCAATCCTGGTTCGCGATCTTGAGCGTCAGCGTCGGGCTCGTCGCGTGGGTTCGCAGGCGCATGCGCACGCCGTGCCCGAGCAGCGTGAGCGACGGGTCGTCGAAGAGCCAGGTCTCGCGCTGCGGCCCGCGCGGGACGAGGTCGAGCGCGCGGACGATCGCCTGCGGGTCCCCGCAGAGCCCGACCTGGATCTCGGCGCGCAGCGGCGGGGCGCCGCTCGCGGTGCCGAGCGCCGTGGCGGCAGCCAATGCCGCGGCGACCGGGCGCCACGGGGCGCGGGTGTTGATTGGCGGGAGCATCGTGCCGATTTTAGCGGACGGGATGGGCGCCCCCGGCGCACGCGATAATGGCCGCGTTCCCGTGCGCTTCGCACGGGCGCGCCACCCACCGGACACCGATCATGCGTATCTTCAACTTCAGCGCCGGCCCCGCAGTCCTTCCCGAGGAGGTGCTGCGCATCGCGGCCGGTGAAATGCTGGACTGGCACGGCAGCGGCATGTCGGTGATGGAGATGAGCCACCGCGGCAAGGAGTTCATCGGCATCGCGGACGAGGCGGAGGCCGACCTGCGCACGCTGCTCGCCATTCCGGTGCATTACAAGGTGCTGTTCCTCCAGGGCGGGGCGATCGGCGAGAACGCGATCGTGCCGATGAACCTCGTGCGCGGCTTCGCGACTGCCGACTACGTCAACACCGGCGAGTGGTCGAAGAAGTCGCTCAAGGAGGCGAAGAAGTACGTCGCGGTGAACGTCGCGGCGTCGGCCGAGGACCGGAAGTTCACCTATGTCCCGCCGCGCGACACGTGGCGCCTGACGCCGGGCGCCGCCTACGTCCACGTATGCACCAACGAGACGATCGGCGGCGTCGAGTACCACTGGACGCCCGACACCGGCGAAGTGCCGCTGGTCGCCGACATGTCATCGCACATCCTGTCGCGCCCGGTCGACGTCGCGAAGTACGGCGTCATCTACGGCGGCGCGCAGAAGAACATCGGCCCGGCGGGGCTCACGCTGGTGATCGTGCGCGACGACCTCCTCGACCGCGCGCTGCCGATCACGCCGTCCGCGTTCCACTGGCAGGAGCAGGCGGCCGCGGACTCGATGCTCAACACGCCGGCGACGTACTCGATCTACATCGCGGGGCTGGTGTTCAAGTGGCTGCTCGCTCAGGGCGGCGTGGCCGCGATCGAGGCCCGCAACATCGCGAAGGCGAAGCTCCTCTACGATTGCCTCGACGGGAGCGGCTTCTACCGCAACGAGGTGCATCCGGCGGACCGCTCGCGGATGAACGTCCCGTTCCACCTGCCGGATCCGGCGCTCGACGAGGCGTTCCTCAGGGGCGCGAAGGAGCGCGGGATGGTGCAGCTGAAGGGACACCGCGTGGTCGGCGGCATGCGCGCGTCGATCTACAACGCGATGCCGGTCGCGGGGGTGGAGGCGCTGGTCGCGTACATGAAGGACTTCGAGCGGACCCACGGATGAGCGCGGGCAGGGGATGACCGTGCACCGCCACCGCATCCTCACGCTCAACGCGATCAGCAGCCATGGGCTGCAGCGCTTTCCCGCGGAGCGGTTCACCGTCGGCCGCGACGTCGAGGCGCCCGACGCCATCCTCGTGCGCTCGCAGGACTTGCACGCGATGGCGATTCCGCCCACGGTGAAGGCGGTCGGCCGCGCGGGGGCGGGCACCAACAACATCCCCGTCGCGGCGCTGTCGCAGCGCGGGGTGCCGGTGTTCAACGCGCCGGGCGCCAACGCCAACGCGGTGAAGGAACTCGTGGTCGCCGGCATGCTCCTCGCCGCGCGCAACCTGCCGGCCGCGCTGCGTCACGTCGCGACCCTCGACCCGCACGCCGCCGACCTCGAGGCGCAGGTGGAGCGGGGCAAGCAGGCGTTCGCCGGCATCGAGCTCGGCGGGCGCACGCTGGGCGTGGTGGGGCTGGGCGCGATCGGCAGCCTCGTCGCCGGCACGGCGATCGGCCTCGGCATGCAGGTGACGGGCTACGACCCGGACATCACCGTCGACGCGGCATGGCGGCTGCCGTCCTCGGTGCGGCGCGCGCACGGCATCGACGAGGCGATCCGCCACGCGGATTTCGTCACGCTCCACGTGCCGCTGCTGCCGGCCACCCGCCACCTCTTCGGTGCCACGCGCCTCGCCGCGATGAAGCCGGGTGCGGTGCTCCTCAACTTCTCCCGCGACGGCATCGTCGACGACGCGGCGGTGGTCGCGGCGCTGGCGGCGGGACGGCTGCGCGCGTACGTCACCGACTTTCCGGTGCCCGCGCTCATCGGCGAGCCGCGGGCGATCGTGCTGCCGCACCTGGGCGCGTCGACCGCGGAGGCGGAGGAGAACTGCGCGGTGATGGTGGTCGACCAGGTGCGCGAGTTCCTGGAGCAGGGCACGATCGTCAACGCGGTCAACTTCCCGAACGTCGAGATGCTGCGCGAGTCGCCGTTCCGGGTGGCGATCGCCAACGCCAACGTGCCCAACATGCTGGGGCAGATCTCGACCACGCTGGCACACGCGGGCCTCAACATCCGCACGATGGTGAACCGGTCGCGCGGCGAGATGGCCTACACGCTGGTCGACGCCGACAGCGCGATCGCGCCGGCGGTCGTGGCGGCGCTGGCCGGCATCGCCGGCGTGCTTGCCGTGCGCGCGATCCCCGCGCCGCCCGCGGGCGGCTGACCCGCTCCCGGGAGCGACCTAGTGCGCGGGGGGCGTCGGGGCAGCCTGTGCCGCGGGCGCCTGTGCGTACATGTTGGAGACGCGGGCGCCGATCGGGATGCACCCGGCGAGGAGCACGGCCAGGGCCAGGCAGGCGGCGATCTTCACGGGACGGCTCCTCGGACGGCAGCGGGCGATGCCGCCAGACTACCGCAATCGCAGGGGCGCCGCGAGCGCGCCGTTGCACGTCGAAGCGACGGCCGCGTGCCCGGCGGTGTACCCTAGGCTGCAGCCAGGCCGGCGGCCCGCGCCGGTCACCCACAGGAGTCCTGAAATGTCCCTCATCAGTTTCGTCAAGGAAGCCGGCGAGAAGCTCTTCGGCCGCGGCCACGCGCAGGCGGCCGCACCCGCCGCCGAGCCGGCGGGCGCCGATGCCGGCGCCGCGAATGCCGCGGCGGCCGACGCGATCCTGGGCTACATCCAGTCGCAGAACCTGTCCGCGACGGGCCTGACCGTCACCTTCGACGGCGCGACCTCGACGGTCTCGGTCTACGGCGTCGCGCCCGACCAGGCGACCAAGGAGAAGATCGCGCTGTGCTGCGGCAACGTGGCGGGGGTGGAGAAGGTCAACAACATGATGTCCGTCGACCAGAGCGCACCCGAGGCGACCTACTACACGGTCGTGGCCGGCGACAACCTGTCGAAGATCTCGAAGGCCAACTACGGCGACCCGAACAAGTACATGAAGATCTTCGAGGCCAACAAGCCGATGCTGAAGGACCCGGACAAGATCTATCCGGGGCAGGTGCTGCGCATCCCGCCGCTCTGAGGACGCCGCGCGTGTTCCCCGCCGCCGTGGCCCGCGACCCGGGCGACGACGTCATCCCGATCGGCGAACCCGACGACGGCGACTTCGCCGACGACGAGGACGACGACGAGGTCGACGAGGACGACGACGAGGTCGACGAGGACGACGACGAAGGCATCGACGTCGACTGAGGCCGGTCGGGGCCGGCGACACCTGCCCGGGCAGTGGTGTCAGACACCGGATCGGGCGGTGTCGGACACCCGGCCCATGTGGCCGGTGGCCGGAAACCCGGGGCTGTGCTAGAATATCGAGTTCGCGGTAGCCCTTGCAGCACGACAGGCCGTCCGGCCGCGAGCTTTACCCCCGTTGTACGAGGACGGCCGCATCATCGGTTTCTAACTCTCCCGGGTCTTCCACGTGAAGCCCGTTCCTGCCCGGCGTGCCTCACGGCGTCCGCGGCAGCTTCCGGTTAGCGACGATGCTGTAACCCTGTCGCGACCGTTCGCCCGTTCCTCCTAGCGCCCGGTTGGTAGCGCCGGCAGTTCCCCGGTCCGCGTTCGCGCGCGCCGGGCGCGGCCGCGCTCGCGATTTTCCGCCGCCACCGCGGCGCCATGAACGACGAAAGCACCGCATGCAATTCCAGGAACTGAATCTCGCTCCCGCCCTCACGGCCGCCGTTGCGGCCTGTGGCTACGAAACCCCGACGCCGATCCAGGCACAGGCGATTCCGGCACTCCTCGCCGGTCGCGACGTGATCGGCGCCGCGCAGACCGGCACCGGCAAGACCGCCGCGTTCGTGCTGCCCGCGCTCGACCTCGTCGCGCGCATGGCCCCGGCAACGCGGCCCTCGCGCCGCACCAGCGCGCCGCGCGTCCTCGTGCTCGCCCCGACGCGCGAACTCGCGCAGCAGGTGGCGGAGCACGCGGTGCGCTACGGCCGCGGCATGGGCGCGCGCGTGGCGTGCGTCTACGGCGGCGTGCCGTATCCCGTGCAGAACCGCCAGCTCGAGCGCGGCATCGACCTGCTGGTCGCCACGCCGGGGCGCCTCCTCGACCACGTGGACCGCGGCCGCGTCGACCTCTCGCAGCTCGCGATGGTCGTGCTCGACGAGGCGGACCGCATGCTCGACCTGGGATTCCAGGACGACGTCGAGCGCATCGTCGCGGGCACCCCCGACGAGCGCCAGACCGTGCTGTTCTCGGCGACGTTCGACGGCGCCGTCGGCCGCCTCGCGCAGGAACTCACGCGCGACCCGGTGCGCATCGACGTGCGCGCGAAGCAAAGCGCGCCGCGTGCGATCGACCAACGGCTGCACTTCGCTGACGACCTCGCCCACAAGCACCGCCTGCTCGACCACCTGCTGACCGACGTCGACATGCGCCAGAGCATCGTCTTCACCGCCACCAAGCGCGACGCGGAGGCCCTGGCGCTGCGCCTGCAGGGCATGGGACACGCCGCGGCCGCGCTGCACGGCGACATGAACCAGCACCAGCGCACGCGCACCCTGACTGCCCTGCGCCGCGGCGGCGTGCGCACGCTGGTGGCGACCGACGTGGCGGCGCGCGGCATCGACGTGCCGGGCCTCACCCACGTGATCAACTTCGACCTGCCGCGGCAGGCCGAGGACTACGTGCACCGCATCGGCCGCACGGGCCGCGCCGGCGCGTCGGGCATCGCCGTCTCGCTCGCGCACCACGCGGAGCGCGGCACGGTGCGCAGCATCGAGCGCTTCACGGGCGCCACGCTCGCGCCCGCGGTGATTCCCGGCCTCGAGCCGCGGGCGCGACCCGCGGAACGCCGCCATCCCGGCGCGCCCGCGCGTCCCGGCTGGGGCGCGCGTGGTCATGGCAAGGCCGCGTGGTCGTCCCGCGGCGACCGCGCGCCGCGGCGCGCGAGCGGCTGACCCGGCACGCGGCACGCCACGACCGCACCAAGCGCAACGGGGAGCCAAGGGCTCCCCGTTTCGCTTCCTCCCCTCCGTCGCGCGGGGCGGCCCCGCGCACCTACTCTTCGGTGAACGCTTCCTCGCGCTTCTTGCGGATGTTCGGCAGCGCGATGATCACGACCAGGAACACGGCCGCGGCCAGCATGCCCGCCGAGATGGGCCGGGTCAGGAACACGGTGGGATCGCCGCGCGACAGCAGCATCGCGCGTCGCAGGTTCTCCTCCATCATCGGCCCCAGCACGAAGCCGAGCAGCAGGGGCGCGGGTTCGCAGCCCAGCTTCACGAACAGCACGCCGAGGAAGCCGAACACCGCCGTCATCGACACGTCGACGTCCGTGTTGTTGACCGTGTACACGCCGATCGCGCAGAAGAGCAGGATCGCCGGATAGAGGATCCGGTAGGGCACCGTGAGGAGCTTCACCCACATGTGGATCAACGGCAGGTTCAGGATGACGAGCATCAGGTTGCCGACCCACATCGACGCGATGAGGCCCCAGAACAGCCCGGGGTTCGACGTCATCACCTGCGGGCCGGGCTGGATGTTGTGGATGGTCATGGCGCCGACCATCATGGCCATCACCGCGTTCTCGGGGATGCCGAGGGTGAGCAGCGGGATGAACGACGTCTGGGCGCCGGCGTTGTTGGCCGACTCGGGGCCGGCCACGCCCTGGATCGCGCCCTTGCCGAACATCTCGGGCGTCTTGCTGATCTTCTTTTCGATCGTGTAGGAAGCGAAGGACGACAGCATCGCACCGCCCCCGGGGAGGATGCCGAGGATGGAACCCAAACCCGTGCCGCGCAGCACGGCGGGCCACGCGGCCTGGAACTGCTCCTTCGTCAACCAGAGGCCCTTCACCTTGTTGGTGACGAGCACGCGCTTCTCGGTGCTCTCGAGGTTGGTGATGATCTCCGCGAAGCCGAAGAGACCCATCGCCACGCCGACCACGCCGATGCCGTCGGACAGTTCCGGCACGCCGAACGCGAAGCGCTGCGTGCCCGAATTGACGTCCGTGCCCACGATGCCGAGCAGCAGGCCCGTGATGATCATCGCGATGGCCTTGATGAGCGAGCCGCTCGCCAGCACGACGGCGCCGATGAGGCCCAGCACCATCAGCGAGAAGTACTCCGGGCCCGAACTTCAGTGCCAGCTCCAGGCAGCACCGCCACGCCGGCGACCAGCATGGTCGCGACCGTGCCCGCGAAGAACAGGCACCCAGTGCCGCGATGGCGAGCGCCGCGCCCGCTTCGCCGCGGCGCGCCATCTGGTGGCCGTCGAGGCAGGTGACCACCGACGACGATTCCCCGGGCATGTTGAGCAGCACCGCGGTGGTGGAACCGCCGTACTGCGCGCCGTAGTAGATGCCGGCCAGCATGATGAGGGCGGACACCGGCTGCAGCGCGTAGGTCGTGGGCAGCAGCATCGCGATGGTCGCGACGGGGCCGATGCCGGGCAGCACGCCGATCAGCGTGCCGAGCAGGCAGCCGATCAGCGCGTACAGCAGGTTGACCGGCGTCATGGCGACGCCGAAGCCGGTGGCGAGGTGGGCGAGGAGTTCCATGGTCGGCGTCTCCTCAGTGGGCCAGGAACGTGGGCCAGATCGGCAACTGCAGGCCCAGCCCCTTGATGAACACGAGCACCGCCAGCGCGGACAGCAGCACGCCGGCGATCAGCGCCTCCTTCCACCGGAACTCGTGGCTCGCGGCGGACGACGCCACGATCAGGAAGACCGTCGAGATGGCCACCCCGAGGTTCTGGATGATGATGCCGTAGATCACCACGCTGCCCAGCACGACCAGCGTCGGCCGCCACTTGAACGGCGGGATGCTCTCGCCCGGCACGCGCAGACCATTGAAGGCGATGAGGGCGCCGAGGCCGATCAGCAGGATGCCGAGGATGCGCGGGAAGTAGCCCGGGCCCATGCGGGCGGCGGTGCCGAGGGTGTAGTTGCTGCCGACGACGATCGCGAAGATGCCGAGCGCGATGAACAGGATGCCGGCCCAGAAGTCCTTGGGTCCCTTGATGAATTGCACGACCGCATTCCCCCTTGCATGAGCCTTTCTGGCCCGAGTCCGGGCACTCTAGGGACCCAACCTTTCATTTCGCTTTCGATTCCCGGTGTGCGGTGCAGCAAAGCAAGCTGTCCCGGGGCGCACCGGCCGTTCAGGTAAATTCGCAGCGTGCAGATCAGGATCCTTGCCGTCGAGGACGACCCGCCGATTGCCCGCATGCTCGCGCTCGAGCTCGGCCGCCTGGGTTACGCGCTGCAGGTCGTCGGGACCGCGGCCGAGGCCCTCGCGCAGGCGAAGAGCTGGTCGCCCAGCCTCATGCTGCTCGACCTCGGGCTGCCCGACCGGGACGGCAGCGAGGTCCTGCGCGAGCTGCGCGCCCGCAGCGATGCCCTGCCGGTGATCTGCCTGACCGCGCGCGACCGCCCGGTGGAGCGGGTGGGCGGCCTGCGCGCCGGTGCCGACGACTACATCGTGAAGCCGTTCGACATCTCGGAACTCGACGCCCGCATCCAGGCCGTCCTGCGGCGCTCGGACCGCGGCGCGCCGCAGGACCTCGTGCTCGGCACCCTCAAGCTCGCCGCCGACGACTCGCGCGTGTTCGGCCCGGACGGGCCGCTGCCGCTCACGCCGCGCGAGCTGATCGTGCTGCGGCGCCTGATGAAGAACGCCGGGCGGGTCGTGACCAAGGCGCAGCTGACGGAGACCCTGGCCGAGCACAACGAGGACATCGGCGACAAGTCGGCCGAGGTGTACGTCCACCGCATCCGGAACAAGATCCAGGGCAACGACGTCGAGATCGTGACGGTGCGCGGCTTCGGCTACCTGCTGCGCCAGCTCCCGGCGCCCGGCTAGCGCGCGATGGCGAAGCCGAAGGCCGCGTCCGCGAGCCTGCGCCGCCGGCTCGTCCTGCAGCTCGCGCTGCCGCTGCTGGTGCTCTTCGCGCTCGGCGGTGCGATCACCTCGTGGGCCGCGCGCCACTACGCCGACCGCATCTACGACCGCTGGCTCTACGACTCCGCGCAGAGCCTCGCGCAGCAGGTGCAGCTCATCGGCGGCGTCGCGGCCCTGAACCTTCCGCGCATCGCCCAGGAGATGTTCGAGTGGGACGCGGAGGACCGCCTCTACTACCGCGTGGAGGGCTCGGAGAGCGGCCTCATCGCGGGCGCCAACGTCCCGCTGCACGGGCGCAACGAGCAGCAGCACTACAACTACCGCTACTACGACGCCGAGTACGAGGGCGTGCCGGTGCGCTGGGTGCTCGTGAACTCGCCGCTGCCGCCGCGTGGCGAGGCGGTGACCATCGCGGTCGGGGAGACGACGCACAAGCGCGACCGGCTGGCCGAGGAGATCCTGTTCACGGTCTGGATCCCGCAGCTCGTGCTGCTCGTCATCGCCGGCTGGATCGCCTACCGCGCCATCTACGAGCAGACCGAGCGGCTGCACGTGCTGTCCACCTCGCTGCGCGACATCAGCTACCGCAAGCTGCGCGCCGTGTCGGGGGAGAACATGCCGGCCGAGATGCAGCCGCTCATCGAGGCGCTCAACGCCACGATCGCGCGCCTCGATGTCGCGGCGCTCGCGCACCGGACGTTCATCGCCAACGCGGCGCATCAGCTGCGCACGCCGCTGACGGCGCTCAACCTGCAGGCCGAGCAGGCGCTGCACTGCGAGGATCCCGCCGAGATGCGCGCGGCCATCGCGCGGCTGCAGGCGTCGGTCCACCGGGCGATCCGCCTCGCCAACCAGCTGCTGCTGCTGTCGCGCGCCGAGCCCGACGCGCAGTCCGGCGCCAGCCGCACGCGCACCGACCTCTACGATCTCGCGTTCGACACCGCGCGCAACTGGGTGCCCAACGCGATGGCGGCCGGGATCGACCTGGGCTTCGACGAGGCGTCGGACCACGTGTACGCCGAGGTCGACGCCGCGCTCGTCGCCGAGGCGATCAACAACCTCCTCGACAACGCGCTCAAGTACTGCCCGCCGCAGGCGCGCGTGACCGTCTCGGTGCGCCAGCTGCCCGACCCGACGGTGGTGGTCGAGGACACGGGACCCGGTATCCCCGTGGCCGAGCGCAGCCGCGTCGTGCAGCGGTTCTACCGCGGCGACAACGCGAGCGAGGGGGGCACGGGGCTGGGGCTGGCGATCGCCAACGAGATCGCGCTCGCGCACTCGGGGCGGTTCGTGATCGCCGACTCGGCGGGCGGCGGGGCGCGGTTCGAGATCCACCTGCCGGCGGCGTGAGGGGCGCCCATGCCAGGGGTCTGCTACCGCGGGCAGGGAGCACCGCTAGCGCCAGGGGTCTGATACCGCTGGCAGTGAGCGCGGTTGGCCGAGCTGCGGACGAGCGGTGTCCGATCCCGGGTTCGGAGCGCAGCCGTACTCAGACTACCCGGGGTCAGACACCGCCAATCGTCGCATGGACTCCGGTCGAGCAATGAGCACGCGGTATCTGACCCCTGGACGCCGGTCGTGCCGCCCGAAGTACGCCGCGACGGCCAACGCTCGCTGCTACTCGAACAACCTCCGCTCGCCTAGCCACGCCAGGGTGAGGTCCACCGCCTGCTGCAAGAGCTCCGGCTGCCCGACGTAATAGTGCGTCGCGCCCTGGATCACGTGGAACTCCTTGTCCCCGCTCGCGCAGGCGTCGAAGATGCGCCGCGTGTGCGGCTGCGGCACCGCGTCGTCCGCGGAGTTCTCGATGGCGAGCAGCGGGACGCGGATGCGCGCCGCGCACTTCTCGCCATGCGCGTTCGTGTCGTCGACTGACCACTGCGACAGCCATGCCCGAAGTGTCGAAAAGCGGCCGATGCCCACGGGTCCCGTGTTCACCGTCTCCGGGTTGCCGAGGTAGCAGGTGCCGATCGGGCGGTCGTTCGGATCGATGGCGGGGTCGAGGAAGCGTGGATCGGCGAGCGTGCGGTGCGTGACGAAGCCGCGCTCGACCTCGCCGCCGCCGCGCTCGCGCAAGCGCTCCAGGGTCTCCCGCACCCACGCGGTGCGCCGGCGCAGCCGCGCGAGCTGCGCTGCGCGGAAGTGTGCGACGTACGCCGGCGTGTACGGCGGGCGATGGGGATTGCGCGGGTCGTAGAGGTCGAGCTCGACATCGCGGTCGTCGGGGTCGTCCTCGTTGCGGACGGACGGGTCGATCATCTCGGCGAGCATCTCGGCACGCGACACGTGGGCCGCCTGGAACACGATCGCGTCGGCAGGCAGCAGTCCTGCGCCCACGACGTCGACCGGATCGCCGGCGGGCGTCTGGGTGATCGTGGGGCCTTCGGCCTCGGCCTGGTAGAGCAGCGACAGCGACCCGCCGCCCGACCAGCCGGCGAGCACGACGTGCTCGTACCCCCACACCGTCTTCGCGTGCCGCACGTAGGCACCGAAGTCGAGCACCACTTTCTCCATGATGAGCGCGGTGTCGTTGCGGGCGTAGCGGCTGCCGGCGCACAGCACGTGCATGCCGCGCGCGGCCATCGCGCGGGGCACCGGCAGGAGCTGCAGCGTCGACGCCGGATGCATGTACACCAGCAGCGTGCGCGACGGCCGGTTCCGCGGCACGTAGCGGATGCCCTCGAGGTTCACCATCCCGTGCGCGCTCGCGAAGCCGTACACCTCGCGGAACGCCGAGGGCTCGCGGTACTGCAGGTGGACCCACTCGGCCGCGACCTCGTGGTGTTCGCGAGCGGCGTTCACGGGAACTCCGGCCGTGCGAGGTCGGTCGCGTCGCTTGCCGTGCTCATCCGCGTCCTCCTTGCGCCTGCCGCGCCAGGCGATCTGTCGTCGGGTCGGGCGCCCTCAAGCGCCCGGCGCCGTGCCCTGCGGGCCTGACCTTCGGCGCCGCGCTCATTCGGGCTTGATGCCCACGTCGGCCATCAGCTTGCCCCAGAGCGCCAGCTCGCTCTTCACGAACGCGGCGCACTCCTCGGGCTTCGACTCGGTGAGGTCCGCGCCGAGCGCCGCGAACTTCCTCTTCATCTCCGGGTCGCCGACGGCCTTGTTGATCTCGGCGTTGAGGCGATTGACGATCGGCGCGGGCGTGCCGGCCGGCGCGATCAGCGCATACCACACGACGAACTCGTACGACGGATAGCCGGACTCGGCCACCGTCGGCACGTTGGGCAGGTCCGCGAACCGCGTCCTGCTCGTCACGGCCAGTGGCCGCACCTTGCCGGCGGCAATCTGCGGGATCGACGTCTGCACGGGATCGAACAGCACCTGGATGTTGCCGGCGACCAGGTCCTGCATCGCCAGCGCGTTGCCCTTGTACGGCACGTGGACCATGTCGATGCCGGTGGCGCGCTTGAAGAGTTCCGCGGACAGGTGCGCCGAGTTGCCCATGCCCGCGGAGCCGAAGTTGAGCTTGCCCGGGTTGGCCTTCGCGTAGGCCACGAGTTCCTGCACGTTCTTCACCGGCAGCGACGGGTGCACGTCGAGCACGAACGGCGTCGTGCCCGGGCACGCGAGGTAGGCGAAGTCCCTGGTCGGGTCGTACGGCAGGTTGCGGATCTGGAACGGCGCCAGCACGAGGGGCGACGTGCCCGACATGCCGATGGTGTAGCCGTCCGGCGGTGCGGTCGCGACCATCTGGTGCGCGATCGCGCCGGTCGCGCCGACGCGGTTGTCGGCGACCACGGGCTGGCCGAGCGGCACCGAAATCCGGTCCGCGATCGCGCGCCCGAGGAGGTCGACGGACCCGCCGGCGGGGTAGGGCACGATCATGCGGATCGCGTGCGTCGGATACGTCTGCGCCAGGGCAGCGGGCGTGGCGCAGGTTCCGGCGGCGGCGAGCGCGACGAACGCGCAGCGCAGGGCGACGGAGTGCTGCATGGCGGTTCCTCCTCCGGTGCGAAGACCGTGCGATTGTATGCGCGGTTGCACCCGCGGGTTACAATCCGACGCCTCGCGGGCCGTTCCTTCCCGCTCCCCGTCCGGCGGCGGCCGTGCCGCCGGCGCCGTCGTCTCGTGACCCTCTACACGCTCGTCGGGCGCTTCGCCTGGCGCCATCGCCGCGCGTATGCCGGCGCGGCCCTGATGCTCGCCGTCATCGCCGTGCTCACGGTGTGGATCCCGCGCCGGATCGGGCTCGTGATCGACGGCCTGGTCGCCGACCGGCTGACCGGCGCCGCCCTTGCGTGGGAGATCGCGGTCCTCCTCGCGATGGGCGGGGCGATCTACCTCCTGCGGGTGGGCTGGCGCATCGCGCTCTTCAGCGCGGCGTTCCGCCTGGGCATCGAGATGCGCACCGCGCTCTACCGGCGGCTGACGCTGCAGGGGCCGGCGTTCTTCCACGCGCAGCGCACCGGCGACCTGATGGCGCTCGCCACCAACGACGTGGACGCGATCGAGATGGCCGCCGGCGAAGGCTTCCTCGCCGGCTTCGACGGCACCCTCACGCTGGTGCTGGTGGTCGCGATGATGACGCTCGGCGTCGACTGGCGCCTCGGCGTGGTCGCGCTGCTGCCGTTCCCGCTGATGGCGCTCGCGTTCTGGCGCATCTCCACCGAGGTGCACGACGCGTGGCGCGCGTCGCTCGACCGCTTCTCCGAACTGAACGAGCACGTCCAGGAGACGATGGCGGCCGTGCGCACGCTGCGCGCGCTGGGCCTCGAGGGACGCGCGGCGGGCGAGTTCGCGGCGCGCGCCGAGCGGGCGGCCGCGCGCAGCTTCGACGCGCAGAAGTGGGAGGCCGCTTACGAGCCGGCCGTCGGCATCACGCTCACGCTCGCGTCGGTGCTGACCTTGAGCCTCGGCGGTTACCTGGTCTGGCACGGTGAGATCACGATCGGCACGCTGACCGCGTTCACCATGTACCTCACCCAGCTCATCTGGCCCATGTTCGCAACCGGGTGGGTGCTCTCGCTGATCGAGCGCGGCAAGGCGGCGTGGGAGCGCCTCGACCCGGTGCTGCAGGCCCCCCTCACGATGGCGGACGGCGGCACGCTCGACCGCGATCCCGCGGGCGACGTCGTGTTCGCCGGCGTGGACTTCACGTACCCGGGAGCCGGCGGCGCGGACGCCGAGGCGCGCCGTCCCGCGCTGCGCGACGTCGACCTCGTCGTGCCGCCGGGACACACGCTCGGCGTCGTCGGCCCCACGGGCGCGGGCAAGTCCACGCTGCTCCACCTGCTGCTGCGCCACTACGAGCCGGGCGCGGGCACGATCGCATGGGGCGGCGAGCCGATCGCCGCGTTCCCGCTCGCCGCGCTGCGCCGGTCGATGGCGTGGGTGCCGCAGGAGCCGTTCCTGTTCTCGGCGTCCATCGCGGAGAACATCGCACTCGCACGCGCCGATGCAACGCGCGACGAGATCGAGGCGGCCGCGCGGATGGCCGACCTGCACGCGGACGTCGTGCGCTTTCCCGGCGGCTACGACACGCTGGTCGGCGAGCGCGGGGTCACGCTGTCGGGCGGGCAGCGCCAGCGCGTGGCCATCGCCCGGGCGCTCCTCGCGCGTGCGCCGCTGCTCCTGCTCGACGATGCACTGTCGGCGGTCGACACCGGCACCGAGGCGCGCATCCTCGCGCACCTGCGGGCGGCGCGGGACGGCCGCACGGCGATCATCGTCAGCCACCGGCTGTCGGCGGTGATGGATGCGCACGAGATCGTGGTGCTGCGCGACGGCGCCATCATCGAGCGCGGCGCGCACGATGACCTGCTGCGCGCGGAAGGCTGGTACGCCGCGCAGTGGCGGTACCAGCAGCTCGAAGCGAGCCTCGAGGACGCCGCATGAGCGACACCGGCACCCTCGATCCCGACCGCGAGCGCATCGACCGCGGCGAGCGCCGCCGCGCCGTCGCACTGCTCTGGTGGGCCGCGCGGCCGGACAAGCGTGCCGTCGTGCGCGCCGCGCTCTGGCTGTGCGTGGCGGCGCTCCTGGAAGCGGCCGGCCCCATCTTCGGCAAGCGCTTCATCGACCAGTACCTCGTGCCGCGCGTGGACGACGTGGCGATGATGGCGCTCCTCATCGCCGGGTATCTCGTCACCGGCGTCGTGGCGACGGTGATCCGCTACTACCAGCTGCTCGGCCTCGCCGGCCTCGCGACGCGCTCGGTGCGGCGGCTGCGCGAGGCGGTGTACGGGCACGTGATGCGCCTGCCCATGGGCTTCTTCGACCGCGCGATCACCGGCCAGCTCGTGAGCCGGATCACCAACGACACCGAGTCGGTCAAGGAGCTGTACACCAAGGCGCTGTTCGAGGTCATGGTCGGGCTGACCGTGCTCTTCGGCGTCGCGGTGGCGATGCTGTGGCTCGACTGGCGGCTGATGCTGATCGTGCTGCTGCTCGTGCCCGCGACCGTCGGCATCGTGTGGGGCTACCAGAAGCTGTCGGCGGCCGCGGTCGCCCGGCAGCGCGCGCTGCGCAGCGACCTCAACGCGCAGATGGCCGAGGGCATCGCCGGGATGAGCGTGCTGCAGGCCGCCGGCGCCGCGCCGCGGTTCCGCGCGCGCTTCGCGCGCACCAACGACGCCCACTACGGGGCGCGGATGGAGTCGCTGCGCGCCAACGCGTGGCTCTTGCGGCCGGCCCTCGACCTCGTCAACATCCTGCTGGTGGTCGCCATCGTGGCCGCCGTCGGCAGCCACGAGATGGAGGGGGTGGAGGTCGGGCTCCTGTACGCGTTCATCGCGTACGTGGCGCGCGTGGTCGAGCCGCTGATCCAGATCACCCTCCAGTTCGCCACGCTGCAGCAGTCGCTCGTCGCGGCGTCGCGGGTCGACCGGCTGCTGAACGAGCCCGCGACGCCCGCGGCCACGCACGCCCGCCGGATCTCCGCCGGCCGCGTCGAACTCGCGAGCGTCACGTTCGGCTACGATCCGGCGCAGCCGGTGCTCCACGACGTCTCGCTGGTCGTGCCGGCCGGCAGCTTCCTCGGCGTGGTCGGGCACACCGGCAGCGGCAAGTCGACGCTGCTGTCGCTGCTGCTGCGCTTCTATGCGCCGCAGGTGGGCCGCATCGAGATCGACGGCATCCCGCTCGCGCAGATCGGCGACGCGCAGTTCCGCGCCGACGTCGGCCTCATGCCGCAGGAGCCGTTCCTGCTCGCGGCGAGCGCGCGCGAGAACATCGACATGGGGCGCGGCCTGTCCGAGGACGCGATCGTCGCGGCGGCGCGCGCGGCGCACGCGCACGGGTTCATCGAGCGGCTCGAACGCGGCTACGACACGCCGCTGGGCGAGGGCGGGGCGCGCCTGTCGGCCGGGCAGAAACAGCTCCTCGCCGTCGCCCGCGCGCTGGCGGGGGAGCCGCGCATCCTGTTCCTCGATGAGGCCACGTCACGCATCGACAGCGAGACCGAGCGCGAGGTGCAGGCCGCGGTCGCGACGCTCGCGGCGCGCACCACGGTGATCGCGATCGCGCACCGGTTGTCCACGATCCGCGCAGCCGACCGCATCGTCGTGCTGAACCACGGCCGCATCGCGGAAGCCGGCACGCACGACGAGCTGATGGCGATCGAGGGCGGGCTCTACCAGCGGCTCTACCTGCTGCAGCAGATCGGGGAATGATTGTCCTACTGCGCGGGACGAACTTCGATCTTCGGCGGCGGGATCGGACAGGCGGCCGAGCCAGTGCCGGAAAGGAGCCCCGGCTCGCGTCGCCCCGGGGCTCCTGTTGCCGCGAAAGGTGGTCGATCAGCGTCCGGGAATACGGCAGCACCAGGCGTCGCACGATGCATTGAGTGCGCTGGCGGTGAAGTTCCCGACACGGCAGTTGCCGCTCCAAGCTGTGCCGGTGTACAGGCCGTAGAAGCCCGCCGTTACCTGCGACGTCATCGTCGTGTAGCCCGCCGGGCAGGCCGGCGCCGTCATGAACAGGGTACCGAGGGCAGGTATGCTCGTCAGCGTGCCCGAGATCGTGGTGCAATCGAGCGCTGTTGCTTGATTCTCGATCATGTAGCCGACGACGTCGATGACGAAGTCCACCGGCGCACCGGAGTTGTTGTAGACCCCGATGTCGCGCTTGGTGCCGCTGCCCGGATAGGTTGGGATGGAGCGGTTCATCGGTATGATCGTGGTATTGGTCAGTCGGTCCCCGGCATTCCAGTTCAAGACCGCACCGCCGCTCAACGTGGTGCCGCCGTTCCATGCTTGCAGGGCGCCGGACGTCGACGTGTTGACCACCGTGACGATTGCGACGGCGGCGGTCGGAAGCACGCCCAGGAACGCGGTCTGCACGCAGTTGCCGGATCCGGTGATACCGGTGCCCCCCTGGTCGGTCGCGAAGTTGTAGCCGTTGAGGATCGAAATGGTGTAGATCTGCCGGGCGGTAACCGCCGGCAGCTGGCCCGGACCGTTGCGCGAGTCGTAGATGCGGCACGGACCCACGGTGGAGAGATAGACGAGGTCGCCGTCGCCCCCGAGCTTGGGCTGGATGCCCTGCGTGTCGAGCTGCGCATTGAACTTGAGGTCGGCCTGCCGCGCAGCGGCTTCCATCTCGCGCGCCGCGCGCTCGACCTGCTTGCCGACGGCGCTCACCACCCGCAAAGCCGCCTCCGCCTCACGCGAGTCCCCGGCGGCCGCAACGACGGCCGCCCGGGCGGATGCCGACAACGACTGGTACTGCAGCTGGATCTGTTCGCGCAGCACGGCGGCGTCTGCGGCCGGCAGGTTGCGCGCGGCGACCGCGGCGTCGATCGCCCAGTCGATCGATGTACCGCCGCCTGCGACCGCGGACCCGGTGGTGGGCATGTTGACGGTGGCTGCCTCGACGCCGGCAGCGGTGCCGACGAGCGACGTGACGAGCGCGAGCGCGAGCAAAGTCTTGCGGACTTTCATGCTCCTTCCTCCCTGTGGACCGAACAAAAGGCGCGTGATCGGAGACGGCGCCCCAACGCGCCGCACCTCACTGCGAGCCTAGTCCAATCCGTCCCGCAAGGAAAGGGAAGATTCGCGTCGCCTGCCTTGTACGCTACGCGCGGAAGCAGAGCATCCGCTGGCCGCGGGGATGACCCCAATCGCCGATCCGCTCGACCCGCATCCCGGCGAGCGCGGCCATGGCTTCCATCTCCGCGAATGCGTAGTGGTAGGGGTCGTTGAGGTAGTAGGTGACGATGCCCTGCGCGTGGCGCTGCGGCTCGCGGCAGGCGGGGGCCGGTGCCTCGAACCACGTCGCGAAGAACCGGCCCCCCGGTGCCAGCGCCTCGCGCATGCGGGCGAGGCAGAGCAGGATGCGGTTCAGGTCGAGGTGCGTGAACACCGAAACGGCCAGGGCGTAGGGAAAGCGACGGCCGAACGCCGCGAAGTCGAATTCGCTACTGACAACTAGGTGTGGCGCCTTGTCGCGCAACAGGGCATCGCCCAGCTCCCGCCGCCCGGCGTCGAGCAGCGACGCGTTCACGTCGAGGCCGCAGTAGCGGCCGGCGGCGAGGTAGCGGATGAAGTGCACGCCGCCGCGCAGCGCGCCGCATCCCACGTCGAGCAGCGCGTCGTCGGGGGCGAGCCCCTGCGCGCGCAGGAAGTCGAACTGCAGGGCGCCGATCTCGTCCCACAGCCCCCCGACGAATTCGCGGTGCTTGCCGGCCGCGATCTCCTCGGCCGTCAGCTCCCGCCAGTAGTCGTTGACGGTGCCGCTCACCGGGCCCCGGTCTCGCCCAGCTCGAGGTCGACCATCATCTCGTTGGCGAGCGCCTCCATCGACCGGCGCACGTCGTCGTTGGTCACGTTCTTCGGCACCAGGAGCACCGCCTTCACCTTGAAGAGGTGCTCGGCGGTCATCGCGCCGCTCACGATCTCGGTGTGCAGCTCGACGATGGACACGCCGCGCTGCGCGAGCGCGCCCGACATGTCGCGCACGATGCCCGGCCGGTCGTGGCCGACCACCTCGATCTTCACCACGCGCCGGCCTTCCGGCACGGCGCCGCCGCCGCTCTTCTCGATCACGATCTTGAGCTCGGACGACTCGAGGCCGCGCAGGGCGGCGGCGAGCGCGTCGGCGTTCTCGGGCGGCACCTCGAAGTGCACCATGCCCGCGAAGTGGCCGGCGAGGCTCGCCATGCGGCTGCCCGCCCAGTTGGCGCCGAAGCCCTGCGCCTTCGCGGAGAGCAGGCTCACGATGCCCGGGCGGTCGGGACCGATCACGGTGACGACGAGCGAAGTGATCATGGGGTGGTTGTCCTCGGTCAACGAAACGGTGCGCTTGATCATCGGGGCGCGCGTCGCGAAGCGGTCGTCCTGCGGGAAGGCCGGCAGGCTGCCGTGCTCCTGCGCGTGCCGCACCACCTGCGCGAGGAGCTTGAGCCCCATCGGCGCCAGCGCGCGCTCCCACAGGTCGCGCGCGGACTCGCCCTTCAGCACGAAGCACCAGTCCTGCGCCGCGACGGCGCCCTTGTCCCAGCCGTCGGCCAGGTGGTACACCGAGCCGCCGGCGATCGGGTCGCCCTCGAGGACCGTCCACTCCACTGCCGCGATGCCGCGATGGCGCGGCAGCAGCGACGGATGGTAGCCGACGCCGCCGAGCCGCGAGCGGGCGAGCGCCTCGTTGCTCACGCGGGCGTGGGTGTGGGCCGCGATGATGAGGTCGGTGCCGACGGGCACGGCCTCGCCCGGCACCATCTTCGGATTCTCGAGCACGTGCACGCTCACCCCGGCGTCCTTCGCGGCGAGCGCCAGGCGGTCGTCGGCGGCGGGGGCCACGACGTGCGTGATGTCGAAGCCTTCCTTGCGCAGCGCCGCGAAGACGGTCGCACCGAAATAGCGGGAACCCACCACCGTGCACTTCATGAGAAAGCCTCCCCTTCGCTTGCGTGGGGCGCGACGGCGCGCGCCGTGACTAATCTTCGATTATAGGGGAATCCACCTCCCGGCCCGGCCCGCGGCGCACGCCGACGGGCGGCCCATTGAAAACCGGCGGCCCCGCACCGATCATGGTCAGGACGCACGCCCGGACCGCGTGCGGCTCCACCGCGCGCGCCGTCCCCATGCACATCCATGCCACCGATCCCGTCCACGCCCAGTCGCCCGAGGTGAAGGCGGATTTCCAGGCTGCGTGGATCCTCGCCGTCGCCTTCGTCGCGGTGCTCGGCATCGTCTTCGCGGCGAACGAGGCGCTGGGGCTCGGGCTGCAGCGCTTCGGGGTCGCGCCGCGCACGCTGCCGGGGCTCTTCGGCGTGCTCGCCGCGCCGCTCCTGCACGCGGACTTCGCGCACCTCCTGTCGAACGCGCTGCCGATCGCGATCGCCGGCACCGCGCTCCTGTTTCTGTATCCCGATTCGTCGCGCGTCGTGCTGCCGGCGATCTACCTCGGGCCGGGCGTCGCGGTGTGGCTCTTCGGCCGCGAGTCGATCCACATCGGCGCGAGCGGCCTCGTGTACGGCCTCGTGAGCTACGTGTTCGTCGCGGGGCTGCTGCGGCGCGACCGGCGCGCGATCGCGGCGTCGCTGCTCGTCGCGTTCCTCTACGGCGCGCTGGTGTGGGGCGTGTTGCCGATCAAGGTGGGCGTGTCGTGGGAGACGCACCTCGCGGCCGCGGCGATCGGCGTCGTGCTCGCGTTCGCGCTGCGCGCGCGCGACGTCCCGCCCCGCAAGCGCTATTCGTGGGAGGACGAGCCGGCCGGCGCGGATGACGCGGACGGCGAGTGGAACGTGCCGCCCGAGCCTGCCGACACCGGCGCGCCGCCGCTGCGGCCGTGACCGGAACGGGGTCCGGGACGGCTGCCCCGGCCGGACGCTACGCCTGCCGCGCCAGCACCATCCAGCCGACGCCGAAGCGGTCCTCGCACATCCCGAAGCGGGAGGTGAAGAAGGTCTTGGCGAGCGGCATCGTCACGGTGCCGCCGGCGGACAGCGCGGCGAAGCGGCGTTCCGCCTCGGCGTCGTCGGCGACCGTGAGGGACAGCGAGAAGCCGTTCCACTGCGTGCCGCCGTCGGCCATGCCGTCGGACAGCATGACGACCGACTCCCCGATGGCCAGCTCCGCGTGCATGACCTTGCCGTCCCAGCCCGCCGGCAGCATCCCGGGCGGCGGCGGCTCGGGCGCGTCGCGGTAGCGCATCAGCATGCCGACGGTCGCACCGACCGCCTCGCGGTAGAAGGCGATGGCCTCGTCGGCGCGGCCGTTGAAGAAGAGATAGGGTTGCACGAGCATCGACGGTCCTCCCGGATGGGGTGAGTGGCGGGCCTGCGTCGCCTGCCGTGACGGGCGCGAACGGACCGCGGGGAACGCGGCGCGCGCCGCGATTATCGCGCGGCGGCCGGGAGGTTGCGGCGATGGCCGCCCCCCGGTCCCGTGTCCGGCGGTTCGCCGGTGGCGGACGGGAAGGGCGATGGGCGACCGCGCCCGCCCGGCCGGGCACCCGCCGCGCGCGACCTCCACGGCGGCGACCTATAATCGCCTGCCGGCCCGGCGCCGCCCGCCGCGCCCGGCCACCCCGATGAACGCGCCCGTCGCCCCCGCATCCGCGCCGCCCGCGCCGGCCCCCGGCCCGTCCGGTCCGGCGCCGTCGGAGGCCCGCCTCCGCGACGCGCTCGCGGGCGAGGAGTTCGTCCTCCACTACCAGCCGAAGCTCGAACTCGCCACCGGCCGCATCGTCGGCGGCGAGGCCCTCGTGCGCTGGCGCCACCCCGAGCTCGGACTGCTGCCCCCCGATCGCTTCCTGCCCACGATCGAGGGCAGCGGCCTCGCGGTCGGGCTCTCGACGTGGGCGCTGCGCACTGCGTGCGCGCGAGTGGCGGCGTGGCGGGCGGCGGGCCTGCCGCCGGTGACGCTGTCGGTGAACCTGTCCGCGCGCCAGTTCACCGACGACCTGCTGGTCCCGCACATCGAGGCCGCGCTGCGCGAGTTCGCGCTCGACCCCGGCCTCCTCGAGCTCGAACTCACGGAGGACACCGTGATGCGGGACGCCGAGCGCCTCGCGGACAAGCTGCGGGCGCTTAAGGCCCTCGGCGTGCGGCTGTCGCTCGACGACTTCGGCACCGGGTATTCGAGCCTGCGCTACCTCAAGCGGTTCCCGCTCGACCGCCTCAAGATCGACCAGTCCTTCATCGCGGACGTCACCACCGATCCGGACGACGCGGCCATCGTGCGCGCGGTGATCTCGCTCGGCCACGCGCTCGGTCTCGAGCTGGTCGCGGAAGGCGTGGAGACCGAGGCGCAGCTCAACTGGCTGCGCCGCGAGCGGTGCGACCAGATCCAGGGCTGGCTCTTCAGCCAGGCGGTGCCGGGCGCCGACTTCGAGCGGATGCTGGCGGCGCGCCGCAGTCTCTTCCCGACGCCCGCCCCCGCGCAGGAGGCGCGCAAGACGCTGCTCATCGTCGACGACGAGCCGAACATCGTGTCGGCGCTGGTGCGCGTGCTGCGCAGCGAGGACTGCCGCGTGCTCACCGCGGGCAACGCGGCCGACGCGCTGCAGATCCTGGCGCTGAACCCCGTGCAGGTAATCATCTCGGACCACCGCATGCCGACGATGACGGGCGCCGAGTTCCTCGCGAAGGTCAAGACGCTGTACCCCGACATCGTGCGCATCCTGTTCTCGGGCTACATCGAGATGGACGCGCTGACCGAGGCCGTGAACCGCGGCGCGGTCTATCGCTTCCTGCTCAAGCCCTGGGACGACGATGCGCTGCGCGAGGCGGTGCGCGACGCGTTCCGCCACCACTGGCGGACGCACGCGGGCGCGCCACCCGAACGGCCGGTGTCTGACACCTCATAGGCGGTGTCAGACACGTCATAGGACGTGTCAGACACCGGGCGCCGCGGGCGCCGGCTGGCGGATCGGCAGCCACACCCGGAACCGCGAGCCGGCGCCGACCTCGCTCGTGACCTCGATGCGCCCGTGGTGCTCGTCGACGATGCGGTACGAGAGGGAGAGGCCGAGGCCCGTGCCGTGGCCGACCGCCTTGGTCGTGAAGAAGGGGTCGAAGACCCGCGACAGGTGCTCGGGCCGGATGCCTTCGCCGGTGTCCGCCACCTCGACCCACGCCATCTCGCCCTCGACCCCGGTCGTGATCCGGATGGTGCCGCGCTCGCGGATCGACTGCGCGGCGTTCACCAGCAGGTTCATGAACACCTGGTTCAGCTGCGACGGCCGGCACTCCACCGGCGGCAGGGGCGAGTACGCGCGCACCACCTCCGCCTTGTACTTCAACTCGTTCCACACGATGTTGAGCGTGCTCTCGATCCCCGCGACCAGGTCGGCGGGCTGCCACGCCTCGTCGCTCGCGGTGCGCGAGAAGTTGCGCAGGTCCTGCACGATCTTGCGCACGCGCGTGATGCCCTCGCGCGACTCGGCGAGCAGCGCGGGCAGGTCGCGGCGCACGAAGTCGATGTCCGCCGCCTGCTTCGCGCGCGCGAGGTCCTCGCGCGTGTCCGGGTCCGCGACGTGCGCCTCGGCGGCCGCGTAGCGCTCGAGGAGGTCGAGGAGGCCCGCGAAGTACTTGTCCAGAGTGCCGAGGTTCGAGTACACGTAGCCGATCGGATTGTTGATCTCGTGCGCGACGCCGGACGCGAGCTGCCCGATCGACGCCATCTTCTCCACCTGCAGCAGCTGGTCCTGCGCCTCGCGCAGGCGCCGGTTGACCTCCGAGAGGTGCTCGTTGCCCTGGCGCAGCGCCGCGCTCGCGCGCTCGCGCTCGGTGACGTCCTGCACCATCGCGTAGAAGCCGGCGACGCTGCCGTCCTCGCCGCGCCGCGGGACGAGCGTCACGGCGACGACCTGCTCGCGGCCGTCGCGGGTCACGTTGGGACGCTCGTAGGACACCTGCTCGCCGCGCAGCACGCGCTCGATGTACGCCTCGACCCGCGCGAGGTTCTCGGGACCGAGGAGCTCCCGCCCGTGGCGGCCATCGATCGCGGCGGGATCGGCCGCGATCCAGCGCGCGAACTGCTCGTTGTGGTGGCGGGCGACGAGGTCGCGGTCGACGTACACGAACGCCAGCGGCAGGTGGTCGACGATGGTCTGCAGTTCGTCCGCGGCGCGGCGGTGGGCGTCCGCGGCCGCCTGCCACGCCGCGGTGCGCTCCGCCACCCGCGCCTCCAGCGCGTCCTGGTCGGCGCGCGTCTGCGCGTGCGCCGCGCGCAGCTCGCGCGCCATCGTGTTGAAGGCCGCGGCGAGCGTGCCCACCTCGTCGCGCCCGTGCACCTCGACCGCGACGTCGTAGTCGCCGCGCGCGAGCGTGGCTGCGCTGCGGGTGAGTTCCACGATGGGGGTCGCGACCGCGGAGGCGAGCCGGCTGCCGAGCAGCGCGATCAGCAGCACCACGGCGGTCGCGATCGCGAACAGCCGCGCGCCCGACGCACGGGCCTCCGCCATCAGCACGTCGTAGAGGTCGGTGTACTCGACGACCAGCGCGCCGGTCACGGCGCTCGTGGCGTCGGTGGGCACCGCGCGCAGCGGCACCACGAGCAGCCGCTCGGGCGGACCGGCCCCGCCGGCGCTCGCCGTGGCACGGCGCAGGCCGTCGGCCAGCACATCGGCGATCGTGGCGGCCGGTGCGCCGGGCGCCGGAGTGCCGTGCAGCGCGGTGTCGAAGCTCGCGACGACGCGCTGCGCGCGGTCGACGGCGTACACGGTGCGGTCGTCGCGCTCGTGCAGTTGCGCGAGGTATCGCCGCAGCGTCTCCGGTTGCGCGACGCTGCCGGGGCCGCCCGCGATGGCGATCGCGCGCGCGATGTGGTGCGCCTCGTACAGCGCGGAGCGCTCGGCGTTCGCCACCTGGTCGTGGAGCGCGCTGGCCAACAGCCCGCCGACCAGCAGCGTGACCACCAGGAACGCGAAGGCGATCCGCGAGCGCAGCGTGAAGCGGGCCCCCGGCACGCGCTGCGCCGGCGGGTCGCCGAGGAACAGCGCGACCGCGATCAGCAGCGTCGTCATGACGACGAGCGCGAGCGGAATGGCGAGGTCGCCGCCCGCTTCCGTCGGCAGCGACCCCGGCGGGGTGGCATTGCGGGGGAGGCCGCCACCGAACGCGACGGCCACCAGCGCACCGCCGAGCAGCAGTGCCGCGACGCCGTGGCGCGGCGGTTCGCGGGCGGCCAGTGTCAGTCCCGCGAACGCGGCCAGCGTGGCCATCCCGGCGAGCACCGGCACTCCCGCAGGCGCGGGCAGGTGCGCGGTCACGCTCGCGGCGACGATGGCGATGCTGGCGACCGCGCGCGCCATTGCGCCGTGCGGGCGTGCGCGCAGCACGAGGAACGCGGCCACGCCGAGGGCGACGCGCAACGCGAACGCGACCGGCAGGGCGAGTTCGCCGGAAGGCGGCGAGCCGTACTGCGCCTGGCCGGCGACGAGGCACGATGCCCACGCGGCCGCGCCGACGACGCTGCCCGCGAGGACCGCCCACGCGCCGCCGCGCGCGGCGACCCGCAGCGCGGCATAGGCGCCTGCAATCGCGAAGAGGACGGCGAGGCCGACCGGCAGCGGGTCGAGGGAGTCGATCACGTGGACGTGCGGCAACGCGGCGCCGGGCCGGCGCCTGCGGTCATTGGACGCGTCCGCCGCCGCGCTGTAAAGCTAGCCCAGCAGCAGCGCGCCGTCCGGCGTCCAGCGGACCGGAACGAGGCTCGCACCTTGGCCGCGCGCAGGCGCGAGTGCCGCGAACGGGGAGGGAAAGGCCGCGCTGCGGCAGTCCGCCGGGGAGTCCGCGCTTGCAGCGGGCGTGGGCGGCCAGCAAGGGTTTACCACGAAATCGGAACGCTGACCCTGGGGCATGGGCATGGCGTCGTGCTCGGGACGGGGCATCAGGCGCCCACGGACCCCACCCCTCAAGCAACATGCCTGCCAGCGGTTTTCAGCCGCCGTGCCCGAGGGCCATGCTCACGAGGGCCGCGAGGGACGGCGCCTCCATCTTGTCCATGACGCGGAAGCGGTGCACTTCCACCGTGCGCGGGCTCACGTCGAGCACGCGCGCGATCTCCTTGTTGGTCTTGCCGGTGACCACCAGGTCCATCACCTCCCGCTCGCGGGGCGTGAGGGTCGCGCGCCGGCGCTCGTAGTCGGCGCGCCGGGCCTGGTCCTCGCGCCGCGGGGCCGTCTGCAGCGCGCGCTGCACGCGGGCCACGAGGTCGTCGTTCTCGAACGGCTTCTCGACGAAGTCGACCGCGCCGCACTGCATGGCGGTCACGGCCATCGGGACGCTGTGCGAGGCGGTGAGGAAGACGATCGGCGGCGTGGGGCCGCGGCGCACCAGCGCCTCCTGCAGTTCGAGTCCGGTCATGCCCGGCATCAGCACGTCGAGCAGCAGCACGCCGGTGCGCGCGAGGTCCGCACCGGCGAGGAGATCCTCGCCGGAGGCGTACGCCTCGACTTCGAAGCCCGCGGACTTGAAGAGGCGGTACAGCGCGGCGCGCATCGCGTCGTCGTCGTCGACGATGGTGACGCGCGGGGAAGCGGTGGGCTCGGTCATCGGCTCGACGGGTGGGCGTGGCCGCAGGTGCGCGCGGCGGGGCGATTGGCGATGCCGGATTCTGCCACGGCGCGCGGCCCGCCGCGCATCGGCGGTGGCCGCGGGGAGGTTGGGGCAGGCGGCGGAACGTAGCAGGGGGGCTGCGGCGCCCGATGCTAAGCTTGACCCACGCAAGCGAAGGAGGCAGGGCGATGCAAACGCGGCAACTCGGGCGGCACGGGCCGCGCGTCTCGGCGGTCGGGCTGGGCTGCATGGGCATGAGCGACTTCTACGGCGGCCGCGACGAGGCCGAGGCCGTCGCGACGATCCACCGGGCGCTCGACCTCGGCGTGAACTTCCTCGACACGTCGGACATGTACGGCCCGTTCACCAACGAGTCGCTCGTCGGCCGGGCGATCGCGGGCCGCCGCGACGCGGTGGTGCTGGCCACCAAGTTCGGGATCATGCGCGACCCGAACGACCCCGACAAACGCGTGTGGAACAGCCGGCCCGACTACGTGAAGCGCGCGTGCGACGCGAGCCTCGCGCGGCTCGGCGTCGACACCATCGACCTATACTACCAGCACCGCGTCGACCCGGCCGTCCCGATCGAGGACACCGTGGGTGCGCTGGCCGACCTCGTGCACGCCGGGAAGGTGCGCTACATCGGCCTGTCGGAGGCGGGGGTGGCGACGATCGAGCGCGCGCACGCCGTGCATCCGGTGACCGCGCTGCAGACCGAGTACTCGCTGTGGACGCGCGACCCGGAGCCCGCGATCCTGCCGACCTGCCGGCGGCTGGGAATCGGCTTTGTCGCGTACAGCCCGTTGGGCCGCGGCTTCCTGACCGGCGCCATCACCAAGCCCGAGGACTTCGAGCCCGGCGACTACCGGCGCACCAGCCCGCGCTTCCAGGGCGAGAACTTCGCGAAGAACCTCGCGCTCGTCGCGCGCGTGCGGGAGTTCGCGGCGCAGGTGGGCTGCACGCCGGGGCAGCTGGCGCTCGCGTGGGTGCTCGCGAAGGGCGAGGACATCGTGCCGATCCCCGGCACCAAGCGGCGCTCGTACCTCGAGGAGAACATCGGGGCCCTCGCGGTGCGGTTGACACCCGAGCAGGTGGCCGCCCTCGACGCCGTCTTCCCGCCGGACGCGGCGGTGGGACAGCGCTACCCGGCCGCCGTGATGGGCGCGCTCAATCGCTGAGCGGTTTGCCTGGCATCGACCGGAGGCGGCGCTATCCGCGCTCGTGCAGCGCGTGCTCGACCGACAGCCGGATGAGATCCGGGAGGCGCTCGACGTCGAGCTTGTCCATGAGCCGCGCCTTGTAGACCTCCACGGTGCGCGGGCTGATGCCGAGCGCGGCCGCGACCTCGCGGTTGTGCCGGCCGTCGATGACCATCGCGAGCACCTGCTTCTCGCGCGGCGTCAGGCGGGCGAGGCGGCGGTCGGTCTCCGCTTTCTTCGCGGCGTTCTCCTCGGCGGCTGCCGCGAGCGCGGTGGCCTGCCCCAGTGCCGCGAGCAGCAGTTCGTCGTCGATGGGCTTCTCGATGAAGTCGACCGCACCGGCCTTCAGCGTCGCGCGGGCGGACGCGGCGTCGCCGTGCGCGGTGAGCAGGATCACCGGCCACGCCATGCCGCGGGCGGCGAGTTCCGCCTGCACCTCGGTGCCGGAGCGGCCCGGCATCCGCAGGTCGAGGAGCACGATGCCGACCGGCTGGTCGGGCTCGACCGCGTCGAGGAACAGGTCCCCGGACGCGTGCTGGATGCAGGCGTAGCCGTGCAGCCGCAGCAGCAGACGTAGGGAATCACGTACGGCGGCGTCGTCGTCGACGATGTGGACGGTGGGTCGGGTGGCCATGGCGTAGGGGAAGGTTGTAGTCAGTGCGCAATCGGTAGCGTAAGGGAAAAAGTGGCTCCCGTGGCGGTCGGCTCGAGCGAAAGTCGTCCGCCGTGCGCCTCCACGATCGTCCGGCTGATCGCGAGGCCGAGACCGAGGCCGTGCGCCTTGCTGGTGGCGAGCGGCTCGAACAGCGTCGGGAGCATGTCGGGCGCGACCCCGGGACCGGTGTCGGCGACGCTCACGCGCACGGTCTCGGGGCCCGCGCGGACGGCGGACAGCCGCACGGTGCGCGGTCCGCGGTGGCTCGCGAGCGCGTCGATCGCGTTGGTCACGAGGTTGTGCAGGACGGTCTCGAGCTGCAGGCGGTCGCCGGCCACCGGCGGCAGGTCGGGCTCCGCGGTGACCGCGAGCGTGACGCCGTGCCCCACGGCGTTGGCACGCGCGGATTCCGCGACGCCCTCGAGCAGGCGCAGCACGGGCAGCGACCGCAGCCGCAGCGCCCCCGTGCGCACGAACTCGCGCAGGCGGCGCACGACGGTCGCGGCGCGCTTGGCTTCCGAGACCACCTGCCGCATCGTCGCCAGCACCTCGCCGTCGGGATCGCCGCGCTCGAGCATCAGCTCGCACGACCGCGTATACGTCGCGATCGCCGACAGCGGCTGGTTCAGCTCGTGCGCGAGCGTGGACGCGAGCTCGCTCGCCGCGGCGGCGCGCATGCTGCGGTCGAGTTCGACCTGCTTGTCGCGCAGCTTGCGCTCGGCGGCGAGCCGCTCTTCCACGGCGGCCGCGAGGAAGAGGCCGGTGAGCGCGACGGCGAGCATCAGCACCTGGAAGTCGAGCACCGTGCCGGCCGCACCCCGGCCGAGTTCCAGCGCGACGATCACGCCGATCTGGGTCACGACCACCGCCGCCGTGGTGCCCGCGAGACCGCGGCGCAGGGCGATCCACACCAGCGGCAGGAAGAGGAGGTAGAAGAGCTTCAACTCCTGCCCGACGCCCGACGCGAAGACGACGGCGAGCGCCGCCACGATCGCGAGCGCCTGCAGCCCCGCCTCCCACCAGGTGCCGCGCGGCGGCATCGCCGCACGCTCGGTGAACGCGAGCAGGAACGGCGTGGTGACGATGATGCCGATGAGGTCGCCGATCCAGAATTCCGCGATCGCGTGCCCGATTTCCGGCCCGGGGATCGCCATCACCAGGCGGTAGAGACCGACGTAGGCCAGGGCGACCAGGAGGCTCGCGAGCAGCGCCGCCGCCGCGAACACGGTCACGTCGCGCATGCGGCGGAACGCGGCGTCGAAGTGCAACGGGCCGCGCAGCAGCGCGGCCATGCCGCCGTAGACGAGGGTGAAGAGCGAGCAAATGGCGAGCGCCAGCGGCCACGACGCCGGCACGCCGCGCACCACGACCTCCGCCGCGAGCGAGGCGACGAAGAGCCACGGCGTGAACGACAGGCCGAAGCGCAGCAGCAGGAACAGCGACAGCCCGGGCGGCGGATTCCACGGCGTGATGCCGAGCGGGCCACCCTGCGGGTCGAGCGCGCTCACCCAGTCGAGCGCGACGTAGAGGATCACGTACGCGATCGCCAGCGGCAGACCTGCCGGCAGCGGCAGCGAACGGGTTCCGACGCGAAGCGCGATCATGGCGGACGACGATGACGACAGGACGGCATTGAACCACAGCGCTGACCGCGCCGTGGCGCGCGCACGCTGGCCCCGGTGCAGTCGCGGGAACCGGTGTCCAGGCCCTACGCGATACGCATTCCGGAGCCGGCGCGCCGAATCGGTATCATAGGGCGATTCGTTCGCCACCGCGACGTGGGAGTTGCCGTGTACGCACAACTGGTCGAGACGGGAGTGAGCCGGGTCCGCAGCGACGCGGAGCTGACCCCGGAGGAGCGCGCGTTCCAGGCGCGCATCGACGCCGACGTCAAGGTCGAGGCGAAGGACTGGATGCCCGACGCCTACCGCCGGACGCTCGTCCGCCAGATCCAGCAGCACGCGCACAGCGAGATCGTGGGCATGCTGCCGGAGGGCAACTGGATCACGCGGGCGCCCACGCTCCAGCGCAAGGCGATCCTGATGGCCAAGGTGCAGGACGAGGGCGGCCACGGCCTCTACCTGTACGCGGCCGCCGAGACGCTCGGCGTGTCCCGCGACCAGCTGATCGCCGACCTGCACGCCGGCAAGGTCAAGTACTCGTCGATCTTCAACTACCCGACGCTGTCGTGGGCCGACATCGGCGCAATCAGGTGGCTGGTCGACGGCGCGGCGATCATGAACCAGATCCCGCTGTGCCGCTGCTCGTACGGGCCCTATGCGCGCGCGAGGGTGCGCATCTGCAAGGAGGAGTCGTTCCACCAGCGGCAGGGCTACGACATCATGCTGGCGCTGTGCCGCGGCACGCCCGAGCAGAAGGCGATGGCGCAGGATGCGCTGGACCGCTGGTGGTGGCCGTCGCTCATGATGTTCGGCCCGCCCGACGCCGACAGCGTGCACAGCGCGCAGTCGATGCAGTGGAAGATCAAGCTCCTGTCGAACGACGAGCTGCGCCAGCGCTTCGTCGACCAGACCGTGCCGCAGGCCGACTACCTCGGCATCACCATGCCGGATCCCGACCTCAAGTGGAACGCCGGGCGCGGCCACTACGACTTCGGGGAGATCGACTGGAGCGAGTTCCGCGAGGTGCTGCGCGGCAACGGCCCCTGCAACCGCGAGCGCCTCGCCGCGCGGGTGCAGGCCTGGGAGGACGGCGCATGGGTGCGCGACGCGGCGGTGGCGCATGCGCAGAAGCGCGCGCAACGCGCGGCGGCGTAGAAGGGGAACGGCAATGGGCAACGAATGGCCGCTGTGGGAAGTGTTCATCCGCTCGCAGCACGGGCTCGCGCACAAGCACGTCGGCAGCCTGCACGCGCCGGATGCGGAGATGGCGGTGAAGAACGCGCGCGACGTCTACACCCGCCGCAACGAGGGCGTGTCGATCTGGGTGGTGCGGTCGAGCGACATCACCGCGTCGAGCCCCGGGGACAAGGAGGCGCTGTTCGAGCCGGCCAACAGCAAGGTCTACCGGCACCCGACGTTCTTCCCGATGCCCGACGAAGTGAAGCACCTGTGACCGCAGGCGCGACGATCCGCCCCCATCGCCAACCGCAGCCATGACGCCGGACCGCGAACTCGTGCAATACCTGCTGCGCCTCGGCGACAGCGACGTCGTGCTCGCGCAGCGTTTGGGCGAGTGGATCGGCCACGGCCCGGTCCTCGAGGAGGACATCGGCCTCGCCAACATCGGCCTCGACCTCCTGGGCCAGGGCCGGCTGTGGCTCACGTATGCGGGCGAGGTCGAGGGACGCGTCACGGGGACGCCGCGCACGGAGGACGAACTCGCGTTCCTGCGCGACAGCGCCGCCTACCGCAACGTGCAGCTCGTGGAGCTGCCCAACGGCGACTTCGCGCAGACCATGGCGCGCCAGTTCTACTTCGACCGCGCGCACCTCCTGCTGCTGCACGGCCTCGCGGGCTCGTCGGATGCGCGCATCGCGCAGATCGCCGGCAAGGCGGTGAAGGAGGTCGCGTACCACGCCGAGCGCAGCGCCGACTGGGTGATCCGCCTGGGCGACGGCACGGAGGAATCGCACCGCCGGATGCAGCGCGCGCTCGACGACTGCTGGCCGTACACCGGCGAGCTCTTCGCGGCGGATGCGATCGACGAGACCCTCGTCGCGGCCGGCGTCGCGGTCGACGCGCGCACGCAGCACGCCCCGTGGCTCGCGGCCGTGCAGGAGGTGCTGCGCGAGGCCACGCTCGCCGTGCCCGCCGGCGAGTGGATGCACGGCAGCCGCCAGCGCGGCGGCCGGCAGGGCGTCCACACCGAGCACCTCGGCCACCTGCTGGCGCAAATGCAGTTCCTGCAGCGCGCGTACCCGGGCGCGCAGTGGTGATGGTCACCCGCGAGCAGCAGGCGCTGGCCGCCGCGTCGACCCCCGCGCCCGCGCTCGACGTGGTGTGGGACGCCCTCGCGGGGGTGCCCGATCCCGAGGTGCCGGTGCTGTCGATCCTCGACCTGGGCATCGTGCGCGACGTCGCGTGGCGCGACGGGCGCCTGCGCGTCGCGGTGACGCCGACCTACTCGGGCTGCCCGGCGACCGAGGCCATCGCGACGATGATCCGCGAACGTCTCGCGGCGGTCGGCTTCAACGACGTGGAACTCGTGCAGCAGCTCTCTCCCCCGTGGACCACCGACTGGATGGCGCCGGACGCGAAGGCGCGGCTCGCGGCGTTCGGCATCGCACCGCCGCAGGGCAGCGCGCCGCGGGTGGACGTCACCGGCATCAGCCCGCTGCGGCGCGCGCAGGTCCCGGTGCCGTGCCCGCGCTGCGGCTCGGCCGACACCCGGCTCGTCGCGCAGTTCGGCTCGACCGCGTGCAAGGCGCAGTACGCGTGCAACGCCTGCCGCGAGCCCTTCGACTACTTCAAGCCGCACTGAGCGACCCATGAGCCGGTTCCATCGCCTCGCTGTCGCGCGGGTGGAGCGCGAGACGCGCGACGCCGTCGCGATCACGTTCGCCGTCCCGGAGGCGCTCGCCGACACGTTCCGTTACGCGGCCGGGCAGCACCTCACGCTGCGCGCGGACATCGGCGGGCAGGACGTGCGCCGCTCGTACTCGATCTGCGCGGCGGAGCAGGACGCGACCCTGCGCATCGCGGTGAAGCGGTGCCCGGGCGGCGTGTTCTCGACGTGGGCCAACGAGTCGCTCAAGCCGGGCGACACGCTGGAGGTGATGCCGCCGCTCGGCCACTTCGCCGCACCCGCCGCCGGCGCCGACGCGCCGCACTACGCCGCGTTCGCGGCGGGCAGCGGCATCACGCCGCTCCTGTCGATCGTGAAGACGACGCTCGCGCGGCAGCCGGGCGCCACCTTCACGCTGGTGTACGCGAACCGCGCGTCGTCGACGGTGATGTTCCGCGAGGAACTCGCCGCGCTGAAGGACCGCTACCTCGCGCGCTTCAACCTCGTGCACGTCCTCTCGCGCGAGGCGCAGGACATCGAGCTCCTGCACGGGCGCATCGACCGCGCGAAGGCCGACGCGATCCTCGCCCGGTGGGTGCCGGTGGACGACATCGATGCCGTCTACCTCTGCGGCCCCGAGGGCATGACGGACGCCGTGCAGGCCGCGCTGCGCGCGCGCGGCGTGCCGGAGGCGAAGATCCGCGTCGAGCGCTTCGCCGCGAGCATACCCAAGCACACGCACGTCGCGCCCGCGACGCCGGCAGCGGGCCGCAGCGAGTGCGAGGTGAGCGCGACGCTCGACGGCGTGGTGCGCACGTTCGCGGTGGCCAAGGGCACGCGGACGGTGCTCGATGCCGGCCTGGCGGCGGGCGTCGAACTGCCGTACTCGTGCAAGGGCGGCGTGTGCTCGACGTGCCGCTGTCGAGTGGTCGAGGGCGAGGTCGACATGGACGTCAACTTCGCGCTCGAGGACTACGAGGTTGCGCGCGGCTACGTCCTCGCCTGCCAGAGCTATCCGGTGACCGACCGGCTGGTCGTGACTTACGACGACTAGCTGCGGCGTCCGCAAAGGGCGTCCCGCGGGGCCGGTGGATGGCGTGGCGGTGGCGTTGCGCCTCTTGCGGCCGGCATCGAAGCACAGCCGCCTGCCATCGAACTCCCTCTCCCCCGGCGGGAGAGAGGGTTGGGGTGAGGGGCTGCGTCCGTCGCGATCATTCAGGGTCAGACCCCGATGAGGCCGGGGTCAGACCCCTTGGATTCACTGCGGGTCAGGCGGCCGCCTTGGGGCGGCCCGGCGGCGGCCGCTGGAAGGACCAAGTAAGAAACGAGCGATGTGCGGGCGATCGATGCCTCCGATCAGCGTCGCTCCCCGCCAATTTCCTCCCTCTGCGTGTGCGGGGAGAGGGCCGGGAGGGGCAACCGCCGCGACGGGAAGCGGGTCACGCCCCCCGCCGCCCGGTCCCCTCCGTTTGCATGCGCTGCCCCAGCCACGCGGCAACGTCCTCCGCCCGCGATCCCACGGCCGCGACGGCCGCCTCGACGTCCTCCGGCGCACGCTTGAACCGCGCGCCCCAGTACACGAGGCTCATGATGCGCTGCGGATCGATGCGCGGCTCGAGGCCGGCCAACGAGGAATCGTCCATGCGGCACTCCTCCTACAGGGTTCCACTGTAGCGGATGCACGCCCCGACTGGCTGTAGGACGCTGGGAAGACCCGTGTAGGACGATCCGGACGCGCTCACCCGACCGGCGGGTGCGGCCTCCGGGTGAGGTAGACGGTCCCGGTGAACGAGGAGATGTGCACGCCGTCCTGCCGCGTGACATCGACGCGATAGATGGCGAGGCGGTTGGTCCGGCTGATCTCCGTCGAGCGCGCGGTGAGCACGTCGCCCGCCACCGCCGCGACCTGGAACGTGAGGTGGGTGTCGATGCCGGCGGCGATCACGCCGTACTGGTTGGCCGCGACGCCGAACGCGCAGTCGGCGAGCGTGAAGATCGCGCCGCCGTGGCAGGTGCCGTTGAAGTTGATGTGGTGCGGCTCGACGCGCATGCGCATCGTCGTCGTGCCGGGACCCGACGCGACGAACTCGATCCCCAGGTGGTTCTGGAACGGGTCCGCCTCGCAGAACGCGCGCAGGCGCGCGCCCTCCGGATGCACGGCGTCGTTGGCGGCCGCGGCCGCGCGGCGGCGCCCGGTGCCGGCCGCCTTCGCGTGCGCCGCGAGGGCGTCCACCAGCGCGGGCAGGCCCTCGCCGGTGGTCGCGGTGGTGACGAGCACGGGCACCTTCCAGTCGGCGCGTGCCGCACGCAGCTTCAGCATGTCGTGGAGGTCGCGCTCGGTACGGCCGGCGAGCGGCTGGTCGCCCTTGCTCACCACCAGCACGTCGGCGATCTCGAGTATGCCAGCCTTGATCGCCTGCACGTCGTCGCCCAGGCCCGGCGGGCAAATCACCACGCTCGTGTCCGCGAGCGCGGCGATGTCGACGTCCGACTGCCCCGCACCCACGGTCTCGACGACGATCGTGGCAAACCCCGCGGCGTCGAGCAGGTCGACGATGCGGCGCGCCGTGGTCGCGAGTCCGCCGACGTGGCCGCGCGAGGCCAGCGAGCGGATGAACACCGCCTCCGCGGCGCCGCTGTCGCCCATGCGGATTCGATCGCCCAGCACCGCGCCGCCGGTGATCGGGCTCGACGGATCGATGGCCACCACCGCGACCCTCTGGCCGCGGTCGACGCACTCGCGCAGCAGCGCGTTGATGAGCGTCGACTTGCCGGCACCCGGCGGCCCGGTGACGCCGACCACGTGCGCGCGGCCGACCGCGTCCTCCAGCGCCGCGGACAGGGTGTCGCCGCCGGGCAGCCCGTTCTCGATCTCGCTGATCGCGCGCGCGATCACCGCGCGCTCGCCGGCGCGGATCGCCGCGATGCGCAGGTCGAGTGCGGAGTCGGCGGCGTCGCCGGCCTGCGGTGCCTGGGCCGGCATGCGTCAGACCACGACCAGCGGGTGGCCGAAGCCGAGTTCGCGGCGCAGCGTGGCGCAGATCTCGCCGTGCGTGCAGCCGGCGATGGCCGCGTGCACGACGGCGCCGAAGATGTTGCCGCCGTCGCCCTGCGCGCTGCGCGCGAGCGACGAGAGCGCGCGGGCGACCGCGTCCTGCGAGCGCTGCTCCTTCCACTGCGCGAACTGCGCGAGGTGCGCGCGCATCAGCGCCGGGTCGGGCTTCGGCAGCGCACGGCGCGCGTCGGCGTCCTCGTCGACTTCGTAGCGGTTCACGCCGACGACGGTCTGCTCACCGCTGTCGACTCGATCCTGGAAGCGGCGCGCGGAATCGCCGATGCGCCGCTGCACCAATCCCGCCTCGACCGCCTTGTACATGCCGCCGGCGGCCTCGACCTCGCCCATGATCTTCAGGATCTCCTTCTCCATCTGGTCCGTGAGCGACTCGACGTAGTACGAGCCGCCGAGCGGGTCGATGACGTCGGTGAGGTGCGCCTCCTCGCGCAGGATGTTCTGGGTCGCGACCGCGATGCGCGCGCCGAACACCGTCGGGCAGGAGAGCGCCTCGTCGTAGGCGTCGGTGTGCAGGGACTGCAGGCCGCCGAAGATGCCGGCGATGGCCTGCGTGGCCACGCGCGCGATGTTGTTGAGCGGCTGCTGCCGGGTGAGGTCCACGCCGGAGGTCTGGCCGTGGAACTTGAAGCGCCACGAGCGCGGGTCCTGCGCGCCCCAGCGTTCGCGGGTGATCCGCGCCCAGATGCGTCGGCCGGCGCGGAACTTCGCGATCTCCTCGAAGAACGAGATCGAGATGTCGAAGAAGAACGTGAAGCGCGGCAGGAAGGCATCGGGCGACATGCCGGCGGCCACGCAGTCGTCGCCGTACTGGACGGCGGACGACAGGGTGAAGGCCATCGCCTCGGCAGGCGTGGCGCCGGCCTGCTGCATGTGCTGGCCGACCACCGAGAGCGGATTCCACTTCGGCACGTGCTCGCCGCACCACTTGATGTGGTCGATGAGGACCCGCTTCGCGCCGGGCAGCGCCAGCCGGAAGAACATGTGGTTGGCGACGAAGTGCGAGAGGTAGTCGCTCTGGTTCGACGTGCCGGTGATCTGTCCCCAGTCCACGCCGTTGCGCTTGGCGGTCGCGAGCATGAACGCGAGCAGCGTGAACGGCGACGGGTCGTTCATCGCGCACGACGTGGCGGCGAGGTCCACGTCCGCCAGGCACGTGGTCATGTGGTCGGCGCTGTTGCACACGACGCCGCAGGTGCCGAGCAGTTCCTCGTCCACCTCGTTGCCGTCGTAGCCGCGATACACGGAGTTGCAGGGGATGAGCGATACCGCGGTGGCGCCCTTGTGCAGGATGTCGAGGAGGCGCGCGTTGTACGCCTCCGGGGTGCCGAGGCCGATCAGCTGGCGCTGCGTCCACGCGCGGCCGCGGTGCATCGTCGCGTAGATGCCGCGCGTGTACGGCGGCTGGCCGGGGAACCCGAGATCGTGGTCGTAGCGCGCCGGGTCGACGTCGAGCGGCGTGTACAGCGGCTTGATCGGGATGCCCGACCGGTTGTGCACATCGCGGTCGGTGCCGATCTGCGCCGCGTACTCGGCGGACCAGCGCTTGTGCGCCTCCTCGGTGGAGGCGGGGACGGGGTCGGGCAGGGGCTTGTTCATGGCGCGCTCGATCAGGCGGGGAAGCGGGCGTTGCGCACGCGGACGGTGGCCTCGCGCACGTAGTCGGAGATGTCGGAGAGCTTGGTGCCGGGATGGAACACGCGGGCCACGCCGGCGGCGAGCAGGTCCGCCTCGTCCTCGTCGGGCACGATGCCGCCGACGATCACGACGACGTCGGACAGGCCGGCTTCCTTGAGCGCGGCCATGAGCTTCGGAACGATCAGGTGGTCCGTCGCCAGGGAGGACACGCCGATCACGTCGACGTCCTCCTCCACGGCGAGCTTGACCACCGTCTTGATCTCCTGCCACGGCGGCGTGTACACGACCTCCATGCCGGCATCGCGCAGGTGCGCGGCGACGATGCGGCTGCCGCGGTCATGGCCGTCGAGGCCGATCTTGGTGATGAGGACCTTGGGTCGGATGTCCATGGGCGTCTTTCGGTGAGTCAGGTGTCGAGCGGGTCGCGCAGGAGCCGCACGAACCGGCGGGCGAGCACCTGGGGCGAATCCTTGCCGGAGCGGTACCAGGTCTGCGACCAGTTGAGCGCCCCGAGCAGCATGAGCTTGAGCGCACGGCGGTCCGTGCGCGGGGGAAGTGGGAGCTGCGTGATGGCCGCGGTGAACGTTGCCTCGTATTCGTCGCGCAGCGCGACCAGCCGCTGCGCCACGTCCGGCGCGTCCTCGGGCCGCACCCGGATCACCACCTGCCCGTAGTCGCTGTCCTCGAGCAGCGCCTCGAGGTGCGCGGCGCATGAGCGCTCGAGACGAACCCAGGGGTCGCCCTCGGTGGCCAGTGCAGGCAGCACCGCCTCCTTGATGCGGCGCACGCCCTCGGCGTACACCGCGACCAGCAACTCCTCCTTGGAGGCGAAGTGGTAGTAGAGCGATCCCGGCAGCATGCCCGCCGCGCCGGCGATGTCGCGCATCGACGTGTAGCCGAAGCCCTTCTCGGCGAAGAAGCGCGCCGCCGCGTCGAGGATCTGCGGCAGGCGGTTGTCGGACCGGGGCGCGGCGGCGGTGCGGGTCGCGGCACGGGCGGTGGCGGCGGCCATCGGAGCTTTCCAAAACAAACGGTTGTTTGGTATAGTGCCCGACAGCCGGTCCGGTGTCAATGCGAGCGGCAGGGACCACAGGAGGAAGCAGGATGGCGACGATGGCGCACGCGGCGGCTCACTTTGCGGAACTGCGGGAACGCGCGAAGACGCGCCGGGCGCTGCCCCCGCCGGTGGTCGCCGACCTGCAGGCACTGGTCGGCGACCGCGTGGTCACGACGCAGGGCGTGCGCGAGCACCACGGCACCGACATCTCGTCGTACCCGGTGACGCCGCCCGACGCGGTGGTGTTTCCGCGCTCGACCGAGGAGGTGGCGTCGGTGGTGAAGATCTGCGCGCGCCACGACACGCCAATGATCCCGTTCGGCACCGGCACGTCGGTCGAGGGCCACGTGCTCGCCACCGCGGGGGGCGTGTGCATCGACCTCTCGCAGATGAACGCGATCCTGGAAGTCAACGCGAGCGACCTCGACGTGCGCGTGCAGCCGGGCGTCACGCGCAAGCAGCTCAACTCCTACCTGCACGACACGGGCCTCTTCTTCCCGATCGACCCAGGCGCCGACGCGTCGCTGGGCGGGATGGCCTCGACCCGCGCCTCCGGCACCAACGCCGTGCGCTACGGCACGATGCGCGAGAACGTGCTCGGCTGCACGGTGGTGCTCGCCGACGGTCGGATCATCAGGACGGGCGGCCGCGCCCGCAAGTCGGCGGCGGGATACGACCTCACGCGCCTCTTCGTCGGCGCCGAAGGCACGCTCGGCATCATCACCGAGCTGACGCTGCGCCTGTACGCGATCCCCGACGGGCTGTCGGCCGCGGTATGCGCGTTCCCTTCGGTGAAGGACGCCGTCGACTCGGTCATCCAGGCGATCCAGTGCGGCATCCCGATCGCCCGCGTGGAACTGCTCGACACGCTGACCGTGCAGGCGGTCAACCGCTACAGCAGGCTCGGTCTCGTCGAGTCACCCACGCTCTGGTACGAGTTCCACGGCACGCAGGAGGGCGTGGCCGAGCAGGCGCGGCAGATGCAGGAGATCGCCCGCGACCACGGTGGCCGCGACTTCGTGTGGTCGACCCGGCCCGAGGAGCGCACGCGGCTGTGGCAGGCGCGGCACGACGCCTACTTCGCGTGCCTCGCGCTGCGCCCGGGGAGCCGGATGATCGCCACCGACGTCTGCGTGCCGATCTCGCGTCTGACGGAGTGCATCCTCGCCACGCAGGAGGACATCGCCAAGGCGTCGATGCCGATCCCGCTGTTCGGCCACGTGGGCGACGGCAACTTTCACCTGATGATCCTGGTGATGCCGGACAGCGACGCCGACGTGCAGGAGGCGTGGGACCTCAACACCCGGCTCGTGCGCCGGGCGCTGGCGATGGGCGGCACCTGCACCGGAGAGCACGGCATCGGCCTCGGCAAGCGCGAGTTCCTGGTGGAGGAGTTCGGCGGGGCGGTGGACGTGATGAAGCAGCTGAAGGCCACGCTCGACCCGCACAACCTGCTCAACCCCGGCAAGGTGGTGTAGCCTTTGGCTCCCCGGAGGTCCGCCATGCAGCTCGCCGACGTCAGGCTCGACGACAAGTACACGCTCGAACGCGGGCGGGTGTATCTCAACGGCATCCAGGCGCTGACGCGCCTGCTGATGATGCAGCGGCTGCGCGACCAGGCGGCCGGCCTCAACACCGCGGGCTTCGTATCCGGGTTCCAGGGCTCGCCGCTCAACAACATGGACAAGACGCTGTGGGAGGCGCACGACCTCCTGGCGCAGCATCACGTCCATTTCCAGCCCGGCCAGAACGAAGAGCTGGCCGTGATGGGCGTCTGGGGCTCGCAGCAGGTCACGCTCGATCCGCACGCGAACTACGACGGCGTCTTCGGCATGTGGTACGGCAAGTGGGCCGGCCTCGCGCGCTCCGGCGACGCGCTGCTGCACGGCAACTCGGCCGGCGCATCGAAGCACGGCGGCGTGCTGATCTGCGGCGACGACCACATGGCGCGCTCGACCATCGCCACGCAGAGCGAGACGATGCTCTCGTCGCCGCTGATCCGCACCCACCGGCGTGCAGGAGTACCTCGACCTCGGCATCCACGGTTACGCGATGTCGCGCTGGTCGGGCTCGTGGATCGGCGTGAAGGCGCTCGACGACACGATCGAGTGCTCGGCGTCGGTGAGCGTCGACCCCGCACGCATCGTCACCCGCCTGCCGGAGGATTTCACCCTGCCGCCGGGCGGGCTCAACATCCGCCTGCCGGACCAGCCGCTCGCGATGGAGCGGCGCATCCACGACTTCCGGCTGCCCGCGGTGCTGGCGTACGTGCGCGCGAACCAGCTCAACTACGTCGCCTACGACAGCCCGAAGGCGCGGCTCGGCATCGTCGCGGCGGGCAAGTCGTACCTCGACGTGCGGCAGGCGCTCGAGCACCTGGGTATCGACGAGCAGGGCGCGGCGCGCCTGGGGTTGCGCGTCTACAAGCTCGGCATGACGTGGCCGCTGGAGCCGCAGGGGCTGCACGCGTTCGCGCTCGGGCTGGAGGAAATCCTCGTCGTCGAGGAGAAGCGGCCGCTGATCGAGGAGCAGATCCGCGCGCTGCTCTATCACTGGCCCGACGCCCGTCGCCCGCGCATCCTCGGCAAGCGGGACGAGCAGAGCGGCCCCAACGAGTGGCTGCTGCCGCCCGGGGGCGAACTGTCCGCCGAGCAGGTCGCCCTCGCCATCGCGGCCCGGATCGCCCGCTTTGCCGACGACCCGAGAATCGCCGAGCGCGCGGCGTGGCTGCGCGCGAAGGAGGAGGCGCTGGCCAAGCCGTCGCTGTCGCCCCAGCTGCGCGGCTACCTCTCGGATGCCGGGCGCGTGCCGTACTTCTGTTCCGGCTGCCCGCACAACAGCTCGACCCGCGTGCCCGAGGGCAGCGCCGCCATCGCCGGCGTGGGTTGCCACTTCATGGCGACCTACATCTTCTCGGGCACGAAGATCTTCTCTCCGATGGGCTCGGAGGGCGCCGCGTGGGTGGGTCACGCGCCGTTCACCGACACGAAGCACATCTTCGCCAACATGGGCGACGGCACGTACTACCACTCGGGCCTCCTCGCGGTGCGCGCCGCGGTGGCGGCCGACGTGCCGATCACGTTCAAGATCCTCTACAACGACGCGACCGCCGCGACCGGCGGGCAGCCGCTGCCCGCGCCCATCAACGTACCCGCGCTGACGCGGCAGCTGGAAGCCGAGGGCGTGCGGCAGATCGTGGTGGTCACCGACCAGCCGGAGAAGTACGGGCGCGGCGCGGCCTTCGCGCAGGGCGTGACGGTGCGGCACCGCGACCACCTCGACGCCGTGCAACGCGAAATGCGCGAAGTGCGCGGCGTGACGGTGCTCGTCTACGACCAGACCTGCGCGGCCGAGAAGCGCCGGCGCCGGAAGCGCGGCAGGTTCCCCGATCCGGCGCGGCGCTCGTTCATCAACACCCGCGTCTGCGAGGGCTGCGGCGACTGCGGCACCAAGTCGAACTGCGTCTCCGTGCAGCCGGTGGAGACCGAGTTCGGTCGCAAGCGCGCCATCGACCAGTCGTCGTGCAACAAGGACTTCTCCTGCCAGAACGGCTTCTGCCCGAGCTTCGTGAGCGTGGAAGGCGGCACGCCGAAGCGCGGTCAGGCGAGCGCCGCGGGGGACGACGTCTTTGCCGGGCTGCCGGAACCGGCGTTGCCCGCGCTGCCGAAGCCCTATTCGATCGTCGTCGCGGGCGTGGGCGGCACCGGCATCATCACCGTGGGTGCGTTGCTCGGGATGGCGGCGCACCTCGAAGGCAAGGGCGTGTCGGTGCTCGACATGACGGGCGTCGCGCAGAAGGGCGGCGCGGTCACCACGTTCGTCAAGATCGCCGCCCGGCCCGAGGACTTGAACACCATCCGCATCGCCGCGGGCGAGGCCAACGCGATCATCGGCAGCGACCTCCTCGTCACCGCGGAGAACGCGATCCTCACGCGCGTGCAGCGCGGCACCACGCGCGCGGTCATCAACACCAATCGCATGGCGACGGTCGCGTTCATCAGGAACCCCGACCTGCTGACCCCATGGACGGCGATGGAGGAGGGCCTGCGCGAGGCCATCGGCGCGGACGCCACGCGCTTCCTGGACGCCACCCGGCTCGCGACGGGCCTCCTCGGCGATTCGCTCGGCACCAACATCTTCCTGCTGGGCTACGCGTACCAGATGGGCCTCGTGCCGGTCTCGCGCGACGCGCTGTTCCGGGCGATCGAGATCAACGGCACCGCGGTGGCCGCGAACCAGCGGGCGTTCCAGTGGGGCCGGCTCGCGTGCCACGACGTGGCCGCGGTCGAGCGGCAGGTGCGGGCGCCGGCGACGGCGCAGGGCAGCGACCGCGCCATGGCCGCCGATCTCGACGCCGCCATCGTGCGCCGCGTCGACGAGCTGACCACCTACCAGGATGCCGCGCTCGCGGAGCGCTACCGCGCGCTGGTCGGGCAGGTCTGCGCGCGCGAGGCCCAGGTCACGGGCGGCACCGCGCTCACCGAGGCGGTGGCGCGCAACTACTACAAGTTGCTCGCGATCAAGGACGAATACGAGGTGGCGCGGCTGTACACCGACGGCGAGTTCGAGCGGCAGGTGGCGGCCACGTTCGACGGCGACTACAAGCTGCGCTACCACTTCGCGCCGCCGCTGTGGGTGAAGCCCGATCCCGTGACGGGGGCCCCGGTGAAGCGCAGCTACGGGCCGTGGATGCGGCCGCTGCTGGCGCTGCTCGCACGGTGCCGCGGCCTGCGCGGCACCGCGCTCGACGTGTTCGGGCACACGGCCGAGCGGCGCATGGAGCGGCAGCTGATCGCCGACTACGAACGGACGGTGGCGGAACTCACGGCGCGGCTCGCGTTGCACAACGCCGCGCTGGCGGTCGAGATCGCGTCGTTGCCGGCCACCATCCGCGGTTACGGCCACGTGAAGCAGCGCAACGTCGAGGCGGCGAAGGCGCGGGAGGCCACGCTGCTCGCGCGGTTCCGGGAACCGGTGCCGCAGCCGGTCGCCATCGCGGCGTGACGGAATCTCCGGTTCCCGCACGCCGCTCACGTATCATCCGATCCATGCGCCGGGCCGCGGCCCGGCGCCGGTTCCCGGCTCCCCGCTTCCTGGTCACTGCATGCAACTCTCCGGCATCCGCGTCGTCGATCTCTCCCGCATCCTGTCCGGCCCCTTCTGCTCGATGTTCCTCGCCGACATGGGCGCGGAGGTCATCAAGATCGAGGACGTCGAGGACGGCGACCCGGTGCGCAAGCAGGGCATCCTGCGCGACGGCTTCGGGCTCTATTTCGCGTCGTTCAACCGCAACAAGCGGTCGCTCACGCTCGACCTGCGCAGCGCCGAAGGCAAGGAGGCGCTCCGGAAGCTCATCGCCACCGCGGACGTGGTCCTCGACAACTTCCGGCCGGGGGTGATGGAGAAGATCGGCCTTTCCCGTGAGCAATTGCTCGCGATCAAGCCGGACCTCGTGACCTGCCACATCACCGGCTTCGGCATGGACGGCCCGTACCGCGACCGGCCGTCGTTCGACTTCATCGCGCAGGCGATGAGCGGCTTCATGAGCGTGAACGGCGCGGAAGGCGAGCCGCCGCTCCGCGCGGCGCCGCCGCTGTCCGACCTCATCGCCGGCGCGTACGCCGCGATGGGCATCTGCGCGGCGCTGGTGCGGCGCGAGCGCACGGGCCGGGGCGAGGAGGTTGCCACCGCGCTCACCGACAGCATGATCGCGAACCTCGCGTTCCTCGCCACCCACTATTTCGAGACGGGGGAACAGCCGCTGCGCACCGGCAACGATCACGCGCTGGTGGCCCCGTACGGGCTCTTCGAGGCGGCAGACGGCGAGGTCGCGATCGCGCCGTCCAACGACACGGTCTATTTCAAGCTCCTCGACGCGCTCGGCCTGTCCGGGCTGCGCGAGCACCCGGAGTTCCGCACCAACCGCGACCGCTTCGCGCGGCGGACGCAGATCAACGCGCGCATCAACGAGAAGACCCGCGAGCAGCCGATCGCGCACTGGCTGGACGTGCTGAACGCGGCGGGTGTGCCGTGCGGCCGCGTGATGAGCCTGCCCGAGGTGTTCTCCGATCCGCAGATCCGGCACCAGGAGATGCGCATCACGATCGACCACCCGCGGCACGGGCCGATGGACGTGCTGGGCTTCCCCATCAAGTTCACCGACGAGCCGTGCCGCGTGCACCGTGCTCCGCCGGACCTGGGGGAGGACACGGACGCGCTGCTCGCCGAGCTGGGCTATAGTGCCGAGGCCATCGCCGCGCTGCACGCGAAGAAGGTCGCGTAGCGCGGTTCATTGCAGGAGGATTCATGAAGGTTGCAGCACCGCCGGGCTCCCGTCCCCGGGTGTCGATCACCGAGGTCGGCACGCGCGACGGCTTCCAGACCGAGCCGGAGTTCATCCCCACCGGCGTGAAGGCGCAGGTGGTCGACGAGCTGATCGCCGCGGGCGTGACCCACCTCGAGGCGACCTCGTTCGTCAGCCCGCGCGCCGTGCCGCAGCTCGCCGACGCGCACGACATGCTGGCGCAGGTCACCCGGCGCGCGGATGCCTACATCGCCGCGCTCGCGCCCAACGCCCGCGGCGCCGAGCGCGCGCTCGGCGCGGGCGTGGACGAGATCGTGTGCTTCGTCTCCGCGAGCGAGACGCACAACGGCGCGAACCTCAACGCGACCATCGGGCGCTCGCTCGCCAACGCGGCGGAGATCGCCGAGATCGCGCGCGGCCGCGTGCCGGTGCGCGGCGCCGTTGCCTGCGCGTTCGGCTGCCCGTTCGAGGGCGAGGTGCCCGTCGCCTCGGCGATGCGCGTGATCGATGCCTACGCGGCGCTCGGCATCGACCGCATCACGCTCGGCGATACCACCGGGATGGCGGTGCCGCCGACGGTCACCGCGCTGGTCACCGCGATCCAGCAGCGGCATCCGCAACTCTCCATCGCGCTGCATTTCCACAATACCCGCGGCGTCGGTCTCGCCAACGTGATGGTCGGCCTCTCGCTCGGCATCCGCGATTACGAGTCGTCGATCGCGGGCCTGGGCGGCTGTCCGTTCGCGCCCGGCGCCACCGGCAACGTGTGCACGGAGGACCTCGTGTACCTGCTCGAGGAGTCGGGCTACGACACGGGCGTCGACCTCGAGGCGCTGATCGCCGTCGCGCGCCACGTCGAGACCATCATCGGACGGCCGCTGCCGGGGCAGGTCATGAAGGCCGGTCCCCGCCTGCGCCGCTACGACATCGAAGGCGCCAAGCGCGCCGTCGGCTAGCATTCGTTCCAACAAGGAGGAAGCACCATGTTCCGTCTGCTCGCTGTGCTGCTCGCCGCCGTCGCGTTCGCCGCGCCGGTGGGCGCGCAGACCTATCCGTCGAAGCCCATCCGCCTCATCGTGCCGTTCCCGCCGGGCGGTGGCACCGACTTCGTCGCGCGCCAGGTCGCGACCGAGCTCGGGAAGCAGACCGGCTGGACCATCGTGGTCGAGAACAAGGCCGGTGCGAACGGCATGATCGGCCTTGGCGAGGCGTCCCGCGCGGCGAAGGACGGCTATGACATCGTGATCGGCCAGGCCGACAACATGATCATCGCGCCGAACGCGATGAAGAACCCCGGCCTCGACCCGCTGAAGGACCTGACGCCCGTGATCCAGGTCGCGAGCTCGCCCAGCCTCTTCATGGCGCAGGCCGACTCCAAGTACAAGAACCTGAACGACGTCATCGCCGCCGCGAAGGCCGACCCGAAGGCGATCACCTACGGCACGGCGGGGCACGGCACGTTCCCGCAGCTCGCGGCGGAACTCCTCATGAAGCAGGGCAACTTCAAGATGACGGAAGTGCCCTACAAGGGCGCCGCGCCGGCCATCACCGACCTCCTCGGCGGTCACACCCAGATGGCGGCGCTGTCGGTCGCCTCCGGCATGCCGCACGTGCAGGCCGGCAAGCTGCGCGGGCTCGCGGTGACGTCGCTGAAGCGCAGCCCGGCGCTGCCCGACGTCCCGACCGTGGCGGAGCTGGGCTTCCCGGACTTCGACGCCGTGGGCTGGCTCGGCATCCTCGTGCCGAACGGAACTTCGCCCGAGGTCATCGCGAAGCTCAACGCCGAGATCGGCAAGGTGATGCAGACCGAGAGCGTGAAGAAGGCGCTGCTCGCGCAGGGCGTGGAAGCGCGCACCAGCACCCCGGACGAGTTCGGCGCGATGATGAAGCGCGAAGGGGCGAAGTGGGCGAAGATCATGAAGGACGCCGGCATCCAGCCGGAGTGATGCAGGCAAACGGCGCGGGCTGCGTGCCGCGGGCGGCGGGTCCCGCCCGCGCCTGGCTCCGGTGAGCCGACGCGCCGCGCACGCGGCCGTCGCCCTGCTGTGCGCGGTGGCGGCCACCGGCGCGTGCGCCGCGACCGTCGGCGCCGCCGCGTCGCCCTGGTGGGCGTGGCCGCTCGCGCTGTTCGTCGTCTGCTTCCTGATCGGCATCGTCGCCGTACCGGCCGGCGTCGGCGGCGGCGTGCTGTTCGTGCCGATCATCGGCAGCTTCTTCCCCTTCGACCTCGATTTCGTCCGCGCGGCCGGCCTGCTGGTCGCGCTGGCAAGCTCACTCGCGGCCGCGCCTAACCTGCTGCGGACGGGGCTCGCCGACCTGCGCCTGGCGCTGCCGATGGCGCTCGTGGCGTCGATCGCAGCAGTGCCAGGCGTGCTGCTGGGGCTCGTGCTGCCGGCCGCGTTCCTGCAGGTCGCGCTGGGACTCGTGATCCTCGCCATCGTCGTGCTTATGCTCGTCTCGCGCCAGGCGGAGCTGCCGTCCCCACCGCCGGCACGCCACTGGGCGAGCCTCGCGATCCGGGGCACTTTCCGCGACCGCGCGACGGGAAACGAGGTCCGCTGGCACGTGCACCGCATCCCCACCGGTTGCGCGGCCTTTGCGCTGAACGGCCTCCTCGGCGGCATGTTCGGCGTCGGCGCCGGATGGGCCAACGTGCCGACGCTCAACCTGCTGATGGGCGCGCCGCTCAAGATCGCCGTCGGAACGAGCAGCGTCATCCTCTCGCTGGCGAGCGCATCCGCCGTGTGGACGTACGCCAACGCGGGTGCCGTGCTGCCGATCGTCGCGGCGCCCGCGATGATCGGCACGATGCTCGGTGCGCGCATCGGTGCGCACCTGCTCTCGGTGCTGAAGGCCACGCACGTGCGCCGCGTCGTGATCGTCGTGCTGTTCATCGCGGGACTGCGGGCCATCGCGAAGGGGCTGGGCACGTGACGCACACCCCGCCGCCGGCCGTGCCGGCATCCCCCGAGCAACTCGCCTACGCGCGGGTGCTGCGCGTGGCCACGCGCGTCGGGTTCTTCGTGATGGTCGTCGCGTTCGCGGCGTATGTGACCGGTCTCCTGCCGGCGCACGTGCCGCTTGCGGAACTGCCGTCGCTGTGGGGCCTGCCGGCCGCGCAGTTCCGCGCGGCCAGCGGTGCGGCGGTCGGCTGGGGGTGGGTGCGTCATCTCGGGGAAGGCGACGTGGCGAGCTTCGCCGGCATCGCAGTCCTCGCGGCCGGTTCGCTCGCGAGCCTGGGCGCCGTGCTGGTGCGCTTCCTCCGCCGCGGGGACCGCGCCTATGCGCTCATCACGCTCGCCCTGATCGCGGTGATCGTGGTTGCGGCGTCCGGCGTGCTGAACCGGCTACACTGAATCCCATGCATCTCGCCTTCGCCCGCCTGCTGCTCGCCACCGAGCACACCGAGTTCGACGTCGGCGCGGAAGCGGCCGCGTTCGCGCTCGCGGCCGAGCCCGGGGTCGCGCTGTCGGCGGTCGTCCCGCTGGTGAGCAACGTCGAGTACGAGACGGTCGCCCCGGAACTCGTGGCGCGCGCGGAAGCGGAGGCGTACGCGCGCTCGCAGGCGGTGCGGGCGGCCGCCGCGGCGGCCGGTCTCACCGTCGACGTGCGCGTGCGCCGCGCGGAGGAAGGCTGGCGCGCGATCGTCGGGGAGGCGACCGATGTCGCGGCCGATCTTCTCGTCGCGCGCCGGCGCGGGCGCCGCGGCTTCCTCGCCAACTTCATGGTGGGCGAGATGGTGAACCGCATGACGATCAACGCGCCTTGCCATGTACTGATCGTGCCGCGCAAGGCGACGCTGCCGCGCACCCGCGTGCTGGCCGGCATCGACGCCTCCCGGGCCGGCCCGGTGGTCGCCGGCCTCGCGGCACGCGCCGCGAAGGCGGCGGGCCTGCCGCTCACGCTGGTCGGCGTTGCGGCGGACCGGGCGGAGCGCGCCATGGTCGAGCGTGCGCTCGCGGCCGCGGCGGAGGCCGCGCGCGCCGAGGTCGGCGACGTCACGGTCGAGGTGGCCGAGGGCCGAGCGGCCGAGACAGTCGCCGCGAAGGCGGCGGAAGCCGGCGCCGACCTGGTCGTCGTCGGCCGCGGCGGGTCGCCGACGCATGGACTCCGGCTACGGCTTGGGGGCAATGCCTATCGCATCGTCGGTCTGGTGCCTTGTGCGGTGCTGGTCGTTCGACCTTGACGTCCGCAAAAGGCGCGTCGTGCTTGCGGTGGATGACGTGGGGGCGGCGTTGCGCCTTTTGCGGCCGGTCTGGTCAGCGGGGAAAGCTCCGGGCGGCCGAGCGCTTTCCCCGTAGTAACCGCAAAACCTACGAAGCGCGCCGATCATCCTCCGCTGCGCGGAGGGTTCAGTTGCGCGCTGCCTGCCGGCTGAATGCCCATTGGGGGCGCATGCGTTCTGCATGCTGCCTCGTTCAGGGCTCCCTCTCCCCGCTCGCGGGGAGAGGGCTGGGGTGAGGGGCAAAGCCGCGACCGGAGACGAAGCCGCCGCGTCGCTAGAGCGCGAAATACCCCCAGGGCGACTTGGTGAACGCCACCGCCACGATGTACCCGAACACCAGCAGCGCGGCCACGAACGCCGCGATCCGGATGCGCAGCGTACGGCCGCGCTTGAGGGCGACCGTCCCCAGCACGATGTAGAGCACGAGCCCCGTGACCTTCGCGGTCAGCCACCCGTGCGTCAGCGGCGCATTGCCGATGAGCCAGGCCAGCAGGATCGCAGAACCGAGCAGCACCGTGTCCACGACGTGCGGCAGCACACGGACCCACCGCGCGCCGAGCCGCGGCGAACCGCGCATCATCCACGCGCCGCGCAGCGTGAAGAGCAGGAGCGTGGCCGCCGCGCACGTCATGTGCACGTGCTTCACGACCGGGTACCACGCGGCGAGGCTCATGGGTGCAGGGACGGATCAGCGGCGCACGACGGACCGGCGCGCCGGGGCCAAGCTTAGCCGATCCCGGACCCGCTTCCCGCTACGGCCGACGCGGCCGCGCGCTCGCCGGGCCGTGCGGTGCGCGCCACGCCCGCCCGCGATGTGCTAGCGTTGCCCCCACCCATTCCAACGGCAAGGAGGCGCCCGATGAGCAACCACGTCTACAAGATGATCGAGCTGACCGGCTCGTCGCCCGTCTCGATCGAGGAGGCGATCAGCAACGCCGTCGGCAAGGCGGCCGAGACGGTCCGCAACCTCCAGTGGTTCGAGGTGACGGACACTCGCGGTCACATCGTGGACGGCAAGGTCGCGCACTGGCAGGTGACGATCAAGATCGGCTTCACGCTCGAGGACTGATCGGCCCGGCGCAACCACGCCCACCGGCGTTGCCGGTGCCCGCTGCAGGGTGATTCCGGCGCGCCGCCGGCGCGCCATGCGTGCGGGCTTTAGGCGCCGCGCATCGGCACGCCGTCGCTCACCGCGTAGCGTGCGATCTGCTGCTGCAGTTCAGCGTAGCGATGCTCGGGGTGCTTGCCGAAGAGCGGATCCTCGATGCGCCCGACCTTCGCGTGGATCGCGTTCCAGTCCTTGGCGGTGAGGTGCTTGGCGGCGAGCGGCAGCAGTTCGGACTCCTCGATGCGCATGTGGCCGCGCATCGTGCCGACGTAGTCGCGCGCGGCGCCCTCGATCTCGGCCCGGCTCACCACCGAGCCGTTGAGGAGGTCGTCCAGCCGCTGCACCAGCGTCTCGCCGATGTGCTTCAGGCGCACGTGCTGGCGCACCAGGTCGTCGACCGTGCGGCCGACCGCCGGCTCGCGCTCGCGGATCTTCTCGAACACCAGGTCCTCCTTCGGATGGTGCAGCACGTCCGAATAGTGGGTCATGTAGAACATGATGTTGAGGACGAGGTCGTAGTCGGGCTGCGCCCCGGTGTGGAAGAGCGAGAGCTGGTCCTCGAGCAGGTTGAGGAGGCGGGCGAAGTTGACGTGCTCGGCGTGCCAGAGGGCGAGGGTGTCGGGCATGGCGTGGTCTTTTCGACAGGGGGCGTGGGGTGCTTTCGCGCGCCAGGCCGGCCGCGCTCGTCCGATGCTACGGCACGCGCCCCGGTGCGCCAAGCGCACCGGGCGTCAATCCTTTGATCTTCATCAGGGAAGCGGCCAATGGTCGCACGCCGGGCGCGGTGGCACGTCCGTTGCCCGGCGGCAGGGCATCCGGTATCGTCGCCGGCGTTGTCCGCACCCGCAGCCGAGGGCACCCGCATGGACCGCGAACAGGAGTACCTCGACGTCATCGCCCACGGCCTGCCGCGGACCGCGGGTCCGCGCCGGCGCGTGATCGTGGTCGGCGCCGGGATGGCCGGGCTGGTGGCCGCCTCCGCGCTGCTGCGGGCCGGCCACGACCCCCTCGTGCTGGAGGCGCAGCAACGGGTCGGCGGCCGCATCTATACGCTGCGCGAGCCGTTCGCGCCCGGCCTCTATGCCGAGGCGGGGGCCATGCGCATCCCGCGCTCGCACCGGCTGACGCTCGCCTACGTGCGCCAGTTCGGTCTGCCGACCGTCGATTTCACGATGAACAACCCGGAGGGCTACTGCCACCTCTTCGGTCGCAAGCACCGCTGGCGCGAGGTCGACGCGAAGCCGCATCTCATCGGCGCGCACCTCGCCGAGCACGAGCGCGGCAGCACCTGCGGAGCGATGTGGGCGCGGGCGATGCAGCCGTTTGCCGAGCGGATCGAGGCGCACGGGGCCGACGGCTGGGACGAGATCGTGCGCCGGTACGACACGTACTCGATCCGCGAATTCCTGGAGGAGCAGGGCTGGTCGGAGGCGGCCATCGAGCTCTTCGGCCTCCTCATGAACCAGGAGTCGCTGATGAACACCTCGTTCCTCGAGATGCTGCGCGAGGAGGTGGGCAGGTTCTACGTCGACATGGTGCGCATCGAGGGCGGCATGGACCTCCTGCCGCGCGCGTTCATGCCGGCGCTTCGCGACCGCATCCGGTTCGGCGCGCGCATGGTGGCGCTCGACCAGAGCGCGGACGCGGTGACGGTGCACTACCAGACGGCGGCCGGGCGGCGCAAGGTGCACGCCGACCACGCGATCGTCACCGTGCCGTTCGCGGTGCTGCGCCACGTGGAGATGGGCACGCCGCTGTCGCTGCCCAAGCGGCGCGCCATCCGGCAGCTGCACTACGACGCGTCCGCGAAGATCCTGTTCCAGTGCCGCCGCCGCTTCTGGGAGGAGGACGAGGGCATCTTCGGCGGCGGGACCGTCACCGACCTCGCGATCCGCAACCTCTTCTATCCCGAGGCCGGGCGCGAAACCGGCCGCGGCGTGCTGCTCGCGAGCTACACCTGGTCGGAGGATGCGCAGCGCTGGGGGTCGCTGTCACCCGACGAGCGCATCGTGCAGGCGCTGGAGAACGTCGCGGTGATCCACCCGCAGATCCGCGAGGAGTTCGAGGTCGGCACCTCGAAGATGTGGCACGACGACCCCTACGCGGGCGGCGCGTTCGCGCTCTTCGAACCGCAGCAGCAGACGCTGCTCTACGAGCACATCGTGGCCCCCGAGGGCCGGATCCACTTCGCGGGCGAACACGCGTCGCTGCACCACGCGTGGATCCAGGGCGCGATCGAGTCGGGCCTGCGCGCGGCGCTGGAGATCAACGCGCTGGCCGTGTGACGCCGCCATTGCGGCGGCGATGCGTTCAGCGCGCGGCCACCCGCGCCGGCGCGACGGCAAGCATCCGCCACGCCGCGATCGTGATCAGCACGAACGCGACGAGGCCGAGTTCCGCCATGCTGATCGAGCCGACCAGCATCACGGGCTTGGAGCAGTCGCCCTCGGCCGCGAGGAACCACTCGAGCTGGCCTTCGAGCGGCGTGTCCTCGAAGTAGGCCGAAAGCCCGCGGCCGCAGCGCGGCACGACGCGGGCGAAGGTCTGCAGCCACACCTGGTAGCCGGCGATGCCGACCCCGGTGATCGCCGCCAGCCCGATCGCACCGCCCAGCAACGTGGCGACCGACGCCGGGCGGGCCCCCAGCGCGACCGGAAGCGCGAGCAGCAGCACCAGCGTGAAGGTCAGCCGCTGCAGGACGCACAGCGAGCAGGGGGCGAGTCCCAGCACGTGCTGCACGAACATGCTGGTCACGAGCGCGGCGCCGCAGCCCGCGGCGAGCAATGTGGCGACCTGGCGCGGCGTCGCGGTAAGGTCGCGCAGGCGGTCGGTGATCGGCATCGGGCGGCTCACTTGTAGTTGCTCGCGAGGGCGTCGGTCACGAGGCCGCGCAGCTGCTCGTAGCCGAACTCCGGCATGCCCTTGCCGTTGACGAAGTATTCGGGCGTCTGCGTGACCTTGAGCGTGCGCGCGTCCTGCGCGTCCTGCGCCATGTTGGCGGCGACCTCGGGGGCATTCATGTCCGCCTTCAGGCGCTCGACGTCGATGCCGGCGTGCGGCAGCAGCGCCAGCGCCGCGTCGGCGTTGACGCGATGATTCGAAACCCAAGACGACTGCAGCGCGAGCAGCTGCTCGAGCGCGTTCCAGTACTTGTCCTGTTTCTTCGCGGCTTCGAGCATGCGGATCACTTGGTCGGACCCGGCATGCAGCGGCACGTGGCGCAGCGACAGGCGGATCTTGTCCGGGTTGTTCTTCACCATGTCCTTCACGAACGGATAGAACTCGCGGCAGGTCTCGCATGCCGGGTCGATGAACTCGACGATGGCAACCTTCGCGTCGGGATTGCCGCGGGTGGGGGCGTAGGCGCGCGACAGCGCGGAGGCGCGGTCGCCCGCGGTGACGGCAGGGGCGGCAGGCTTGCCGGATTCCCAGGTGATCGCGGCGAGCACGACGCTGGTGGTGACCAGCACGCCGGCGGCCGCGGCGAGCACGACGACTCGGATGTTCATGGCAGCTCCAAGAAGAGACGTCCCTTGTGGGGACCCCGGGATGCTACGGTTACGGGGTCCGGTACAGTGCGACCCAGATCAAATTCCTGCCGATTAAGCCGTGGTTGTCCGCCGGTCGGGCGCCCGGTTAGCATCCGCAGCTTTTTGCATATAGCGATTCATGCTTCCCACGATAGACGAACGCATCGCCGCCGAGCTCGGTGTTGCACCAAGGCAGGTCACGGCCGCCATCAGGCTCCTCGATGAGGGCGCGACGGTGCCCTTCATCGCCCGCTATCGCAAGGAGGCCACCGGTGAACTCGACGACGTCGCGCTGCGCGCGCTCGCCGAACGCCTCGAATACCTGCGCGAGCTGGAGACGCGCCGGGCGGCGGTGCTCGCGAGCATCGAGGAGCAGGGCAAGCTCACGCCGGAACTGCGCAAGTCCGTGGAGGAAGCGGACACCAAGCAGCGGCTGGAAGACGTCTACCTGCCGTTCAAGCCGAAGCGGCGCACGAAGGCGCAGATTGCGCGGGAGGCGGGCTTGGCGCCGCTCGCCGATGCGCTGCTCGGCGATCCCACGCTGACGCCGGAGGTCGAGGCCGCGAAGTACGTCGCGACCGGCCGCGAGCCTGCCGACCTCGACGTCCCCGACGCGAAAGCCGCGCTGGAGGGCGCGCGCGCGCTCCTCGTCGAGCGCTTCGCCGAGGACGCGGCGCTGCTCGATCAACTGCGCGGCCACTGCACGAGCCACGCGCTTGTGGTGTCCACGGTGGTCGAGGGCAAGGAGGAGGAGGGCGCCAAGTTCCGCGACTGGTTCGACTTTCGCGAGGCCATCGCCACCATGCCTTCGCACCGCGCGCTGGCGTTGCTGCGCGGGCGCAACGAGCAGGTGCTGCGCCTCGCGGTGAAGATGCCCGAGGAACTTGCCGATCCGCCGCAGCCGTCGTCGTGCATCGGGATGATCGCGTCCCGGTTCGGGATCGCCGACCGCGGCCGCGCCGCCGATCGCTGGCTCGCCGAGACCGCGCGCTGGACGTGGGTCGTCAAGCTGTCGCTGCACCTCGAGATGGAGTTGCTGACGGCGCTGCGCACCCGCGCGGAGGACGAGGCGATAGCGGTGTTCGCGCGCAACCTGCGCGACCTCATGCTCGCCGCCCCCGCGGGGCCGCGCGTGACGCTCGGCCTCGACCCGGGCCTGCGCACCGGCGTGAAGGTGGCCGTGGTCGACCGCACCGGCAAGCTCGTCGACACCGCAACGATCCATCCGCACGAGCCGCGCCGCGACTGGGAGGGTTCGCTGCGCGCGCTGGAGGCGCTGGTGCGTCGCCACGGCGTCGAACTGGTTGCCATCGGCAACGGCACTGCGAGCCGCGAGACCGACCGCCTCGCCGCCGATCTCGCGCGCCGCTGCGGTGATTGTGCATTGACGAAGGTGGTGGTGTCGGAGGCGGGCGCGTCCGTGTACTCGGCGTCGGAGGTGGGCTCGAAGGAATTCCCCGACCTCGACGTCAGCCTGCGCGGCGCCGTGTCCATCGCGCGCCGCCTGCAGGACCCGCTGGCCGAACTCGTGAAGATCGAGCCCAAGAGCATCGGCGTCGGCCAGTACCAGCACGACGTGAACCCGTTCAAGCTCGCGCGCTCGCTCGACGCGGTGGTCGAGGATTGCGTGAATGCCGTCGGCGTCGATGTGAACACCGCGTCGGCGCCGCTCCTCGCGCGCGTGTCCGGGCTGTCGCCCTCGCTGGCCGAGAACATCGTGCGCGTGCGCGATGCACAGGGCGCCTTCCCGTCGCGCGCCGCGCTGCGCGCCGTACCGCGCCTGGGCGAACGCACCTTCGAGCAGGCGGCGGGCTTCCTGCGCGTGCAGGGCGGCGAGAATCCCCTCGACGCCTCGGCGGTGCACCCCGAGTCGTATCCGGTGGTCGAGCGCATTCTCGCGGACGTCAAGCGCACGCTGCCGGAGGTGATCGGCAACGGGGCGCTGCTGCGCAAGCTCGCGCCGGCGCGCTACGCCGACGAGCGCTTCGGCGAACCGACCGTGCGCGACGTGCTGACGGAACTCGAGAAGCCCGGCCGCGACCCGCGCCCGTCGTTCCGCACGGCCGACTTCCGCGAAGGTGTGGAGGACCTGAAGGACCTCAGTCCAGGCATGGTGCTCGAGGGCGTGGTGACCAACGTGACCAACTTCGGCGCGTTCGTCGACGTCGGCGTGCACCAGGATGGTCTGGTGCACATCTCCGCGCTGTCGACGTCGTTCGTGAAGAGCCCGCACGACGTCGTGAAGGCCGGCGCCGTCGTCACGGTGAAGGTGATGGAGGTCGATCTCACGCGGAAGCGGATCGCGCTGTCGATGCGGCTATCCGACGAGCCTGGTGCGCGGGATGGCAGCGGCGCACGCGCAGGTGCGGCGCCGCGCGAGCGGCCGGCGGGACGGGACCGCGCGCCACGTCCGGCGCCGGCAGCGCCTCCGGGTGCGCTGGCGGCGGCGTTCGCGCGGGCGAAGCGATAGGTCCGCGCGAGTTCTTGGTCACATGACGGCGATGCCGTCCAAGGCACCTGGTCGCCCCGCTGCGGATGTCCGTGTCGCCGCGTGAACGCTGCGACATGGACACTTCAGCCACCCAGCCGACCCGCATAAATCCCCGGCGTCGAATCCACGATGTCCACTGCATCCACGATCTTGCGATAGAAGGACGCCGGACCCACGCCACCAATGATCGCGTAGGCATACCCCATCGCATGCTGCGCATGCAGCGTGGCAAGCAGCAGCGCCTGCCCGATCCCGCGCCCTCGCTCCACCGCCGCCACTCCCTCCGGCCCGAAGAAGTTGCGATACGTGACGTCGTGACAGGCGAACCCGACGACGGCTCCCGCACGAGCGGCGACGAAGCAGCGCACCGGCGTGTGCGCGAATGCGGCGTCGACTTCGGACCGCGAACTCGCGAAGTGCTCCCGCACGAACGCCAGCACGGCCGGCTTCTCCGGCGCGATGGCGCGCCGGACGGTCACGCCCTCGCGGGCGCAGCTCTCGATGGCGGGGGCGAGCGGCGGCAGTGCGTACAGCCGCACGAGCATGTCATGCACGGGGTCGCGATCTCACGGCAGGTTCACGCCGGCGGACGTCAGCGCGGCACCGGACATTTCGCCGGCGCGCAGACGTACCCGGCCGGCATCCCGAATCCGCCCGGCGCCTGGCCGTTGCCGATGATCGGCGCGGCCGCGTGGCCGTGCGTCCCCCAGAAGATGCCCGCGGCCAGCACGACGAGTGCGGCGAGGAGCTTGCGCATGCCATCCATCCGCGGTCCCTCCGATTGCAATGGCGCGGCGGTGCGCACGTGCGCCGCCGTCGCGTCTCCCAGCCGCCTACTGCCCGAGCGGCGCCCCGTTCACCGTCTTGATGCCCGCGCGGTCGACGAGGGCCAGCGCGCAGAACGTCTGCGCGGCCGGCGCCATCGTGGCCAGCACGTTGGTGCGCACGTTGCCGTCGGCGACCTGCGCATTCTGGAAGCGGACCTTCACGCCCTTGCGAACCGCCAGCAGCACGATCTGGCGCGAGAAGTCGATGTCCGGCATCGGGCTCTGCACCTGGCACAGGGTCCACACGACCTGCAGCGCATCGGCGGCCACCAGCGACGACTGCGGTGGTGGCGCGACGCCCGCCGGCACGCGGCCCTCCCAACGTTGCTGCACCTGCACCGGTGTTTCCAGCGCGTGTGTCGCCTGCGCCACCCCACCGGCCAGCGCCAGCGCCCCCACTTTGCCGAGCCACGATTTACGCATGCGCGGCATTCTACGCGCGTTCGACCGGCTGCACGCTCAATCCATGGCCGCGCCGCGCGTGGCGCGCACCGGGATGCCCGCCGGGTCGAAGCCGTCGAGGCAGAACACGTTGACGCCGTAGTGATCCGGTGTCACGCGCTTGCGATGGAAAGGGTAGATGCCGCACGTGTCGCAGAAGTAGTGCGTCGCGGTCAGCGTGTGGAACTGGTAGGCTCGCAGCGCGTCCGCGCCGCGCAGCAGGCGGAAGCGCGACTCGTGCACCTTCACCATCAGCGCGTTCTTGCGCCTGCAGATGGAGCAGTCGCAGGTCGTCAGTTCCGGGAAGTCGGTCTCGATCTCGAACGCCACGGCGCCGCAATGGCAGGCGCCGCGCCAGGTCGCGAGGGGTCGCGTCATGGGCGCGCCGTCACCGCGTGTGGTTCGCTTCGATCAGCGCCGCCCACTTGCGCAGCCGGTCTGGCGATTCGAGCGGGAAGCCCTTGTAGTCCTGCCACAGCTCGATGGCGGTCGCGCCCATGGCCACGCCCTTGGCGATCACGCCGTCGAAGTCGGGGGGCGTCTCCTGCAGCGTCTGGAGCACGATCTCCGGACCCATCGATTTCATCGCGGCGTAGATCGGGACGAGCGGCTTGGCGAGGTTCTGCTCGGTGTCGAGGTCGTGGTTGTCGAACACACAGCGCACGCCGAGTTGCTGCCGGCACGCGCGCATGACACCGATCGTGAACTGCGGGTCGCCGTTGCCCTGGTTCGGCCCGGTGCGCAGTGGGTTCACCGACAGCACGATCCGCGTGCGCTTCCACCCCGCGAAGTCCTCGACGCCGCCTTCCAGGCACTGCCGGTACTGCGCCTCGTTGAAGCCCGCCGCACGGATCGGTTGCTGCACCGTGGGTTCGGTGGGCAGGAAGAATGGCTCGGCGGTGTACGACATGCACGACGTCATTGCGGTCTCCCGGATGAGCGGGAAGCCGTCGTATTTCGCGGCGAGTTGGGCCTGGAAGTCGCGCCACGCGGCGCGGTACGCCGCCGTCCAGAAGCGGCCGAGTTGCCGCTTGGTGCCGTTGTGCACGGTCTCGATCGGCGGTCCGCCGAGCGCCATCGCCCACGCCGGCGCCTCGAAGCCGCCCCACACGCGCAGGCGCACGGCGATCGGCTTGTTGGGGTTGCGCTGGTTGTAGGCGCGGACCTCGGCCATTGCCTGGTCGATGGGGTTGTTCGCGGGGATCGCGCCACCGGGCTCCGGCTGCAGTTGCCGCCACGTCGAGATCACCACCAGCCCGCCGAAGATGCCGGCCTTCGCGTCGAGCGGGGCCAGCGTGTTGACGGGGTCACCGCCCGCGCCGACGAACCGGTACGCGCCCATCGACACCAGGCCGCGGATCGCGGGCTTCGGGCCGGTGGGGCTGCCGTCGCTCGCCGCCGCTTCCGGTGCGGCCGCCGGGCGCGCTCCCTGCGGCTGCGCCTGCGCCGCGCCCGTCGCCGGAAGCGCGGCGATGCCGGCCGCGACGACGAGGACGGCGGCACGCGTCCGCAGCAGGGCGCGATCAGCCACTGGCGATCGCTTCCCAGATGCCGGAACGCTCGGAGCGGAAGAGGGCGTCGAGCGCGCGCATGTTGGCGATCGCGTCCTCGACGCCGTACGCGAGTGGAATCTCGCCGCGCACGGCGCGCGAGAACGCCTCCCCCTGCAGCTGGTACTGGTCGGAGGGCGGAATGACCTCGGTGACGATGCCGGCGCCCTCGAGCGACGAGCAGTCGTCGATCAGGATGCGCGTGGCTGCGCCCTGCGGCGCGTTCACCGGGATCTGGATTTCGATGCGGCCCTTCGTGCCGAGCAGTTGCAGCCGCTGGTGCGGCGCGACCTGCGTGGCGACCGTGAAGTCGAGCCGCCGCCCATCCCCGAAGTCGACGAGCCCACTCGTCAGCCGGTCGGTGCGGAAGGTGGGGTCGCGGTCGAACAGCGCGATCGCGCGCGCCGGCTCGCTGCCGAAGAAGTAGCGGCCCGCGACCACCGCGTAGCAGCCGATGTCGTAGAGGCCGCCGCCGCCGATGTCGGCGCGGTTGCGCACGTTCGCCGGGTCGAGGTTGTTGTAGCAGAACGCCATCTGCACCGCGCGCAGCGTGCCGATGCGGCCCTCGCGCACGAGCGCCTGGGCGCGCTGCCACTGCGGGTGGAAGCGCACCATGAACGCCTCGGCGATCAGCACCTTGCGCGCCGCCTCCCGCAGTTGCGTAGCCTCCTGCGCGGTGAGCGCGATCGGCTTCTCGCACAGCACGTGCTTGCCCGCGGCCGCGGCCTCGAGCGTCAGCGGTACGTGCAGGTGGTTGGGCAATGGGTTGTAGACCGCCTCGATCTCGGGGTCCGCGAGCATCTCGGCGTACGAGCCGTACGTGATCGGGATGCCGAGCGCATCCGCCGTGCGGCGGGCAAGCGCCGCGTCGCGCGAGGCCATCGCGCGCAGTTCGATGAGTCCGCTCTTGCGCATCCCGGGCAGGACCCGCTCCCGCCCGATCTTCGCCGTGCTGATGACGCCCCAGACGACCTTCTTCATGCATGCTCCCGGCCGCGGCGCGCGTGCGGGCCCTACAGCCAACGTGGTGGACGGGCGCGCCGGCGGGACCGGGGCGCCCGGGACGGACGACGCGTCAGGTACGCCGCTTGGGCAGGTACTTGTTCGCGCAGGTGATGATCTGCGCCTGCGACGGGAATTCGAGGCACACGCGCGGATCGAGCTTCGACGGCGGCGGGTAGTCCGCGATCGCCCGGCCCTCGACGACCTTGTACGGCGCCGCAGCGGCCGAGTTGTCGGTCACCGCGACTTCGCGCGGCTCGACGTACTTGTAGGCGGTCGCCGGCTTGGCGGCGTCGGCGGGGGCGGCTGCAGTCGGCGCCGGCGTCTGCGCGAACGCGGACGCGGCGGCGAAGGCCGCGATCCACGGCACGAGGGCGATGCGCTGCATGGTCATCCTTGGTGTCGGCGGACGAAAACAGAAGTGTGCGGCATGCGCGGGCGCCTGCCAAGCGGGGCGGGCGTCACCGTTGCGTGGCGAGGAGCCGCACCCCCAGGAACACGAAGAGCGCGCCCATCGCGCGCAGCAGCCAGGCGTGGACGCCGGGGCGCCGCGCCAGTGCCCCGCCGATGGCCGCGCTCGCGACCGCGAGCAGCACCACCCACACGGTGCCCGTCGCGACGAAGGTGAAGCCGAGCAGCAGCAGTGCCGGCACCGGAGCGTCCGTGCCCGGCACCAGGAACTGCGGCAGGAACGCGAGGAAGAACAGCGCGACCTTGGGATTGAGCACGTTGGTCAGCATCCCCTGCCGGAATGCGAGGCGGGCGTCCGCGCGGCCGGACGTGGCCGGGACCGCGACCGCCGCACGCGCGGTGACGAGCGTGCGCACGCCGAGGTACACGAGGTAGGCGGCGCCCGCCCACTTGATCAGCGTGAACGCGGTGGCCGACGTCGCGATCACCGCCGAGAGCCCGAGGGCCGCCGCGAGCGCGTGCACCACCGTGCCGGCCGCCACCCCGAGGGCCGAGGCGACGCCGATGCGCCGGCCCTGGCCGATGCTGCGCCCGAGAATGTAGAACGTGTCCTGTCCCGGCGTGACGTTGAGCAGCAGGCACGCGAGAACGTAGAGGCCGTAGTCGTGGATGCCGGCCACGGTCAGGCGGGTGGGGCTACTTCTCGCACGTGCACGACGCGTCGCGCTGGCACCACGACGTCACGCCCTCGACCGCCTGCCGGCACACCGGCCGCATGCCGGACTCGCACGACACCGAGCAGCCCGGGCACTTCGCCGACCCGCCGACGCTGCACGCGTTGCCTGACGGGATCGCCGCCGGTCGCCACGGCTGGCCCTGCGGCGGATTGACCGGCGCGGGCAGCGGGCCCGGCCCCGCGAACTCGCAGCTGCACACCGACATGCGGCCCGGCTGCGTGGTGCGCCAGTCGCCGGTCCAGCGCTGCGCGCCGCGGTTGCTGCACACCTGCGGGCACTTGTTGTTGGCGTCGAAGTTGGACCAGATCGGCCCCGCGTCCAGTTCCACCACCGCGGCGTGCGCGGCGAACGCGGCCGACAGGAGCAGGGCCGCGAACAGCGACAGGATCCGGTGCATCGCTTCCTCCCCGAACAGCGTGGCGACAGGCGGGCAGTCTACCGCACGCCGTGCCCGTGCGGCACCGCGACCACCGCCTGCAGGAGCCCGGTGGCGGCGTTGACCAGCGGCCCCGCGAGCGCGTCGCCCATCAGCGCGTCGGCGGGCCCTTCGCCGAAGTAGAGGCCGTCGGAGACGAGGAACGACAGCCGCAGGTTGCCGGCGGCCGGGGGCGGCAGGCGCGGGCCGTCGGTGGGACCGATGCGCGCGACGATCGCCTGCGCGGCGCGCAGCACCGCGTCGACCTGCGGTGCCAGTGCCGGCATCGGCGCGTCGAAGATCGACATCGCGCCGCTCTGGTTGATGTACCGCACGCTGCCGTCGGCGTACGCGGCCAGCGTGTCGAGGCCCCCGTCGAGCGGCACTTCCACGACAACGCCGAGCAGCACCTTCGCGGACACCGCCACGCCGTGCGCGCGCAGCCAGCCGAACGCGAGCGCGCGCACGCGGCTCTCCTGCGTCGCGTCGTCGGCGAGCACCCGGACCGCGGCGGCGTCGGTTCCGGACAGCACGTCCTGCCACGGGGCGGGCGCCTCGCCGCGGTGGGGCGCGAACGCGGTAGCGTCGTCGGCGAAGAGCAGGTGGTAGATCGCGCTCGCGGAGGTGTCGCCGTAAGGCGCGTGCCGGGTCATGGTGTTGGCTCCGGTCAGGTGCGCACCAGCACGCGCACCGGCAGTTCCGCGTGATTGCGGAAGCCCATCTTGAGATAGAGCGCGTGCGCGCCCGCGTTGTCCTTGAGCACGTGCAGGAAGGGAATCTCGCCGCGTTGCATCTCGCGCCGGATGAGCTTGCGCATCAGGCGCTGCGCGTGGCCGCGCCCGCGGTGCTCGGGGCGCGTCGCGACGGCGCTGATCTCGCGCAGCGCGCCGGCGCACAGGCGCTCACCGGCCATCGCGACGAGTTGCCCGTCCTCGAACACGCCGAAGTACTCGCCCAGGTCGACGTTGCGCGGGCCGAACGGCCCGGGCAGGGCGATGTCGATCAGCGCGAGCACCTCGTCGACGTGCGCGGGGCCGAGGCGCACGGCCTCGGGTACCTCGTCGCGCGCCGGCGTGCCGGCATCCCAGATCATCTGGTACATCAGCGTGTCGGCCTCGATGCGCCAGCCCGCGGGTTCGGGACCGGACCAGCCGCCGCAGTACACGTGCTCGCCCGGTTCGCTCCATGGCAGCAGCGCCGCGAAGTCCGGGCGCTCCGGGTCGCGGAAGCCGACGATCGGCGGGTAGCCCTGCGCGTAGCGGCGGGCATCGCCGCTGCCGCTCGCGAACCGCGCGTGCGGGCCGGTCAGCGTGTGCCACGCGATGTTGTCGAGCTGGTGCAGGGCGGAAGCTGGGATCATCGTCGGCGGCAGGCGGCGCCCGAAACGAGAAGGCCGCGATCCGGGGGGGCCGCGGCCTTCGCAGTGTACGCAGGAAACGGCGATCAGTCGCCGAATTCCTCGCTGATCGCCTGCACCTTCGCGCGATCGGCGAGGAAGGCGTCCACGCACGCCGGGTCGAAGTGCTTGCCGCGCTGGCCCTTGAGGAAGTCGATGCCCTCGTCCATCGCCCACGCGTGCTTGTACGGCCGCTCGCTCACCAGCGCGTCGAAGACGTCGGCGACCGCCACCACCCGCGCGACGAGCGGGATGTCGTCGCCGTGCAGGCCGTTCGGGTAGCCGGATCCGTCGTACTTCTCGTGGTGCCCGAGCGCGATGATCGCGCCCATCGACAGGTACTTGGAGGGACTGCCCTTCAGGATGTCGTAGCCGATGCGCGGGTGGGTCTTCATGACCTCGATCTCCTCGCGCGACAGCGGCCCCTCCTTCAGCAGCACCGAGTCCGGGATCCCGATCTTGCCGATGTCGTGCATCGGGGCCGCCACCTCCAGCACGTGCACCGTCTCGGCGCCCAGTCCCAGGTGCGCGCCGATCAGTGCCGAGTACTTGGCCATGCGCATCAGGTGCCGGTGGTCTTGTCGCGGAACCGCCGGCCTTCGCGAGCTTGGCCAGCGTCTCGAGCTCGCGCTCGTGGATCTCGGACACCGACTTGTCGACCTGGTACTGCAGCACGCGCGCCTGGTCGGACAGCACGATCTTGTGCCGGCGCAGCTCGAGCAGGTTGGCGCAGCGCGCGCGCGTCTCGTGCTCGTCGAGCGGCTTGATCAGGAAGTCGGTGGCGCCGGCCTCGAGCGCGTCGTAGCGGATCTTGCGGTCGTCGACGACGGTGATGACCACGATCGGCACGTCCACGCAGTGCGGCAGCGCACGGATCTGCTTCACGAGTTCGATGCCGTCGAACTCCGGCAGCTTGTAGTCCGTGAGGACGATGTCGACGCGGTTGTTGCGCGCGAACTCGAGCGCGCGCGACGGCGTGTCGAACAGTTCGAGGTTGAGCTTGCCGTCGATCTGCCGGACGATCTCCGCGAGCAGCAGCCGGCTGCTGAAGAGGTCGTCGACGATCAGCACCGTGTTGCGCTGGGCACGCGCAAAGGCCAACTCGGAGACGACGCCGGAGCCGGGGGCGACCGAGCGCAGCGGGGCGCTCATCGGGTGCCCCCCGGGCGATGGATTCGGGCCGCCGCCGCGCGGGCGCGCTGAACGTCGTCGGAATTCCCCATCTGGATCATGGGCTTGCCCCCGGTTGCTAGGTTGAGCGGACGAGGCATCTGCAGAAGCAAGAGCGATGCCATGCAGTCGCCCCGCCTCGTCTAACACATTGTTTAGAAAACAAAATCGCTGCAACGAGAATCGCTGTGCACGATGTCGGAATTCCCCCGCGACGTCGTGACGCGCCTCCGGCAGGTCAGCCGCGACGCGCCAACGTCAGTCGGCTTCGCGGCAACATTCCGATGGCCCCGCGCATCACGGTCAACTCCAGCGACCTCGCACGAAGTATCCATTGCAACCGATTGACTTGTCTACAGGTACGAGATCGAATCCGGCCGGCGACGGCGGACCGTTGGATCGGTGCCAACGGCGCCTGGGGCCCTACGCAGGGCCGACCCGCGGCGGCAGCGCGATGTCGACGTCGATCTGGGTGCCGAGACCGGGTGCGCTGCGCACGCGCAGGTCGGCGCCGACAAGGTGGGCGCGCTCGCGCAGTCCGACAAGGCCGAACGACGTCGTCTTGCGCGGCTCGCGCTGGTCGAAGCCGCGGCCGTCGTCGCGCACCCGCAGCGTGATGCGGTCGCCGGTGCTGCGCAGCGTGACCTCGACCCCGGTCGCCTGCGCGTGCTTGGCGACGTTGGCGAGCGCCTCCTGCAGGATGCGGAACACCGCCGTCGCGTAGGGATCGGCGACATCCATGCGCGCGGGCTCGACGGCGAGCGTGCACGCGATCCCGTGGCGTTCGCGGAATCGCTCGACCAGCCAGTGCGCCGCGGCCACGAGGCCCAGGTCGTCGAGCACGAGCGGGCGCAGGTCCGCGGCGATGCGGCGCGTCGCCGCCACGGCGCCCTTGACGATCTTCTGAATCGCGCCGATCTTGGCGGCTGCGTCGGTGCCCTCGGGCACGCGCGTCTTCAGGAAGTTGAGGTCCATGCCGAGCATCGCGAGGCTCTGCGCCAGCTCGTCGTGCAGTTCGCGCGCGATGCGCTGCTTCTCCTGCTCGCGCGCGGTCGCGCTGACCAGCGCGATCTCGTGCAGCTCGTCCTTCGAGCGGCGCAGTGCGTCCTCGGCTTCAAGGCGCTCGGTGACGTCGCGCAGGATGATGGTGAAGTATCGGCGGCCGTCCTGCTCGACCTGCGAGATCGAGGCGTCGATCGGGAACTCCTGCCCGCTGCTGCGCACGCCCATCACGATCCGCGCGCGCGCCATGCGGCGCGACCGCTCGCCCCCCTCGCCGAACTGCCGCACGTGCTGCCCGTGCACGCGCCGGTAGCGCTCGGGCACGAACTGGTCGAGCGGCGCGCCGATCGCGTCGGCCTGCGGATAGCCGAACATGCGCTCGGCGGCGGCGTTGAAGAGCACCACGTGGTGGGTGTCGTCGACGGTGATGATCGCGTCCATCGCCGAGTCGATGATGCCGTCCAGCCGCCGGCGCATCGCCTGCGCGCGCGCCTCCGCCTCCTCGCGGTGCGCGACCTCGAGCCGCAGCTCGCGATTGGAGGCGTCGAGCGCCGTCGTGCGCTCGCGCACACGGGCCTCCAGCGACTCGTTGAGGTCGTTCAACTCGCGCGACTTCTGCTGCGCGCGCCGGAACTCGTGGCGCTCGCCGTCGACCGCGCGCACGAGGCGCGCGTAGAGCACGCTGTTCTCCAGCAGGAACATGATGAGCACGAAGCTCGACGCCGCGAGACCGTACATGCGCCCGACGTAGAAGCCGATGTCGTAGCGGCCCGCGTTGAAGACGGCGGCCAGCGCGATCTCCAGCAGCACCGCCACCGTGGCCACCATGATCCACAGGTCGAGCACCGTGTGCGGCCGCCGGCGCCACAGCACGACCAGCGCCGCCGCGTTGGCGAGCCACACGCTGCCGACGGCGGCGACCATCGCGGAGGCGTAGCGGTCGCCCTCCATGATCGCCGGCAGCAGGTCGTGCCCGGTGGTGGTGACGACCACCGTCAGCACGACCAGCGCGCACGCGCCGGCGATCATTGCCGCGACGAGCGACCCGCGCCGGTCGCCCGGCCATACCAGCACCCGGCCGGCGCGCCCGAGCAGCGTGTAGGCGATCGCGCCCACGGCGACCGCGCTGTGCCACGCCATGTACAGCCACGCCGTCGTCTGCGGACCGGCGCCGAGCAGTCCGGTCGGCGTGAACACGCCGGGGAACGTCAGCAGCTGCACCTCGGCGAGCAGCGATGCGACGAGGAATCCGCACGCGAGTGCCGCGAGCGACACCGCGCCCAGGATCACGAACTGCCCGAACAGCAGCGCCGCGGTGATGAGGTAGGTCATCACGATCGCGGACTGGTACATCGTCACGAACGCGGGGACGGCGGGCAGCGGGTACTGCGCGAACGGCAGTACCGCGACGAACACGGCGGCGGACCCGCCGACCGCGGCGAGCGCCACGTGGCGTGCGCGCGGCGTGGGAGTGCGCGTGGACAGGAAGTTCGACGATTCGCCCGGCGATAACGGGAGCACGGAGGTGGGTCCGAAGGGTGACGTGCGACAAATTGCTGCGGGTGCCGACGCCACGATACGTACGGTCACCGTGGGCGTGAACCGGTGCCCGCCCTAGTGGGGCCATGCGGGCGGAAGCCCGTGCGGGACGCGCGTGCGCGCGTGCTCGCCTGGCGAAGTGCCTTGCGCGATCGCCCCCGCTACAGGCGCCCCATCAGCAGGAGCACGACCAGCACGACGATGATCGCGCCCACGATGCCGCTCGGGTAGTAGCCCCAGCCGCTGCTGTACGGCCACGAGGGCAACGCGCCGACCAGGACCAGGATCAGGAGGACGAGCAGGGTGAGGCCGATGGACACGGTGCGTCCGCAGGGTGCCTAGGGAACGACGGTGCCGCCTGTGGGTGGCGAAGGGCTAGCGGACGGGCGCGCATTCGCACGTAGGCGCGTCACCGACAAGGCCGGTTTGCATGCCGGAGCAGGCCGGCGTGAAGGTCCGGGTACAATGCGGACCGCGGCCCTTGTTCCAGTCCCCTTGCCGCTGTCGCTTCCGACCTCCCCGTAGATCCCGTACGGCCCCGACTGGCCGCCTCACCCCGAGGCGAACGGCCGCACACCCGCAGAAAGTCGTCATGTCCTTTTCCCACTTCGGGCTTTCCGAAGCGTTGCTGCGCGCGGTCGCCGACGCCGGCTACACCACGCCCACCCCCATCCAGGCACAGGCGATCCCCGCCGTGCTCGCCGGCGGCGACCTCCTCGCCGGTGCCCAGACCGGCACCGGCAAGACCGCCGGCTTCGTGCTGCCGATGCTCGAGCGACTGGCCGCCCGTCCCGCGGCGCCCGCGCACCGCGGGCGGCGCCCGCTGCGCGCGCTGATCGTCACGCCGACGCGCGAACTCGCGGCGCAGGTCGAGGCGTCGATCCGCACGTACGGCAAGTATCTCGACCTCACGTCGATGACGCTCTTCGGCGGTGTCGGCCTGGGTCCCCAGACCACGCAGCTCGCGCGCGGCGTCGACATCCTCGTCGCCACGCCGGGCCGCCTGCTCGACCACCACGCGCAGGGCAACGTCGACTTCTCCCGCATCGAGTGCTTCGTGCTCGACGAGGCGGACCGCATGCTCGACATGGGCTTCATTCCCGACGTGAAGCGCATCCTCGCGGTGCTGCCGCCGCGGCGGCAGAACCTGCTGTTCTCGGCGACGTTCTCGCCGGAGATCAAGGCGCTCGCACAGAAGCTCCTCAACGCACCGCGCGTGATCGAGGTGACGCCGCCCAACTCGACGGTCGACGCCATCGCGCAGCGCATCCACCCGGTCAGCCGCGCCGACAAGAGCCGGCTGCTGGCGTGGCTCGTCGGCCATCACCGCTGGCGGCAGGTACTCGTGTTCACGCGCACCAAGCACGGCGCCGACAAGCTCGTGCGCTCGCTGGAGCGCGACGGCATCGCCGCCGTCGCGCTTCATGGGAACAAGAGCCAGAACGCGCGCACGCGCGCACTCGCCGGCTTCAAGGCGGGGGACGTGCCCGTGCTCGTGGCCACCGACATCGCCGCGCGCGGCATCGACATCGACCAGCTCCCGCACGTCGTCAACTACGACCTGCCCAACGTGCCCGAGGACTATGTGCATCGCATCGGGCGCACCGGCCGCGCCGGCAACGACGGCGAGGCCATCTCGCTCGTGTGCGTGGACGAGCACGAGTTCCTGCGCGACATCGAACGGCTCATCCGCCGCACGCTGCCACGGGAGGTGGTCGCGGGCTTCGAGCCCGATCCCAACGAGGTGGCGGAGCCCGTGTTCAAGCAGCGCGGTCGCGGGCAAGGCGCGCCGCGCGAGCGTGCGGTCGTGCCGACCCGCACCCCGGCGCGCGATGCGCGGCAGGACGCGCCCGCCGGCGGTGCGCGGCGTTCGCGCCCGCAGCCGCAGGCGAAGCCGAAGACCGGCCAGCCGAATGCCGCGGGTCGCGGTCACGGCAAGGCGGCGCCGCAGCCGGCGGCGCCGGCGCGGCGACCCGTGGCAACGGGCCATCCCGCAGCCAAGCCGGCGCAGGCGAAGCCGCACGCCGCGGTCCCCGCCACGGCCCATGCGCGAACGCCTGCCTCGCCCGTGGCAGCACCCGCGCGCGGCGGACACCGCGGCGGACCGACGCCTGCGCTGTTCCAGCCGCGCACGAAGACGCGGCATTGATGCAAGGGGTCTGACCCCGGTCGTATCGGGGTCAGACCCCGGATTCATCCCCCGGCATCATGTGCCGGTGTCAGACACCGCTTGTCCGCGCCTTGCCTTCAGTCGGGCATCCTGCTTCCGGTGTGTGACACCTCGCGGTGTCCGACACTCCAAGGCGTCTGATACCGCGCAGTCGACCAGGGGTATGCCACCGCATGCACGGTCGCCGGGCCGCGGTGAAGCGGTCACCGGCGGTGTCGGACCCCGGGTTCGCCCCCCGGTTCAAGGCGACGCCCGACGCTCAACCCTTCCGCGCCCCGCGCCCTCCGACCGGCGCCGCACGTTCCCTCACTCCCTCCATCGCGGCGCGGCTGTATGCGGACGCGAGCGCGCGGAACCAGCGGTGCTCGGGCGACGTGTGGGCGCGCGGGTGCCAGCGCATCCCGAACACCGGCGGCGGCAGCGCCAACGGGCAGGGCACCGCGCGCACCGGCAACCGGGTCGCGAAGGACCGCGCGAGCCGCATCGGCACCACGGCTACGAGATCGGTCTCCGCGACGATGTGCGCGGCAACGAGAAAGCTCGGCACGCTCGTTCCCGCGATCGGGGTGCCGCCGGCCGCGGCAAGGCCCGCCACAAGCACGTCCCAGTAGGCGTCGGAGGCCGCCGGGCTGACCTTCAGCAGCGGCGTGCGCAGGAGCCGGGCCGCGGTCACGCGACCGCGGGCGAACGGATGCCCGCTGCCGACCAGCAGCGCCCAGGCGTCCGCGAACAGGATGCGCGCGTGCAGGTGCCCCGGCGGGCGCGGGTGGTAGCCGATGCCGAGGTGGATCTCGCCCTCGTCGAACCACGACTGCAACAGCTCGTGGTTGGACGCGCGGCAGGCGAGCGAGGCGTGCGGCGCGGCCTGCGCCAGCTGGCGCACGAGCCCGGGCAGGAGGAGCGTGGCCACCGAGTCCATGAGCGCGAGGGAGTACGACGTCGTGGTCGTCGCCGGGTCGAACGGCGTCCGCGTGCGCCCGAGCGCCTCGGTGCGGCGCAGGATCTCGCGGACCTCGGGCAGCAGCGCCTTCGCCCGCTCGGTGGCGACCATCCGGCCCTGCGCCCGCACGAGGACGGGATCGGCGAGCGCGCGCCGCAGCTTGGCGAGCGCGATGCTCATGCCGGGCTGGGTCATGCCCATCGCCCCGGCGGCGCCCGACACGCTCTCGTGCGTGACGAGGGCCTCGAAGCGGCGGAGGAGGTCGAAGTTGTCCAGCATCGGCTGCAGGCGGCCGGTATTTCGCCCGGTTATGGTGGCATTCGCCTTCAATTATAGACACCCCGCCGGGCGACGCCTATGCTCGGCGCCAACGAGCGGCATGAAGCCGCCGCGCCATCACCGGAGGAGCAAGGGCATGGATCTCGGCATCAAGGGCAGGGTCGCCATCGTCACGGGCGGCACGCGGGGCATCGGGCGCTGCTCGGCGCGCCTCTTCCTGAAGGAGGGCGCGAAGGTCGCCATCTGCTCGCGCCACGGCGAGGAGGCGGTGCAGGCCGCGAAGGAACTGGCCGCGGAGATCGGCGGCGAGTGCGTCGGCTTCCAGTGCGACACCTCGGTCGCCGCCGACATCGACCGCTTCGTGGGCGAAGTCGTCGCACGCTTCGGCGGCGTCGACATCCTCCACAACAACGCAGGCACGATGTACTCCGGCCGCTTCGAGGCGATGACCGACGAGGGCCTGCAGAAGCAGCTCGACACCAAGCTCTTCGGGTTCATGCGGATGATCCGCGCGGTCTACCCGCACATGAAGAAGAAGCAGTGGGGCCGCATCGTCAACAACATCGGTGGCGCGGGCAAGGAGCCCGACCCGTACATGTTCGGCAGCGGCATCACCAACAGCGCGCTGCTCAACATCACCAAGTCGCTGTCGACCGAGTTCGCGCCCGACAACGTGCTGGTCAACGCGATCTGCCCGGGGTGGGTCGACACCAAGCTGTGGCGGATGAATGCCGACGGCCTCAAGAAGGAACTGGGCGTGGCGTCGGAGGACGAGGCGCGCAGGCAGGCTGCCAAGAAGAATGCGCTCGGCCGCTTCGGCAAGCCGGAGGAACTCGCCAACGCCGTCGTGTTCCTGTGCTCGGACGCCGCGAGCTACATCACGGGCGTCTCGCTCAACCTCGACGGCGGGCGCCTGAAGGGCCTCTGGTAGGAGCGGCGGTGAGCGATCGTCCGCCGATGCGCGGCGAGTTCATCGGCCTCACCGCGAGCGACGGCCACCGGCTGCGCGCGTACCGCAGCGCGCCCGAGGGCGCGCCGCGGGGCGCTCTCGTGGTCCTGCACGAGATCTTCGGGTGCAACGCGCACATCCGCGAGGTGTGCGACGGCTACGCGGACCGGGGCTACCTCGCGATCGCGCCGGCGCTCTTCGACCGCGCGGAACGCGACGTGGAGATGGACTACGGCCCCGCCTCGATCGAGCGCGGGCGTGCGCTGCGCGCGGCGATCGGCTGGGACGCGAGCGTCCGCGACGTCGCCGCGGCCATCGACGCGGCCGCGGCCGGCGGACCCGTGGGGGTGATCGGCTACTGCTGGGGCGGCACGCTCGCATTCCTCGCGGCCACGCGCCTCGGCGGGCTCGCCTGCGCCGTCAGCTACTACGGCGGGCAGACCACGCCGTTCGCGCGCGAGCGCATCCGCGTGCCGATGCTCATGCACTTCGGCGAGCAGGACCCGCGCATCCTGCCGGACGACATCCGGGCGCAGGCGCAGGGCAACCCGGACATCGAGATGCACCTCTACCCGGCGGACCACGGCTTCAACTGCGATCACCGCAAGGAGTGGCACCGCGAGAGCGCTGCGCAGGCGCTCGCGCGCACGCTGGAATTCTTCGACCGCCACCTGCGCCGGTGACGGCCGGCGCGGCACCAGGGAGACGACGTGGAACTCGGGTTGCGTGACAAGGTGGCGATCGTCACCGGGGCCTCGACCGGCATCGGCAAGGCCATCGCGCAGGTGCTGGTGGCGGAAGGCGCCGCGGTCGCGATCTGCGCCCGCAACGACGCGCGCCTGCAGCAGGCGGCGGCGGACCTGCGGGCCGCGGGCGGGCGCGTGGTGGCGCGGGCGACCGACGTGTCGAATCCGGAGGCCGTGGACGCGCTGGTCGCCGACACGATGGCCGCGTTCGGCCGCGTCGACATCCTCGTCAACAACGCCGGCACGCACCTGCGCGGCACGGTCGACGACACGACGCTGGAGACCCTCGAGCGGCAGCTGCGCGACAAGGTGTTCGGCTTCTTCATCACCATCCGCGCGGTGCTCCCGATCATGAAGCGGCAGCACGACGGGCGCATCGTCAACATCGTCGGGCAGGCTGCGCGCCATCCGCACCCGGATCGCTTCCCGTCCGGCGTGACCAACGCGGCGCTGATGGCGATGACCAAGTCGGTGGCCGATGGCGTGGCCCGCGACAACATCCGCGTCAACGCCGTGTGCCCGCAGTACATCGAGAGCGAACTCCTGGCCTCGCTGATCGCGAAGGAGATGCGCGAGCGGGGCGTGGACCGCGCGACGGCGGCTGCCGGCTTCACCCGGGCCAACGTGCTGGGCCGAACGGGGCGGCCGGAGGAGGTGGCCGACCTGGTGGCGTTCGTGGCCTCGGACGCCGCCAATTTCGTCACCGGCAGCGCCATCAGCATCGACGGCGGCTATCATCGCTACGTGTTCGGCTGAGGGAACCGCATGGATCTCGGACTCGGCGGCAAATCGGCGCTCGTGACCGGCGGCACGAGCGGCATCGGCCTCGCCATCGCGCGCAGGCTGGGCGCGGAAGGTTGTGTCGTCACCGTCTGCGGGCGCGACACGGGCCGGCTCGCCGCCGCGCTCGCCGACCTGCGCGCGGCGGGCGTGCGCTGCCACGGATTCGCGGCCGACGTCACCCGGCCGGACGACGTCGCGGCGCTGGTGCGCGACACCGTCGCGGCGGCCGGTCGCATCGACATCGTGGTCAGCAATGCGGGCACCCACCTGCAGGGCACCTTCGACCAGGTGAGCGTCGAACAACTGGACCGGCACCTGCGCACCAAGGTGCTCGGGCCCTGGGAACTCGCGCGGCAGGTCGCGCCGCACATGCGCGCCCAGGGCGGCGGCCGGTTCGTCGTGATCATCGGGCAGGCGGGCAAGGTGCCGGGGGCCCACGTCATCGCTTCGGCGATCAGCAACGCGGCGCAGCACGCGTTCGTGAAGTCGCTCTCCGACGACCTCGGCCGGTCCAACGTGCTGGTCAACGCGGTGTGCCCGAGCCGCATCGCCACGCCGCTCACGGACACGCTCAAGCTCTTCAACGAGCACTACCTCGGGCGCAGCCTCGAGCAGCAGGAATCGAAGTGGGGCGCGGAAGTGCCGCTCGGCCGCTGGGGCGTGCCGGAGGACATCGCGACCGCGGTCGCCTTCGTGGCCTCGGAGCGGGCGGGCTTCATGGTCGGATCGAACATCGACGTCGATGGCGGATACCAGCGCTCGATCGTCTGACGCCACCGCTCCGCTGGTCCGGATCGAGGCGCTGTCCAAGGCCTTCCACCGGGACCACGAGACCGTGCAGGCGGTGGCCGACATCGACCTCGACGTCCGCGCGGGCGAGATCGTCGCGATCATCGGCCCGTCGGGCTGCGGGAAGTCGACGCTGCTGCACATGATCGCCGGCCTGTACGCGCCGTCGCAGGGCGTGGTCCGCTATCGCGACCGGGTGGTGGCCGACGTCAACACGTCGGTCGCGTACATGACCCAGAAGGACAACCTGCTGCCGTGGCGCACGGTGCGCGACAACGTCGCGTTCCCGCTGGAACTGGCGGGCGTGCCGGCGGCGGAGCGGGGGCGCCGCGCGGACGAGGTGCTGGCGAAGGTCGGCCTCGCGGGCTTCGAGCGGCGCTACTCGACGGAACTGTCGGGCGGCATGCGCAAGCGCGCGTGCCTCGCGCGCATGTTGCTGCAGGGGGCGGAGTGCCTGCTGCTCGACGAGCCGTTCGGCGCGCTCGACGCGCAGCTGAAGCTCGACATGCACGACCTGCTGCTGCGCCTCGCGGCGGAAGGCCGGCAGACCGTCGTGTTCGTCACCCACGACCTCGTGGAGGCGGTGACGCTGGCGGACCGCGTCGTGGTGTGCACGCGGCGCCCGGCGACCGTCGCGCTGGTGCAGCCTGTCGACCTGCCGCGGCCGCGCGACGTGGTGAACGTGCGCTTCGAGCCGCGGTTCAAGGACCTGTACGACGCGATCTGGGCGCGGCTGCGGGAAGAGTACCGGGAGGTGCGGGAATGAGCGGCGCGCCGCCGAAGCCGACGGCTCCGCCGCGCAAGCGCCCGCTGGGCGAGATGTCGGCCGCCGGGATGCTCGCCTGCCAGGTCCTGCTCGGCCTCGCGGTCGCGCTCGTCTGGCAGTGGGGCGCCGGACGCTGGTTCGACGTCGCGTTCTTCTCGCGCCCCTCGGACATCCTCGCGCGGCTCTGGCAATGGACGCGCGACGGCTCGATCTTCGTGCAGATGTGGGCGACGATCCACGCGACCGTCGGCGGGTTCATCACCGGCGCCGTGCTGGGACTGGCGCTCGGCATCTGGCTCGGGCTGTCGCCGTTCGCGAGCCGCCTGCTCGACCCGTACCTGTCGGCGCTGAACGCCCTGCCCAAGGTGGCGCTCGCGCCCTTGTTCGTCCTCTGGTTCGGCATCGGCATCGAGTCGAAGGTGGCGCTGGCCGCGATCCTCGTGCTGTTCCTCGTCTTCCTCAACACGTACCAAGGGGTGCGCGAGGTCGACCAGGACCTCGTGGACGCCGCCCGGCTGATGAAGGCCACCCGCCTGCAGGTGCTGGTCAAGGTCATCATCCCGTCCGCGGCGTCGTGGGTGTTCGCGAGCCTCAAGATCTCCGTGCCGTACGCCTTGATCGGCGCGGTGCTCGGGGAGATGATTGCGGCCAACCGCGGCCTGGGCTACCTCGTCCAGTTCGCCGGGGCCCAGTTCGACACCGCGGGGGTGTTCGCCGCGCTGGTCGCGATCGCCGTGCTCGCGATGGTGCTGAACTGGATCGTGGGCCTGTTCCAGAAAAGAGCCGAGCGCTGGCGCGTCGTCGGCCGTTGATCGCATCGCCACAGGAGGAGGCAGCAATGAAGCCGAAACTCGCACTCGCCGCGCTCGCGGCCGCGTTTGCCGTGGCCGCCGCGGCCGAGCCGGTCAAGATCGTCAACATCGGCCACGGCTACTACGCCGGCGCCCTCTACGTCGCGAAGCAGGAGAAGCTCTTCGAGAAGTACGGGCTCGAGCCGGACATCACGTTCGTGCAGGGCGGCCCGCTGGTGCTGCAGACGCTGCTCGCGAAGCAGGCCGACGTCGGCATCGTGAGCTACGAGCACGTGCTCGCGAGTGCCGTGCAGGGCCGGCGCATCGTGTCGTTCTATTGCGTGGCCAACCGGCCGCTCAACAACGTGATCGTCGACGCGGCCACGGCGGCGGGCTCGGAGAAGCTTTCGCTCGAGGACAAGATCAAGAAGCTCAAGGGCAGGAAGGTCGGCCTGCCGTCGGCCAACGGCTCGGGCGAGAAGATGCTGAAGTTCCTCGCCAACCGCTACGGCCTGCAACTGCCCGGCGACATCAGCACCGTGTACCTCGGCAGCGAGCCCGCGTCGTACGTCGCGGGCTTCCAGCGCAAGGTGATCGACGCGGCGGTGCCGGTCGAGCCCGCGGGCGTGATGGTGCAGCAGGCGGGGCTCGGCAGCATCTACGTCAACGTGATGAACGGCGACGTGCCGGAGTTCCGCGACCTGCTGTTCATGACGCTGGCCGCGCACCCCGACACGATGAAGGACAAGCCGGAGCTGCTGCGCAAGGTCGCGGCCGTCTTCACGGAGGCGAACCGCATCCTGCGCGACCCGACGCGCGGCAAGGCGCTGATGGCCAGGGAGTACCCGGATATGAACGCGGCGGCGAACGACGAGGTGTACGCCGCCGTGCGCCAGATCTGGCCCGAGAACGGGCGCATGACCGAGGCGATGGCCAAGGCCTCGTTCGACTACCTGCAGCCGACCGGGCCGCAGAAGGTCGACATCCCGACCACCTTCACCAACGAGTTCCTGCCGAAGTAGCGCCGGCGCGCCGTTGCCGACGACAGGGGCCGCGCGAGCGGCCCTCGTGCGTTATGCGGTGGCTCGCCTGCCCGGCGCGCTTCATGCGCGTCCGGAATGCAGGATCGACGAGGTTTGCCTGCGCATGGTGGTTCGCTTGCGTCGGATTGCAGCACGCTTCGATGCGACCACAACCGGGGCGCCGGCACCAGCCGAAAATGCCCGCCGCGACGCGCGAAAAGTACGGCCGCAGGCGATTGACGCTGCGCGATCGCCCGCACTAGCGTACCGGGACCGCTGCCGCCGCGGCGCATCGCATCGGCAGTGCGTTCGGTTGCCCCCGTCGGATCACGCAAGGAGGCTGGTCATGAACTTCTACTACGAAATCGGGTTGCCCAACGTCGCGGCCACCACCCCGCTCGGCCAATGGAACGTCGCCGGTTACAGCCAGGTCCACGTGCACATGTGGATCAAGGGGCCGGGCGGGTCGAAGGTGTATCCCGACATCTACTTCAACAGCCTGAGCCCGTTCCAGGAGACGCTGCAGATCGGGCCGGCCGACCCGGGCGACTGGAACGTCGTCACGCTGGCCAAGGTGTACCCGGTTTTCGCACCCACGCTGTCGATCGTCCTCTACAACCCGAGCGCGCCGCTCAGCTTCAGCATGCGGCTCTACGCGGCCTGCTGCGGGACGCCGCGGCTCACCTCGCTCGCCGCGCAGCGCAAGCGGGTCCTGCCGAAGGCGGTGGACCTGGCGAAGCTGCGGCGCGGTCCCGTCGCCGCGACCGCGTGACGGAGGCCGCACCCGCCATGGCGGATGCGGCCGGCCGCGTCGGTCAGCGGATCGGGTAGGCGTAGAGCAGGCCGCCGTCGCGCACGAGGCGGTTGGGGCTCGCCGCGCGGTCCATGTGGAGCGCGGAGTTCTTGCCGAGGTGCTTCTCGAACACCTCGCCGTAGTTGCCGACGTTCTTCACGATCGCGTACACCCACTTGGGCGAGATGCCGAGCTTCTTCGCCATGTCGGCCGCGGACTGGTCGCCGGCGAAGAGGCGCTGCACTTCCTTGGGCTGCTTGTCGAGCTTGGCGACGATGTCGTCGACGTTGGCCGACGTGATGCCCGCTTCCTCGGCCAGCAGCATCGCCTGCACGCCCCAGAACAGCGTCGCCTCGAGTTCCTTGTCGGGCCGGGCCACGAGCGCCAGCGGCTCGTTGCTGATGACGTCCGGCAGGATCACGTAGTCGTCGGGCTTCGGCGCCAGCAGGCGGTCGGACGCGAGCGCGGAGAAGTCGCTCGACATCACGTCGCACTTGCCGTTGAAGAACGCCTGCAGGCGCGCCGTCTTGTCGGCGATGTTCTCGGCCTTGTACTTCATGTTGTTGCGGCCGAAGAAATCGGCGAGGTTGAGTAGCGTGGTCGAGCCGTCCTCGGCGCAGATGGTGGCGCCGTTGAGGTCGCGCGCGCGCTTCACGTTGAGCTTCTTCGGCACCATGAAGCCCTGGCCGTCGAAGAACGTCGTCACGGTGAACGCGACGCCGGGGTCCGCGTCGCGCGTGCCGGTGCGCGTGATCGAGCGCGACGCCATGTGCGCCTGGCCCGCGACGAGCGCCTTGATGCTGTCCGAGAAGCCCACGCCCTTCAGCTCGACCTTGGCCGGATCGCCGAAGATCGCGGCCGCGGCCATGCGGCAGAACTCGACATTGAAGCCCTGGAACACGCCCTTGCTGTCCGGCACGGAGAAGCCGGGCGAGTTCGGGTTGACGATGCAGACGAGCTTGCCGTCGGCCTTGATCTTGTTCAGCACGTCGCCCGCGTAGGCGGCGGGCGCGGCGAGCAGCGTGGCCGCGGCGATGGCGGCGGCGAGGGTCCGGTAGTGCATTGCGAATCTCCCTGTTGAAGTTGCCGGGGCGTTGCGGCCCCATCCATGTCCGGCTCGCAGGCCGGCGAAGTCGTGCGCTTGCGGGTTGGTTTCAGGCGGGCACCGCGAGCTTGCGCTCCATGCGCCGCCCGGCGAGTCCGATCATCCAGCAGACGAGGAAGAAGATCGCGCCGACGAGCAAGTACGCTTCCGGGGCGCGACCCTGCCACTGCGGGTCGTTGTAGGCCATCTTCGCCGTGGCCATGAGGTCGTGCAGCCCGACGATGACCACCAGCGACGTGTCCTTGAAGCCGCCGATCGCTGTATTGGTCAGCGACGGGACCGCGGCGCGGATCGCCTGCGGCAGGATCACGTGCCGCAGCATCGGCCACTCGCGCAGGCCGAGCGCGCGCGCGCTGTCGTACTGGCCGCGGCCGATCGTCTGCAGGCCGCCGCGCAGGTCCTCGGCGACGTAGGCGGCGTGGAACAGCACCAGTGCGACGAGCGCGGCGTACAGCGGCTCGACCTGCCCGCCCGGCACCACGAGCGGCAGCACGAACACGCCGAAGAAGAGCACCGCGACCATCGGCACGCTGCGCACGAACTCGATGTAGGCGGTCGCGAGCCGCGCGACCACCGGCAGCGCGGAGCGCCGGCCGAGCGCCAGCGCAAGGCCGAGCGGAAACGCGAGCGCGAGGCCGAAGGCGGCGAGGAACACGAGCACCGGAATGCCGTTCCAGCGCGACGGCGGTACCACCGGCAGGCCCGCCACGCCGCCGTACATCAGGACCAGGAACACCGGCAGCGCCGCCGCCCACGCGCAGGCGAGCGGACCGGCGCGCAGCCGGCCGAACAGCGTGAGCCCCGCGACGCCCAGGATGAGCGCGGTGGCGAGCGCCGGCCGCCAGCGCTCCGCGTAGTCGTAGGTGCCGAAGAGGATGAGCGGGGTCTTCTCGACGAGGAACGGCCAGCACGCACCGGAGGCGTCCCCGCAAGCGGCCGGCGCGCCCCACGGCGGCACGGCGGCGAGCACCGCCCAGTGCAGCGCCGCCGCGACCACGGCGAGCGTGGCGCCGCCGACGCAGAGGGTCAGCGCGGACGCGCGCCACGTGCCGAAGAGCTGCGCACGCAACGGCGGGCGCGCCATCGGGTGTCGCGTCGTCGTGCCGCTCATGCGAGGCCCAGCCGCAGGCGGGCGTTCAGGTGGTTCATGCCGATCGCGATGGCGAGCCCGATCGCGAGGTACACCGACATCACGACCGTCATGACCTCCACCGACCGCAGCGACTGGTTGATCGTCGTGCCGGCGACGGCCATCAGCTCGGTGTAGCCGACCGCGAGCCCGATCGACGTGTTCTTGAGGAGGTTGAGGTACTGGTTGGTCATCGGCGGCAGCACCGAGCGCACCACCTGCGGGAGGATCACCGACGCCATCCGTTGCCACGGCGTGAGGCCGAGCGCGAGTGCCGCGTGCCACTGGCCCGCGGGCACGGCGTTGATGCCGCCGCGCAGCACCTCGGCGATCTGCGCGCCGTGGTAGACCGTGAGCGTGAACACGAGCGCGATGAACGGCAGCGCGACGAAAGCGCCGCCGGCGAAGTCGAAGCCCGCGAGTTCCGGCACCGTCCAGGCGGGCGGAAACAGGACCGCAACCGCACCGGCTGCGAGCAAGCCGGCCGCGATCGGCAGCCACGGCCGCGCGGCGTCGCGTCGCGCGCGCCGCCAACTGAAGGCGAGCAAGGCGCCCGCGAGCGCGGCGCCGGCCATCGCCGCCAGCCGGACCAGCGCGCCCGTGTCCCAGTCGGGCGCGGGCAGGTACAGGCCGCGATTGGAGAGGAACACGCCGGGCAGCGGATGCAGCGACGCGCGCACGCTCGGCAGCCCCGCGACCATCACCACGTAGACGACGAGCAGCAGCACGAGCTTCGGCAGGTTGCGCATCGCCTCGACGTACGCCCGCGCCACCCACTCGGCGAGCGGATTGCCCGACACGAGGACGATGGCCACCGCGACGCCGACGAGCGTGGCGAGCGCACCCGCGACGACCGCCAGCACGAGCGTGTTGAGCAGGCCCACCACGAACGCGCGCGCGTACGTGTCGGAGGCACCAAAAGCGATGAGCGGGTCGCCGATGTCGAAACCGGCCTGCTGGAAGAAGAAGCCGAAGTCGATGCCGATGCCCGCGCGCGCGAGGTTGGCGGACGCGATGGTCGCGGCCGCGTAGCCGGCGGCGACGAGCACCAGCAGCAGCCCGGCCTGCAGTGCGAGGCCGCTGCGGGCCGGCGCGGGCGTCACCGCGGTTCGCTCCGCGCGCGCACCGGGAATTCGCCGGCGAGCAGGTAGCGTTCCTGCGCGGGGGTCTCGATCGTGCCGGGCCGGCATTCGCGCACGCGCCGGATCGCCGCCTCGGCATCGCTCCCGCGTTCGCACAGCACGCGCGCGGCGATCGTGCCCGTGCGGCCCAGCCCGGCACGGCAGTGCAGCGTCACGATTTCACCCGCGTCGAGGCGCGCGTGCACCTGCGGGCCGGCCTCCGACCACGCGCGCTCGAACGCCGCGCCCGGAGGTTCCATGTCGGGAATCGGGCAGTGCGCCCACGCGAGGCCCCGCGCGCGGCACGCCCCCGGCAGGGTGGCGGCGCGCAGGCGCGCGAGTTCGTCCTCCGCGAGCAGCGTCACGAGCATCGTGGTGCCGACGGCGACGATCGCGGCGAGGTCGGCGTCAATCCCCAGCCCCGGTCCGGTCCCCGGACAGCGGACGAGGCCGAGCGCACCCCGGCCGTGGGGCGTGGGCAGCAGGTCGACACGACCGGGCTCGGGGCGGGCGGAGACAGGCAATTGGCAGCGGGATGCACGGCAGCGCGCCGGGCAAGCGCGGTGCCGCAGCGGGACGGGCCCGCGAAGCGACGAAGCGGATTGTCCCACGGCGGGCACGTGCCGGCGTGGCGACGGCGACAATGAGAGGCGCGGCGGGCGGGCCACCTCGGCCTGTGCGCGTCGGGCCCGAGGGGAATCCCGCGCCCCGGATCACGGGGGGCGGGCCGGGCAGGCAGCGAGGCCGCTCGGCGGCGGCCCCGCGGCCCGATGGGCTAGTAGCCCATCCGCTCCGACGTGTCGTCCTGGTCCTCTTCCTCGACGCGCGCTTCCGGCGGCAGCTTGCGGATGAGTTCCTCGACCATGTGCACGTGCTCGGTCTCCTCCTCGCGCAGTTCCTCGAACAGCGCCTTGACGTCGGGTTGCGTGACGTACCGCAGTGCGAGGTCGTAGAACGCGTGCGCCTTCTTCTCGGAGGCGAGGGCGATGAGATACGCGTCAAGCGGCGACATGTTGTGGCGCGGCGCGCCGTAGTCGGGAGCCTCGACGTCGAAGATGTCCGAAAGCTTCACGTTCGGCACCTTCTCGCCGAAGAGCGCGAGTCGGCGCTCGGCGATCTGCTCGCCGTGCTTGTTCTCGTTGACCGCCATCGACTGGAACACCGCGGCGGCGTCGTCGCCGGTGCGGCTGCCGAGCTGCTCGGCGAACTGCGTGTAGCGTTTCGCGGCCTCGACCTCGATGAGGGTCGCGAGGTCGAGCGCGTCCATCAGCGAGAGCTTGGCGTAGTCGAGTTTCGTGGGCATGGCTCCTCCGGGCGGGGATGCGTGCGGCGATCCCTCAGGCGACGACACTACACCCCATGCAACGGGGGGTCAAAACGGGACAAATGCGCGCAGTGGAAGGCGTGTTCCGGGTGCGATGTTCCGTCGCACTCCTGCGCCAAGGTCGAACGCAACGCGACGTGTCGTCCGCGGCGTCACGTGCCACCGTCAAGCGCCGCGTTGAACCGGATGCACACCTGCTCGCAGGTGGCCCGGTCGTGACTTTCGCCGAGGTCGAGCAACCGGCCCTCCGGCAGCGTGACACGCGCGTAGTAGTACGGGTCGCCGTCGCTGTCCTCTCCGTCCGACACCTCGGCGGGGGGCATGTGGGCGACGGGGTAGGTCCGGCGCTCGGCGCGATGCGGATATCGCCACGTGGCGGCAACGGATCGACCGTCGACGACGACGAAGATGCAGGGGCGGGAGGCGGCGAAGGCCAGGAGGCCGAATCCGCCCAGCCAGAAGAACAGGAAGATCGCGCCGATCAGCAGCGGCGAGTGGCCCGCGGGCGGACCGTCCCGGAACAGGACGTGCGTCATGAGCCCGAGCAAGCCCACCCAGACGACCGCGAAGCCCCAGACGAACACTGCGGACCGGTTGCGAAAGCGTTCCACGCCGTCGCCGCCTTGCAATCAGCGCGCCGTGGTCATGCGCGCCTGGTGCCGGGCAGGCGAGATGCGCTCGTCGGTTTCACCCAACCGCCCCATCGTCCCCATCTCTCCAAGGTGTTCGCCCACCGACTCCATTCTGCCCGCTGCAGCGTCCGTGCCGTCAAGGCATGAATGCTCGCGGATGCGATGGGCGCGGGGAAGGAATGGGGTTCGCAGCGATCCGCCAGCCGCGCGACGAACCACTCGCGTCGACCGCGACGTCCTGCCTGCAGCGTTGCGCGCGACCTCGTGCACACGCGCGTCGACCACGACGGGCCCCGATCGGAACCGGACCTCGACGACGTGACGTGAAAGGGGAAGTGGTCGGGGCGAGAAGATTCGAACTTCCGACCCCCTGCACCCCATGCAGGTGCGCTACCAGGCTGCGCTACGCCCCGACCGAACTTGCAATTATACCGCTGACGCGGGATTACGACGAGCGCAGCAACGCGCGGATCTCGGCCAGTTCCTCGCGGATGTCCGCGGGCTCGAGCATGCTGTCGGGCGCGATGGCGACCACCTTGGCGCTGCTCGTGGGCGCGCGCGCGGCGGCACGGGGCTCGGCGGCCTCCGTCTCCAGCCGGTGGCGGGCGCCGTTGATCGTGAAGCCCTGCTCGTAGAGGAGGTCGCGGATGCGCCGGATCAGCAGCACCTCGTGATGCTGGTAGTAGCGGCGGTTGCCGCGCCGCTTCACCGGCTTCAACTGCGCGAATTCCTGCTCCCAGTAACGGAGCACGTGCGGCTTGACCGCACAGAGGTCGCTCACCTCGCCAATCGTGAAGTACCGCTTGGCGGGGATCGGCGGCAGGTCGGCGTTAGCTCGGCTGGGTTCCGGCATGGTTCGCGGCTTCGACCATGGCCTTCAGTTTCTGGCTTGCGTGGAAAGTCACCACCCGCCGCGCGGTGATCGGAATCTCCTCACCGGTCTTGGGGTTGCAGCCCCGGGCGCTGCGGCTTCTCGCGCAGCTGGAAATTGCCGAATCCGGACAGCTTCACGGATTCGTAGGCTTCCCGGCGCGATGCGGACTTCCTCGAAGAAGCGCTCGACCATATCCTTCGCTTCGCGCTTGTTGAGCCCAAGGCGTTGCTCGAACGAGCAGGTCGGCGAGTTCGGCTTTGGTGAGGGTCATGGACAACTCTAGCTGCGAAGCGTGGCGCCGAACTGATCCTGCGCGACCGAGAGGAGCAAACGCTCGGTCGCATCGATGTCGGCGTCCGTCAAAGTGCGGGAAGTATCCTGCATAAGCACCAGAATCGCAAGGCTTTTCCGACCTTCGGTCAGCCCGCGGCCCTGGTACACGTCGAAGAGCTCGATGGCGATCACGTGCGGCGGCCTGGCCGCCTCCAGCGCGGCGAGCAGCGCCTGCGCGGGAATCCCCTGATCCACCACGAGCGCCAGGTCGCGGCGCACGACCGGCAGCCGGGAGACCGCGCGGCCGGCCGGGACGGCGCGGGCCGTCAGGGCGTCGAGCGCCACCTCGAACACGACGGGCGCCCTGGGCAGGTCGAAATGGCGGACGAGGCGGGGGTGCAACTCGCCGATCCAGCCGGCCTTCTGCCCGTCGATCAGCACGGCCGCGGTCCGCCCCGGGTGCAACGCCGGGTGCGTGTCCCGCTCCGTCGTGACCGTGCGCGGGGCCGCCAGGGCCTCGAGGTCACCCTTGACGTCGAAGAAGTCGACGTCCCGCGTCGGGGTGCCCCACTGCTCGGGCGCGGCTGGTCCGTAGGCCAGGCCGCCCACGCGCAGCGGCTGGTCGTAGCCCGCGCCCGCGTGGTGGAACGTGCGCCCCAGCTCGAACACCCGCACGCGGGGGGCGCGGCGGTTGACGTTGGTCTTCAGCGTCTCGAGGAGCCCCGGCAGGAGCGTCGTGCGCATGACGTCGAGCTGCGCCGCGATGGGGTTCAGCACCTTGATCGGGCGGCTCGCCGGATCGAGCGCCGCCTCGACGGCGGAGGACACGAAGCTGAACGTGATCACCTCCTGCCAGTCGAGCGCGGCGAGCAGGCGCCTGACCGTATTGCGCGAGCGCGCGCCCTCCGGGTCGGGCAGCATGTGCTGGACGTGCGCGGCGGGCGCCGCGGGAATGCGGTCGTAGCCGTGGATGCGCGCGACCTCCTCGACGAAGTCTTCCTCGATCGCGAGGTCGAAGCGGCGCGAGGGCGGGGTCACCACGAAGTCGCCGCCGTCGCGCGTGAAGGGGAGCCCGAGGCGCGTGAACGCCTCGGCGATGGCGGCGTCGTCGAACGGGACGCCCAGCAGCTTCGCGATGCGCGCGGTGCGCACGCGCACCGGGTCGCGTGCGGGCAGGTCGCCCGCGACGACGGCGTCGGTCAGCGGGCCGGCGCGGCCGCCGCAGATCTCGAGGATCAGTTGCGTCGCGCGCTCCACCGCCCGGGCGCAGCCGCCGAAGTCGACCCCGCGCTCGAAGCGGTAGCCCGCGTCGCTGGTGAAGCCCAGCCGGCGCATCTTGCCCTGGATGACGGCCGGGCTCCAGAACGCGCCTTCGAGGTACACGCGCGTGGTGTCGTCGGCGATGCCCGAGTGCTCGCCCCCCATGATGCCGGCGAGGCCGAGCGGCTTCTTCTCGTCGCACACCATGAGGAGATCGGACGTGAGGTCGAGCACCTGGCCGTTGAGCAGCGTGAGCTTTTCGCCCTCGCGCGCGAAGCGCACGACCACCGCGCCGTCGAGCAGGCGGTCGTCGTAGGCGTGCAGCGGCTGGCCGAGTTCGAGCATCACGTAGTTGGTGACGTCGACCACCGCGGAGATCGAGCGGATGCCGCAACGCTCGAGGCGCTGCTTCATCCAGCCGGGGGTGGGCGCGCGGGCGTCGATCCCCTCGATGAGGCGGCCCGCGAAGCGCGGGCAGCCCTCGGGCGCCTCGACGCGCACGGGTCGCACGCCGTCGAACGTGACCGGCGTCGCGCCGACCTCGGGCAGCGCCAGCGGCGCGCCGGTGACGGCGGCGACGTCCTGCGCGATGCCGGCGATCGACAGGCAGTCGGCGCGGTTGGGGGTGATCTTGAGCGTGATCAGCGTGTCGTCGAGCGCCAGCGCGTCGCGCACCGGCGTGCCCGGCGTGAGCGACGCGTCGAGGGGGAGCAGGCCGGACGCGTCGTCGGCGATGCCGAGTTCCTTCGCCGAGCAGAGCATGCCGTGGGAATCGACACCGCGCATCGTCGCGCGCTTGATCCGGAAGTCGCCCGGCAGCACCGCGCCTTCGAGCGCGCACGGGGCCAGCATCCCGGCCGCCGCGTTCGGCGCGCCGCAGACGATCTGCAGCGGCGCCGCGGCGCCGACGTCCACCTGGCACACGCGCAGGCGGTCGGCATTCGGATGCGGCTTGACGTCGACCAGGCGGCCGACGACGACGTTGCTGAAGGCCGGCGCGGCGGGCACCGCTTCCTCGACCTCGAGGCCGGACATCGTGAGGCGGTCGCAGAGGTCCGCGCTCGCGAGCGGCGGATTGCACATCGTGCGCAGCCAGTGTTCGGAGAATTTCATGGTTCGCGGGCTCCCGTCACGCGAACTGCGACAGGAAGCGCAGGTCGTTCTCGTAGAAGAGGCGCAGGTCGTTCACGCCGTAGCGCAGCATCGCGAGCCGGTCCGGCCCCATGCCGAACGCGAAGCCCTGGTACTGCTCGGGATCGATGCCGACGGCCTTCAGCACGTTCGGGTGCACCTGCCCCGAGCCGCCGATCTCCAGCCAGCCGCCGTCGCCGAACGCCATGTCGATCTCGGCGGAAGGCTCGGTGAACGGGAAGAACGACGGGCGGAACCGCACCTTCAACTCGTCGCGCTCGAAGAAGCGGCGCAGGAACTCGGTGATCGTGCCCTTCAGGTCGGCGAACGACACGTCGCGGTCGATCCACAGGCCCTCGACCTGGTGGAACATCGGCGAGTGCGTGGCGTCGCTGTCGACGCGGTACACGCGGCCGGGCGCGATGATCTTGATCGGCGGCGCGTGCGTTTCCATGTAGCGCACCTGGATCGGCGACGTGTGCGTGCGCAGCACCATGCCGCCCTCGACGTAGAACGTGTCCTGCATCGAGCGGGCAGGGTGGTTCTCCGGCGTGTTGAGCGCGGTGAAGTTGTGGAAGTCGTCCTCGATCTCGGGGCCGTCGGCGACCGTGAAGCCCAGCGAGTGGAAGAGGTCCTCCATGCGCTCCAGCGTGCGCGACAGCGGGTGCAGCGTGCCGGTGGTCCGGCCGCGGCCCGGAAGCGACACGTCGAGCGCGTCGGCCGCGAGCTGCTGCGCGAGCCTGGCTTCCGCGAGCGCGTCGCGGCGCGCGTTGAGCGCGGCTTCCAGCTCCTGCTTGGCGACGTTGATCGCCGCGCCGGCGGCGGGGCGCTCGGCGGCCGGGAGCTTGCCGAGGCCCTTCAGCAGATCGGTGAGGGCGCCGGACTTGCCGAGGTACTTGGCCTTGGCATTCTCCAGCGCGGCGGCGTCGGCGCACTGGTCGAACTCGGCGCGGGCGGTGGTGACGATGGTGGCTAGGTCGGACATGGTGCTCGTGCGCCTTCGGCGCTCCCCTCACCCCGGCCCTCTCCCCGCGCACGGGGAAAGGGAGTTTCCGGGGCCGTTTCGATTCATCTGCGTCGCTTCACCGAAGGTCCCCCTCTCCCCGTGCGCGGGGAGAGGGTTGGGGTGAGGGGCCGCATCGAGGCCATCGCAATCCAAAAAAAAAGGGAGGCGCTGTTCGCCTCCCTCGTTTTCTCGCGGGTTCGATCAGGCCAGAGAGGCTTTGGCCTGCTCCGCGATCTTCGTAAACGCCGCCTTGTCGTGCACGGCGAGGTCCGCCAGCACCTTGCGGTCGATGTCGATCGACGCCTTGTTCAAACCGTTGATGAACCCGCTGTACGTCATGCCGAGCTCGCGCACGGCCGCGTTGATGCGGGCGATCCACAGCGCGCGGAACTCGCGCTTCTTCTGCCGGCGGTCGCGGTACTGGTACTGCCCCGCCTTCATCACGGCTTCCTTGGCGATCCGGTAGACGTTTCCCCGGCGGCCGCGGAAACCCTTGGCTTGTTCGAGAACCTTCTTGTGCCGCGCGCGGGCGGTCACACCACGTTTGACTCTTGGCATGGCTCGTCTCCCTTACGCGAAAGGCATCATCGCGCGGACGGAATCCATGTTGGTGCTGTGGATCTCGGCCGAGCCGCGGCGCTGACGCTTGGACTTGGTGGTCTTCTTGGTGAGGATGTGGCGGTTGAACGCCTGCGAGCGCTTGATCGAACCGCTCCCGCGCACGCGGAAGCGCTTCTTCGCGCCCGACTTGGTCTTCATCTTGGGCATTGCTGCAATTTCCTATTTGCTGCTTTCGGCGGTGCTCTCCGGCGCTTTCGCGGGAGAGGCTTTGGCGGGCTTGCCCGCACCGTCCTCCGGCTTGGTTTCGGGATGCTTCGCCGCGACAGGCTTCGTCACGACGGTCTTCTTCGGGGCCAGCAGCATCACCATTTGCCGGCCCTCGAGCCTCGGGAACGACTCGACGATTGCGTACGGCTCGAGGACGTCCTGGATCCGCCTCGAGAAGGCGCACCCCGAACTCCTGGTGCGCCATCTCGCGCCCGCGAAAACGCAGCGTGATCTTGGCCTTGTCGCCTTCCGTCAGGAACCTGACCAGGTTCCGCAGCTTGATCTGGTAATCGCCTTCGTCAGTGCCGGGCCGGAACTTCACTTCCTTGACCTGGATCTGCTTCAGCTTGAGCTTGGCTTCGTGCTGTTTCTTGGCCTCGCGGTACTTGAACTTGCCGAAATCCATGATCCGGCAAACCGGCGGCTTCGCCATGGGCGCGATCTCGACCAGGTCGAGTTCCGCCGCCTCTGCACGCGAGCGCGCGTCCGCAAGGGAAACAATTCCGAGCTGCTCACCGTCTTCACCAACCAAGCGGATTTCGGGAGCGGTGATTTCCGCGTTGATCCGCTGATGCTTGTCGAGGGCTATTGTCTCTTCTCCAGTAACGACAAAAAGGGCCGTGCTCCACGGACGCGCGCCTGGCGCTTCTCGCCCGAAAATTCAGGCGAATCAACGCCTTATTGGCGCGCCACGACCTCCTTGCGGAGGCGTTCCAGCAAGGCTTCCAGGGGTATCGACCCCAGGTCCTCGCCGCCGCGGGTACGCACGGCCACCGTTCCAGCCTGCTGCTCCTTGTCGCCCACGATGAGCTGGTAGGGGAGCTTCTGCAAGCTATGTTCCCGAATTTTATAGGTTATTTTCTCGTTGCGCAAATCCGTCGCCGCCCGGAAGCCGGCCGCCTTCAGGGCCCCGGCGATCTTCTGGGCGTACTCCGCGGAACGGTCCGTGATGTTGAGGACCGCCACCTGGACCGGCGCGAGCCACAGCGGCATGGCACCGGCGTGGTGCTCGATCAGGATCCCGATGAACCGCTCCATGGAGCCGACGATAGCGCGGTGCAGCATGACCGGCGTCTTGCGGGAGTTGTCCTCGTCGACGTACTCGGCCCCGAGCCGGCCCGGCATCTGGAAGTCGACCTGCATCGTGCCGACCTGCCAGCTGCGGCCGATCGAGTCCTTGAGGTGGTACTCGATCTTCGGGCCGTAGAAGGCGCCTTCGCCCGGCAGCTCCTCCCACGTGGCACCACAGGCGCGCAGCGCCCCGCGCAGCGCGTCCTCGGCCAGGTCCCACTGCTCGTCGCTGCCGATCCGGGGCGTCGGGCGCAGCGCCAGCTTGACCGCGATGTTGGTGAACCCGAAGTCGGCGTAGACCCGCTGCGACAGCTCGTGGAAAGCCACGCACTCGGGCTCGATCTGCGCCGGCGTGCAGAAGATGTGGCCGTCGTCCTGCGTGAACGCACGAACCCGCATGATCCCGTGCAAGGCGCCGGAGGCCTCGTTGCGGTGGCAGTTGCCGAACTCGCCGTAGCGCAGCGGCAGGTCGCGGTAGCTCCGCAGGTCCGAGTTGAAGATCAGGATGTGGCCCGGACAGTTCATCGGCTTGATCGCGTAGTCGCGCTTCTCCGACTCCGTCGTGAACATGTTGTCCTTGTAGTTCTGCCAGTGCCCCGATTTCTCCCACAGCGAGCGGTCGAGGATCTGCGGCGCCTTCACCTCCTGGTAGCCGTTGTCCTGGTACACGCGGCGCATGTACTGCTCGACCTGCTGCCAGATCGACCAGCCCTTCGGGTGCCAGAACACCATGCCCGGCGCCTCGTCCTGCTGGTGGAAGAGGTCGAGCGCGCGCCCGAGCTTGCGGTGGTCCCGCTTCTCGGCCTCCTCGATCCGGTGCAGGTAGGCGTCGAGATCCTCCTTCTTCGTCCACGCCGTGCCGTAGATGCGCTGGAGCATCTCGTTGCGCGAGCTCGCCGCGCCAGTACGCGCCCGCGACCTTCATCAGCTTGAACACCTTGAGCTTGCCCGTCGACGGCACGTGCGGCCCGCGGCAGAGGTCGATGAAGCCGCCTTCCCGGTAGAGCGAGATCGGCTCGTTGCTCGGGATCGACGCGATGATCTCGGCCTTGTAGTGCTCGCCCATGTCCTCGAAGAACTTCACCGCGTCGTCGCGCGGCATCTCGCTGCGCACCACGGGCTCGTCCTTCTTCGCGAGCTCGGCCATGCGCTTCTCGATCGCCGCGAGGTCCTCGGGCGTGAAGGGGCGCTTGTAGCTGAAGTCGTAGTAGAAGCCGTCCTCGATCACCGGGCCGATCGTCACCTGCGCCTCGGGGAACAGTTCCTTCACCGCGTAGGCGAGGAGGTGTGCCGTCGAGTGGCGGATGACCTCGAGGCCTTCCGCGTCCTTGTCCGTGACGATGGCGACGTCGGCGTCGCGGGCGATCACGTACGACGTGTCGACGACCTTGCCGTCGACCTTGCCGGCGAGTGCCGCCTTGGCGAGGCCGGGGCCGATGGAGAGCGCGACGTCGCGCACGGAAACAGGCGCTTCGTACTGACGGACGGCGCCGTCGGGCAGCTTGATCGAAACCATTTTCTCGGACTCCAAAAACAAAAAAAGTGCGGACGCAGTGCCGCACTTTTTCGGGGGAAATCGCCAACGACGGGCGTGCGGACGCTACCTTGGGAGGCTACGGGTCTCCGGGCACGTCAGCGGTGTCATAACCATGGTCGTCGGGGCCTGCGGTGGTGACGCTCGGGCCGGCACCTCGGGTGCCGGGCGAAGCCGTCATTATGGCCGGCCGGCGGCGGGTTGTCCACGCGGCGGGCCGGAGCCGGGGCACGCGTTTGACCCGCTGCGGCGGCGCCGACACAATCCGCCGGGTCGTCCCGTCCCTGTTTCCCCCTGCGCATGAACCCACTGCCTTCCCCGGGAACGCCGGCGTGACCTGGATCGCCCTCACGGTCTGGGCCGCGTTCGCCCAGACGGTGCGCAACGCCGCGCAGCGCAGCCTCGTGGGCGAACTGGGGACGCTGGGGGCGACGCTCGTCCGCTTCGTCTACGGGCTGCCGTTCGCCGCACTGTGGCTGGGCACGGTGGCGGTCGCCACCGGATTGCCGCTCCCGTCCGCGGGGATGGCGTTCGCCGGGTGGCTGGTCCTCGGCAGCGTCATGCAGATCTCCGGCACGGCGCTCCTGCTGCGCACGATGGAGGAGCGCAACTTCGCGGTGGGGGTGGCGTACTCCAAGTCCGAGGTGCTGCAGGTCGCGCTGTTCTCGTTCGTGCTCGCGGGCGACCGGCTGACCCCGGTCGCGGCGCTCGCCGTGGCGATCGGGACCGCCGGCGTGCTGCTGCTGACGCCCGCCGATCCGGCGCATCCGTGGCGCAGCCTGCTGTCCGGGCTCGGGTCGCGCAGCGCACTGCTCGGGCTCGCGTGCGGCGGCTCGTTCGCGCTGTCCGCAGTCGCGTTCCGCGCCGCGATGCGCACGCTGCCCACGCCGTCGTTCCTGCTCGCGGCGGCGTGCACGCTGCTGGGCGCGCAGGCGCTGCAGACGCTGCTCCTCGGCACGTGGCTGCACCGGCGGGCGCCCGGCACGCTCACCCGGGTGGCGAAGGCGTGGCGGGCGTCGCTCTTCGCGGGCTTCATGGGCGCCGCGGCGTCGGTCGGCTGGTTCTCGGCGTTCGCGCTGCAGCCCGTCACCTACGTGCGCACCCTGGGCCTGGTCGAGATCCTGTTCGGCTACGTCGCGTCGCGCCGGGTGTTCCGCGAGCACCCCTCGCGGCGGGAGGTCGCCGGCATGGCGCTGCTGGTCGCCGGCGTGATCGCGATCGCGTTCGCCTAGGCGGTGTCCGACACCGCTTGCGCGGTGCCGTCAGCTCGCGACGAGGTCGAAGGCGGGCAGGCGCCGGTCGTCCTCGTACGTCTCGAGGCGCACCGGGAATCCCCACAGCCGCCGCAGGTGCGACACCACCGCGGCCGCCGCGTCTCCGAGCGCGCGCCCGCGGCGCTGCGTGTGGCGCAGCGTGAGCGAGCGGTCGCCGTCGCGGTCGAAGCGGACGATCTGCACGTCCGGCACCCGCGACTCCTGCGCGTGCTGCTGGGCCAGGAGCTTGCGCACGCGGCGATAGCCCGCGTCGTCGTGGATGCTGTCGACCTTAAGTGCGGTGTCGCTGCGGTGGTCCGCAATCGCGAAGAGGCGCAGCTCGCGGATCAGCTTGGGCGACAGGTACTGCGCGATGAACGACTCGTCCTTGAAGTTGCGCATCGCGAAGTCGAGCGCCTTCTTCCAGTCGGCGCCGGCGAGTTCCGGGAACCAGTGCCGGTCCTCGGCCGTGGGGTGCTCGCACACCCGGCGCAGGTCGGAGAACATCGCGAAGCCGAGCGCGTAGGGGTTGATGCCGCTGTACCAGTTGGAGTCGAACGACGGCTGCATGACCACGTTGGTGTGGCTCTTCAGGAACTCCAGCATGAAGCCGTCGTCGACGAGCTGCCGCTCGTGCAGCGTGTTCAGCAGCGTGTAGTGCCAGAAGGTGGCCCAGCCCTCGTTCATCACCTTGGTCTGCGCCTGCGGGTAGAAGTACTGCGAGAGCTTGCGCACGATGCGCACGACCTCGCGCTCCCACGGCTCGAGGCGCGGCGAGAATTTCTCGACGAAGTACAGGATGTTCTCCTGCGGCTCGGCGGGGAACTGCCGGCCCCCGTCGACGGCCTGCTTTTCCGCCTTCGCGGGCAGCGTGCGCCAGAGGTCGTTGAACTGCCGCTCGCGGTGCGCCTCGCGCTCCGCGAGCCGCGCCGCTTCCGCCCGCAGCGTCAATGCGGCGGGCCGGCGGTAGCGGTCCACGCCGTGGTGCATCAGCGCGTGGCACGCGTCGAGGACCTCCTCGACGGCCTCGGAGCCGTACCGCTCCTCGCACTCCATCACGTAGCGGCGGGCGAACACGAGGTAGTCGATGATCGCGTCGGCCTGCGTCCACTGCCGGAACAGCGTGTTGCCCTTGAAGAAGGAGTTGTGGCCATAGCACGCGTGCGCGATGACCAGCGCCTGCGTGCACATCGTGTTCTCCTCCATGAGGTACGCGATGCACGGGTCGGAGTTGATCACGATCTCGTAGGCCAGGCCCTGCATGCCGCGCCGGTACGCCTGCTCGTTGCGGATGAACTCCTTGCCGTACGACCAGTGCGGGTAGCCGACCGGCAGGCCGTTGCTCGCGTAGGCGTCGAGCATCTGCTCGGACGTGATCACCTCGATCTGGTTGGCATAGGTGTCGAGGCCGTACTCGGCGGCGATGCCGCCGATGACCTCGTCGTAGCGCTCGAGGAGCTCGAACGTCCAGTCGGCGCCGGTGGAGATGTACTGGGCCATGCGCCTCCCTGTCAGGCCGCTTCCTTGCGGAAGAGCTCGCGGAACACGGGGTAGATCTGCTCGCGGCTGTCCGCGCGCTTCATCGCGAACGGCACGCCGGCGTCGAGGAGCCGCTCGTACTCCGCCCACAGCGCCGACGGCCGCGCGTAGGGCTGCGACTCGCCGAGCTCGAGGTACGTGTAGTAGCGCAGCTCCGGCAGCAGCTTCTCGCGCAGGTAGCGCGCGCTGCGCGCCGGGTCGGAGCCGAACGCGTCGCCGTCGGACGCCTGCGCCGCGTACACGTTCCAGCCGCGGCCGAAGCGTTCCGCGCGGATCTTCTCCGCGAGTTCCAGTGCCGGGAAGACCACCGTGCCGCCCGAGCGCTGGTCGTGGAAGAACGTGTCCTCGTCCACTTCCTCGGCGTCGTCGGTGTGGCGTATGAACACCAGCTCCACTTCCTCGTACTTGCGGGTCAGGAAGAGGAAGAGCAGCGCGAAGAAGCGCTTGGCCAGGTCCTTGCGCTCCTCGTCCATCGACGCCGAGACGTCCATCAGGCACAGCATCGCGGCGCGCGCGATGGGCTCGGGCCGCAGCACGCGGTTGCGGTAGCGCAGGTCGTGGTCGTCGAGGAAGGGCAGGGCGTCGCGGCGCGCCTGCACGCGATCGAGCTCCTCGTGCAGCGCGAACGCCGCTTCGGCGTGGCCGGAGGCCGTCGCGGTCGCGAACTGGTCGGAGAGTTCCGCCAACTCGCGGGCAAGGCCGCCGCGCAGCGCGATGCGGCGCGCGAGCGCCTCGCGCATCGTGCGCACGACCGCCAGGTTGGACGGGACGCCGGACTTGGCGTAGCCCAGCCGGATCGTGCGCGTGCGGTGCGTGCGGCCCATCTCGGTGCGCACGAGCCGCGGGAGTTCCAGGTCGTCGAAGAAGATCTGCATGAACTCCTCGCGCGACAGCGTGAACACGAAGTCGTCCTGGCTGTCGCCGTCGCCGCCTTCCTGCTCCGAGCCGCTGCCTCGGCCCTGGCCCTCCGGCCGCGGGATGCGGTCGCCGGCCACGTACTCCCGGTTGCCGGGCAGCACGAACTCGCGGTCACCCGCGCGTCCGAACGAGAACGACGGCTCGGACACGTCCTTGCGCGCGACGCGCACCTGCCCGCCGTTCTCGATGTCGGCGAGCTTGCGCTCGCCGACCATCTTCTTCACCGCCTCCTGGATCTGCGTCTTGTAGCGGCGCAGGAAGCGCTCCCGGTTGACCGCGCTCTTGCCGCGGTCGTTGGCCCGGCGGTCGATGAGGGCAGCCATCGCGCTGCCCCTACGACGACTTGTGCACGCGCAGGTACCACTCGGCGAGCAGCCGAACCTGCTTCTCGGTGTAGCCCTTCTGCGTCATGCGCGCGACGAAGCTCTCGTGCTTGTGGCGATCGTCGGCCGAGCCCTTGGCGTTGAACGAGATCACCGGCAGCAGGAGCTTCTCGTAGATCTTCACCTCGTCGGACACGCGCAGGCAGTACGGCACCTTGACGATGTAGATGCGGTCGAGGAACGCCTCGTTGTTCTTGTTGTTGCGCGCGAAGTCGCTGCTCCAGCACGTACATGGGTGGACCGGGTTGGCCGCGATCTCGTTGTGGTCGTGGTTGAACACGGCCGACAGGATCTTGTATGCGAAGCGCGTGGACAGCCCGTTCATGCCCTCGTCGGGACCGGCGTAGAGTCGCGGTACTCCTGCAGCGTCTTGGCCTTCGGGTCGACGTCCTTCAGCGTCTCGCCGTCGTAGACGCGCATCTTCGAGTAGATGCTCGAGTTCTCGGGCTCCTTGAGGCGCGAGAGCACCGAGAACTGCGCCATCATCTCCAGCGTGCCGGGGGCGCAGGGCGCCTTCGACAGCGACGAGTGGGCGAGGAGCTTCTCGTAGATCTTCACCTCGTCGGACACGCGCAGGCAGTACGGCACCTTGACGATGTAGATGCGGTCGAGGAACGCCTCGTTGTTCTTGTTGTTGCGGAAGCTGTGCCACTCCGACTCGTTGCTGTGCGCGACGATCACGCCGTTGAACGGGATCGCGGAGAAGCCCTCGGTGCCCTTGAAGTTGCCTTCCTGGGTCGCCGTCAGCAGCGGGTGCAGCATCTTGATCGGGGCCTTGAACATCTCGACGAATTCGAGCAGGCCCTGGTTGGCGAGGCACAGGCCGCCGGAATAGCTGTACGCGTCCGGGTCGTTCTGCGAGAAGCGCTCGAGCTTGCGGATGTCCACCTTGCCGACCAGCGACGAGATGTCCTGGTTGTTCTCGTCGCCCGGCTCGGTCTTGGTGATCGCCACCTGCTTCAGCACCGACGGGTTGATGCGCACCACGCGGAACTTCGTGAGGTCGCCGTCGAACTCCTGCAGGCGCTTGATCGCCCATGGCGACGTGATCCCGGTGAGGTAGCGCCTGGGAATCCCGTAGTCCTGCTCCAGCGTATCGCCGTACTTGTCGGGCGCGAAGAGGCCGAGCGGCGATTCGTTCACGGGCGAACCCTTGATCGCATAGATCGGCCGCGCCTCCATCACCGACTTCAGGCGCTCGGAGATCGACGACTTGCCGCCGCCCACCGGGCCCAGCAGGTAGAGGATCTGCTTCTTCTCCTCGAGTCCCTGCGCCGCGTGCTTGAAGAAGGCGACGATCTGCTCGATCGCCTCCTCCATGCCGTAGAACTCGCGGAACGCGGGGTAGCGGCGGATCGTGCGGTTGCCGAAGAGGCGCGCGAGACGCGGGTCGTTCCGGGTGTCCACGAGTTCCGGCTCGCCGATGCCCGCGAGCATGCGCTCCGCTGCGGTGGCGTAGGCCCCCGGGTCGCGCCGGCAGAGGTCGAGGTAGTCGGCGAGGGACATCTCCGCGTCGGCTGTCGCGGAGTAGTTGGAACGGAACGTCTCGAGCAGTGTGCTCATCGTGTGCGTCTCCTGTCTGGCGCGCGGTTCGGGTGCTTCGTCGTTGCCTCGCGGGCGAGGCCTTCAGTTCGTGCCTTGGGCGCCGCGATCCTTCGTTGCTTCGCAAGTCGTATGCCAGTGCCTCGTCAGCAGTGGGTGCGGTTGAGTGCCAAGTCGGCCGATGTCCGGCGCACAGCCGTCCACCGGACGCCGCGGCACGCGCCGCCGCCGTCCAAGCCCCTGCGCGGGCCTCCTTTCGCACGTGCGGCACCGAAAACGACCCGCGTGACGCGGCGTGCGAATGGGTGGCAATAACGTGCGGGTCGCGAAGCCGGATGACGCGTCGCCAGCAGGGTCGTCGGGCGGCGGCGACGACGCGTTCGTCGGGGCCCGCATGTCGCCGCACGCGTGGGCCGCGATGGGGCACGCGCGCCCATTTCCGGGCGTGCGCATTTGCAACAGCCGCTGCGTGTCGACGACCGTTGGCGCGGGCCGCTATTGATTACTGAAATCGCGTGCCGGAGGATAGGAAGTTCACCCACCTCGGGGACGCCGCCCGCACGTGCAAACGGTGCGCGCGCGGGCGTCAATTGCGGTGCCGCGCACCGCCTCGGTCCCCTGCGCGCCGTCGATCCACGCATCGACCGCTGAACGTTACACACGTCGTTACGCGACGACAGCGATGACGCCGCCGGGCATTTTGCGCGCGCTCAAGGAATGTGCAAAAGCCCTGCCTGCTCGGCGATTTGAACGCCTGCTCCACCGCGCACAATGGGGGGACTACAGGTGCGTGCCCGCATCGCGCGATGCGGTGGCGCGTACCTGCGCGCCATTGCGAAGAGACCGTCATGCCAGCCATCCCCCGTTTCCAACGTCCGACCCGGACCCTGTGCGCGCTGGTGGCGCTCGGATTCCTGCTCGCGGCGGCCGCCGCGCGCGCCGAGGTCGCGGTGATCGAGTTCTACCACGCCGGCCTCGACCACTACTTCGTCACGAGCGACGCGCGGGAGATCGCGGACCTCGACGGTGGCGTGCACCCGGGGTGGGCGCGCACGGGCTATGTGTTCGGCGCATGGGCGCCGGACGACGCATCGGGGAACGGCCTGCCGGTCTGCCGCTTCTACGGCAACCCGAAGCGCGGCCTCGACTCCCACTTCTACACCGCGAACGCCCAGGAGTGCGCGGACATTCCGCGCCGCTTCGGCGACGCATGGCTCCTCGAGTCCACCAACGTGTTCCGCATGGCGCCGCTCGACGCGGCGGGGACGTGTCCGGCGGGCACGCAGCCCGTGTACCGGCTCTTCAACAACCGCAGCGATGCGAACCACCGCTACACGACGAGCACCGCCGTGTACGCGCAGATGGTCGCGCGCGGCTACGTGCCCGAGGGCGGCGGCAGCGGGGCGCGCCCGGTCGTGTTCTGCGCGCCGCCCGCGCCGGTGTCGCCGCTCGCGCCGCAGTGCACGCTCGAGGCGAGCGTGGCCACACCCGTCATCAACACCGGCATCGTGCTCACGGCGCGCTGCACGAACGCGCCGACGCGCTTCGATTGGGGCGTCACCGGATGCAACGCGTCGCTGTCCGCGTGCCTGACCGGCGCGACCGTCGCCGGCCCGGTCACGTACACCGTGACGGCGAGCAACGCGCAGGGCCCCGGGGCACCGGCGCGCGTCGACGTCACCTGGGTCACGAGCGCCAGCGGCGGCAGCACGCTGCCGCGCTGCACGCTCGACGCGAATACCACCACGCCTGCCACCGGCAGCACGCTCAACCTCACGCTCGCCTGCGCGGGCCCGGCCACGCCCGTGACCTGGCTCTCCTGCGCAGTCGCCACCGGCGCGTGCCAGGCCTTGCCTGCCTGCGCGGGCGCCGGCACGACGTGCGCGGTGACGCAGTCCGGCGCCGGCCCGGTCGAGTACGCCGTCGACGTTCGCAACACGAGCGGCGTGGTGCGCGTGATCCGCGACGTGACCTGGGTGCAGGGCACGCAGCCGCCCGTGTGCCGCGTGACGCCGTCCAACGCAAGTCCGGGCGTCAACACCAGCATCACGCTCTTCGCCGACTGCAGCGACGCGCCCACCTCGTACACGTGGTCCGGCTGCACCAGCACGCTCTCGACGTGCGTCGCGACGTCCGGCACGGCCGGTCCGCGCACCTACGGCGTGATGGCGGCCAACGCCGCGGGCACCGGCACGCAGGCGACCACCACGGTGACGTGGCTGCAGCTCACACCGCCGGCGCCGCCGACCTGCACGCTCGCGGCGAGCGACCCGAAGCCGCTCGTGGGCACCAGCGTCATGCTCACGGCCACGTGCAGCGACGGCCCGACCGGGTACCAGTGGATCGGCTGCGACAGCACCGGCGCGACGTGCACCGCGACCGGCACGGCGGTGGGGCCGCAAAGCTACACGGTCATCGCGCGCAACGACGTGGGTACCGGCGTGCCGGCCAGCACGTCCGTCGACTGGCAGGCCGCCGCCGGGACGCCGGTGTGCACGCTCACGCCGAACGCCACGACGCTGTGGCTCGGCCAGACCGTGATGCTCGTGGCCGCGTGCACCAACGGCCCGGTCACCTACACGTGGCAGAACTGTGCATCCTCCGACAGCACCTGCTTCGCCGCCGAAAGCGTCGCGGGCACCGTGACCTACACGGTTTCGGCCACCAATGCGATCGGCCCGGGCGCACCCGCCAGCGCCAGCGTGACGTGGCGCGATCCGACCGATATCGGGGGCTGCATCCAGTTCCCCGAGGCGAAGTTCGTGACCGTCCCCTGGGGCCGCGCGGCCACGCTGCCGGGCGACTACGGCGGCGGCTTCACGCCCATGAGCGTGCTGGTCGCGGCGATCACGGTGCCGGTCGGCGGCATCTACAGCGTGCCGACGCTGGTCGCGAGCGCAACCAACCGGCAGACCCTGCCGGTCACCCAGCAGGCCACCCTGTCACTCGAGAAGTGCGACTTCCGCCCGGCCGATCCGACCGGCGTGACGGGTCCGTTCTCGGCCGCCACCGGGCATCCGGCCAACGTCAGCGCCGACGTCGGCGTCGCGCTGCTGCCCGGCGTCACCTACTACGTCAATGTGCGCAACTACATCCCCGGCGTCGGACCGACGTGCGGCGAGGCCGCGTGCAACGTGCAGGTCGACTACCAGTGGCCGGTCCCCTGACGCAGTCCGGTGTCTGACACCTCATAGGCGGTGTCAGACACCGCAGGCGGCGTAGCCCTGCGCAGACCGGAGCTCGAGCAGCGCCGCGATGTTGCGCCGGGCGTTGTCCTCGTAGCGGGAACGGAAGTAATCGGTGAGGAAGAAGGAAGGCCGCTTCTGCAGCGACCGCAGGAACGCGACCTGCGAGCGGTAGTACGTATCGTCCGACTGCACGGCGAACTCGTCGCGCAGCAGGTCGCCCTCGGCCATGAAGTGGTCGAACGAGGCGCCGAAGCCGACGAGGTCGATGTCCTCGATGTAGCAGCGCTCGAGCGAGCGGGCCGGCGTGCGGTGGCGGGTCGCGAGGATCAGCCCTGCCACGCGTCGCCGCAGGCCGGCCGGGGCGCCGGCCGAGAAGCGCAGGAACAGTTCGGCGCTGCGCTTTTCATTGTCGGGGTCGCCCGGGACGTAGTCGGCGTCGTGGAACCACAGCCCCAGTTCCAGCGCATCGCGGTCGGGCACGATGGTCGCGACCCGGTCGCACTGCCGGAGGCACTCGTCGATGTGGCCCAGGTCGTGGAAGCGGCGGTCGGGCCCGGTGAGGCGCCAGTTGAGGTCGGCGTGGACGAGGTCCGCGGTCGTCGACGGAGCCCCGCCCACGGCGCGCTCCCACAGGCGCACGAAGCGCTGCCGCGTGGCCCGCGCGATCGCGGGCCGCACGGAGGTCGCGCGCGCCAGGTTGCCGGGCGTGGGGGCGGCGGCGGGGGGCGTCAGGCGTGCCGCGCGCGGCGGCATGGCTGGACGGCCGCGGCGTCGCACGGCCTCCCGAGGGGAACCGTTGAAACGAGCATCGTGCGGGCGGAGGGCAAGGGGGAACCGCGTCCGTAACGGGGTCAGACGAACCAATTACACCGGTTGCGACGAAAAGTTGGAAGGTCGGAGGGCGCCGTGCCGCAAATTTTCCTGTGGGCGACAACGTGTCCGCGTGCCGCCGCGGCCCGTGTGCAGCCCGGGCCGCGGGCGCCAATCGCGCCGACATTGCATCGCGGCACGGTCCCGCGGGCCGCGCCCGATTAGAATCCCGGGCTGCACCGACCGATTGTCCAACCGCCGAGCGCACCCCGCCAGGGTGCGTTCCCTCGAAAGCCAGCGACTGTGCCCGGGCACGCTGACCTGCTCACCAGCATCGGCATCTGCGTTTCCGCGGCCGCCGTGCTCGCGTTCATCGCCCACCGGCTGCGCCAACCGCTCTTGCTCGCCTACCTGCTGGCCGGCGTGATCATCGGCCCCCAGCTCGGGCTGGGCTTCGTGAGCGACCACGCGAGCATCCAGACGGTCTCGGAGATCGGGCTCATCCTGCTGCTGTTCATCATCGGGCTGGAGCTCGACCTCAAGAACCTGATGTCGGCCGGCAAGCCGGTGGTGGTGACCGGCCTCCTGCAGGTGCCGCTGTGCGCGGCGCTCGGCTTCGCCGCGTTCCTGCCGCTGCTGGCCGGCGGCGGCTTCGACGCGCTCTACATCGCGCTGTGCCTGTCGATGAGCAGCACCATGATCGTGGTGAAGATGCTCTACGACAAGTCGGAGCTCGACACCCTGCCCGGGCGCATCACGCTCGGCGTGCTCGTGTTCCAGGACATCTGGGCCATCCTGATCCTCGGCATCCAGCCCAACCTGCACGACCCGCACATCACGGTGATCCTGACCTCGCTGTTCAAGGGCGCGCTGCTCGTCGGGTCCGCGCTGTACATCAGCAAGAAGTTCCTGCCGCCGCTCTTCCAGTCGGTCGCCAAGCTCCCGGAACTGGTGCTGGTGGGCTCGCTCGCGTGGTGCTTCATCGTGTGCTGGTTCGCGAACGCGGCCGGCCTGTCGCGCGAGATGGGGGCGCTGATCGCGGGGGTCAGCATCTCGACCTTCCCGTACAACATGGACGTGATCGCGCGGGTCATCAGCATCCGCGATTTCTTCGTCACGCTGTTCTTCGTGGCGCTGGGCATGCAGATCCCGATGCCGTCCGCGGGCGTGCTGGGCTACGCGCTGCTCGCTTCCGTCCTGCTGATGGCGAGCCGCTTCGTCGTGGTGTTTCCCATCCTGCGGCTGCTCGGCCTCGGCCACCGGGCGAGCCTGCTGCCCGCCATCAACCTCGCGCAGATGAGCGAGTTCGCGATGGTGATCGTGGCCCTCGGCCTCGAGTACGGGCACATCCGGCAGGAGACCGTCAGCATCCTGATCTTCGTGTTCGCCATCGCGTCGGTCGGCTCGACCTACCTCATCGACTACAGCCACCCGGTGCAGGACCGGATCGCGGGCTGGCTGCGCCGGATCGGGCTCGCCGACCTCGAGGGTGGCGTGCCCGACGCCAACACGCCCGCGCACGGGACGAAGGACGTCGTGCTGCTCGGCTTCTTCACCGATGCGAGCGCGCTCGTGCACGAGTTCGAGCTCGCGGCCGTCGACGGGCGCCACCCGGTGCTCGACCGGCTGCTGGTGATCGACTTCAACCCGCTGGTGAACGAGGAACTCAAGCGGCGCAAGGTCGCGTGCCTCTACGGCGACATCTCGCACCTCGACACGCTGCGCCACGCGCATATCGATCACGCCGCGCTGCTGGTGTCGACGATCCCGGACGCGATCCTCAAGGGCACGGACAACGGGCGCCTGCTCCGGCAGGCCCGCCGGATCGCGCCGCAGGCCGCGGTGATCGTCACCGCCAACCGCGCGGCCGGTGCGCTCGAGCTGTACGCGGAAGGAGCCGACTACGTGTTCGTGCCGAGCCTCTCGTCGGCCGCGCAGATGGTCGCGGTCATCGAGGCGGGGCTGCGCGAGGGCTTCACCGCCCTGCGGGAGGCGCACATCGCGGCGCTGCGGCAGCGGCGGGAGGTGCTGGCCTGACGGGGACGGGGGGGCGCGCAAGGGCGACCGCCCAACAAAAAAGCCTTGGGGAACCAAGGCTTTGCCCATTGTTTGGTAGGCGCGATTGGACTCGAACCAACGACCCCCACCATGTCAAGGTGGTGCTCTAACCAGCTGAGCTACGCGCCTCCGAAGAGACCGCGATTATAGCCCAAGGCGCGAGCGGCGACAACTTCGCGCGTTAAATCCGTTCGAAACCAGCACGTTGGACGTCGCACGTTCGACTTCAGTGGGTAAACCTGCGTTCGTTTTCCAGCAGGTTCGGGGTTGGGTATTCTGACCGGGAATCTGGTTCGTGCCCATCCCGTGCCCATTCCGGGCCCACGTCCATCCATCCCGGTCCAAGCGGATGAACACAACTGCAGGGGCGCCCAAACGCCGGCCACACGCTGCTTCGCTTGTTCGATGTTGATTTGCACCGAATCTTGACCCGTGGGTCAGATCTCAGTGCAAATCAACACTCGCGAAGATTGGTGGAACGAGCCCGTTGAATCTCTAGGATATGGACAAGGCGATCTACGCAGCGCCCTGCCTGGACAAGGCCCACGCCGACCTGCGGAAAGCGGTCGCGCACGGCAGCGCCTTCCACAGCTAGCCGGGGCGTCGCCTTTGTGACCCAGACGATCGACCTGCAGCGCTGCCGGCGAGCGTTCCGCTGCAACAACCGGTCGGAGCTGACCGGCCAGACCTTAACCGACTGGTGCCGCGAGCAGGACGTCCAACTGCCCCTCGACCAACCCGGCAAGCCCGATTTGAACGCGTACATCGAGCGCTTCAGCCGGACCTATCGCGAGGAGACGCTGAGTGCCTTCCTGTTCGATTCGCTCGACGCGGTTCGCTACATCACCGTCGAGTGGATCGGCCGCTACGGTTGATTCAGGCCGCATCACGCGCTTGGACGACTCCCACCAGCGCGACTTTGCGCGCGTTTGCTCGCGTCGCGGAAACTCCAGTCGAGAACTGTCCACTAGGTGAGGCAACCTCCGAGCCGACGGGCCGGACGGCGACAATCTGCCCAGCTCAGGCCGTCCCGCACCAGCGCGCCGCGGCCGTATTGTCGATTTTGGCGTGCCCGACGTCGGATTCCGCCGCTGCTGGCGGGATTCCACCTAGTGCGACGTTGCGCTTCGTCAACTCTGGGCCGTGGCATTCCTCATGGTTTGCCCCTGGACGCCGTTAGGCTGTTCAAGCCGTGGCGGATGCAGGGGGAGGGCTGGCCGTGTTCACGTGGATCGTTCTCATGTTTGCCGCGGTGGGTGGGTGGCTGGCGGCTGACGACGAGGCTCCGGCGCCCGGCGCCACGCCCGTCCAGGCGGCTTGTCCGGCCACGCCGGCGCTCGACCTATCTGGCGTTGCCGCGGCACTCGGCGTGCCCGAGCGGGCGGTGCGACGCGCCACGGGTCGCTTGGGTGTCCCGATGTCCGTACTATGTGCGCTGCCCGCTGCCGAGCGTGACCGGGTGCTGGCGCGGGCGGCCGAACGCAAGCCCGGCTTCGATCAGCCGGATCGCGCCCTCCAGTACCGGATCGACTCGATGCGCGGGGACGACGGCAAGGTCGCGCCGGACGGACCCTACCTCGCGCAGATGCAGCGCCGGCGAGTCCTGGCGACGGTCACGCCGAAGCTCGGCGGCCTCACGGGCGGGCAACCGTTCTGGTCGACCCTCGGACCCGGCAACGTGGGCGGGCGGGTGCGGGCGATCCTCCCGCTGTCGCCTACCCGCGTGCTCATCGGGAGCGTGTCGGGCGGCCTGTGGCTGACCGAGAACGCCGGCGCGTCGTGGACTGCCGTCATGCCGACGATGCCCAACGTCGCGATCTCCTGCCTGATCGCCGACCCGGCGGACGCGTCCATCGTCTACGTGTGCACCGGCGAGGGACCGTATCCGTTCGACGCGATCCCCGGTGACGGCATCTACCGCATCACGGGCGCGGACCTCGCCCCCGCCTCGTGGTCCATCGCGCGCGTGTCCGGCACCACGCCGCTGAACGCGAGTTCCCCGTGGTTCTGGGTCAACCGCCTCGTGGTGCTGGACAACCCGGCCCATCCCGCCGACACGGCGCAGCGCATCCTCGTCGCCGCGACGCGGAACGGGCTGTTCCGGTCGACGGACGGCGGTGCGAACTTCGTGCGGGTAGCGACGGAGACGGAAGTCGGGTTCGCCGCCGGCCGGCGCTACATGGACGTGCGCTCGCATCCGCTGGCGCCCGCCAACCTGGTCGCGGGGGAGATGTTCACCGCCGGGGAAGGCGGCGCGGTGGCCGCCAGTTTCGACGGCGGCGTAACGTGGGTGCGGGTGGCACTCGCGGGCAGCGAGCGCGTCGAGGTCACGCCGGTGTCGGGCGTGGCGGGCGCGTGGCTCGCGCTCGCCGGCTACAACGGCGGCCAGCTCTACCGCTCCGCGGACGGGGGCGCGACCTGGACGCGGCGGGACACGTCCGGGCTCGACAATGCGACGCCGTCGACCGGCGGCATCATGGGCACGCAGGCGTGGTACGACGAGGCCGTCTGGGCCTCCCCCGACGGCACGCGCGTGCTCGCGGGCGGCGTGGACATCCGCTTCTCGATCGACGGCGGCACGACGTTCGCCAAGATCACGTCTGGCACCCACTCGGACCACCACGCGATCGTCCCGGCCACCGACGGCGCCACGACCGGCACGGTGTACTTCGGCAACGACGGCGGCGTGTACAAGGCGAACGGAGTCAACGCCATTGCGACCGCGACCCCCGGACCGGTGTTCGCGAGCCTCAACAACAACCTGCCGATCACGCAGTTCTACGGCGCCGCAGCCCTCGGCAGCTTCGTGACCGGCGGAACCCAGGACAACGGCACCAAGAGCTACGATTGCACGCGCTGGTTCGGCACCTTCGGCGGCGACGGCGGGCGCAGCGCGATCGACCCGACGGACGCGAAGTACGTGTACGGCTCCGCGCAGAACGGGGCGTTGTTCCGCTCAACCGACGGCGGCAACACGGCGAGCTACATCTGCACCGGCAACGCCGGCGTCGGCGGGATCAGCGAGGCGGGCGGCTGCCCGTACGCGAGCACGTCCGGCACGCTGTTCGTCGCGCCGTTCGCGCTCGACGGGCACGATCCGAACCGCATGTTCTTCGGCGGGCAGAAGGTGTGGCGCTCAACCAACGTCAAGGCTTCGGTGCCGACGTGGGCCGCGGTGCGGGGCACGCAGGTCGCTCAGACCAACCCCTACGTCGTGCGCATCTCGACCGTGGCCATTCGCCCCGGCACTTCCGACGTCGTCTGGGTCGGCTACGAGGACGGACAGGTATGGCGCACGGCCGACGCCACGGCGACCGCGCCCACGTGGGAGCGGGTCGTCTTCAACGGCGTGTCCAACCCCCTGCGCCAGGTCATGCGGATCCTGTTCGATCCGGTCGATGTGAACCGCGTGTTCGTCGCGCTCGGCGGGTACCAGACCGGCAACGTGCTGGTGACCCACAATGCCGGCGCGGCCGGCAGTGCGCTCGCGTGGACGGACGTGCACGGCAACCTGCCGGCGGCGCCGGTGCGGACGCTGGTGCTCCACCCGCAGGTTCCCGATTACCTCTACGCCGGAACCGACGTCGGCGTGTTCGCGAGCGAGACCGCGGGGGTCACGTGGAGCACCTCGGACGAGGGGCCCGGCACGGTCGCCGTCGAGGACCTGGTGTTCACCGACCCCGGCACGCTGGTCGCGGCGACGCACGGCCGCGGCATGTTCCGGGCGACACTCGCGCTGCCCACCGCCGCAGGCTCGGTGCAGTTCACGCAGTCGGCGCAGAACGTGTCCGAGGGCGGCGTCGCCACCTTCACCGTCACCCGTATCGGCGGCGCGCACGGGGCGGCCTCCGCCTCGTACGCGGCCGTCGACGGCACCGCGACCGGCGGTGTCGACTACGGTGCGACGTCGGGCACGCTCAACTGGGCGGACGGTGACGCGTCGTCCCGCCAGATCACCATCCCGATCGCCAACGACAACGCCACCGAAGGCGTCGAGTCGTTCCGGCTGGCCATCACCGGCAGCACCGGCGTCATGACGGGCTATCCGGCGTCGGTCGCCGTCAACATCTTCGACCCCGATGCGTTCCCGCCGCACGGGCAGTTGCCGACGGGCTGGGTGCAGCCGACCACGTCCGCGGTGAACCCGGCGGTCTCCGACTACCTGATCACACGCGGTTTCGTCGTCGACAGCAACCCCGCCAATGCGTATGAGGGCATGCAGAGCATGCATACGGGCGACCTCACCGGTCTCAACTACGTGAAGGCGGCGATCGAAGGCGTCGAGACCACTGGCGCCGGCAATGTGACCTTCGCGGCACTGGTGCCGAACGCCGACTGCCTCGAGTTCTACGTCGATCACGTGCTCGCGGGCTCGTGGTGCAACTTCAAGCTCGCCGTGGTCAACGGCATCTACATGGACGTCTACGGCGACGTGAGCGTCCCGGTGGCGGCCGGCACGCACACCTTCCGCTGGCAGTACTACCGTAGCGGCGGCGCGGAGCCCTATCGCAACGGTGCCTGGGTGGACGGCATCCGCTTCCCCCCGTCCGGGCTCGAGCCGGTTTTCACAAGTCCCGCGGCGGTCGAGTTCACTATAGGGAGTGCCGGTTCGTTCACGGTGACTGCAGGGGGAACGCCGGCGCCGGCCCTTTCGCTCGGAACCGCGCTGCCCGCGGGGCTCACTTTCCATCCGGCCAGCGGCACGCTCGACGGCACGCCGGCAGTCGGGACGGCAGGCAGCTACGTGCTCGCGCTTACTGCGGCGAACGGGCACTACCCGGACGCCTCGCAATACGTGGCACTCACGATCGCCAAGGGCGCCCAGGCCATCACCTTCGATCCGTTGCCGGATCGCAGCTTCGGTGCTGCGCCGTTCGGCCTGATCGCGAGCGGAGGCGGCTCCGGCAACGCGGTCAGCTTCGCGGCGTCGCCGCCGGAGGTGTGCACGGTCGCCGGCGCGACGGTCACGCTCGTCGGCGTGGGCACCTGCGCGATCACGGCCGACCAGGCTGGGAACGGCGACTACCAGCCGGCACCGCAGGTCGGGCGCAGCTTCGCAGTGGGCAAGGGCGCGCAGACGATCGTGTTCAACGCGCTGCCCGACCGGATCTACGGGGACCCGGCTTTCACCGTCGGCGCGACCGGTGGCGGGTCCGGCAATCCGGTGACGTTCTCCGCGTCGACGGCCGGCACCTGTTCCGTGAACGGCAACCTCGTCACCCTGGCCGCGGGCGGAAAATGCACGATCGTCGCGGACCAGGCGGGCAACGCTAATTTTGCGGCCGCGCTATCCGTGTCGCGCAGCTTCGACGTCGGGCGCGCCGCGCAGGACATCGCCTTCGGCGTGCCGCCGGTGGTGGGCATCGGCAGTGCCGGCACGCTGGCCGCCACTGCGACGTCCGGCCTGCCAGTCGTGCTCGGCACCAAGAGCCCGGGGCTGTGCAGTGTCAGCGGCAGCACCGTCAGCGGACTCGCCCTCGGGCGCTGCGTGGTCGTGGCCGACCAGGCGGGGAACGGCAACTACCTGCCGGCGCCGCAGGCCACCGTCGAGGTGGCGATCGGCGACCTCTGGTGGGACGTATTCTGGCGCCGGGACGACGGAACGGACGCGATCTGGCAGTTCACCGGTGCGCTGCCCTCGCAGGTCGTGGTGTTCTTCCCGCCCGGCGTGCCGTTGACGTGGCACGCGAAGGCCGTGGCGGACGTGAACGGCGACGGCACGCCGGACGTGATCTGGCTCGACCCGGCGTCCGGGCAGGTGGCCATCTGGTTGATGGGTTCGGCGTCGACGATCGCCGGCGCCAGCTTCCCGGCGAGCGTCGGCGCGGGATCGGGTTGGACGCTCGCGGGGGCCGGCGACGTGAACGGGGACGGGCGTGCGGACCTCGTGTGGCGCAACACCGTCAGCGGGCAGACCCTATTGTGGCTGATGGATGCCGCCGGTTCCGTGGGGCCGGTGTGGGACCTCGGGAACGTGCCCCTGTCGTACGCCCTCACCGGCATCGGCGACTTCGACGGCGACGGGCGGGCCGACCTCCTATGGTTCCAGGCGAGCGACGGGCAGGTGGCGCTGTGGCTGATGGGGCCCAACGGGACTCACACGGTGGCGTTCCCGGCAGCGGTCGGACCCGGCACGTGGCGTCCGTACCGCATCGGCGACTTCGACGGCGACGGCAAGGCGGACGTGTTCTGGCGCGACACGGCCACCGGGATGACCGCGGCGTGGTACATGAATGGCGGCGTCCTCGGCGGATTCGACTTCTTCGTCTCCGTACCGGTCGCAGATTGGGATCTCGGCACTGCGGGCGACTTCGATCTCGACGGGCGCACCGACCTCATGTGGTTCGGTACCGCGACCGGGGCGGTGGCGAGGTGGCTGATGAACGGTCAGCACGTCCCGCCGACTATCCAGACACTGCCCGCCGTCGGCACGGGGTGGAGCATGGTGCCGTGACGAGCGTCCATGCCCGCTGCCTCGTTCGGGGATGATCCGCGGCCACCGAGAAACGCGGCGCCGAGGAGGTCGCAGCACCGGCATCGGCGCGCAGCGCCAGAATGGCGGGTGCCGACGGTTCGGTGGGGAACGCCACCCGGCCGCGTTGGCTCATCGCATGCATCTTGGCGGCGATGCCACGTACGCGTCCTGCTGCTGCGTAGGGGGTACCCTGTCGTGGACGCCGCCACTGGACCCGCCGCGGAGACGGCGGTAAGTTTTTCTGGCTACAAGCCGCCACGATCGCTTGGTGATATTGTGGCGCCTCGAATCGCCGCCCGGCGAACAAGGACGGCGTGAGGGGAGCGGCATGCTTGGCGGACTCATTGCGTTTCTCGCGGCCATCGGATCCATCGCGGTTCAGCCGGCCCTTGCGTCGACCCCGGGGACGGCCATCGGTGCGGAGACCACCGCCAATGGCTGTCCCACGAGTGCCGAGTGGACTGACGACGTGCTGGCGCAGGTGCTGGGCGTCTCGCGCGACAAGGTGCGGCAGCTGCACGAGATCCGCGGCCTGACGGCCGGCGAGATTTGCACGATGCCTGCGGACGAGCTGAAGCGCGCCGTCGTGAAGTTCGACCAGCCGAAAGCGGACCTGCCGGGTGAGGCGGCGCGGTTCCGAGCGATGCAGCAGGCGAGCGACGACGGAACCGTGCGGCCGGACGGCCTGGTCAAGGCGTTCATCGAACGGCTGGGCATGATTCGACCGACGGCGCGGCGGGCGGGCATCGATACCACGTCGTGGTCGGCGCTCGGGCCCAGCAACGTGGGCGGGCGGCTGCGGTCCGTGCTCACCCATCCCACCGATCCCAATCTGCTGCTGGCGGGTAGCGTCGGCGGCGGCATCTGGCGGTCGACCGATGGAGGGTCGACTTGGGCGCCGATCAACGATTACCTTCCCAACGTCGCTATCTCGTCGATGGCACGCGACCCGAGCAACCCGCAGCGCATCTACGCGGGGACCGGCGAGGGTTTCTACAACAACGACGCGATCCGGGGCTTCGGCGTATTCGTCTCGAACGACGGCGGCAGCACCTGGTCGCAGTTGGGGGGCACGGTACCGGACGTGACCAATCCCCCGGCCACGCAGCAGTCCGACTTCCTTTACGTCAACCGCATCGCCGTCCACCCGACCAATCCCGACATCGTGCTGGTGGCCACGCGCGGGTACTCCTGCGACTGGGGTGGCGTGTGGCGCACCACCAACGCCACGGCGCCCAATCCGACCTTCACCAAGGTGTATACGCGACAGGCCGGCGACGTGCGCTTCGATCCGAACAACGGCAACAGCGCCCTGATCGGCGAGATGAGTCACTGCTTGGGTGTCAACGCGGACGGCGGCGGTGTCGCTTGGTCATCGGACGCGGGAGCGTCGTTTACCCGCGTGCCCTTGGTATCGCCCCCAACACCCCTCAACATGCGGGTCGAAGTGGCGTGGGCGAAAGCGACACCGGGCCTCGCGGTCGCTGTCACTGAAGGCAGTAACTCCCTGGGGACAGCCGGTCGCTTCTGGGTGTCCATCGATTCGGGACACAGCTGGCTCCTCAATTCCCGGCCGAACCACCTGGGTGGGCAGGGTTGGTACAACAATGCGGTGTGGGTCGACCCGACCGACTCCACCCGCATTGTGGTCGGTGGCGTTGACCTCTACCGCGGCGCCGGTGCGGCAAACTGGTGGCTCGGTAACACGCCCGTGACGTGGACGAAGATCTCGCAATCGCTCACCGCGGGTTCGGTCCACGCCGACAATCACGCGATCGTCGAGGCAGGGAACTACAACGGAAGCACCAACCGGATCGTCTACATCGGCAATGACGGTGGGTTATACAAGTCGGGCGATATCGCCGCGCATGACGGTGTCAACTTCACCGCCAACTGGACAAACCTCAACAACGGTCTCGCCGTGACGCAGTTCTACGGCGGTGCCGGCCGCTCCGGCTATGCGGGCGGCGCGACGCGCATCGTCGGGGGCACCCAGGGCAATGGCAGCGTCAAGGCGCCGGCGAGTGGGACGGCATGGAGCACGTTCTTCGGCGGCGACGGCGGCTATGCCGCGGTCGATCCGGCCGACGCGAACTATTACTATGGCGAATCCGTTTATGCGGCGATCCACCGCGCGACCACGGGTGGCGATTCGTCGATCATTTGCACCGGCATCGCGCAGGGCAATCCGGACTACTGCGGCGGCACGGGCGAGGCGAACTTCATCGCCCCTTTCATCCTCGACCCCAACAATTCGAACACGATGCTCGTAGGCGCTCGATCGCTTTGGCGCAGCGCCAACGTGAAGGCAACCACGCCGCTCTGGGCTTCGATCAAGGCGCCGGACGGCGGTGGCAGCCTCAATCACATCAGCGCCGTCGCCGTGGCGCCCGGCAATCCGGATCTGATCTGGGTCGGCCACAATCACGGCGAGGTGTACTGCACGACCAACGGAACGGCCACCACTCCCACCTGGATCAAGGTCACCGCCCTGACCGCGACGCGCATGGTGCTGCGCATTCTCGTGGATCCTTCCAACAGCAACCGTGTCTTCGTCGCCTACGGCGGGTACAACGCCGGCAACCTGCAGGAACTGACCCACGGGTCGCAGGTGTGCCAGGCGGCACCGACGGTCACGGATCGTCATGGCAACCTGCCGCAGTCGCCAATCCGCGGACTGGCACGCCACCCCACCAACGCGAACTGGCTATACGCCGGCACCGAGGTCGGCGTCTTTGCCACTACCGATGGTGGCGTCACCTGGAGCACCGGCAACGAGGGACCGGGCAGCGTGTCCGTCGACGAACTGTTCTGGCTTGACGCGTCCAACCTGGTTGCCGCAACGCACGGCCGCGGCATGTTCAAGGCTGCCCTCGGCAGCGCGCCGATCGTCGCCGCGACCCGGGCTACCGACACGACCGGCACGCAGTCCACGCTCAACGGCTCCGTGACCAGCAGTGGGGCGACGACCACCGTGTCGTTCGAATACGGACTCACGACCGCGTACGGCACCAGCGTGAACGCGACGCAGTCGCCGCTCGTCCCTGCCGCGCTAGGAGCGCAGGTCTCGGTCACCATCGGCGGCCTCACCTGCAACACGACGTACCACTACCGGATCAACGCCCTCAACAACGCCGCAACGGTGCCGAGCGGCGACGCGACGTTCAAGACGTGGATCTGCCCGCCGGATAAGGTCTGGGACGTGTTCTGGCGCAAGAGCGACGGCACCAACGCGATCTGGCAGTTCTACGGCACCGGTCCGCTGCAGTTCACCCCGTCGTTCCCGCCGGGCGTGCCGACGTCGTGGCAGGCACGGGCCGTGGGCGACATCAACGGTGACGGCATTCCCGACGTCGTCTGGCTGGACCCGGCCCTGGGCCAGATCGCGATCTGGCTCATGAGTTCGCCCACCACGATCGCGAGCGCGGTCTTCCCGGCGAGCGTCGGTGCAGGCTCGGGCTGGACGCTGGCCGGGGTGGGGGACGTCAATGGCGACGGACGGGCCGACCTTGTCTGGCGGAACACGACCACCGGCCAGGGTCTGGTGTGGCTGATGAATGCGGCCGGCACCGTGGCCCAGACGTGGGACCTCGGGATCGTGCCGCTTTCCTACAACCTCGCCGCCATCGCGGACTTCAACGGTGACGGGCGCGCCGACCTCCTGTGGTTCCAGCCTTCCGACGGCCAGGTCGTGGTGTGGCTCATGGCGGCGGACGGTTCGCACACCGCGGGCTTCCCGGCTGCGGTGGGTGCTGGCACCTGGGCGCCATACCGCGTCGGCGATTTCGACGGCGACGGCAAGGCGGACGTGTTCTGGCGGGACAGCGCGACGGGCATGACCGCGGCGTGGTACCTGAACGGCGGCACGCTCGCCGACTACGACTTCTTTGTGTCGGTGCCGATCGCCGACTGGCAACTCGGCAGCGTACGCGACCTCGACCTCGACGGGCGGGCCGACCTGCTTTGGTACGGTACGGCGAACGGCGCGGTGACGCGCTGGATCATGAACGGGCGACACGTGGCGCCCTACATCGAGTCTTCGACGGCCGTGGGGGTGGGCTGGCAGATGGTGCCCTGACCGGAGCACACGGCCATCGCGCGCAGTCGGTGCGACGGCCGTGGTGGCGTGGTGTCAAACCGCGATGGCGACGGTCCGCACGCGACGTGGCGATAGCGCGTTGACCTTCGGTCCGCGGTACCTGCCCAGAAGCGATAGCCACTGGTGATCGGTGGACCGTTGGCCACCGTGGATGGTCCGCAAGCCGCGCCGGCGCTGATCCAATGGGGTGGCATCCGCGGCTGCCGCCGTTAATCGGGCGAGGCCGGCGACGACACCGTGACGCGTCACGACTCGCGCTGCGGAGTTCGCGCGGGCGACTACCGCTTCCGAGGGACATCGTCGACGATCTCGGGAGCGAAGTCGGCCCGCTCGATCGCCGCTTCGACTTCATCCATGTGACGGTCCGCAACACGGGCGAGGTCTCGTGCGACGTGGACATCGGAACCCGAACCAGAGCGATGGGCCTCGCCGTGCCGGCGGTATCTGGGCGGGTGGCCGGTGGACCACGAACGCGCCGACACCGTCGAGCATTTGTCGTTCCCGGCTGTGAGTGCGCAGCGTGTCACACCGCGGACGCCGCGCTCCCATCGGAAGCGCCGCGACGTGGAGATCGGTTTGGGATGCCGCGGTGGCGGGAGTGATGTCGCACGGCCCTGCGTTCGTCGAACGACTGGCGGCACGCTAGTCACCGTCGAACACGGGCTTCTGCTTTGCGACAAACGCCCGGTACGCTCTCGCGTAGTCGTTGGTCTGCATGCAGATCGCCTGCGCCTGCGCCTCGGCCTCGATCGCTTCCTCGATGCCCATGCTCCACTCCTGGTGGATGCAGCGCTTGGTCATCGCGTGGCCGAACGTCGGTCCGGCCGCAAGCGACGCGGCAAACGCCTGCGCCTGCGCGAGCAGTTCCCCGGGTTCGCACAGCCGGTTGTAGAACCCCCAGCGCTCGGATTCAGCGCCGTCCATCGCGCGACCGGTATAGAGCAGTTCGGCGGCGCGCCCTGCGCCTATGATGCGCGGCAGGATGTTGCACGCGCCCATGTCTGCGCCGGCGAGCCCCACGCGCACGAACAGGAACGCGACCTTGCTGGCGGGCGTGCCGTAGCGGATGTCGGAGGCCATGGCGATGATCGCGCCGGCGCCCGCGCAGATGCCGTCCACCGCCGCGACGATCGGCTGCGGGCAGTTGCGCATCTCCTTCACGAGGTCGCCGGTCATGCGCGTGAACGCGAGGAGGCCGCCCATGTCGCCGGCCTCCTGCATGCGCACCAACGGCCCGATGATCTCGTGCACGTCGCCGCCGGAACAGAAGTTGCCGCCCGCGCCGGTCACCACCACCGCCTTCACCTGTGGGGCATAGCGGAGGTTGCGGAACGTGTCGCGCAGCTCGGCGTACGACTCGAACGTGAGCGGGTTCTTGCGCTCCGGGCGGTCGAGCGTGATCGTCGCGACCTTGCCGTCGAGCTGCCAGCGGAACTGCTTCGGCGCGAACGCGGCGAAGTCGACGCCGGCCGGATGGAACTGCCGCTCGGTGTCGCTGATGCCGGGTGCCATGTAGCCTCCTTGCGCGGGGTAGGGGCCGGTCCTGCGGCCCATAGCGCGCATTGTGAGGCAACGGGCGGCGGCGTGCTGCGGTCCCCCGCCCGTCCGCCGGCTAGAGCCGGATGATCCCGCGGCGCACGGCCTGCGCGACGGCCTGCTGGCGGTTGCTCGCGCCCAGCTTGCGGATCGCCTGCTCCAAATGGGCGTTGACCGTGCGCTCGGAGATGCCGAGGTGGATCGCCGCCGTGCGCGACGTGGAGCCGGTCGCCACCTGCTGCAGGCACTGCCGTTCGCGCACGGTGAGGGTGCCCACGCGCTCGTCGGGACCGTGCACTGCGAAGATCGCGTCAGCGCCGAGGTGGAAGAGGTAGCCGGCGAGCGCCATGATCTCGCCCATCCGCGGTTGCACCGGCCACGCCGGCGACTGCTCGATGCGGTCCGCGTCGCTCGTCAGCGAGAACCACACGGTGCACGACGGGTCGGGTTGCCGGACCTGGTAGAAGACGCCGCTGCGCACGTCGTAGCGGTTGGCGATCGCGAGGAACTCATGCGCCTGGTCGTCGTCGGGCAGGCGGTGGCGGTCCCATACGACGGGAATGACGGACAGGCTCGCGGCGCGCACGCGGGGATCGTAGGAAAGCACCCGCCCCTGCGAGCACTCGGCGATGTACGCGGGCGCGAGCGACGTCAGCACGAACGAGCTGCGCACGCTGCCGTCCATGTCGTGACGCAGCACGACGAAGCTGAAGCCGTGGAAGCCGAGCATGCGCGCCGCGGCTTCCACGGAAGGCACCGGATCACGGCCCTCCCGCAGCGCAATCGCAAGCGGCTGCACGATCGCGGGCACGTCGTGCTCGCGCGCTTCGCCCTCGGCGGCGCTCGGGTCCCCTTCCTGCACTTGCGAACTGCGTGGGTTGTTTGTGCTTGGCCGACGCCTGCAAGGGACATCGTGCGCACGTAGTCCGAGGCTTGATACCTGATCGCCCAACGATCAGCAAGGTTATGCGTCGCCAACTTGGGCGATCGTTGCGCCGGCGCAACGCACGCGGTGTACCACGATAGTGGAACACCGGGTTCGCGCGATGCGCCACCCCTGTAAGAAATCACGAGGGCAGAAATCGCAATTTGCATCGCGCCGACCTTTGGCGACACTGGGGTCCAACAAGGATTCCACGAACAGGGAACGCCGCGCGATGTCCGGACTGCCATGGCATCCGCAGTACGCCTTTCCGACGTCTGCGGCGGACGCGGAGGCGCTGCGTATCGGCTTGCACCACTTGGCCGCAAGACGTGGTGTCGATAGCTACTTGTACGTATGCCCGGGGGCTTGCTTGTTGCTTCGGCTGGTCACTGAGGCGCGTGTCGCACACGTTTCCAGCGGGAATCTTGTCCTAAGTCAGAAATCGCACGCGTGCCTCCGCATAGTTTGCAGGGGAAATATGCCGTTATTCGGGGGATTGCGAGCGACGCGGCGCTGCGACACTTTGCCCGTGGCCAAGGCCCGAAGATGGATCGAATCGTGACAATTTGCGGCAACTCATGGCGAGGTGCCAACGCATGCGACGGTGGTGCGGGAGCCAGCATCGCTGAGGTGAACGCAGGGCGGTCGCACTGACACCCCAGGCCTGCGACCGAGACGCCATGCAGTCGCTCCGCTTCCTCGCCATCGCCGTTGCCTGCTGCATCGGGTGCGCAGTGTGGATCCGATTCCTGCGCAATATTGCCGCACCCCTCGGGCTCGTCGACCGTCCCGGCGGACGCAAGCGCCACGAGTCGCCGATGCCGGTGGTCGGCGGCATCGCGATGTTCCTGGGGCTTATCCCACTGCTGCTGTCGGGAATGTCCGACGCGTTCTACCTGGGCGGCGCGATGCTGCTGGTCGTCGTCGTCGGCATCCTCGACGACGAGGTGCAACTCTCCGCGCGCACCCGCCTCGCAATGGAGGTCGCCGCCGCGCTGGTGCTGGTCGCCGGCGGAACGACGCTGCGCTACGTTGGCGACCTGCTCGGCCTGGGTCCCATCGGCACCGCGTTTCTCGCTCCCGCCATCACTGTCGTGTGCGTCACCGGGACCATCAATGCGGTGAACATGAGCGACGGCCTCGACGGCCTCGCCGGCGCGCAGTCGTTCGTGGCCATCGGCTGGCTGACCGCGGCGGCGCTGCTCTCCGGCAACGGGCTCGTGTTCGAGATCGGCCTCTGCGCACTGGGCGTCATCGCCGGCTTCCTCGCCTACAACCTGCGCACGCGCTTCCGCACGCGCGCCTGCGTGTTCATGGGCGACGCGGGCAGCATGCTGCTCGGGCTGCTCGTCGCCTGGCTGGCCATCGAACTGGCCGGGAAGGGGCCCTCCGTTTTGACCCCGATTGGTGCAGTGTGGATCGTTGGCGTGCCGCTGCTCGACATGGGCAGCGTGATGGCCAACCGCATGCGGCACGGCGGCAGTCCCTTCAGGGCGGACCGCCGCCACTTCCACTACCTCCTCGTCGACGCCGGCATGGCGCAGGGCGAGGTGGTGCGCGTGCTGGTGAGCGCGAGTGTCTTCATGGGTGCCGCCGGGCTGCTGTTCCCGGTACTGCACATTCCCGAATGGCTGATGTTCGGGGCCTTCCTTGCCCTGTGGGGAGCGGGTTATCGCTGGGTCGAGCGCCAGTATCGGCAGCCGGCACCGGCGGCGCTCCCCACGGCGCTCGGTGCGTCCGCGGAACCGGCGATCGGGGACTGACGCCGTGATCGACCTCCACTGCCACCTGCTGCCCGGCATCGACGACGGTGCCAAGTCGCTCGACGATGCGCTGGCGATGGCCCGGATGGCGGTCGACGACGGCATTCAGGTCACCGCCTGCACGCCCCACATCTACCCGGGGCTCTACGAGAACTCGACCGAATCCATCGTCGGCGCCCTCGAAGCACTGCGTGGCGCGCTGGCGGAGGCCGCGATCCCGCTGCGACTCGTGGCCGGCGCCGACGCGCACCTGACTCCGGTGCTGCTCACCCGGCTGCAGGACGGCAGCGCCCCCACGCTGGGGGATACACGCTACTTCCTGCTCGAGCCGGCGCACCACGTGGCGCCCCGGGGGTTCTCGGCGCAGGTCGCCTCCTACCTCGCCGGCGGGTTCGTTCCGGTGATCACACACCCCGAACGATTGACCTGGATCGACCAGCACTACGACGATTTCGTTCAAGCTGCACGTCACGGGGCGTGGCTGCAGGTCACGTCCGGCTCGCTGACCGGGGATTTCGGCTCGGACGCGCAGTACTGGGCCGAGAAGTTGGTCGACGAAGGCTGGGTCCACATCGTCGCGACCGACGCGCACGGGATTCGTGCCCGCCGCCCGGAACTCGCGAAGGGGGCCCGGGCCGCCGCGAAGCTGGTCGGGACGGAGGAAGCGCAGTTGATGGTCGACGTGCGGCCGCGGGCGATCCTCGGCGACACGCCACCGAACCAAGTGGTGCCGCCTCCCGCGCTGCGCGAGGGCGGCAAGGCGAAGCGGTCGTTCTGGAGCCGTTTGCTGTGAAGAACCGGCACAGGGAGGGAACGGGCATGCACACCTCGACAGTCGTCGCGATGGCCATCGGCGGGCTGCTGCTGGTCGGGGCCTTCGGCAGTGGCAGCGCGCTCGCCCAGGTCGACGCGAAGGCGGCGGTGGCGGCGGCGTCCGCAACGCCCGCACCGGCGGCGACTCCGGCTGCGGCCGGGTCGGGCACGGCTGACGCGGCGCGTCCCGGCTCGCTCGATCCCGCCGACGTAGCCGACTATCGCCTGGGCGTGGGCGACGTGGTGGCGGTGACGGTGCTCAACGCCGACCAGTTCAACCGGAAGCTTCGCATCGACTCCACCGGCAAGGTGTCCCTGCCACTGCTCGGCAACATGCAGGTGATGGGGCTCACGCCGCACGAGATGGAAGTGGTCATCGCCGACGCGCTGCGCGAGAAATACATGAACGACCCGCAGGTGAGCGTGTTCGTCGAGGAGTCGGCGAGCCTGCGCTTCTCCATCGAGGGCGCGGTGCGCACCCCGAACGTGTATCCGCTGAAGGGTCGCGTGACGCTGCTGCAGGCGATCGCGGCCGGCGGCGGCTTCACCAAGGTCGCCGACCTCTCGCAGGTCCGCGTGATCCGCGGCACCGGCAAGGAGCAGCAGATCCTCATCTTCGATGCCGAGAAGATCAAGGACGGGCAGGCGGCCGACCCCGTGATCCTCGGCAACGACGCCATCATCGCCATGCCGTCGACCGGCAAGACGGTGTTCTACGAAACGCTCGACACGATCCGCGGGATCGTGAGCTTCGGGACGATCCGCTGATGACCACGGCCGGCACCCTGCGACAGCCTGCGGCGGAACCGGCGCCGGCGCCCGCGCCGGCTGCGCGCACGCCCGTCACGGGGGTCACCACGATGGCCGTGGCGGTCGTGTTCGCGCTGGTCGCGCTGGTGCTCGTGTGGCGGATCGTGGTGGTGAACCTGTCCGCGATGTTCGGGCTGGAGGCCGAGACCAATCCCGCCGCCGCGGCCAGCGCCGTCGCGTGGGATGGTCAGAACGGCGATGCGCTGCTGCGCGAGGCCGCCGCCATCGCCGACCGCGACCCGGTGCGCGCGCAGGAACTCGCGCGCCGCGCGCTCGCCGCGAACCCGGCCAGCGCGCGCGCCTACCTGGTGCTGGCTCGCCTAGCCGCCGACGCCAAGGACGAGAAGACCTACGCGCAGATGCTGGTGCGCGCCGCGGAACTGGAGCCGCAGAACGGGCCGACGCGCCTCGCCCTCGCCGAACTCGCGGTGCGCCAGCAGAACGTCGGCGTCGCGCTGCACAACCTCGACGCCGCCATCCGTGCGCGCCCGCAGTCGGCACCGGACCTGTACGCGCAGATCCTGCAGCTCCTCAACACACCCGACGGCGAGGCCCAGCTGCGCAAGGTGTTCGCGCGCGGCGTGCCCGCGTGGTGGCCCGGGTTCTTCGCCTACGCGGCCGCGCAGGCCGACTCGGTGGTCACGCCGCTGCGGCTCCTCGACCTGCGCCGCGCCGTGGACCCGACGCCGACCGCGCAGGAGCGCCAGCCGGTCGTCGCGCGTCTCGTCAAGGAAGGGCATTGGCAGACCGCTTTCCTGGTGTGGATCAACGGCCTCACGCTCGAGCAGCGGCGCGCCGCCGGCAACGTCTACAACGGCAGCTTCGAGTCGCCGTTCACCAACACCACGTTCGACTGGCGCTGGCCGCAGCGCAACGGCGTCGAGGTCGAGGCGCTGCCCACCTTCGGCACGACCGGCGTGCGCGCGCTGCGCCTCGCGTTCCAGGGCCAGGTGACGCAGCCGCAGCTCGTCGCGCAGACGCTGCTGCTCGACCCCGGCTACGCCTACGAACTGCGCGGCCGCTATCGCCTCGAATCCGTGCGCACCCAGTTCGGCATCCAGTGGGAAGTCAGCTGCGGCGCGGGCGGCTCCCAGCAGGTGCTGGGCAGCGGCGAGCGCCTGGTCGGTACCAGCGACTGGCGCGAATTCGCGGTCAAGTTCAACGTGCCGGCCGGCTGCTATCCGCAGCAGCTCGCACTCGCGCTGCGCGGCGACGCGAAGCTCGACCTGCAGGCCACGGGGCTTGCGTACTTCGACGATCTACAGGTGGTCCGCGGCGCCGAGCTGGTCGCGGGCAAGAACGACGGTTCGAACACTCTCGCGCGCTCTGCGACCGGCGCCGACGAGGCACGCCGCAAGGACGGTCGCAAATAGGAAACGGGGATGATCATGCAGACGAAGACTCCACTGGCACTCGCACTCCTCTTATGCGGCCTCGCCACGGCCGGCACGGCGCTCGCCCAGGGCGCGGTCAGCGGGGAAGTGCGCGATCTCAAGGGTGCCGTGATGGTGCTCAAGGGCAAGGATTACATCAACGCCGCGCAGGGCATGGCGCTGGCGTCGGGTGACCGCGTGCTCGTCCTCGAGAAGGCGACGGCGAAGGTGGTGATCAACACCTCCGGCGAGCGCTGCGAGATCGACCTCAAGGAAAACCAGGCGCTGACCATCTCGGCCACCGGTTGCAAGGCGCTGATCGCGTCGGTGCAGACGGTCCCGGGCGCCGGGGCGCCAGGCAGTGCGGCCGTCGCGGCCGGGGGCGGCGCCACCGCTTCGAACACCGCGGCGGCGATGTCGTCGTCGGGGGCCCTGTGGGTCGGTGGCGCAGCGGCCGTCTCGGGGGGGCTCTTCCTCGGCACCCGCAACAAGGCCAGCGGCGACTGATTTGCCAATGAAAGGCTGCTCGGAGTAGAGCCGCCTTCGCCCTCCTGGCGACGGCGGCATCCATAGTCATGTCCACATCCCACCGTCGCCACCGCCAGGATTCCACGAGCACCGCGGCCTTCGTCGTCGCCGCGCTGCTCGTGGTGCTCGCCCCGCTCTACCGGGGCGGTAACCGCCCACTCGCGCTGCTTGCCCTCGAGCTGATCGCACTCGCGGGCATCGGCGTCGCGATCATCCCGGCGCGTTCACGCGACCGCATTCCGATGGGAGCCGCGCTGCTCGTCGGTCTCGTCGCTCTGATCCCGCTGCTGCAACTCATCACGCTGCCGCTCGACCAGTGGGAGAAGCTGCCCGGACGGGCGGCGTTCGCCGAGACGCTGCACGACGTCGCCGAGGTGACGTCGCACACGATCACCATCGTTCCCTTCGAGACCCAGTACGCCGCGCTTGCATTGCTGCCGCCGATCGCGGCGTTCCTGCTCGCGTTCCAGCTGCGCGCGCCGCAGGCCATCCGCATGATGCAGTTGCTCGTCGCCGTCGCGTCCGTGCAGGCGGTGATCGGGCTCATGCAGTACGGGATGCTGGGCGGCGGCGCCGCTGGAATGCGCGCGAGCGGCACTTACATCAATCCAAACCACTTTGCCGGCCTGCTGCTGATGGTGCTGCCCATCGCACTGATGGGGCTCGCCGTCGAGATCGGGGACCGCACCCGGGAGCGCATCCGTGGCCGGGGCCTGATGGGCGTGTTCAAGCGGGCGGCGGCCAACAAGGGCATGAAGGTGATGGTGGCCGTCGCGGTCATCGCGCTGCTGCTGGTGGCGATCATCTTCTCGCGGTCGCGGGCGGGGATCACGATCGCGGCGCTGGGTATTGCGATCACTACGTTTGCGGTGGCGCCGCGCGTGGGCGGGCCGCGGGCTTACGGGATCGTCGGGGTGGTGCTGGCGCTGGTGATCGGGTTGGCGACGGCCATCGGGTTGATTCCCGTGATTGACCGGTTCTCCGAGCAGGAAGTGTTGGAAGACGACCGCTGGACGATGGCGATGGCCGCACTGGAGATGGCCGGCGCTTACTTCCCGGTGGGCTCCGGCGTCGGCACCTTCGCGGCGTTGTATCCGCCGTACCAGCCGGCCGAGATCCTGGCGTTCGTGCACCGGGCGCACGACGACTACATCGAGTGGGTGGTTGAGGGTGGTCTTCTCGCCATGCTCGCGATCGTCTCCGCGCTCGCGCTCTACGTCGCGCGGCTCGTCATGCTCGCAAGGGAGATCGACAAGAATCGGGTGCACTACCTGCAGGTCGGGGCGGCGATCGGCCTCCTCCTCATGGGGCTGCACTCCCTCGTCGACTTCAACCTGCGCATCCCTGCCAATTCGGTCGTGTTCGCGTTGCTGGGGGGCACGCTGTTCGCACGCCACCATTCCCTGCAGCTGCAGGAATCCCGCCGGCGCAGGGCGCACCTGCCGACCGCACCCATCCCTGTTGCGCCCGTGCCCCAACTCGATCCCGATGCGGCTGCACGCGTGCAGGCCGTGTGGGCGGGTGAAGCGGTTACGCCGGCGCTCGCAGCACCTGTCGCGATGCCACCCGCCCCGGCGCGTCCGACAGCGCCTTCCCCGGCCGTGGTGACGGCCGAAGCCGGTGCTCAGCCGGATCCATTGCGGGCCGCACTGGCGGCGAGAAGGACGGTCCAATGAACAGCCGCCTGCCCGAACTGCCCGGTCCCGACGCGCGGCGCATGTTGCCGGCAATTCCCGGCGCCAACCTGCCCGGTCCGCCGCTCGGCCGTGTACCAGACGCACCGGACCACGACGACGGCGACCTCGACCTGCGCGACCTGTGGCGCATCATCGTCCGGCGCAAGTGGGTGGTCGTCTGGGTCTTCCTGATCGTGTTGGTCGCCACCGCCATCGCCACGTCGCAGATCACCCCGGTCTACCGCTCGACGGCCACGCTGCAGATCGACCGCCAGCAATCGCGCATCGTCAAGTACGAGGACGTGAATCCGACCGCCGAGAACCAGGAGTACGGCTTCACGTTCCTCAATACCTACGTCGAGCTGGCGAAGAGCCGGGCGCTGGCCGAGCGGGTGGTGACGCAGCTCAACCTCCAGCAGAGCAACGTCGACATGCGCAAGCGCAGCTGGATGGACAAGGTCGCCGCGTTTTTCAGCGAGACGAATCAGCCGGATGACGAGGCTCGCCAGGCCGAGCGCAAGGCGGAGGAACGCAAGGACGCCGTCGTGACGGCGTTCATGAAATCGCTCATCGTCGAGCCGGTGCGCAATTCCCGGATCGTCAGGATCTCGTTCGACAGCCCCGATCGCGAGTTGTCCGCACGCGTGGCGAACACGGTTGCGCGCGCCTTCATCGAACTGAACCTCGAGCGCCGCATGGACGCTTCGTCCTATGCGAAGACGTTCCTGGAGGAGCGCCTGGAGCAGGTGCGCGCCCGGCTCGAGGACTCCGAGAAGAAGCTCAACGAATACGCACGCAAGCAGGAACTTGTAACGATAGGCGATAAGCAGACGCTGTCCACGGCCAAGCTCGACCAGGTGCAGCAGGAACTCAACAAGGTCCAGCTGGAGCGGGTCAAGCTCGATGCGGCGTGGAAGCAGCTCGAGGATCCCAAGTCGCCGCTGTCGAACGCGATGCTCGACAACCTGGTGATCCAGGAATACAAGAAGAGCAAGAGCAAGCTCGAACTCGACTATCAGGAAGGGCTCAAGACCTACAAGCCTGCATTTCCGAAGATGCAGCAGCTGCAGGCGCAGATCGACGAGCTGCAGGGCAAGATCGACCGCGAAGGCGCCGTCATGAAAGCCGCGGTCAAGTCGGAACTCGACGCCGCCGTCGCCCGCGAGAAGACGCTGAACGGGCTGCTCTCCCAGGCCAAGAACGAAGTGCTGACGGTCCAGGACCGCAGCATCGACTACACGATCCTCAAGCGCGAGGTCGACACCAACCGCAACCTGTACGACGGGCTCTTGCAGCGCCTCAAGGAAGTCGGCGTAGCCGGTGGCGTGGAAAGCAACAACATCCAGGTCGTGGACAAGGCTGAAGTGCCGCGGCTGCCGCACTCGCCGCGCTACTCGCTCAACCTGGGCATCGCCGCGATCGCGGGTCTGATCCTCGGGATCATGCTGGCCTTCCTCTTCGAGCGCCTGGACGACACCTTCCGCGATCCGGACGACATCGAGCGCATCCTCGGCCTGCCGGTACTCGGCGTCGTTCCGATGCCCGAGGGCGATCTCGCCGACCAACCGGGTGGGCTCGCGCTGGCGTCGGTCACGGCACCGCGCTCCATGTTCGCGGAGGCGTATCGGTCTATGCGCACGGCACTTCAGTTTTCCACGGACACCGGCGCACCCAAGATCATCGGCATCACCAGTTCCGTGCCGGGCGAAGGGAAGACGACCAGCGCCATCAACCTGGCTACCGCGTTCGCGCAGACAGGCGCCAATGTGCTCCTGATCGACGCCGACCTGCGCAATCCGTCGCTGCACAAGCGTCTCGGACTGGAAGGGCAGGCTGGGCTTTCGAACTACCTCGTCGGCCAGATGGGGCCCGAGGCGGTGACGCGAGCCGGTCCGGTGCCGAACCTGTTCGTCATTCCGGCGGGCCATCTGCCGCCGAATCCAGCCGAACTGCTCGGCGGCGCGCGGATGATGGAACTGCTGATGACGGCGCGCAACCGCTTCACGCACATCATCATCGACGGACCACCGGTGCTGGCGATCGCGGACAGCCTCGTGATCGGGACCATGGTGGACGCCATGGTCGTGGCGGTGGCCGCCATCTCGACGCAGAAGGGCGCCACGCGTGATGCCTACAAGCGATTGCGTCATGTGCGGGCGAACGTGATCGGCGGCGTGCTCACGAAGTACGACGGCAGCGGCCGGTCTTACTCGTACTACTCCTACTATTACTACGGCGAGCAGAACCAGAATCGCCTGGCCGCGGGATGAGTACGCTGGCGCTGCTGGTGCAGTGGCGCCGGTCTCGGGGGGCAGTGGCACTGCCCTGGCAGAATCCGCTGCTTCCCCTGCCCAACGACATCGGCCAGGTGCTGGCGGTCGCCAACGGCGAGGGGATCGCCACCCAGGACGCCGCCGCGGCGAGTGACGCAACGCCCGCCGAGTTGCGCGCCGCGGCCGTCGCTTTCATCCGCGAGGTGTTGCACGCCGCCGACGCGACGTTCTACCGGCGGCTCGCCGTCGAGCCGGACGCCTCCGTCGAACGCATCCGCGACCACTACCGCGATCTCATCTCTGTCTTCCATCCCGACCGAATGGGAGCGCAGGCGCAGTCGGAGGACGCCGGCCTCGCCGCGTCGATTAACGAGGCGTACAACACCCTGAAGCACCCGGAGTCGCGAGCGAAATACGACCGGATGCGCACGGCGGCCACGATCCCGGTCCCGCCGGCGCCCGCCCAGCGGAGGGCGGACGCGGCGGATTCGACGATGTCGCCACCGTCGTCGCGCGAGCGCGGGCAGTGGCGGCGCAGCCGCGTGCCCCATCCGCTCCTGCTCTGGGCGCGGCGGCAGAATCCGCGCACCCTGAAAGCGCTCGCCTTCGCTGCACTGCTCGCCGTCGCCGCTGGTGCGATCTGGCTCACGACGAATCGTGACGCGGCCATCCTTGCGATCGAACGAGCCGAGGACGGCAGCGCCGGCCTTCGGGCGTCCGGCACGGCGGACGGGCACGCCGGGGGGGCGAGGTTGCCAAGTGCCGTGCCCGCGCGAGCGCTGCCGTCGAAAACGAGTGACGCTCCGACGGCGACAATGGCGCCGGCTTCGCGGGGGGTCACTTTACAGATGCCCGCGCGGCCGGAGCAAAGCCCGAACGCAGGTATGCCCGGCCCAGGTTCACCTCCGATCGCGGAACGTCTGGCATCGCCGGTCTCTCCGGCGTCGCGTCTGCCGGCGAGCGGCGACGCATCGGAACCGGCGCTGCGGCCGCCGACGCCAATGCCGAGGGCCCGCGAAGGTGATGCCATGAAGGTCGCTGCCGCAGACTCGGTGGAGGTCGCCGCCCCGGTATCGCTGGTCGAGGCGGCCAGCCGCCCGCTGGCGGTAGTAGCCCCGCCGACCGCCGAACGCTCGGCGGCATCCACCGCGGTGGCCGGCCGCGGCGGTGACGCGGCGGCGCTCCCCGTGCGCACGGCTTCCGCCGGCTTCGCCGGACCCGCGCCGGCCCTGGCGGCGCCGTCGCCGAGCGTGGTCGCCGCGGTGCCGTCCGCTTCGTCGCCACCCACCCCGGCGGAAGTCGATGTGCTGGTCGCGCGGCTGGCCAAGGCGTACGACGCAGGGGACACCAAGGCTTTAGTCGCTTTGTTCGACACAGACGCAGCACGGTCCGACCGACTCGCGTTCACGCTGGCGACCTTTGACCGCATCTTCCACGAGACGACCGCGCGCCGTATTGACCTGCGCCTCGCCCAGCGAGCAGGGGAGGGGGACGGCTTGAGCGTGTCGCTGCTGGCCACTACCACGCTCGTGGCGAAGGACGACCACGCGCGGACGACAACCGGGGTGCTCACGCTGGTTGTCCAGCGCCAACAGGGGAGCGCAGTCATCACCGATCTGCGGTATCGGGAACGGGACGCTTTGCCATGACGTGGTCCACCTCTCGGTGCGCGGACAGCGTTGCGGAGCCGGTCCCCGGTGCAGCGCGCCTTTGCGTTGGCCTCGTAGTCGCCCTGGCGGCGGTCGCGGCAACGGCGGCGGGGGTGGTCGGGCTGTCGCGGCCCGTGCCAACTGTGCTGTCGGAACAGGTGATCTACGCCTTTACGCCGCCCGACAACGGCGCAGGCCCGCTGTGGGACATCGGTTCAACGAACCTCGTTCGCTTCGGCGATCGCATCGTGGCGAGCGGGATCGCGACAATCTCGGGGGAGCGGCCCTACAACAACGTGCACTGTACCTTGTGGGAGCGCGCCGGTGGCACGTGGCATCGCCTGCACGATACGTTATCCGGCCGCACGCGTGAGCCCTGCCCGGTCGCGCAGGATGCGAGCACGGGGCGGCTCTTCGTCTCGACCAATCCCACCATGCTGCCGGAGCACGAGGCCGGTGGCGGGCCGGCCCGGCCGGAGGTCCTGCAATGGCAAGCGGGCGTCCTCGCGCTTCCGCCGGAGGTGTTGCTTCCGCAGTGGGGCGCGCCGGCACCGCAATTCTCCGAACATTCCTACCGAAGCTTGGCTGCGGACCCGCGGCGCGGTGACCTCATCCTCTTCCAAAACGTCGACTACACGCATGCGGAGTGGGCCTTTCGCACCGCGGACGGCCAGTGGCGCGCGCAGGGCCGCCTCATGTGGCCATGGGGGGCGACCTATGAGTCACCGAAGCCGGTGCGCATCTGCTATCCCAACGTCGTGCTCGCCGATCGGGGGGTGCATTTCGTTGGAGTGAGCGACGTCGTGGAACCGAACAGCGAGTGGCGCGCGTGGAAGCGGGCCCTCACCGGCAAGGAATGGGACTACGACTTTCGCCGACTCTTCTACACGCACGCGCCGGACATCGCGCGCGGCACGTTCGGGCCGTGGCTGGAGATCGCTAACCGGGAGCGGACGGCAGGACGCATCCTGCCGGGCGACCTGCGGATCGATGCAGCAGGTGCGGCCCACATCGTCTGGCAGGAACAGGCCATCGACGTGCGCCTGCGCGAGCGATTCTTCCCCGCGGAGCGGCAGCGGTGGGAGATCAACTACGCCGTCGTCCACCATGGGAAGGTGTTGAGGCTGCGGACGCTCGCCAGCGCGGACGAGGATCGGCCCGGACCGATTCCGCATCTGCCCCGCTTCCACGTCAGCAAAAGTGGGCGTGTCTTCGTGGTCTACTATGCCAACGGGGTGGCCGAGGACGGCAGCACAATCTCGGAAAACCGGATCCTCGAAGTCCGCGAGGACGGCTCCAGCGGACCGAGCGTCCGCCTTGACCTCATGCATCCGTTGAGCACCTTCATGACTGCTACGCCGCGCGCGGGCACCCCGGCTTCCGATACGCTGGATCTCATGGGGACTGCGCCCGACAGCCCGAACACGATGCGGTACGCCCAGATCCGCCTGCCGTGAGCGTGGACATGCCGCACCGTCTCGCCGAAGCGGCGTCCTCTCCGCCGCGCCGCAGCGGCCCGGAAGAGCCAGACCGCGCAAGGGTCGAGCGCGCGCGCGACCGAGCTCCAGCCGGCACCTATGCGCTGATCGGCGCTGGCAGGGCGCTCTCCGCAATCGCGGGTGTGGTCGCGGTCCCGGTGTACACCGCCTACCTCGTGCCGGCGGAGTACGGTGCAGCCGCGCTGATCCTCGCCCTTGTGGTCGTGGCCAACGCGGCGTTGTTCCACTGGGCGGTGGCGGCCATCGCCCGCCTCTATCCCGAACACCTCGCGCGTCCCGAGATCCTGCTCGGAGCCGCCGTTCGCATTTGGCTCTGGAGCGCCGCCGGCGTGATCGCGGTAGGTGTCATCGCGTGCGGCATCGCCCCGGCCGAGGACCGGATGCTGCTCGCCTGCGCGGTCGTGGCGTTGCTCGCGCTTTCGGCCCACGAGCTTGTCACGGAGATCGCCCGCAGCGAGTTGCGTCCCGGCGTGTACGCGATGGGTGTGGCGGTCGCCGCCGTGGGCGGGCTCGCGGCCGGAGCGGCCGCCGCTGCCCACGGCGCCAGATCCGCAGCGCCGCTGATCGGGCTTGCCGTGGGAACCGGCATCGGCGCCGCGCTGCAAGCTTATCTCCTGCCGATCCGCGTGCACTGGCCGGATAGTCGCTGGGGCGATGACGCGAACCGGCGCGCGCTCGTCCGCTACGGCGCGCCGCTCGCCATCGCTTTGGTCATCAGCATGGCCATGCCGGCCGCGGAACGGTTCCTGATTACCCGGCTCGTGGACCTCGAGGCACTCGGGGTCTACGCGGCCGCCTACGGCCTCGTCTTTCCGGCAATCGTGTTCCTGGGCAGTGTGGTCAACACGACCGGATACCCGCGGATCATGCGGGCGAAGGAGGCGCGGCGGGACGAGCGCATCCGCCGGGTGCTGCGGCAGCAAGCTGGGGCGCTCACTGTCGCGCTGATGCCGGCGGTGGTGGGCGTGTTCCTGCTGGCACCGAAGATCGCGGCGGCGTTTCCGGGGCAGGCCTACGCGGGGGCCGCCCACCTGCTCGGATGGATCGGCCTCGCGGCCGCCTTGAACGTTTGGCGCAGCGCCTACGCCGACTTGCGCTTCCACCTGGCGAAGGCACCCCTGCGCATTTCCGCGTGCATGCTCGTGGCCCTGCTGGTCGACGCGTGCCTCAACGTGCTCCTGCTGCCCCGCCTCGGCGTGGAAGCAGCGCCGCTCGCGCTACTGGGGGCCTATGGCGTGGCCCTCGGCCTTAGTATCGTGCTGGGTCGCGGTTATCGGGCGCTCCCATGGCCGCCGCTGCGGCCTCTGCTGGTGGCTGCCGCGGCCACCGGCGTCATGGCGGTGGGGCTTGCCGTCGTCCCCGCGCCGCGTGGCGTGCCGGGCCTCGTGATCTTGGTCGCGACCGGCGCGACGATCTATTTCGCCATTCTTGCCCTCGCGTGGCGTTGGCTGCGCGGTATGGCGGACGTTGGCGTCGAGGGCGACGCATGACCGTGCTGGCCGCGTTGATGATGGCGTCGCTTGGCTGGTTCGCCCACCGCCTCGCCCGAAGCTGGTTCGCGCCGGCGGTCATCTACTGCGCGAGCTGGACGGCCTGCCTGGCCACGGCCGCGCTCATGGGCGACAGCATCGACGACATTTCCGGCGAGGTCGTGCTGGTCTACTTGGCCTGCGGCGTTGCGTACGTGGTCGGCGCCACGGCCGGCCAGCGCTTCAAGGCGAGCTTGGTGCCGGGTCCGATCCCCGAGGTCTGGCGCTCGCGGACCATGGACATCCTGCTCAACGCGTCGACCCTGGTTTGTCTTGCGCTCACCCCCTTCTTCGTTCGTGACCTGATGGCGGCCGGCGGGTTCGCCGAGATCGTGATGCACCTGCGCGACGTCCGGGCCGAGTCCGTCGAGACCAGCAACCTGTCGAACGCCTTCAGCTTCTTCCGCAACCTGCCGGTTCTGATTCAGGTGACGTTCGTGCTCTCGATGTACGCGAGCCGGGGCACGTGGCGGTCGCGCCTGCGCTCCTGCACGCTCGCCGTCCTGTGGGCGGCGACCGGCATCATCGATGGCAGTAAGCTCGTCGCGCTGCAGCTCCCGTTCTTCTTCGTCTGCACCGTCGCCATCCGGGAGCGGCGCGTTCCGTGGCGCCTCGGCGTCGGCATGGCCGGCGCGTTTCTCCTGACGTTCGCGCTCGGCATCCTGTTCAGCAACTTCGGCTATCTCGTGGGGACGGATATCGGGGTCGAGTTCAACGTCCTGGGCGAGACGCTCGGCAGCTACATAGCCGGCGGGGTCGTGGGATTCAGCAAGTTCTACGAGGCGCCCGACGTGTTCGGATCCATTTCGTCGCCGCTGCGCGTGCCCATGGGGATGATCAATGGCCTCGCGCTGACCCTGGGTTCGTCACCTCCGTTCCAGCTCGAGAGCGTCCACGCGCAATTCGTGGCCCTTGGACCCAACATCGAAGGCAATACCTATACCGCACTTTTCAGCTACGACTCCGAAGGGAGCCTGCTCGTCGCGATGGTGTGGGTATTCATCGTCGGCGCGCTCTCTGGGACAATCTTCCGCGCGTGCGCCGTGGGGCGACGCTGGGGCTACTTCGTCTATCCCTGGGTGGCGTACGCAGCATTCATGTCGGCGTACTCGGAGCAGTTCTTCCACTCGTCGCAAGTTGCTATCAAGTGGGTGGTCTTGGGCCTCGGCTTCCACCTCCTCGCGCTGTCCATCCGCCGGGCGAAGCAAGGGGAGGCGGTGCCCGCCGTGCCGCCGCTCGGGGTCGGAGTGCACGAGCGGACACGGAGGGGCGTGTGACGCAGCCTGCCCGCACCGCTCGCCCGCCCGAGTGCCGGTCGGCAGGAGCCGCTGCACGCGTGCTCCGCGGCATTGCGTTCACCGGAGGCAGGAACGTCCCGAGCGCACGCTTTCGCGTGCGGCAGAACCTGCCCCAGCTGCGTGAACTGGGGATCGAAATCGTTGAATCGTATCCGGCGGCGGGCGCGTACCCGCCTGCGGTCAGGGTGCTGCGGCCGTTCTGGGCGGCGTTGTCCCTCGCCCAGCGCGCCGCCGCCATCGCGAGCGCGCAACGGCACGACTTCGCGATCATCCACAAGTCGATGCTCTCCGGGTTCGTGACCCTCGAGCCGTGGGTACGCGGACCGCGCATCTTCGACGTCGACGATGCGATCTTCGAGCAGCGAGGCGGTGGCTACGTCGAGCGACTGGCCGGCATGTGCGAGTTGGTCGTCTGCGGCAATGCCTTCCTCGCCGAGTGGATCTCGCGTCACAACCCGCGCACGGTGGTGGTGCCGACCGCCGTCGACACCGAGCGGTTCCATCCGCTGCCGCGGACGAGCGCCGGCGCCGAGACCAACCCCGTGGTGGGCTGGATCGGCTCGGGAAGCAACCTGCCGTATCTGCATGCCATCGAGGCGCCGCTGCGGGTGGTGCTCCAGCGGTTCCCGGACGCCGTCCTGCGCGTCGTCGCCGACCAGCGGCCGCGCTTCCAACGGCTGCCTGAGCATCGCGTCGAATTCGTACCGTGGTCCGTCGAGTCGGAGGTGCGCGCAATCCAGGAGATGAGTGTCGGGCTGATGCCGCTCGACGACACTGCGTGGTCGCGCGGGAAGTGCAGCTACAAGATGCTGCAGTACATGGCCTGCGCGGTTCCCTGCGTGGTGAGCCCGGTCGGCATGAACGCCGAGGTCCTCGCCCTTGGCGGAGGCGGGATCGGCGCACGCTCGACCGATGAGTGGGTGGACGGGATTGCCGGCTGGCTGGCCTCCGGCACGCGCCGGACGCAGGCGGGCGCGGAGGGACGGGCACTGGTCGTCGACGCATTCAGCATCCCCGTGGTCGCGGCGAAGCTCGCGGCCGCGATCCGGAGCACCTGCGGCTAGCGGGCTCGCCATGAGGATCGTCTACATCATCACGGGCACGGACGTCGGCGGCGCCGAGATGGCGTTGCTGAAGCTCCTGGGACGTTTGTCGCCGGAGTTCGAGCCGCACGTCATCTCCATGGTGCCACTGGGTCCGGTGGGCCGCGCCATGCAGGAGCTGGGAGTGGCGGTGGAGTCGCTCGGGATGCAGCGCGGCCGTGCCGGATGGCGCGCGTTCGCGACGCTGGTCCGGCGCCTGCGTGTGCTGCAGCCCGACGCAGTGCACACGTGGATGTACCACGCCGACCTGATGGGTGGGCTGGCTGCGCGGATCGCGTGCCGCGCGCCTGTGGCGTGGTGCGTGCGCAACAGCGACCTCGATGGCCAGCGGGCGCTAACGCGCATCGTGCGGGCGTGCGCCGCGCTCTCGCGGTGGGTGCCGCGGCGGATCGTGTGCTGCTCCACGGTTGCCCGTGACATCCACGTGCGTCTCGGCTATCGCGCGGATCGCTTCGTCGTGATTCCCAACGGATTCGACCTCGCGCGGTTCCTTCCGGATTCCGATGCCAGGGCGCGGATTCGCCGCGAGCTTCGCCTCCCGGAGCAGGCCCTGGTCGTGGGTGCCGTGGGGCGCTGGCATCCGCAAAAGGATCACGTCGGGCTGCTGCGTGCCTGCGCCAACGCGATGAAGCGCGACGAGCGCATCCATTGCGTCGCCGTCGGCGAGGGCGTGGACGTTTCCAATCCCGTGCTCGCGCAAGAGGTGAAGAGGCTGGGACTCGCGCCGCGCGTTCACTTGCTCGGGCCCCGCAGCGACATTCCCGCGGTAATGGCGGCGTTCGACGTCTTCGTCTCGGCATCGGCGTTCGGCGAGGCGTTCCCGAACGTGGTGGGGGAGGCGATGGCCACGGGCGTTCCCTGCGTCGTGACCGACGTGGGCGACTCCCGCGCGATCGTCGGGGATACCGGGGTCGTCGTGCCCCCGCGTGACCCATCCTCGCTGGGCAAGGCGATCGGCGACCTGCTGGCACTCGATCCCGGCGAGCGCAGTCGGCGCGGGCTGGCCGCACGGGTGCGTGTCGCCCAGGTCTTCGACCTCGGGCGCGTGACCGAGGCCTACGAGGCCTTCTATCGACAGCTCGCACCCGGTGTGCCGGCGCCGTTGGTGGTGGGAGGGGACTGACGCCATGTGCGGGATCGCCGGTTGCTTTGCCGGGGCGACGAACTCGGGAGTCCGTCCGACCGATGTCGCCGGGCGTATGGCCGACGCGCTCGTCCACCGCGGGCCCGACGATCGTGGCGTGTGGGAAGACGAGGCGGGGGGGCTGGCCCTCGCCCACCGGCGCCTGTCCATCGTCGATCTATCGGCCGCCGGGCACCAGCCCATGGTGTCGGCGTCCGGCGCCTGGGTGATGGCCTTCAATGGCGAGATCTACAACCACGCGGCGATTCGGCAGGAACTCGAGAGCTTCTCGCTCGCGCCCCGCTGGCGCGGGCATTCCGACACTGAAACCGTGCTCGCGGCGGTCGAGGCCTGGGGCATCGAGGCCGCGATCGCCCGCTGTGTGGGCATGTTCGCCATCGCCTTGTGGAACCGCGACGCGCGCGAACTCACGTTGCTGCGCGATCGGGTCGGCGAAAAGCCACTGTACTGGGGCTTCGCGGGCAACGATTTCCTCTTCGCCTCGGAGTTGAAGGCGTTCCGTGCGCACCCGGCATGGACGCCCGACATTGATCGTGGGGCGCTCGCGCTCTTCTTCCGCTTCGGGTGCGTCCCGGCGCCCCATGCGATCTATCGGCGCGCGGGCAAGCTGCTGCCGGGAACGCTTCTCACGCTCAACGCACACTCGCTGCGCCACGGCACCGTGCCGGCCGCGCGGGTTTACTGGCACGCACCGGCGATGAGCGCAGCGGACGTGCCCCCAGCGCCTTTGCCTGACGCGGAGGCGATTGCGCAGCTCGAAGAGCTTTGCACCGATGCCGTACGCCAGCAGGTGGTCGCGGACGTCCCTTTGGGTGCCTTCCTCTCGGGAGGCGTCGACTCCTCCACCATCGTGGCGCTGATGCAGAACGCGTCGTCACGGCGCGTACAGACATTCACCGTCGGCTTCGCCGAATCCGGATTCAACGAGGCCAATTACGCGCGCGAGGTAGCGCGCTTTCTCGGCACCGAGCACACGGAGATCTACGTGTCACCCGAGCAGGCCCGCGCCGTGGTGCCCCTGCTGCCGTCCATCTACGACGAGCCGTTCGCCGACTCGTCGCAGATCCCGACCTTCCTTGTGGCGCAACTCGCACGCCGGCACGTCACGGTCGCGTTGTCCGGCGACGGCGGCGACGAGCTCTTCGGCGGCTACAACCGCTACTTCCTCGGTCGCCGGCTGTGGGGACACCTTCGCCGGTTGCCATTGCGGGTCCGCGTGGCCTTGGCGCGTGCCATTGGCAGCTGCCCCCCGCGAATGCTGGACGCGATGGCGGCGCCCGTCGGCCTCCTGGTCCCGAGCCTCAAGTCCGTCCAGGTGGGCGACAAGGCGTACAAATTCGCCAGGATATTGAGCCAGCAGAGCGACCTCGCGCTGTACCGCCGACTCGTGTCGCACTGGGACGATCCCGGGGCGCTGGTCATCGGCGGGCAGGAGCCGGCGACCGTCCTGGATCGCCTCATAGACGCGGGCCGGGGTGCGTCCGAATTCGAGCAGTGGATGATGTCCACCGACATCGCGACGTACCTGCCGGACGACATTCTGGTGAAGGTCGATCGCGCGTCGATGGCGGTGAGCCTCGAGTGCCGTGCGCCTTTCCTGGATCACCGCGTAGTCGAGTTCGCCTCCGGCCTGCCGCTTATTCAGAAGATTCGCCAGGGGCAGAGCAAATGGCTGCTCCGGCAAGTCCTCTACAAGCACGTTCCAAAGGCACTGATCGAGCGGCCGAAGATGGGGTTCGGCGTTCCCGTGGGAACCTGGCTGCGTGGGCCGCTGCGCGAGTGGGCGGATGCCCTCATGAGCGAGGCGCGCATGCGCGAGCAGGGCTTCCTCGATGCTTCGCTTGTCCGGAAGAAATGGAGCGAGCATTTGAGCGGCGCCCGCAATTGGCACTACTATCTTTGGGACGTGCTCATGTTCCAGGCGTGGCTCGAGCGCGAAGCGCAGCCCACTTCGACGCAGTAGGGGGCCCCGTGCGCATCGTCTACTTCGCCAATACCGACTGGTACCTCTACAACTTCCGGCTTCCGCTTGCCCGCGAAGCACGCAAACGCGGGCACGATGTGGTGCTTGTCTCCCCGCCCGGTCCGTACGTCGAGCGTCTGCGCGGCGAAGGGTTCCGCTGGGAACCGGTGCCCATGTCGCGGCGCGGCTTCAACCCGATTGCCGAGCTGCGTGCGTTGGCGGCCCTCTACCGGCTCTATGCGAGCCTGCGGCCCGATGTCGTGCACCACTTCACGGTCAAGTGCATCGTGTACGGAGGCGTGATCGCCAGGACCTTGCGAGTGCGCCGAGTCGTGAGCGCGGTGGCGGGAATGGGGTATGTTTTCGGTAGCCGGGACGCGATGGCGCGGGTCCTGCGCGCTCCAGTGCGGTTCCTGATGCGCTCGGCGATGGGTGGGCCTGGCGCCGTCACCATCGTGCAGAACCCCGAGGACGGAGAGGCCATCCTCGTGGCCAAGCTCATCGCGCCACGACAGTTGCGGCTCATTCGAGGGTCCGGCGTGAATACGGACCGCTTCCGGCCGGCCTGCACGGCCGCGCCACGGACCCCGCCTAGGGTGCTGTTTCCGGCGCGACTGTTGCGCGACAAGGGCATTGCCGAATTCGTGGCCCTCGCTGGTCGAATCGGGGCGGAGGGCATCGCCGCTGAATTCATCGCCGCCGGCGAGCGCGACCCGGGGAATCCGGCGTCAATCGGGGATGGTGAGCTCGAGCGCTGGCGACGCGAGGGCCGGGTCACGTTCCTTGGACATGTCGAGGATATGGCGGCACTGCTAAACACCGTGGCACTTGTGGTGCTGCCCACTACGTACAGCGAGGGCGTCCCGCGCGGCCTTCTGGAGGCTGCTGCGGCCGCCATTCCGGTGGTGACCACCGACGCGCCCGGATGCCGCGAAGCGGTCGTCCATGGCGACAACGGGCTTCTGGTGCCGCCGCACGACCTAGAGGCACTTGTCGACGCGGTGCGTGGATTGCTGCTTGCGCCCGAACGTGCGCTAGCGATGGGGGCGCGCGGCCGGGAACGCGTTTGCGCAGAGTTTGACGAGCGACGCGTGATTGAGGACACCCTGGGCACCTACGAGGAACCTCGCACTGACATTGCGCAGCCGTGCGCCTGCCTGCCGTGACGCACCATCTACCCTCCCGCAAATCGCGCCGGTGCACAATTTGAAAACGGCGAGCCAAGGTGCTGGCTACAACGAGCGACTCTTCGCGGGCGGACTGCGCGGCCGGCTGCATTGGGCGCGCTTTGCCTGGATCCGCGCGGAGCTTGCCCGCTATGCGGCGCCGGTCGACAGCGTACTCGAGCTCGGCTGTTTCGACGGCAAGCTGCTCGACTTCCTTCCCAACGTGCCCCGCCGCTACGTTGGCCTCGATGCGAATTGGGAGGGGGGGCTCGATCTAGCCAGGACCCGCTTCCACGCGACGCCGTGGACGACGTTTGCGGAGACTAGGACTCCAGCGGACGTGGCGGCCGCCTTGACCCCGGGACAGCCGTTCGATGTCGCAGTGGCGATGGAAACGCTTGAGCACCTGCCTCCTACGCACCTCAACGACTACCTCGCAATCCTCGAAAGACATGTCGATGGCTACTTATTCGTCAGCGTGCCGACCGAGATCGGCCCGGTATTCCTTGCAAAATGGGTGGCCAAGGCCCTGCTGCGTGGCGATCCGGAGCCCTACACCAGCGCCGAGCTCCTGTGGACGACGATCGGCGCCAGCGGTCGCGTCGAGCGCCGCGAACACAAGGGATTCGACTATCGACGTCTCCTCGATGACCTCGCGCTGCGCTTCGATATCGTCTCGGTCTCCGGGCAACCGGTGCGCTTCGTGCCGCCTTGGCTCTCATTCGGGGTTGGCATTGTGGCGCGCACCAAGGGCTCGACGAGGAGGCGGCCACCGGCGGCGTGACGAGCCCATGGCGGAGCTAGTCCAGCGTACTCGTTTCGGCCGGTGGCTTGTCCCGTCGCCAATGCGCGATTGCGGAAGTCGCACCGCGATGCCGCTCTTGTGCCCAGGCGACGCTTGGGGGCCCTCGACGGCGAGCTCGATCAAGACGTTCGGTATCACCTAGCGCATCGGTCCGAATTGCTCGACCGGGTGCGCGCAGATCCATTCGTCGACCGGCGGATTTCGGCGTCGGGTCAGCTGCCACCGGCTTTGCGTCTCCGTTTTCACATCGTTGAGAATCGACTCGAATTGGGAAAGGTCAAAGGTGCGCCGGCCTGCCCACGGAGTGCGGTCACGTTGACGAAGTGGCGCATTGGGCCGCACTGACCGACGAAGGCATGACCTAGGTCAATTCCGCCTGCATCCAGCACGGTCGGCCGCCGCCGAAATACGAAGCGATGTGCATCCCGCTACCCGGCGCCCGTCGCCCCCTTCGAGCCTCCACGCCATGACCCATCCGTTGCCCGTTGCATCGCCTTCGCGTGGTTTCCCTTGTCGCGTCCTCGCCACCGCGCTGGTCGGTGCTGCGCTCGCGTGTGCCGCCGCCGTCGTCCGCGCCGACGAACCCCCCGATCGTTACCTGTGGCTGGAAGACATCGACGGACCGAAGGCGCTGGAATGGGTGAAGGCGCGCAATGCCGAGACGGCCCAGGCGCTCGAGGGCCCTGAATTTCGCCAGCTCGAGCAGCGCTTCCTGACGATCCTGCGTTCGGACCAGCGCATTCCTTACGTCGCCCGCATGGGGTCGTCGTACTACAACTTCTGGCGCGACGCCGAGCATCCGCGCGGCGTTTGGCGGCGCACATCGCTCGTCGGCTATGCGAAGCCCCAGCCGAAGTGGGAGACGGTGCTCGACCTCGACCGCCTCGCGGCCGACGAGGGCGAGTCGTGGGTGTGGCACGGTGCGCAGTGTCTGCCGCCGGAATATCGTCGGTGCCTTCTCAGTCTTTCGCCCGGCGGGTCCGATGCGAAAGTGGTCCGCGAGTTCGACACCGTCGAGCGCGCGTTCGTCGTCGACGGGTTCCGCCTGCCGAAGGCCAAGACCATCGTGGACTGGGTGGATCGGGACACGATCCTCGTAGGCACCGACTTCGGCCCGGACTCCCTCACCAAGTCGGGTTACCCGCGCCTCGTCAAGCAGTGGCGTCGCGGCACGCCGCTGGCGGCCGCGACGATGCTTTACACCGGGCGGCCCGACGACATGATGATCCTCGGCAGCCACGACACGACGCCGGGCTTCGAGCGCACGTTCGTCCAGCGCCGGTACGCGTTCTTCCGCACGGAACTGTTCCTGCAGCAGCGCGGGCGGCTGGTGAAGATCGATAAGCCCGATTCCGCGGATATCGACTTCCACCGCGAGTGGGCGTGGCTGACGCTGCGCGAGCCGTGGGAGGTCGCGGGTGTGCGGCACGAGGCGGGAAGCCTCCTCGCCATCCGCCTCGACCGCTTCATGGCGGGCGACCGCCACTTCGAGACGCTGTTCGTGCCCGGCGCGCGTACCTCGCTGGCCGGCGTTTCGGCGACGCGCCACCACCTCCTGGTGACGACCCTCGACAACGTCAGGACCCGCATCACGCTGTTCTCGCGGGACAAGGGACGCTGGCAGGGCGTGCCGCTGCCCGGTGTCCCCGACATCAGCACCGCGTGGGTATGGGCGCAGGACGAGCGCACGAGCGACGACTATTTCATGTCCGTCACCGATTTCCTGGTGCCCACCCAACTGCGCATGGGGGTGGCCGGCGGCGCGCCTGCAACGGTGGTCAAGCAACTGCCCGCGCTCTTCGATGCGAAGGGACTCACCGTGTCCCAGCACGAGGCCGTCTCGAAGGACGGGACGCGCATCCCGTACTTCCAGGTGTCCCGTTCGGCGCTTGCCACCGATGGCCGCAACCCGACGCTGCTCTACGGTTACGGCGGCTTCGAGTCGACGGAGACCCCGTACTACGCGGCCACGGTTGGGGCCGGCTGGCTCGAACGCGGCGGCGCGTACGTGCAGGCCAACATCCGCGGCGGCGGCGAATTCGGACCGCAGTGGCACCAGGCGGCGGTGCGCGCGAACAAGATGCGCTCGTACGAGGACTTCATCGCGGTCGCGGAGGACCTCGTCCGGCGCGGGGTCACCTCACCGGCGCATCTGGCCGCCAAAGGCGAGAGCAACGGCGGGCTCCTCACGGGCAACATGCTCACGCTGCGCCCCGATCTCTTCGGCGCCGTCGTGCCGGGCGTGCCGCTGCTCGACCTGCGTCGCTACACGCAGCTCCTCGCGGGTCCGAGCTGGGTCGCGGAACTGGGCGACCCCGACGACCCCGCGGAGTGGGCGGTCATGCAGGCGTTCTCGCCATATCAGAACGTCCGCGCCGGCACGCGCTATCCGCCGACGCTGCTGCTCACGTCCACGCGCGACGACCGCGTGCATCCGGCGCACTCGCGCAAGATGGCGGCCCGCCTGCGGGACGCGGGGCAGGAGGTGCTGCTGTACGAGAACACGGAAGGGGGGCACGCCGGGTCCGCGACCATCGAGCAGCGGGCGTACAGCGAGGCGCTGACTTACCAGTTCCTGTGGCAGCACCTGCGGTAAGCGAGGACCGGATTGCCGGTCACGGCGACGTGCCGTCGTTCGGCGCCCGCCGCATCTGGCGCCGCGCCGCAGACCAGCGCAGGACCCGCGGGTAAACGAGCAGCCCGCCGACGGCGCCAAGCACATCGGCGACCCAGTCCCCCCAACTGGCGCTGCGGTTGACCACGCCGAGCTGGTTGACCTCGTCGGCGGCGCCGATCGCGGCCGCGACGATCAGCGCGAACACCGGTCGGTGGCCCGCCGCGATATTGGTCAGCACCGCGATGATGCCGTAGTACGTCGCGTGCACGACCTTGTCCATGCCCGGCGCGGTGAACGGATTGGCGGCGCCGATCTGCTGCGGGATCATGAACAGCGGCACGGCCATGGCAAGCGCGAAGCAGGCGGCCAGCGCGCGGACGGCGGAGTGTTCGGGGTCGAGCATCGATGGCATCGGGGGCAACTCAGGCTTCCTTGTCCGGCCGGTCGGCACGCAGGAGGGAACGCAGGCCGTTCAGGGAATCGCATTCTGCCGGCGGCTTGTCCCGCCGCCAACGCGCGATCCGCGGAAACCGCACGGCGACGCCGCTGCGATGCCGCGGCGACGCCCGAATCCCCTCGAACGCCACCTCGAACACCAGCACCGGCTCCACGCGCCGCACCGGCCCGAACCGCTCGATGGTGTGCGCGCGGACCCATGCGTCGACCTCGCGGATCTCCGCATCCGTCAGGCCCGAGTACGCTTTCGCGAACGGCACCAGTTCCTCGCCATCCCACACGGCGAACGTGTAGTCGGTGTAGAGCGACGCCCGGCGCCCGTGACCGGCCTGCGCATACACCAGCACCGCGTCGACGGTGTACGGGTCGAGCTTCCACTTCCACCACGCGCCGCGCACGCGGCCGATGCCGTACGGCGACGCACGGGCCTTCAGCATCAGGCCTTCGGCGCGCCGCTCGCGGGCGCCCGAGCGCAAGTGCGCCAGCGCATCCCAGTCGGCCGCCTCCACGAGCGGTGACAACCGCAGCACGGGTCCCGCCGGCAGCAGTTCGGCCAGCCGCCCGCGCCGCACGGCGAGGGCTTCGCCGCGCACATCGGCGCCGCCGGCCTCCAGCAGATCGTACGCAACCAGCGTCACCGGCACCTCCCGCATCAGCTTCGCGCCGGGCGTCTTGCGATTGAGGCGCCGCTGCAGCTCGGCAAAGGGGAGGGGGGCCTCGTCTTCCGCTCGCCACGCCAGGATCTCGCCGTCGAGCGCGGTTCCTGGCGGAAGTTCGCGCGCCGCGGCCAGCACCTCGGGAAACGCATCGTTCACGAGCTCCTCGCCGCGCGACCACAGGCTCACGCCGTCCTCGCGCACCAGCAACTGCGCGCGGATGCCGTCCCACTTCCACTCTGCCTGCCAGTCGGCGATCGGCCCGAGTACGGCGGGTTCGCGGTCGAGCGGATGTGCGAGCAGGAACGGATAGGGCCGGTGGGTCGGCGTCGAGCCGGCCGCGTGTTCGCCGCGCACCAATGACCGGAATTCCGCGTTGGGCCGCCAGTCGGCGATCAGCCGCTGCGCCACGTCGGCGACCGGCACGTCGTACGCCTCGGCGAGCCCGCGCAGCACCAGCTGCCGCGCCACGCCGACGCGGAACGCGCCCGTCGCGAGCTTGGTGAACACGAACCGGCCGTCGCGGTCGAGTCGCTCCCAGCACGCGGCGAGTCGCGCCTGGACCTCCGCCGGCGGCAGCCCGGCGAGCGGCGCCAGTTCCTCCTCGACCCACGGGGCGAGCCCGCGCTCGTCGTTGCCGGTCGCGGGCGGCAGCACCAGCGCGATGGTCTCCGCCAGGTCGCCGACGGCGTCGTAGCTCGCCTCGAACAGCCACTCGGGCAGGCCGGACAGCGCCAGCGCGGCACCTCGCAGGTCGCGGCTGCCGACGGTGCGCACGAGCTTGCGGCCGGTGAGGAAGTACGTCGCCCACGCCGCGTCGGCGGGTGGCGCCTCGCGAAAGTACGCGGCGAGCGCCGCGACCTTCGCGTTGGTCTTGGTGCTGGCGTCGAGGGCGCAGTAGAGGTCGGCGAAGCGGCGCATCGCGACGCTGCGGTCAGCGCCCGAACGCGAGCCACGTCGCGCCGAAGAGCAGGGGCTGGTGCACCATGTAGACGGCGAGGCTGTGTTGCCCGAGCCAGCGAACGAACCCGGGCAGGCGTCCGAAAGGCGTCACGACCCGCGCCCCGTTGCGCAGCAGGCCATGTCCGAGCGCGACGCCCACCAGCATCACGCCCAACCAGGGAAAGAGCGGCACGTAATCCTCGGTGCGTGGCTTCACGGTCGCGAAGCCGACGAAGCCCCACGGCGCGCCGTCGAAGACCGTCGACGTGAAAGTGTTGCCGGCCACGATCACGGCCACGCCCAGCGCCAGCGCAACCCATGGCCACCGCGCGAACGGCTGCACGAGCACCAGCGACAGCGCGATCATGTGCAGCACGCCGAACCAGATGTAGCTCTTCGGGAACGCGACGTAGCTGCCGGCCGTCACCAGCAGCGCGCACGCGGCGATCGTGGCGACGTGCCGCCAGAACCGCGCGCGTCCCCGCTCGGATTGTTGCGCCAGCACCAGGCTCGCGCCGGCCAGCAGCAGGAACGACGACAGGATCGCGGTTCGCGCGTGCAGCCAGAACGGGTCCGCGTAGAAGTTCGCGGCGATGACGCGGAAGTTGGCGAGGTCGAAGCAGAAGTGGAACGCGACCATCGCGAGCACCGCGAGGCCGCGCAGGGCGTCGATGCCAGGAACGCGCGCTTGCCTGGCCAAGTCTGTGCGCGTTTCCACGGATGCCGCCGAAGGCCTTGCCGAACCTGTCCTTTCCTTCGCAATGCTCATCGCCGCGGCCGGACGGGGCTCCCCCATGGAACGGGCATCCACGGCTCCATCAGGGGAAGTGCGGGGTCCGCACCGGCGTTCGCCGACACGCGGCCGCTCCTTCGAACCCGGTCAGCGTCGGCGGCGAAGCTTCGGGCGGGAGACACGCGCGCGGCACCTTACGGCAGAACGGAAGCAGCCATTATCGCCCAGTCGACCCCAGGCTACGGTTCGCCGATGGTCCATTGAGCCTGCGAGCGCCATGGTGGCGCGGCTATTCGGCCGCCAACGCGGATCATGTCGGCGGCCCACGTCACGCATGTCGGCGCAGGCCATCGTGCCCGGCCGGCGCCGAGTCGTGCCCCGGCACTCAGTAAAGACCCACCGGCGTCGGGTTGACGATGCAGGTCCAGCACTTTCCGCTCGCCGCGGCGTCGATAAGCGTCGAGTACGTGTTGAGGTGTGGTGCTACCGCATCGGCCGCAGTCGGGGTCGCGGCCCCGGCGGTGTTTCGCGTCAACAGGAAGGAACGCACCGGTGCATTCGGACGCACCGAGAAGTTGACCCAGTTCTGGTCGTTGGTGACGACGGTGATCGGACTCGCGCTGCTGGTGATGGTCGGCGCTTCGAGGAACACGCCTTGGAATGGCTTGCCGGTCGTGGTCCAGGTATTGTCGATGCCAACGCCTGCTGTATCGAGCGTTCCTCCCGCCTTGAGGACGACGCTGCCGGGAAAGACGAGATTGCCCAAACCGCCGCCGGTCAGCGTGAGGTTTCCCGACGCCTGCACGATCAGCGAGCCACCACCATAGGCGGGATCGGCGACGTTGGCGGCGCGGACGGCTCCGGGCAGGACGACCCCGTTGTTGCTGGGCCACGGCGTCCCCGACGGCCAGGCTGACGGCATCTCCAGCGTCGCGTTGCCGCTGACCGAAACGTTGAGAACCTGCGGCGATTTCGCGTAGCCGCCCAGGGTCAGCGCGACACCGTTGCCGGTGCTGGGTGAAACCTGCAGTCCGTTCGCGAGATACCACGCGCCATTCGCGGGGTTGTTGGCGTTCCCGAAGGTACGAATCGTTACGGCGTTGCCCTTGAAGGTCCCGCCGCCGTTGATGGCCGCGCCGCGAAGCTCCAGCGAGGGGCCGCCATCGACCGTGCCCCTGTTCACGATGGCCTGGCCCGTCGTGGCGTTCGTGCCGAGCGCGTCGAGGGTTGCGCCGGCGGTGGCGATGACCTTGCCGCCACTCCCGATGCGAATGCCGTTGGGCCCGTGCAGGTAGATCGACGGAGCGTCTGTACCGTTGGCTCCCTCCGCGGTGATGGTCCCGTCCACGTTACTGGGGATGGCACTGCTGTCGAAGAGCACGACCGACTGACCCGCGGCGCCCGACCTCAACGTAAGCGACTTGCCGGTACCGAGGGCCAGGCCCTGGACGTCGAGTTCCACGTACGACCCGGCATTACCGGGCTGGTTGCCCAGTTGGATGACGACGGAGTCCTGCGCCCCGGTGATCGAGGTGCCGGAAAGCGTCGCGCCCTGCACGGAAAGCGGTCCGTAGGGATTGGCCGCAATGGTTGCGTTGCCGAGCTTGGCGGGAGCGTGCAGGTTGGCGGACAGGAAATAGTCAATTTCCGGAGTCTCGCCCCACGGCAGCGGGTTGCCGTAGTAGCCGTAACCGGCGGGCCCGTGAGTAAGGCCATAGCCGCGCGCCTGCCACTGGCTCATGCCCGCCTTGTACTTCGTCGAGTCGATCACCGGGTCGGTGGCCAGCGCCTTCGACACCACGTGGAGTCCTTCCTCCGCGGTTCCCCAGAGCATGCGTCCGTGCCCGATGCCGACCGCCGACGCATAGGACGACAGCCCGAGCGGCGTGGTCCCCTTGACCGTGGCGCCGTTGGCTGCGATCCAGTCGATCATCTTGCCGGTGGACCCGTCAATGAGATTCGGATAGCCGTAGTAGCTGTTGCTCCACGTCGTGTAGGCGATCATCCCGCGCGGGCCGAAACTGCCGTCCGATACGGCGATCTTCATGTACCGGCTGTTGTTGTTGATGTAGTAGCCGAGCTGGGACCCCGCTGTTGACGGGTCGGCGATGAGGACATCGGTCCCCGTGGCCAGTTCGATCTTGCGGATCGACTTGGACTTCACGCTGCCGTAGTACAGCCAGCCATCGAGAACCGCCATGCCCTCGGGTTGAACGACGTTGATCGTCTTCTCGAGCGCCGCGGTGTCCATGTCGAACACCTTGATGGCGTTGTTCATGCGGTCGCTCACGTATAGCCTGGTTCCGACCGCGATGACGTCCCACGGCTGGTTGAGCCCGGTGGCGAATTCGGTGACCACCGGCGGGACGCCGTGTGCCGTCGCGCTGAACTGGAGCTTCAGGACCCGGTTCCGGAACGTGTCCGAGATGTACATGACCGGTCCCAGGATGTGGGGCTTCTCGTTGTTCTCGCTCGGGATCGGTACCGTGGCCTCGTTGATGACCAGCGTGCGGGCGTCCCAAGCCATGCCCCAAGGCTGCGCGAATCCGCGGCGGGCTGCGGGAATGCTCGACCAGTCCCCGATCAGTTCGGCCGAAGTCGGGTCCGCCCAGTACGACGGAAGGTCCTTGTGACGATAGCCGGCGAGCGTCACCACGGTGCCGTCGGGCGTCACCTTGCCGACCCGCCAGGCTTCCACGAAATAGACGTTTCCACGAAGCGTCCCGTTGGGCGCGGCATTGCCCACTTCCAGATGTACCGGGGCGATGATTGAGCCCCGGCCCCTGGGCCCGTCGAGCATGGGCAACATCGGCTTCGGCTGTTCGAAGTCGAAATAGAAGTAGTTCTCTCGGTTGGCCGTCGTCCAGACGCCGGCGGCCGTCGTGGCCGGTCGATACAGGTCACCCGGACGGGGCACCGCAAGCGAGGTGATCACGACATCCTTGCGGGCCGGAATGGTCGTCAGGTCGGGAAAGTCGCGTGCGGGATACGGCACGACGATCGGATCGAATTTCGCCGGAACCCAAGCCGTCTGAAACACGCCGGCGCCTTCGAAGACCATTTCGTGGCTGGCGGTGACGACCGGCATTCGGGATGCGGGCTGGGCGGTGGTGCCCTTCAGCACGTATAGCCCGTAGTCCAATACTGACCACGACGTGTCGAGTCCCGTGACGCTGGCCATGTACCACCCTTCGCCGAGCGTCGATAGGTCGACATTGAACGTGACCGCGGTATCGGCAGCCTTGATCGCGGCAGTCGCCACCGGCGTGCCGTCCAGCGTCAGCGTGAGTGTGGTGTCGGCCCCGAATGGCACGGCGGTGCCCCCGGTCTGCATATTGCACGTGTACAACTTGACTTGGGAACTGCCTGCACGTAGCGGTGTGATGTGTTCCATGCGCTCGTAGCGGTCGCATGAACTCATCCAGTCGCGAAATGCGAGCAGTTTCGCGGTGTTCGGCGTCCGACTGGTCACCGCCGCGTTGGCGGCATCCGCGACCCTGGGAAGGGCGGTGACGATGATGAAGGCGGTGAACACCGCCAGTCGGCATGAGGCCTTCCGAAAGTCGAAAGCAAGCCCGTTCTGTCGCATCGGTGCCCCGTGGCCGAAAGTTGCCCGCGTGCACTACCTCAAAAGGCGTGCCTGAGGAGACTGCTGGCTAGCTTCTTCCGTCGCCCGGCGGGATCTGCGGGCGTCCCTGCCCGGCAGCGGGGACGGCCGCGACCATCTCACACCATTGCCTTCAGCCTGTCTATGACGAGAGCATAAAACATTCCGAAAGCTAGATCAAGGGCAGAAAATGCCCTCAAGACTTGACAGAACAAGGATAACACCTGGATGGCCCCGGCAAGGGGCCGAGAGGGCCTCGGGTGGCAAGGCCGCGGACATCGGACGCCGCGCGGTCAGCAGTAGGGCGCCGATTGACGCCAATCCTGTGTGCCGAGGATGGCGGCGCCCCCCGCTGATTACGGCGGATCGAGCAGATTCTTGCCCGTGGGAAGGGGCAGGTCCGGCCTGCTGCCACTGATGCCGCTGCCGGTTCTCCCGCCACCCGCGTAGCCTGTCGCGTAGGCGCTCTTGCTCTGCGCACTCAGGAGCAGCACCACCGCCGGTGCCGCCACGGCAGAGCCACCGGCCCGCTTGAGAAACCTGCGGCGCGCAGAAGCTTCGGTGCCTAGTGCGTCGGAACCTTTGGCTTCGATGTCTGTAAAGTCGTTCATTTGGATTCTCTCCCGCCGGACGGACTCTGTGGCTGTCCGGTTCTGCCGATGCGATGCAGTCGCCTGCCGGTAACAAAGCAAGAAACGGGCCGCCCCAGGGCGGCGGGAACTGAACGATATGAATTCAATGGTTTGGCTTGAGTGCCGGCCGTTGACAATGGTGTGTACAAGGGCTTGTGTAAGTTTTTCCGACGCTCATTCGCCGCGACGGCCTGACCTAACGTTGGGCGCGGTCGGACGCCTCCGCCAGCATGGCGACAAGGTTCGCCGCCGCCTCGTGCCCCTGCCCGAAAGGCATCTCGAAGCATGCAATGTTCCTCATCCATCCTACCAGGGCACCGATGTCGTTTGCGGAGAGCGGTGTCGGGATCGCGACGCAGTCGTCGAGCAACCGTGCCAGGCCCAGCGCCCGCGGAATCGGTGCCAGGCGTGTCGCCATCCCTGGGGTGTACTTCGGGAAGACGATCGAGTGCACCGGCAGTGCAGAGTCCGCGATCGGGTTGCGGGGTGGCAGGTACGCAACCCGCTTGCCGTCGTGCCTCTGGTGGATCGCAAGGTGCCGTACCTCCGGCAGGTCCTTGGCGACTGCGGCGACCCCGGTATCTTTGATCGCCAGCGCCAGCGGGACCGGCAGGACGTCCAGCGTGCCGCGTTGCAGCAGCGCAGCCTCGTCGGAAAGCACCCGGTGACCGCGGGCCATCATGAGCGCACACAGCGTCGACTTCCCGCTGCCGGCGGCGGCCGGCAGCAGGACACAACCGCGTTCGTCGCCGACCACACCGGCGTGAATGTTCAGGAGGTGATCGGCGCGGTTCACCGCCGTCAGCCAGACGAGCGATTTGACCACAGGTGCCAGTTCCTCCTGCGCGGCACAGAAATCGCACGCCACCCCGTCTTGGTAGACCGCGAGGCCGGATGCTGAGTGCGCGACGTCGATGTGGGATGCCGACTGCTGGGCGTCGGCGACAAGATGGGCAAGCACCGGATCGACGAAGGCCGCATCCTCCGCCCGCTGGTACCTGACCGTGAACGAGGTGGCGAGAAGGCGGTACGACCGCACCGCCCTGGCGACGAAGGCTGGCAGTTCGCGCGGAAGCTGCTCGCGCGGCGGTGCCACAACGCGCGGCGGGGACGGGGGCGCGCAGTCTGCGAGAAAGCCGCGCTGGCGCCACTGCGCCAGCGCATCGGCAACGAACCTGGCCGCTCTTGATGCCTCGATGCCGGCGATGCTGGCCAGCTCGAGGGCGGCGGCGGTTTCGTCGTGCCCCTCCTCGAGCAGCGTCCAGATCACCGCACCCGTAGGGTTCAGGGCGTAGAGCGAACGGTCGGCCCCGCAGAACAGTACTGCGCTATCGTCGAGGTAATGACAGTCCATCCAGGCGGCCGGGCGCGAGGGCGGATTCACGATGCCGCTTCCTTGTGTCCCGGTCGCGATCCCAGGGCACGTCGACCGGCGTTCCACGCGGGCTCCAACGCATAATCGTGGACCAGCTTGAGCGCGACGTAGCCCCGGACCAGCGCGTCGGGAAGTCGCAGCATCCGGTAGTGACGGTCGCCGGGGGTCACCAGCGTCCGCCAGGCGTAGCGCACGCGGTCACTGGCTCGCTCGCGGGAATGCCAGTGATAGCTGGTCAGGCGATAAACGGAACCGGGATCGTCCGGCGCTTCGTGCAGGAGGCGCAGCGAATGCCCGGCGAGTTGGAGGCACCTTGGGTCGCGGAGCACGCTGCGGGTGATCTCGGGCGGCAAGGGGGTGGCGAACAGCCGCTCGGCAAGCGCGAGGCCGACGCCGAGGATGCGCACCATTCCCGCCGCATGCGCGCGTGCGAGCACGAGGTCCCACCGCAGTTCCGGATGCCGTTCGACAAGCGCGGCAACGTCGGCCACCCAGAGCATGCGCCACCACTTTTCCTTGGTGCCGTGCAGGCAGATCGAAAGCAGCGTGTCCTCGAGTGCGAACGTCTGCACTTGGTGGTCGCCGATCGCCAGCGGCACGGCCCGCTCGAACGACCCGTCGTGGTCCATGTCGACGGCCAGCGTCCGCGGCACGATCCGGTCGTGCAGGTCCACGGGCAGGTGCTCGGGCAGGCTAATGGTCACCTGCCCGTGGTCGCGGCACCAAGCCTTCAGGGCGGCTGGCGAGTATGGCTCGTGGAGCGCGTACCCTTCGGCGCCCAGCGCGGCGATTGCGCGCGGCAGGCTGCCGGGGTTGACGACGACGTCCAGGTCGCGCAGGGGCCGCATCGTCGGGCTTGCATGCGCCAGCACGGCGAGCGCGGGTCCCTTGTAAGCGAGCGCCGGAATTCCGGCGGCTGCCAGGATTGCCATGGTCGTGTGCAGTTCGGACACCCGGGTGGCCTGCTCGGCGGCCACCTGCTGGAGGTGGGCGCGCGCGGCGGCCGCGATTGCGGGCGGCACGCTTGCTTCCGGCAGGCCTGCGAGAACCCTGCACAAGAGAGGTGCCACACCGTGGTGCAAGGCCGCCGCGACCAGTGACTCCCATCGCGGATCGGTCTCATCGGACGGCATTGGCGTCGGTGGCGTGGCGACGTGCCAGTCGCGACGCAGGAGGAGGGGCAATGCCGGATGCCCGGTCATGGGAAGTCAACGCAGGACGCCATGAACCACCGCCGAGCATCGGCCGTTGGCAGGTGGTGGCACACGAGGTGTCGTCGACAGTTTGGGCCGGGCATGGTGTCCACGATCACGCGTGATGGAACCGGGCCGCCTCGTCTACGAGAAAATTCCGGCGGCCGCATGGCGACCAACGGTCCGGAAACACGGACGATCGGGCGGCCCCCGATGCTATGATCCGAGACCTGCTCGCACAACCATAGCTTCCGGGAGGCAACGATGCACAAGTTCATGCGCTTCATCGCGACCGCGGTGACGGCGTTCGGAATCCTTCTGACGCTGGGCTGCTCGACCCCTTATCCGCCTGCTCCCCGCGATCTGGGCAACGTCGAGTATGACTACATCATCGGTCCGCTCGACACGTTGAACATCGTGGTGTGGCGCAACCCGGAACTGTCGCTGCAGGTGCCCGTGCGGCCGGATGGCAAGGTTACCACGCCGCTCGTCGACGACGTGCCGGCCGTCGGCAAGACCCCCACGCAGCTTGCGCGCGACCTCGAGAAGGCGCTCGGAAAATACATCCGCGATCCGGTGGTCACCGTGCTCGTCACCACCTTCGTCGGCCCGGCGACCGAGCAGATCCGGGTGATCGGCGAGGCGGCCAAGCCGCAGGTGATCGCGTACCGAAAGAACATGTCGGTGCTCGACGTCATGATCCAGGTCGGGGGTCTTACCGACTTCGCGGATGGGAACGCGGCGAGCATCTACCGCGTGTCGGAAGGCGGAAAGTCGTACAGCGTTCGCCTGCGCGACCTCGTGAAGCGCGGCGATATCTCCGCGAACGTCGATATGCGGCCCGGCGACATTCTCGTCATTCCCCAGAGCTGGTTCTGATCGGGCATCGCCGGCGCCTCCCAGAACCGATTTCAAAGCCGATTGCATGGACGAGATACTTCAGCACCTCCTGACGGGCCTGCGCGGAATGTGGCATCGGCGCTGGTTCGGCCTCGCCGCGGCATGGATTGTCGCGATCGTGGCCGTGACCGTGGCTCTGCGCATACCGGATCGCTACGAAGCCAGCGCGCGGGTCTACGTCGACACCCAGACACTGCTGCGTCCCCTGATGGAAGGCCTGTCCATCCAGCCGAACCTCGAGCAGCAGGTGGCGATGCTTTCCCGTACGCTGATCAGTCGGCCGAACGTGGAGAAAGTCGTTCGGATGGCCGACCTCGATCTCAACACCTCCCCCGAAGGTCGGGATGCTCTCATCGACTCCGTGACCAACAGGCTCAAGCTGGGCGCCGGGACGCAGAATATCTATCAGATCACCTTCCGTGACCCGAGTCCCGACCAGGCACGCAAAGTCGTGCAATCGCTGCTCACGATCTTCGTGGAGTCGAGTCTCGGCGACAAGCGGCAGGACAGCCGTGCCGCGGTACGCTTCGTCGACGAGCAGATCAAACAGTACGAGGAGACGCTGAAGGCCGCCGAAGGCCGGTTGAAGGAGTTCCGCCTAAAGTATCTGGGCGTCGCAGGGCAGGGGGGGCCTGACTACTTCGCGCGACTGTCGAAACTTACCGACGAGATCGCCGATGCGAAGAGAGAACTGCGCGCGGCGGAGGAGTCACGCGATGCGTACAAACGCGAACTTGCGGGCGAGACGCCGGTGCTGCTACCGGAGGCACCATCGGCGCCGTCGGCAATCGCCGTTCCGGCCGTCGACGCCCGGCTTGCCACGCTGCGGCAGGAACTCGACAACCTGACTCGGCGGTTCACCGACGAGCACCCCGACGTCATCCAGACCAAGCGCAACATCGAACTGCTCGAGGAACAGAAGCGGCAGGAGATCGCGGCCATCAAGAAGGCGACGGCCGGCAAGCCCGGCGAAGGCAACGTCGATCGGAACCCCGTTTACCAGCAAATCAAGGTCAATCTCGCGGACACGGAGGCCACGGTCGCATCGCTGCGTGCCAAGCTGGCTTCCTACCAGGCTCAGTACGACCAATTGCGCAACGCTGCGCGTCTGGTGCCGCAGGTCGAAGCGGAATACACGCAGCTCAATCGCGACTACGAAATCCAGAAAAAGGTGTACGAGACGCTCCTCGCGCGCAAACAGTCGGCGTCGATCGGCGAGGGCGTGCAGGACTTCGGCGGCACCCAGTTCAGGGTCATCGATCCCCCGCGGGTAGCCCCGGAGCCCGTGCCCCCGACACGTAGCGCACTACTCGGCATCGCATTCCTCGTCTCCATCGTCGCCGGCCTGTTGGCTTCGTTCATCGCGAGTCAGCTTCTCGCGACGTTCCACGACGCGCGTACCCTGCGCGAACTCACCAAGCGCCCGATACTCGGCATGGTGACGATGCTGCAGTCGGAAGCCGTTCACCTCCTGAAGCGAAGGCGGGCGCTGCTGTTCGCCGGTGGCTTGGGCGGGCTGCTGGCGACCTTTGGCGTCGTTTTCATTTTTGCCGGCTACCTCTCCCGCATTACCGCATAGGCCAAGCATGAGCCTCATCGAACAGGCCGCCAAGCGGCTGGAAGAGTTGCGTCGCGCAGGTGCCGGCGCTGGCGAGCCCCAGGATTCCACCGTGGTCCCTGCGGCAGCCGAACGGCCGGTGGAAGTGCCGACTCCCGAGGCTGCGATGCGAAGCGACGCGGTGCGTGAAGCCGCCGGGCTGCGGCCGGCCGAAGGTCCGCGTTCGCATCCCCGCGCTGAACCCCCTCTCGAGCCTCCTGCGCCCGCAGATGCAACGGCACGGTCCGCGTCGGCACGGCCGTCCGCGGAGGATGCGAAGGATCCGGCCGTCTCGTCCGGGTCGACAGGTGCCGGCGCTGCGGTGCGCACGACCGGCCGGCGCGTCGACCTCAACATGTCCCGGTTGAAGGAACAGGGCATGATTACGCTGGATGACCCACGGACTCAGATTGCCGATGAGTTCCGAGTCATCAAGCGCCCGATCGTCCGCAATGCACTCGGCCGTTCGGGGGCCGCGGTCAAGGACGGCAACCTGGTGATGGTGACGAGCGCACTGCCGGGGGAAGGCAAGACGTTTACCGCCATCAACCTCGCGCTCAGCGTCGCCTTGGAAATCGACACGACCGTACTGCTGATCGACGGCGACGTCGCGCACCCCGACTTCAAGAACAGGATCGGCGTGCCGAACTCCCCCGGGCTGCTCGAACTACTCACGAGGGACGACATCGACGTTGCCGACGTGCTCATCCGGACCAGCGTCGACAACCTCTCCATCATTCCGGCCGGTTCGCACCATCGGCGTGCCACCGAACTTCTCGCCAGCGAGCAGATGGGTATCCTGCTGCGGGAACTCGCCTCCCGCTACCCCGACCGGATCATCATTTTCGACTCGCCGCCGTTGCTCGCCACGACCGAGGCCCGGGTCCTCGCGAGCCAGATGGGCCAGATCGTGATGGTCGTGGCGGCCGATCAGACGCGGCAATCGGTCGTGAGCTCGGCGCTGCAGACCATCGAGAACTGCGAGGTGGTGCTGATGGTCCTGAACAAGGCGGCCAAGACGGACGTGGGCACGTACTATGGCTACTACACGGACGAAGCCGTTGCCCGCTGAACGATTGCCGATCGTCGATCGCCCGACGACTGCCCAGGCCAGCCCCCTGTCAATGCATCGTCGCGGTCAGGCGGCGATCGTGGCGGTCGCGCTGCTGCATCCGGGGTGGGCGTGCGCGCAGTTGCAGGACTGGAATGCATCGTTCGCGCTGCAGGAGACCGCCACCAACAACGTGAACCTGGTCCCGAACGACCAGCGGCAGTCCGACCTCGTCACCCAGCTGACCCCGACCATCTCGGGGCGGGAACGGGGAAGCCACACGAGCCTCGACGCCTACGTTTCCCTCCCCGTCCTCCTCTACATGCGTACCGGCGCGGAGAACAACTCGATCCTGCCGACCGTGAACGTGCTGGGCGACCTCCACTCGGTTGACCGCGTGGCGCACCTGGAAGGCTCGATCAACATATCCCAGCAGTTCTACACCCCCTTCGGTGCGCAGCCGCAGGATCTTGCCAACGCGACCAACAACCGATACCGAGCGTCGATCTACCGCATTTCGCCGTATCTGAAGGACACGGTCGCTGGGGATATCGAGTACGAGCTGCGCAACAACAACACCTGGTCGACGCTCAACGGCGCACCCGTGACCACGAGTAATTCGTACGTCGCCGAATTCCTGGCCCGCGCGGAGACTAAGGGCGATCGCGCATTCGGCTGGAGCGTGAGCTACGACTACACGGATACCACGTTCACGGGCCAGGACAACTCGATCGTGACCCAGCTCGCGCGGGCGGAGCCGTTCTACAGCATCGACCCGCAGTTCCGGGTGAGCTTGTCGGTCGGCTACGAGAACAACCGGTACACGCTGACCAGCTCCTCCGATGCCATCTACGGGGTCGGCATGCGCTGGCGACCCACCGACCGCACCAAGGTCGATGCCAGGTGGGAACACCGTTTCTTCGGTTCATCCTACAACTTCAGCTTTGATCACCGGACTCCCCTCACCGTCTGGAACATCCAGGCGTCGCGCAACATCACGACCTATCCCCAGCAAATCGCGAGCTTGGCTGCCGGCGCCAGCGTGAGCGCATACCTCAACGAGCTCTTCCAGTCCGCGTACCCGGATGCGGCGGCACGTCAGGCCGCGGTCGACAAGTTCATACAGGACCGGGGTCTCGCCCAGATTACATCAGGTCCGGTGTCGCTGTGGACCGAGCAGATCCAGCTCGTGCAGCAACAGACGGCCACGGTGGGATTCATCGGCGCCCGCAACTCGGTTTTCCTCTCCGCCTACAACGTGCGAACGCAGCCGATATCGGCGGCCGGCAATCCCTTGCCGCCGTCGTTCTTCTCGCAGAACGACAACACGCAGACCGGCGCCGCCATCAACTGGAACAACCGGCTCACGCAGAGCGTGAACCTCGCGGCGTCGCTGTCCGGCCTGCGCACGGCGGCCAATGCCCCACTGACCGGCACGACGCGGCAGGCCTTTGCGCAAGTCACCCTTTCCGCGCCACTCGCCGGGCGCACGACGTGCTTCGTCGGCGCGCGGTACCAGACGAGCAGTTCCGACATCACGCAGAACTACACCGAAGCCGCCGTCTTCGCGGGCTTTGCCTACACGCTGCGCTAGTGCCTCCTCATGTATGAATCGTTCTTCGGGCTGACCGGCAAGCCGTTCCAGCTCAATCCCGACCCTTCGTTCTACTACGGCAGCCGAGGGCACAAGCGTGCCTTTGCCTACCTCGAGTACGGCCTGTACCAGAGCGAGGGCTTCATCGTCATCACGGGCGAGATCGGGGCCGGGAAGACGACCATCGTGCGCAGCCTGCTCGAACAGCTCGACCCGGACAAGGTGGTGGCCGCGCAGCTCGTCAGCACGCAACTCGACGCCGACGACCTGCTGCGCTCGGTCGCGGTCGCCTTCGGAATTCCGGTCAAGGTCGGCGACAAGGCGATGCTCCTCGCGGCCATCGAGGCGTTCCTGTGCCAGGTTGCCATCGACAAGAAGCGCGCGCTGCTGGTCGTCGACGAGGCGCAGAACCTCACCGAGCGGGCGGTGGAGGAGCTGCGCATGCTGTCGAACTTCCAGCTCGGTGACAAGGCATTGCTCCAGAGCTTCCTCATCGGCCAGCCGGAACTGCGGGACATGATGCGCAGCCCGCAGATGCAGCAGTTGCGCCAGCGCGTCATCGCCTCTTATCACCTTGGTCCCCTCGACAAGGCCGAGGCACGGGCCTATATCGAGCACCGGCTCGCCCACGTCGGCTGGAAGAACGACCCCAGCTTCGCGCCGGAGTGCTTCGACCTCATCCACCTCGTCACCGGCGGCATCCCGCGCCGGATCAACACCCTGTGCAACCGCCTGCTGCTCGCGGCTTTTCTCGGCGAACACCACGCGATCGGGATCACCGACGTCGAGGCGATCGCGCAGGAAGTCCGGGACGAGCTCGGACCCGACGCCGCTATCGTGCCCTCCACAGCCGGGGGCGCGAGCCCCCTCACGGCGCGCGTCGATGCCGGCGTGCTGCAGCAGCAGTTCGAGCACCTGGAGGGGCGCATCGACCGGCTCGACCGCACGGTGGCCGCGTCGGTTGACCTCCTGCATCGACTCCTGCATCCGGACCGGACGGCGAAGGCGGCGACCCCGGGCGGCACGCCGACATGAGTGCAACTTCGTCTCCGGTCGGGCCGATCCTGTGCGTGGTCGGCGCGCGACCCAACTACATGAAGATGGCGCCGCTGGTGCGCGCCTTCGCCGAGCGGAGCGACCTCCCTCCGGCCGTGCTCGTCCACACCGGCCAGCATTACGACGTGGCGATGAACGAGCGCCTGTTCGCCGATCTCGAACTGCCGCCGCCGGACGTCAACCTGGAGGTGGGCTCGGGGTCGCACGCCGTGCAGACTGCCGAGGTGATGCGGCGCTTCGAGCCGCTCCTGGAACGATACCGGCCGTCGTGCGTCGTGGTCGTGGGCGACGTCAATTCGACTCTGGCGTGCAGCCTCGTCGCCTCGAAGCTCGGCACGCGCATCGTGCATGTCGAGGCCGGGTTGCGCAGCTTCGACCGCCGGATGCCCGAGGAGATCAACCGCATCCTCACCGACCAGCTCGCCGACCGGTTGTACACGACCGAGCGCAGCGCGGCCGACAACCTCCTGCGCGAAGGCATTGCGCCGGGGCGCATCGTATTCGTCGGCAACGTGATGATCGACTCGCTGCTACGCCATCGTGAACGGGCAACGCCGCCCGCCAAGGTGCTGGCCGCGGAAGGGATCGATCCGGGGTGCATAGACGGGCCCGCGGGCTACGGCGTCGTCACCTTGCATCGCCCGTCCAACGTCGACAGTGAAGCAGCGCTGCGCGAGGCACTGGCCATTCTCGGCGATATCGCACAACTCGTCCCGCTCGTGTGGCCGGTACATCCGCGCACGCGCGCGAACATGGATCGTTTCGGCCTTGCCCCGCAACTCGACGGCCGCGCCATCACCCTCGTTCCCGCGCAGGGCTACCTCGAGATGGTCGGTCTCATGGCGGGTGCCCGGCTGGTCGTCACCGATTCCGGAGGCATCCAGGAGGAGACCACGGCGCTGGCGGTACCGTGCCTCACGATGCGCGAGAACACGGAACGACCGATCACGGTCGAGCAGGGCACCAATACGCTCGTCGGGCGCGATGCGGGGCTGACCATGGCATGCGTCCGGACCATCGTGGGGACCGGTGGCAAGCGGGGCCGGGCGCCGGAATTCTGGGACGGGCGTGCCGCGACCCGGCTGGCCGCGGATCTTGCCGGATGGCTCGCCGAGCCGGAGCCGCGCGGGGCGGACGCACAGATTGCCGCGCATGGCGCGGCGGTGGTTGCCGGCGGCCAGCCCGCTGCACGGAGTTCCGGCCGGTGAGCACCGATCTCGCGGCGGAGGCGGCGCCGTCCGAGCGCCCGCAGGCTGCGCCGGTTCCTGCCGGCACGCGTGCGGGCGGCATCGTCAATGCGCTGACCATCGACGTCGAGGATTACTTCCAGGTGTCGGCGTTCGCGGGACACATCTCGCGCGACCGCTGGGACGCGTTGCCCTGTCGCGTCGAGGGGAACGTCGACCAGATTCTCGGTCTTCTGGCGGATGCCGGCGCCCATGCCACGTTTTTCACGCTCGGATGGATCGCCGAGCGCTATCCGGTGCTCGTGCGCCGCATCGTCGACGAGGGGCACGAACTGGCCAGCCACGGTTACGAGCACTACCGTGCGTCCGAGCAGACCTACGGCTCGTTCCTGGCCGACATCCGGCTTGCCAAGGCGGTCCTGGAGGACATTTCCGGTACGCCCGTCCAGGGCTATCGCGCGCCAAGCTTCTCGATCGGTGCCGCCAACCTCTGGGCATTCGACTGCATCGCGAAGGCGGGCTACCGCTACAGCTCGAGCGTCTACCCCATTCGGCACGACCACTACGGGATGCCCGACGCGCCCCGCTTCCCGTACCGCGCGAAAGCCGGGCTGGTCGAGATTCCGGTCACGACGATCCGTTTCCTGCGCAACAACTTCCCGGCGGGCGGCGGCGGCTATTTCCGGCTGCTGCCGTACGCGCTCACGCGGTGGTCGATCGGTCGCGTCAACGCCGTGGATCGCGAGCCGGCGATCTTCTATTTTCATCCGTGGGAACTCGATCCGGAGCAGCCGCGGGTCGATGGCGTCTCCTTCCGGTCCCGTTTCCGGCACTACCTCAACCTCGAGCGCACCGTCCCGAGGCTTCGCCGCCTGCTCGCCGACTTCCGCTGGGATCGCGTGGACCGGGCCTTCGGCAATGTCGTCGGTGCCTGATACGGCGCCGGCCGCCGCCGGGACCACGGCCGGCACCGCCGCCGACTCGGGCTTGGAGATCCGCCCGTTTCGGGAGGGCGATTCGGCGCGCTGGGACGACTTGGTCGAGCGTTGTTCCGACGCCACGTTCTTCCATCTGATCGGCTGGCGTTCGGTGATCGAGGATGTCTTCCGCCACCGCACGCATTACCTGGTCGCGGAGCGACAGGGCGAGCTCTGCGGCGTGCTTCCGCTCGCGGAAGTGCGCAGCCGCCTGTTCGGCCACTCCCTCGTCTCCCTCCCGTTTGCGGTCTACGGCGGCCCCGTAGCGACCGACCCCGCGGCGACGTCGGCGCTCATTGCCGCCGCCCGTTCGTGCGCGCGCGAGCTTGGCGCCGGGCACCTCGAGCTGCGCAACCGCCGGCCCTTGTGCCCCGGTTGGCCCCGTCAGGACCTCTACGTGACGTTTCGCAAGGAGATCCTCCCGGACGTCGACGCCAACCTGCAGGCCGTCCCGCGCAAGCAACGCGCGATGGTCCGCAAGGGGATCAAGAACGAGCTGCGCAGCGAGATCGACGACCACGTCGAACGCTTCTTCGCGCTCTACGCGGACAACGTGCACCGGCACGGCACTCCCCCTTATGGCAAGGGGTACTTCGCGCGCCTGCGGGAGACGTTCGGGGAGCGCTGTGAGGTCCTGACCGTCGTCGACCGGCGAGGGACGCCGGTGAGCAGCGTGTTGAGCTTCTACTTCCGCGACGAAGTGCTGCCCTACTATGCGGGCGACGACGTCGCGGCGCGCGACCTCGCCGCCAACGACTTCAAGTACTGGGAATTGATGCGGCGCGCCTGCCTGCGCGGTTGCACCCTGTTCGACTACGGGCGCAGCAAGCAGGGGACCGGACCCTACGACTTCAAGAGAAACTGGGGCTTCGAGCCGCAGCCGCTCGCCTACGAGTACGCCCTCCTGGGCCGGGACTCGATTCCGCAGAACAATCCGCTGAATCCCAAGTACCGCGCGTTCATCGCCCTCTGGCGGCGCCTTCCCTTGAGCGTCGCGAACGCCGTCGGCCCCCACATCGTGCGGAACCTGGGGTAGGACGTGGCGGAGTTGCTGTACCTTGTGCACCGGCTGCCCTACCCGCCGAACAAGGGCGACAAGGTACGCTCGTACCACCTGCTGCGGCACTTGGCGCGGCGCCACCGCGTCCATCTCGGCACGTTCGTCGACGATCCCGCCGACCTCGCGCACCTCGACACGGTCCGCGGACTCTGCGCGGAATTCCACTGGGAACGGCTGGATCCCCGCGCCTCGCGGGTGCGCAGCCTGATGGGACTCGCGACCGGCGAGGCCCTGTCGCTGCCGTACTACCGGAATGCCGGGCTTCAGGCGTGGGTGGACCGGACGCTGGCGGCGCATCCGATCACGACGTCCGTGCTCTTCTCCTCGCCGATGGTGCAATACGTCGAACGCCGCGACGGGTTGCGCCGTCTCGTCGACTTCGTCGATGTCGATTCCGACAAGTGGACGCAGTATGCGCAGAACAGTCGGTGGCCTCTGTCGTGGCTGTACCGGCGGGAGGGGCGGACGCTGGGTGCGTTCGAGGCCGAGGCTGCCACGCGCGCCGTCGCCTCCTTCTTCGTGACCGATGCCGAAGTGGCCCTGTTTCGCAAGCTGGCGCCCGCGGTCCGCACGCCGGTGGAGAGCGTGGGGAACGGCGTCGACGCCGATTACTACACGCCCGAAGCCCGGGGCGAGTCTCCGTATCCGGCGGGTGAAGTGCCCGTGGTGTTCACCGGGGCAATGGACTATTGGCCTAACGTCGACGCGGCCTGCTGGTTTGCCGGCGCCGTCCTTCCGCTGCTGCGGCGGCGGCACCCGGGCGTCCGCTTCTACGTGGTCGGCATGCGGCCGACGGCGGAGGTCCGCGCACTGGCCGGGCCGGCGGTGGTGGTCACCGGCACCGTACCGGACATCCGGCCTTACCTGGCGCACGCCGCCGTGGCTGTCGCCCCGTTGCGCATCGCGCGCGGCATCCAGAACAAGATCCTGGAGGCGATGGCGGCCGGCAAGGCGGTGGTGGCGGCGCGCGCGTGTGCGGACCCCATCGAGGGAATGCCAGGACGCGAATTCCTGGTGGCGACGGAGGCCGCGGACTTTGCCGAAGAAGTCGGCGCGTTGATCGCCGATCCGGCGCGTGCCGCGGCCATCGGCCGGTCCGCCCGCGCGTGCGTGCTGGCCCATTACAGCTGGGAGGCGCAGCTCGCCCGGATGGACCGCTACCTCGACACGGCTCCGGCGATGGAGCTGGCATGATGAAGCCGAGTCCCGACGCTAAGGCGGGCGCTGCCGGCCCGGCGCCCGCGCCGGTTGCAGGCGCGCGCAGCCTGTCGCCGACGGCGGCCATGCTCGCGATCGCGATTGCCGTCGCCGGCATTGCGGTCTGCTTCCACAAGACGATGCTGGCGATGGCAGGGGTGTGGGCGCGTTCCGAGACCTTCATGCATGGGTTCCTGATCGCGCCAGTCGCACTTTGGCTCGCCTGGGAGCGGCGCGACCGCATAGCCGCTGCGGTCGGCCGTCCAGGGTACGCCGCGCTGGTGCCAATCGCGCTCGCAGGACTCGCCTGGCTGCTTGGCGTTCTCGCCGGCGTCAACGCACTGGCGCAATTCGCCGTGGTGACCATGCTGGTCTTCGCCGTACCGCTGGTGCTGGGATGGCGTGCGGCGCGGGTGATCGCATTTCCATTGGCCTTCCTCTACTTCATGGTGCCGTTCGGGGAGTTCCTCTATCCGGCGCTGATGGAGGGCACCGCGACCTTCACCGTGCTGGCACTGAAGGTCACCGGCATCCCGGTTTACCGCGAGGGACTGGAGTTCGTGGTGCCCTCGGGCCGCTGGTCGGTGGTGGAGGCGTGCAGCGGCGTGCGCTACCTGATCGCTTCGGTCGTGGCCGGTACCCTCTTCGCTTATGTGATGTACCGGTCGCCGGTACGCCGCGTCGTCTTCGTCGCCGTCTCGATCCTGGTGCCGATCGTCGCCAACTGGGTGCGCGCCTATCTCATCGTGATGCTCGGGCACCTGTCGAACAACCGTCTCGCGGTAGGCGTGGATCACCTGATCTACGGCTGGGTTTTCTTCGGGGTCGTGATGCTCATCATGTTCTGGGTGGGCACGCGCTGGCAGGAGCACGATGCCCGACCCGAGCCCGGGACCATTCCGGCGCCCCCGACCCGGGATCCGGCCGGCACGGGGGGCCTGCGGCTGGCCTACGCCCCGCTGCTCGCGCTGCTGTTCGTCATCGCCATCTGGCCGCTGGGCCTGCGCGCCATCGATGGCGGGATTGCCAACGCCGCGGCGCCCGTTCTCGTGGACGTCGTGCCGCCGCCCGGCTGGACGGCGCGCGAGGGTGGCCTCGACGACTGGTCGCCACGCTTCCCGGGGCCGTCGGCCGCCAGCCATCGCACATTTGCCTCTGACGGCGCCGCGGTAGGCCTGTACGTCGGCTACTACCGCCGTCAGGATGACGAACACCGGCAGGTGAGCTCGGAAAACGTGATCGTGTCGAGCGAACAGTCGCGCTGGTCGGTGCTCGCCGTCACCGACGTGCCGCCGAGCGACATGCCGGGCATGCATGGCGTGCGCGAGACGGTGCTGCGCGACCAGGACGGCACGGTCACCGTCGTCTGGCGCTGGTATTGGATCGACGGGATCACGGAGGGCAGCGACTGGCGGGCCAAGCTCGCCGGGCTGCGCACCCGGCTGGGCGGCCGGGGTGACGACGGCGCGACGCTGGTCGCCAGCGCGCATGCCGAGTCGGCGGCGGCGGCGCGGCCATTGCTGCGTCGTTTCGTCCGCGAATTCGGCCCGGCGATTGACCGGGCGCTCGCCCAGACCCGGGACCGGCGATGACCATGCCTGGCACGCGCATTCGGTCGCGCGCGGCCGCCGGCACCGACGGACGGGTGTGCGTGGTGCACGTCGTCTACCGCTTCGACGTCGGCGGCCTCGAGAACGGCGTCGTGAACCTCGTGAACCGGCTGCCCCGTGACGCGTATCGCCACGTGGTGGTCGCGCTGACGGAGGTCACCGATTTCCGGCGCAGGATCACCGCACCGGACGTCGAGTTCGTGTCGCTGCACAAGCCGCCGGGCCATGGCGTCCGCCTTTATCCGCAGTTCTACCGGCTGTTCCGGGCGCTGCGGCCGGCGGTGGTCCATACCCGGAACCTGGCGGCGCTGGAGGCGACTGCGCCGGCCTGGGCGGCGGGGGTGCCTATCCGCGTGCACGGCGAGCATGGCCGGGACGTCGGCGACTACGATGGCCGCAGCCGCAAGCTACAGTGGATACGGCGGGCGTACCGGCCGTTCGTGACGCGCTATGTGGCACTTTCGCGCGACCTCGCGGACTACCTCGCCGAGCGGGTTGGGATCGGACGCAGTTCGATTGCGCAAATCTACAACGGCGTCGACTTGGCGCGGTTCACGGCGGGGGAACGCCGACCGGTTGCCGATGACCCGTTTACGGCAGATCGGGTGTACCGCATCGGCACGGTGGGCCGCATGCAGGAGGTCAAGGACCCCATCAATCTGGTGCACGCCTTCCTCAAGGCACGCGCCGGGTCCACCGAAGCGCGGGACCGTTTGCGGCTCGTAATGGCAGGGGACGGCCCGTTGCGTGCGGAAGTGCAGGCGGTCCTCGCACGCGCCGGCGCCTCCGATGCCGCATGGCTCGCGGGCGAGCGGGACGACGTTCCCGCCATTTTATCGTCGCTGGACTGTTTCGTGCTTCCGTCACGGGCGGAGGGCATTTCCAATACGATTCTGGAGGCGATGGCGTGCGCGCTGCCCGTGGTTGCGACGGCAGTTGGCGGCAATCCTGAGCTGGTCGTGGCCGGGGAAACCGGCACCCTCGTCCCGCCGGGGAATACGGACGCGCTCGCGGACGCGCTTGCCCGCTGCCTGATCGACCCTGCGACGGCTTGCCGCATGGGGGAGGCGGGCCGTGTCCGTGTGCAGCGGGAGTTCAGCCTGGAGGTCATGGTGGCGCGATACGACGAGCTGTATCAGGGATTGCTGCGCAGGCGCGGCGCGGGTGCCCTTGCGCGCGGGTCGGCCTGACGGACCTCCGACCGCTTCCAAACTTTCGTTCCTGCCCCGACTCCCCCGGACCCCCTATGTGCGGCATAACTGGCCTGTTCGACACCCGCGGTACCCGCGACTTCGACCGCATGGTGCTCGAGCGGATGAACGAATCGCAGCATCACCGCGGCCCGGACGAGGGTGCGATCTATCAGGAGCCCGGACTCGGCTTCGGCCACCGGCGGCTGTCGATCATCGACGTGGCCACCGGGCAGCAGCCGCTCTTCAACGAGGACGGCAGCGTCGGCATCGTCTTCAACGGGGAGATCTACAACTACCAGGAAGTGATGCCCGAACTGATCGCGCTCGGACACCGCTTCCGCACCCGCAGCGACACCGAGGTGATCGTCCACGCCTGGGAGGCGTGGGGTGAGCGCTGCGTGGATCGCCTGCGCGGCATGTTCGCGTTCGCCGTCCACGACCGCAACGCGCAGACCCTGTTCCTGGCGCGCGACCGGCTGGGCGTCAAGCCGCTCTTCTATGCGTTGTTGCCGTCGGGGGTGCTCGCGTTCGGGTCGGAGCTCAAGACGCTGCTCGCGCATGGCGAACTTGCGCGCGAGATCGATCCGTGTGCAGTCGAAGAGTACTTCGCGCTCGGCTATGTGGCGGAGCCGCGGACCATCTTCACGGGGGCCCACAAGCTCGCGCCGGGACATACGCTGACCGTGCGCCGCGGGCGGCCGTTGGCGCAGCAGCAGCGCTACTGGGATGTCCGCTTTGGCGGCGACGCGCGCATCTCCGAGGCCGAGGCGCTCGAGGAACTCGACCGCCGGCTGCGCGAGTCGGTACGCCTCCGGATGATCTCGGAGGTCCCGCTCGGCGCATTCCTCTCTGGCGGCGTGGACTCGAGCGTCGTCGTGGCGACCATGGCGGGCCTGTCGGCCGAGCCCGTCGACACCTGTTCCATCGGCTTCAACGACAGGGCGTTCGACGAGTCCGAATATGCGGCGATGGTGGCTCAGCGGTACGGGACACGCCACCACGTGGGGCGGGTCGACAGCGACGACTTCGACCTCGTCGACGAGCTGGCGCGCCTCTACGACGAGCCGTTCGCCGACAGCTCGGCGATCCCGACGTACCGTGTCTGCCAGCTTGCGCGCCGGGAGGTGACGGTGGCGCTGTCGGGCGACGGCGGCGACGAGAGCTTCGGCGGATACCGGCGCTACCGGATGCACCTCATGGAGGAGCGCCTGCGCGGGGCGCTGCCGGCCGCGATCCGGCGGCCCGTCTTCGGGACGCTCGGCGAGTACTATCCCAAGCTGGACTGGGCCCCGCGGTTCCTGCGTGCGAAGACGACCTTCCAGGGGATGGCGCGTACGGCGGTGGAGGCGTATTTCAACTCGGTGTCGATCGTGCGCGACCCCGGCCGCCGGCGCCTGTTTACGCCACGCATGCGGGCCGCCCTGAGCGGCTACGATGCGCTAGAGGTATTCCGCCGCCATGCGGCGCGCGCGGAAACCGACGACCCGCTGGCGCTGGTGCAGTACCTCGACCTCAATACCTACCTCGTGGGCGACATCAACACCAAGGTCGATCGCGCCAGCATGGCGCACTCGCTGGAAGTGCGTGAGCCGCTGATGGACCATCCGCTGGTCGAATGGCTCGCCACCCTGCCGTCGTCGCTGAAGATCCGGGACGGGGAGGGCAAGTTCCTGCTCAAGAAGTATGCGGAGCCGCGCTTACCCAACGAACTCATCTATCGTCCGAAGATGGGCTTTTCCGTACCGCTCGCACGCTGGTTCCGCGGACCGCTGCGCGAACGCGTGCGCGACGCGCTTCTGGGCGAGCGCCTGGCGGACACCGGGTGGTTCGAACGCTCCTACCTTGCCGAACTGGTCGACCAGCATCAAAGCGGTCAGCGGGACCACAGCGCTGCGCTGTGGACGACGCTCATGTTCGAGGCGTTCCTGCGCCATGCGGCGGGTGACTCGGCGCTGGCGGGCGGCACCGCTGCCGCACCGGCCCGTGTCGTTGCCTGACACGAGACCGCCGCCATGAACGATTCCGCGCCCCTGCGCATCTTGCATGTGCTGGATCACTCGATTCCGCTGCACAGCGGATACACGTTTCGCACCGCCGCGCTGCTGCGCGAGCAGCGTGCGCTCGGCTGGCAGACCTTCCACCTGACCAGTCCCAAGCACGGTGGCGGCAGTGCGGCCGAGGAGACCGTCGAGGACCTCCATTTCTACCGCACGCCGTGGCAGGCGGAAGGTTGGCTCGACCGTCCGGTGGCACGCGAACTCGCACTGATGCGCGCGCTCGAGCGCCGCCTGGACGACGTCGTCGACCGCACGCGCCCGGATATTCTGCATGCGCACTCGCCTGTGCTCGACGCCATTCCGGCCATCCGGGTTGGGCGCCGGCGCGGCATACCCGTCGTCTACGAGGTGCGTGCCTTCTGGGAGGACGCGGCGGTCGATCATGGCACGGCCGTCGAGGGCGGACCGCGCTATCGCGCCACGCGGGCGCTCGAGACGTGGGCGCTGCGTCAGGCGGACGCCGTGACCTGCATCTGCGAAGGGCTGCGCGGCGACATCGTGGCCCGAGGGATCGCGCCAGACAAGGTCACGGTGATTCCGAATGCCGTCGACGTTGACGAGTTCCCGTTCGCCGAACCGCCGGATGAAGATCTGCGTCGCCGCCTGAACCTCGAAGGCAAGCTGGTCGTGGGCTTCCTGGGTTCGTTCTATGCCTACGAGGGACTCGACCTGCTGCTCGATGCGCTTGCCCTCCTGGCGCCCGATGAGGAACGCCTGCGAGTGCTGCTCGTCGGCGGGGGGCCGCAGGATGCGGCGCTGCGCGAACAGGCACGGCGCCTCGGCATCGAGGACCGCGTTGTCTTCACGGGACGCGTCCCGCACGCCGAGGTGGCGCGGTACTACTCGCTGGTCGATGTCCTCGCATATCCGCGTCGATCGATGCGACTCACCGAACTTGTCACCCCTCTCAAGCCGCTCGAGGCGATGGCGCAGGGGCGGCTGTTGGTCGCCTCGGATGTCGGCGGTCATCGGGAACTTATCCGCGACGGGGACACCGGAATACTCTTCCCGCCCAACGACGCGCGGGAACTTGCCCACGCGATCCGGCGTTTGCTGGAGATGCGGGGAGGGTGGGAAACCATGCGCGAGGCAGGTCGCAATTTCGTTGAAAAGACGCGCACTTGGCGGCGCAGCGTGGCCAACTACGTGCCGATCTTCTCGCGCTTGCGCGCGGAGGAGGCGCGTTGAACTGGAGGTCGTTGCGCATTGCGCTCGTCGGACCGGTGCCGCCCCCCGCCGGTGGGATGGCCGGGCAGACGCGGCAGCTCGCGGAACTCCTGCGTGCGGAAGGCGCGCAGGTGACGATGGTTCCGACCAATCCGCCGTACCGTCCGGCCTGGATCGCGCACGTCCGCGGTTTGCGAGCGCTGCCGCGGCTTGTCGGTTACGTGGTCTCCCTGTGGCGTGCCACGGGGCGTGTGCAGATGGTGCATCTGATGGCCAACAGCGGGTGGTCGTGGCACCTCTTCGCGGCGCCTGCAATCTGGGTCGCGCGCCTGCGCGGGCGACCGGTGGTGGTCAACTACCGTGGAGGAGAAGCCCAGGCCTTTCTGGAGCGGTCTTTGCGTTGGGTGCGTCCCAGCCTGCGTGCCGCGACGGCGCTGGCCGTCCCCTCGGGTTTTCTCGAGCACGTCTTCGCGCGTTTCGGCATCCCGGCGCGCGTGGTGCCAAACATCATCGACCCCCAGCGGTTCCGGCCCCGTACGGGCGATACGTCACAATCCGACGGCGGCCGTGCCGATGCGCCCATCATCCTCGTTGCGCGCCACCTCGAGCCGATCTACGACATCGGCACAGCCATACGCGCGTTTGCAATTGTGCTGCAAAGGATACCGGGCGCGCGATTGGTCGTGGCGGGGACCGGCCCCGAGCGGACGGCGCTGGTGCGCCTCGTCGAGGAACTCGGAATCGGCGCCATGGTGCAGTTTGCGGGGCAACTGGACCGCGAGGCGATGGCCGAGGCGTTTGCCCATGCCGACGTGATGGTGAATCCGAGCCTCGTCGACAACATGCCGAACTCGGTTCTCGAGGCGATGGCCTCGGGTGTGCCCGTGGTTTCGACCAATGTCGGTGGCGTCCCCTACATCGTCGCCGACGGGCACACGGCGTTGCTGGTCGCACCGGGACAGCCGGCGGCGATGGCCGCGGCAATCCTGCGCCTGTACTCCGAGCCGGGGCTCGCTTCGCGGCTGGCAGCAGCCGGCCTGGGCGAGATCCAGCGCTATACGTGGCCCCAGGTGCGCGACACGCTCGGCACGGTCTACGCAACGGCGCTGGCCGCCGGCGGCCGCGGATTCGCAGGCTGAACGGCATGTCCGGCCTTTACACTACCCTGATCGCGCATGGGCTCTTTCCCCTGCAGGAGCGGTTCAAGCATCACAGCACAGTGGCCGTCCGGCGGGAGATGGAGCGCGTCCAGTGGCTGCCGCGTGCGGAGATCGAGGAGCTCCAAGCGCGGCGACTGCGTGCCTTCATCGCCGACATCACGACGCATGTTCCCTATTATCGCGACCTGTTTGCCGGACGCGGCATGTCAGCGGCAGACATTCGCACCCCCGCCGACCTTGGCCGATTGCCACTGCTCACCAAGGGCCTGATCCGTGCCCACGCGGACGCGCTGCGCGCGGACGATGCGCGCCGGCTCGCCCGTTTCAACACCGGAGGCTCCAGTGGCGAACCGCTCGTGTTCTACATCGGAGCGGAGCGGGTAAGCCACGACGTGGCCGCGAAGTGGCGCGCGACACGATGGTGGAATGTCGACATCGGCGATCCCGAAATCGTGGTCTGGGGCTCGCCGATCGAACTGGGCGCGCAGGATCGCGTCCGTGCACTTCGTGACGCCGTGATGCGCACGGAACTGCTGCCGGCGTTCGAGATGTCGGACGCCAAGCTCGACCACTTCCTGGAACGCATACGGGCGCGTCGCCCGCGGATGTTGTTCGGGTATCCGACGGCAATCGCCATCGTGGCGCGGCACGCCCGCAGGCGCGGCGTGCGCATGGATGACCTTGGCATTGCGGTTGCCTTTGTCACCGCGGAGCAACTCCTGCCAGACCAGGCCTCGACCATTGCGGCCATTTTCGGATGCCCCGTTGCGAACGGATACGGGGGGCGGGACGCCGGATTCATCGCTCATGCCTGCCCCCACGGAGGGCTGCATGTTACGGCGGACGACATCGTGGTGGAGACGATCGATTCGAACGGTCGGCCCGTGGGCCCTGGGGTTGCCGGCGAGATCGTGGTCACGCACCTCGCTACAAGGGACTTCCCCTTCGTTCGCTACCGGACGGGCGACCTCGGGATGCTCTCGGAAGCGACCTGCCCATGCGGCCGCGGCCTGCCTCTTCTCCACGAGGTCACCGGTCGCACCACCGACATGATCGTAGCGGCGGACGGCTCGCTCGTGCATGGACTCGGGGTGGTCTATCCCATCCGGGAGTTGCCAGGAATCGAAGCATTCAAGGTTATCCAGGAAACACGTACCCAACTCAGGGTTCTGGTCGTCGCGTCCGACGCGTACACACGGCGCGAAGAAGAGCGGATGATCACCGGCCTACGTGCGCGCCTTGGTGCCTCGGTAGGCGTGACGGTCGAGCGGGTGGCGGCGATTCCCCCTGAGCGTTCCGGCAAGTACCGGTATGTCCAAAGCCGCGTGGCGGCGACCGAACCGGCGACTGCTTCGCCAGTGAACGGAGGTTGCGCCGGTGCGTGACGTCGTCGTCATGACCGCGGTGGTCGTGCTGTCGCTCTGGGCATTGCGCCGGCCCTGGGTCGGCATCCTGCTCTGGACGTGGCTCAGCCTCATGAATCCGCACCGGCTGGGTTGGGGCTTCGCGGTGGATGCGCCGGTAGCGGCCATCGCGGCCGCCGTCACCTTCGTGGGCTTGCTGTTTACGCGCCACCGCCAATCCCCGTTCCAAGGCGCGCCGGTGGCGCTGTTCATGTGTTTCGCGATCTGGGTGACATTGTCGTGGTTCCTGGGTGTGGACACCGACGGTGACTACCCGCAGTGGAGCAAGGTCATGAAGATCTACCTCATGACTGCAATGGCGCTTGTGCTGATCATCGACAAGAAGCAGATCATCGCCTTTGCCTGGGTCGTCGCCGGGTCGCTTGCATTCTTCGGGACCAAGGGTGGGATCTTCACGATCATCAACGGAGGCAGTTACCGGGTCTGGGGGCCACCGGATTCCTTCATCGAAGACAACAACGAGCTCGCGCTGGCGCTCATCATGACGATTCCACTGCTCCACTTCCTGCAGATGCAGGTGCAGAGCCGGATCGGCCGCCACGTCGTCAGCGCCGTCATGGTCCTGTGTGCGGCCTCGGCGCTGGGTTCCTACTCGCGCGGCGGGCTGCTGGCCATCGCGGCCATGGGCGCGATGATCTGGTGGCGAAGTTCGCACAAGGCGGCGCTGTCCCTGCTCATTGGCGTCTTCCTCGTGGCGCTGGTGCCGATGATGCCCGAAGACTGGTGGGATCGCATGCGTACCATCGGCGAGTACGACGAGGATGCATCGGCGCAGGGGCGCCTCTACGCGTGGGGCGTCGCGTATCAGGTCGCGAAGAACTACTTCGCCGGCGCCGGCATGTCGTTTCAGCATCCGTCGCTGTTCGCGCTGTTCGGTAACGGGCCCGATACCGTCATTGCAGCGCATAGCATCTATTTTCAGGTTCTCGGCAACCACGGATTCCCAGGCCTCTTCCTGTTCCTTCTGCTCTGGATGACCACGTATCGAACCGCGAGCTGGTTGCGGCGGAATGGCGGTGCGCATCCCGAATCGAAGTGGACCGTCGAACTCGGTGCAATGGTGCAGGTGAGTCTCATCGGCTATGCCGTCGGGGGCGCTTTCCTGAGCCTGGCCTATTTTGACCTGCCCTACGACCTCATGGTCATCGTGGTCCTTGCCAAGGCGTGGGTGAAGCGCCGCGCATGGGAGACGGAATCCCGGCAGTCATTCCTCGAATACGTGGGCGTGCGCCGTCCGCGCGCGACCCGTCCACCGGCGGCATCCGGAGGTGCGACTCAGGTGGGGCCGCCGTGATCGTGCGCTCTGCCTTTGCCCTGGCGTCACCAGCCGGGCCGCGGGGTCGGCTGTCGATCTTGATCTTCCATCGCGTCCTCGCACGACCCGATCCCTTGCGGCCCTTCGAGCCCGACCGCGAACGCTTTCGCGAGGTCGCGGCTTGGTTGTCCGACTGGTTCCGTGTGCTGCCGCTCGGGGAGGCGATTGCGCGCCTGCGCAGCGGCAGCCTGCCGAGCCGTGCCGCAGCCATCACGTTCGACGACGGTTACGCGGACAATCTGCATGTCGCTGCCCCCGTGCTGAGCGAGTTCGGCTTGCCTGCGACCTGCTTCGTGGCAACCGGATTCCTCGACGGCGGCAGGATGTGGAACGACACGATCATCGAGTCCGTGCGAGGCGCGCGAAGCGATGTCCTGCGCATCCCGGCGCTTGACCTGGCATTGCCGGTGACGGACAACGCGCAGAAGACCGACGCCATCGCTCGCCTGATCGGGCGGGTCAAGCATCTGCCACCGCACGAGCGAGCGGACGCCGTCGCTGCCGTATCCGAGGCGGCCGGTGCGACACTTCCGACCGACCTCATGCTCACCAGCGATGAACTGCGAGCGCTGCGTGCCACGGGCGTGACGATCGGTGCACACACCGTCACCCATCCGATTCTCGCGGCGGTCGACGAAGCCGACGCGCGGAGGGAGATCGCGGACGGTCGCGATCGCCTCGCCTCCTTGCTGCGCGAGCCGATTGACCTCTTCGCCTACCCGAACGGCCGGGCGGTGCAAGACTACGGAAGCGTTCACGTTGCCATGGTTCGGCAGGCAGGCTTCTCGGCGGCCGTCAGTACCAACTGGGGCGCGTGCAGCGCCAAGTCCGACGTGTTCCAACTGCCGCGGTTCACACCCTGGGATAAGCAGCGGGTCCGGTTCGGACTACGGATGCTCGCAAATTTGCGGCAGCGTGAAGCTACCGCGGTACTGCCGGCGCGCGCACCGGACGTCGCCGGTGCGGACGCGAGCGGATACTGACGGTGACGCCAGGAGCCTCGATTTCCGTCGTCGTCCCGTGCTACAACGCGGAACGATGGGTGGCCGGGACGCTGGCCTCGGTGCTGGCGCAGGACTCGCCGGTGCACGAGGTGATCGTGGTCGACGACGGCTCCACCGACCGATCGACCGCCGTCATCCGGGAACGGTTCCCCGGTGTAACGGTAGTCCAGCAGGCGAACTCAGGAGTCGCCGCCGCGCGCAATGCCGGCATCCGGCGAGCTTCCGGCCAATGGATCGCCTTCGTGGACGCCGACGACTACTGGCTGCCCGGGAAGCTGTCCGCGCAGCGCGAAGTGCTGCGTGCAGATCCATCGGCGCGCATGGCATGCACGGCGTGGCAGGTCTGGCCCAGCGCAGCCGAGACTCCGGACGAGGCAACCCTGCAGGGACTGCGGCAGGCCGATACCGGGCAGTGGCGTGGACCCTCCGGCTGGATCTATGCGGACCTGCTTCTTGATTGCCACGTCTGGACCTCCACGGTTCTCGTGCACAGGTCGTTGTTGGACGAGATCGGACTCTTCGATCCCGGGCTGCGCATCGGCGAGGATTACGACCTCTGGCTGCGGGCGGCGCGTGTCACCCCGATCCTGCGGGTGCCGCGCCCGCTCGCTTTGTACCGCATGCATCCAGGCAGCCTCACCAAGGCGGCGCCGATGGAGAATCACCAGGGTACGGTGGTCGCGCGGGCCGTCGCGCGCTGGGGGTACGGATCACCGGACGGGGCGCGGGCGCGGAAAGCTGACGTCGATCGTGCCATTGCGCGCACCTGGTCGGATTTTGCGGGAGCCCACCTCGCGGCCGACAACCTGGAGCGGGCTCGCTACGGGGCGCTGATGTCATTGCGCGCACGTTGGTGCCAAGTCGCCGGATGGAAGCTGCTCGCAAGAAATCTGGCACGCTCGCTGGCAACCTACGGGCGTCGCCCATGAGCACGGTCCAGCGCGCGCTGGCCTATTCGTTCATCGAGCGTTACGCTCTCATCGCGATTTCCCTCGCGAGCAACATTATCCTTGCCCGCCTGCTCACACCCGAGCAGATCGGCATCTACTCGGTGAGCCTGGCCGTGATCGGCGTGGCGCAGGTGCTGCGCGATTTTGGCATCGGCAATTTCCTGATCCAGCTGACCGACGTAAAGCCCGAGCACATCCGCACGGCCTTCGGCATCTCGCTCGTGATCGGCGTGGTCCTGTTCGGCGTCGTCTATGTCGCCGCCCCGCTGGCCGGCGACTACTACGGCGAGCCGGCGATGGTGCTTACGATCCGTATCAGTGCCCTCAACTTCCTCGTGCTTCCCTTCTGCAGCATCTCCGTAGCGCTGCTGCGTCGTGCGATGGAATTCCGACGCCTGGTCTTCGTGACGCTGGCCGCGACGCTGGCCGGATTTGTGGTCACCATTGCCCTGGCGTATGCGGGGTACGGACCCAACAGCATGGCTATCGGCGCCCTCGCCGGCAACGTCGCGACGGGGATCGGTTCCCGCCTTGCCCGCCGCGACGGGACCACTTTCCTGCCGTCGCTTTCCGAGTGGCGCGCGCTGATCAGCTTCGGCGCCCAGAGTTCCCTCACGAGCATCGTCATCACGGTGTGCGCGGACGTCAACGATCTCGCGATCGGGAAGATCCTGGGCTTCACGCCGGTGGCCATCATCAGCCGCGCCCAAGGGCTCATGTTCCTCTTCAGCCGCGACCTCATGGCTGCCATCCGCAACGTCGCCTACCCGGCCTATGCGCAGGCGCACCGCAACGGGGATCATCTCGAATCGCACTACGTCGATAGCGTCACGGCAGTCACGGTGCTGGCCTGGCCGTTCTACGGGTTCTGTTCCCTGTATGCCTTCGAGACGCTGCGTCTGCTCTTCGGACGGCAGTGGGACGCGGCGGTCCCGCTGGTGTCGTGGTTCTGCGCAGCCGGTGCCGTGGCCGCCACGACCAACCTCATCACCACGCTGATGCTGGCAATAGGCAAGATAGGTCTGGTCACGCGCACGGAACTGCTGTTGCAGCCGTTCCGCGCGGGCGTGATCATCCTAGCCGCCGTGTTGTTCGAGTCGCTCATCGCGTGCGCGGTGGCATATCTGATCGCGACCGTCGCTTCGGTGCCGGTGCTCTACTGGTTCAAGCAGAAGTGTATCGCGACCAACATCGTATCCCTGCGCCATGGCCTCTCGAAGAGCCTGCAGGTCACATGCGCAACGTTGGCTGTGCCATTCGCGGTTGTCGTGCACGCCGGTGTCACGCGGGCCGAACCCATAGCGCTGCCGCTCTTCGTCGGTGTTGCGATCTGGACCGCTGTTGCGTGGTTGATTGCGCTATCCGCCCTCAAACACCCGTTGGCGGCGAACGAGCATTTCCAACGAATCGAGGCGCGGGTCCTGCGCGTGCTGGGGCGGTCGTGATGCGAGTCGCGAATTATTGGTGGTTGCCCACGTTTGACGCGCTTGCGGGACTTGGACGGAAGAACCGAGGGGTACGACCTGTTTGCGCCATAATGCAGGTTGAGTTGGGAGGCGTGTGCCGGATCCATCGGTGCATGCGATCGTCGGCCGGGGACGACCCACTATCGCGCGATCTTCGCCCGCGACGGAGTACGCGGTTCGACTCAGGGAAAATGCCGCACGCTCGGGTGTCGATGTTCCCGGGGAGACGGCCTTTGAGCTGTGGCTGGAAAATTGCGGCGGTCACGCCGGGTGGAACGTATGGCAACGGATAGCATTTCGTGGCTTGGCATAGTCGGATTTGCCGTGATGGCGGCCATGCTCGCGGTTGTGTATCACAAAGTGAAACGCGCGCACGTCGCGTCGTATCGGATGCTCGACGAAATCGACGGTGTGCGCAAGGAGGTCGGCTGGCTCTATGCGGAGATCCAGGCGCTCCTCGCGCTCGAGCGATTGCTGGGGCTGGAGAAGCCTCTGCCGCCGCTGCGTGGCTGGGCGGGCTCGCCGGACTTCCTGCTGGTGCTCGCAAATGCAGTGCTCGAACGCAAGCCGTCCGTGGTGGTCGAGTGCGGATCGGGGTCGTCGACACTCGTGATCGCACGATGCCTCGAGCGTAATGGGCGCGGTCATGTCTACAGCATGGATCACGACGCCACGTACGCCCAGCGCACGCGGGACCTCCTTGCGCGGCACGGGCTCTCGACACGCGCGACCGTGCTGACGGCGCCCCTCGAAACCCGGACCGCTACCGGGGAAACCTGGTATCGGGACGACGCGTTGCCGGCCGATCTGGCACCCATTGAATTGCTCGTCGTCGACGGCCCGCCGGCGATGCTGGGTCGGATGATGCGGGCGCCGGCTTTCCCGCGACTTCGGTCGCGGGCGGCCCCCGGGCTGGTGATTGTCATCGACGATGCGGACCGGCCCGACGAGCGCGCGATGGTCGACGACTGGTGTCGCATGGAGCCTTCGTTCGTGAAGTCGGTGGAGGCCGCAGAAAAGGGCCTCGTCCTGCTCGAGAGGCGCGGTTGAGGTCGACCTTGCCATGAAGGTGGCGCTGCTGTGTTCGGGCCTGGGGCGCGTTCGTCGCGGCCACGAGGTTTTTGCGCGCGATCTCTACTCGCTTCTGCGCAACGACATCGACATGACGCTCTTCAAAGGCGGCGGTGACGCCGTGCCGGGCGAGGTTGTCGTGGAGCACGTCCCGCGCGATTCGCCCGATCTTGACGGCATGCACCTTGCTGCTTCACCACGCTGGATAGAGGCGGCGAAGGGGGTCGAGCGCATGCGCGTCGAAGGTGAGACCTTTGCCTACGGGAGCCTCGGCCGCCTGCTTGCCGGCGACTTCGATGTCATCCATTGCCTCGAGCAGGAGGTGTGTGGCGTTCTGTATGCGCAGCGGCACCTGTTCCGCCGCACCCCCCGCTTCCTGTTCTCGAACGGGGGCGCCCTTCCCGCAGCCGACCTGCCGCCCTGCGATTTCGTGCAGGAGCATTCCGAATACAACCTGCAGCGCAGCGATCGCCGTCGTGCGTTCCTGATACCGCATGGCGTCGACACCGGGCGCTTCCACCCCGGGCCCGGGGCGCGGTTTCGGGCCGAGCACGGAATTCCGGCGGATGCCATGGTGGTCGCCAGCGTGGGCACCATCTGCTATTGGCACAAGAGGATGGACTACGTGATCCGCGAAGTCGCGGCAGTCCCCGACGCGTGGCTGGTGATCGCCGGACAGGAGAGCCCGGACGCACCGGCCATACGCGAGTTGGGCCAGCGATTGATGAGCGGACGGATCCTCATCACATCGTTGCCGCACGAGCAGTTGCCCGACCTGTACCGGGCCGCCGATGTCTTCACCCTGGGCTCGCTGTTCGAGACGTTCGGGATCGTGTACATCGAGGCGATGGCCTCCGGCCTGCCGGTGATATGTACCGACCATCCCAACCAGCGCGGCATTGTCAAGGTGGGCCGCTTCGTAGACATGAGCCGGGAGGGGTCACTCACGCGGGAGTTGCGTTCGACCCCATTTCCTGAATGGAAGGCGCTGGGGGCTCGGAGCGTGGAAACGGCCCGTAAGTACTACTCGCTGGAGCAGCTTAGACCAACCTACGTCGAGCGTTACCGTGCCATTGCCAACGCACCCATCAGATTGCCGCAGTATTCGTGGCGAACCAGTGTACTTGCCAATGCCGTCAGTTTGATGACGTCGGTGCGCCGGAAACTCCATTGAAGGTCCGGGGTCTTGCAATCGGCATGCACGCGTTTGCAAGAAACATGCGATTGAGATATTCATTCATCGTGATCGATTGACTAGCGATCAAGAAGTGACCTCCAACTCGATAAGTCTTGTACGGAGTGAGGCTGAATCGGCACAACGTGTTGCCGATGTAACGGTCGTCATCGCGACCTACAATCGAGCGCATTATTTGTCAGAGGCGATTGAGTCGATACTCCGACAATCTGTGCGTCCTAGGCGGGTGATCATCGTGGATGACGGCAGCAGTGACGCAACTCGCGATGTCGTCGGGCAATTTGGTATGCAGGTGGAGTACGTACATCAGGAGAATCGCGGCAAGGCCAGCGCGCTTGCGGCGACGCTCCCGCAAGTCGATTCCCAGTATGTTTGGTATTTTGATGATGACGACTGGGCGTATCCCGATGCGCTGGAACGCATGCTTGGCGTGATCGACGTCGATCCGCGTCTGGGTTTTGCATTTGGGGCGGTAGACAAGGCAAAGACTACGGGGAGACTAACTGAAGCAACGGTGCGTCGAGGAGACTATCGCTGGCGCGACGATTCAATAGAAGTTCAACGTCTTCGGTTGTATCGAGAGTGCACCGTAATGATGACCGGGGCTTTATTGCGCACCTCGGCCATTCGTGGCGTTGGGGGCATAAGCGCGCGTCAGCTGCGTGGCCAAGACTACGACTTGTTAATTCGTTTGGCTGCTTCGTATTCCTTCGCATTTTGTGATGCGAGCGTATACATCTTTCGTGAGCATGATGGTCTACGGGGTACGTCCACCTCCCAGCACCGGTGGAGGGACCGTATCGCGAGTTGGGCGAAATATTCGGAGGCAGGTGGATACTTCTTGCGGTATCAGCTGCCCATCTCACGATTCCGATCAGATCCCCAATCCGTGATGGATGACCCGGCGACGTGTCGCTCGGCACTTATTGCGCGGGCTTGGGCAACGGCGCCCAAGCTGCCGCTGCACCTGCCGGTGTCCGATTTGGTGGAGGCATTTTGGCTTGAGCCGAACGCCGACCTGGGCGTGCACGATCGCATGTGCCTACGCGAGATGTTCCACGACGAGTTCGTGGCCTTCCGCCGGGCCCGCGCGCTGTTCTCCTTGTGGCGCCTCGCGCTGACGCCGGTGGGTGCCCGTGCGCTTGATGCGCTGGCGCGCAGCGCGTATTGGCGTGGATGCCGGGAGCAAGTGTCTCTGCGGCGTGTGCGCTGGATCGCAGTGGCGATTCCCCTATGGCTGCTTTCCGCCATCGTTCGTGCGGTCCGGCGTGACGAGTGGTCGAGTTTTGTGGCAATCGGTTCTGATCGGCGCGACTGAAACATGCAGTTCTCAGTCGTCATCCCCACATACAACCGGCGGCACCTGCTCGGCGCGGCCCTCGATTCGGTTTTGGGTCAGGGCGTATCCGAACTGGAGGTGATCGTCGTCGACGACGGCTCCACCGACGGCACGCAGGCGTGGCTGCACGAGGCCTATGGCGGTGCGCCGTTGCGCATGTTGCGTAACGCCGGCGCCAAGGGGCCCGCCGGGGCTCGGAACACCGGCATCCGAGCGGCTAGGGGGCAGTTCATCGCGTTGCTGGATTCGGACGACACCTTCCTCCCCGGGCACCTTGCGGCGTGCGCCGACGTGTTCGCGTGCGAACCTTCCGTCGACGTGGTCTTCGGGCGGGCGCGATACGAGCGCGATGGTGTCGCCGAGGACTACATGGGCCCCAATTTCGATCGCAAGCTGGGTCTGGCACCGAAGTCGGGCGAGGATGCCGAGGTCAGCGTGTTCGGTCGGGGCTTCTTTCACCATCTGCTGGAATACGGGTGCTGGTTCAATCTTTCCACGGTCGCGCTCCGGCGCGAGGCTGCGCTCGAATTGATGGACGAGCGGCTGCGTATCTCCGAGGACTACGAGTTCTGGGTCCGCCTCGCGCGCCGCCACACGTTCGCATGCCTCCACCGGCCACAGATCCGCTATGCGCTCCACGATTCCAACATATCGTTCGATGCCAAGGACACGGCCGCCGATCACGCTCCCCGCCTGGTCGAGGCGCTGCGCATCATGCGAGACTACCCGGGACTCGACGCGCGCGCGCGGCGGCTGATCGACGACCAGATCGCGGTCATCCTCTTCGATTGGGCGTACCGGTGCACAATCCGTGGCCATCCGGGCGAGGGCTTGCGCATCCATTGGGCGTCGCTGCGAAGCGGGCGGCGACTCGCCAATGCGCTGGCGATCCTGAAGATTCCGGCGACGCTCGCGCTGCGGGGGGCCGGCAGGAGTGGGAAAGGGTGACGAGCCGATGAACAAGTATGCGAGGAAGTTGCGTAGCGGGTTGCCCTGGGTCCTGGCAGGCTGGGCCGTTGCGGCGTCGGGCCAGATCCTGGAGGCGGACTGCGGAAAGCTCGCCAACCACTACGGTCCCTACGACTACCGTACCGCGACCAACCGCGACATCGTCGAGAATGTGCACTTCACCTCCAAGGTCGAGAGCCTGCGAGGCGGCGCAACCTCGATTACCGCGGGCGGCGACATCAACTACACCCTGCGCGTCTTCCCGAATCACCACCGGGCATTGCTTGCCGTGACGCGATTGGCGGAGAAGGAAAAGCGCGATCCGCCGCGCGACGTCGAGTTCACGATCGCGTGCTGGTACCAGCGCGCCGAGGCATTCGCCCCCGACGACGGCATGGTGAAGGCACTCTACGGCACTTACCTGGTCAAGCAGGGGCAGACCGAAGCAGGCGTCGCCAAGCTGGATGCCGCCCTGGCGCTGGCAGGAGACAACGCCAACGTCTATTACAACCTCGGACTTGCGTACTTCGACCTCAAGCGCTACGACTCGGCACTCGCCAACGCCCAGAAGGCCTATGCGCTGGGCTTTCCGCTGCCCGGGCTGCGCACGAAGTTGCAGCAGGTGGGGATGTGGAAGGAGACGGCGGCGGCGCCGGACGCCACCCCCCGCCCGGGCGCGCAACTCCCGGCGGCAGAGGCAAGCTCGCCGGCGACCGCGACGCCCTCCCTCAAGTAGGGCTTTCATGTAGGTAGTACCACCGATTCACGCGTAGGTGCGTGAGGGCCGGGGTTTGGCTATAATTCATGACAATGGAATGAGATTTGCTGCAAACCTGTTCAGTAGTCGGAATTAGTGCCGTTACTAGTCACATTGGACCGGCACGGTTTGCGGCACGCTGCCGATTCGGTGTGGCGAGTCAGAAATGTGTCGCATCGCGCACATCTTGAGCCAGCTCGCTGGGGTTCACGCTATGCGACCCCCGGGCGTCGGCAGCATCATGGAGAAGTGCAATGAACCTTGACCTTCGAATTGTTTCGTCGCGTATTGCACGGTCGCGGTGGGGCCGTGCGGGCGTTGCCGCGGTGCTGGGTGTCCTTGCCGCCGTCGCTGCCCTTCCGGCCGCAGGCCAGGCCAACGTCTCCCGCCTGCTGAACCTGCTCGACGCAACGCCTGCGGGCGGGTGGGTCCAGGTGAACACCAACCGTTTCTCGGACGCGTGGGTAACCGGTCCGGATGCACTGCCGTCCGGGTCCTATTCCGATCCCGCCGGCATCGTCCACGCCTGGAGCGGATTCGCCTGGGACCCCAACCGGGGCAACCTGCTCCTCTGGGGCGGGGGCCACGCCAACTACATGGGCAACGAAATGTACGTCTGGCAAGGCAGTACCGGGCAGTGGACCCGCGGCTCCCTTTCCAGTCGCCTAGTCCAGTACAACGGAGGTTCGACGTTCTATACCGTGGACAGCGCGGCTCCCCAATCGGCCCACACCTACGACAACAACCTGTTCCTGCCCGTCGCCGATATGTTCATCACCTTCGGCGGGGCGGCTTTCAACAGTGGGGGGGTGTTCGTGGTCCCCGGGCCGACGGGCGCGCCCGTCCGCGCCGGCCCCTGGGTATGGGACCCGCGCAAGGCGGATCCGAACAAAGTGGGTGGCACTTCGGGCTCCGGCTACAACACGGCGACGGCCGGCGGCCAGATGTGGATCAACCAGCAGGGCAAGTGGGCAGGGGCGGAACCGCCGTCGTACGTCGAGGGCACGGCAGCCTATCGCCAGGAGAACGGCCGCGACGTCGTCTATGTGACCGGGGATTCCAACGCGTCCGGGTGGCCGTCGTTGTATCGCTATGAACCCGGCGACCCCCGCGCCGGTGCCACCGGGACCTTCCAGAAGGTGGCAATCGCGTGGAACGTCCCGGGATATCAGGCGACCGGCACCATCGACACCAAGAACCAGCTCTACGTGCGGACGTCCAACGTCAGCAATTTCCCGTCCGGGCTGGGCGTCTGGGACCTCACCAAGATCAATGCGGCCAATCCGAGTTCCGTGACCGATCGACTCGCTCAGCTCGTGCTGCCCGACGGCTCGCTCTTCACGACCAGCGTCGACTACGCGATCGACTTCGACGAGGCCCGGGGCAAGTTCGTCCTGTGGGACGGACACGACGGCGGCAACGTCTACGAAGCCACGGCCGTGGTCGATGCGGCGCGCAATATCGGGTCGCAATGGCCGGTCGTCAAGGTCGCCAGCCAGACGGCGTCCCATCCGGTCGGCAACTACATGACCGGCGTCCTCGGGAAATTCCATTATGTGGCACAGCTAGGGGCGTTCGTGGTGCTCGACGAGTTCCAGTCGTCCACAGGGGACGCCGCCGTCTGGCTGTACAAGCCGGTGGGCTGGCAGCGGCCAGGTGGTACGGCCGGCAACACGCCACCTACCGTGTCCGTCACGGCGCCGGCCGCAGGTGCGACATATGCAGCACCCGCCACGATCAGCATTGCGGCGAACGCGGGTGATTCCGACGGCACCATCGCGCGGGTTGACTTCTACGCGGGCACCACGTTGATCGGGACGGCGAAGGCCGCGCCTTACACGGCGACCTGGTCGAATGTCGCGGCAGGGGCATACGCCCTGACGGCGGTGGCGACCGACAACGGCGGCGCCAGCACCACATCGGCGACCGTGAACGTCGTCGTCGACGCGGTCACGCTCACAAGTTCGGCGAACCCCGCGACGCTGGGAGCGACCGTGACCCTCACAGCTTCGGTCACGGGCAGCGCGCCTACCGGAACCGTGAGCATCGCCGATGCCGGCTCGCCTGTGCCCGGCTGCACTGCTCTCGCACTGGCTGGAACAGGCAACACTCGAACGGCTTCCTGCGCCACAGCCAATCTGGCGGCCGGCGTCCACAGCCTGGTCGCCACTTACTCGGGCGATGCCGCCAACCGCAGCGTGACGAGCGCTCCGCTGTCGCAGACAATAAGCCCGAGCGGTTCCGGCATAGATACGATCTGGCTGGATGATGTCGTTCCGGCAGGTGGCGTGCAATCGAGCGACGATCGCAATGTCTGGAACACCTCGTGGTCTTGGGCGAGCACGCCGGCCCCCAAGTCCGGCACCGTGGCCCACCGCTCACTGGGCACCATCGGTATCCGTCAGCACTACTTCTACAACGCCACGGCCACGCTTGCGGTCGCCACAGGGGATGCGTTGTTCGCCTACGTATACCTCGATCCGACCGCACCGCCGAAGCAGCTCCTCCTGCAGTGGTACGACGGCGATTGGGAGCATCGGGCCTACTGGGGCACCAACCTCATCGGCTGGGGGGTTGAGGGAACCGTCACGCTGCGCAACATGGGGCCGCTGCCCCCCACCGGACAGTGGGTGAAACTCATCGTTCCGGCGTCCCAGCTAGGGCTGGAGGGCCACACGCTGAGCGGACTCGCGTTCGCGCATTACGACGGCGTGGCGGTCTGGGACTCTGCCGGCAAGACCGGAGCGGCACCGGCAGCGAACGTCCCGCCGACGGTATCGCTGATCAGCCCCGCGAGCAACGCCAATGCTGTGGCACCCGGAAGCTTCACGTTGACTGCGTCCGCCGCGGATTCCGACGGCACCATCGCGAGGGTCGATTTTTATGCCGGATCGACGCTGCTCGGCAGCGCGACCGCCGCTCCGTTCTCGATCGCCTGGTCGGGCGTGGCGGCAGGGGCGTATACACTAACGGCCGTGGCTGTCGACAACAAGGGTGCGAGCACCACGTCTGCGCCGGTGAACGTTGCGGTCAACGCGATCGCACTAGCGTCGACACCGAACCCGAGTGTGTCGGGCGCGGTGGTGACCCTTACTGCAACGGTGACCGGTCGAGCGCCGACCGGTACCGTCGCCTTCCGCGACGCAGGATCCGCGATTTCGGGTTGCTCCGCGGTCCCGCTCGCGGGCGGGGCCAATGTTCAAAGCGTGACCTGCTCGACCGCAGGCCTTGCCGTCGGCACGCATGCGTTGACGGCGGTCTACAGCGGCGACCCCATCAATCGTAGCGTGACCTCTGGCGCCCTGTCGCAGGTGGTTGCACCCGCTGCGCAACCGGGCGACACCTTCTGGGTGGACGATGCGGTACCGGTGGGCGCGTTCGTTTCAACCGACGGCAGCCGTAGCTGGAACACATCGTGGACGTGGGTCAGCAGTCCCACGCCGAAGCTCGGTGCGCTCGCGCACCGTTCACTTGGGACCGTCGGTATTCGTCAGCACTATTTCTACAATGCAACCACTCCGATGACGGTCGCTACAGGTGGGAAGCTCTTCACCTACGTCTACATCGACCCCGCGAATCCGCCGGCCCAGCTCCTGCTCCAGTGGAACGACGGTGACTGGGAGCACCGGGCCTACTGGGGCGCCAACATGATCGGCTGGGGGGTCGATGGCACCAATACCCTTCGCTACATGGGATCGTTGCCGACGGCGGGACAATGGGTTCGCCTCGAGGTGCCGGCCTCCCTCCTCGGGCTCGAGGGTCATGCGATCAACGGGATGGCCTTCGCGCACTACGGCGGCGTCGTGTATTGGGACGCCGCGGGCACAGCACCCTGATCGGGTGACGCGCCCGGCCCTTTCCCGGGCGCGACTTCTCAGGCCACCGGCGCGCTGCCGCGCGCCGGGTCGTGATGCCGAAGCCATTGCTCCAGCATCATGAGGATCCAGACCATCTCACCGTAGTAACCCGGCGCCTCCGCGAGCCGGCGCTCCATGAGTTCACGGGCGAATTCAGGGCGCACGATGCCGCGCTCCACGATCCCCGTGAGCGAGTCCTCGGCCACTGCCCTCAGCCGCGCATGACGCAGGCACCACGGCCCGAACGGGAGGCCAAAGCCGTGCTTGCTCTTGGTGATGATCTCCCGCGGCAGGAAATCTCGTAGCGCCTCCTTGAAGAACCACCGCAGGCGCAGTCCCTTCACTTTGCACTCGGGGGGCAGCGCTAGTGCGATGTCGACGAGTTCGTGCGCGAGCAGCGGATACGCGACGTCGATGCCCGCCAGCCGCGTGGCCCAGCGTACCTTCGGCATGTCGCTGTCCGCGAGCGTGTACTTCCAGTCGTACGCCAGCATCCGGTCGACGAGGGCTTCGGCGCCGATGGCGGCCCACGTGCGTCGCTGGTCGGCGGCTGGTCCATCCGGGTTGATTCCGCCAAGGCATGCGGCTGTCAGTACCTGCTGTGCGCCGAGACGTTCCAGGAGGTTGAACGTGGTCATGCGGTCCGGCATCGGCAATCGCGCGTGACGAACGTAGCCACCCAGCTGGCGCAGACCCGGCACCGACCGGAAAATGCGCCAGCTACTGGCTGGCGGCTCGATGACGCCCCTGATCACCGCGGGGATGCGCGCATACGGCGCGAAGATCTTCTGCGTGGCATAACGTGCGTTGCCGCCGAAGAGTTCGTCGCCGCCGTCGCCGGCCAGCATCGTCGTAAAGCCGTCACTGCGCGCAAGGGCGGCGCACGAGTGAGCCGGAACTACGGATGAATTGCCGAATGGCTGGTCGAAGGCGGCGGCAAGTTGCGGGATGGCCGTCGCCACCTCATCAGGTGTTACATAGTGTTCGCGATGGACGAGCCCGAAATGACGCGCAGCGATGCGTGCGTACGCCATCTCGTCGTAGCCTTCCGACTCGAATCCGATGGAGTAGGCGTGCACGGGTTCGCCGCGAACCCGTGCGAGCATCCCCGCGATGGTCGAACTGTCGGTGCCGCCCGAGAGGAAGCACGCAGTCCGCGGGTCGTCCGCATCGCGCGCGACCGCGCTCTTCACGATCTCCGGGAATTCGCGCAGGCGGCGCGCCAGGTCACGGGTCTCGCCCACGCGAAAATGCGGACGCCAATACGCGCTGGATCGAACGCCATGCGCATCGGCGGTCACGCAGTGCGCATTTTCCACGCGTTGCACGTCGCGCAGAATCGTCCGCGGCGCCGGAATGATGTGGAAATACAAATAGTCGTAGATGGCCTGCGGATCGAGTTCGCCGCAGGTTCCCGGCACGTCGCCGCAGGCATCCGCAAAGCCGAACGTGCTTCCGCTACTGCGATAGCAGGCAGTCTCGATCGCGAAACGGTCCACCCAAAGCAGTGCCCGCCGCCGCTCCAGGTCGACGACGCAGAAAGCTCCCGGTTCGTTCGTTCCGGCGACGACATTCTCGCCATTGGCAATATAGCGGGCGAGCCACACCTTCGCCGCTGACTCGCGCGGACCTGCGGCGCCAAGGGGCGGGCGGGCGCGGTGTGCGACGAGGACGATAACGGTCGGAGACGTCGCCACGTCCACGTGGTCTGGCGCCCATTCGAGAGAGAGTCCGGGCGCCGCCCAGCGCGCAACCGTACCGGTCGCGGTCGGCGGGTTCACAGAAGGCCAGCGTGCCGGAAGATCCGGAAACTCCAACTGGCCGCGGAATCGAAACATCGGCTTCCTTCCGTCATGCCGAACGGCCACGTCTCGCCGCCATGCGCGGCCATCGACCGACGGCGAAAGTTGTGCCCTTCCGGGCTAGACCAATACCTCGACCAGGTCCGGATGGCTGAGGAATCCACGCGGGCTCGCGGTTGCGCCGTAGGCCCCCGATTGGAACACCGCGACGAGATCGCCCGGCTCCGCGACGGCGAGGTCCATCCGGTCGGCGAGGAGGTCGAGCGGCGTACACAGGGGTCCGACGACGCTGGCGATCTCGCGGGCGGATCCGTGCACACGGTTGCCGATGCACACGGGGTAGTTCTTGCGAATCACCTGCCCGAAGTTGCCGCTCGCCGCGAGGTGGTGGTGCAACCCGCCATCCGTCACCAGGAACACTTCGCCGCGCGACACCTTGCGGTCGATCACGCGACAGACGTACACGCCGGCCTCGCCCACGAGGTACCGGCCCAGTTCCACGACGATGTGCGCCTCCGGCAGGTCGCGCGCCGCCCGTTCCACGATGCCGGCGAGATTGGCCCCGATTGGTTCGAGGTCGAGCCGCGCGTCGCCGGGGAAGTAGGGGATGCCGAATCCCCCGCCGAGGTTCAAAACGCGCAGCGGTGTCCGAGCGTGGCCGGCGAGCCGCAGCGCGAGGTCGTACGATTTGCGCTGCGCGTCGCAGATCGACTCGGCCTGCAGGTTCTGCGAGCCGGCGAAGAGATGCAGGCCTTCGCACGCGAGGCCCATGCGCCCCATGCGCTCGAGCAGCGAGGGCACGCGGTCGGCATCGATCCCGAACTGCTTGGGGCCACCGCCCATCTTCATGCCCGACGCCTTGAGCTCGAAATCGGGATTGACGCGCACCGCGATACGCGGTGCCACGCCGGTCCGCTCCGCGATCGCGTGCAGCAATTCGACTTCTCGCTCCGACTCGACATTGACCAGAATGCCTGCGGCTACGGCCTGCTCGAGCTCGGCCACCGACTTTCCCGGACCGGCGAAGCTAACTTCGGCAGGATCTGCACCGGCGTCGAGCGCCACGCGCAATTCGCGTCCCGATGCCACGTCGATGCCATCCACGAGGCGGGCCATCGCGCACACGAGCGCGGGCATCGGGTTGGCCTTCATCGCATAGTGGAGCCGCACGGCGGCCGGCAGGGCGGCGCGCAGCAGCGCGACGCGCGCGGCGAGGAGGCCGCGGTCGTACGCGTAGAAGGGCGTCTGGCCCACCCGGGCAGCCAGCCGGCACAGCGACATGCCGCCCACGACGAGACAGTCGTCGCGGACCGCGAACTGATCCATCGCGGCGTGGCGTGGCAGGGGCCGGTTCACGCGCCGGCTCCGGTGCGCTGCGCCTCGTGGGCCGTCGCGAGCGCCTTGCGGTCGATCTTTCCGTTGGCGTTGCGGGGCAGGGGACCGCCGCGCACCTCGATGGTCGCGGGCACCATGTACGCGGGCAGCACCTTGCGGCATTCTGCGAGCAGATCGTCGGCCGTCAGCGTTCCTCCCGCAGGCGGGGTCACGATCACGACGATCGCCTGCCCGAGTGTCGGATGCGGGATGCCGAACGCCGCAGCCTCGCCGACGAGGCGCGTGCCGTAGAGCGCCTCCTCGATCTCCGTCGGGCTCACGCGGTAGCCCGACGTCTTGATCATCTCGTCGCGCCGGCCGATGAAGTAGAGGAAGCCCTCCGCATCCATCTGCACCGTGTCGCCGGAGAACACCGCGAGCTCGGGAATCACCATGCCCGCCTCGCGCCCCCCGACGCCGACCGGCAGCGGCTTGTAGCGCTCCGCGGTCTTGGCGGGATCGTTCCAGTAGCCCATTCCCACCAGCGCACCGCGATGCACGAGTTCACCCGGCTCCCCGGGGTCGCAGGGGGTGCCGTCGGGCCGCAGCACCAGGATCTCGGCGTTCGGAATGGCCCGGCCGATGGAGTCGGGGCGCTTGTCCACCTCGGAGGGAGGCAGGTAGGTCGAGCGGAACGCCTCGGTCAGGCCGTACATGAGGAATGGCTGCGTCCGCGGCAGGCGTGCGCGCAACTGCTGGAGGGTCTCGCGCGGCATGCGCCCGCCGGTGTTCGCGATGTAGCGCAGCGAGTCAGCGATGACCGCGGGCCATTCGAGCTGGGTGAGCTGGATCCAGAGCGGCGGCACCGCCGTCAGGCCCGTCACCTTCTCGCGGTCGAGCGCGCCCAGGACGTCGCGCGGCATCAGCCAGTTGAGGAGCACCACGCGCGCGCCGGCATGGAACGCGGTCGTGAGTTGGCTGAATCCCGCGTCGAACGACAGGGGCAGCGCCGCCAGGAGCGTGTCCTGCGGATGGTTGCCGAGGTAGCTCGCCACGCTCTTGGCGCCCGCCACCATGTTCCGGTGCGAGAGCATCACGCCCTTGGGACGGCCGGTGCTGCCCGACGTGTAGAGGATCGCGAGGAGGTCGACGTCGATCACCCGGTGCCCGGCGACGGGCGCGTGGCCGACCAGTTCGGCCCAGCGCAGGAAGGACTTGCCGGGCACGGCAGGCGCGGGCGCATCGCCGGTCAGGACGATGTGTCGCAGGTCCGGGCACTCGGCGAGTGTGTTCGCGATTGCGGCGATCCGCTCGGGACTCGTGACCAGCACGCGCACGTTGCAGTCGCGCAGGATGTGGCCGACCTGGTCGCCCTTGAGCACCGGGTTGACCGGGACGAAGGCACCGCCGGCCCGCGCCGTTCCGAAGGCGGTGGCGACGGTCTCGAATCGCTTGTCGAGGTAGAACGCTACCCGCTCGCCGCGGCGCAGTCCGATGGCGTGCAGGCCGCCCGCGACGGCCGCCGTCAGCGCGGCGAGTTCGCCGTAGCGCAGCGTCCGATCGAGCCAAGTGAGGGCAGGTGCGTCGGGTGCGCGCTCGGCAGAATGGTCGAGAAGGTGATGCAGGAGTTCACTCATGATGGGGGCGATCCGGCGCCGGCCGCTGGCAAACGTGCTGTGGGGGCATGGGGCGAAACTAAGATAATATGCGGTCGCTCGCAACCGTGCCGGCGCGCCGCGCCGTATCGACAGTTGCAGACGACAATCAGTGCACTCGAATTCGGGCTTCGATGGGGGCGTGGGCCAAGTTTCGTGACACCGCAGCGTCCATCGGGACCGGGAATGCGTTGCTGATGGCGTGCGCGCGGGTGGCCGGTGCCTTGTTCGGCCCGCGTCTGCGGATCGTCAAGTACTATTTTACCGTCCAGCCGGTGACGCCTCCGCCGGAGGATCGCTGGCGGCGAACGGGTTCGTTCGCGCTGTCGTGGGTTGACGCGGGCAGCCCGCTGCTCGCCGAGGCCGAGCGTCCCGCGGACGTGATCCGGTCGCGCTTCGCGCAGGGCGCGCGCTGCCTCGCGGCGGCCAACGACTCCGGGCTCGCTGGCTTCCTCTGGTACGTGCCCGGACCCTATCTCGAGGACGAGGTGCGCGCGCGGTTCCTTCCCGCGCCCGCCGGACAATCAGCGTGGGACTTCGACGTCATGGTGTTGCCGCAGTACCGGATGGGTCGGTTGTTCAGCTACCTGTGGGCCGCTGCCGGGGCGGAACTTGCGGCAGCGGGCATCCGGCATACGATCTCGCGCATTTCGGCATTCAATGCGGCGTCGCTGGCCTCGCATCGGCGGCTGGGGGCGACGATCGTCGGTTCCGCCGTATTCGTCTGCATCGGCCGCGTGCAGTTCATGGCCTCGACGCTGGCGCCGCGATGGAACGTCTCTTGGCGCGACGACCAGCGCCCCACCGTCGTGATCGCGGCCGCCTGAATCCGTTCCGCGCGTCGCGCATTGTGCGCCGCCTCTAACGATTCTCTCTCCAAGCACCCCCGACCGGAGCCCGACGTGGACTATCCGACACAGGTACGTGAACTGCTGCGCGACGTGCTGAGCCTGGGCGAGCGCGCCGACCGGCTCGAGCCCGACTCTCCCCTGCTGGGCGCGTTGCCCGAACTCGATTCGATGGCCGTGGCCAATCTCATCGCGGCCATCGAGGATCGCTTCGGCGTCGTCGTGGACGACGACGAGATCAGCGGCAGCACGTTCGAGACGATGGGAACGCTCGTCGCCTTCGTGCAGTCCAAAGCGTCCTGATGGCGGCGGGCGCGACGCGCCTGCAGGGGCATTTTCTCGCAGGGGAGGGCGGCCCTCTGGCGGTTGTGACGCGCGAGCCCGCCGGCACGCCGGCGTTCGCGGTCCTGTACTTGCCGCCCTTCGGCGACGAGATGAACAAGGCGCGGCGCATGGTCTCGCTGCAGGCCCAGGCACTTGCCGCGGCGGGCGGTGCCGTTGCCGTGCTCGACCCGCGCGGGACGGGCGACAGCGGCGGCGACCACGGCGACGCCACCTGGGAGGGTTGGCGCGCCGACGCGGCCTTGGCCTTTGCCTGGCTCGCCCGGCGGACGGGCCGGATCCCCCTGGTGTGGGGCCTGCGTCTCGGCGGCACGCTGGCGGTGGACGCGATGACGCAGCGCGCGATCGCCCCCAGCGCGGTCCTGCTCTGGCAGCCCGTGACGCGCGGCAAGGTGTACGCGAACCAGGTGCTGCGGCTCGCGACGGTGCAGCAGCAGGTGGACGGCGCGCACGGACGCGGCGCCGGCGCACTGCGCGAGGCGCTGCGCGCGGGGCGTCCGGTGGAAATCGCCGGCTATGCGCTGCATCCCCGCCTGTTCCAGGCCATCGAGGATAGGGACCTCCAGGCCGTTGCGCCGCCAGGCATTCCCGTCGTCTGGCGCGAGGTCGCATCGACCGCGCAGGAATCGCCGTCGCCGGCCGTTGACGCCGTCGTGGGCGGCTGGCGTGCGGCGCGCACCGAGATCGACGTCGCGACCGTGACCGGACCGCCGTTCTGGATGACGCAGGAAATCGAAGTGGCGCCGTCCCTCGTGACCTCGACCACCGACGCAGTCCGGCATCTGTCGGGCGTGCACGCCTCTCATTGACCATGCAGGCCGGCGCGACCGCGGAGCGCTTCGTCGTGTTCGACGTCCACGGCGAGTGCTGCATCGGCCTCTTCGCCCCCGCCGCCGGGCCGGCGGAGACCTGCGCGGTCCTGATCGTGGTCGGCGGCCCCCAGTATCGGGTCGGCAGCCACCGCGAGTTCGCGCTCCTCGCGCGCGCGCTGGCCGGCGCGGGCATTGCCACGCTGCGCTTCGACTACCGCGGGATGGGCGACAGCGACGGGGACGCCCGTACCTTCGAGGCCATCGACGACGACCTCGCCGGCGCCATCGATGCGCTGTGCGGGGAAGCAGCGACCGAGCGCGTCGTCCTGTGGGGACTGTGCGACGGTGCGTCCGCTGCGCTCATGTACGCGGGTCGTGATCCGCGGGTCGCGGGCATCGTCGCGGTGAATCCATGGGTGCGCAGCGAGCAGGGTGCGGCCGCCACCCGGCTCCGCCACTACTACGCCAGGCGCCTGATGGCGCCCGAATTCTGGCGCCGCCTGGTGGCCGGCGGGATCCACCCGATCCGCGCTTTCCGGGAGCTGGCGGGCACCTGGCGGCAGGCGCGCCAGCCCTCGCCGGAGGCCGCGCGGCAGCCGTTCCTCGCGCGCATGTCCGGCGCCTGGCGCTCGCTCGACCGGCGGATGCTGGTCGTCTTGAGCGGCCGCGACTTCACGGCGCGCGAGTTCGAGGCATGGCGTGCCGCGCAGGAACAGGAACGCCCGGACCCACGAATCGACGCGTTACGCGATACCGTGCACTTCCCCGCCGCCGACCACACGTTCTCCTCGGGTGTGGCACGCGATGCACTCTCCACGCGTACGATCGAATGGATACGCGGACTGCCACGCTAAGTCGCGTATCTGCGGGCAGGGCCGCCATCGCCCTGATGGTCGCGCTCGCGGTCGTGCCGGGTTCGCGGCCCGTCGGCGCCGGTGAATTGCGAGCGGGTCCGGACGACTACCGCGAGGCGGTCGCACGCCTCGTGGCCGGCGACACGCTGCATCTGGACCCCGGAATCTATCGGCGCGGGCTTGACCTGCACCGGCTTGCCGGGACCGAGGCCGCGCCCATTTCGGTGGTCGGCGCGACTGGCGACCGGCGGACCGTCTTCGTCGGCATCCCGAACCGCAACACGATCAGCATCGTGGACTCGGCGCACGTGCGCGTGGCGGACCTCGACCTCGACGGGAGGGGCACCGCGACCGACGGCGTGAAGGCCGAAGGCCCCAGTCGGTTCGCGCACGACATCGTCCTCGAACGGCTGCGCATTCGAGGCTATCGTGCGAGCCAGCAGAACGTCGGTATCTCCACCAAGTGCCCGGCCTGGAACTGGATCATCCGGGACGTGCGCATCAGCGACGTCGGGACCGGCATGTACCTCGGTGACTCCGACGGCTCGGCACCGTTCGTGCGTGGGCTCATCGAGCGCAACGAAGTCACGCGCACGCGCGGCTATGCGCTGCAGATCAAGCACCAGCAACCGTGGCCGGACGTGGTGGCGGTGCCGGGCGATGACGGGCAGACAATCCTCCGCCACAACCGGTTCGCGAAGGACGCGAGCAGTGCCACCGGCACGCTCGCCCGACCGTCGGTACTCCTCGGCCACGGGCCGCTTGCGGGACGCGGCACGCGCGATCGCTTCCTCGTCTACGGCAACGTGTTCCTGGACAACCCGACGGAGGCACTGTTGCAGGCCGAGGGCAACGCGAGCGTGTACGGTAACATCTTCGTGAATCGCGCCGGCCCCGCGGTCGTCCTGCGGAATCACAACGACCGGCCGCGCGAGATGGCAGTATTCCACAACACCGTCGTGGCGCGGGACGAGGGCATCGTGTTGCGCGGCGCCGACCCGGCCTTCCGCCAGGTAATCGTCGGCAACGCGATCTTCGCTGCCGGCGTCGAGCCTGCGAGGCTCGCTCAGGGCAACTTCGTCCGTGCGTTCGCGGACGTGGGCCGCTACCTCGCCGAACCGGGGCCCCCGAACACGCTGCCGGATCTGGTTCCGCGCAACGATGCGCTCGACGATCCGGCCGACGCAGCCGGCGAGTTCCGCGCGCTGCCGGGAGCGGACGTGGACGCGCGGGGCGTGCGCAGGCGTGCCGGTGTCTTCGGCGCCTACGTACCGCGGCCCCTCAAGGAAGCCGATGCCGGCGCGCGCTAAGGGCATCGGGGCCGTATCGCCCGTGCGTCGCGCGGGCGCGGGGCTGCTCGCGGCACTCGCCGCCGGCGCGGCGGTGGCCCTGGCTTTGCGGCACCCGATCGCGCCGTTCTGGGTGACGGCGATCACGGCAGTTTGGGGCGCAAGCGTATGTGCCCGGCCCTGGCTGGCCCTCGCGGTCCTGCCGGCGGTCCTGCCGGTAGTCGATCTCGCCCCGTGGACGGGGTGGCTAGCGGCCGAGGAGTTCGATCTCCTGGTACTCGCGGCGATCGCCGGCGGGAACGCTCGTGTGGCCTGGTCGCGCGATGCGCCGCCCCCGGCGTCGTCGTTCGTGCTGGCCACACCGCTGATCGTCGGCGCGTTCTTCGTCTCGCAGCAGATAGCGCTCGTGCGCGGCGTCCTCGATGCCGGCGGACCTGCCTTCGCCCTCACGGACGGTTATCACGGGCCCACCAACGCGCTTCGGATCGGCAAGAGCCTGCTGCTGGCCATTACCTTCTATCCGGTCGTGGCGTGGGAGTGGCGGCGTGCCCCGGAACTGGCCCAGCGGGCCCTCGCCGGCGGCCTGACGGCCGGACTCGCAACGACGGCGCTGGCGGTCGTCTGGGAGCGCGTCGCCTTCACCGGGCTCCTCAACTTCTCCACCGACTACCGCACCACGGCGCTCTTCTGGGAGATGCATGTCGGTGGCGCTGCATTGGACGGCTTCCTGGCACTGACCGTCCCCTTCGCGATTTTCGCGTGGCGAAGCGCGACGTCGAATTGGGCGCGGGCACTCGCCTTGGGGGCGCTCCTGCTGGGTGCCTACGCGGTGCTCACGACGTTCTCGCGCGGGCTCTACCTTGGCATCGTCGTGGGAGCGCTGCTGTATGCGTGGACCGCGGCGCGGCAACGGCCACCGTCAGGCGGGGGCGCCCGGTGGCGTCGTGCACTCGCCCTCGGCGTCCTGGCCGTAGTGACCGCCGCGGGGGCCTACGTCGTGTTCCGCTCCGGGGGGTACCGGACGCTCGCCGCCGTTGCGGTGAGCGCGGCCGGCGTCGTCGTGGTCGCGCCTTTGGCCCGCACGCTGCGCCACTCGCTGGCGGTCGCGCTGGTGGGGGCCGGCATGCTGGCCGGATTTGCCGGTGCCATCGTTGCGCCGTGGCTGCCCAAGGGCGCCTATTTCGTTTTCGCGCTGTTCGCGCTGGCGACGGCCGGTGCCTGGTGGGTTGCGCGGGCGGCCGCAGGCATCGGACTGCGTGCCTGTGCGCTGATGGGGATCGGCGCGACCATGATTTGCGCCGTGGGCGTCGGCAGATACTGGGGAGGGGAGGGCGCCATGCTGGATGCCGGGGCGGTGGTGGGCGCCCTGGCGATCGTCGGTTGGGTGGGGTCGGTCCGCGACATCCCCGGGTGGCCGCGCACCGATGGCGAACTGCAGGGGGCGCTGGCAGCGGCCGCCGTGGCCTGTGGCTGCGTCGTCGTCTTCGTCGGAGGCGGCTACATGGGAGAGCGGTTCGCCACCAGCGAGCGCGATCTGGGGGACCGGCTACGGCACTGGCGCATCGGAGTCGATCTGCTCGATACGCCGTTGGACTGGACGCTCGGCAGGGGACTGGGGCGCTACCCAGGCACGTACTTCTTCGGCGCCCGGGAGGGGGTGCTGCCCGGGGACTACCGCGTCGTGGATTCGGACGGGCGCCGCGTCCTCGTCCTGTCGAGCCCGAGTTACCCGGTGAGCTTCGGCGATGCATTCCGGGTGGCGCAGCGGATCGTTCCTGAACCCGGGCGGTATCGGGTCGAACTCGACGTCCGTTCCCGGCTGCCGGCCGGGATTCACGCGGAGGTCTGCGAAAAGCACCTCCTCTACAGTGGCGAATGCGCGATCGGCAACGCAATCGTTACGACCAAGGCCGGGGAATGGCAGCGGCTTCGCCTCGACCTCGATGGCAGCGCCCTGTCGCGTGGCCGCTGGTATGCACCGCGCCTCGCGTTCTTCGCCCTGTTCGTGGAGTCGAGCAGCCGGGCGGTGGAGGTGGCGAACGTGTCGCTGCTGGGACCTGACGGAACGGAGCGCCTCGCCAACGGCAACTTCGCGGACGGCATGGCCCGGTGGTTCTTCACCAGCGACCGGTATCACCTGCCCTGGCACTTCAAGAGCCTGCCGGGCAATGTTTGGTTCGAGCAGGGGGTCTTCGGTGTGTTGCTGTTTCTCGGCTGGGTCGGAAGGGTCCTGGGAAGAATGACGATTGGAGCAGCCGCGCGGCATCCGCTCGCACCGGCGTTGGCGGCTGCTGCTGGGGCGTTTCTGACGGTTGGGCTTTTCGACAGCCTGGTCGACGTGCCGCGCGTGGGATGGATGCTGTGGGTGGTTCTGTTGGTCGGTGGAGCCCTTGGGGAGGAATCGGGGAGGGCTCGGGCGTAGGCCCCCGCCGCCGCGGAGCCCCTGGCGTCGTGTCGAAATTCTTTACAGGTCATGCTGTCGCGAAGAGCGTGTTCGTTCGTATGCTAATGATTTGTATGTAAAAAAATAGCCTGGCATGGGCGATGCTTTACAGCCGATGCCTCAACTTCAACCCTTCTCGGGAGACCTAAATGCAATACTGGATCAACAAAGTAAAGTCGATGACGCTCGCCCTAGGCGTTGCCGTCGTGGCTTTCGCCGGCTACAGCGCGGAAAGCGCCGCAACGGCCTGTCCTACCCAAGGTACTTACGACCAGCTTCTAAACACCACCTGCACGATGGACGACAAGATCTTTTCGGGCTTCTCCTTCGGCATTTCGCCGGCGGGGTACCTGAACGGAAACGGCGACCCGTTTTCGGCGAAGGACGTGTCGTTCACGGCGCTTGTCAACAGTGGGGGCCAGTGGGGGTTCGTGTTCACCTTCCTCCTTCAAGTTCGCGACGGCAAAGCGGCTGACTTGGGGATTGGCTACACCGTCGAATGCGTTGGTGGTGCGAAGTGCCTGACCAGTCTGCACGCGGACTTGGCGGCGCAGGCCCGGGGTGGCGGCGAGGCCACGCTGGACGAGTCGTACGCCTCGACGGACGGTACGGTTTTCGGATCGTTCACCCTCAGCCCTGCCAACCCCTCCAAGGATCTGTTCTTCGCGCCGGTGTCCGCCATGCGCATCAACAAGGACATCAACGTCGACTGCACGGCCCCGAATGTGGTGGACTGCAAGGCGCTTATTTCGATCGTGACGAATACCGTCGACTCCAGCAAGGTCCCGGAGCCGGGTACGCTCGCGCTTCTCGCCGGTGGTCTCCTCGGTTTGGGCTGGGTCGGTCGCCGTCGCGGCAACCGCGCCTAAGGCGAGGCATGCTGTCCGGCCTGCCGTCTGCGGCCCATACGCAGAGTGGTCCGCAGAGCGAAGGCTAGGTTCCCGAGCGTTACATGTACGATGCGTCCCAGACGATGTCTGGGACGCATTTTTTTGGTCGCCCGAGCCCGCGTTTGTCGCCTGTTCGTACGATGCGAGCGTGCATGGTGCTGCCAGCCTTGGCGCGGAGCGGGTTGGGGCCTGGGCATGAGCGGATATCCTTCGAATCTTGGCTTCGAACCCCATCGGCCGAGAATTTTGCAGAGGTAGCGGTGCTGGGGGGGCGTGGTGCCAACCCCGCCCGCCCAAGGAATGCAGTTCAGCGACCTCGGGCAGAATGGGCAGACGCCCACCCCGCGCCGCCACGTGGCGTGTTTCAATGTGGTCCCACGCGCCAATCGGTCGCCGCGTAAAGGGTAAGCGGTCGTGCACGCGCTCCATTTGGAGGGCGGTGTCGTTCTCCTAACATCCGTTGGGCGCTTCACCTGTCACCCCACGGGCCTCAGGGGCTGCCTAGTGCTAGGAAGAAAGCGACCATCGCACGGAATTCGATCCCCAAAGCGGTCGGCTGGGGGGCTCCGCAACGTCGCTGCCAGGACCCGTCGGTGCTCATGAGGCTGTACCGCGGGTCGGACCTGGACCGACCCGTTCTAACCATTCATCGCATCTACATGCGCGTTCAGCGGTAACACGCAAACCGGCGCCATTGCAATGGCATATTCGCCGCGTCTGCGGCGATCGGATGGGCTGGAAGGCGCGCGGGCACTGTCGTAGGCTGCCCAGTTCCGCCGTCGCCTCGGTTCGACGCCGCAGGTCAAGACGACGCCGCACTGAAAATGTCGTAATCTCGACTGTTCTCGAAGGCGCGAAGTGGCGCTCCATGTCGTTGAATATCGGAGACATTTTGTAGATGGCGAGAAGTGGCGTACAACCACCGGGTTGGGGTGCTGCGGGTAACACGAGTCCAATAGGCCGGGCTCGGGCCGCCGGGCATGGCTGTTGCTTACAGTACTTATACTTATCGCCGGCTCATGGGGGGGCATCTGTCCCCCGCAGCGGGTCTCGGCCGTCGATTGGTCCGAGTCCCAAACCATTGAGTGTGAATCCTTGAAACCGTCAGCCACCTATCGGTTGGTTCCGCGGCACGTGTCGGTGCCGTTAGTGTCAGTGCGGGCCGGCCATGTCGGCTTGGCAGGCGCAACCCTGGCGCGCTGCCGATTGGACGAGAATCATGTCTAGGTCTTCACGCTGGAACGTCTCCAGCGCCACTGTCATCCAGCTCGCCAGCGAAGCGGTATGGGTCCTCCTCGCCGTCCAGTGCGCGCTGTTCCTCAATGGCAGGGCCGCTCTGCCACGGCTTTCCCTCCTCATCCCGGCGCTCGTGTTCGCGATACTGACGGTCCTTGTACTGGGGATGTTCGGGACCTACCGGCGCGATCGCAAGACAACCCTTATTGCCTACGCAACCCGCCTGGTCTTCGCGATGGTGATCGCTCTCCCGCTCGCCTATTTCACCGCTGACGTTCTTCCCGGCGGGCGGCCGTTCAAGGAAACCATTGCCCAACTCGGTCTGCTAGCCTTTGCCGGAATGGTCGTAGTGCGTCAGTTAGTGACGGGACCGTTCCTCCGCTACGTGGCGCCGCACAGGGTACTCGTCCTCGGAACCGGACCGGAGGCGCGCTTGGTTGAGGCGGCGATGGCGACGGCGAACGAGCCCGGCGTCCGCTTTGTAGGCTTCTACTCACTCGACAAGGTCGAGGAGAACGTCATCTCGCCGACGCGCATCGTGTCTCGCCGCGGCACCATCGATGAGACCGTCAAGCGGCTGGGTGTGCACGAGATCATCGTCGCCGTCCGCGAGCAGCGTGGGGGGGTCCTGCCGCTCCGGGGTCTGCTCGACTGCCGACTGGCCGGCGTGCGCGTCACCGATCTCGCGCGATTCTTCGAGCACGTGCACGGACAGATTGCAATCGACTCCCTCAAGGCGAGCTGGCTGATCTACGGCAACGGATTCCGCCAGGGGTGGCTGCGCACCACGGTGAAGCGGATGTTCGACGTCGTCTGTGCGCTCGCGGTCCTGATCGCCATGCTGCCCGTCGTCGTCCTGGTCGCCGTGGCGATCGTCGCCGAGTCCGGGTTTCCGATCATCTACCGTCAGGAACGGGTGGGCCTGCGCGGAAAAACCTTCAACGTACTCAAGTTCCGCAGCATGCGGCAGGACGCCGAGAAGGATGGCAAGGCCCGCTGGGCGGCCGCCGGGGACGACCGTGTGACGCGCATCGGGCGATTCATCCGTCGCACCCGCATTGACGAACTGCCGCAGGTCCTGAATGTGCTGCGCGGAGAGATGAGCTTCGTCGGACCGCGTCCGGAGCGGCCGGTCTTTGTGGACATGCTCACCGAAAAGATTCCGTTCTACGCCGTTCGCCACAGCGTGAAGCCGGGCCTCACCGGCTGGGCGCAAGTGCGCTACTCCTATGGCGCGAGCGTCGAGCAGGCGACGAAGAAGCTGGAATACGACCTGTACTACGTCAAGAACCACACCCTGTTCCTGGACCTCATGATCCTCATCGAGACGGTCCGGGTGGTCCTGTTGGGCGAGGGTGTGCGGTAGGCCGCGCCGGGCGGCGCACTCCGGGCGGGCCAGCGCGTGCACCCCATGTCGCCAGCGGGTCCCCTGCGGGCAGCGCGTGCTGACGCGTGCGCGGGATCGGCTCGATGACCGGTGATCCGCTGATAACCTTCGGTCTGTGGAGCTACGGCCTCGCCGCAGCCGGACTTCTGGTATTCGCGTTGCGCCTGGGCATCGGGTGGCGTCCCGGCCTGCGTGCATCGCTCCTGCTGGCTTCGGTACTGGCAAACGCGGCGTGGGCTGGCGCCAACGTTCTCGTCCTCGTGCGGCCCGACTATGCCTTCTGGACTGCGGCCAACGCCGTCGACACCGTGCGCTACGCGCTGTGGTTCGCGTTCCTCGCGGCGCTGCTGGTTGGCGCCCATTCGCCGGACGGTAAGCCCGTTCCGCAGCAGGTTCCGCCCTGGTTGGTCGCAGTTGCGATCATTGGACTCGTCGCCAGTGCGGCATTGCCGTACGCGCCGCCTTCGATGGTAGTTGCCCAGCCGGGAGCTCGGATCGGCGGATTGGTGGCCCGCGTGGGGCTCGCCGTGCTCGGTCTCCTGCTGGTCGAACAGGTGTTCTGGCGGGCGGAGCCGGGCGCCCGCTGGGCGCTGCGGCCGCTCTGCATAGGCATCGGCGGCGTGTTCGCGTTCGACCTCTACCTTTTCGCGGACGCGCTCCTGTTCAGTCACCTCAACAGCCAGGTCTGGTTGGCCCGCGGGGCCGCCAACGCGCTGGTGATTCCTTTCATCGCAATGGCCACGGCCCGCAATCCGACTTGGACGATTGAGATGCACCTGTCGCGGCGGGCCGTCCTGCACTCGACCACGGTCCTGCTGTCGGGCCTTTTCCTGCTCTTCGTCGCTGGCGCAGGTTATGTCGCGCAGTGGCTCGACGAGGATTGGGGTCGCGCCCTGCAGATCGAGGTCTTCTTCGCCGCGGTGTTGGTGGGCCTGCTGGCCGTGACCTCGGGCGCCTTCCGTGCGCGCCTGCGCGTCTTTATCAGCAAGCATTTCTTTTCCTACCGCTACGACTATCGCGAGGAGTGGATGCGATTCACGCGCGCGCTGGCCGGCGCCACGCGCGTTCGCGACGTGCAGCTGCAAGCGATCCAGGCCCTGGCCAACTTGGTCGAAAGTCCGGCTGGCGTGCTCTGGCTGCGAAGCGAGGACGGAAACTTCCGGTCGGTGGCGCAATGGAACCTTCCTGCCTCCGACGCCGTCGAATCGCCCCGATCGTCCCTTGTCACTTTTCTCGAGCGCACGGGCTGGGTCGTCGACCTGGGCGAGTACCGCAGCGAGCCGTCACGCTATCCTGACCTCATGGTGCCGGAGTGGCTTGCGGAGGTCCCCGCCGCATGGCTCCTTGTGCCACTTTCGGCGGCGCAGGAGTTCGCCGGTTTCGTGGTGCTCGCGGAGCCGCGGGCCAAGCTTAGCGTGAACTGGGAAGTGCGCGACTTGCTGAAGATCGCAGGCATCCAGGCGGCAAGCTACCTCGGGCAGCTGCGCGCCACTGAAGCGCTGGTCGAGGCGCAGAAATTCGACGCGTTCAACCGGATGTCGGCCTTTGTGGTGCACGACCTCAAGAACCTCGTGGCGCAACTGTCGCTGATGCTCAAGAATGCCGAACGGCACCGTGACAATCCGGAGTTCCAGCGCGATATGCTGTCGACTGTGGAACATGTCGTGGGCCGCATGAATCACCTGATGCTGCAATTGCGCACGGGGGCTAAGCCTGTCGGCAATCCCCGGCTCGTGGACATGGCGACAGTGATTCGCGCGGTGTGCCGGACGCGGGAAAAGGCTCACGTGCCGATCGAACTCGAACTCGCCCCCGGAATCATGGCCGTAGGACATGAAGACCGGCTCGATCACGTGATCGGGCACCTGCTGCAGAACGCCCTCGATGCGACACCGCCGGGCGGTGCGCCGGTGGCCGTCCGCCTCGGCCGCGACGCGGCTAGCGTGATGGTGGAAATTGCCGATCGTGGCGCCGGGATGACGCCGGAGTTCGTTCGTGATCGCCTGTTCCGACCCTTCGAGACGAGCAAGCCGAGCGGTATGGGCATTGGGGTGTACGAAAGCGCACAGTACCTGGCGTCGATCGGTGGTACGCTCCATTTCGACAGCGCCGCTGGTGCGGGTACCCGCGCGGTCATCCGACTGCCGGCCGGCGACGGCGCGAAGCACGCCGCGCGCACGGAGCCGGTGACATGACCGAGACGCGCAAGCCGCTGCTGATCGTCGAAGACGACCCCGCGCTGCAGAAGCAGATGCGCTGGGCCTTCGACAAGTATGAGACTGTGGTGGCTTCCGATCGCGAGACGGCGATCGCGCAGGTGCGCCGGTACGAGCCCGCCGTGGTCACCATGGACCTCGGGTTGCCGCCGCATCCGGACGATCCGACCGAAGGCATGCACCTCCTGCGCGAGATCCAGGCGCTGGCCCCCGACACGAAGGTGATCGTCCTCACCGGACAGGGGGATCATGCCCACGCGCTGCAGGCCATCGGTTTCGGCGCGCACGACTTCTGCACCAAGCCGTTCGAACCTGAAATCCTGACTTGGACGATCGAGCGTGCCTTCCGCGTCCACGAACTGCAGGCGGAGAACCGCCGCCTGCAGGAAGGCCAGCAGGCGACAGGGCTCGCCGGCATCGTCACCCGCGATCCTGCGATGCTGCGGGCATGCCGAACGATCGAGAAGGTGGCACCATCGTCGGCCACGGTGCTTGTCCTAGGTGAGTCCGGCACCGGAAAGGAACTCTTTGCCCGTGCCGTCCACAGCCTCTCGCCGCGGCGGGCGGGACGATTTGTCGCAATCAATTGCGCTGCCATCCCGGAAAACCTGCTGGAAAGCGAGTTGTTCGGATACGAGAAGGGGGCCTACACGGGTGCCGTGCGCCAGACCATCGGCAAGATAGAGGCGGCCAACGGAGGCACCCTATTCCTGGACGAGATCGGCGACTTGCCGGTGTCGCTGCAGGCGAAATTGCTGCGGTTCCTGCAGGAGCGGGTGATCGAGCGTGTCGGCGGGCGCCAGGAGATTCCGGTGGACGTCCGCATCGTGTGCGCGACGCACCAGAGCCTCAAGGATCTCATCGCTGCCGGGCGCTTTCGTGAAGACCTGTATTATCGTCTCGCGGAGATCGTCGTCGAGATTCCGCCGCTGCGGGCCAGGCAGGGCGACGCCACCCTGCTCGCGCATGCGTTTGTGCGACGGTTCGCCAAGGAGCTGGGCGGAGGGGAGAAGTCGCTGGGTCCCGATGCCATCCAGGCGATCGCGGAGCACGGCTGGCCCGGGAACGTGCGCGAACTTGAGAACGTCGTGAAGCGCGCCGTCATCATGTCGGACGGCCGGATTGTCACGGCGGCCGACGTCGGGCTTGAGGCACCGACTGGGGGGGCGGAAGCGCTCAACCTGCGCCAGGTTCGCGAAGACGCCGAGCGCAATGCCGTACTTCGGGTGCTCGGAATCGTGAACGGCAACCTGAGCAAGGCGGCCGACCTCCTGGGAGTGAGCCGTCCCACGCTGTACGATCTCATGCACCGGTTCGGCCTGCGCTGAGCCGTACGCACCAACGCTATGAGGTACCCTATGACCGATCGCAAGAACCTTTATCGCAAACTCGTACTGGGTATTTCGGTCGCCGTGCTCGCGGCGTGCGGAGGCAAGGACCCGGCGCAGTTTGTTGCCTCGGCCGAGTCCTACCTCGCGAAGTCCGACTACGCGGCCGCCACGATTGAGCTCAAGAACGCGCTCGCGAAGTCGCCCGACGATGCGAAGGCGCGCTTCCTGCTGGGCCGCGTGCTGCTCGAACAGGGGGACCCTGCCGGGGCCACCACCGAGCTGCGCAAGGCACTTGCTCTGAAGTACGCCGCCGACGACGTCTTTCCGCTCCTCGCGAGGGCTTGGCTCATCCAGGGCGCCCCGAAGAGCGGCTGGGACGAGATGGCGGGTGCGCCGGTTACGAGCGTCCGTGCCAAGGCGGAGATGGCCGCGGCGCTCGCCCAGGCGCAGTTCGGCGCGAAGGAATTCGTGGATGCAATGGCGCGCTCCGATGCAGCGCTGGCGTTGGACCCGGGGAACGTTCAGGCGAACTTGGTCCGCGCGCGCATTCTTGCGCGGAACGGCAACCCCGGTGGCGCGCTGGATCAAGTGAACGGCCTGCTCGCCACCACTCCGAATGACGTCGATGTTCTCATGCTGAAGGCGGATCTTGAGTTGCGCCTGGGCAAGCGCGACGATTCCACACGCACGCTGGAGCGGGTCGTCGAGTTGCGGCCGAACGCGTACTTTGCACATTACCGGCTGGTGAATGCTTACATCAACAAGGACACCGACAGGGCCGCCCGCGAGGCCGAGGTCATGCACAAGCTTGCACCTGGCGATCCGCGCACGCAGCATGCCATCGCCATGGTCGCTTTCCAACGCCGGGACTACGACGGGGCGTTGGCGGCAATCCAAAAGTCACTGCAGGTGGCACCTAACTTCAAGGCGGCCCTGTACCTCTCGGCCTTGATCGATCTCAAGCGTGGATCGTATAGCGCAGCGGAACAATCGCTGCGCTCGGTCATTGCTGAGGCGCCCGATGACGCGGCCGCCCAGATCGCGCTGGCGCAGACGCTGCTGATGCGTGGTCAGGCGGCAAAGGCGCGGGACACGTTGCGCCCGGTGCTGAACGCAATGCCGGACGAAGCTGGTGCCCTGCGTCTGGCGGCGGAGATTGAGCTGGCACTCGGCAAGTCCGAGGCGGCCGTCGGTTTCATCGAAAGGGCGAATGCCCTCGAGGACGGCAACCTGCAGGGAAAGGTGCGGCTCGCCCAGGCCCAAGTCGCGAAGGGCGATAACGCACAGGGGATCGGTGCATTGCAGAAGCTCGCGGCCGCCGAGCCGGCAAAGGATGAGCCGACCCTCGCACTTGTCCAGACCTACGTGCGGGCGCGCGACTACGACAAAGCGCTCGCGGCCACGGACGAACTCTTGAAGAAGAATCCAAAGAGCGTTGCGGCCTTCAACGCGCGCGGAGCCATCTTTGGCGCGAAGGGCGACCTGCGTTCGGCGCGCGAGGCGTTCGAGAAGGCGATCGCGCTCGAGCCGGACAACATCACCACGCTCTTCAATCTCGCCAACCTGGACGCGATCGAGCGCCGGTTCCCCGAGTCGATCAAGCGCTACGATCAGATCCTTGCCAAGGATCCAAAGTCCGAGCGGGCGCTGATCGGCATCGCCCAGGTGAAGATGGTGTCCGACGCGCCGCAGGCCGACGTCGTCGCCGCGCTGCAGCGGGCCGTGAACGCCAATCCAAACTCCCCGGCCGCCCGCCAGGCTCTCATCACATACCTCGCGATGCGCAAGGATTGGAAGGCTGCAATTGCCGCCGCGCAAGCGGCCCAGGCCGCTGTTCCCGACGTCCCTGCCATTCTGGAGGCGCTCGGTTCCGTCCAGATCGCCGGTGGCGAGAAGAACCAGGCCATCGAAACGTATACTCGGCTCGGCAAGCTGCAGCCCGACAGTCCGATCCCGTGGACGCGCATCGCGGCAATCCACGCGAGCATGAAGAACTACGACAACGCGATCGCCGCGGCGAAGAACGCAATCTCCATCGCTCCCTCCAACACCGTATTGTGGGTGGCCACGGCGAACCTGTACGTTGATGCCGGCAAGGTCGACGCGGGCATGACGGAAGCACGGCGTCTGCAGAAGGATCTAAGCACCCGTGTCGCGGGCTACGGACTGGAGGCCGAGTTGCTCGCCGCACAGAAGAAAGTCCCCGAGGCCATCGCCGCGTACAAGGCCGCCTTCACGCGCGACCCGACCGCAGGAGTCGTGATGCGCATGTACTCCCTGCTGAATTCGACCGGCAAAGCCGACGAGGCGAACGCCCTGGCGCAGAAGTTCCTGGCCGAGCATCCGAAGGATACACAGTTGCGGGTGTTCCTCGGCCAGCAGGCCCTTGGGCGCGGAGACACCAAGGGCGCCGCGGTCTTCCTGCGCGCCGCGAGCGAGGTGGATCCGGACAACGTCACGATCCTCAACGACCTTGCTTGGTCCCTGGCCGAGACCAAGGACACGAAGGCCGTCGAGTACGCGCAGCGAGCCTACCGCATCGCATCGTCCAACCCGTCAGTGGTCAACACGCTCGGGTGGGCGCTCTACCAGACTGGCGACAAGGTGCAGGGCGTGCAGTTCCTGCGGCGATCCGTCGAACTCGACCCTGCCGGCCAGGACAAGCGGCTCTACCTCGCCAAGGCGCTCATCGGCACCGGCGACAAGATCGGTGCACGCAAGGAACTCGAGGTTGTCGAGAAGAGCGGCTCGCCGAAGGACGTCGCCGAGGCGCAGCAGCTGCTGAAATCACTGTAAGAAGTCCTCCCCTACCTATAGCCGACTTCATTTCGCGCGCAGGAACTGAACGCAATTCATGTCCACACACACCACCATCGCCGTCGTCGGCCTCGGCTACGTCGGCCTTCCCTTGGCCGTTGAATTCGGCAAGAAGTACCGCACCATCGGTTTCGACCTCTCGCATAAGAAGGTCGACGCCTACCGGCGCCATGTCGACCCCACCGGCGAGATCTCGTCCGCGGAGCTGAAGGCCGCGACCCGCCTCGAGCCCACCACTGATCCGGCGGCGCTGGCCGAGGCCGACTTCATCGTGGTCGCGGTGCCCACGCCGATCGACGAGGCGCACCAGCCCGACTTCAGCCCGCTGTACGGGGCGAGCGAAATCGTCGGCCGGCACATGAAGCGGGGCACGACCGTCGTCTTCGAGTCGACGGTGTATCCCGGTGCGACCGAGGAGGTCTGCGTACCGGTGATGGAGAAGCACTCCGGCCTGACCTGGAAGCGCGAATTCTTCGTGGGTTATTCCCCGGAGCGCATCAACCCGGGCGATCGCGAGCATACGTTGACGCGGATCACCAAGGTGGTGTCCGGCGATACCGCGGAAACCCTGCAGCGGGTGGCCGAGGTCTACGGCAGCGTGATTACCGCCGGCGTGCACCGCGCGAGCAGCATCAAGGTCGCCGAGGCCGCGAAGGTGATCGAGAACACGCAGCGCGACCTCAACATTGCGCTGATGAACGAACTGTCGCTCATCTTCCACCGCATCGGCATCGACACGCTGGAAGTGCTGGAGACGGCCGGCACCAAGTGGAACTTCCTCCCGTTTCGGCCGGGCCTGGTCGGCGGCCATTGCATCGGCGTGGACCCGTACTACCTGACGCACAAGGCGGACATGCTGGGTTATCACCCGCAGGTGATCCTGGCGGGACGCCGGATCAACGACGGGATGGGCAAGTACATCGCGGACGAGACCGTGAAGCACCTGATCCGGGCCGGCGCGTCCGTGAAGGGTGCGCACATCAACGTCCTCGGCCTCACGTTCAAGGAGAACTGTCCGGACCTGCGCAACTCGCGGGTCATCGACGTGATCCGCGAACTCGAGACGTACGGCGCCATCGTCCATGTGCATGACCCGGTAGCCGATCCGGAGGAGGCGCAACACGAGTACGGGGTGACGCTCGTGCCTTGGGAGAAGCTGCCGCGCGCGGCCGCGATCGTGGGCGCCGTAGCGCACCGCGCATTCCGGGAGCGCTTTCCGGACGGCATCGTCGAGAAGGTCGCGGAGCGCGGCCTCTTCGTCGACGTGAAGTGCCAGGCCGATGCGCAGGCGCTGCGCACGCGCGGACTTGAGGTCTGGAGGCTGTGATGACGCAGGGCAGGGCGGCGGACTCCGCATTCGAGGTGGTGTGCGAGCGGCTGCGCGCGCAGCCGCGGCGATGGCTGGTGACCGGGAGCGCCGGGTTCATCGGCTCGCACCTGGTCGAGACGCTGTTGCGGCTCGGCCAGAAGGTGATCGGCCTCGACAACTTCGCAACGGGCTACCGCCGCAACCTCGACGAGGTCTGTGCCGCCGTGGGAGCCAGGCACTGGGAGCGCCACCGCTTCGTCGAGGCCGACATCGTGGACGTCGATGCCTGCCGGCGTGCCGTCCAGGGTGTCGACTACGTCCTGCACCAGGCGGCGTTGGGTTCCGTCCCGCGGTCGATCGAAGATCCCCTGCGCACCCATGCTGCGAATGCGACCGGTTTCGTCAACATGCTCGCTGCATCCCGTGACGCGGGAGTCGATCGCTTCGTCTTCGCGGCGTCGAGTTCGACGTACGGTGACCATCCGGGCCTGCCGAAGGTGGAGGACCGCATCGGGCGACCGTTGTCGCCGTACGCGGTCACCAAGCTCGTCGACGAGATCTACGCCGAGGTCTTCACGCGCTGCTATGCCGTGCCCACGGTCGGACTGCGCTACTTCAACGTGTTCGGCACGCGGCAGGATCCCGACGGCGCCTATGCCGCAGTCATCCCGCGGTGGGTGGACGCCTTGCTGTCGGGCCGCACCATCACGATTCACGGCGACGGCGAGACGACCCGCGACTTCTGCCCGGTCGCCAATGTCGTGCAGGCCAACATCCTGGCGGCGACCGGCGACCTGGCAGGCGAACGTCACCAGATATTCAACGTGGCGGTGGGCGGACGAACGTCGCTCAACGAGTTGATCACGACCTTGCGCGAACTCGTCCGCTCGCGACATCCGTCCCTCGTGTTGCCGGACGTCGTCCACGGCGAGTTCCGCGCCGGGGACGTGCGCCACTCCCAGGCCGACATCGGAAAAATCGAGCGCATCCTGGGCTACCGTGCAGCCGTCGACGTGCGCGCGGGGCTGCAGCAGGCGTTGCCGTGGTACGAGTCCCGGACGGTAAAGGCCGGGGTGGCGAGCAGCGATGCTGGCGCGGTCGCCTAGGTATCGGGGACGCGACCTGCGCCCGGGGCGGCTGGTCGCGGTCCTGGGATGCGCAGTCGCGCCGGTGCTCGCCTGGGGTCAGGGTGCCGTCAGCGCGCCCACGTCGTCCGCGAACGGTGGAGGCGCGTCTGCCGTGCTGGTCGCGCAGGCGGTCGCCCATGAGCACGGGGAAGGCGTTCCCAGGAACCCGGCGAAAGCGGTGGAACTGTACTGCCGTGCGGCGCGGGAGGGCGACCCCGAAGCGCAGTACGCGCTGGGCTGGATGTACGCGAACGGCCGCGGGCTCGTTCGCGATGATCGCGTCGCGGCGGCGTTCTTCGGGCTTGCCGCCGACCAGGGGCACGAGCACGCGCGGCGTGCGCTGGGCTTCGTCGGGAACGAGCGCGGTACGCTTCCCGAGTGCATGCGGCCCGAACCCGCGCCGCCGGCGCCCGTGCGTACGCTGCTCGACGTCGCGCAGGACGACCCCGGCCTCCTCGCCGCGCTACCCGACTGGAAGCGCAAGATTGCGAACGTTGTCAGCGAACTCGCTGCGCGCTACCAGGTCGATCCGCGCTTCGCACTCGCCGTGATCGCCGTCGAATCCAATTTCGATCCGAACGCCCGCTCCGAGAAGGACGCGCGGGGACTGATGCAACTCATCCCGGACACGGCGACCCGCTTCAACGTCCGCGACGCCTACGACGTGAAGGACAATGTGCGCGGCGGACTAGCCTACCTGCGGTGGCTGCTCGCCTATTATCGCGGCGATGTTCGGCTGGTCGCCGCGGCCTACAATGCGGGGGAAAAAGCCGTGGACAAGTACGGCGGCATTCCTCCCTATGTCGAGACCCAGGCCTATGTCGAGCGCATCCAGCGGCTGTTCCAGCACGCCTTCCATCCCTTCGATGCCCGTGAAGCGGAACCGTCCCCGGTGGTTGCCGCCGCCGCACCACGCGGGTCGTGACTTGCGCGGGGCGAACGTGATCCGGATGCGGCTGGCCGTTCTGGCCACCGTGGTCGCCTGGCTCCCTGCCGCGGCGGCGGGTGCCGGGGACGTCCCCGGTGTAGTGGAGCGTGTCAAGCCCGCCATCGTTGCGGTAGGGACCTACGAGCGCACGCGCTCGCCGCAGTTCGACTTCCGGGGCACGGGGTTCGCAGTGGACGACGGGACGCTCATCGTCACCAATGCCCACGTGGTCCCGGGCGTCCTCGACGGCGCGAAACGTGAGCAGGTGGGCGTAATCGTTCCCCAGAAAGGCACGGGGCAGGGGGCGTTCCGGGAGGCGCGCCTGGTGGCGATGGACCCGGGTACCGATCTCGCGGTACTGAAGATCAGCGGCGAGCCACTGCCCGCGCTCAAGGTGGCCGATTCCGGGCGGGTGCGGGAGGGCCAGGAGGTGCTGTTCAGCGGCTTCCCGATCGGCAGCGTCCTCGGGATCTTCCCGGCAACCCACCGCGGCATGGTCGCCGCGATCGCGCCGGTTGCCATTCCCCAGGCGCGCTCGGCCGATCTCGACCCCAAGGTGGTTCGGCGCCTGGCCCAGGGGTCCTTCGACGTGTTTCAGCTCGACGCGACGGCCTACCCGGGCAACAGCGGAAGCCCGCTGGTGGATCCCGATACTGGTGAGGTCATCGGCGTCGTCAACATGGTGCTGGTGAAGAGCACGAAGGAGGCGGTGCTGGCGCAGCCGTCCGGGATCAGCTACGCGGTGCCCTCGCGTTACGTGACCGAATTGCTGGCCAAGCCGCGATAGCAGGCGCGCCTGTCCTGTCGGAAGGACGCCCCGCTGCGCCCGCAGTCCCGCCATGGATCCGATCTGGGTCAAGGCCGTTGTGAAGGCACTAGTGCTCCCCCCCGGGGGGCCGCTGCTGCTTGCACTGGCCGGTCTCGCCCTCGCCGGATGGTATCCCCGCACGGGGCGCGTGATGGCGGCGGTCGGGGTCCTGTCGCTCCTGCTGCTGTCGACCCCGCGCCTGACGGCAGGGGGGTGGCCGTGGCTCGACCGCGCGCCCCCGCTGGCGGCCGACGAGGCGAAGTCGGCGCAGGCGCTGGTGATCCTTGGCAGCGGCATTCGCCCGAATGCCGTCGAGTTCGGGGGCGACACGCTCGGCCGGCGTACGCTCGAGCGCGTGCGCTACGGCGCTGGGGTGGCGCGCCAGACCGGGTTGCCCGTCCTCGTTTCGGGAGGGACAGTGTACGGCGGCAGGCCCGAGGCCGACCTGATGCGCGCGGCGCTCGAACAAGAGTTCCAGGTGCCGGTTCGCTGGGCCGAGGCGCGGTCCCGTACGACCCACGAGAACGCCCTGTACTCGGCGGAGATTCTGCGGGCGGCCGGCGTGCACCGGATCGTGCTGGTCGTGCACGGCGTGGACCTGCGCCGCGCACGTGCGGAGTTCGAGGCGCAAGGCATCGAGATCGTACCCGCGCCCACGGGCATTCCGGCGCCCAGCGTGGCGACTGCGCTCGACTGGCTGCCCAGCATGTCCGGACTCGTCGGCGGATACGAGGCGAGCTACGAGTCGCTCGCGCTCCTGGTGCAATGGCTGCGCATTCCCAACTGACCGCACGCCGCGCGTGCCGTCGCGCGCAGGCTGTGGGCGGGAGGACCCAATGCTAGGCGGAGTCCGGCGGACTGGCGTGCTGTTCGTCTGCACCAACAACATCTGCCGCTCGCCGATGGCGGAGGGCGTGCTGCGGACGCTCGCCCGCGATGCGGGGATGCTGCCCGGGCTGGCCATTTCATCGGCGGCGACGCATCCCAATTGCGTCGGTCAACCCGTCGATGCACGGGCGCGGGTCGCAGCCGAACGGCGGGGATTCGTGATTCCGAAGCGCCACGCCCGCATGATCTCGGCACGCGACTTCGCGCGGCACAGCTGGATACTTGCGATGGATCGCTACAACCTCGAGTCGCTGGAGCCGCTGCGTCCACCCGGCTACGCCGGGCATCTCGGGCTCCTCGGTGCGCTCGATCCCGCGGCCCCGCCCCGGGAGATCGACGATCCCTACTTCGGGGCGCTGGCAGGCTTCGATCGGGCGATCGACCGGATCGAGCGCTACTGTGCGCTCCTGCTCGAGGTGCTTTCCGGGCGCGATTGAGGGGCGCCGCGCATTACGGCGGCCACTGGCCGGGGCGCGAACAGCGTGGAACCGTTTCCCACGAGTCGCTGTCGACAGCGCTTGCCCCGCGGGTACGGGGACGACGAGTCCCCGGCCACGAGGCCGGCGACCGCGTCGGCATGAGCAAGAGTGGTTAGCTCACGTGACTGTGCCCGCCCGCATGCGGAATCGTCTCATGTACCGGCATTTCCAGATCAACTTGGCGACTCATTTGCATCATGGCCAGTAGGACGAACCCGGCGCCGAAGCCCAACCAGAAAGACAGGATGATCCAGATCGTTTCCATTGCGGTCCCCCAACGAGCGCTGTAGTGCTCATATTGCAAGGTAGTTGACAATTGCCAACATGCAACCCATTTCGATCGACTTAGTTCGATGCATGTCCGGATATGCCAATTCGTGTTGTATTCCTGCAAATGGCTGGGGTGGACGCGACCTTCGGGCCCCATCACACGCATTCTCGCGCGGATATCGGCACGCCATCCGACGAGTTGAGGGAAAGATCCGCGCCTGTTTGCAAATTTATTGATCTAGCGCACTTCGGTTGCGGGTGTTGAGGTGATTTTGTGCGTCACAACATCGGCACGGGACCGTTCGGCCGCGTCCGACAGGAGCGGCGGCGACCATTGGCAACCAGCCTTGGTCCGACAACCGCGAGGGACGGCGGTCGACCGACACCGTCAGCGCAGTAAGCCTCGCCACGCGACGCGCACGTTGCCGGCGGCATCCGGCGGACCGAGTGCCGCGAGCGCCAGCGCGATGTGCGGCGGTGCGCCGGCTGCGGGCGCCACGTTGGCGCTGACGTCGACCGTGCGTCCGGCCACGCTGACGTTGCCGTCGATGCGCACGTCGCCGCCGCTGTTGCGCAGCGGTCCCGCGAGGCGGTCGCCGGCGGGTGCCAGCGCCACGTCCACCGCGCCGAGGTTGGCCACGGCGTTGCCGACCGCGAGCCGCGCGTCGCTCCACTGCGCGTTGAGCGAGCCGCTGGCCTGGTTGCCGTTCCAGTCGAGCGACGGCGTGCGCAGCGCGAGCGTGCCGCCCAGCGTGACCGCGCCGCGCGCGCCGAGCATGCCGGCCAGCGCCTGCGCCGGAATCTCGACGGCGAAGTCGCGCAAGCTCGCGCTGTCCTTGCCGATGCCGACCACGCCGGTGGGCATCGCCGCGCCCGGCACCGGCTCGAGCACGAGTTCGTGCATGGAACTCATCAGCGAGCGCGGCGGCACGGACCAGCGCAGGGGCACGCGCCACGAGTTGGTCGCGTCGGTGAGCGTGCCGCCGCCGCTCCAGAGCGTGCCGTTGGTATCGGCGAGGCGCAGGCGGCCGTTGGAGTTGCTCTCGAGTGCGCGATCGGCGAGCGACGCCGGGGCGAACAGCGTGACGGCCCCGACCACGAGGCCGAGGACGAGGATGACGATGCCGAGGATGCGCATGGGATCAGCGGGTGAGGGTGAACTCGGCGCGCACGGTGCCCGGCTCCACGCGCGCGGTGATGGTGGCCTCGGCCGGGCGCAGGCCTTCGCGGCCGAGGGCCGCCAGCGTCTCGGGCAGCGCGTCGAAGCGCACGGCGTCGAACGTGAGCCGCACGCGGCCGTCGGCCACGTCGAGCAGCGACACGGCCGGCCGCAGCTTGCGCTCGGCCAGCACGCGCTCGACGACCGCGCGCGGATTGTCGCTGCCGGTTGGCGGCGTGGCGCGCTGCAGGGCGGCGATGCCGTCGGCCTGCGCGCGCGCCGCGGCGAGGCTGGCGCGCGCCGTGGGCAGGTCGCGCGCGAGGCGGGCGATGTCGTCGGTCATCGGGCGCCACAGCCACGCGTAGAGCGCCGCGCCGAGCACGACGACGATCGCCAGCACGACGAGCGCGCGCTCGCGCGCCGATGCCGCGTCCCAGGTGGCCGCGAGCCGCGGCGAGAGGGCGTGCAGGGTGAGCGCCATCAGGGCAGCTCCGCCCACGGCGCAAGCGCCACGCGCACGCGGGTCCCGGTCGCGGTCGTGGCCGCGAGCGGGGCCAGGCCGGCGAGGGTCAGCGCGCGGTCGAGCGTGGCGGCGGCCGCGGGATCGAGCTTCGCGAGTTCGAACGTCCACGTGTTGCCGGCATACGTGGCGCTCTTGAACGTGCCCCGCGGCAGCGCCGCGAGCGCGGGCGCGGCACGCGCGAGGAGCGGCAGCGCGTCGTCCGGGGCCGCCTGCCGCGCGCGGTGCCGCGCGTCGGCGAAGCGGCGCGCGAGGGCGGTGCTCGCGGCCTCGGCGGTGGTGACGTCTCCCGCGCCGGCGTCGCGCGCCGCCTGCACCAGCGCGCGCTCGACCTGCCACGCGTCGTAGCGCAGGCTCGCCCACTGTACGACGGTCGCGCCGACGTGCAGCGCAAGCGCCGCGGCGGCGAGCCCGAGCGGCCACGCGAAGCGCTGGGCAAGGGTGCGCCTGATCTTTGCGGGCGTGCCGGAGAACTCGCCGTGGAGCAGGTCGGGGGCGGCGGCGAGGCGCGCACCGTCCTGGTCCCACTGCCACGCCACGCCGCGCTCGAAGCGCGCGCCGCACTGGGCGGACCACGCCGCGAGTTCGGCGTCGTCGACCGGGAATGCGACTTCGACGCGCGGCGGCGTCCCCGCACGCGCGGCCTGCGCGAGGGCGAGGGCGAGTTCGTCGGGCGCGTGGGTGGGCGTCGGCGCGCTGAGCGCGAACGCGCTGCCGTCGGGCTTGCGCACGAAGCCGCCGCCCGGCTGCGAGCGGCACCAGCGCCACGTGCCTGCGCTTGGTGTCGGGGCCAGCGCCGGTTCCGCGACCACGCGCTCGAAGTCCTCCTGCAGCGCGGCAACCAGCGCGCGCGCCACGACCGTGACCTCGACGGTGCCGTCCGGCTTGCGCGGGGAGACGGTGAGGTGCTGCGTATTGCTGCCGCCGGCCAGCTGGTCCTCGAGCGCGAAGGTGGCCGCGGCCGCGACCCGGTCGGCGGGCATCGGCGGCAGCGCCACGCTCGCGAGCCGGACGGCGGAGGCGGCGATCACGGCCTCGCGCTCGGTGTCCTCCGGCCACTGCGCCGGCACGCCGACGCCCGAGCGCTGATGGCGGCCCTGGTCGTCGAACAGCGCCCACGGCGCGGCCTCGGCGGGCGCGGGCGGTTGGGCGAGGAGGACGCGGAGGAGGGGCATGCGGGGCCGGGGCGGTGAAGGCGGCATTATCCGCCGATTGGGGTTGGGTGTCGGGCGCCGATGCGAGCGGCCGGGCGCATGGGGTCCGACCCCGGGAACCGTCGGATCCCTTGGGGTCCCAAGCCTGCGGCGGTGTCTGACACCGATGCGCGAACCGCGTGCGCATCGGTGTCAGACACCTGGCGTCCCCGGTAGCGAGGGGTCTGACCCCGCATGGGGTCAGATCCCGACCATCACGAGTTCGTGCCGTGCGCCGGGATCTGACACCGGCGCGAGAAGGGCGTTCGCGCCGGTATCAGACCCCTTGGGTCCCCGGCCTGCATCCGCGAGTGTCAGACACCGGGCAGTGGCATCACTCCAGCACCTGCCACACCACCACCGGCCATTTGTTGCCCTCGCGGTGCAGGAGCGCGCGGGCCTGCGCCACCGCGTCGCCCTGCTGCGAGCGCACGCTGACCAGGAAGTAGCTGCTGCCGAACGCGAACGTGGTGTTGGGCGGCAGCGGCACGTCGCGCGGCATCCGCTCGCGCAGTTCCGCCATCGTCGTGAACGGCTTGCGCGCGCGCTCGGCCACGAACGCTGCGAGCTTGTCGCCGGTGAGGCCGGGAATCGCCGCGGCGAGCACGTCGGTGCTGGCGGTGTTGACGTTCACCAGCGTACCCATGGGCAGCGCCGCGATGTCCGGGGCGAGTGCCGTGAACACGCGCGCGTTGCCTCCGCGCACCAGCGCCACCTCGGCGCTGCGCACCAGCGGCGCGTTGGCGGCGAGCGACGTCGGCGACGCCTGCAGGTAGTCGGGGTCCTCGGCGCCGTTGGGCCGGCGCTGCGCGTCGGCGTCGATCCAGTCGGCGATCGCCTCGACCAGCGGACCGGGGATGCCTTTGCCCGCGAAGAGCTGCGCGAAGCGCATGCGCTCCGCCTCGCCGGCGCTGCCGTCCTGCGCGAGGTTGTTCACGTTGAGCCGGCCCTGCGCGTCCTCGATGCGGCCCTCGATCGAGCCGTTGGCGATCGGCGTGGGCGGCAGCGGGTACGACCAGGGCTCGCCGATGAAGTCGATCGTGCCCATGCGCGCGTCGTCCTGCAGGATCTGCCGCGCCCACTGCACGCCGGCCAGCGCCAGCGACTGCGCCTGCACCTGGTCGCGCCGGTTGCCGACGTCGGCCAGCCAGCGCTGCTGCCCTGCCGCAAGCGCGACGGCGACCGTCGCAGCGAGAGCCGCGACCAGCATCGCGAGGACCAGCGCGGCGCCGCGGGCGGGAGTCTTCATCGCAGCGTGAACCAGCGGTCGATGCGCACGCCGTCGGCCAGCGTGAGCGTGAGCCGGACCGCGCGCGGGATCTCGTCCTCGCCGAAGAGCGGCCAGCTCGTGCGCCAGCTGCCGTCGCGCGCGAGGTAGTCGAGCCGGAACGTCGCCACACCGTCGACCAGCGGATACACGACCGGCGCCGCTTCGGCGGTGTGGTCGAGGTGCGGCCAGTACGCGAGCTCCAGCGTGCCGTCGCGCAGGCGATAGCCGATGCGCTGGCCCGCGGGCGCGGGTTCGGCGAAGAACTCGGAGCCGGCGCGCGTGAAGACGAGCGCGTTCGGCGTCCCGAGCCACGCCGGCTCGCGCGCGTTGCCGGCGCGCACCGGGCGCGGGATCGCCTGCCGGATGTCGGCCTCGAAGCGCGTGAAGAGCGCCTCCAGCGTGCGCCAGCGCGCGGCCTCCGCCGACAGCCGCGCCTCGCCGTCGGTGAGCGCGGCCGTCGCGCGATACGCGAGCACCGAGATCACGCCGAAGATCGCGAGCGCCAGCAGCGCCTCGACCAGCGTGAAGCCGCGCGTGCGCTGCATGCCGTGGCCGTTCGCCCGCGTCACGGCCGCGGCTCCGGATTGCCGAGGAACCCGGTGAGCTTCGCAAGCGCGTAGTCGGGCGCCTGCGGCTCCGCCACCGTGATGTCGATGCGGCGGAACGCGGGATTGGGCGTGGTGGTGACGTTCGCCTGCCACACGAAGCGCGCGCCTGCCTGCTCGGCCTCGCCGGTCGACGTGCCCAGCGCAGGCCAGGGGTTCGCGACCTGCGCGGCGGCGAGCCGGTTCTGCGCGACCCACAGCGCGAGCGTACGGCTCTTCAGCGCCGACGCCGAGTCGGTGGCCTGCGCCAGCGCGCGCATGCCGGCGGCGAGCGCGATCGCGACGATCGCGAGTGCCACCAGGATCTCGACCAGCGTGAAGCCGCGCGGTCGCTTCATGGCGGCTGCGGCGCGACGCTGACGCGGTTGAGCGGATCGGCCGCGAGCACGAGCCGCGCGTCCTTGCCCGCGAGGCCGAACGTGAACGGCTCGTTGCGGCCCGTGGGCCGCAGCGGGACGATGGCGCTGGCGTCGAGCTGCACCGCGCCGTAGGTCAGCGCGGTCACGGTCACGCCGGCGGGCAGCGCATGCGGCGCCAGCACCTCGTCGTCGGCGACCGGCACCCACTGCCCCGACGGGTCGCGTCGCCAGAAACGCCACGCGCCGCCGTCGGCGGAGGCGCCGAGCGTCTCGGCGCGCACCTGCGCCCGCGCGGCGGCATGCTCCAGCGCGTCGGCGAAGCGGCGCGCCTCGCGCGTGGTCCGCTCGCGGTCGGAGTTGTCGAAGGCGACCACGGCCACACTCGCGGCGATGGCGAGGATCACGATGACGACGAGGATTTCGACGAGGGTGAAGCCGCCCACTGCGGATGCCACGCGCAACCGCGCGCATGACGCTCGTTGTTGCGTGGCCTTTTCCGCGGCCGCCGCCGGGCCGCCCCAAGGCGGCCGACTGACCTGCCGTGAACGCTTGCGTGTCGGCACGCGGCTGCCCCTCACCCCGGCCCTCTCCCCGTCCACGGGGAGAGGGAGTCCTCTGACGCGGCGGTGAACCATCGGCGCCGTTCCGGCTGCAAAAGGCGCGCCGCGGACGTCACGTCATCCCCCGCGGCCACGAACGCCTTTTGCAGACGTAGCCTAGAGATCCCAGGACCCGATGTCGGCGTCGATCCCCGTGCCGCCCGGCTGGCCGTCGGCGCCGAGGCTGAACACCTCGATCTCGCCGCGCACGCCGGGGTTCAGGTAGACGTACGCGCGGCCCCACGGATCCTTGGGCAGTTTCTCGAGGTAGCCGCCGGGCTTCCAGTTGGGCGGCACCGGCGGGATCTCGGGCTTCGCGACGAGCGCGTTCAACCCCTGCTCGCCGGTGGGATAGCGCTGGTTGTCGAGGCGGTAGAGCTTCAACGCCTGCATGATGGCGGCGACGTCGCTCTTCGCGGCGATCGCCCGCGCCTCGTCGGGACGCTCCAGCACGCGGGGCACGACGAGGGCGGCGAGCACGCCGAGGATCACGATGACCACCATGATCTCGATCAGCGTGAAGCCGGAGCGGGCGTGCCGGCGGGCAGGCGGGCGGAAGCGGGGCATCGGACGATTATAATGCCCGGGTCCCCGCCGGTCCTGCGCACCTGTGCCCGCGCGACGCATGCGGCGGGCCTCGTCCCTGCCCATGATCGCCCGCGTCGCCCGCATCCTCGCCCTGTTGCTGCTCGTGGTCGCGGCCGTCGCCGGCTGGTACGGCTGGCGCCTCTACAGCGAACCCTTGCCCCTGCCCACCGCGCCGTACCCGTTCGACGTGCGGACCGGCGCGTCGCTGTCGACCGTCGCGCGCGATCTCGGTGCCGCCGGCGTGCTGCCGCAGCCGATGGCGCTCGTCGCGCTCGCGCGCTGGCGCCACGCCGACCGCGCGATCAAGGCCGGCAGCTACGAATTCGAGGCCGGCACCACGCTGCCGCAGCTGCTCGCCAAGCTCACGCAGGGCGACGTGACCCAGGCGTCGCTGGTCATCGTCGAGGGCGCGACGTTCAACGACGTGAAGCGCGCGCTGAAGGCGAACCCGGCCGTGCGCAACACGCTGCTCGACCTGCCCGACGACCAGGTCATGGCGAAGCTCGGCGGGGAGGGCGCGCCCGAGGGCCGCTTCTTCCCCGACACGTACTTCTTCGCGACCGGCAGCACGGACGCGGCGATCCTCGCGCGCGCCAAGCGCGCGATGGACACGCGCCTCGCCGCCGCGTGGGAGCACCGCGCGACCGACCTGCCGTTCAAGTCGTCGTACGACGCGCTGATCCTCGCGTCCATCGTCGAGAAGGAGACGGGCCGCGCCGCCGACCGGCCGCTCATCGCGTCGGTCTTCGTCAACCGCCTGAAGAAGGGCATGCGGCTGCAGACCGACCCGACCGTCATCTACGGCATGGGCGCGGCGTTCGACGGCGACCTGCGCCGCCGCGACCTCGAGACGGACACCCCGTTCAACACCTACACGCGCGACGGGCTGCCGCCCACGCCCATTTCGCTGCCGTCGCAGGCGGCGCTGGACGCGGTGATGAACCCGCCACCGAGCGAGTACCTCTACTTCGTCGCCCGCGGCGACGGCACCTCCAAGTTCTCCGTGACCCTGCCCGAGCACAACCGGGCCGTGTCGCGCTTCCAGAAAGGCGGACGCTGATGACGCGCGGCCGGTTCATCACGCTCGAGGGCGTGGACGGGGCGGGCAAGAGCACGCACGCGGTGTGGCTCACCGAGCGGATCGCCGCCAACGGCCGGCGCGTGACGTCGACGCGCGAGCCCGGCGGCACGCCCCTCGGCGAGGAATTGCGCAAGATGCTGCTGCACGTGCCGATGACGCACGACACCGAGGCGCTGCTGATGTTCGCGGCGCGCCGCGAGCACGTCGAGCAGGTCATCAGGCCCGCGCTCGCCCGCGGCGACTGGGTGGTGTGCGACCGCTTCACCGACGCGACCTATGCGTACCAGGGCGGCGGCCACGGCGTGCCGCGCGCGCGCATTGCGCAATTGGAAGACTGGGTCCACGGCGACTGCCAGCCCGACCTCACGCTGCTCTTCGACGTGACGCCCGAGGTGTCGCGGGCGCGCCTCGCGCGTGCCGAGGCCAACGGCCGCGCGCTCGACAAGTTCGAGTCCGAGCGGCAGGACTTCTTCGAGCGCGTGCGTGCCGCGTACCTCGAGCGCGCGGCGGCGGATCCGCAGCGCTTCCGCGTGCTGGACTCCGCGCGCCCGATCGCCGACGTGCGCGCGGAACTCGCCGCGGTGCTCGCGGCGCTTTGACGATGGCCGACGACGACGTCGCCCCGCCGGCGCCGGACTTCCCGGCGCTCCTGCCCTGGCAGGAAGGCCCGGCCGTGCAGGCGCTCGCTGCCCGCGCGACGTGGCCGCACGCGCTGCTCGTCACCGGGGCGCGCGGCATCGGCAAGCGCACGCTCGCGCTCAATTTCGCGAAGGCGCTGCTGTGCGAGTCGCCGCGGGCGGACGGCCTCGCCTGCGGCACCTGCGCCAGCTGCGGCTACGTGCAGGCGGGACAGCACCCGGACCTGCGGCTGGTGGAGCCGGTCGAGCGCGACGAGGACGGCGAGGAGAAGCGCCTAGACCAGATCAAGATCGAGGTGGTGCGCGACCTCATCGAGTGGACCCAGGTGACCGCCCACCGCGGCCGCGCGAAGGTCGCGGTGATCTACCCGGCGGAGGTCATGAACCCCAACGCGGCGAACGCGCTCCTGAAGACGCTGGAGGAGCCGCCCGCCGACACGTATCTCATGCTGGTGGCGCACCAGCCGGGTCGCGTGCCCGCCACGCTGCGCAGCCGCTGCCGGCGTTACGTCGCGCCGCTGCCCGATGCCGATCTCGCCCGCCGCTGGCTGGTCGCGCAGGGCGTGCGCGAGCCCGACGTCGTGCTCGCCCAGGCCGGCGGCGCGCCGATTGCCGCGCTCGGCCTCGCCGACCCGGACTGGCAGGCGGAGCGCGCGCTGTGGCTCAACGCGCTCGCCAAGCCCCGCGCGCTGTCCCCGCTGGCGCTGGCCGCCCGGCTGGAGGCGGCGCCCAAGGAGGAGCGCAAGGCGCGCCTGGAACTGGCCATCGACTGGCTCGCCGCCTGGACCGCCGACCTGGCCCGGGTCGCCGCCGGGGTGCCGCCGGCCCGCAACCCGGACTTCGCCGCGGCGCTGGCCCCGCTGGCCGCCGCGGTGGCGCCGGTCCCCCTGTTTCGCTATCATCGATCGTTGCTGCGGCAGCGCCTGCTGGTCGCGCACCCGCTGCAACCGCGCCTCGTCGCCGAGGCGCTGCTCCTGCGCTACCGCGACCTCTTCCGCTGACGATGCTCGACAAGAAAGGACCCCCCACCAGCCCGGGCGCCGGCGCGGCCCGGCCGGGCGTCCTGTCGCTCAACATCCGCGAAAAGGCGGCGCTGTACGCCGCCTACATGCCGTTCCTCAAGGGCGGCGGCATCTTCATCCCCACCTCGCGGCCGTACGCGCTGGGCGAGGAGGTGTTCATGCTCCTCTCGCTGATGGACGACCCCAACCGGCTCGCGGTGCAGGGCAAGGTCGTGTGGCTCACCCCTGAGGGCGTGCAGGGCAACCGCACGCAGGGCATCGGCGTGCAGTTCACGCAGGACGAGACGGGCTCCGCCGCGCGCGCCACCATCGAGAAGATCCTGGGCGAAACGCTCGCGTCGACGCGGCCGACGCACACGATGTGAGTCCCTGCGGGGATCGGGCGCCCGCCTGAGCCCCGACCTGCGGGTCGTCGCCCGCAACCGGCCGCTGCGTTAACGGTTGCCGGCGTCCACCGCGGCCGGCCCTGTATGCTGCGCCGCCGCAAGCTGCGCACAATAAGACTGACCAGCGATCCCGATTCCCGTGTTCGTCGACTCCCACTGCCACCTCGACTTTCCCGAACTCGCCGGCGACCTGCCCGGCCTGCTGGCGGCCATGCGCGAGCACGCCGTCACGCATGCGCTGTGCATCTCGGTGGAACTCGCCGCGTGGCCGCGGGTGGTCGCGATCGCGCAGGCGCACCCGAACCTCTTCGCGTCGGTGGGCGTGCATCCGGACTACCCGGACATCCCCGAGCCGACCGTCGAGGACCTGGTCGCGAAGGCGGCCACGCCCAAGGTGGTCGCCATCGGCGAGACCGGCCTCGACTACTACCGCCTGACCGGCGACCTCGAGTGGCAGCGCGAGCGCTTCCGCCGCCACATCCGCGCCGCGCGCGAGTGCGGCAAACCGCTCGTGATCCACACCCGATCCGCGGCCGAGGACACGCTGCGGATCATGCGCGAGGAGCGCGCCGCGGAGGCGGGCGGCGTCATGCACTGCTTCACCGAGACGTGGGAGGTCGCGCAGGCCGCGCTCGACCTGGGCTTCCACATCTCGTTCTCCGGCATCGTCACGTTCAAGAACGCGGTCGCGCTGAAGGACGTCGCGCGCCGCGTGCCGCTCGACCGCATGCTGGTCGAGACCGACAGCCCGTACCTCGCCCCGGCACCCCACCGCGGCAAGCAGAACCAGCCCGCGTGGGTGCGCTTCGTCGGCGAGGAGATCGCGCGCCTGCGCGACGTGCCCGTCGCCGCCATCGCGCAGGCCACCACCGACAACTTCTTCCGTCTCTTTCCCGAGCCCCAAGCCCATGCGTGACACGCCTCTTCGCTCCCTCGCCGCCTCCCTCGCCGTCGCCGCCTTCGCCGTCACGGCCGCGCTGCCCGCGCGCGCCGACATGGTCCAGGACTTCGTGATCGCGGTCGCCAACGACCGCGCGGGGACCGTCAAGGAAATGCTCGCCAAGGGCATCGACCCCAACACCGTCACGCCCGAAGGCGAGCCCGTGCTGGTCAACGCGGCGCGCAACAACTACGTCGCCACGGTCGACGTGCTGCTCGCGGGCAAGGCCAACGTGAACGCGAAGAGCGTGCACGGCGATTCCGCGATCATGGCGGCGGCGCTGGGCGGCCACCTCGACCTCGTGAAGAAGCTGCGCGCGAAGGGCGCCGAGATCGACGGCCCGGGCTGGACGCCGCTCATCTACGCGGCGACCGGCGGCCACGACGCGGTCGTGGCCTACCTGCTGGCCGAGGGCGCGAACATCAACGCCGCGTCGCCCAACGGCACCACGGCCCTGATGATGGCCGTGCGCGAGGCGAAGGGTCCGACGGTCACGCTGCTGATCGCGAAGGGCGCCGACGTCAATGCGAAGAACCAGAACGGCGCGACGGCCCTCGCGTGGGCGCAGCGCGGCAACGAGCGCGCGATGGCGGAGGCGCTGAAGAAGGCGGGCGCCCGCGACTAGCGGGCATCGGTGTCAGACACCGGGCGGTGCCTGGCACCGCCTGCGGTGGCCCCCGGCGGACTTACGGGGTGGCGGACGGACGCTCGGCGTCCGGGGTCGTCGCCAGCGTGACCGGCGGCAGCGCGGGCAGCGGCGTCATGAGGTCGGGCGGCATCGTGCCCGCCATGGCCGGCGAGATGACGCTGGGGACCAGCGACGGCAGCACGCCCACGAGGCGGCGGGCGCCGTTGAAGTGCTTCTGCCAGTAGCCCTCGGACAGCCGGGCGATCTCGACCTCGCTGCCGGTGGACGGCGCGTGGATGAAGCGGTTGTCGCCGAGGTAGATGCCGACGTGCGAGAACTGGAAGCGGCGCGTGTTGAAGAACACGAGGTCGCCGGGCTTCAGGTCGTCGACGCCGACCTTGCTGCCGAGGACGCTCATCTCCTTCGCGGTGCGGGGGAGCGTGACGCCGGTCACTTCCTGGAAGACGTAGCGGACGAGCCCGCTGCAGTCGAGGCCGGAGGCCGGCGTGTTGCCGCCGAACTTGTAGTCGACGCCGATGAGGCCGAGCGCGTAGATCGCGACGTCCTGGGCACCGCTCCAGACCTTGCCGGCGGCGGCCGCCGCGGAGGCAGTGAACGAATTGCGCACCGCCGGTGTCTCAGCGGTGGCGATGGAGGTGCAAGACAATGCCGCGCAGAGCGCGCAAAGTCCAGCATAACGTCGTTTGACCGGCGTGGACATCCGCGCATTGTGTCGGATTTTTCACATCCGTGCAAAGCCGGTAGCCTACCGGGGCGGGTTGCCACCCCCTCCGTGCCAGCCGTCAGCCCCGGTTCCGGGGCGGCTTGCGCGTCCGGGGCAGGGGCCGTTCCGCGGCCCGCGCGGCCCGCACGGCCTTGGGGTCCGCGACCAGCGGGCGGGTGATCTCGACCCGGTCCCCCTCCCGCAGGGGCAGGTCGGGGTCCGCCCGCTGCCCGAAGATCGCGAACGCGATGGCCCGTTCGTCGAGCCCGAGGTCCGCCACCAGCCCGCTCGCCGCGACCGCGTCGGCCACCCGGGCGGTCGCGGGCACGTCCACCGGCACGACGCGCGCAACCCCCGGCGCCGCGAACGCCACGACCACGCGCACCGTCACGCCTTCCGGTAGACCACGTCCGCGCGCTTCACGAACGCGTCGATGAACGTGTTCACGATGTGGTTGAACACCGGTCCGACCAGCGACTCCAGGAGATGGGTCTTGAACTGGTAGGAGAGGGCGAGTTCCACCTTGCACGCGTCCTCCGCCAGCGCCCGGAACGTCCACTCCCCGTGCAGGTGGCGGAACGGGCCGTCGTTCAACGTCACCACGATCGACGACGGCGGCGTGTTCGCGTTGTCGGTCGTGAAGTGCGCCTTCACGCCGTGGTAGTTGATGTGCAGCCGTGCGGTCCGGCCGCCCTCGTGCAGCTCGAGGACGTCGCAGCCCGCGCACCACGGCAGGAACTCCGGGTAGCGCGTCACGTCGTCCACCAGCGCGAACATCTGCTGGTCGCTGTACGGCACGAGCACGGACTTCTGGACGCGTTGCATGGGTCGGCGGGGGCGGGTTGCTAGAATGGCGCCGCGCTCGGCGCGGAGGAAGATCCAGTGAGCATCGTAGAGAACCGGAAGGCGTTCCACGACTATTTTATCGAGGAACGCATCGAGGCCGGCGTGGCGCTCGAAGGTTGGGAGGTCAAGGCCATCCGGGCGGGGCGGGCGCACCTCAAGGAAGCCTACGTGGTGGTCAAGGGCAGCGAGATCATGCTGATCGGCGCGCACATCACCCCGCTTTCCACCGCGTCGACCCACATCCGGCCCGACCCGACCCGCTCGCGCAAGCTCCTGCTGCACCGGGAGGAGATCAACCGGCTGGTCGGCAAGGTCGAGCGGGCCGGCTACACGCTGGCCCCCCTCAACCTGCACTACAAGAACGGCCGGATCAAGCTCGAGGTCGGCCTGGCCAAGGGCAAGAAGCAGCACGACAAGCGCGACAGCATCAAGGAGCGCGAGTGGAACCGCGAGCAGCAGCGGCTGCTGCGCAACCGCACCGGCACCGTCCGCGCGCACTGACCGTGGACGCCTTCGCCCCCGAACTCGGACGCAACGCGGCCAACCACGTCCCGCTGACGCCGGTGGCGTTCCTCGAGCGCAGTGCGCTCGTCTATCCCGACAAGGTCGCGGTCCGCCACGGGCGGCTGGCGTACACCTACCGCGAGTTCGCGGCTCGCTGCCGGCGGCTTGCCTCCGCGCTGGCCGCGCGCGGCGTGCGCCGCGGCGACACGGTCGCGGTGATGGCGCCCAATGTGCCGGCGCTGCTGGAATTGCACTACGCCGTCCCGGCCCTCGGGGCGGTGCTGAATCCGCTCAACATCCGCCTCGATCCCGCCACCATCGCGTTCTGCCTCGCCCACGGCGGGGCGAAGGTGCTCGTCACCGACGCCGAGTTCGCCGGCGTGGTGAAGGCGGCCCTCGCGTCCGTCGACCACCCGCCGCTCGTGGTGGACATCGACGACCCCGAGGGTCCGGCCGGGGAGCGGCTGGGGTCCGTCCGCTACGAGGACCTGCTCGCCGAGGGCGATCCCGCGTTCGCGTGGCCGGGGCCGGTGGACGAATGGGATTCGCTCGCGCTGCTCTACACCTCGGGGACCACGGGCGACCCGAAGGGCGTGGTCTACCACCACCGCGGCGCGTACCTCAACGCGCTCGGCAACGCGCTCGCCTTCCGCCTCGTCCCCGACAGCGTCTACCTGTGGACGCTGCCGATGTTCCACTGCTGCGGCTGGACGTACACGTGGGCGGTCACGGCGGCGGGCGCGACGCACGTGTGCCTGCGGCGCGTCGACCCCGCACTGATCTTCCCCGCGATCCGCGACCACCGCGTGACGCACCTGTGCGGCGCGCCGATCGTGCTGAATCTCCTGATCCATGCGCCCGAGCATGTGAAGCTGCGCCTCGACCACCCGGTGGACGTGGCGACCGGCGGCGCCGCGCCGCCGTCGGCGGTCATCGAGAAGATGGAAGGGATGGGCTTCCGCGTGACGCACCTGTACGGCCTCACCGAGTCGTACGGGCCCGCGACGCTGTGCGCGTGGCAGGACGCGTGGGAGGGCTACGCGCTCACCGAGCGCGCGCAGCGGATGGCGCGGCAGGGCGTGCCGCTGCCCACGCTCGCCGGCATGCAGGTGGGCAATCCGGAGACGGGGGAGGCCGTGCCCCGCGACGGCGCCACGCTGGGCGAGGTGATGCTGCGCGGGAACACGATCATGAAGGGCTACCTGCGCAACCCGGCCGCGACCGAGGCGGCGTTCCGCCACGACTGGTACCACTCGGGTGACCTCGCGGTCTGGCACCCGGACAACTACATCGAGATCAAGGACCGCAGCAAGGACATCATCATCACCGGCGGCGAGAACGTGAGTTCGCTGGAGGTCGAGGAGTGCCTGTACCGGCACCCGGCGGTGATGGAGGCGGCGGTGGTCGCGCGTCCCGACGAGAAGTGGGGCGAGACGCCGTGCGCGTTCGTGACGCTGAAGGCCGGCGCGCCCGAGACCACGGCAGCGGACATCGTCGCATGGTGCCGCGAGCGCATCGCGCACTTCAAGGTGCCGAAGACGGTGGTGTTCGGGCCGCTGCCGAAGACCGCCACCGGCAAGATCCAGAAGTTCGTGCTGCGCGAGCAGGCCAAGGAGCCGCGGCATGGCTGAGCTCTTCGCGCGCGACGCGCTCGCGGGGCGCCTGGCGCTGGTCACCGGCGCGTCGAGCGGCCTCGGGCGTCACTTCGCGCAGCTGCTCGCGCGGCACGGGGCGAAGGTGGCCATTGCCGCGCGTCGCGTGGAGGCATTGCGGACGCTGGCCGGCGAGATCGCGGCCATGGGCGGGCAGGCCTTTCCGGTGGCGCTCGACGTGCGCGACCCCGAGGGCGTGCGCCGCGGCGTCTCCGAGGCGGTCGCCGCCCTGGGCGGGCTCGACCTCCTCGTCAACAACGCCGGCGTGGCGATGACCAGGCCGGCGCTCCTGACCACCGAGGAGGACTGGCGCGCCGTCATCGACACCAACCTCGACGGCGCATTCCGTGTCGCACGCGCGGCGGCGCAGGCGATGGCGGAGGCGAAGCGCGGCGGCGCGATCGTCAACATCGCGTCGATCCTCGGCACCCGCGTGGCCAAGCAGCTGCCGGCGTACATCGCGGCCAAGGCGGCGCTGTTGCGGCTGTCCGAGGCGATGGCCCTCGAGTGGGCGCCGCACGGCATCCGTGTGAACGCGCTGGCGCCGGGCTACATCGAGACCGAACTCAACCGCGACTTCCTGCGCTCGCCGGCCGGCGAGTCGCTTGGCAAGCGCGTGGCGCTGCGCCGCTTCGGCGTGCCGTCCGACCTCGACGGGCCGCTGCTGCTGCTCGCCAGTGCGGCCGGCGGGTACATGACGGGCGCCACGATCACCGTCGACGGCGGACATTCGCTGGCGTGGTTGTAGCCGAGTACCGAAAAGGGGTCTGACCCCGGTGTTCGACCGAGTCCCAACCCGGGGTCAGACACCGGCGTGCGACAAGGCTTGCACGCCGGTATCAGACCCCTGGCCTATGACGTGTCTGACACCGCCTATGAGGTGTCTGACACCGAAGCGACGCTTCTGCAATCAGGGGTCTGACCCCGCACGGGGTCTGACCCCGGTGTTCGACCGAGCCCCAACCCGGGGTCAGACACCGGCGTGCGACAAGGCTTGCACGCCGGTATCAGACCCTTGGCCTATGACGTGTCTGACACCGAAGCGACGCTTCTGCAATCAGGGGTCTGACCCCGCACGGGGTCTGACCCCGGTATTCGACCGAGTCCCAACCCGGGGTCAGACACCGGCGTGCGATAAGGCTTGCACGCCGGTATCAGACCCCTGGCCTATGACGTGTCTGACACCGCCTATGAGGTGTCAGACACCGGTCAGTCGAGATTGAAGCCTGCGATTTCCTGCTTCACGTAGCCGCAGGACGGGTGCGACATCTCGAGCTGCCCGCCGAATGCGCTCTCGTGCGTCTCGAGGCCGCGCAGGGTGAACGTGCCGCTCGGGCCGTCGGCGCACGTGTAGGTCCCGGACACTATCCCAAGGCGCCCGACCTGCTGGTAGCTGCCCGTGTACGTGCACGTCGCCTTCTTGCCCTCGACCCACATCCGGAACGCGCTGCCCGCGTGCTCGACGTCGATCAGGCCGTCGTCGTAGGTCACCGCGGGCGTCGTGCCGCCCTGGCAGTCGCGGTAGCTCGTGCGGTTGACGCCGCGGTACACGCCGCTCCAGTCCTTGTGACGGAACGTGAGCCGGGTCACCACCTTGTTCACGCGCACGCCGTCGACGGTGTAGACGAGGATCGCGGTGCCCGGGCCGGTGGACTCGAACGTCAGCGTCCCGACCGGCACCGCCTGCACGGCCGCCGGGTCGAACGCGCCGCCGAACCACGGACCCTGCGTGCGGTAGAGCGGCCCGGAGAAGCCGGGATTGCCGGACGGGTCGGTCGCGTAGCGCGTCGCGCTCGCCGTGAGCCACGTCGGCTTGCCGTCGTTGCCGTAGACGAACAGCGCGACGAACGCGACGTCGTCCTGCTGGGTCACCGACAGCCCCCATCCGGACTCCGCCGGGTTCCACCAGTGATCGGTCACGTTGGCCGCGTGGATCCACGCGGACCACGCGAGGCTCGCGGCCACGAGCGCCGCGCGCAGGAGTCGTGCATGCATCGTCTTCCTCGTCGGTTTTCCGGACGGCGTCCGGTCACCGGCGAAGCTTGGCGGAGCCGCGCTGACGCATCGCTGACGGATGCGCCCGGCCGGCCTCCGGCGGTCCCTTACGTCATGCCCGGTCCGCGAGCCACGCGCGCGCGGCGGCGACGCCGCTGCGCACGGCGGCCTCCAGCGTGGCCGGATACTCGGTGTCGACGTAATCGCCCGCGAGGTACACGCCGGGCGCGAGCCGCGGTCCCGCGGGTCGCACGCGGTCCGGCGTGCACGCGTACGTCGCGCGCTTCTCGGCGATCACCTGCGACCACGCGCTGCGCGGCCACCCGGGTGCCAGGCGCGCCAGCTGCGCCTCCACCGCCTGCACGAGCGCGTCGTGCGCGAGGTCGAGGTGCGGGCCGCCGGCGCTCAGCACCACCGCGACCACCTGCGCCGGGCGCGTCGCGCCTTCGCCACGTGTTGCGACGTCGGGCCGGTCGATCAGCCACTGGCCCGGCGCGTCGTCGAGCCGCACGATCGGTCCGGGCAGCGGCACCACGTCCGGCAGGCCGAGCCACACGGTGACGATCGGCTCGTAGCGCAGCGCGCCCATCGCGTCGACCGCCGCGGCGAGCGGCGGGTGCGTCCGCAGCGTTTCCGGCGCGAATGCCGTGGTCAACTGGTGCGGCCCGGTCGCCACGATCACGGCCTCGCAGGTCAGCGCCCGCTGCCGCGCCGCCAGCGTCACTTCCCCGCGCCGGCAGGCGACCACCTGCGCCGCGGTGCCGGTCGTCACCTCGCCGCCGCGCGCCGCGACGTAGTGCGCGGCGGCGTCCGGGAACGTCGCGGTGAGGTCGGTCGCGTTGAGCACGAAGTCGCAGGCGCGCGCGTCCGCCGCGAAAGAAGCGCGCAGCACGTTCGCGAACACCTGCGCCGATGCGGCGGCGGCGGGCGTGTTGAGCGCGGCGACGCACAGCGGCTCCCACAGCAAGGTGGCCACGCGCGGCGGCAGCGGCGCCAGCATCCGCGCGACGGTCTCGCCGGCGGGCCGCGCGAAGCCATTGCGTTCCAGCGCCTGGAACCAGCGGACGTTCGCCCACCGTTCGCCCCACGTCAGGCCGCGCGCGAGCAGGAGCCCGAGCAGCAGCCCGAGCCGCCCCGGCGCCGGCGGCACCGTCATCGCGAGCGCGTCGCCACTTGCCGCAAGCGGCACGAGCGCCAGGGGCCGCCGCACGAGCAGCGACGCGGGAACCGCGCCGCCGTGCACCTGCGCCAGGAGCGCGAGCGTGTCCCGATAGGCGCCCAGCATCAGGTGCTGGCCGTTATCGAGCGGCAGGCCGTCGCGCACGACGCGCCGCGCGCGCCCGCCCAGCACCGGCCCCGCCTCGAACAACGCGACGGGGACGCCTTCCGCGGCCAGCGTGACGGCCGCGGCGCAGCCGGCCCAGCCGCCGCCGACGATCGCGACGCGCGGCGCCGCGCCTACGCCGCGCGCGCCGTCTTCCACGCGATCCAGAGCTTGCGCAGCGGCGTGAGCGACGTGCGCCGGTCGAGCACCTGGTAGCCGTCGCGCGCGATCTCGGAAAGCAGCTGCCGGTAGATCGCCGCCATCACGAGTCCCGCGCGCTGCGCCTTGCGGTCCGCGGCCGGCAGCTGGTCGAACGCCTTCGCGTACCACGCCTGCGCGCGCTCCACCTCGAACGCCATCAGCGCGCGGAACTCGTCGCTCGGCTGCCCCTGCAGGAGCGAGGAGGGCGCCACCTTGAAGCGCGCGAGGTCCTCCTGCGGCAGGTAGATGCGCCCGCGCCGCGCGTCCTCGCCGACGTCGCGGCAGATGTTGGTGAGCTGGAACGCGATCCCGAGGTCGCGCGCGTAGCCGCGCGTCGCCGGATCGGTGTAGCCGAAGATCTCCGCCGACATGAGGCCCACCACCCCCGCCACGCGGTGGCAGTAGAGCTCAAGTGCTGCGAAGTCGACGTAGCGGGCGTGCTCGAGGTCCATCGCCATGCCGTCGATCACGGTCTCGAAGTGCGCGAGCGGCAGCGCGACCTCGCGCACCACCGGCACCAGCGCCTGCGCGACCGGGTGCTGCGGCGTCCCGTCGAACGTGCGCGCGATCTCCTGCCGCCACCAGGCGAGCTTGGTGCGTGCGACGTCGGCGTCCGACACCTCGTCCACCACGTCGTCGACCTCGCGGCAGAACGCATACAGCGCGGTGATCGCGCGCCGCTGCGGCGCGGGCAGGAACAGGAAGCTGTAGTAGAACGAGGAGCCGCTCTGCGCGGCCTTCTGCTGGCAGTATTCGTCGGGGGTCATCGGAGCGGGACCGGCGTCAGGCGGCGCGGCGCAGGCAAAGCGCATGGTACGCGACCGCGCACCAGTCCCACGGGCGGAGCGTCGGCCGGTGCGCGAACACGTCGCCGCCGACCGCGTCGATGCGCCCGCAGATGCGCAGGCCCCCCGCGATCACGCCGGCCAGCTCGAGCCCGAGCCGCCACGGCAGGGCCGCGACCAGCGGCATTCCCGACTCGAGGAGCGCCCGGGCCCGCGCCACTTCGAACGCGAGCAGCGCGCGCCACGCGGCGTCCGCACGCCCCTCGGCGATCGCCGCCAGCGGCACGCCGAAGCGGTCGAGGTCCTCCTGGGGGAGGTAGACCCGGTCCTTGCGCCAGTCGATGGCCACGTCCTGCCAGAAGTTGACGAGCTGCAGGCCGGTGCAGATCGCGTCGCTGGCCGCCAGGTTGGCGGGGGCATCGGCCCGGTAGAGCGCGAGCAGGAGCCGCCCGACCGGGTTGGCCGAGCGCCGGCAGTAGTTGAGGAGCGCCTCGTAGGTCGCGTAGCGGCCGACCGTCACGTCCTGCCGGAACGCCGACACGAGGTCGTGCATGGGGGGCAGCGGCAGGCCGTGGGCCCGCACGGCCTCGGCCAGCGCGGGGAAGGGCGGCTGCGCCGGCGTCCCGCCGCGGGCGATCTCCTCCAGCGCCGCGTCGTAGGCGGCCAGCGCCGCCAGCCGCTCGGCGGGCGTGGCGTCGCCCTCGTCGGCAAGGTCGTCGGCCCCCCGGGCGAACCGGTAGAGCGCGACCACGGCCGGCCGCAGGTGCGCCGGGACGAGCCGCGAGGCGACGGGAAAGTTTTCGTAATGACCGACCGACACGGGATTTGCGGGCAAAGCGGCGATAACAGGCAGGATTCCCGCCGCCGCGGCGCCTGCCCGGGGGCGCGGACCCCCGGCGCGGGAGCGCGTGTTTCCTGCTATACTAACCCGTTCGGCGGAAGCGGCTTTGCCCCCTCGTCACGGCCCCACCTCCCGTCGGGACTACGCACCCGCGAAAGTGGCGGAATCGGTAGACGCACCAGCCTTAGGAGCTGGCGGGGCAACCCGTGGGGGTTCGAGTCCCCCCTTTCGCACCATCCCTTCGCAGCAACGACCTGGAATTCCTATGCAAAGCACGTTGGAGACCGTAGACCAGCTGACGCGCCGCCTCAATGTCGCGGTGCCCCTCGCCACCATCGAGGGCGAGGTCAGCAAGCGCCTGGCGCGCCTCGCCAAGACCGTGAAGGTGCCCGGTTTCCGTCCTGGCCACGTGCCGATGAAGATGGTCGCCCAGCAGTACGGGCCGCAGGTCCGCTCGGACGTCATCTCGGACGCCGTGCAGTCGAGCTTCAACGACGCCGTGCGCGAGCAGAACCTCCGCGTCGCGGGCTACCCCCGGATCGAGCCCAAGGCCGAAGGCGACACCAGCGCCGGCGCGCTCGAGTTCTCGGCCGTCTTCGAGGTCTACCCGGACGTCGCGCTGGGCGATATCGGCAGCCTCGTCATCGAGCGGCCCGTGGTCGAGGTGACGACCGCCGACGTCGACCGCACGCTGGACGTGCTGCGCCGGCAGCGCGCGACGTTCTCGCCGCGCGACGGCGCGGCGGAGAAGGGCGACCGCCTGACGGTCGACTTCACCGGCACGATCGACGGCGTCGAATTCGCCGGCGGCCAGGCCAAGGATTTCCAGTTCGCGCTGGGCGAGGGCAACATGCTGCCCGAGTTCGACGCCGCCGCGATGGGCATGCAGGCTGGCGAGCGGAAGACCTTCCCGCTGGCCTTCCCGGCCGACTACCACGGCAAGGAAGTGGCCGGGAAGACGGCCCAGTTCGTGATCACCGTGAAGGCGGTCGAGGCCCCGCAACTGCCGGCGCTCGACTCGGCGTTCGCCACCGCGTTCGGCATGAAGTCCGGCAAGATCGAGGACCTGCGCGCCGAGGTCGAGGCCAACCTCAAGCTGGAGCTGAAGCGCAAGCTCGAGGCGGTGCTGAAGGACCAGGTGATGAAGGGCCTGCGCACCAAGGCGCAGCTCGCCCTCCCGAAGTCGCTGGTCGAGATGGAAGCCATGCAGCTCGCGCGCCGCATGGCGGCCAACCTGCAGCAGCAGGGCATGAAGCCCGAGGACATCAAGCTCACGCCGGACCTCTTCCGCCCGCAGGCGGAGGACCGCGTGGCGCTCGGCCTCATCCTCAACGAGCTGGTCCGTACGGAGAACCTGCAGGCCCAGCCCGACCAGGTGAAGGCGCTGGTGCAGGAAACGGCGCAGACGTACGAGCAGCCGGACGCGGTCGTCCGCTGGCACTACGAGAAGGAAGAGCGCCTGTCCGAGTTCGAGGCGCTCGCTGTGGAGCACAACGTCATCGAGTGGGTGCTGGCGAAGGCGCAGGTCAAGGACACCCCGATGTCCTTCGAAACCCTGATGGGGCCGGCGCGCCCGGCGTAAGCCCCGGTTCGGCCGGCGGGCGTGCCTCCCCGGCGCGCCTCCCGGGGGCCGCCCGCTTGACGCGCGGCCCGTTCGGTCCCATGTTGGCAGGATCGGGTCCGACGCCCGGGCCCCGCCGCTGCGACACCCGGTCGCGCCCCGGGGGCGCCGTGCGCGCTTCCGGCGCGTTCCCGGTCCGTCCAAGTTAGCCACTAACACGCAGGAATCCCCACCGTGACTTATGATTCGCGCATGCAGGCAACCTTTACCGGCCCCACCGACCTCGGCCTGGTGCCGATGGTCATCGAGCAGAGCGGCCGCGGCGAGCGCGCGTACGACATCTACTCCCGGCTCCTCAAGGAGCGCGTGGTGTTCCTGGTCGGCCCGGTGAACGACGCGACGGCCAACCTGATCGTCGCGCAGATGCTGTTCCTCGAGTCCGAGAACCCGGACAAGGACATCCACTTCTACATCAACTCGCCGGGCGGGTCGGTTTCGGCGGGCATGGCGATCTACGACACGATGCAGTTCATCAAGCCGGACGTCTCCACGCTGTGCGTCGGGATGGCGGCGTCGATGGGCGCATTCCTGCTGGCGGCGGGCGCCAAGGGCAAGCGGTTCGCCCTGCCCAACTCGACGGTGATGATCCACCAGCCGTCCGGCGGCTTCCAGGGCCAGGTCTCGGACATCGAGCGCCACGCCCAGTACGCGATCGAGCTCAAGCACCGGTTCATCGGCCTGATGGCCAAGTTCACCGGCCGCACCAAGGAGCAGGTCGAGCTCGACCACGACCGCGACCGTTTCCTGTGGGCCGAGGCGGCCCTGGAGTACGGCATCGTCGACAAGGTCTTGCAGAACCGGGTTCCGGGCGCGTAGATTATTGAACGTTCATCCACAGGTTTCCCGCACAGGTCGTTGAATGCCCGAAAAATCTTCCGGCGATAAGCTGCTGTACTGCTCCTTCTGCGGCAAGAGCCAGCACGAGGTGCGCAAGCTCATCGCGGGCCCGTCGGTGTTCATCTGCGACGAGTGCATCGAGCTCTGCAACGACATCATCCGCGAGGAAGGGGCGACTGCGGAGGCCACCCGGGCCGACCGCAACAAGCTCCCGACGCCGCACGAGATCCGCCAGTCGCTCGACCAGTACGTGATCGGGCAGGAGCCGGCGAAGAAGATCCTGTCGGTCGCGGTCTACAACCACTACAAGCGCCTCGACGCCGGCCACAAGGACGACGAGGTCGAGCTCGCCAAGTCGAACATCCTGCTGATCGGGCCCACGGGCTCCGGCAAGACGCTCCTCGCGCAGACGCTCGCGCGGCTGCTGGACGTGCCGTTCGTGATCGCCGACGCCACCACGCTCACGGAAGCGGGCTACGTCGGCGAGGACGTCGAGAACATCATCCAGAAGCTGCTGCAGAAGTGCGACTACGACATCGAGAAGGCGCAGCGCGGGATCGTGTACATCGACGAGATCGACAAGATCTCGCGCAAGAGCGACAACCCGTCCATCACGCGCGACGTGTCGGGCGAGGGCGTGCAGCAGGCGCTGCTGAAGCTCATCGAGGGCACCATCGCCTCGGTGCCGCCGCAGGGCGGCCGCAAGCACCCGAACCAGGAGTTCGTGCAGGTCGACACGACGAACATCCTGTTCATCTGCGGCGGCGCGTTCGACGGCCTCGAGAAGATCATCCGCCAGCGCACCGCGAAGACCGGCATCGGCTTCGGCGCCGAGGTGGCGAGCCCGGACGACCGCAAGAACATCACGATGCTCCTGCGCAACACCGAGCCCGAGGACCTGATCAAGTTCGGCCTGATCCCCGAGTTCGTGGGCCGGCTGCCGGTGGCGGCCACGCTGGACGAGCTGGACGAGGCGGCGCTGATCCAGATCCTGGTCGAGCCCAAGAACGCGCTCATCAAGCAATACCAGAAGATGTTCCGCATGGAAGGCGTGGAACTCGAGATCCGCGAGCCCGCGCTGCGCGCCATCGCGCGCAAGGCGCTCGCCCGCAAGACCGGCGCGCGCGGCCTGCGCTCGATACTGGAGCAGGTGCTGCTGGACGTGATGTACGACCTCCCGTCGCTGTCCAACCTGTCGCGCGTGGTGGTCGACGAGTCCACCATCGCCAACGACGGCAAGCCCCTCCTGATGTTCGCCGACCCGCCCAAGATGGCGGCGGCGCACTCCTAACCTCCTGTTTCACAGGGGATTTCCAAGGGTAGTTCGACGGGCGGCTTGACAGGCCGTCCCGCTGCCCCCACTTTCCCTGACGTACCTCCTCTCCGGAAGCAGCCATGCCCTCTGAAGCCAGCACCCTCCCGAACGACCTCTCCGCGCTGCCGCTGCTGCCGCTGCGCGACGTGGTCGTGTTCCCGCACATGGTGATTCCGCTGTTCGTCGGGCGCCCGAAGTCGATCAAGGCGCTGGACATGGCGATGGACGCGGGCAAGCACATCCTGCTGGTCGCCCAGAAGCAGGCGGCCAAGGACGACCCGGGTGCGGCCGACCTCTACGAGATCGGCAGCATCGCCACCGTCCTGCAGATGCTGAAGCTGCCCGACGGCACCGTGAAGGTGCTGGTCGAGGGCACGCAGCGGGCGCAGATCGCGAGCGTGGTCGACCGCGGCGAGTACCTGGTCGCCGAGGCGATCCCGCTGCCCGGCGAGCCCGGCAGCGCGAACGAGGTCGAGGCCATGCGCCGCGCGCTCCTCGCGCAGTTCGACCAGTACGTGAAGCTCAACAAGAAGATCCCGCCCGAGATCCTGACCTCGATGTCCGGCATCGACGACGGCGGCCGCCTCGCGGACGCCATCGCCGCCCACCTGCCCCTCAAGCTCGAGCAGAAGCAGCAGATTCTCGAGATGAGCGAGGTCGGCAAGCGCTTGGAGCACCTCCTCGGCGTCATCGAGGGCGAGGTCGACATCCTCCAGGTCGAGAAGCGCATCCGCGGCCGCGTGAAGCGGCAGATGGAGAAGAGCCAGCGCGAGTACTACCTGAACGAGCAGGTCAAGGCGATCCAGAAGGAACTCGGGGAGGGCGACGAGAACGCCGACCTCGAGGAGATGGAGAAGAAGATCAAGGCCGCCAAGATGTCGAAGGAGGCCGAGGCCAAGGCGATGAACGAGCTCAAGAAGCTCAAGATGATGTCGCCCATGTCGGCGGAAGCGACGGTGGTCCGCACCTTCATCGACACGCTGACCTCGCTGCCGTGGCGCAAGAAGAGCAAGATCAGCAAGGACCTGGCACAGGCGGTGAAGATCCTCGACGCCGACCACTACGGCCTCGAGAAGGTGAAGGAGCGCATCGTCGAGTACCTCGCGGTCCAGCAGCGCGTCGACCGCCTGAAGGGCCCGATCCTGTGCCTCGTCGGCCCGCCCGGCGTCGGCAAGACCTCGCTCGGCCAGTCGATCGCGAAGGCCACCGGCCGCAAGTTCGTGCGCATGTCGCTGGGCGGCGTGCGCGACGAGGCCGAGATCCGCGGCCACCGGCGCACGTACATCGGCTCGATGCCCGGCAAGATCCTGCAGAACATGACCAAGGTCGCGGTGCGCAACCCGCTCTTCCTGCTCGACGAGGTCGACAAGATGGGGCAGGACTTCCGCGGCGACCCGTCGTCGGCGCTGCTGGAGGTGCTCGACCCCGAGCAGAACTCGACGTTCGTCGACCACTACGTCGAGGTCGAGTACGACCTGTCCGACGTGATGTTCGTGGCCACGGCCAACACGATGAACATCCCGGCGCCGCTGCTCGACCGCATGGAGGTCATCCGCCTGTCCGGCTACACCGAGGACGAGAAGATCGCCATCGCGAAGCAGTACCTGCTGCCGAAGCAGATGAAGAACAACGGCATCAAGCCGGACGAGTTGCGCGTCGGCGAGTCGGCGCTGCGCGACATCGTGCGCTACTACGCGCGAGGCCGGCGTGCGCAGCCTCGAGCGCGACATCAGCAAGATCTGCCGCAAGGTGGTGAAGTCGCTGCTGCTGAAGGAAGCCGAGGGCAAGGTGCGCACGGGCAAGGGCCCGATGGAGATCACGTCCAAGAACCTCGACAAGTACCTGGGCGTGCGCCGCTTCACGTACGGCATCGCGGAGAAGAAGAACCAGGTGGGCCAGGTCACCGGCCTCGCGTGGACGGAAGTGGGCGGCGACCTCCTCACGATCGAGGCGGTCGCGCTGCCGGGCAAGGGCAAGACCACCTCCACGGGCAAGCTGGGCGACGTGATGAACGAGTCGATCGCGGCCGCGCTCTCCGTGGTGCGGCACCGCTCGCAGCAACTCGGCATCGCGCCGGACTTCTACCAGAAGACCGACCTGCACATCCACCTGCCGGAAGGCGCCACGCCGAAGGACGGCCCGTCCGCGGGGGCGGCGATCGTCACCGCCATCGTGTCGATCCTCACCGGCATCCCGGTGCGCTGCGACGTCGCGATGACGGGCGAGATCACGCTGCGCGGCGAGGTGCTGCCGATCGGCGGCCTCAAGGAGAAGCTCCTCGCGGCCGGCCGCGGCGGCATCAAGACGGTGCTGATCCCGGAAGAGAACGTGAAGGACCTGGCGGAGATTCCGGACGAGATCAAGAACCGCCTCGAGATCCATCCGGTGCGCTGGATCGAGCAGGTCCTCGAGAAGGCGCTGGAGCGCACGCCGACCCCGCTGCCGGAGGAGAAGCCTGCCGGTGACGCGGTGCCGCCGGCGCCCTCCAACGAGGACAAGAGCGCGCTCCTGAAGCACTGATCCGCGCTGCACCGCGGGGCGGCCGGTGGGCATGGAAACTGCTCACCGGCCGCCCCGGATCTTTTGTCCAGTGGCGGCCGCGCGCGCGTGTTGCGCCGTTCGCACGCGCGGTCCGTGCACCCCGCCCGCGCGCCGATTCTGCAACGTCAATCACGTGCGCGATTTTCTTCGCGCGCCACGCGAGAGACGGGTGCAGGTGTCGCGCACAATACGTACTCGTCGCGGGTGTCCTCGTCTTGACGCGCGATTCGCGCGGGCAGTATAAAGATTCTCCGGCCCTCGTATTCCGTTGCGGTGTGCCCGCACCGCGCGCGAGCGGCCATCGACATTCCCGGTCCACTCCCGACTCTCGCTTCCAGGCATAAGGGGACGTTTCGTGAACAAGGCAGAACTCATCGATGCGATCGCGAAGCACGCCGACATCTCCAAGGCGGCCGCGGGTCGTGCGCTCGACGCGACCGTGGACGCGATCGCGGGCTCGCTCAAGAAGGGCACGATGGTCACGCTGGTGGGCTTCGGCTCGTTCTACGTCGGCAAGCGCGCGCCGCGCGCCGGGCGCAACCCGCGCACGGGCGCGACCATCAAGATCCGCGCCGCCAAGGTGCCCAAGTTCCGCGCTGGAAAAGCGCTGAAGGATGCGTTAAACTAGCGGTCTTTCCGGGGCCGTCCGCAGTCAGCAAGCGCGGCCGGCCGTGGTCGGGGGAGTAGCCCGAAGGGGTGCTTAGCTCAGTTGGTAGAGCGTCGCCCTTACAAGGCGAATGTCGGCGGTTCGAACCCGTCAGCACCCACCATGCGCCGCACCGGAGCGCAGCATCTGGAGTGGTAGTTCAGTTGGTTAGAATACCGGCCTGTCACGCCGGGGGTCGCGGGTTCGAGTCCCGTCCACTCCGCCAACGACACCGAACGGCCCCTCGCGCGAGGGGCCGTTTGCTTTTCCGGGAACGACGCGCGTGGCGGTGGCCGCGATTTCAGCGGCGCTTAAGGTGACCCCCATGTATAATCGCGGAAAAACAAGCGGTTAACGGCCCCAACCCGGGGCTCCTGCCAGGGCGAACGAGACGTTCGCCTTTTTTGATCGCACACGAAGGTTTCGCATGTTCGACCTAGTCGCCAAGCACAAGCGCATCGCGCAGTTCATCCTCGCCCTGCTGATGGTGCCGTTCGCCTTCTTCGGCGTGGATTACTACTTCCGCGGCGGCGGCCCGAACGATGCCGTGGCGAACGTCGGCAGCGACAAGATCACCCGCCAGGAATTCGACGACGCGCTGCGCGAGCAGAGCGACCAGATGCGCCGGCAGATGGGCAAGAACTTCGACCAGGCGATGTTCGACAACCCCGAGGTTCGCTTCGCGCTGCTCGACATGCTGGTCAACCAGCGCCTGCTCACCAACAAGGCCCGCGACGAGCGCTTCCGCGTCACCGACGCGCAACTGCAGCAGTTCATCGCGTCGATCCCCGCGTTCCAGGCCGACGGCAAGTTCTCGGTCGACCAGTACCGGCAGGTGCTGCAGACGCAGAACATGACGCCGCCGATGTTCGAGCGGCGCCTGCGCCAGGATTTGCTGGTCGGTGCGGTGCAGGAGCCGGTCTCCGGGGCCGCCATCGTGGCCAAGCCTTCGACGCTCAAGTACCTGGGCCTCCTCGAGCAGCAGCGCGACATCGAGCTCGCGACGATCGACATCGAGCCGTTCCTGAAGGACGTGAAGGTCGACGAGGCGGCGGTGAAGGAGTTCTACGACAAGAACCCCACCGCGTTCCAGACGCCCGAGCAGGCGCGCATCGAGTACGTGATCCTCACCCCCGACGCGCTGTCGGCGCAGGTGAAGGTCGAGCCGGACGAGGTGAAGAAGCAGTACGAGGCCAACACGAAGCAGTACACGTCCGAGGAGGAGCGCACGGCGTCGCACATCCTGATCCCGGTGAAGGCGGACGCGAAACCGGAGGACGTGGCAGCCGCGAAGAAGGTCGCCGACGACGTCTACGCCAAGGCCAAGGCCAACCCCGCGAAGTTCGGCGACCTCGCGAAGGAGTACTCGAAGGACCCCGGCTCCGCGCAGCAGGGCGGCGACCTCGGCACGTTCGCGCGCGGCGCGATGGTGAAGCCGTTCGAGGACGCGGTGTTCGCGGCGAAGGAAGGGGATCTCCTGCCGCCGGTGCGGTCCGACTTCGGCTGGCACGTCATCAAGGTGACGGGCGCCAAGCTGCCGCACACCAAGTCGTTCGACGAGGTGAAGCCGCAGATCGAGGCCGACCTCAAGCGCCAGAAGGCCGCGGCGAAGTTCGCGACCGCCGCCGACCAGTTCCAGAACCTCGTGTACGAGCAGGCCGACAGCCTGGCCGGCGTGGGCAAGACCCTCGACCTCAAGGTGGAGAGCACGCCGCTCATCTCGCGCGCCCAGGCGCAGGCCATCGGCATGGGCAACCCGAAGTTCGTCGAGGCGCTGTTCGCGCCGGAATCGGTGCAGGGCAAGCGCAACACGGAGGCGATCGAGGTCGCGCCCAACACGATGATCGCGGGCCGCATCGTCGAGTACAAGCCGGCCGCGCCGCGCCCGTTCGCCGAGGTGCAGGGAGAGATCCGTACGCAGCTCGCGCGGCGCGCGGCGAGCGAGCTTGCCGTGAAGGCCGGTACCGAGAAGCAGAAGCTCCTCGCCGAGGGCAAGTCGGACAAGGACGCCGGCGTCACCTTCGGCAAGACGCAGACGGTCACGCGCGGGCAGTTCGGCCCGGGCCTGCCGCCGGAAGTGCTCACCCGCGTGTTCCAGGTGAACCCGGAGAAGCTCCCCGGCTACACCGGCGGCACCAACGAGAAGGGCGGCTACTCGCTCGTGCGCGTGAGCAAGGTGAACACGCCCACGCCGTCCGACGCGGCGCGCGTGGACATGGCATCCGCGCGGCTGTCGGAACAGCTCGGCCGCGAGCTCATGACCGCGTACCTCGCGAGCCTCAAGGCCAAGTCGGACATCAAGATCAACCAGGCGAACCTGGAGAAGAAGTAACGCAACCGGGAGCGAAGAACGCTCCCGGTTGCGTTGCTTGAAGGCTGTCCGCACGAAAGTCTTCGTTCGGCCGCGCGACTTTCGTGCGGCAAGGGCGGAACCCGCGAAGCGCGCCGATCATCCTCCGCGGCGCGGAGGGTTCGGCAGTGCGCTGCTTGCGGGCTGAGTGCCGCAGTGGAAGTGTGCGTCCTGCGGACCGCTCGACCTGGAACTCCCTCTCCCCGCCCGCGGGGAGAGGGTTGGGGTGAGGGGCAGAGTCGCCGCCACAACCCCGGGGTCAGACCCCGCCCGTACGCACTCTCGCCGCGAGCCTTCGCCGGTGCCCGCGGGGTCCGACCCCTCGCATCAGCGCCTGCGGGGTCCGACCCCTGGCGTCATCGGAACGGCTTCGGGTGCCGCATCCGCCGCGCGAGCGATCATCGAAGAACAACGGGGAGCCTGGGCTCCCCGTCTTCGTTGGTGCGCCTGCCTGACGCTTGCGCTACTTCGCCGGTGCCCCCGCGGCAGGCGCATTGGCGGCCGCCGCTGCGGCCGCGGCCGCGCCCGGCCCGCAGTTCTGCCGCTGCCACGCGACCAAATCCTCGCGCTCCTTGCGGCGGGCGGCGTCGTCCATGTACACCGTCTCGCCCTTCTCGTTGATGCGCATGAGCGCGACCTGCCCGGCCGCGAGCTGCCGGATCTGCGCGTCCACCCGCGTGCACTGCTCGTTGCGCTTCGCCTCGGCGGCGCGCACGGCCTCGTCCTTCTTCTCCTTCTCGACCGCGTCCTTGCTGCGCTTGCGCATCTCGAGATCCTTGGCGGCCATGTCCTTCACCGCGTTCGGATTCGACGGCGGGGGCGCGCCTTGCACGATCTCGGTCTTCACGTCGCCGGGCGGCGGCTGGTCCGAATAGACGACGCGCCCATTCGCGTCCGTCCACTTGTAGAGCGTGGCGGACGCGGGCAGCGCGAGCGCGGCGAAGCACAGGGCCAGCAGTGCGCGCGTGTTCGCGGCGGGGCCGCGGGGGATGCGGATGGGCAGCATTGCGATCGGTGCGGCGCACGCGTGCGTTCATGCCCGCGGCGACTTCGAAACCATGACAATGCCAAGGTACTCCGGCGCCGTGACTGCGTCAATAAATGCCTGATTTGCCAAGCGCAAATCGGCTTTCGCCGCGGTGCCACGGCAACGCAAAGTTGCGCATCCGCCTTGGGCGGCGCCGGCGACGCGGGTATAATCGGTTTTTGCGCATAGGAGAAATCGCAATGCGTGTCGTCCGCAAGGCGCTGACGTTCGACGACGTCCTGCTCGTTCCCGCGCATTCCCTCGTCGTTCCCCGCGACGTCTCCCTCAAGACCCAGCTCACCCGCAGCATCGGCCTCAACATACCGCTCGTCTCGGCGGCGATGGACACCGTGACCGAGGCGCGCCTCGCGATCGCCATCGCGCAGGAAGGCGGGCTCGGCATCATCCACAAGAACATGTCGCCCGCGAAGCAGGCGGCCGAGGTCGCGAAGGTCAAGCGCTTCGAAAGCGGCGTGGTGAAGGACCCGATCACCATCCCGCCGACGATGACCGTGCGGCAGGTGCTCGCGCTGACGCAGCAGCACCGCATCTCGGGCCTGCCGGTCGTGGAGCGCGGCCGCGTCGTCGGCATCGTCACCAACCGCGACCTGCGCTTCGAGACGAACCTCGACCAGCCGGTCTCCGCGATCATGACGCCGGGCGACCGCCTCGTCACGGTGCCGGAAGGCGCGGAACTCGACCACGCGAAGGGCCTCATGCACCAGCACCGCCTGGAGCGCGTGCTCGTGGTCAACGGCAACATGGAGCTGCGCGGCCTCATCACGGTGAAGGACATCCTGAAGGGCATCGAGCACCCGAACGCGTGCAAGGACGAGCTGGGCCGCCTGCGCACGGGTGCCGCCGTGGGCACGGGGGCCGACACCGACGAGCGCGTCGAGGCGCTGGTCGCGGCCGGCGTGGACGTGATCGTGGTCGACACGTCGCACGGGCACTCGCAGGGCGTGCTCGACCGAGTGGCCGCGGTCAAGAAGCGCTATCCGAAGGTGCAGGTCATCGGCGGCAACGTCGCCACCGCCGCGGGCGCCAAGGCGCTCGCCGACCACGGCGCCGACGCGGTGAAGGTCGGCATCGGCCCCGGTTCCATCTGCACGACCCGCATCGTCGCGGGCGTGGGCGTGCCGCAGGTCACCGCGATCCAGTTCGCGATCGAGGGCGCGGCCTCCGCCGGCGTTCCGATCGTCGCCGACGGCGGCATCCGCTACTCGGGCGACGTGGCCAAGGCCATCGCGGCCGGCGCGTCCTGCGTGATGCTCGGCAGCCTGTTCGCCGGCACCGAGGAGGCGCCGGGCGAGATCGAGCTCTACCAGGGCCGCTCGTACAAGAGCTACCGCGGCATGGGCTCGCTCGGCGCGATGCAGGAGGGCAGCTCCGACCGCTACTTCCAGGACAGCGAAGGCGAGGGCGCGGCGGAGAAGCTCGTGCCCGAGGGCATCGAGGGCCGCGTGCCGTACAAGGGTGCGCTGTCGCCGGTGATCCACCAGCTGATGGGCGGCCTGCGCGCGGCGATGGGCTACTGCGGCTGCGGCACCATCGACGAGCTGCGGACCCGCGCCGAGTTCGTCGAGATCACGTCGGCCGGCGTACGCGAGTCGCACGTGCACGACGTGCAGATCGTGAAGGAGGCACCCAACTACCGGGTGCAGTAGCGCAGCACGCGAACGAGGCCGGCCGCGATGCCGGCCTCTTGCTTTGAACTCTCGATGACGCACACACGATGGCCGCTTCCTCCCACTCCCGCATCCTGATCCTCGACTTCGGCGCCCAGTACACGCAGCTCATCGCCCGCCGGCTGCGCGAGACGAACGTCTACTGCGAGATCCACCCGTACGACGTCGGCGACGATTTCGTGCGCGAGTTCGCGCCGAAGGGGATCGTGCTCTCCGGCGGGCCCAACAGCGTGACCGAGGGCGACACGCCACGTGCGCCGGCCGCGGTGTGGACGCAGGGCGTGCCGGTGCTCGGCATCTGCTACGGCATGCAGACGATGGCCGCGCAGCTCGGCGGCACCGTGGAGACGGGCGCGGTGCGCGAGTTCGGCTACGCGGAGGTCCGCGCGCGCGGCCACTCGCAGCTCTTCCGCGACCTGCAGGACCGCGCGAACGCGGAAGGGCACGGCCTGCTGGACGTGTGGATGAGCCACGGCGACAAGGTCACCGCGCTGCCCCCTGGGTTCACCCTGATCGGCTCGTCGCCGTCGTGCGCGATCGCGGCGATGGCCGACGAATCGCGCGGTCTCTACGCCGTGCAGTTCCACCCCGAGGTCACGCACACGAAGCAGGGCACGGCGATCCTCGCGCGCTTCGCGCACGAGATCTGCGGCTGCGGCCGCGACTGGAACATGCACGACTACGTGCCGGAGGCGGTCGCCGCGATCCGCCGGCAGGTCGGCGCCGAGGAGGTGCTGCTCGGGCTTTCCGGCGGGGTCGACTCGTCGGTGGCGGCGGCGCTCATCCACCGCGCGATCGGCGATCAGCTGACCTGCGTCTTCGTCGACCACGGCCTCCTGCGCCTCAACGAGGCGGAGCAGGTGATGCACACGTTTGCGCAGAACCTCGGCGTGCGCGTGATCCACGTCGACGCGAGCGACGAGTTCCTGCGCGAGCTCGCCGGCGTCGAGGACCCGGAGGCCAAGCGCAAGATCATCGGTCGGCTGTTCGTCGAGGTGTTCCAGCGCGAGTCGGCCAAGCTCGCGAACGCGAAGTGGCTGGCGCAGGGGACGATCTACCCGGACGTCATCGAGTCCGCCGGCGCCAAGACCAAGAAGGCGCACACCATCAAGTCGCATCACAACGTGGGTGGCCTGCCGGAGACGCTGCACCTGAAGCTCCTCGAGCGCTGCGCGAGCTCTTCAAGGACGAGGTGCGCGCGCTGGGCATCGAGCTCGGCCTGCCGCGGACGATGGTGATGCGCCATCCGTTCCCCGGCCCCGGCCTCGGCGTGCGCATCCTGGGCGCGGTCACGCGCGAGCGCGCCGACCTGCTGCGCCGCGCCGACGCCATCTTCATCGACGAGCTGCGCATGGCGCACGACGCCGACGGCACGTCGTGGTACGACAAGACGGCGCAGGCGTTCGCCGTCTTCCTGCCCGTGCGCTCGGTCGGCGTGATGGGCGACGGTCGCACGTACGAGAATGCCGTGGCGCTGCGCGCGGTGCAGACCACCGACTTCATGACCGCGCACTGGGCACACCTGCCGCCGGAACTGCTCGCGCGCATCAGCAACCGCATCACCAACGAGGTGCGCGGCTTCAACCGCGTGGTGTACGACATCTCGAGCAAGCCGCCCGCCACCATCGAGTGGGAGTAGCGGCGCGCGCGGCAACGTTGACCGTGGCCGCGGCGCTCGTATGATGACGGTTGGAGAGTCGCCACCACCACCGCATCGTTCGCGCGCCCGATGGACCCGCTCGCCAGGAACCACGTCACCGTCGCCGGCAACGCCACGGCGCCGCGCACGATGGTGTTCGTGCACGGGCTCGGCACCGACCAGGGCGCGTGGCGCGACGTGTGGCCCGCCTTCGCGGACGACCATCGGATCGTCCTCCTCGACAACGTGGGGGCGGGCCGGTCGGACCCGACGGCCTTCGTCCAGACGCAGTACCTCAACCTGCACGGCTACGCGCGCGACCTCGTGCAGGTGTGGACGGCGCTCGACCTCGCCGGGGCCGTCGTGGTGGGGCACTCGGTCGGCGCGATGGTCGCCGTGCTGGCCTCCATCGCCGCGCCGGGGCGCTGCGCCAAGCTCGTCCTGCTGAACGCCTCGCCGCGCTACCTCGACGACCGGGGCTACCGGGGTGGGTTTTCCCGGGGCGACCTCGACGCCATCTACTCGGCGGTGAGCCGCAACTTCGTGGGCTGGGCGGACGGCTTTGCGCCGACGCTGATGGGCCATCCCGACCGGCCGCAGCTCGCGCAGCACTTCGCCGACACCCTGAAGCAGGTGCCGGCGGCGCACGCGCTCACGATCCTCTGCTCGATCTTCCAGTCGGACCACCGTGCCGATCTCGCCCGGATCGCGGTCCCGACGCTCATCGTGCAGACCCGCGACGACCCTGCGGTGCCGCCCGAGGTCGCCGCGTACCTGCACGCGCACATCCCGGGCAGCCGCCTCGCGACCATCGAGGCCACCGGCCACCTTCCGCACGTCAGCGCGCCGGCGCAGGTGGTCGCCGCGATCCGCGGCTTCCTCTAGCGCCGGCGCGCGCCGCATCAGCCGCCCGTCGCGGGCCGCGGTTCCGGCAGCCGCCGGTTCCGCCGCTCGACCCACAGCGACAGCACGATGGAGCCCGCGATCACGGTGAACACCGCCGCCAGCGAGGCCAGCACCGGCACCTTCCACACGTCGATCAGCAGCATCTTGGTGCCGATCAGCACCAGCACCACCGCGAGGCCGTACTTGAGGTACGCGAAGCGGTCGGCCATGTCGGCGAGCAGGAAGTACATCGCGCGCAGGCCCAGGATCGCGAACACGTTCGACGTCAGCACGATGAATGGGTCGGTGGTGATCGCGAAGATCGCGGGGATCGAGTCGACCGCGAACACGAGGTCGGACGCCTCGACCAGCACCAGCACGACGAACAGCGGCGTGGCGTAGCGCACCATGCGCCCGCCTTCCTCGCGGTGCACGAAGAAGCTCTCGCCGTGCAGCGAGGGCGTCATGCGCAGGTGCCGGCGCAGCCACATCACGAGCGGGTTGCGCTCGAGGTCCGGCGCCTGGTCCGCGAACCACGCCATCTTGATGCCCGTGAAGAGCAGGAACGCGCCGAAGACGTACAGCAGCCAGTGGAACTGCTCGATCAGCCACACGCCCGCGAAGATCATCACGGTGCGCATCGCGATCGCGCCGAGCACGCCCCAGACCAGCACGCGCTTCTGCAGCTCCAGCGGGACGGCGAAGAACGAGAAGAGCGTCAGCCACACGAACACGTTGTCGACGGCGAGCGACTTCTCGATGAGGTAGCCGGTAAGGAACTTGAGCGCGGTGTCGTTCGCGGTCGCGCGGCCCGCCGTCGTGTCGACGTGCCACCACAGCGCGGCGGCGAAGGCGAGCGCCACCGCGACCCACACCGCGGACCAGCCGGCGGCCTCGCGCAGGGTCACGCGGTGGGCGCGGCGGCCCGTCGCGAGGTCGATGGCGAGCATCGCCGCGACCACCGCGCCGAAGCCCACCCACAGCCAGGTACTGCCGATCGAGGTCATGGGCACCGCGTCCTCACGAGGTCCGGGAGAGCGCCACCGCGCGCCGGCCGGCGATCGCGCGCGCGAGGCGGCGCGACAGCTCGAAGCCGGCGCGGCCGGCGGCGACGTCGATCGCGGCGTACAGGTCGCTGTCGCGCTGCTCGATCACGACGGGACGCGAGCGCGGCAGCACCGCACGGATCGTGCAGGACTTGTCGCGGCCGCCGCGCGGGCCGTTGTGGTCGGTCAGCCGCACGACGAGGGCGGTGAGGCGGGTGGCGGCGGCGCCGAGCGCGTAGCGCAGGCGGCGCGCGACGCGCACGCGCATGCCGTCGGACAGGGCGAAGCCACGGGCCTGGATGTCGAGGTGCATGGTGCGTTCTCCGGTGGGGGTACGGGACGCAGTGTGGGACCGGGCAATAGTTAGGACAAGTCGAATAAAATTGCCGTATCATCAGTTTTAGATTGATGATCGGGAGCGCCGTGGACACGGTCAACTTCAAGCACCTGCGCTATTTCTGGACGGTGGCCAAGGCGGGCAGCATCGCCCGCGCGGGCGAGCAGCTGCACGTCACGCCGCAGTCGATCAGCGCGCAGCTGAAGGACCTCGAGGAGGCGCTGGGCGTGGCCCTCGTGCAGCGCGCCGGCCGTGGCCTCGCGATCACCGAGGCCGGCCGGCGCGTGCTCGACCACGCCGAGGAAATCTTCGCGCTGGAGGATGCGCTGGTGGCGGCGGCGCGCAGCGGCGGGGCCGGGGCTGCGCTCCCGTTCCGGTTCGGCGTCGCGGACTCGGTCCCGAAGTCGCTGGCCTACCGCGTCGTCGAGCCGGCGCTGCACCTCACCCCGGCGGTGCGCCTGGTCGCGCGCGAGGGACGGCTGGTCGCGCTGCTGACCGAACTCGCGGTGAACCGCCTCGACATGGTGATCGCCGACCGGCCGATGCCTGGCGAGGTCAAGGTGCGCGCGTACAACCACCTGCTGGGCGCGTCCGACGTCACGGTCTTCGCCGTGCCGGCGCTGGCTGCGGCGCTGCGCCGTGGGTTCCCGCGCTCGCTCGAAGGCATGCCGTTCCTGCTGCCGGGGGAGGGCGTGGCGATCCGCCAGGCGCTGGAGGAGTGGCTCGCCGCGCAGGGCGTGCGGCCGCGGATCGTCGGCGAGTTCGACGACAGCGCGCTGATGAAGGCCTTCGGCGCGGGCGGCGGCGGGCTCTTCGTCGCGCCCACCGCCATCGCGGACGACGTGTGCGCGCAGTACGGCGTGCGTGCGGTCGGGCGCATCGAGGGGGTGGTCGAGCAGCTCTTCGCGATCACGCCCGAGCGGCGGCTGCGCCACCCGGCGGTGGTGGCGATCAGCGCAGCGGCGGCGCAGCAGGTGTTCGGGCCGGGCCCGGAACGCGCGGGCCGGACCCCGGGTCGCGAGCGTGCCGCAACGTGATCGCGGGCGCGGCGCCGACGGCGGGACCGCGTGCGCTGCGTGCGACAATGCGCGGCATCCCCGGACCCCGCCCCCGGATCATGGACGTGCCCGCCCACCCCGTCACCGTCGCCGATGCCGCCGTGCTCCGCGCGCGCCGTGCGGAGCTGGTCGCGCTGCTCGCCGACGCGGTGACCGACAACGCGTCGGTGGGCTTCGTGCTGCCGGTCGACCGGCCGGCGCTGGAGCGGTACTGGGACGGGGTCGCGCGCGACGTCGCGGCCGGCGAGCGCATCGTGCTGATGGTCGAGCGCGGCGCACGCGTGGCGGGCAGCGTGCAGGTGGCGCCGTGCGGCAAGGACAACGGGCGGCATCGCGCCGAGATTCAGAAGCTCCTCGTCCGCACGGCGGACCGGCGGCAGGGCATCGCGCGGACGCTGATGGCCGCGGCGGAGGCGCAGGCGCAGCGCGCCGGTTGCGACCTGCTGCTGCTCGACACGCGGACCGGGTCCGCGGCGGAGGCGCTGTACCACGGGCTGGGGTGGCGGGAGCTGGGGCGCGTGCCGGACTACGCGCGCGATCCCGACCGCACGCTCGCCGACTGCACGTTCTTCTGGAAACGCATCGCGGAGGCCGCATGACCCGCCGCAACATCTCGTCGGGCACGGCGTGGGAGCCGGTCGTCGGCTACTCGCGCGCGGTGCGCGTCGGCACGCAGGTCTTCGTGTCGGGGACGACGGCCACCGACGCCGCGGGCGCCATCGTCGGCGTCGGCGATCCGTACGCGCAGGCGAAGCAGTGCCTCGCCAACATCGCCCGCGCGCTGGCGCAGGCCGGGGCGCGGATGGAGGACGTGGTGCGCACGCGCATCTACGTGACCGACATCGCGCAGTGGGAGGCCGTCGGCCGTGCGCACGGCGAGGCGTTTGCGGCGATCCGCCCCGCGTGCGCGATGGTGGAAGTGGCGAAGCTCATCGCCCCGGAGATCCTGGTCGAGATCGAGGCCGACGCCGTGATCGGCGCGGGCGAGCCATGACCGCGGCGCCCCTGCCGGCGACCGGGCGGCTCGCGCCCCGCCGCCGCTTCTTCTCGCGGCTCTGGTGGTCGTTCCTCGCGGGGGTGGGCATGATCGGGGTCACGCTCGCGGCCGGCATGGTCGGCTACCACCTGGTCGACAACTTCAGCTGGCTCGACGCGTTCCACCAGTCTTCGATGCTGCTCGCGGGCATGGGCCCGGTGCGCGAGATCAACACCGAGGCGGGTAAGCTCTTCGACAGCTTCTACGCGCTCTTCTGCGCGTTCGTGATGCTGGGGGCGGCGGGTATCGTGTTCACGCCGCTCATCCACCGCCTCCTCCACCGCTTCCACATCGAAGATGCCGCCAACCGCCAGTGACGACGCGTGGATGGGCGAGGCGCTCGCGCTGGCCGAGGCGGCCGCGGCGCGTGGCGAGGTGCCCGTCGGCGCCGTCGTCGTGCGCGACGGCGTGATCGTCGGGCGCGGCGGCAACGCGCCGATCGCCGGCAGCGATCCCACCGCGCATGCCGAGATCGCCGCGCTGCGCGACGCCGCGCGCACGCTCGGCAATTACCGGCTGCCGGGCTGCGAGCTGTTCGTCACGCTGGAGCCGTGCGCGATGTGTGCCGGCGCCATCTTCCACGCGCGGATCGCGCGCGTCGTGTTCGGCGCGCGCGACCCGAAGTCCGGCGTGTGCGGGTCGGTGCTCGACCTCTTCGCCGAGCCGCGCCTCAACCATCACGCGCGGGTGACCGGCGGCGTGCGCGCCGGGGAGTGCGGCGCGCTGCTGTCGGCGTTCTTCGCCGCCCGGCGCGGCAGTGCGGTGGCGCCGTGATCCGTCCGCGCGGCGTCGGGCTCTTCGCGCCGTCGGGCTTCGCGCTCGACCCGGCCGCGGTCGAGCGGGCGGTCACGCGGCTCACCGCGATGTGGGAGCGCGTGATCGTCGACCCGACGTGCCACGGGCGCTGGCAGCGCTTCGCGGCGACCGACGACGAGCGGCTGGCGTCGATCCTGCGCATGGCCGACGACCCGCGCGTCGACCTTGCGATCGCGCTGCGCGGCGGGTACGGCATGACGCGCCTCCTGCCGCATCTCGACTTCGCCGCCCTCGCGCAGGCGGGCAAGGCGTGGCTGGGCTACAGCGACTTCACGGCGTTCCAGGCGGCGGCCCTCGCGCGCGCCGGCATGGTGACGTTCGCGGGGCCGGTCGTCACCGGCGATTTCGGCGCCGCCGAGCCGTCCGCGTTCACGCTCGACCACTGCTTCGGCCTCCTCGACCAGCGGCGCTACGCCGTCGATTGCGCGCTCGAAGGCCCGGACGTCGCGGTCGAGGGCACGCTGTGGGGCGGCAACCTCGCGATGCTCACGCACCTCGCGGGCACGCCGTACTTCCCGGTGGTCGAGCACGGCATCCTGTTCCTCGAGGACGTGGGCGAGGTGCCGTACCGCGTCGAGCGCATGCTCTACCAGCTGCACCACGCGGGCGTGCTCGCCGCGCAGCGGGCGATCCTGCTCGGCCGCTTCACCGAGTACTCGCTGTCGGCCAACGACGGCGGTTACGACCTCGACGCCGCGATCGCGCAGCTGCGCCGGGTCTGCACCACCCCCATCCTGACCGGCCTGCCGTTCGGCCACGTGCACGACAAGCTGACGCTGCCCGTCGGCGGGCGCTGCGCGCTCGCATGCCGCGCGGGCGCGGCCACCCTCGAGTTCTCGGACTATGGACATTGAGCAGGGACCGTACGCGCTGCGCACGGTCGAGTGGGCGCAGGACGAGGCGAAGCTGCGCGCCGTGCGCATCGCGGTGTTCGTGATCGAGCAGAACATCCCCGAGGAGCTGGAGTGGGACGAGCACGACGCGACCAGCGTGCACGTGCTCGCCGAGGACGCCGGCGGCATGCCGATCGGCTGCGGGCGGCTCCTGCCCGACGGCCACATCGGGCGGCTCGCGGTGCTCTCGGAGTGGCGCGGGCGCGGCGTGGGCGCGGCGCTGCTCGCGCACCTGACGGAACTCGCGCGCCAGCGCGGCGACCGGCGCGTGCTGCTCAACGCACAGGTGCAGGCGATGCCCTTCTACGCGCGCTACGGCTACGAACCCATCGGCGAGCCGTTCACCGAGGCGGACATCCCGCACCAGGCGATGGAGCGCTTCCTCTAGCGCGACCGCCATGTGCCTCGCGATCGTCGCCCTCGCTGCGCATCCGCGCTTCGCGCTCGTCGTCGCCGCCAACCGCGACGAGTTCCACGCGCGCGCGGCGTTGCCGGCCGCGTGGGGCGACGCGGAGCCGTTCGCGGGCATCCTCGCCGGGCGCGACCTCAGTGCGGGCGGCACGTGGCTCGGCGTGCGCCGCGACGGGCGCTGGGCGCTGGTCACCAACGTGCGCGAGGGCGGCGTCCGCGACGGCGCGCTGGCGTCGCGCGGCGAGCTGGTGCCGCGCGTCCTCAACGCCGGCACGGAGGCGGCGCAGGCGCTGGCCGCGCTCGCAGGGGACGGCGGCCGCTACAACGGCTTCAACCTGCTCGCGGGCGACGCGCGCGCGGGGGCTTGGATGTCGAACCGCGCGCCGCGGCACCGCGCGCTGCAGGCCGGCGTGCACGGGCTCTCCAACGCGTTCCTCGACACGCCGTGGCCGAAGGTCGTGCGCACGCGGGAACGGGTCGCGGCCTGGTGTGCGCGCGGCGACGACGATATCGATCCGCTGCTCGCGGCGCTGGCCGACCGCACGCAGGCCGCGGAGGCGGAGCTGCCCGACACCGGCGTCCCGCGCGAATGGGAGCGCGCGCTGTCCTCGCCGTTCATCGTGGGCGCGGCGTACGGCACACGGTGCTCGACGGTCCTCGCGATCGGGCGCGACGGCCGTGCGCGCTTCGTCGAGCGCCGGTTCGCGCCGGATGGTTCGGTCGCGGGGGAAGTGGCAGAGGCGTTCGCAGTGCAAGGGGTCTGACCCCGGCCCGATCGGGGTCTGACCCCGGGTTATACGCACGGACTCGCGGCCTCATCGGGGTCTGACCCCGATTCATCAGCGCGGGCGCGTCCTCCCCGCCCGTCGCGAGCGGGGACAGGGAGACGGCTTGCGCAGGCGGGAAGGGCGAGCTTCGGCGGACCTCAGCCGAGGAACGGCTCCGTATGCCGCACCCCTCCCTCGACGTGCCGCCCGACCCCGCGCCGCGCGACCGCCGCCGCGAGTTCGCGCTCGAACAGCGCGACGTCGGCGACGTGCTCGTACACCTCCATCCACGTGCGCGGGTCGTCGCGGCGCACCAGCACGCGGCCGGTGACGCCCGCGTGGCGGAAGACGCCGTGCAGGAGGGCGTCGACGGCCGCGCGCGCCGCGGTCGCGTCGCCGGTCACGCGGTACCAGACGTAGTAGTGGACCACGCCCGGCCCTTCGTTCAGAGCTTCGGCCGCTCGGGCGCGACCGGGTCGGGCACCGCGTAGGGAAGCGGGCGTGGCGCGAGGGCCGGGCCGTCGGGGCTGCCGAGGCGCAGGTCCGGCGCGGCGTGGGCGCTCCTCTGCACGACCGCGAGGAGGTCGGTGCCGCCGTCCGGGGCGGGGGCGGCGCTAGCCACGTTGCCGCACGCCTGCTCGCCGAACGCCGCCGAGAAGAGGGGTGTGCCGGGAGCCGGCGGTTCCGCCTGCGCGTGGTACGCGAAGAGGCGCTCCTTCAGGCGGCCGAGGTACTGCATGCGCGCGACGATCTCCTGCCCCGGGTAGCAGCCCTTGTTGAAGTCGACGCCGCCCGTGAGGTCGAAGTTGGCGGTCTGCGGGATGAAGAGGTCCTGCGTGGCGCGCGTCACCAACGGGATCCCGGCGCGGATGCCCTCCCAGTCGAGGCGTCCGGATGCCGTGGCCTGCGCGTGGGCGGACAGGCGGGCGAGCACGGCGTCCGCGTGCGCGGCGTCGGCGTGCACGAGGATGCGCCCGTCGGGGGCGCCGAAGAGCCACGCGTCGGCCGTTTCCGCGCCCGTGCCGGCGGCCACCGTCGTCCCGAGCGCGGCGGCCACCGCGGCACCGGCGCCCGCGCCCGCCACGGCGTAGCGGCGGCCGCTCGGCGAGCGGTCGGCCACCTTGGCCTTGGCCCGCAGCACGTACATCGACAGCCGCTTGGCGAGCGCCTCGGCCAGATCGGCGGCGACCAGCGCGGCGAACGCCTCGCGGCCCCGGCGCCACAGGAGGAGCGAGGCCAGCATCCGGCCCTTGGGCGAGTTGTAGGTCGACCAGCGGACCTGGCCGTCGGCCATGCCGGCGACGTCCGTGGACAGCTGGTTGTGCAGGAACGAGGCGGCGTCGGGTCCCTCGACGGTCAGGAGGCCGAAGGCGGGGGCGGGGGCGACGAGGGCAGAGGTGGCGGAATTCATGTGGCAACGATGGGTGCGGACCGGCTTGCGCGCAAGGGGGGTCCGGTCGGACGTCCTGCGGACGCCTGCGGCGGCCTTGCCGCACCGCGGCAAGGGTTGCCCGCAGCGCCGCGTCGCGGCCCGTGCGGCGGGCTGCGGGAAGCCGCCTTTCCGTGCTAGAATAGCAAGTTATCCCGATCGCGCCGGTGCGGAAATTCCCGCCCGGTGGTCAAGATCCTCCGGATTCCCGCGCCTGATGTCGTCCGCCCAACCGGGCGGCGGCGTGCCGGACGGACGACCGGGATCAATCCGCACACCCGCGGTCCTTGGGGTGTCCCGGCACCAGCCGGGATCACATCCGCGGGTGTCAGGCCCAACCCTTGAGGAGCAGTGAATGTCCGTCACCATGCGTCAGATGCTGGAAGCCGGGGTGCACTTCGGCCACCAGACCCGCTACTGGAACCCGAAGATGGCCGACTTCATCTTCGGCCAGCGCAACAAGATCCACATCGTCAACCTCGAGAAGACGATGCAGATGTACCAGGAGGCGATGAAGTACGTCCGCCAACTGGCCGCCAACCGGGGCACCATCCTCTTCGTCGGCACCAAGCGCCAGGCGCGCGAGATCCTGCAGGAAGAGGCGCTGCGCGCCGGCATGCCCTTCGTCGACCACCGCTGGCTGGGCGGCATGCTGACCAACTTCAAGACGGTCAAGCAGTCGATCAAGCGCCTGAAGGACCTGGAGACGATGGCCACCGACGGCACGTTCGAGCGCATGACCAAGCGCGAGGCGCTGTCGCACCAGCGCGAGCTCGACAAGCTGGTGAAGAGCCTGGGCGGCATCAAGGACATGAACGCGCTGCCCGACGCGATGTTCGTCGTCGACGTCGGCTACCACAAGATCGCCGTGACGGAAGCCAAGAAGCTCGGCATTCCCATCATCGGCGTCGTCGACACCAACCACTCGCCGGACGGCATCGCCTACGTGATCCCGGGCAACGACGACTCGAGCCGCGCGATCCGCCTGTACGCCCGCGGCGTCGCTGACGCCGTGCTGGAGGGCAAGAGCACCGTGATCCAGGAGATCGTGGATGCCGGCGACGAGTTCGTCGAGGTCAAGGAAGAAGCGCAGGCGTAACGCACGCGGCGAGCCGGCGCGACGTGCGCCGGCCGCGCGGCGGCCACGCCACCGACAAGACGCCTGCGCGCACGGCGCGCGGGCCGGCAACAACGAACACGAGGCTAGACTGAAATGGCGGACATTTCCGCGAGCATGGTGATGGACCTGCGCCAGCGCACGGGGCTGGGCATGATGGAGTGCAAGAAGGCGCTGACCGAAGCCGGCGGCGACCTCGCGAAGGCCGAGGAACTGCTGCGGATCAAGAGCGGCGCCAAGGCGCAGAAGGCCGCCGACCGCGTCGCGGCCGAGGGCATCGTCGGCGCGTACCTCGCGCCGGACGCGAAGACCGCGGCCATGGTCGAGGTCAACTGCGAGACCGACTTCGTGTCGCGCAACGACGACTTCCGCGCGTTCGCCGGACGCCTCGCGCAGCTCGTCGTCGAGAAGAACCCGGCGGACGTCGCGGCGCTGTCCGCGCTGCCGCTCGACGGCGGCACGGTGGAGTCGGTGCGCGTCGCGCTGGTGCAGAAGATCGGCGAGAACATGTCGATCCGCCGCTTCGTGCGCGCCACCACCGACGCTCGCCTCGTGCAGTACCTGCACGGCGGCGGCCGCGTCGGCGTCACGGTCGAGACCACCGGCGACGAGGCCACCGGCAAGGACATCGCGCTGCACGTCGCCGCCACCACGGCGCCGGGCAACGTGCGCCCGGTGTGCGTGTCGCGCGACCAGGTCCCGCAGGACATGATCGAGAAGGAGCGGGCCATCTTCGTCGCGCAGGCGGCGGAGTCGGGCAAGCCGGCCGAGATCGTGGCCAAGATGGTCGAGGGCCGCGTCAACAAGTACCTGTCCGAGGTAACGCTGAACGGCCAGCCGTTCGTGAAGGACCCGGACCAGACGGTCGAGAAGTACCTCAAGGCGAAGAACGCGCAGGTGAAGTCGTTCGCGCTCTACGTCGTGGGCGAAGGCATCGAGAAGAAGAAGGACGACTTCGCGGCGGAAGTGGCCGCGATGGCGAAGGCCTGACCGGCTTTCATGCAACGACCCGCCCGGCCCGGCGCAACCCGCCGCGCCGAGCGGGATGCAGCACCGCCGGGCCATCCCGGCACCCGGGCGCCACCCGCGCCGCACGTGCAGGACAATTCGAGGAGCCCCTGGCATGAATCCGCCCACCGCCGCCGCGCCGCTGCCCACCGCCGCCTCCGTTGCGGCCAAGCCAGCCGCCGCGCCGGCGTACAAGCGGATCCTCCTCAAGCTCTCCGGTGAAGCCCTGATGGGCGACACCTCCTACGGCATCGAGCGCGAGACGATCGACCGCATCGTGCAGGAGATCGCCGACGTGCTGCGCGCGGGCGTGCAGATGGCGATCGTGATCGGCGGCGGCAACATCTTCCGCGGCGTGTCCGTGGGCGCGGCCGGCATGGACCGCGCCACCGCCGACTACATGGGCATGCTCGCCACCCTCATGAACGCGCTCGCGCTGCAGGACGCGCTGCGCCGCGCCGGCGTCGAGTCGCGCGTGCAGTCCGCGCTGCGCATCGACCAGGTCGCGGAGCCCTACATCCGAGGGCGCGCGCTGCGCCACCTGGAGGAGGGCAAGGTGGTGATCTTCGCCGCCGGCACGGGCAACCCGTTCTTCACGACGGACACCGCCGCCGCGCTGCGCGGCCGCGAGATGGGCGTGGACGTCGTGCTGAAGGCCACCAAGGTCGACGGCGTGTACACGGCGGACCCGATGAAGGACAAGAATGCGCGGCGCTACCCGTCGCTCACCTTCGACGAGGCGATCGTCAAGAACCTGAAGGTGATGGACGCCACGGCGCTCGCGCTGTGCCGCGACCAGAACATGCTGCTCAAGGTGTTCTCGATCTTCGTGCCGGGCGCGCTGCTGCGCGTCGTGATGGGCGAGGACGAGGGCACGCTCGTGCACTGCTAGGAAGCCAAGAAGCGAGGTATCACGTGATCAACGACGTCAAGAAAACCGCAGAAACGAAGATGGCCAAGTCGGTCGAGGCGCTGAAGCACGACCTGGCGAAGATCCGCACCGGCCGCGCGCACACCGGCCTGCTCGACCACATCCACGTCGACTACTACGGCTCGCAGATGCCGCTCTCCCAGGTGGCCGGCGTCACGCTTGCCGACGCCCGCACGATCGCCGTGCAGCCGTGGGAGAAGAAGATGGTCCCGGTCGTCGAGAAGGCGATCCGCGACTCCGACCTCGGCGTCAATCCGGCGACCTCCGGCGACGTGATCCTCATCCCGATGCCGGCGATGACGGAGGAGCGGCGCAAGGAGCTGACCAAGGTCGTGCACAAGGAGGCCGAGGCCGCGCGCGTGGCGATCCGCAACATCCGCCGCGACGCCAACGAGCACCTGAAGAAGCTCCTCAAAGACAAGGAGTGCTCGGAGGACGACGAGCGGCACGCGCTCGTGGACCTGCAGAAGATGACCGACCGCTTCATCGCCGAGATCGACAAGGTCATGCAGGCGAAGGAAGCGGACCTGATGGCCATCTGACCGGCCGCGCGGCGTGTTCAAGAGCTCCCCGCAGGAGATCCGGGCCACCAGCGGGGTGCCGCGGCACGTCGCGATCATCATGGACGGCAACGGCCGCTGGGCGAAGCAGCGGCTGCTCCCGCGCGTTGCCGGCCACCGCAAGGGCGTGGAAAGCGTGCGCGCGACGGTGCGCGGCGCCATCAAGCGCGGCGTGCAGTACCTCACGCTGTTCGCGTTCTCGAGCGAGAACTGGCGGCGCCCGGCGGACGAGGTCTCGATCCTCATGGACCTCTTCCTGCGCGCGCTGGAGCAGGAGGTCGCCAAGCTGCACGAGAACGGCATCCGCTTCAAGGTCGTCGGCGACGTCGCGCGCTTCCCCGGCCAGATCCGCGAACTCATCGTCGCGGGCGAGGCGCTCACCGCCCACAACACGCGCCTCACGCTGACCGTGGCCGCGAACTACGGCGGACGGCGCGACATCATGCAGGCCGCGCAGCGCTATTTCGCGGCGCATCCGGCGGCGGCGGGCGACGCCGCGCCGGCGCCCGAGGCGCTCGAGCCGTACCTCGCGATGAGCTACGCGCCGGAGCCCGACCTCTTCATCCGCACCGGCGGCGAGCAGCGCATCAGCAACTTCCTGCTGTGGCAGCTCGCGTACACCGAGCTCTACTTCACCGACATGCTGTGGCCGGACTTCGACGGCGACGCGCTCGACGCGGCCATCGCGTCGTACCAGGGGCGCGAGCGCCGGTTCGGCCGCACGAGCGAGCAGGTGCAGGCGGCCGCGCAGGGCGCCTAGCCGTTTCCCCGCCCGCGCCATGCTGAAGACGCGCATCCTCACCGCCGCGATCCTCGTCCCGGCGGTACTGGCCGCGCTGTTCCTGCTCCCGCCCCGTGCCTGGGGCGTGGCCGCGCTCGTCGTCATGGCGATCGGCGCCTGCGAGTGGGGGCGCCTCGTGGCGCCCGGCACCCGCTGGGCGGCGGCGGTCGGCGGCGTGCTCTTGGTCGGGCTCTTCCTGCTGTACGCACCGGCCGCCGGGTTCGATCGCGGCTGGCCCGGCGCGACGCTCGCGTGGGTGTGCGGGATCGCGGGCGCATTCTGGTTGCTGGTCGCGCCCGCGTGGGTGATCGCGCGCTGGCCCACACGCGGCCGCCCCGGGATGATCGCGCTCGGCATCGTCGTGCTCGTCGCCGCCTGGATGGCGGTGGTCGAGCTGCAGGCGCGCTCGCCGTGGCTCGTGCTGGCCGCGATGGCGATCGTCTGGATCGCCGACACCGCGGCGTACTTTTCCGGCCGCGCGTTCGGCACGCGCAAGCTGGCGCCGCTGGTGAGTCCCGGCAAGACGTGGGAGGGCGTGTACGGCGCGTGGGTCGCGGTCGCGCTCTACGCGTTCGTGCTGTCGTTCTTCGCGCGCGACGCGGGCTTCGCGGCCCCCGTCACGCCGCTCGCGATCGGCGCGTGGATCGTCCTCGCGCTGGTGCTGGCGTCGGTGTCGGTGGTGGGCGACCTCTTCGAGTCGTGGCTGAAGCGCGACGCGCAGGTGAAGGACAGCGGCACGCTGCTGCCCGGGCACGGCGGCATCCTCGACCGCATCGACGCACTGCTGGCGGCGATGCCGCTCGCCGCACTGGCGGCGCACACGTTCCTCGCCCGGCCATGAGCGATCCGACCTTTCCGCTGCGACGCGTGACCCTGCTGGGGGCGACCGGTTCGATCGGCGACTCCACGCTCGACGTCATCGCGCGCCATCCGGAACGCTTCGCGGTGGAGGCGCTCGCCGCGAACACCAATGCGGCGAAGCTCGCGGACCTGTGCCGCCGGTTCCGCCCGCGCTACGCGGCGCTCGCCGATCCCGCCGCCGCCCGGGTACTCGAGTCGGCGCTCGCGGCGGAGGGGCTGCCCACCCGCGTGCTCGCGGGGCCGCAGGGCCTAGCGGAGGTCGCTGCACTGCCCGAGGCCGACACGGTGCTCGCCGCGATCGTCGGCGCCGCCGGCCTCGTGCCCACGCTCGCCGCCGCGCGCGCGGGCAAGCGCATCCTGCTCGCCAACAAGGAAGCGCTGGTGATGGGCGGCGGGCTCTTCATGGCCGCGGTGGCGGACGGCGGCGCGACGCTGCTGCCGATCGACAGCGAGCACAACGCGATCTTCCAGTGCCTGCCGTCCGACTATGCGCGCGTACCGGGCCGCGCGGGCGTGCGGCGCATCCTACTGACCGCGTCCGGCGGGCCGTTCCGCACGCGCGCCGTGGCCGACCTCGCGCGCGTGACGCCGGACGAGGCCTGCGCGCACCCCAACTGGTCGATGGGCCGCAAGATCTCCGTGGACTCGGCCACCATGATGAACAAGGGCCTCGAGGTGATCGAGGCGCACTGGCTGTTCGGCGCGCCGCGCGCGGCGATCGAGGTGGTCATCCACCCGCAGAGCGTGATCCACTCGCTCGTCGAGTACGTCGACGGCTCGGTCCTCGCGCAGCTCGGGCACCCGGACATGCGCACGCCGATCGCGCAGGCGCTCGCGTTCCCGGAACGCATCGCGACCGGGGTGTCGTCGCTCGACCTGGCGCGGCTCGCGGCGCTGTCGTTCGAGGCGCCCGACCTCGCGCGCTTCCCGTGCCTGCGCCTGGCCTTCGCCGCGCTGGATGCCGGCGGCACCGCGCCGGCGGCGCTCAACGCCGCGAACGAGGTCGCGGTGGCGGCGTTCCTCGGGGGCCGCATCCGCTTCGTCGACATCGCGGCACTGTGCGAGGAGGCGCTCGCCGGCGTGCCGGCCCGGCCCCTGTCGTCGCTCGACGACGCGCACGCTGCCGACGCCGAGGCGCGCCGGGCCGCCGCCGACTGGCTCGCCCGCCGCCCCATTCAAGGTACAGTAGCGGCATGATCGAGATCGGCTACAAGGTGCTGGGCTTCCTCGTGACGCTGGGCGTGCTCGTGGTGTTCCACGAACTCGGCCACTACGTCGTCGCCCGGCTGGCCGGCGTGAAGGTGCTGCGCTTCTCCATCGGTTTCGGGCGTGTCGTCGCGTCGCGCCGGTTCGGGCGCGACCAGACCGAATGGGCGCTGTCCGCGATCCCGCTCGGCGGCTACGTCAAGATGGTCGACGAGCGCGAGGCCGACGTGGCCGCGGCGGACATTCCGCGCGCGTTCAACCGGCAGAGCGTCGGCAAGCGCATCGCGATCGTGGCGGCGGGCCCGATCGCGAACCTGCTGCTGGCGATCCTGCTGTTCGCCGGCACGTACATGGCCGGGGTGCCGGGCCAGCGGGCGCTGCTCGCGGAGCCGCCGCCCGGGACTGCGGCTGCGGCGGCCGGCGTGCGCGCGGGCGACCTGGTCGTCGCCGTGGACGGCGAACCGGTCAGGAGCTGGCAGGACCTGCGCTGGCGGCTCACCAAGGCGCAGGGCCACGAGTCGGTCGCGATGGCGATCGAGCAGCCCGGCCACGCGGGCGACCCGCCGGCCACGCGGGTGCTCGCCATCGGCGCCCTGTCCCCGGCCGACTGGGAAGGCAATGCCCTGGCTACGCTCGGGTTGCGCATCGATCTCGGGCCGCCGCTCATCGCCGACCTCGTCGCTGGCAAGCCCGGCGAGCAGGCCGGCCTGCGCCCGAACGACCGCATCGTCGCCATCGACGGCGCACCCGTCCGCTCCCCGGGGGACGTCGCCGCGGCCACCAACGCGAAGCCGGGCGTCCCCGTGGTGTTCCGGGTGGAGCGGGGCGGGTCGTACCAGGACGTGACGGTCACGCCGGAAGCCACGTCGCAGAACGGGCGCGTCGTCGGCATCGCGGGCGTCCGCCTGAAGGTCGATCCCGCCGCCGCCGAACGGCTCGCGCTCACGGTCCGCTACGGGCCGCTGGAAGCGGTCGCGCAGGGGGCGCGCAAGACGTGGGAGCTGTCCGTCTTCACGCTCAGGATGCTGGGCAAGATCGTCACCGGCGAGGCGTCGCTCAAGAACATCAGCGGGCCGCTCACCATGGCCGACTTCGCGGGCCAGTCCGCGCAGGCCGGGCCGCTCGTGTTCATCGGCTACCTGGCGCTCATCAGCATCAGCCTGGGCGTGCTGAACCTGCTCCCCGTCCCGCTTCTGGATGGGGGGCATTTACTGTATTATTTTGCGGAATTATTCAAAGGCAGTCCCGTCTCCGACCGCGCCTTCGAGGTCGGGCAGCGCATCGGGATGGCAATGCTTGCCGTGCTGATGGCCCTTGCTCTCTTCAATGACGTTTCCCGCCTGTTCTGACGCCGCCGCTGCGCCCGTGACCGCGGCGCAACCCGGCGCGCGCGGCCGCTGGCGCCGCCGCGCCGTGCCCACGCTCGTCGCGCTGCTCTTCGGCGCCGTCCACGCGACCGCCGCCTGGGCGTTCGAGCCCTTCACGGTGAAGGACATCCGCGTCGAGGGCGTGCAGCGCACCGAGGCCGGCACCATCTTCTCGTACCTGCCGATCAAGGTCGGCGAGAAGGTCGACGACGAGAAGGTCGCGCAGGCGGTCAAGGCGCTCTACGCGACCGGCTTCTTCCGCGACGTGCGCATCGAGGCGCAGGGCGACGTGCTGGTGGTGTCGGTGCAGGAGCGCCCGACCATCAGCTCGCTGACCTTCGTCGGCAACAAGGAGTTCGACACCGAGACGATCAAGAAGGCGCTAACGGAGGTCGGCATCGCCGAGGCGCGCATCTTCGACCGCTCGGCCCTCGAGCGCGCCGAGCAGGAGCTGAAGCGCCAGTACATCACGCGCGGCAAGTACGCGGCGACGGTGCAGACCACCGTGACGCCGCAGGAGCGCAACCGCGTCGCGGTGAACTTCACGATCATCGAGGGCGAGACCGCCAACATCGCGCGCAGCAACATCGTCGGCGCGAACGCGTTCTCGGAGCGCGAGCTGCGCTCGGAGATGCAGCTGTCCACGCCCAACTGGCTGTCCTGGTACACGAAGGACGACCAGTACAGCAAGCAGAAGCTGCAGGCCGACCTCGAGTCGCTGCGCAGCTTCTACCAGAACCGCGGCTACCTCGAGTTCAACATCGAGTCCACGCAGGTCTCGATCTCGCCGGACAAGGAAGACGTCTTCATCACCATCAACATCAGCGAGGGGCCGCAGTTCACGGTCAGCGGCATCGGCATCGCCGGCGACCTCGCGGTGGCGGAGTCGGAACTGCGCTCGCTGGTGCAGGTGCGCCCGGGCGACACGTTCTCGCGCTCCAAGATGCAGGCGTCGGTGAAGGCGCTCTCCGAGCGGATGGGCGCGGACGGCTACGCGTTCGCGAACATCAACGCGGTGCCCGAGATCGACCGCACGAACAACACGGTGGCGTTCACGTTCTTCGTCGACGCCGGCCGCCGCGTGTATGTGCGCAAGATCAACATCAGCGGCAACCCGAAGACGCGCGACGAGGTGATCCGCCGCGAGTTCCGCCAGCTCGAGAGCGCGTGGTACGACGGCACCCGGATCGAGCGGTCGAAGGTGCGCGTCCGGCGGCTGGGGTACTTCGAGGAAGGCAGCGTCAACATCGAGACGCCGCCGGTGCCGGGCACCAATGACCAGGTCGACATCGAGATGACCGTGGCCGAGAAGAACACCGGCAACCTGCTCGCCGGCGTGGGCTACTCGAGCACGGAAGGCCTCGTGTTCAACGCGTCGGTGTCGCAGCAGAACATCTTCGGCTCCGGCAACGCGCTCACGCTGGCCCTCAACACCAGCCGGATCAACCGCACGATCTCCCTCATGTACACCGAGCCGTACTGGACGGTGGACGGCGTGTCGCGCACGTGGGAGCTCTACCAGAAGAACATCGACCCGACCGGCTACTCGGTGTCGCAGTACGCGTCGTCGACGTTCGGCGCGGCGCTGGGCTTCGGCGTGCCGGTGTCGGAAATCGACACCATCAACTACGGTTTCCGGTACGAGCACACGAACCTCACGCTGTTCGACAACAGCCCGCCGGTGTACTACCAGTACGTGCAGGACTTCGGCTACGCCACGAACAGCTACATCCTGTCGGGCGGCTGGTCGCGTGACACCCGGAACGACATCCTCTATCCTTCCTTCGGCCGCCTGCAGTCGGCGCTGGTCGAAGTCGGCCTGCCGTTCGGCGACCTCGCCTACTACAAGCTCCAGTACATCAACCAGTCGTTCTGGCCCGTCTACGGCGACTTCGTCCTGATGCTGCGCGGCGACATCGGCTACGGCGACGGCTACGACCAGAAGCCGCTGCCGTTCTTCAAGGCGTTCTACGCCGGCGGCGTGGGCTCGGTGCGCGGCTACCAGTCCGGATCGCTCGGGCCCCGCGACATCTACGGCAACACGCTGGGCGGCAAGCGCAAGATCGTCGGCAACGCCGAACTGTTCTACCCGCTGCTGAAGGGCGAGCGCTCGGTGCGCCTGTCGGGCTTCTTCGACCTCGGCCAGATCTACGTGAACGGCTACCAGCCCGAGTTCGAGAATTTCCGCTACTCGGCCGGCGTGGGCCTGGCCTGGAACTCGCCCATCGGCCCGCTCAAGTTCTCCTACGCTTTCCCGATCAACAACATCCCGGCGGACCGGATCCAGAAGTTCCAGTTCCAGGTCGGTACGGTCTTCTAGGCCGACGCACCGGACGAGCTTTCGGAGAAACCACGTGACCCGCATTTCGCTCCTCATCGCGACGGCGCTGTTCGCCGCCGGCGCGGCGGCGCAGGCGGCCGACTACAAGATCGGCTTCGTGAACACGGAGCGGCTGTTCCGCGAGGCCGCCCCCGCCAAGCGTGCGCAACAGAAGCTCGAGCGGGAGTTCGCGGCGCGCGACGCCGACCTCCAGCGCCTGACCAAGCAGGTGCGCGACCTGCAGCAGCAGCTCGACAAGGACGGCCCGACGATGGGCGAGACCGAGCGCCGCAACAAGGAGCGCGACCTCGCCAACCAGACCCGCGACCTGCAGCGCATGCAGCGCGAGATCCGCGAGGACATCAACCTGCGCCGGAACGAGGAGCTCTCCGGCGTGCAGGAGCGCGCGAACAAGGTGATCCAGCAGATCGCCCTCGACGAGAAGTTCGACCTCATCCTGCAGGACCCCGTCGTCTACGCGAGCCAGCGCATCGACATCACCGACAAGGTGATCAAGGCCCTCGCCGACAAGTAGGCGCCGTCCATGCCCACCGGGGACGCTACCCTCTTGCAACGCAGCGCGGGGGCGCCCACCATGCCGTCCATGCCTGATGCCGGCCTCACCCTGGGCGAACTCGCCGCGCACGTCGGTGCTGCGGTGGAGGGCGATCCTGCGGTCGTCGTGCGGCGCGTGGCGACCCTGGAGGACGCCGCGCCGGACGCGATCACCTTCCTCACGAACGCCAGGCTGCGCGCGAGCCTCGCGGCGACGAAGGCCGGCGCGGTGATCCTCGCCCCGAAGGACGCTGCGCTGACGGCGCTGCCGCGCCTCGTGCACGCCAACCCGTACGCGACCTACGCCCGCGTGGCCACGCTGCTGCACCCCACGCCGCGGCGCGTGCCCGGGGTGCATCCGACCGCGGTCGTCGATGCCACCGCCGTGGTGGACGCGTCGGCCACCATCGACGCCTTCGCCCGCGTCGGCGCGCGCGCCCGCCTCGGTCCGCGCGTCCACGTCGGCCCGTACTGCGACGTCGGGGACGACGTCGAACTCGCGGCGGACGTCGACCTCGTGACGCGGGTCACGCTGTACCCGCGGTGCGTGATCGGCGCGCGCTCCATCCTGCACGCCGGCGCGGTCATCGGCGCGGACGGCTTCGGCAACGCCGAGGACCAGGGCCGCTGGGTGAAGATCCCGCAGGTCGGGCGCGTGGTGATCGGCGCGGACTGCGAGATCGGCGCCAACACGACGATCGACCGCGGCGCGATCGCCGACACCGTTGTCGAGGACGACGTCAAGATCGACAACCAGATCCAGATCGGCCACAACTGCCGAATCGGCTCCCACACGGCCATCGCCGGCTGCGCGGGCATCGCCGGCAGCTGCACGATCGGGCGCAACGTCAAGATCGGCGGCGCGGCGATGATCGGCGGCCACCTGACCATCGCCGACAACGTGATCGTGTCCGCAGCCACGAGCGTCTTCGCCTCGCTCGAGGCGCCGGGCGTGTACACCAGCGTCGTGGCCCCGATGGCCTACGCCGAGTGGCGGCACTGGGCGGCGCACCTGCGGCGCCTGCGCCCGCTGGCGGACCGGGTGACGGCACTCGAGCGCGCGGCGCGCGCGGCAGCTCCCAAGGAGGCTTCGGAATGACGCTCGGCGAATTCGAGGAACTGCTCGCGCGCATGCCGCGCCGGTACCCGGCACTCCTGATCGACCGCATCGAGTCGTGCGTGCCCGGCCACACCGCCCGCGCCCGCAAGTGCGTGTCGGTGAACGAGTCGTTCTTCCAGGGCCACTTCCCCGACTACCCGGTGATGCCCGGCGTGCTGGTGATCGAGTCGCTGATCCAGCTCGCGACCTTCCTGTCGCTCAATTCCGGTCACGGCGCGCCCGACGCGATCGCCACGCTCGACGGCGCGCGATTCAAGCGCCAGGTGATCCCGGGCGACGTGCTGGCGCTGGAGGTGACCATGCACCCGCACGGCAAGTTCGACGTGCGCGCGAGCGTGGGCGACGAGGTGGCGACCGAGGCCACGGTGGTCCTCGCGTGGACCCCGCCCGCGCCCGACGATGACGAGGACGACGAGGACGACGCGTGAGCGCCGCGCGCGACCCGGGGCCCGCATGAGCCGCATCCACCCGACCGCGATCGTCGATCCTTCGGCACGCATCGCCGCGGACGTCGAGATCGGCCCCTACACCATCGTCGGCGCCGACGTGACGATCGGCGCCGGCAGCGTGCTCGGCCCGCACGTCGTCATCGGCGCGCGCACGCGGATGGGCGAGCGCAACCGCGTCTACCAGTTCGCGTCGATCGGCGAGGTCGCACAGGACCGCAAGTACGGCGGCGAGCCGACCACCACGACCATCGGCGACGACAACACGTTCCGCGAGTACTCGACGGTGCACGCCGGCACCGTGCAGGACCGCGGCGACACCGCGATCGGCAGCGGCAACCTGTTCCTCGCCTACACGCACGTCGCGCACGACTGCGTGGTCGGCGACCGCACCACGTTCTCCAACAACGCGCAGATCGCGGGCCACGCGCGCATCGGCGACTGGGCGGTGCTCGGTGCGTTTGCCGGCGTGCACCAGTTCTGCCGCGTCGGCGAGCACGCGATGCTCGGGGCCTACGCCGTCGTGCTGCAGGACGTGCCGCCGTACGTGACGGTGCAGGGCTACCCCGCGAAGCCGCACGGCACCAACAGCGAGGGCCTGCGTCGCCGCGGCTTCACGCCGGAGGCGATCCTGCGCATCCGGCGCGCGTACAAGACGATCTATCGCGAGAACCTGCCGTTCGCGGAAGCGCGCGAGAAGATCGAGGCGGCCGCGGCCGAGGCCCCCGAGCTCGTGCCGCTCGCGCAGTTCCTCGCCGCGACCGACCGCGGCCTCGCGCGCTGAGCGAAGGTCCGATCCGCGATGCACGAGGTGCGCGAGGAGGGCAGCGGCGGTGAAGCCGGCGCGACCACACTGCCGCCGGGCGGCCTGCAACGGAGCACCGCCCCGGTCACCATCGGCATCGTCGCCGGCGAGGCGTCGGGCGACGCGCTGGGCGCCGCGCTGATCGAGGCGACCCGGGCGCGCTTCCCCGGTGCGCGCTTCGTCGGGATCGCCGGTCCGCGCATGGAGGCGGCCGGCTGCGACGCGTGGTTCCCGATGGAGAAGCTCGCGGTGCGCGGCTTCGCGGAGGTGATCGCGCACCTGCCGGAACTCTTCCGCATCCGGGGCGATCTCAAGCGCCGGCTCCTCGCCGAGCGGGTGCCGCTCTTCGTGGGCGTCGATGCGCCCGACTTCAACCTCGGGCTCGAGCGCAAGCTCAAGAACCGCGGCGTGCGCACGGTCCACTTCGTGAGCCCGTCGGTCTGGGCGTGGCGCCGCGAGCGGCTCGACACGATCGGCCGCAGCGTCGACCGCATGCTCGCGCTGTTCCCGTTCGAGCCGCCGCTCTACGAGGAGGCCGGCATCCCGGTCACCTACGTCGGCCATCCGCTGGCGCAGGAGGCGGCGAGCCACGGCACGCGACGCGAGACGCGGGAGCTCCTGAAGCTCGGCGCCGCGACGCCGGTGTTCGCGCTGCTCCCCGGCAGCCGCCTGTCCGAGATCGAGATGCACGCCGACCTCGTGCTCGACACGGCGGCGCGCGTGCTCGAGGCGCGCCCCGACGCGCGCTTCCTCGTCCCGTTCGTCACGCGCGCCACCCGCGACGCGTTCGAGACCGCCATGCACCGGCAGGGCCGCCACGAACTGCCCATCACGCTGCTCTACGGCCACGCCGACGACGCGCTGCGCGCGGCCGACGTCGGCATCGTCGCATCGGGCACCGCCACGCTGGAGGCGGCGTTCGCGCGTTGCCCCCACGTCATCTTCTATCGCGTGTCGCGTTTCACCGCGTGGCTCGTCAAGCGCAAGATGCTGCTGCCGTACGTCGGCCTGCCCAACGTGATGGCCGGGCGCTTCGTGGTGCCCGAGTTCCTGCAGGCGGCGGCCACCGCGGACAACCTCGCGCAGGCCGCGCTCAATCTCTTCGACGACACCGTCACGCGCCGCCGGCTGGAAGCGCTGTTCGCGGGATTCGCGCGCGAGCTCGACGCGGACACGGGCGGCCTCGCGGCGGAGGCATTGCGCGGCGAACTCGCGCAGGCGGGGGTCGCGTGCTGAGCTGCGGCATCGACGAGGCCGGCCGCGGCCCGCTCGCCGGACCGGTGTTCGCGGCGGCCGTGATCCTCGACCCGGCGCGGAACATCCGCGGGCTCAAGGATTCGAAGGTCCTCACCGCCGAGCGGCGGGAGGAGCTGGCCGCGCAGATCCGCGAGCGCGCGATCGCGTGGGCGGTCGCCTCCGCGGAAGTGCACGAGATCGATTCGCTCAACATCCTGCGCGCGACGCTGCTCGCGATGCGCCGCGCGGTGCTCGGGCTGCAGGTGGCGCCGACGGAGGCGATCGTCGACGGCAACCAGTGCCCCGACCTGCCGTGCCCCGTGTACGCGATCGTCAAGGGCGACCGCGACGTCTCGTCGATCTCCGCCGCGTCGATCCTGGCCAAGACCGCGCGCGATGCGCTGCTGCTCGAAATGGACAGGGTGTATCCCCAGTACGGTTTCGCGAACCACAAGGGCTACGGGACGCCCGAGCACCTGGCAGCGCTCGATCGCTACGGCCCGTGTCCCATTCATCGGCGGAGTTTTGCGCCGGTGGCGCAGACGCGACTCGCGTTCTAGCGTCCGCAAAAGGCGTCCGTGGGGCCGGTGGATGACGTGGGGCCGGCGTTGCGCCTTTTGCGGCCGGCACTTCAAGTCAGGCTCGGGAAAACCTTCGGGCGGCCGGGCGGTTTTCCCGTAGCAACATCAAAACCTACGAAGCGCGCCGATCATCCTCCGCTGCGCGGAGGGTTCAGCAGCGCGCTGCTTGCGGGCTGAATGCCCCTGCCGTCGCGTGCGCTCGGCGTGCCGCTTCCTTTTGGGTTCCCTCTCCCCCGGCGGGGGAGAGGGTTGGGGTGAGGGGCGCGTCAGTTCCCCAACCCTGGGGTCAGACCCCGCCTGTACGCGTTGGCGTCCAATCCCGCGCCGTTGCCCGCGGGGTCCGACCCCTGGCATCTTGCCCGGCTCGCTCTATTCATGAACTTCGGCATGAGGCTCCCTCTCCCCGTCCGCGGGGAGAGGGTTGGGGTGAGGGGCCGCGTCCGCGGCCACAACCCGGGGTCAGACCCCGCCTGTACGCAGACGCGCTCAATCCCGCGCCGTTGCCCGCGGGGTCCGACCCCTGGCATCAAAGCGGGACCTTAGCCTGCGATCGTTGCTCATCGCAGGCTGTCAGCCCGCAAGCAGCGCGCGACCGAACGCCGCGCGGTATGAGCGGCGCGCTTCGTTGCCTTGTCTGCGAGGAAAGCGCGCGGCCGCCCGAAGCTTTCCTCGCTGATCAGAACGGCCGCAAAAGGCGCGACACCGCCCCCACGTCATCCACCGCCCGCACGAACGCCTTTTGCGGACGACGTCCGCCGTTCGATTTCCGCGCGGATCTCCGCATACTGCTTCCGCGTCTCGGATTCGATGATCGCCGGGCCGATCCCCGGCGGCACCCACACGGACGGCGTGTAGTGCCCGTGGTGCACGACGTGGACCTGTCCGTCGCGCTCCTCGATGCGCGTGACGAACTCGGCGGGCATCGGCTCGCCGCTCACGATCCGGCTCCGGATCTCGGTCTGCGGCGTGAATTCGATCTCGCGCACGTTCTCGAAGGCGATCGAAAGCGGACCCCGCGATGCCTTGCCCTTCTGGTGGACCTGGGCGCGGTTGCCCATGCGCATGCGCACGCTGCTCTGCGTGAGGTTGGTCACGAACTTCGCCATGTTGTCGTAGTCGGTGAGGACGTCCCACGCGACGGCGGCGGGCGCCCGGACCGGGCAGTCGACCTGCACGCGCACCGAGCCGCCATCCTTCTCGACGTGGACGGCGATGTCCGCGCCGTCCTGGGCGGCACCGGCCGGCAGAGTCGTCACGGCGAGGAGCGCGGCGAGCAGGAGCGACGGCAAGGGATGCGGAAGGGTCATGGCGGCACGGCGGGTGGGCACCACTGTACCGCGGATTCGCGCCGTGTCCGGCGTGCGCTAAGATGGCGCTTCCCGGCCCCGTCGCCGGCGCTGCCCCACACCGTCTTCCTTCCGGAGCATTCCCCATGATTCACTGCGTGCTGCACGACCCGGCGGATTCCGTCGCGGTCGTCGTCACCGAGGGCGTCCACGCCGGCATGACGCTCACCGGCCTCATCCTGGACGAGGACCGCACCATCACGCTGCCGTGCGTGCAGGACATCCCGCTCGGCCACAAGGTCGCGCTGAAGGACATGGCGGTCGGCGATACCGTCATCAAGTACGGCATCGACATCGGCCGCGTCGTGCAGCCGATCGCCAAGGGTCAGCACGCCCACGTCCACAACATCAAGACCAAGCGGTGGTGAAACCGTGAAGAGCACATTCCTGGGGTACCGCCGCGAGAACGGCCGCGTCGGCGTGCGCAACCACGTCGTGATCCTGCCGGTCGACGACCTGTCCAACGCCGCCTGCGAGGCGGTGGCGAACAACATCAAGGGCACGCTCGCCATCCCGCACCCCTACGGCCGCCTGCAGTTCGGCGCCGACCTCGACCTCCACTTCCGCACGCTGATCGGCACCGGCGCCAACCCCAACGTCGCCGCGGTGGTCGTGATCGGCATCGAGGACCAGTGGACGAAGAAGGTGGTCGACGGCATCGCGGCCACCGGCAAGCCGGTGGCCGGCTTCGGCATCGAGCTGCACGGCGACCACGACACGATCATGCGGGCGTCGAAGGCCGCGCGCGAGTTCGTCCAGTGGGCGAGCGAGCTGCAGCGCGTCCCGTGCCCGCTCACCGACCTCTGGGTGTCGACCAAGTGCGGCGAATCCGACACCACGTCGGGCTGCGGCGCCAACCCGACCGTGGGCAATGCGTTCGACAAGCTCTACGCGGCCGGCTGCACGCTGGTCTTCGGCGAAACCACGGAGCTGACCGGTGGCGAGCAGATCGTCGCCGCGCGCTGCCGCGACGAGAAGGTGCGCGCCGACTTCATGCGCATGTTCGACCGCTACCAGGCGGTGGTCGAGCGCCACAAGACGAGCGACCTCTCCGACTCCCAGCCGACCAAGGGCAACATCGCCGGCGGCCTCACGACGATCGAGGAGAAGGCGCTCGGCAACATCCAGAAGATCGGCCGCACGTGCGTCGTCGACGGCGTGCTCGACAAGGCCGAGGCGCCGACCGGCCCGGGCCTGTGGTTCATGGACTCGTCCTCCGCTGCGGCCGAGATGGTGACGCTGTGCGCGGCCGCCGGCTACGTCGTGCATTTCTTCCCGACCGGGCAGGGCAACGTGATCGGCAACCCGATCCTGCCGGTCATCAAGATCTGCGCGAACCCGCGCACGGTGCGCACGATGAGCGAGCACGTCGACGTCGACACCTCCGGCCTCCTGCAGCGCGAGATCACGATGGATCAGGCGGGCGACAAGCTCATCGACATGATGTTCCGCACCGCGAACGGCCGCCTGACGGCCGCCGAGGCGCTCGGCCACCGCGAGTTCGTGCTGACGCGCCTGTACGAGAGCGCCTGACGTGGACATGCCCGCGGCCAGCTGGCTGCCCGACCTCGCCGCGATCCGGGAGGCGCACGCGCGCATCGCGCCGTACGTGCACCGCACGCCGGTGCAGACGTCGCGTTCGCTCGACGCCGTCACCGGCGCGACGCTCTTCTTCAAGTGCGAGAACCTGCAGAAGGTCGGCGCGTTCAAGGCACGCGGGGCTTGCAACGCGGTGTTCGCGCTGCCGGACACCGTCGCGCGCAAGGGCGTGGTCACGCACTCGTCGGGCAACCACGGTGCGGCGCTGGCCTACGCGGCGCAGCGGCGCGGCATCCCCGCGCACGTCGTGATGCCGGACAACGCGCCGAAGATCAAGGTCGCCAACGTCGAGGGGTTCGGCGCGCAGGTGCACTTCTGCGCGCCCACGCTGGCCGCGCGCGAGGAGACGTGCGCGCAGGTCGGCGCGGCGACCGGCGCCACGCTCGTCCACCCGTACGACGACTACGACGTCATCGCGGGGCAGGGCACCGCGACGCTGGAACTGCTGGCCGCGGTTCCCGACCTCGACGCGGTGATCGCGCCGGTCGGCGGCGGCGGGCTCCTCTCGGGCACCGCCATCGCGGCGAAGGGCGCGGCACCCGGCATCACCGTGCTCGGCGCCGAGCCGGCCGGGGCCGACGACGCGGCGCGCAGCTTTGCCTCGGGAACGCTGCAGGCGATGCCCCATCCCCACACCATCGCCGACGGGCTGCGCGGCGCGCTGTCCGCGCGCACGCTCGCCGCGCTGCGCGCCAACGTCGGCGCGATCGGCACGTGCAGCGAAGGCGCGATCGTCGCCGCGATGCGGCTCGTGTGGGAGCGGATGAAGATCGTCATCGAGCCGTCGTCCGCGGTGCCCGTCGCGGCGATGCTCGAGGAAACCGTCGCGGTGAAGGGTCGCCGCGTCGGCGTGATCCTCACCGGGGGCAACGTCGACCTCGACAAGCTGCCCTGGCAGTAGCGCCGGGTCAGCGCGCGCCGAGCACCGTATCGCGGAGCGCGTTGAAGATGCCGGGGGTGCTGGCGACCACCTCGGCCGTCTTCAGGAAGTTCATGCCGCCGGCGAAATCGCCGATGCGCCCGCCGGCCTCCGTGACGATGAGCGCGCCGGCCGCGATGTCCCACGCCTTCAAGTCCAGCATCCAGAAGCCGTCGAGGCGGCCGGCGCCGACGTGGGCGAGGTCGAGCGCGCATGCGCCGGAGTGGCGGACGCCCGCGCAACGCGGGGCGAGCGCCTGCCACGTCGCGTGGTGCGTGGGCAGCCGCGGCGACGCCGGCGGCGGCATCATGGTGCCGACCAGCGCCTCGTCGAGCTCGATGCAGCTCGACACGCCGATCGCCGCGCCGTTGCAGGAAGCGCCCTCGCGGGCGACCGCGGTGAAGAGTTCGTCGTGCACCGGGTCGAGCACCACCGCGTGCGTCACCTCGCTGCCCCGCACCAGCGCGAGCGAGACCGCGTAGAACGGGAAGCCGTGCAGGAAGTTGACGCCGCCGTCCAGCGGGTCGACCAGCCAGCGCGCGCCCTGCCGCTCGCGCGCGCCGTCGATGTGGCCCGACTCCTTGCCGAGGATGGCGTGGTCGGGGAACGCCGCGCGCAGCGTCGCGACGATGGCATCCTCGGCCTCGATTTCGGCGTGGGTCGCGACGTCCGCGTGGTTCCTCGCGTACGAGGGCAGGCGCTTCAGGTCCCGCGCGGCGTCGAGCAGGATCGAGGCGGCGGCGCGCGCGGCGCGGGTCGCCACCGCCAGGACGGGGTCGAGGGCCGGGCTCATGGTGCCTTGCCGCCGGCCGCGCCGAGGGTCTCCTGCTCGAGCAGCAGGTAGGTGCCGTAGGCGTTCTGGCGGTTGGCCTGCTCGAACGCGGGGAGGCCCTTCCAGCGCGACCAATCCGTCGCGGCGTAGGCCTCGTCGAAGGGCTCGAGGTCCTTCACGGCCCGGCCCATCGTCTCGCGCAGGTAGCGCAGGTAGTCGCGCGTGAGCACGAGGTCGCGCTCGACGTCGCGCGACACCGGGCCGTGGCCCGGGACGACGACGGCCGGGTTGAGCGCGATCATCTTGTCCATCGCGCGCAGCCAGCCCTTGCTGTCGGCGTTGCCGACGAAGGGCACGCGGCCGGCGAAGATGAGGTCGCCGGCGAAGAGCAGCCGGTCCTCCTCGACAAAGAGCATGAGGTCCTCGGGGGAGTGCGCCCCTTCGGAGTAGACGAGGCGGAACGTGAGCCCCCCCATGCGGAAGGACGTGTCGCCGTCGAGCCAGAGGTCCGGCTTCACGACCACCGTCTTCTCGTCGACCCACGGGAAGAGGTCGGCGCGCCGCTGCTTCAGGCGCTCCTCGGCCACGCCCGACGTGAAGTAGATCTCGCCCTTGCGGTACGCCCAGATGTCGGCGCCGGCCGCCTTGAACGCCTGCAGGCCGTACACGTGGTCGGCGTGGTAGTGGCTGACGACGACACGCCGGATGGGCTGCGGCGTGACCTTGCGGATCGCGGCGATCAGCGCCCGCCCGAGCACGGGGGTGCCCAGCGCGTCGAAGACCACCACGCCGTCGCTCGTGATCACGAAGCCGGCATTGGACATGAAGCCCTTGTTCTGCGCGCTCGCCATCCCCGCTTCGCCGAGCACGGCCCAGCCGTGCGCGCTGACCTGCTGCGGGGTAAGGACGATCTCCGGCGCGGCGGGCGGCTGCGCGGCGGTTGCGGCGGCGAGGAGCGCGAGCCAACCGGCGAGACCCAGTTGCAAGGCGAGGCGGGTGAACATGGTCGGGGTGGGGGAAACGTGACGGCGGCCGTCGCCTCTACTGTGCCACGGAACCCGCCGCGATTCGCGTGCCGGACGTCACCCGACCCGGACCCGCAGCATCATGCCGGCGTCCTCGTGCTCGAGGTTGTGGCAGTGCACGAGGTAGATCTGTGCATCGGGAAAGGGGGAGGCGAAGTCGATCGCCACCCGCACCGACTCCCCGGGCCACACGAGCACCGTGTCCTTCCACCCGAGGTCGGTCGCGAGGCGGCCGCGGTCGTCGACCGCGAGCGGCGCGAGCGTGTCGGGGCTCGTCTCCCGCTCCAGCACCCGGAAGTGGAACCCGTGCAGGTGCATCGCGTGCGGCGCGCTGGCGTGGTAGTTGCGCAGCAGCCACGTTTCGCGCGCGCCGCGGGCCACCTCGATCGGCGTCGCGGTGGCGTCGTACACGCGGTCGTTGATCCGCCACTGGCCCTTCGCGAAGCCCAGGCGCAGCGGCCGCGCGTCGTCCGCCGGCGTCGCGACGTCCGGCACCTGCGACAGCCGGTCGGGCAGCGGCGGGCCGGCGCGGCCGCTCTCGCGCACGCGGAACTGCATGAGGTCGAACGCCGCACCGTCCGGAACCGCGCCCGTGGCCATCGCCGCGTGGGCGGGATCGGGCGGCGCCGGCGGCGGCCGCACGGCCTGCATCGGGTCGAATGCCCGGCTTGCGAGGACCACCGACTCGCCCCGCGGCAGGCCCGCGAAGTCGACGAGGAGATCGACGCGCTCCGCCGGCGAGACCAGCACCTCGCGGCACGGCAGTGCCCGCGCGAGGAGGCCGCCGTCGGTGCCGATCAGGTGGAACGGGAGCGCAGTGCCGTTCGCGCGGCGGAACGCCAGCCGGTACGTGCGCGCGTTGGCGCCGTTGAGCACGCGCAGGCGATAGCGGCGCGCGGCGACCTCCTGGAAGGGACGCACGACGCCGTTGACCTCGGGCACGCAGCCGTACCAGCCCAGCATCGCGTCGGCGGGACCGGGGGCGTAGCGCCGCACGTCGCCCCCCGGCCGGTCCTGCACCACCAGCGCAAGCTCGGTGTCGCCCGGCGTGAGCGCCAGCGCACGGCGCAGCGCAGCGTCCTCGTCGTCCTGCACTTCGAGGAGCCCGAAGAGACCGCGGTAGACCTGCTCCGCGGTCGCGCCGTGCGGATGCGGGTGGTACCAATAGAGGCCCGCGCGGTTGCGGACGGTGAAGTCGTACGCGAAGCGGGCGCCGGGCGCGATCAGCGCCTCGCCGTTGCCGTCGTTGCGCGTGTCGACCGCGAGCCCGTGCCAATGCGCGACCGTCGGCTCCGTGAGGTCGTTGGCGAGGTCCACCTGCACGCGCGTGCCCGTGTCGACGACCAACGTGGGCCGCAGCAGCCGGCGCTCGCCCGCGGAGGCCTCGAACGCGAGCCGGTCGCCGACGCTGCGCGCGCGCATGGCGAGCGGAGCACCGGCGTCCACGCGCAAGCGCTCGCCGCCGAAGTCGGTGCGGCCCGCGGCGAGCGCCTGCGCGAAGACGGGCCCTGTCGCGCAGAGGTCGACGGTCGGCGAGGGCAGTGCGCCCAGGCCGCCGGGCACGGCATAGCCTGCCGCTCCTGCGGCGAGCGCGCGCAGGCAGGCGCGGCGGGAGGGACGCATTGCCATGGGCCGAGCTTACTGGGTGCGGCGGCGCGCGGTCCAGTGCGCGCGGGCCGCCGTCAGCTGCCGCCGAACGTGTAGCTCACCCCGAGCCACGCCGTGCGCGGCGCGCCGGGTGCGTAGAACGTCGCGTGGACGACCGGCCGGTCGCCGTTGACGACGGGTCCCGCGAACGGCCGCGCGATGAATGCGCCGCTGTCGGTGAAGCCGGTGGCCCCGAGCTGCGCCGCGGTCGCGTACTGCTTGTCGAGCACGTTGTTGACCTGGAAGAAGAGGCGCCAGCCGCGCTCCGGCCGCCAGTCGCCGCCGACGTTCACGATGGCGTAGCCCGGCGCGGTGCCGGGCCCGAGGTAATACGTGCCGTCGGGCTGGTGCCGGTTGTTCTCGTTGCCGCGCGCGTAGATCGAGGAGGCGGCCAGCACGTCCGCGTTGAGCCCCACGGTCGGCGTCACGTCCCAGTCCGCGAAGGCCTTGAACAGGTTGGCCGGGATGAGCGGGATGCGCGCGCCGGGCCCGACCACGATCGTGCCGTCGAGTCCCGGCGCCGGCGCGTCGTTGCTGCTGTTGCCCGCGGCCTGGATCACCTCGGTCGACTGGTAGGTCGCCTGCAGGTACGTGTAGTTGGCGCCGAAGCGCACGTCGGCGACGCGCGCCTGGGCGCCCGCTTCCACGCCCTGGCGGCGCGTCTTCCCGAAATTGCGGAAGTAGCCGAAGCCCGCCTGCTGGTCGGCGACGAACATGATGTCGTTCGAGTTCTCCGTGCGGAAGACGCCGAGGTTCCACCGCAACGCCGGACCCGTCGTGCCGCGCACGCCGAGTTCCCACGTCCTGGCGACCACCTGTGACAGCGGCGGGTCGCCGGCCATCGCGTTGGGGAGGCGGCACGGGTGGTCGGGGTCGGCGCAGCCCAGTTCGATCGACGACGGCGCACGGTTGCCCTCGCTGTAGCCGGCGTAGGCGTTCGCCATGCGCGTCGGCGACCACGTGACGCCCACGGCCGGGTTGAAGCGGCTGTACGTGTAGTGCCCGTCGAGCGATCCCGGCCCGCCGCCGGGGTCGAGCCGGTCCTCGTTGTTGACGCGCGTGCGGTTGTAGCGCCCGGCGAGGGTCACGTTCCAGTCGCCGAGCGTGAGCGTGTCCGAGGCGAAGACGCTCGCGGTGCTGGTGGTGCCCGCGAGGTCGACGCGGCCGTCGAACGCGTTCTCCGAGTTCTGCGTGCCGTCGGCGAACGCATCGATGGTCGCGATCGCGCGGTCGGGGGTCAGGTAGCCGAACTGGGTGGACTGCGTGAACGCGATGCGCGCGGCGTCGTACCACGCGCCCACGAGGAACTGGTTCGGCTGCCCCGCGAGGTCCTGCGTGAACGTGGCCTGCAGCGACGCGCCCCAGTTGGTCTGGGTCGTCGCCGTGCGGTTCATGAGCCCGTTGCACTTCTCGTTGGGCTCGTCGTTCAGGAGTCCGTTGGCGATGCAGCGCCAGTAGGGGAACGGCGTGTTCGACGCGTTCTCGCCGCTCGTGGGAAAGCCGGTGTAGCCCGCCGCGCGCAGCGCCGCCTGCTCGGCCGCGTTCGGCTGGTAGACGTTCTGGTCGAGCGAGCCCTCGTTGAGGTCGCCGTTCAGCGTGGACGTGCGGATGCGGCGCCAGAACACGTTGCCCGACAGGAGCGTCCTGTCCGAAAGTGCGTGCGTGCCGACGAGGTTCACGAAGACCGACTCGTTGGTCGTGTTGTCGGGCGTGGTGTAGACGCTCGCGTAGTCGCGCGCGAGGAAGCGCTGCTCCTGCAGCCCGTTGCCGTTGAGGTCGTTGTTCGCGTAGGCGCCGGTCAGGGAGAGGGTGGTCGCCTCGTCGCGCCAGCCGGCCTTGGCGAACAACTGCCCGACCCGCGAGGATCCGTAGTCGCGCCAGCCGTCCTCGCGGAAGAGGTTGCCGGCCGCGTAGAGGTCCGCGCCGTTGTCCCACGCCCCGCCGGACTGGAACTGCAGCGACGCGCGGCCGTACTGGCCGCCGTAGGCCAGCACACTGGTGCCGGGGTTGGAGAGGCCGCTCTTGGTCTGGATCGCCAGCGCACCCCCCAGCGTGTTGAGCCCGAAGAGCGGGTTGGAACCCGGTTCCAGCTCGATCGAGGCGATCGCGAACAGGGGGACCAGGTCCCAGCTCACGACGTCGCCGAACGGCTGGTTGAGCCGCACACCGTCCATGTACACCGACAGCCCCTGCGGCGTGCCGAGGAGCGGCGAGGCGGTGTAGCCGCGGTACGTGACGTCCGGCTGGAACGGGTTGCCCGCCACGTCGTTGACGTACACGCTGCCCAGGAACCGGTTCATGAAGCCCGTGAGGTCGATCGCGTTGCTGCGCTCGATCGCCGGGGACTTCGCAGTCTGCACGGGCGCCGGGACCTGGTCTTCGCGCAGGCCGATGCCGGGGAGGGGGGTGGTGCCGACCACTTCGACTGCCGGCAGCGGCGCGGGCACGTCGGCCGCGCGCGCCGCGGTCGTTGCGCCGCACAAGGCGAGCAGTGCCACGGCCACCTGTCTCCGGCGCGTGCGCGGCGATCGTCCGCCGCGGCCGCGCGCTGTTCTATAGTTCGTTTCGCGCACGAGTGGTTCCCCCTACGGGAAGGATCGCATCGGCGCCCGGAGGCGCGGCGTCCGGCGCTCCCGATCGGATACGGGAATTCTTCCCGACCACCGGAAGCGCGGCCCCCGGCAATCTGTGAGGAGCGTTCCACTCATGACCGCATACCTTCCCGCCCCGCGGCGCGACCTCGTGCTGGTGGCCGCGGTCACCGCGCTGGCGGGTGTCGCGTGCTTCCGGTTCGAGGTCGCCGAGCGCCTGCTCGCATGGAGCCGGCCGCTCGAGCGCTGGCAGGCCGACGAGTTGCCCCTCGTGCTGCTGACGCTGGTCGCGGGACTCGCCTGGTACGCGTGGCGGCGTGTCGGCGACGCGCGCGCGGAGCTTGCGCGCCGGCGGCGCGTGGAGGCGGACCTCGTGGCAGCGGTCGCGCAGAACCGCGAACTCGCGCTCGCGGTCCTGCGCGTGCAGGAGGACGAGCGGCGGGCGCTCGCGCGCGAACTCCACGACGAAGTCGGGCAGCACCTCAATGCCGCCAAGCTCGACGCCGTTGCCCTGCGCGACGCGGCCGGTGTCCCGGACGCCGCGGTTCTGCGGCTGGTGGCCGAAATCGACTCGCTCGAAGGTGTCGTGCGGCGGCTGGTGGGCCGCCTGCGCCCGGCGGGTCTCGACGAGTTGGGACTCGCCGCGGCGGTGGAAGCTTGCGTCGACGGCTGGCGCGCGCGCATGCCGGACGTCGACTTCCGGGTGCGGATCGACGACCGGGTCGAAGGCCTCGACGAGGCCACCAACATCACGGCCTTCCGGCTCGTGCAGGAGGGCCTCACCAACGTCGCGAAGCACGCGCAGGCGCGCATCGTGGACATCGCACTCACCACCGACGCCGCGCACGGGGACGTCGTGCTGGCGGTATCCGATGACGGAGCCGGGTCCGCGTCCGGCACGGGCGGCCGGGGCATGGGCCTCGGGGGGATGCGCGAGCGTGTCGAGGCACTCGCCGGCCGCTTCGAGGTCGTTCGGCGCGAGCCGGGATTCGGCTTCGTCGCACGCTGGCCGCTGCGCCGGGTGGAGGCATGAACGAGGAACGCGCCCCGGTCACCGTGCTGCTGGTCGACGACCACGCGGTGGTGCGCGAGGGCTATCGCCGGCTGCTCGAGCGCGCCGGCGACCTGCGCGTCGTGGGCGAGGCCGCCACGGCGGCGGACGGCTATCGCTGCGCGGTGCAGGCCGTGCCCGACGTGGTGGTGATGGACATCTCCCTGCCCGACGTGAGCGGGATCGAGGCGCTGCGGCGCCTTCGGGCGCGCCTGCCCGAAGCACGCGTCCTGATGTTCAGCATCCACGACGAGCCCGTGTTCGCACGCCGCGCGTTCGCCGCGGGCGCGGCCGGCTACGTGACCAAGGCGAGCGCCCCGGACGTGCTCGTCGACGCGGTACGCACGGTGGCGCGTGGCGAGCCGTTCCTGGGTCCCGACGTCGCCCGCGCGCTGGCGCTGTCCGGCGTGCTGGGGGAGGCCGACGACCTCGCCGGGCTGTCGCCGCGCGAGTTCGAGATTGCGCGGTTGCTGGCGCAGGGCTGCACGGTGCGCGAGGTGGCGGACCGGCTCTCCCTCAGTGCGAAGACGGTGGCCAACCACCAGTCGCAGATCCGTCAGAAGCTCGGCGCGCGCAGCGCCGTCGAGTTCATCCGCATCGCGACCGAGCGTGGACTGCTTGGCCGCGACGCTCCGCCGTCAGCGGATCGCAACCCCCCAGGGTAGTTCGCCGACGGCGATCTCCGCGACCTTGCGGTTGGCGTCGGTGTCGATCACCGCCACGGCGTTCGAGCGCCCGCACGCGACGTAGAGCTTCTTCCCGTCCGGGGTGAGCGCCATGTTCCACGGGCGCTTGCCGACCGGGATCTCCTGCACGATCGCGTTGGTCGCGGTGTCGATCACCTGCACGGTGCCCTTGCCGCCCGAGGTCACGTACACGCGCTTGCCGTCCGGGTGCACCGTCACACCGTTGCTGCGGCTGCCCGCCTTGATCCGCGCGACGACCTCCTGCTTCGCGGTGTCAAAGACGTTCACGGTATCGGCGTTCTCCGCCGCGACGTACGCGCGCGTGCCGTCGGGCAGGAAGCCGATGCCGCGCGGGCGGTCGCCCACCTTCACCGACTTCACGACCTCGCCCTTTGCCACGTCCACGATGTCGACCGCGTCCGCTTCCTCGGCGCTCACGTACAGCCACTTCCCGTCCGGGCTCCACACCGCGTGCTCCGGGTTCTTGCCCTTCATGCGCAGCCGGCGGTCGACCTTGAGCGCGGTGGTGTCGACGATCACCACCTCGTTGTTCTCCTCGATCGCCACCGAGAGCCACTTGCCGTCCGGCGACAGGTAGATCGCCTCCGGCGAATCGCCGACCGGGATGGTGGCGATGGTGGCGTTCTTCGCCGTGTCCACCACGACCACGGCGTTGCCCGTCTGGTCGGAGAGGAAGAGGCGGCCGTCCTTGCCCGCCGCGATGCCGCGCGGCTTCTTGCCGTGGCGGATCGTGGCGGTCACGACGTCCTTGTCGGTGTCGATCACCGAGATCGTCGCGGCGCCTTCGTTCGGGACGTAGGCCGTGGCGGCCAGCGACGCCGCGGCGGCGAGCGTGAAGAAGGCGGCCAGCGCGGCGCGCAGCGGACGGACGATCATGCAGGTTCCTCGCGGGTGCCGGCCGCGTCCTGGCGCGGTCCGGTCGTGAATTAGGCGCCGTATCGTACCAAGAACCGCTATGCTTCGACCGCCCGCGCCGTCGCGCGGGCTTGCCCGCCGCTCCGTATGACTCCGCATCGCTGCCTCCTGCTGCTCGCACTGCCCGTGGCCACGGCCGCCCACGCGCAGGCCGACCCGGCGCCTGCCGCCCTCGATCCGGTCGTCGTCACGGCGACCAAGCGCGCCGAGCGCAGCTTCGACGTCCCGGCCTCCATCGACACCATCGACGGCGCGACGATCCGCGACGGCCAGCCTGCGGTCAACATCTCCGAGCCGCTGGTGCGGGTGCCGGGCGTGTTCGCCGCCAACCGCAACAACTACGCGCAGGACACGCAGATCAGCTCGCGCGGCTTCGGCGCGCGCGCGACGTTCGGCGTGCGCGGCGTGCGGCTCTACCAGGATTTCATCCCGCTCACCATGCCGGACGGGCAGGGGCAGACGGGCAGCTTCAGCCTGCTGTCGACGCGCAGCATCGAGGTGCTGCGCGGGCCGTTCTCGACGCTCTACGGCAACGCCTCCGGCGGCGTCATCGCCGTGTTCACCGAGGACCCGGCGGCGAATGCGGTTGCCGACGCGACGCTCTCGCTCGGCAGCTACACGACGTACAACGCGGGCGTGAAGGCCAACGGCACCGGCGGGCCGGTCGGCTACGTCGTCGCCGGCAACCACTTCGAGACCGACGGCTACCGCGAACACTCGGCGGCCACTCGCGACGTGGTCAACGCGAAGCTCGTCTTCGCCCCGCGCGAGGGCATGCGCGTCACGGTCATCGGCAATTCGCAGCACCAGCCGGAGTCGCAGGACCCGCTCGGGCTCACGCAGGCGCAGGTGAACGCGAACCCGCGGCAGGCCGACCCGGTGGCGCTGCTCTTCAACACGCGCAAGACCGTGAACCAGCTGCAGGGCGGCGTGGCGGTCGAGCAGGTGTTCGACCCGGCGTGGACCGCGCGCGTGACGGGCTACGGCGGCACCCGGCAGATCGGGCAGTACCTCGCACTCTCGGGCATCGGCGCGACCTCGTCCGGCGGTGTCGTCAACCTCGACCGCAACTACGGCGGCGTCGGCGCACGCGTCATCTGGCATGGCGAGCTCGCGGAGGCGCCGCTCACGCTCTCCGTCGGCGCCGACGCGGATACGCTCAAGGAGGGCCGCCAGGGCTTCGTCAACAACAACGGCAGCCAGGGCGCGCTGCGGCGCGACGAGGACGACTCGGTCGGCAGCGCCGACGTCTACGCGGAACTCGAGTGGGACGTGCTGCCCGCGCTGTCGCTCACCCTCGGCGTGCGCTCGAGCCGCGTCCACTACGACTCGGTCGACCATTACATCGTCGGCCCGAATCCGGACGACAGCGGCTCGCGCACGTACACCAACACGAGCCCGATCGCGGCCGTGGTGTGGCACGCGACGGATACGCTCAACCTCTACGCGAGCTACGGCCAGGGCTTCGAGACGCCGACCTTCGCCGAGATGGCGTACCGGCCCGTGGGCCCCGGCCTCAACCTGGCGCTCGACCCCGCGACGTCGGCGTCGGTGGAACTGGGCGCCAAGTGGCTGCCCTCGCCGAAGCAGCGGCTCAACCTCGCCTTGTACGGGGCGAAGACGCAGCAGGAGATCGTGATCGACACCGCCACCGGCGGGCGCACCACGTACCGCAACGCGAGCAGCACGACGCGCCGCGGCGTCGAGGTCGCGTGGGACGCGGACCTGCCGTACGGCCTCAACGCCCACGCCAACTACTCGTACATCCGGGCGACCTTCGACGATGCGTTCGTGAGCGGGTCGCCGCCGTCCGTCGTGCCGGCGGGCGCGCGGCTGCCCGGCGTGCCGCCGCAGCAGGCGTATGGCGCGCTCACGTGGACGCCGGGCGGCTGGTACGGCTTCAGCGCGGCGGGCGAGGTGCAGTACGTCGGGCGCATCTACGTCAACGACGCCAACACGCAGTTCGCGCCGGCGTATACCATCGCGAATGCACGCGCGGGCTTCGCGCAGACGTTCGGCAAGGTGAGCGTCTCGGAATACGTGCGCGTCAACAACCTCGCCAACGTCAACTACATCGGCTCCGTCATCGTCGGGGACACCAACGGCCGCTACTTCGAGCCGGGGATGCCCCGCAACTGGTGGGCCGGCATCACCGTCAATGCCGCCTTCTGAACCGACCCTGCCCACCTACACGCGCACCGCGATCGCCCTCCACTGGCTGGTCGCCGCCGCCGTCGTCGTGCAGTTCACGTGGGGCTGGTGGATGCAGGGCATCCCGAAGCAGCCCGTGGGCCCGCGCGTGGACGCGTACAACCTGCACAAGTCGATCGGGCTCACCATCCTCGCCGTGATGTGCGTGCGAGCGTGGTGGCGCTGGCGGCACCCGCCGCCGCCGCTGCCCGCGATGCCGGCGTGGCAGGCCACGCTCGCGCACGCGACGCATGGCGTGCTCTACCTCGCGCTGTTCGCGATGCCGCTCGCGGGCTACCTGGGCTCGGTCTACAGCGGGTATCCGGTCAAGTACTTCGGCGTCACGCTGCCCGCGTGGGGGACCAAGAGCGAGGCGGTGAAGGACTTCATGAGCGCGGCGCATCTGACCGTCAGCTTCGTGCTGGCCGCGGCCGTGCTGCTGCACGTCGCGGGCGCGGTGAAGCACGCGCTGGTGGACCGCGACGGCCTGGGCGCGCGGATGGGGCTCGGGCGCGGCGGGGCTGGCACCCGGAGTTGAATCGGTGTCAGACACCGCCTATGAGGTGTCTGACACCAACGACGCTCCCCGCTGGCGGGGAGAAGGTCGGGGCTAGGGTCGGCGGCGCGGGCCGAAACCCGGGGTCAGACCCCGATAATGCCGGGGTCAGACCCCTGGCGTTCACCGCGCCGGCGCCGCCTCCAGCGCCGCCAGCGTCTCCTTGTAGCCCTGCTCGCGCGCGATGTCCGCCGCGGTCTTGCCGCGGTTGTCCCTGCGCGCGGGATCGGCGCCGGCGGCGAGCAGCAACTTCACGGTGTCCGTCTTGCCATAGCCCGCGGCCCACATGAGCGCGGTGAGGTCGTTCGCGTAGACGCGGTTCGGTTCCACGCCGGCGGCCAGCAGCATCTGCACGATCGTCGTGCGTCCCTCGCCCGCGGCGTAGGTCATCGCGGTCTTGCCCAGGCGGTCGACCGCCGCGGGGTTGGCGCCTTTCGCGAGCAGCTGCTTCACGATCTCGGTGTGACCCCCGTAGGCCGCGGCCATCAGCGGCGTGATGCCGTTGACCGCGGCCAGGTTGACGTCGGCGCCGGCGTCGAGCGCGAGGAGCGCGAGGTCGGTCCGGTCCTTCTTGAGGACGATGACGAGGACGCTTTCGCCCAGCCGGTTGCGCGAGTCGATCGCCGCCCCGTTGGCGAGTTCGCGGCGGATCGCATCGGCGTCGGCATTGCGCGCTGCAACGAGGAGGCGTGCGTTGGTCGAGAGGTTCTCCTGGCTCGGCGTTTGCGCCGCCGTCGAAAGGGCAGCGCACAGAATGACTGCGCCGATGAACGCGCGTGGGATGCGGGACATGACTCGAAGCTCCGGAACGTGCGGCGCGATTGCGCGCTGCAACATGAGCAGGCTGTTTCCAACGTTACCGAAAAGGACTATAAACCATCCCCGGTAGGGTTTGTCCCGACGGGAATCCACAACTGCGGAATCCCGGCGCGAGGGTCCGCCGCCAACGATAACAGGAGGAGAAAGATGGTCAGTCGTCGCCACGCAGTGAGCATCGCGATCGCGGGTGCGCTCGCGCTCGGTTGGACCGCAGCGGCAAGCGCACAGGAAATCTCGGGCGGCGCGACCACGTCGGCGAAGCCGATGTCGGGCAGCCTCGTGCCGATCACGCAACCGATGCTCAACGCGGCCGGCGGGGACGCCAAGAACTGGATCCACCCGAACGGCAGCTACGAGCAGACGCGCTACTACCCGGGCAACCAGATCAACACCTCCAACGTCGGCAAGCTCGCGCCCAAGTTCGCGTTCCAGACGGCCGTGCTGGAGTCGATGGAAACCGCGCCGATCGTGGTCAACGGCGTGATGTTCCTCACAACGTCGTACAACCACGTGTACGCGATCGACGCCGTCACCGGCGAGGAGTTCTGGCACTACAAGCACAAGATGGGACCGATCACCACGTTCTGCTGCGGCCCGAACAACCGCGGCGTGGCGATCGAAGGCGACAAGCTCTTCATGGGCACGCTCGACGCCAAGCTGGTGGCGCTCGACGCCAAGACCGGCAAGCTCCTGTGGCAGACCGAGATCGCCGACCCGGAGAAGGGCTACTCGGAGACGATGGCGCCGACCGTGATCGATGGCAAGGTGCTGATCGGCACCAACGGCGGCGAGTACGGCGTGCGCGGCTTCGTCAAGGCGTTCGACGCCAAGGACGGCAAGCTGCTCTGGACGTTCTACACGATCCCGGACAAGGGCCAGGAAGGCGTGTGGGCCGAGAACGACCTGACCGGCCGCAACATGCACCGCGACATCGCCGCGGAGAAGAAGGCGCTGGCCGACAAGGGCGGCGACTTCTTCCAGACGCTCGGTGGCGGCGTGTGGATGACGCCCGCGGTCGACACCAAGTCGCGCACCGTGTTCTTCGTCGTCGGCAACCCGTCGCCCGACCTCTACGGTGCGATCCGGCCGGGCGACAACCTCTACACCGACTCGATGGTCGCGGTCGACCTCGACACGGGCAAGTACAAGTGGCACTCGCAGTACATCGCGCACGACGTGTGGGACCTCGACGCCGTGAGCCCGGTGATCCTCACGCAGGCGAAGGACGGCTCGGGCAAGATGGTCGACGTCGCGATCCACGGCGGCAAGACGGGCCACGTGTACGTGCACGACCGCAATACCGGCAAGCTCATCCGCTTCTCCGAGGCGATGATCCCGCAGGAGAACATGTGGGTGCTGCCGACCAAGGAAGGCGCGCGCATGCTGCCGGGCGCCAACGGCGGCGTCGAATGGTCGCCGATGGCGATCAACCCGACGCTGCGCATGGCCTACGCGGCGAACCTGCACCAGCCGATGACCTACCACGTCGAGGAAGCCGCCTATCCGGGCGGCAAGCTGTGGCTCGGCGGCGCGTTCAAGACCATCCCGAGCGAGCAGCAGTGGGGCCGCCTCGTCGCGGTCAACCTCGACACCGGCAAGGTCGCGTGGGGCGTGAAGACGGACCAGCCGCTGATCGGTGGCGTGCTCGCCACGGCCGGCGACCTCGTGTTCAACGGGGAGGCCAACGGCTGGTTCAAGGCGTTCGACGCGAAGTCGGGCAAGGAGCTCTGGCGGTACAACGCGGGTGCGGGGGTGAACGCACCGCCGGTCTCGTACATGGTCAACGGCAAGCAGTACATCGCCGTGGCCGCCGGCGGCAACAACCAGATCGACGCCAAGCGCGGCAACACCGTCGTGGTGTTCGCGCTGCCTTGATCCGGCGATTCCTCGATCGCACGGCCGCCGCCATCGGCGGCCGTTTTTTCGTCCATTACAATGCCGACATGACCCTTCGCGCTTCCATCCTCCTCGCCGCCGCGTTCTGCCTTCCCGCCCTGGCGCAGACGCCCGCCAAGCCCCCTCCGCAGGCGGAAATCTGCGACGCCTGTCACGGGCCGAACGGCAATGCGTCGATTGCGCAGAACCCGAACCTCGCGGGGCAGACCTGGCGCTACATCTACATCCAGCTCAAGGATTTCAAGGAAGGCCGGCGCACGGATCCGATCATGACGCCGATCTCGAAGGTGCTGTCCCGCGACGAGATGATCGAACTCGGCAACTGGTACGCGGCCCAGAAGCCCCAGGTCAACCAGTTCAAGGCGGATCCCGCCAAGGTCGCGTCCGGCCGCAAGATCGCCGACGCCGTGCTGTGCCCGATGTGCCACCTCGGGGGCTTCAGCGGGCAGAACGAGATCCCGCGCGTGGCTGCGCAGAATTACGAGTACGTCGTGAAGCAGCTCCAGGACTTCAAGGCGAAGCGCCGCACCAACGACGCCGGCAACATGACCAGCGTGGTGCACACGCTGTCCGACGACGACATCGACAACCTGGCGCAGTACATCACCACCCTCAACTGACGCCGCCGCCGCTGGCAATCACCTTGGCGGTTGTGTAGGATTGGCAACTGCCAAACGCCCCGGCGGTCCTGTCGCCGGGGCAACTGACTCGCGGCGAAGACCGCGACCGCGCTGCGCCCCTGGCTGCGACAAGGCGACGCGTGTCCCACCACGGAGGCTTCATGCAGAAATCGCTGAACATCGACCCGGCCAAGTGCACGGGCTGCCTGCAGTGCGAGATGGCGTGCTCGTACGAGAACTACGGCGTCTTCAACCCGGCGAAGTCCCGGATCAAGGTCTTCGATTTCCACGAGGCCGGGCGCAAGGTGCCCTACACCTGCACCCAGTGCGACGAGGCCTGGTGCCTGCACGCGTGTCCGGTGGAAGCGATCAAGGTGGACGCCGCCACGGGCGCCAAGGTGGTGCTCGACAACGTCTGCGTCGGCTGCAAGGTGTGCACGATCGCGTGCCCGTTCGGCACGATCAACTACGTGCACGACACCGGCAAGGTGCAGAAGTGCGACCTGTGCGGCGACCAGCCTGCGTGCGCCGATGCCTGTCCCACCGGCGCCATCACGTACGTCGACGCCGACTGGACCGGCCTCGAGAAGATGCGCAAGTGGGCCGGCAAGCTCGACACGCAACCGCAAGCCTGACAGGAGACCCGACATGGCCTGGCAAAAGAAAATCCTGCGGGTGAACCTCACGAACGGCACGTGCACCGCGGAGCCGCTCAACATGCAGTGGGCGAAGGAATACCTCGGGCAGCGCGGGCTCGCCACCAAGTATTTCTGCGAGGAAGTCGACCCGAAGGTCGACCCGCTGTCGCCCGCGAACAAGCTCATCTACGCGACCGGTCCCCTGACGGGAACGATGGCGTCCACCAGCGCGCGCTATTCGGTCATCACCAAGGGACCGCTGACCGGCGCGATCGCCTGCTCGAACTCCGGCGGTTACTTCGGCGCCGAGCTGCGCTTCGCCGGCTGGGACATGATCATCTTCGAGGGCAAGTCGCCGCAGCCGGTGTACCTGCACATCGAGAACGACAAGGCCGAGCTCCTGCCGGCGGACGGGATCTGGGGCAGGAGCGTCTGGGACACCGAGGCGATCCTCAAGAAGAAGCACCAGGACCCGCAGATCCGCGTGTCGAGCATCGGCCGCGCGGGCGAGGCGCAGGTGCTGTTCGCCGCGGTCGTCAACGACCTGCACCGCGCCGCCGGCCGGTCCGGCGTCGGCGCGGTCATGGGCTCCAAGAACCTGAAGGCGATCGCCGTGCGCGGCACGAAGGGTGTCGGCAACGTCAAGGACCCCAAGGCCTTCATGAAGGCGACGGTGGCGGCCAAGAAGGTGCTCGCCGACAACGCGGTCACGGGCCAGGGGCTGCCCAAGTTCGGCACCCAGGTCCTGATGAACGTGATCAACGAGATCGGTGCGCTGCCGACGCGCAACCACCGCGACGTGCAGTTCGAGAAGGCCAACCGGATCTCCGCCGAGGCGATGCACGAGCCGCGGCCGACCGACCACAAGCCCAACCTCGTCACCAACCAGGCGTGCTTCGGGTGCACGATCGCGTGCGGGCGCATCTCGAAGATCGACGAGACGCACTACACGGTGGTCAACAAGCCGGAATACTGGGGCGCGTCGGGCGGTCTCGAGTACGAGGCCGCGTGGGCGCTGGGTGCGGCGACCGGCGTGGGCGACCTCGAGGCGCTCACCTACGCCAATTTCGTCTGCAACGAGGACGGCATCGACCCGATCTCGTTCGGCGCGACCGTGGGCGCGGCGATGGAACTCTACGACCTCGGGCTCATCAAGGAATCCGACGTCGGCTTCCCGCTCACGTTCGGCTCCCCGGAAGTGCTGACCAGGCTGTGCGAGATGACCGCGCGCGGCGAGGGCTTCGGGAAGGAGATCGGGCAGGGCAGCAAGCGGCTGTGCGCAAAGCACGGACGGCCGGAACTCTCGATGTCGGTGAAGGGCCAGGAATTCCCGGCCTACGACTCGCGCGGCATCCAGGGCATCGGCCTCGCCTACGCGACGTCCAATCGCGGCGCGTGCCACCTGCGCGGCTACACGGTGGCCTCGGAGGTGCTGGGCATTCCCGTGAAGACCGATCCGCTGGCGACCGAGGGCAAGCCCGCGCTGGTCAAGGCGTTCCAGGATGCGACCGCGGTGTTCGACTCGTCGGGCCTGTGCGTGTTCACGACGTTCGCGTGGACGCTCGCGGACCTGCAGCCGCAACTCGCGGCCGCCTGCGAAGGCGACTGGTCGATGGAGAACCTGGCGGTCGTCGGCGAGCGCATCTGGAACCTCGAGCGGCAGTTCAACAACGCGGCCGGCTTCACCGGCAAGGACGACGCGCTGCCGCCGCGGCTCACGAAGGAGCCCGCGAAGACCGGACCCGCCAAGGGCCTCGTCAACGGCCTCGACAAGATGCTGCCGGAGTACTACCAGCTTCGCGGCTGGTCGCCCGACGGCGTGCCGACGAAGGAGACGCTGCAGCGTCTCGGTCTCGGGGCCTGACGTGGCGGCGCGGGGCAGCCCGGCGCCCTCCCGCAGGAGGGCGTCGTGAAGCACGTCATCATCGGCAACGGCCCCGCGGGGGTGGTGGGCGCGGAAGCGCTGCGCAAGGCCGATCCCGCGGCGACGATCGCGCTCATCGGTGACGAGGCCGAGCCGCCGTACTCGCGGATGGCGCTCCCCTATCTCATGATGGGGGAGATCGACGAGGCGGGGACCTACCTGCGCAAGACGCCGGGCCACTTCGAGCGGCTCGGCATCGAGCTGGTGCAGGGTCGCGTCGACGCGGTCGACACGGCCGCGCGCACCGTGCGGCTGGCGGGCGGCGCAAGCCGCGCCTACGACCGGCTGCTGATCGCCTCCGGGTCGCACCCGATCAAGCCTCCCATCCCGGGCATCGACCTGCCGGGCGTGCATTCGTGCTGGACGATGGCGGATGCGCGGCAGATCACGGCCCGCGCGGGGCGCGGCGCCCGCGTGCTGCAGGTCGGCGCGGGCTTCATCGGCTGCATCATCCTGGAGTCGCTGGTGAGCCGCGGCGTCCACCTCACCGTCGTCGAGATGGGCGACCGGATGGTCCCGCGGATGATGACGCCCGTGGCGGGCGGTATGATCCGCCGGTGGTGCGAACGGCAGGGCGTGCGCGTGCACGTCAAGACGCGGCTGTCGAGCATCCGGCCCGGTGCCGGCGGCGCGCTGGTCGCCACGCTCGATTCGGGCACCGAGGTCGAGGCCGACCTCGTCATCATCTCCGCCGGGGTCAAGCCCAACATCGGCTTCCTCGCAGGCAGCGGCGTCGAGTGCGCGAGCGGGGTCCTGATCGACAAGCGGATGCGCACCAACGTCGACGGCGTCTACGCCGCGGGCGACGTGGCCGAGGGCATCGATCCTTCCACGGGCCAGCGCGCGGTCCACGCGATCCAGCCCACCGCTGTCGAGCAGGCGCGCATCGCCGCCCTCAACATGGCGGGGCGCGACGCCGAATCGCGCGGGCACGTGGCGCTCAACGTTCTCGACGCGCACGGACTCATCTCCACGTCGTTCGGGAAGTGGTGGGGCGTGCCCGGCGGCCAGACCGCCGAGCTGGTCGACGAGGAGGCGTTCCGCTACCTGAGCCTGCAGTTCGACGGCGACCTGCTGGTGGGCGCGACGGCCATCGGGCTCACCGAGCACATCGGCGTGCTGCGCGGGCTCATCGACGGCTGCGTGCCGCTGGGGGCCTGGAAGGACCGCCTGCTGGCCGACCCGTTCCGGGTGGTCGAGGCGTACCTCGCGCGGGCGCAGGCCGCCGCGTGAGCGGGCCGGGTTGCGTGCGCGTCGCGCTCAAGCTCTACGCGTCGCTCACCGACTTCCTGCCGCCGGAGGCGCTGATGACGCGCCGGATGGAACTCGACGTGCCGGCCGGCACCACCGTGGCCGACGTGATCGCGCAGCGCAACATCCCGCCCAGGATGTGCCATCTCGTGCTGGTCAACGGGCATTTCATCGCCCCGGCCGACCGCGCGGCGCGTGCGCTCGTCCACGACGACGAACTGGCGATCTGGCCCCCGGTCGCCGGTGGCTGAGCCACCCCCGGCCGCGGCCGACGTCCTGGTCCTGCGCCAGGACATGACGATCACGCGCGAGGAGTTCCTGCGCAGCGTGTCGGGCGCGGTGGGCTACGTGGCGTTCACGACGGCCGGCGACGAACTCCGGTTTGCCGGCGACGGGCGCGCCTGGCGCATCGCGCTGGCCGCGCTGCCGGACCTCGCGCTCGGCATGTTCCGGTTGCCGCGGCACCGCGTGGAGGTCTTCCTCACCGGCTACGACGACGATGCGGCGCGGCGCTTCGTCGAGCGCTTCGAACTCTACTTTCGTCGCGGCGGCGGCTGACCGGCCGCCGGCGGTCCGGCCATGCCGCGCCCGCGGAATCGGCGCCGCCGCGTAGTATCCTTGGGCGCCGTCCGCCGTCCGCACCGGGCGGTGATCATCGCCCAGGAGAGTCAGGTGTCCGTTTCGCTCGCATTGACCGTCAACGGCAAGGCCGTGTCCGCCACCGTGGAGGCGCGCACGCTGCTCGTCGATTTCCTGCGCAACGAGCTCGGCCTCACGGGCACGCACGTCGGCTGCGACACCGCGCAATGCGGCGCGTGCACGGTGCTGCTCGACGGCCGCGCGGTCAAGGCATGCAACGTGCTCGCCGCGCAGGCCGACGGCGCCGCGCTGCTGACCATCGAGGGACTCGCGGCGACCGACGGCACGCTGCACCCGATGCAGGCGGCGTTCAAGGACTGCCACGGCCTCCAGTGCGGCTTCTGCACCCCGGGCATGGTGATGAGCGCGCTCGATCTCGTCGCCCGGCATCCGCATCCCGACGAGCCGACGGTGCGCGCGGAACTCGAGGGCAACCTGTGCCGCTGCACGGGCTACCAGAACATCGTGAAGGCCGTGATGCAGGGCGCCGCGGCGATGCGGTCGGATGCGCCTGCGCGCGCCTGACCTTGCGACCGCCATGTACAGCTTCGACCTGAAGAAAGCCGGCTCCGTCGCCAACGCCGCCGCGCTGCTCGCGCAGACCGGCGGCCGCCCGCTCGCGGGCGGGCAGAGCCTCATCGCGTCGATGAAGTTGCGCCTGTCGCAGCCGGGCACGCTGGTGGACCTCTCCGGCGTGCCCGAGCTGAAGGGCATCCGCAGCGAAGGCGGGCACCTCGTGATCGGCGCGATGGTGCGCCACGCCGAGGTCGCGGCGTCCGCCGAGGTGAAGGCGGCGATCCCCGCGCTCGCCGCGCTGGCGGACGGCATCGGCGACCGGCAGGTGCGCAACATGGGCACGCTCGGCGGCGCGATCGCCAACAACGATCCCGCGGCGTGCTATCCGGCGGCGGTGCTCGGCCTCAACGCGATCGTGCACACCAGCACGCGCAGGATCGCGGCCGACGACTTCTTCCGGGGCCTGTACGAGACGGCGCTCGCCGACGGCGAGATCGTCACGGCGGTGAGCTTCCCGGTCCCGGCGCGGGCGGGCTACGCGAAGTTCGTGCAGCCGGCATCGCGCTTCGCGCTGGTCGGCGTGTTCGTCGCGCAGACGGCGGGCGGCGTGCGCGTGGCGGTAACCGGTGCGGGCAGTTGCGTGTTCCGCTGCAAGCCGCTCGAGGATGCGCTCGGACGCAGCTTCACCGCGGACGCGGCGAAGGGCGTGCAGGTGAGCGCAGCGGGCCTGAACTCCGACCTGCACGGATCGGCCGAGTACCGCGCGCACCTCATCCCGGTGATGGCGGCGCGGGCCGTGACGGCGGCGGGCTGACCGCCGGCGTTTTTCTTCTCGGCGCGCGCCGCGGACCTACGACTTCTTCTTGTTCTTCGCCGCCGCGGCGAGTTCGGCCTTCACCGACTTCACCACCTGCGACCACACGGGGTGCCCGGCCTCCGCCGGGGCGAGCGCGAAGTTCGGATCCGCTTCCAGCGCCGCGCGGAATTCGTCGCGGCAGGCCTTCTCGCGGCCGTTCACGCACACCATGAAGGCCAGGTACTTGTGCGCCCGCGCGACCGCCGCCGGGGTGGGCAGTCCCATCGCCAGCGCGCTCTGGAAGGCCGCGGCGGCCGCCTTGTAGTCGCCGTCCTCGTAGAGGCGCACGCCGCGGTCGAGTTCCGAGGTCGCCGTCGGCGGGGGCGGCGGCGGAGGTGCGGGAGGCGGCGGTGGCGGCGTGGGAGCGGGAGCCGCCGGCGCGGGTGCGGGCTCCGGGGCCGGCGCCGGTGGTGTCGCGCAGCCGGTGACGACGATCGCCAGCGCGATCGCGAGCCACGCTGCGGGGCGCAGCAGGAAGGATGGCTTCACGTGTTCACTCTCCACGCGGCGCGCCCTCCGGGAACGCGCAATCCCGGCCGGCCGCCGATCGGGCTCATGGGAACTTGTGCTTGATGCGGACTTCGCCGCCGGGCGGGACGTCGACCGCCTCAGTGTACGGCGGGAACGTCGAGTTGCGTATCTCGACGGTGTGCTTGCCGGGCGGCAGGCGCAATTCGGTCAGCGGCGGCGCGAGCCCGCGCTTGCGGCCGTCGACCAGCACCTCGCCCCACGGCGTGATCGCGAGCAGGATGCGCCCCGCGGGCTTGGGTGGCGCGGCGGGTGGGGGTGGGGCCGCCCCGACCGCGGACGGGGCCGGGCTGGCGGCGGCGGGTGCCTTGGCGGCGCTCGCACCGGCCGTGGCCGTGGCTGAGGCGGGCGCATTCGCCGCAACGGACGCCGGCTTGGCCGCGCTCCCGGCATCGCCGCTGCCGGTCGCCGGGGCGGCGGGTCCGGGGACACTCGCCGGTATCGCGGGCACGACCTTGGCCGCCGCGGACGGTTCCACCCGCGGCGTACCCTCCGCGCCGACCGGCGGCGGCGCCGCGGGCGCCACCTTGGCGGAGAATTCGGCCGCCTCCGCAGGCGGGCGTTTCGCCGCGCCGGCGGGCGCCACGGCGGACTCCGTTGCATTGCTGCCCACCGGCGCGACCGCGACCGGTCCCGGGATCGCGGGCGCGCTGCCGCCCGGCAACGAACGATAGCCGACGGCGAACGCGACGAGCACCAGCAGCACGCCGCCGCCGATCCCGAGGGCCAGGCGCCGCCGCGCGCGGCTCTGCTCCACGCCCGCCACGACGTCGGCCGCGGACGGGCGCGCCGCGGCCTCCGGCGGCATCGACGCCGGCATTCGTGGCGCGTGCAGGTCGAGCGTGGCGTGCTCGAGCGGAGGCAGCGGCGGCAGTCCCGGCGAGTCGAACTCGAGCGACGCGTAGTTGCGCAGGTCCGCGGCCATCTCGGCCGCGTCCTGGTAGCGGTCGAGCGGATCCTTGGCCAGCGCCTTGCCGACGATGTGGTCGAACGCGGCCGGGATCGTGGGGTTGTGCGTCGACGGCGGCGGTGTGGGCTCCGACAGCACCTGCTTCAGGATGCCGTTCAGGTCGTCGGCGGAGAAGGGCGGCAGCCCGGTCAGCATCTCGTAGAGCACCGCGCCGAGCGAGAAGATGTCGGCGCGGCCGTCGACCGTGCGGCCCATCACCTGCTCGGGCGACGTGTAGCGCGGCGACCCGAACACGTTGGCCGTCAGCGTGCGCGTGCCGGTCGGCAGGAGCGCGATGCCGAAGTCGGTGATCTTCACGCGCCCCGTGTGCAGCACCATGATGTTGGCGGGCTTGACGTCACGGTGCACCACCTGCTGCGAGTGCGCGAACGCGAGCCCGTCGGCGACCTGCGCGGCGATGTCGGCCACCTTGTCGTGCGCCATCACCACACCCGAGTCGAGCACCTCGCGCAGCGAGCGGCCGTCCAGGTACTCCATCGCGATGTAGGCGACGTCGCCGGCCTTGCCGACGTCGTAGATCGTGACGATGTTCGGATGGTTGAGCCGCCCCGCGGACTTGGCCTCGCGGAAGAACCGCCGCTCGAACGCCTCGATCTCGGAGGGCGTGAACGCCAGCGCGATGGTCTTGATCGCGACGACGCGGTCGATGAGGGGGTCGCGCGCCTTGTAGATCACACCCATCGCGCCGTGCGCGATCTCGCCCGCGATCTCGTAGCGGCCGAGCGTGCCGGGCATCTTGGGCGGGGCGTCGTTCATGTCGTCACGCGCTGCCCCGAACCGGTGCGCACGGGGCGCGCCCGGTACAGGTCCGAGTGTTGGCGTGGCGCAGGCGCATGGGATACTTTAACAGCCCCGCACGGCGAATCTTCCGCCGCGCAACTCCGTCCCGATCCTCACGGCACTGCCCAGCATGTCCCTCGACTCCCTTGAAGTCACGGCGCTCACCGACGTCGGCAACGTGCGCCAGTACAACGAGGACAGCCTCGCGGTCGACGCCGACCGCGGCATCGTCGCGGTCGCCGACGGCATGGGCGGCCACCGCGCCGGGGAGGTGGCGAGCCGCATGGCCGCCGACCTCCTGCTCGCAGGCCTCGCCCGCGCCGCCGACCGCTTCCATCCGCACGCCCGGGCCTCGGGCCCGGCGGCTGCGGTCGTCGAATGCATCAAGCGCGCCAATCGTACGATATTCGAGGCCGGCCGCGCCGACCCGCGCTACCGCGGCATGGGCACCACGGTCGCGGCGGCCGTGTTCTACGACGACGAGGCGACGCTCGCGCACGTCGGCGACTCCCGCATCTACCGCGTGCGCAACGGCGAGCTGACGCTGCTCACCCGCGACGACTCGCTGCTGCGCGACCAGGTCGACCTCGGCGTCATCTCGGCGGAGGAGGCGCGGCACTCGCACAACCGCAGCCTCGTCACCCGCGCGGTCGGCGTGTTCGAATCCGTGACGCCGCACGTGCAGCAGGAGTCGGCGCAGCCCGGCGACATCTACCTCGTCTGCTCGGACGGCCTGAACGACCTCGTCGAGGACACCGACATCGAGCTCATCGTGAGCGGGCTTGCGGCCAACCTGCCGCTCGCGGCGCAGGTGCTGGTGCAGGCCGCGAAGGACAACGGCGGCCTCGACAACGTGTCAGTGATCCTCGTGCGCGTGAAGGCGCCGTTCCCCGCCACCCCGCGCAGCGCGCTGCAGCGGCTCGCCGCGTGGTGGCGCTCGCTCTGGAGTGCGTGATGGCCAAGCTCGTCGTCAGCCGTGACGGTGCCGTGGTCGACCAGCGCTTCCTCGAGCGCGAGCGGATCACCGTCGGCCGCGATCCCGCGAGCCACCTCGTGATCGACGATCCTGCCGTGCGCGGACTGCACGCGGCGATCGTCGCGGTCGGCAACGACTACATCCTCGAGGACCTCGTGGGCGAGGACGGCATCGCCGTCAACGGCACGCGCGTGCAGCGGCGCATCCTGCAGCACGGCGACGTGGTGACGCTGGGCGCGCACCACCTGCGGTTCCTCGACGCCAAGGCGAGTTCCGAGATCGACCTCGAGCGCACGATGATCATCGGCGGCCTGCGGCCCGAGGCCTTCGAGGCGCCTCCCGCGCAGGACTCCCCGGCCCCGGCGGCGCCCGCGGCCGCGCGCCGCGGCCCGGTCGGGCGCGTGCACATCATGGGCGGGGCGGTGCGCGTGCTCGACCGCGTGATCGCGACGTTCGGCACGCACACCGAGTCGCAGGTGGTGATCATCCGGCGGCCCAAGGGCTACACGATCGCGCACGTCGCGGGGGCGGCGCGGGCGCGCGTCAACGGCGAGGCGCTCGGCGACGCGGCGCGGCCGCTGAAGACCGGGGACGTGATCGAGGTGGCGGGAGACGTGCTGACGTTCGCGGACGATTGAGCGGTGCGCGGTGTCGCGGTTGGCGTCCGGCACCGATCCCATGCTTCCGCCCGCATCGTCGCGGCCCCACGGGGCCGACCCCGTCGGTTCGTGCCGGGCACGCGCCATGAAAAAGGCCGCGGCCCTTGCGGGCGCGCGGCCAGGCTAAGCGGCGGCGAGAGGGGTCAGGCCGCGGCCGCCTGCGGGAGGAGCCCTTCCTCGCGCAGCGCACGCTGCACGCCGGGACGCGCGGCGACGCGCGCCTGGAACGCCTGCAGCGCGGGCCACGGCGTGAGGTCGATCTTCACCATCGACGACCAGTTGAGGATGGTGAACAGGTACGCGTCGGCCACGGTGAACTTGTCGCCGGTCAGGTACGGATGCGCGGTCAGCGTCTTCGCGAGCACGTCGAAGCGCTTGGCGAGCTTGGCGCGGTTCGCTTCCTTGGTCGCCTCGGGCGTCGTCGGGTACCAGAACGGCCCGTACTTCTGGTGCAGTTCCGTCGCGACGAAGTTGAGCCACTCCGCGACCCGGTAGTAGTCGAGCGTCCCGTGCGCCGGGGCGAGCGTGCCCGGCACGCGGTCGGCGATGTACTGCAGGATCACCGCCGCCTCGGTGAGCAGCGCGCCGTTGCCGATGTCGAGCGCCGGGACGTAGCCCTTCGGGTTGACGCTGTAGAAGTCGCGGCCGTCGGCGACGACGTGCTTGCCGAGGTCGACCTTCTCGGTCGTGTAGGTCAGGCCGGCTTCGGCGAGGGCGATGTGCGGGGCGAGCGAGCAGGCGCCCGGCGAGTAGTAGAGCTTCATGCGTGGATCCTCGGTGGTTCGGTTGGGAAAGGCGGATCAGGCGCGCTGCAGCGATGGCGTCGCGGACGATCCCGAGAAGGCGTAGGCGCCGTTGCCGAGCAGGGCCTGCACGACCAGCACAACAGTCCAGAACGCCGGATATTCCCAGCCGCCGTTGGGCGCCGTGAAGAGCCAGCCGTTGCCGGCGTGCGCCCAGGTGGCGCCGAGCATGACGGGCAGCAGCGCCAGCGCCACGGCGCGGGTGCGCACGCCGGCGATGAGCAGGATGCCGCCGACCAGTTCGGCCGCGAACACGACGTAGCCCAGGAAGCCCGGCAGGCCGATGGAGCCGAAGAACTGCGCGGTGCCGGGGAGGGTGAAGACGAAGTACTTGAGGAGGGCGTGGGCGATGAACAGCGTGCCCAGGGCCACGCGCAGCACGAGGGCGGCGAGGGCGGCGTTGGTTCGGTCGTTCATGGAAGTCTCCGGTGGATGCGCCGCGGGTGGCGCGATGGGCCGAATCTTCGCTCCGTCGTCCTGCAGGATAAATACTATTCTGATGGAATAATTGTTGCGAATAATGCAATAATTGGCCATGGACCGATTCCATGCCATCGGCGCGTTCGTCAAAGTGGTGGAAGCCGGCAGCTTCGCCGGCGCCGCCACGCGGCTCGACGTCTCCGTGTCGTCCGTCTCGCGGCTGGTGACCGACCTCGAGGCGCACCTCGACGCGCGGCTCCTCAACCGCACGACCCGCCGCCTGTCGCTGACCGAGGCCGGGCGCGCGTTCCACGAGCACGCCGTGCAACTCCTGGCCGACCTCGCGGAGGCGGAGCAGTCGGCGGCCGCCGGGTCCGCCACCCCGCGGGGCACGCTGCGCCTGTCCTGCGGCGTGACTTTCGGCACGCTGTACATCGCCCCGGCACTCGCCGCGATGCGCGTGCGCCACCCGGAACTCGAGTTCGACGTCGAGCTGTCGGACCGCATCGTCGACCTCGTCGACGAGGGCTTCGACGCGGCGGTGCGCATCGGGGCGCTCGGCGGCGAGAACTTCGTCGGCCGCCGCGTGGGCGAGTCGCACATGATCGCGTGCGCGGCGCCCGCGTACCTCGCGCGGCGCGGCACGCCGGCCACGCCGGCCGACCTCGTGCACCACGCGTGCCTGCTGTACCGCTACTCGACGCAGCGCGACCTGTGGCCGTTCGTGGACGCCGCGGGCCGCGAGACGAAGGTGCGCGTGTCGGGCCCGCTGCACTCGAACAACGGCAGCTTCTCCGCGGCGATGGCGGTGGCGGGCGTGGGCGTCGCGTTCGAGCCCGACTTCATCGTCGGCCCGGACGTGCGCGCGGGACGCCTGGTGCCGATCCTGCAGGACTACCTGCCGCCGCCGTCCGCCATCCACGTCGTCTACGCCAACCGGCGCCACCTGTCCGCCAAGGTGCGCGCGCTGGCGGACTTCCTGGGCGAACGCTTCGCCACGCCGGAATGGGCGCTCGACTTAGGCACGGCGAAGCGCCGCGCGCGCGGGAAGGGCTAGGCCAGCGGCGCGCGCCGGAGGCCGCCGGCCCGCGTCGCGGCCGTGCTGGACGGCGCGCTCACTCCGCGACGATCCTGTGCTCGGTCGCGATCTGCTTCCACTGGCCGAGTTCGTCCTTGACGCGCGCCGCGAAGGCGGCCGGCGGCATCGCCTCGGGGAGCGTGCCGTCGGGCTCGAGCACCGCCGCGAGTTCGGGCGACGCGGCGATCGCGTTGATCTCCTGGTTCAGCCGCTCCACGAGCGCCGGCGGCGTGCCCGCGGGTGCGAACACGCCGACCCAGATGTCGACGTCGTAGCCGCGCGCGACGTCCGCGAGCGGCGGCAGGTCCGGGAACGCGCGGTGCGGCTTGCCCGACGTGACCGCCAGCGCCTTGATCCTGCCGCTCTTGATGAGCGGCGCGAGCGTGCTGTAGTTGCTGATCATCACCTGGATCTGCCCGGCCGCGAGGTCGAGCGCCGCCGGGGCCGCGCCCTTGTACGGCACGTGCGTCATCTGCACCTTGGCCGTGTCGTCGAGCAGTTCGGTGGACAGGTGCGCGATCGACCCCACCCCCGCGGTGCCGTAGTTGAGCGCGCCCGGCTTCGCCTTCGCCGCCGCGATGGCGTCCGCCGGCGTCTTCCACGGCGAGCTGCCCGCGACCGCGAACAGCATCGGCCCGCGGCCCACCATCGCGACGGGCGCGAACGCGGCGATCGGGTCGTAGGGCAGCTGCGTCTGCGTCGCGGCGGCCGTGAGGAAGCTCGACGAGGTGAGGAGCAGCACGGACCCGTCCTTCGGCGCCTTCGCGACGTAGTCGGAGCCGATCACGCCGGCGGCGCCGGCGCGGTTCTCGACGATCACGGCGGTGCCGAGCCGTGAGGCGAGCGGTCCCGCGATCGCGCGCGCGATGACGTCGTTGCTGCCGCCCGCGGCGAACGGGACCACGATGCGGATCGTCTTCGGGATGGCGGGCTGCGCCTGCGCGACCTGGACGCATGCCAGGCCGGCGGCGAGGACGATGACGAGGCGACGCAGCAGCGCAGTCATGGCGGGCTCCTTCACGCGATCGTGCCCATCGTAGCGTCGTGCGCGCGGGCCGTCCACGGCACCCGGCGCACGGAGGCGCTCTGCTATGATCGGCGGGCCATGGAGTCGCTGTCGATCATCTGCCCGAACGGGCACCTGGGCTTCGCCCCGACGCGCGAGGAGAGCTTCCGGCTGGGCGTGGCCGCGCGCCCCGACTGCATCGCCGCCGACTCCGGCAGCGACGACGTGGGACCGATCCCGCTCGGCTCCGACACCTCCACGTCCCCGCTCGCGTGGCAGACGCACGACCTCGAGCTGATGCTGCTCGCGTCGCGCGAACTCGGCGTCCCGATGATCATCGGCTCGGCCGGCGACACGGGCGCCGACAGCCGCGTCGACCTCTACCTGCGCGTGATCCGCGAACTCGCGCAGAAGCACCGGCTGCGGCCGTTCCGGCTCGGCTGGTTCTACTCGGAGATCGCGCCGGACGCGATCCGGCAGCGAATGCGCGCCGGCGAGGTCGTGCGCGGGCTCGAAGGTCACGCCGACCTCACCGCAGGCGAACTCGACGCCACGGAGCGCATCGTTGCGATGGCGGGCGTGCACCCGTTCATCCGCCTGCTGGAGCAGGGCGCGGACGTGATCATCGGCGGGCGCAGCAGCGATTCGTGCGTGTTCGCCGCGCCCGCGATCCACCACGGCTTCCCCGAGGCCGAGTCCTATTACCTCGGCAAGGTGCTCGAGTGCGCGTCGTTCTGCGCGGAGCCGTACGGCGGCAAGGAGACCGTGCTCGGGCGCATCACGCACGACGCGGTCGAGGTCACCGCGATGCACCCGGCGCAGCGCTGCACGGTCGCGTCGGTGGCGGGGCACGCGATGTACGAGCGCAGCAACCCGTTCTACGAGCACGTGGCCGGCGGCACGCTCGACATGGCGCAGTGCCGCTACGAGCAGATCGCCGAGAAGACCACGCGCATCACCGGCGCGCGGTTCGCCCGCGCCGAGGAGTTCCGCGTGAAGCTCGAAGGCGCCGGCAAGGTCGGCGAGCGCTACGTCGGCATGGTCGGCATCCGCGACCCGTACACGATCGCGCACGTCGACCAGGTGATCGCCTGGGCGCGCGACAAGGTGCGCGAGCGCTTCGGCGCCACCGGCTACGAGCTGCACTACACCGTGTACGGCCGCGACGGCATCATGGGCGAACTCGAGCCCAACCGCGACCGCCCGCGCACGAGCTGTGCATCCTCGTGCAGGGCGTCGCGCCGACGGCCGAAATGGCCGAGGAAGTGTGCATGATCGGCACGCGCCAGATGTTCTACGCGCGCCTGCCCGAGGTGAAGGGGTCCGCCGGCTCCGTGGCGTTCGCGCTGGACGAGGTGCTGCGCGCGAGTCCCGCCTACCGCTGGACGGTGAACCACACGCTGCGCTGCGCCGATCCGCTCGAACTGTTCCCGACCCACGTCGCCACGGTGGGTGCGTGATGGCGAAGCTCTCCGCCCTCGCCAAGACGATCCGCAGCAAGAACGCGGGCGTGGACCTCATCACGTTCGACGTGATCTTCACCGACCGCGCGGTGTACGAGCGCGTGAAGCGGGCCGGCGTGCTGACCCGCGAGTCGGTGTGCCGGCTCTACCGCATCGCGCCGGAGCGCATCGCCGACTTCGTCGAGTTCGATCCGGGCAACGCGATCAAGTTCACGATCTACCGGCTGCGGCCGTCGGGCAGCCCGGGCGATCCCGACATCTTCGGCGCGCAGCAGTACGCGCCCCTGCTCGACATCGAGGTCCCGGACGCGTGACGACCGGCACGCCTACCGCTCCAGGCACGCCAACGAACGCGGCGCTCCCCGCGAGCGTCGACGCGACGCTCGACCTCCTCTCCGCGCAGGACTACGTCGCCGAGCGCCGGCTCGCCACCGCGGTCTTCCTAGCCCTGAAGCTCAGGCGTCCGCTGTTCCTCGAAGGGGAGGCGGGGGTGGGCAAGACGGAGATCGCGAAGGTGCTCGCGGCCGGCCTGCACAAGCCGCTGGTGCGCCTGCAATGCTACGAGGGCCTCGACACCGCGGCCGCCGTCTACGAGTGGAACTACCCGCGGCAGATGATCGAGATCCGGCTCGCCGAGGCGGCGGGCGACGTGGCGCGCGGGCAACTCGCGCACGACATCTTCACGCCGCAGTTCCTGCTGAAGCGCCCGCTGCTGCAGGCGATCGACCCGGACGACGGCGTGGCGCCGGTGCTGCTCATCGACGAGCTCGACCGCACCGACGAGCCGTTCGAGGCCTACCTCCTCGAGGTGCTGTCCGACTTCCAGGTGTCGATTCCCGAACTGGGGGTGGTGAAGGCGATGGAAGCGCCGGTGGTGATCGTCACGTCGAACCGGACGCGGGAGATCCACGACGCGATCAAGCGGCGCTGCCTCTACCACTGGGTCGACTATCCCGACGCGCCGCGCGAACTCGCGATCCTGCGCCGCAAGTGCCCGCACGCACCGGAGCGCCTCGCGCGCGAGGTCGTGGCCTTCACGCAGCGGCTGCGCCGCATGGACCTCTTCAAGTCGCCCGGGATCGCCGAGACGCTCGACTGGGCCGAGGCGCTGGTCGCGCTCGACCGGGTGGCGCTCGACCCGCAGACGGTCGCCGACACGATGGGCGTGCTGCTCAAGTACCAGGACGACGTCGCTGCCCTCGCGCCCGACGTCGCGGCGAAGATCGTCGCCGACGCGCAGGCCGAGGGCGCGGCGCCGTAGGCGTCGCCCGTTCGCACGCGGTCGCCCCGATGATCCTCGAAGTCGCCGTCCTGCCCGTGCGCCCCGGCGCCGAGGCGGCGTTCGAGGCCGCGTTCCGCGAGGCGTCGACCATCATCGCCGCGATGCCGGGGTACGTCGCGCATGAACTGCAGCACTGCGTCGAGGTGGGGAACCGCTACCTGCTGCTGGTCTGGTGGGAGACGCTGGAGGCGCACACCGTCGGCTTTCGCGGCTCGCCGCAATACCAGGAGTGGAAGCGGCTGCTGCACCCCTTCTACGATCCGTTCCCGGTGGTCGAGCACTACCGGCGCCTCTACCCCTGATCGGCGTGAGCGGGCCGGAATCCCCGAGCGAAGGGCAAACGGCGGCGGGCGCGTCCGTTCCCCGGCCGCGTTCCGCGTGAACACGCCTGCGACGATCCTGCCGCGCGGCCGGCTGGCCGAGAACGTCCTGCACTTCGTGCGCGTGCTGCGTGCGGCGGGCCTGCCGCTCGGAACGGCCAAGGTGATCGACGCCATCGCGGCCGTGGAGACGGTGGGCGTGCGGCACCGCACCGATTTGCGCGAGGCGCTTGCCGCCGTGCTCGTCTCACGCCACGAGCACCTCGCGCTCTTCGAGCAGGCGTTCGACCTCTTCTGGCGCGATCCCCGCCTGCTCGCAACGCAGCTTGCGGCCACCCTGCCGCGCGCCGACGGTGACGGGGAGGAGCACGCGCCGCCCGATCTGCCGGCGCGTCTCGCGCAGGCCATGTTGCCGCCGCCCCCGACGACGCCGGCGGACGCGGCGGAAGACGCCGATCCCGACGCCGCGTTTACGGGCTCCGCGCGCGAGGTGCTGCAGCGGAAGGACTTCGCGACCATGACCGCCGACGAACTGGCGCAGGTCAAGGCGATGCTCGCGCGCCTCAAGCTGCCGCTGCCGCAGAAGCCGCAGCGGCGGATGCGCCCGGACCGGCGCGGCCACCGCGTCGATCCGCGGGCGACGCTGCGCGGCATGACCGGCGCCGCGGGGTCGCTCGCACCGCTGCGCCACCGCTCGCGCGTGCGCCGGCCGCCGCCGCTCGTCGTGCTGTGCGACATCTCGGGCTCCATGGACCGGTACGCGCGGATGCTGCTGCACTTCCTGCACGCGATCACCAACGACGGCCACCGCGTGCGTACCCTGGTGTTCGGCACGCGCCTCACCAACGTCACGCGCCACCTCGCGCACCGCGACGTCGACGTCGCGCTGGAACGCGTCGCGGCGTCGGTCGACGACTGGGCCGGCGGCACGCGCATCGGCGCCTGCCTCGCGGATTTCAACCGGCACTGGTCGCGCCGGCTGCTCGCGCAGAACGCGGTGGTGCTGCTGATCAGCGACGGTCTCGACGCCGAGGCGGGCGTCGGCCTCGCGTTCGAGGTGGAGCGGCTCGCGAAGTCGTGCGCGCGGCTCGTCTGGCTGAACCCGCTGCTGCGCTACGAGGGATTCGAGGCGCGGCCGGCCGGCATCCGCGCGATCCTGCCCTACGTCGACGAGTTCCTGCCGGTGCACAACGTGACGTCGCTGCGCGCAATATCGGAGGCGCTCGATCCGCAGCGCAGGCGCGTGGCGTGGCGGCCTGCGGTCACGGGGTGAGGCGGCGTCAGGGCGCTTCCTCGGGCAGCAGCACGACGATCATCACCAGCATCGCGCACACCAGGAACCGGAATGCGGTCTCCTGCCCGTTCCACGTCGGCGACTGCCACATCGAGAACCACTCGCCGCCGACGGTGGTGAAGCCGACGTAGTAGAGGATCCACACGAGGAGCAGTCCGGCGCACGCCGGCACCTTCGCTGCGACGAACGCGGCGCGTTCGTGCCGAGCACGGAACAGGCGCCACGCACCGTACAGGCACGCGCCGGCGATGGCGAACTCGGTGGCGATGATCCCCCAGTACGCGAGGCGGGCGAACGTGGGATCGGTGATCGCGCGCGATTTCAGCGCGTTGTCCGGGAACACGGTGTCCATCGCGAGCACGTGGACGACGAAGTTCCAGTTGGAGGTGTAGTCGGCGAGATTCCCGTAGCCGACGAAGAGGGCCCACAGCCCCACCGTGGCGACCAGCAGCGCCTTTCCCATCCGCACAGCGGGCATCGCTTCGCTCCCCTCGACGCGCGGCGACGGCCGCACGGCGCCGATTATAGGGGCGGGTCGCTGTCCGCCGCGTCGCGGGCGAGGTTGTGCAGGATCGCGAGCAGCGTCGCGCGGGTCGTCGTGACGTCGGCGGAGCGCACGCCGGCGACGCCGATCCGGTTCACGTCCTCCGCGAGCGGGACCAGCGTGCGCTCGAGCGCCCGGCCCCTCGGCGTGAGGTGGATGTAGACGTTCTTGCGGTTGTCGGCATGCTGCCGGCGCACGATGTAGCCCTTGGCGGCCATCGCGCGCACGGCGGCGAAGGTCGTCGGCTCCATCACGCCCGCCCGCATCGACAGCTCCTTCTGGGTGATGCCGTCGCGTTCCCACAGCACGCGCAGGAACGTCCAGTGGCCGAACGACACGCCGTGCGCCGCGAGCCGCACGCCGAGCGAGCGCGCGAAGGCCCGGCTCGCGTCGCGGACGAGGTGCGCGAGCCGGTCGTGCGGCACGGCCTCCTGCCAGTGGCGCAGGATCTCGCGCGTCTCGTCCGGCAGGCGCGGGGCGGCCGCCCGCGGCTTCGCGGCGGCGGCACGGGGCCGCGCGCTCACGGCGAGGGCACCTGCCACTGCAGCGCGACCTCGCGGCCCGAGCGCGCGGAGTCGAGCATCGCCCGGCACACCTCCAGGGTGGCGCGCGCCCACGCCCCCGAGTGCAGCGGCGGCACGTCGTCGACGACCGCCCGCCACACCTCGTCGATCACCTCCGTGCGCGGCACCGCGGACACCGGCACGCGCTCGAACGTGCGCGCGTCGTCGGTGTAGATCGCCACGCCGTCGGGAGTGGGGCGCAGGTCCGCGCGCTCGCAGCACACCAGCACGTGGCCGAAGTGCTGGTGATGCGTCGGCGTCCGCGGCGCCGGCGGCGTCCAGCGTGCGCCGCCGTAGTTGCGCGCGGCCTTCTGCGCGGCCTCGGCCGCGCTGTCGGCCGCCTCGCGCAGCCGCCGGCGCGCGCTGCCGTAGTCGTCCGCCATCTTGGGTTCGCCCATCTCGCCGACGCCGCCCATCAGCTCGTCGCCGTCGAAGTGCGCGTATCCGCTGTAGGTGGCGGTGGCGAACGCCCCGTCGGCGAACGCGACGAGCGCGCTGTACGCGCCTTCGGTCGGCCGCGCCGGGTCCCAGTTGCCGGCCTGTGCGCGCACCGTCGTCGCCCGGCCGCCGCAGAGCAGGCGGACGACGTCGACCTGGTGCGCGGCCTGGCTGAAGAGGACGCCGCCGCCCTCGTCGGTGCGCATCTCCTCGGGCCGCCGCGCGCGGTACATGTAGTCGGTGCAATAGAGCGCGTGCAGCATGCGCACGGCCCCGAAGCGGCCGCTCTTCACCAACGCGTGCGCGTGCAGGATCGGGCCGTCGAAGCTGTGGCTGGGGCCGACGATCAGGTGCCGGCGCGCCCGTGCCGCCGCGTCGATCATCGCCGTGCAATCCGCGAGCGCCACGGCCATCGGCTTTTCCACCAGGACGTGCCGGCCGTGCGCGAGCGCAAGGCACGCGTGCTCCGCGTGCAGTCCGTGCGGGGTGGCGACGTACACCACCTCGACCTCGGCGTCGGCGCAGAGCGCGGCGACGGAGTCGTACGCGCGGCCGCCGAAGTCGCGCTCGAACTGCGCGCGCGGGCCCGGCAGCGGATCGGCGGCCGCGACCAGGCGCACGCGGGGATCGCCGAGGAACGTCGGCAGCATGAACGTGAACGCGCGGCCGAGGCCGGCCACGCCGATGCGCAGCGGGGGACGGGTCGCCATGGCCTAGAGGTCCAGCGTGATCTCGTCGCCGCGGGCGCGCGACACGCACACCATGATCTCGCCCGCCTGCTGGTCGGGGCCGAGCACGAAGTCGCGGTGCTCGACGTCGCCGGCGACGAGCCCGGTGCGGCACGTGCCGCAGCTGCCGGCCTCGCACGAGCTCATCACGCGCACGCCGTGCTCGCGCAGCGCTTCGAGCAGCGACCGGTCGGCCGGCACGTCGACGACCCGGCCCGAGCGCGCGAGGCGCACGCGGAACGCGTGGTCGGTGCGGCGCAGCGCGGCGTCGACGCCGAAGCTCTCGAAGTGCACGCTGCCGCCCGCCCAGTGCCCGCTCATGTCGCGCACGGCGTCCATCAGGCCGCGCGGCCCGCAGCAGTAGACGTGGGTCCCGGCCTGCGGCTTCTCGAGGAGCGGCCAGAAGTCGAAGGCGCGCGCCGGGTCGCCGTCGTCGTGGTGCAGGTGCACGTGCTCGCGCAGCGCGTCGTCGGCGAGCGCATCCGCGAACGCGGTGTGCGCGAGGCTGCGGGTGCAGTAGTGAAGGTCGAAGCGCGGTCCGCCGGTGGCGACGAGGTGGCGCAGCATCGCCATGACCGGCGTGATCCCGATGCCGCCGGCGATGAACAGGAAGCGCTTGGCGCGCGGGTGCAGGGCGAACTCGTTGCGCGGCGCCGCGACCGGCAGGGTCGATCCCGCGCGCAGCGTGTCCACCATGCTCACCGAGCCGCCGCGACCGGCGGCATCGCGCTTGACCGCGATCTCGTAGCGGTCCGTGTCCGCGGGGTCGCCCGCGAGCGAGTAGCGGCGCACCACGCCGGCCGGGGTCCGCACCGGGACGTGGGCGCCCGGCTCGAACGCGGGCAGCGGGCCCCCGTCCGGCGCGCGCAGCTCGTAGCGCACGATGTCCACGGCGGCGGGGGCCGCGACGGTCACGACGAGGTCGCGGAAAGCCAGGTCCTCGGGGGCGGCGTCCTCTGGCATCGACAAGGCCGGCGTCCTTTACAGGGGCGGGGAAATCGTTCATCTTAGAGAGCTAAGAATCGGGCCGCAACCGTGCGCGGCGCTTGGCTGCGCCACGAGGCCCCACCCGGAGGGATGCCATGCTGACCCGCGAAGAGAACGACCTCCTGTGCCGCGTCGAAGGCGACGCCCCGATGGGCCAGCTCATGCGCCGCCACTGGCTGCCCGCCTGCCTGTCCGAGGAAGTGGTCGAGGCCGACGGCGATCCGGTGCCCGTGCGCCTGCTGGGTGAGGACCTGGTCGTGTTCCGGGACAGCGACGGGCGCCTCGGCGTGCTCGACCGCTACTGCCCGCACCGGCGCGCGTCGCTGGTGCTCGGCCGCAACGAGGACTGCGGCCTGCGCTGCCTGTACCACGGCTGGAAGATCGACGTGGAGGGCAACGTGACCGAGATGCCGTCGGAGACCGCCGGCAGCACGCTCATGCAGAAGGTGAAGCACACGTCCTATCCGGCGCACGAGCACGGCGGGTTCGTATGGGTGTACATGGGGCCGCGCGAGACGATGCCCGCGTTCACGCCGCCGCCGTTCGCGCCCTCGGCGAAGGCGAAGCTGTCCATCACCAAGTTCGTCATCGACTGCAACTGGGCGCAGGTGCTCGAAGGCGCCATCGACTCGGCGCACAGCTCGTCGCTGCACTCGACCGACATGACGCCCGCGCGCGTCGACAGCGCGAAGGCCACGTCGTCGCTGTGGCTGCGCCCGTCCACCGACAAGGCGCCGCGCCTCGTGAGCGAGGCGACCGGCTACGGGTTCAAGTACGCGGCCATCCGCCGGCCGATCAACAACGCGGCGACCAGCGGCCTGCGTGCGCATCTCCGTGTTCGTGGCGCCGATCACCGTGCTGATCCCGCCCAACAACCTCTACAACGTGGCGAACGTCAACGTGCCGATCGACGACACGCACACGATGTTCCACTTCATCGCGTGGAACGAGGACGGGCCCGCCGGCGTGGGCAGGAAGCGTGGCGCAAGTTCTGCGCGGCGCAGGTCGGCATCGACGTCGACCGCGAGTGGCGGCGCACGCGCGGCCCGCACAACAACTACGGCCAGGACCGCAAGGCGATGAAGCTCGGCAGCTTCACCGGCATCCCCGGCATCCCGAACCAGGACGTCGCGATGTGGGAGACCATGGGCCCGATCGCCGACCGCTCGCGCGACCGGCTGGGCGCGTCCGATCTCGCGATCGTCGAGTTCCGCCGCGTGATGCTGAAAGCGGCGCAGGACTTCGCCGCCGGCGGCAAGGCGCTCGGCGCCGACGTGCCGACCACGGACCTGCGGGCGTTCGAGGGCATCGTGCCCAAGGGCACCGACTGGCGGGCACTGGGGTCCGCCACCTCCGAGGCCGCGGCCGCCGCCGCCGACTGACCGGTCCCACCGCGGTCGCCGGCGCCGCGTGCGGTGCCCGGCCGCGCGTCCCCGAGCGAACGATCGACCGATGTCCAAACTCGCACTGACCTTCGGCTGCTGGAACTACGACCGGATGCGCGCGCTCGCCGACGGGCGCGTGGTGCCCGACGGCATCGACCTCAACTGCCTCGACATGCCGGTCGAGGAGACGTTCTTCCGCATGCTGCGGCACCGCGAGTTCGACGTGGCCGAGATGTCGCTCTCGTCGTACACGGTGTCGCTGTTCCGCGAGCCGCGCCGGTTCGTCGCGATCCCCGTGTTCCCGTCGCGCATGTTCCGGCACTCGTCGATCTACGTGAACGCGGCCGCCGGCATCCGGGAGCCGAAGGACCTCGTCGGCCGGCGCGTGGGCTGCCCCGAGTACCAGATGACCGCGCCGGTGTGGATCCGCGGCATCCTCTCCGACCACTACGGGGTGCCGGTCGACTCGGTCACCTACGTCACCGGCGGCGAGGAGTCGCCGGGCCGCTCCGAGAAGATCGACCTCGACCTGCCGCCGAACATCCGCGTGGAGCGCATCGGGCCCACGCAGACGCTCGCGCGGATGCTGGCCGAGGGCGAGATCGACGCGCTGTACACCGCACGCGCACCGTCGTCGTTCCGGGCGCGCGACGACCGCGTGCGCCGCCTCTTCACCGACTACGGCCGCGTCGAGCGCGAGTACTACCGCAGCACGGGGCTCTTCCCGATCATGCACGTGGTCGCGCTGCGCCGGGACGTTTATGAGGCGAACCGCTGGATCGCACAGTCGATGATGAAGGCGCTGGTCGCGGCGCAGCGGTACGTGTACGAGGACTTCCACGAGACGGCGGCGCTGAAGGCCATGCTGCCGTGGCTCATCGAACACATCGAGGAAGTGGAAGGCATGATGGGGCCGGATTTCTGGCCGTACGGGCTCGAGCGCAACCACGCGACGCTCGCGACGTTCCTGCGCTACTCGTTCGAGCAGGGATTGTCCAAGCGGCTGCTGACGCCGGAAGAACTGTTCGCGCCCGAGACGCTGGAGTCGTTCGTCATCTGACGTCGATTTGCTAGGATGCGGTCCGCCTACAGGCGAGCGACCGGACCGACCTCATGGAAATGACCAACACGCGGGTCATCCCCGCCGCGCAGGACGCGGTGTGGGCGGGCCTCAACGACGCGGCGCTGCTGAAGGAGTGCCTGCCCGGCTGCGAGACGTTCGAGCAGACCGGCGACAACGAGTGGCGCGCGGTGATGGCCGCGCGCGTCGGGCCGGTGTCGGCGCGCTTCACGGGGTCGATGCGGATGCTGGACAGCAACCCGCCGGCCGGCTACACGCTGAAGTTCGAGGGGCAGGGCGGGGCGGCGGGCTTCGCCAACGGCGAGGCGAAGGTGTCGCTCGCGCCGGACGGCGCCGGGACCGCGCTCACGTATGCCGTGAAGGCGCAGGTCGGCGGCAAGCTCGCGCAGGTCGGCTCGCGCCTCATCGACGGCGCGGCCGCCAAGATCGCCGACGATTTCTTCGCGCGCTTCGCCGAGCGGCTCGCGGCGCCGCCCGCGCCGGCGGTGGTGGTCGAGGAGGGCGCGGTGGTCGAGGTCGCATCCGGCCGCGCGCCCGGCGCGCAGCCGTGGATCCGCTGGGTGTCGCTGGCGGCGATCGCGGCGCTCATCGCGTATCTGGCGGTGCGATTCCGCTGACAGCATCGCGCCACGCGCCCTCTCCCCGCTCGCGGGGAGAGGTTGGGGTGAGGGGCGGCACGGTCGCGACGACCCGGGGTCAGACCCCGATGAGTCCGGGGTCAGACCCCTGGACGTCAACGGCAGGTCGGACTTGGTGTCAGACACCGCCTATGAGGTGTCTGACACCGATGGTGCTGAAGCGCAGCGCCCAGGTTGGGGTGAGGGGCGGCGTTCGTGGCCCCAACTCGGGGTCAGACCCCTGGCCGTTCACTGCGGGTCGGGCGGCCGCCACGCGCAGCGCTACGTCTTCGGCGCGCAGTTCCGATAGTCGGCCACCACGATCTGGTAGAGCGGCTTCCCCGCCGCGTTGACGAAGCTCTCCTCCTTCACCTCGCACGGCTTGTCGCGTGCGAGGAGCTGGTCGAGGCGCTCGCGGGCGCCGGCGAAGACCGTCGTCGCCGGCGGATGGAGCACGAACGCCACGCGCTTGCCGGCCACGTGCTCGTCGACCGCGCGGCGCAGGTCCGGCCGGTCGAGGTCCGGCGCGTCGATAAGGCGCCACGACCACTCGCGGTATCGGGCCGCGTGCGCGGGTCCGGCCAGGGTGACCAGCTGCTGGTGCAAGCCCCAGTCGACCGAGATCACGCGATCGACGCCGAGCCCCTCCAGCCGGCGCGAGAGCTTGCCGATCGCCGGGTCGAAGCCCGGCCGGTAGTCCTGGTCGTTCTCGAACGTGTCGACGTAGCGCACGTCCATCGCGATGTTCCACGCGAGCACCGCGCCGACCACGACCGCGCCGGTGGTCGCGACCACCGTGCGCAGGCCGCGGCCCTGCAGGCGCGTCGTCCCGTCGAGGTGCTGCGCGGCGATGGCGAGCAGCGTCACGAGGTGCAGCGCCGGCAGCGGCCAGACCGTGACGAGGTGGTGCGTGCCGCCGACCTGGCGCGTTGCCGCGATCGCGAGCACGAGCAGCACCGACGCGACCGTGAGGAACGCGAGCAGGCGCCGGGCGGGCGTCCACGGCCGCCACAGCGCGAGCAGCACTACGGCGGTGAGGCACTGGACGAGCGCCAGCACGTTGAAGGCGATCGTCACCGGCGGGTCCGAGCCGAAGACCCAGCCCAGCACCGACGTGCCGCTGAACGTGGCGGCGAAGAGCGTCCACACCTTCGCCGCGTGGTCGGACCACGAGAACGTCCCGGCGTTGCCCAGGATGTCGAGCTGCACCGCCTGCCGGACGAGCGTGGCGGCGCCGATCGCGATGATCGCGAGCGTGGTGCCGGCCAGCGCGGGCTGCCAGGGCCGCCCGTCGCGCAGGCGGCGCCACGCCTCGCGGCCTGCGACCACCGCGAGCGCCCCCAGCCACGCGCCGATCACCCACACGAAGTTGATCTTGTCGAAGAACCCCACGACGAGCGCCGCGCACGCGACGGCTAGCCAGTGCGTGCGACCGGTCTGCAGCCAGCGCCACAGCGCCACCAGCGACAGCACGCGCAGGAACGCCGCGAGCATGTGCGGGCCCCAGTCGAGGCGGGCATGCCCGATCAGCACCGGGTCCACGCACAGGAGTGCCAGCAGCAGCGCGGCCCACGCGCCGCCCAGTTCGCGGCGGACGAACGACCACAGCACGAGCAGCGTCGCGGCACCGAGCAGGATGGACGGCAGCCGCACCGCCCACACGCTGGTCCCGAACAGCGCGAAGACCGGCGCGTGCAGCCACGCCTTCACGGCGCCCACGTACCCCAGCGTCTGCATGAGCGGGAAGCAGCCGATCTGCCGCGTGACCGCGGCGTCCACGGCACAGTCGCCGAGCACGCGCAGCGACACCGGGACGAAGATCACCTCGTCGTAGTAGTAGCCGGGCTTGTCGAGGTCGAGGGTCGCGAGGGCCAGGAAGATGGCGATCGCGATGGCGGGGACGGTGTAGCGGGCGAGGGAGGACACGGTGGGCGCGCGACGTGAACCCTCCGAGTAGACGACAGGCGGCGGACCGGGTCAAGCCTCGCGCGCCGCGGCGGCGTGGCCCCGTTCCTGAACGCCGGCTGAACGCAGGAGGGGGTATCCGCACGCCGGCCGGCCGGCGGTTAGAATCGCGCCGCACCCTGCAGCCCATGGAGCCCACCGGATGGACAGCGTCGACCTCGAGGTACTGAAGCGCAGCGCGGAATGGATCGACGCCGGGCGGCGCGTGCTGCTCGTCACGGTGGTGAAGACGTGGGGCAGCTCGCCGCGGCCCGAGGGCGCGATGCTGGCCGTGCGCGACGACGGGCTCGTCGTCGGCTCCGTGTCGGGCGGCTGCATCGAGGACGACATCGTCGACCGCACGCGCCGGCTCGGCATGACGCAGACGCGCGCGGAAGCCGTGACCTACGGCGTGTCCGCCGACGAGGCGCGCCGCTTCGGGCTCCCGTGCGGCGGCACGATCCAACTCGTGCTCGAACCGCTCGGCCGCGAATCGGGCGTGCGCGCGCTGCTGCGCGAGATCGAGGCCGGGCACCTCGTCTCCCGCCGGCTCGACCTCGTCACCGGAGAGGCGACGCTGCACCCCGCGGAGGCGGTGGACGGCCTCGCGTTCGACGGCGCGACGCTCACCACCGTCCACGGACCTCGCTACCGCATGCTCGTGATCGGCGCCTCGCAGCTGTCCAAGTACCTCGCGCAGATCGCGGTCGGCCTCGACTACCAGGTGACGATCTGCGACCCGCGCGAGGAGTACACCGAGACGTGGGACATCCCGGGCGTCACCCTGGTGCGCACGATGCCGGACGACACCGTGAAGGCCATGCGGCTCGACGAGCGTTGCGCGGTCGTGGCGCTGACGCACGACCCGAAGCTCGACGACCTCGCGCTGATGGAGGCGCTGAAGTCGCCGGCGTTCTACGTCGGCGCGCTGGGCTCGCGCGCGAACAACGCGAAGCGGCGCGTGCGGCTCCTCGAGTTCGACGTGACGCCCGAGGAGATCGCGCGCCTGCACGGCCCGATCGGCCTGTACATCGGCAGCCGCACGCCGCCCGAGATCGCGATTTCCATCCTGGCCGAGATCACGGCCGTGAAGAACCGCGTCCCGCTGCCGGAAGCGGTGAAGATCGCGAACGCCAAGGAAGAAGCGGCCGACCCCGCCGCGTGCCCGACCGCGTGAGCCGTCGCCCGGCTGCCGCGACCCTGCGGGAACCGCGCGGACCCCGCCCGTCGGCTTAGCCGACCCCCGTGCGGCGCCGGCGTATACTCGGCGCCCGCTGCGTGCCGCCGTTCCCTCGTGGCGAACCGCACGCGGCGGGGAAAAAAGGGGCCACGATGGGTCGACTTGCGCAACGCAGGACACCCGCTCCGCCGGACGCACCCCTCGCGTTCGTCGGCGACGCCGGCGCCGCGCGGCGCGCCCGCACGGTCATCGCCCACTTCCGGTCGTGGCTCGCGGCGGAAGGGTGGCACGAGATCGCCGTCGGTGCCGACGGCACCCTCCAGGAGGCAAGCCGCGCCGGGCGCGCGTTGCTGGCCGCGGTCGCGGGTCCGGCCGTGCGGCCGGGCGATCCGCTGCCGGACGCGCTGCTCGCGTGGCTGCGGCGGGCGGGTGCGCACGCGACGACCGGTGCCGCGCGGACGCTGGCGCACCGATCTGGCGGCGTGACCCTGCGGGCGCTGCCGGCGGCGGAATCCGACGGCTGGCTCGTGTACCTGCGTGCGCCTGATGCGGACGGCGCGGCCGCCGCCGGCGCGGCGGCCCCCGCGGTGCCGCTCTCGCGGCGCGAGCGCGAAGTGCTCGATTGGGTGGCGGCCGGCAAGACCGACGCGCAGGCAGCGGCGATCCTCGGCATCAGCGTGCGCACGGTGCAAAAGCACCTCGAGAACAGCTACGTGAAGCTCGGCGTCGAGGGCCGCACGGCCGCCGTCATGCGGATCCGCGACGCGGAGCGCCGCGCCTGGACGTGACGCCTTGTCGCGGGGGGCCGCGACAGCCCGGGGGCGGGCGTTGTAGAATCGCGCGCCAACGAAACCACCCCGGGGTGCCATGTCTTCCCGCTCCTGCCGCACCTCGCGGTATCGCCTGCTCGCCTGCGTCCCGCTCGTCGTCGCGACGCTCCTCGCCGTTGCCAGCGCCTCCGCGCTTGCGCAGGGCGCCCCCGCGCCCGCGGCGTCCGCGCCGACCGCCGCGACGCCGGCCGCCGACCCGCCCAAGGCGGACGACCGCATCGTCTTCGACCGCAATTCGTGGGACGCGCCCGAGCCGTGGCGCACGGACCGGATGTACTTCCAGTTCGCGTACTACACCTGGCACTTCCACTACGACCCCGACCACCAGCAGTCGTACCTCGGCGACTTCGAGTACCGGTTCGACAAGACCTGGCTCGGCGGGCAGTGGATCGGCGGCTTCTCGCTCTTCCAGAACTCGTTCGGCCAGTTCTCGCAGTACGTGTACGGCGCGCTGCAGTGGCGGCCGTGGGAGGAGCACCCGCAGGCCTACGTCAAGGTTTCCGCCGGCCTGCTGCACGGCTACGCGGGCGAGTACAAGAACAAGATCCCGTTCAACGACTACGGCACCGCCCCCGCGATCATCCCGTCCGTCGGCTATTGCTGGAACCGCTACTGCGGCGAGTTCGTGCTGCTGGGCCTCAACGCCGCGCTCCTGACCATCGGCGCCACGGTGCCCTGAACGCGCGCCGCTACGGCGGCAGCAGCGCGACGTCGCCGTACCACGCGGTGACCGTCGCGCCCGTGTTGTCGGTGTCGGTCATGATGGCCACGCCCGAGATCGGCGGCGGGTCCTCGCCGAACGCCGCCCGGTAGTCGGCGACCACGTCGCGCTCGTAGGCCAGCCACCGCCCGAGGTTCGCGGTCCCGCTCTCCACCACGATCATCCGCACGCGGTCGGTGTAGGCGCTCGGCACCACGGTGCCGCGCGGCGCGCGGGCATCCCACACGTAGGTCAGGCCCGCGTGCGGCGGGTACTCGCCGTAGAGCGCGCGCAGCGCGGCGTAGCGCAGGCGCTGCCATCCGGACAGCCGCTCGGGGGTGTAGCGGAACGTCACGTACACGCGCGTCGGGTAGTCGTCGCCGTCGCGGCGGGTGACGTCGCCGTCGGCCACCACCTGCGCGGCCTTCCAGCGCCAGGCGAGCCGCGGGCGATCGGCGGCGGGCACGTCGAGCTTGTGCACGAGCCCCGACGCCGAGTCCTGCGCGTAGGCCTGCACGACCACCGTGCCCGCCTCGTCGCGCACCAGCGTGTACTGCGTGTGCCGGGCGATGTTCGGGAAGGTGAGCGGCGTCCAGCCGGCGGGCAGCGCACCGCCGGGCGTCGCTTCGGAGAACGGCGCGAGCAGCGCCGGCCCCGCGGCGAACGCGAAGGTGGCGGTCGCCGCCAGCGCGGCGAGCGCGCGGGTGCTAGCGCGGCAGCGCATCCGGTTGCGGATCGACGGCGAGCGGCGCGTCGTCGCCGAAGCGCACGTGCGCGAGGATGTCGGCGTAGCGGCGCGCGAGGTCGTCGCGGTCGGCGCCGCCCATGTTCACGATCGCGTAGCGGTGGCTGCCCAGCCACTTCGCCTCCCGCGCGCGCCCTGCGGCGCGCTTCACGAACGTGTGCAGGCGTGCCCCCGGATGCCGGGCGGCGAGCCACGCCCGCTCGGCGCGCGTCGGCGCCCGCTTCGGGGCGGTCGAGAACTCGCGCAGCACGAAGCTCGCGGCCGCGCGGTCCGGTCCGGCGCGCACGGTCCACGCCGGCGTGCGCCCGGTCGCGAGGTCGGCCAGCACCGCGTACGGGTGCGTGCCGTCGACGCGGGCGTACAGGTCGCCGAACTGCGCGGCGAAGCGCGGGTTGACCTCGATCACCCGGCACGCGCCGGACACCGGGTCGACGAACAGTTCCACGTTGTACGCGCCATGCGTGAATTTGAGGGCCTGCAGCGCCCGCTGCGCGGTGTCGCGTGCGCGCGCCTGCAGCGGCGCCGGCAGGCGGCTCGGGTACTCGAAGCGGGCGAACGCGTCGGTGCCTGGATATGTCACGGCGTCGACCACGCCGAAGCAGCCGGGCGCGCCGCGGTCGAACCAGCCGTCGACGTTCACCTGCACGCCCGTCATCAGCGATTCGCCCATCATGCGCAACGGATCGACCGTGCAGTCGGGTGCGACGGGCATCAGGTCCGCGAACGGACGCACGAGGCGGCGGATGAGGTGCGCCTCGAAGCGGCCGAACGTCAGCAGCGATGCCAGGTCCCTCTCGTCGGCCACGCGGCGCGCGAGGATGGAGAACGTGCCCTTCACCGGTTTCGCGAAGAACGGATAGGGCAGCGACGTCCCGGCACCGCCCGGCCCGCCGAGCGTGTGCGGCAGCAGCGCGAACGCCGGGTTCGCCTCCGGCAGCGCCTGTGCGAGCACCTGCCGCGCGTGGAACTTGTGCTGGGCGCGCACCAGGGCTGCGGGTTCTGCGCCGGGCAGGCCGAGGCGCTGCGCGAGGATCGCGGCGATCAGGGCGCCGTACGGCTCGTGCGTGGAGACCACGCCCGCGACGCCGGCGTGGCGCCAGCGTGCTGCCATCCGGTCGATCCACGCGCGCGCATCGAAGGCGAGGATGCGCGCGCATTCCGGGAAGCGGAAGAGATCGAAGCCCTCGTGCACGACGGTGAAGCGCTCGTGCAGCGCCGTGTCGGCGGCGAGCGCCGCGCGGTCCCACTGGTCGGCGAATAGAAAGAGCAGGCGGGGCTTCACGCGCCCGCACCTTCGGCGAGGTGCTGCCAGCGGGCGAGGCCGGCCGCGTCGTCGACGTCCCACAGCGGCGGCAGCAGCGCGCAGGTCGCGTGCTGCGCCGCGAACGCGGCGCGGGTGTCCGCACACGCGTGGGGCGTGCTCCACCGCACGCCGGCGAACGTGACGGGCCGGCGTGCCCCGACCAGCACGTAGCCGCCGTCCTCCGCGGGACCCAGCACCGCGTCGTGCGCATCCAGCGCCGCCGCCGCCAGCGCGAGGTACTCGGGAGTCAGGACCGGGCAGTCGGTGCCGGCGAGCAGTGCGCGCGGTGCGCCCTGCAGGGTGGCGGCGAGCGCGTGCGCCATGCGCGCGCCGAGGTCGGCACCCTGCTGCGCGTGCCGCGTGAACCCGTGCCGTGCCGAGAGGACGTCCAGTGCCGTCGCGTCCCCCTCGGGCGTGCCCCAGAGTTCCACGCGCCGCACGACGCCGGCCGCCCGGGCGGCGTCGGCACACGCGAGCGTGGTGTCGAGCAGCGCGCGGTAGACGGCGAGCGCGCGCTCGGGCCCGACGGTCGCGGCGAGCCGCGTCTTCACCGCGCCCGCCACCGGCGCCTTCGCGAAGACCAGCAGTGTGGTCACCGGTACCGGCGCGCGAGTCGCGCGGGATCGGCGCCGAGCGCATAGGCCGCGCGCAGGCGCCACATCGTGAGGATCGTGCGCCAGGGCCCGCGCGTGTCCCAGCGCCGTCCGGAGGTCACGATCCGCGAGCGCAGGCACGCGGGCCGGCCCGCGCCGCGCTTCAGCGTGCGCGACAGCGCGATGTCCTCCATGAGCGGGATCGGCGGGAACCCGCCCGCGCGCACGAACGCCTCGCGCGTCACGAAGATGCCCTGGTCGCCGGTGGCGATGCCGGACAGGCGCGAGCGCAGGTTCATCAGCGGGGCGACCACCTTCAGCACCCGCGACGCGCCGGCGATGCGCACGTCGAACCGGCCCCACTGCGCGCCGGCGGCGAGCGCCGCGCCGATCGCCGCGGGCGCGTCGGCGGGGAGCGTCGAGTCGGCGTGCAGGAACAGCAGCACGTCGCCGGTGGCCACGGCCGCGCCCGCGTTCATCTGCAGCGCGCGGCCGCGCGGCGCGACGAACGCGCGGTCGGCGAGAAGGCGCGCGATGAGGAGCGTGGCGTCGCGGCTGCCGCCGTCGGCCACGATCACCTCGTGGCCCTGCGCGCGCAGCGGCTGCAGCGGCGCCAGCGTCGCGGTGAGGGTCGCGGACTCCTCGAGCGCGGGGACGACGATGGTCAGGCGCATCGGCACGGGCGGCGGCAAAGGTCGCGGCAAGGATAGCAGCGCGGGTGCGGCGGCGCTCAGCCGGCGGGCGGATGCCGGCCGCGCCACCAGCGCACGGCCACCGGCAGCAGCGAGAGGACGCCCAGCAGCGCGAACGCGCCGAGCGTCGGGGCCGAGACCAGCCCCTGCAGCGAGTCGATGCGGCCAAGCGTCTCGCCCAGGTTCACGAACACGAACGTGCCGGGGATGATCCCGACGAACGTTGCGCCGACGAACGTCGAAAGCGGGATCGAGGAGAACGCCGGCGCCAGGTTCACGAGGAAGAACGGGAAGGCCGGAACGAGGCGCAGGAAGAGCAGGTAGCTCCACGCGTCGCGAGTGAAGCCGGCGTTGATGCGCTCGCCTAGCGCGCCCATGCGCCGGCGCGCGGCCTCCGCGAACACGTAGCGCGCGGCCACGAACACGAGGGTGGCGCCCAGCGTGGCGGCGAACACGACGAGCAGCGTGCCCATCCACTTCCCGAACAGGAAGCCGGCGGCGAGCGAGAGGAGCACCGCCCCGGGCAGGCTGAACGCGACGGCCGCGACGTACGTCGCGAAGGCGAGCGCGAACGCGAGCGGGTAGTGCGACTGCGTGAACGCGAGCAGCTCGTCGCGGTGCTGCTGCAGCGACTCGAGCGTGAGGTAGCCCGGACCGCCCAGCGCGAAGAACGCGCCGATGCCGGCGACGAACACCAGCGCGATTGCGCCGCGGGCGAGGCGCGCACGCGCCGCGGGCGTCACGTCCGCGACCCCTGCAGCCGGAAGAGGCGCTGGATCCAGCGGCGCGCCGCCGGCGTCAGCCGCTCCTTCTGCCGCTGGTCCGCCGCGCGCCGGCTGACCGAGGCCAACGTGGGATACGCGTGGATCGTGCCCGACACCGCGTCCGCCTTCATGCCGTGGGTGAGCGCGAGCGTGTACTCGGCGATCAGTTCGCCCGCCTGCGCACCCACGATGGCCGCGCCGAGGATGCGGCCGTCGGGTGCGGTGACGAGCTTCGCGAAGCCCTCGGTCTCGCCGTCGGCCTGCGCCCGGTCGACGTCCGCGAAGGGGAAGCGATAGACGCGGTGGTCCATGCCGCGGGACTTCGCCTCGTCCTCCGAGAGGCCGACGCGCGCAAGCTCGGGATCGGTGTACGTGCACCACGGGATCGCGGTCGACGGTTTCGCCCAGCCCATCCGGAAGATCGCGTGCCGCAGCACCACGCCTGCGTGCTGCTCGGCCACGTGCGTGAACTGCGGGCCGCCGGCGGCGTCGCCGACGGCGAAGATGTGGCGCTGCGTGGTGCGCAGGCGGTCGTCGAGCACGAGCCGTCCGCGCTCGACGGCCACGCCCGCGGCATCGAGTCCGAGCGTGTCGACGTTGGGCGTGCGGCCGGTCGCGACCAGCACGTGCGTCGCGGCCAATGCGCGCTGCGTGTCCCCGGTGCGCAGCACGAGTTCCACGTCGCGCGCGGTGCCGCTCGCACGGGCGACCGTCGTGCCGCACAGGACCGTCACGCCGTCGCGCTCGAGTTGCGCCGCGACGACCGCCGCGACGTCGCGGTCCTCGCGCGGCAGGAGGGCCGGGCCCATCTCCACCAGGGTCACCGCGCTGCCCAGCCGCCGGAACGCCTGCGCCATTTCGACGCCGACCGGGCCGCCGCCGATCACCGCCAGTGCGGGCACATCCTCGCGCAGGTCGAAGAGCGTCTCGTTGGTGAGGAAAGGGACGCGGTCGAGGCCGGGGATCGGCGGGACGGCGGGCCGCGAGCCGGTGGCGATCACGAACGTGCGCGCGGTGAGCCGGCGGCCGTCGACCTCGAAGGCGTCGGAGGCCACGAACCGGCCGTCGCCGAAGATCACGTCCACGCCCAGCGCGCGGAAGCGCTCGGGACTGTCGTGCGGCTCGATCGCGGCGATCACCGACCGCACGCGCGCCATCACCTGCGCGAGGTCGGGCTGCGGGTCGGCGGGCGCCAGGCCGAAGCGCGCGGCCTGCCGCATCTCGTGCGCCGCGCGCGCGCTGCGCAGCAGCGCCTTGGAGGGCACGCAGCCGGTCCACAGGCAGTCGCCGCCCAGGCGGTGGCGCTCGACGAGCGCCACCTTGGCGCCGAGTGCGCTGCCGCCGGCAGCCACGACGAGCCCGCCGGAGCCGCCGCCGATCACCACGATGTCGAATTCGGGTCGCGCCATTCGCTGCACCGGCCGCCTAGCGCGGTCAGTGGCCTCCTTCCCGCCCTTGGGTCGCGGGCGGCCGCGCCATCTTACAGAGGCGGCGCGGAGGGCGTGGCGGGAACGGGGGCCGGTGCCGGGACGTCGTACTCGAGGCCGTCCACCAGCTCGGCGATCGAGTAGGCGCGGGACATGTCGCCCAGCAGCGCGCCGTCCTTCTCGCGCGCGAGCAGCGTGCGCACGCGGTGGTGGGCATCGGCCAGCAGCACCGCGACGCCGTCCTCCTGCGCGCGGCGCGCGAACTCGATCAGCATGCGGATGGTGGAGAGGTCGACCTCGGTGGTGAACGACAGGTCGATGATGATCCGCCGGAGCGGCAACTCGGCGCGCGCGAGGAGCTGCAGCATGTGCTCGCGCACGTTGTCGACGTTGAAGTAGAGCAGCGCGGCGTTCGGGCGGAACACGATCACGCCGGGCACCGTGTGCGCGTTGGGATGGCGCACCAGCGACGCGAAGTGCTCGGTGCCCGGGATGCGGCCGAGGAGCACGCACTCGGGGAGCGCCAGGCGCCGGATCAGCATCGCGAGCGAGAACACGCACGCCACCAGCACGCCCTTCAGGATGCCGAGCCCCAGCACGGCCCCGATGGTGACCATCGCGATCACGAACTCGCCCTTGGACACGCGCCGCAGCTGGCGCAGCTCGTCGATCTTGAACATGCCCTGCACCGACGCCAGCACCAGCGCGGCGAGCAGCGGCTGCGGCAGCGTGTCGAAGAGGCCGGTGAGGAAGAGCAGCACGATCGCCATCCACGCCGAGCAGACGACGATGGAGAAGGGCGAGCGGGCGCGCGCCTCGTCGTTCACGAGGGACTGCGAGAGCCCGCCGCCCGAGGGGAAGCCGTGGCCGAACGCGATCGCCACGTTGGCCGCGCCGAGGCCCAGCAGCTCGCGGTTGGGGTCGATGTTGTATTCGTGGCGCAGCGCGAGGAGGCGCGCCGCGGCGATCCCCTCGTTGTAGGCCAGCAGGAAGCAGGCGAGCGACAGCGGCAGCAGGTCGGACAGCTCGCCCCAGTGCAGGTCCGGCACCGACGGCAGCGGCAGCCCCGACGGGATCGACCCGACCGTCGCGATCGTGAAGCGGTCGATGCCGGGCACCGCCATGGCGAGCAGCGCGAGCACCACCACCATCAGCGGCACCGGCCAGCGCGGCTTCCACCAGTGGCCGACCTGCAGGAGCAGGAACGCGACGGTGCCGAGCACCAGCGACGGGACGTGCGTGTTGGGCAGGTTGTGGCCGATGTGCGTCAGCGTCTTCAGGAGGTTGCCGTGCTGGCCCGCGAACCCGAGCAGGAGCGGCAGCTGGCTGATCGCGATCACGGTCCCGGCGCCGATCTTGAAGCCGGTGAGCACGGTCTCGGAGATGAAGTGGACGATCCCGCCCCAGTGCATCGCCCACGCGAAGATCGCGGTCAGCCCGACGAAGAAGGCCGTCGCGGTGGCGAGTTCGGCGTAGCGCGTCGGGTCGCCCGCGGCCATTCCCGACAACGTCACCGCGAGCGTCAGCGCGATCGAGGACGTCGGCCCGACGGCAAGTTGCTTCGACGTGCCGGTCAGCGCGTACGCGAGGCCCGCGAAGAGGTAGCAGTAGAGGCCGGTCGCGACCGGCATTCCGGCCAGCTGCGCGTAGGCGATCGAACTCGGGACGGCGAACGCCGCCAGCGTGCTGCCCGCGAGCGCGTCGTCGCGCGCGTCGGCCCGGCCGTAGGTCGCAAGCCACGGGAAGAAGCGCAGCCACGGGGCGGCGGGCGGCGGCGGGGAGGGAGGTGCGGCGGACAAAGGCGTCGGGGGAACGGCGGCGGGGCTCCGTGGATGCTAGCGGTGCCGACCGCCGCTGTCACGCCGGGGCGGCAACCGGCCCGGCCCCGGGCGGCGGCCCGGACGCATCTGCGATAATGCCGGATTGCTCCGCGCCCGCCCAAGGCCACCCATGACCGTGCTGCACCGCTTCCTTCGCCTGTCGCTCCTCGTGCCGTTGCTGGCGGCCCTGTCCGTCGCGCAGGCGCAGACGCCGGCTGCCCGCGGCAAGGCGGCCGAGGCCGCGAAGCCGGACCCGGTCGCGCTGCTGGCGGCGGCCAAGGCCGCGAGCGGTGGCGCCGCGTGGGATGCGCTCAAGACCCAGCACAGCGAGGTGCGGCTGACGGCCGCAGGACTGACCGGCAACGTCGAGCGCTGGAACGACGTCACCACCGGGCAGTCGGTGCTGCGCTACAGCATCGGACCGCTGACCGGCGCGAGCGGATTCGACGGCAAGGCCGTGTGGACGCAGGATGGGACGGACGCGCCCCGGATCGAGACCGACGCCGCGGCACTCGAGCTCGCGGCCAACGCCGCGTACCGCGACAAGCTCGCGTTCTGGTACCCGGACCGCGGCCGCGCGCGCATCGAGTTCAAGGAGCGCAAGGAGAGCGAGGGCCGCAAGTACGACGTCGTGACCATCGCGCCGGAGGGCGGCCGGCCGTTCGAGTTCTGGATCGATGCCGAGACGAAGCTCATCGCCCAGCTGGTCGAGCGCGAGGCGCAGGCGACCCGCGTCGAGCACTACAGCGAGCGTCGTGAAGTGCAGGGCGTGCGCATTCCGTTCAAGGTGCGCACGACCCGCGGCGACCCGAAGATGGACGAGCTGGTCGACGTGCAGACCATCGTGTTCAACCAGCCGCTCACCAACGTCTCGTTCGGCCCGCCGGTCGAGCAGCAGGACCTGCTGTTCCCGTCCGGTCGCACCGCGGTCGAGGTGCCGTTCGAGGCGCTCTCCGGGCACCTCTTCGTGCGCGTGCTGCTCGACGGCCGCGGGCCGTTCCGGATGCTGCTCGACGCCGGCGGCGCGAACGTGCTGACCCTGCAGACGGCACAGGTGCTGGTGGGCGAGGGCAAGCCCGTGCCGCGCTCGCTGCTCGTCGCGAGCACCGGCATCGAGGGCGTGGAGCTCACCGGCCAGCGCTACCTCGTCGGCGACATCGAGTCGTTCCTGCGCCGGGTGGAGGGCGTGGACGACGTCGCCGGGGTGCTGGGGCTCGAGTGGTTCGTGCGGATGCCGGTCAAGATCGACTACGCGCGCTCGCGCCTCACGTTCTACGACCCGGCCTCGTTCAAGTACGCCGGCACCGGGACCAAGGTGCCGGTCGCGGCGCGCGGGCGGCTGCCGCAGGTCGCGGGCAGCATCGACGGCGTGCCCGGCATGTTCGAGATCGACACGGGCAGCCGCGGCTCGGTGACGCTGGTCCCGGCGTTCGCGGCCAAGAACGACCTCGAGAAGAAGCTCAACGTGAAGGTGGAGGCGATCACCGGCGCGGGCGTGGCCGGGCCGCTGCGCGCGGGCCTGGCACGGGGCAAGATGCTGAAGCTCGGGACCGTCGAGGTGCCCAACCCGGTCGTCGCGATCCCGCGGCCGGGCGGCGACGTCGCGACGCCGACCGGCGACCTCGCCGGCAACATCGGCTTCGGGATCATGCGCCAGTTCGCGGTCACCTACGACCTGCCCAACGACAGCCTCTACCTCGAGCGCTACCTCAACTTCGGGACGCCGGACATCGCCGACCGGGCCGGGCTGTGGCTCGAGCGCCAGGGCGAGGGATACAAGGTGGTCGACGTGGTCGCCGGCAGCCCGGCCGCGCAGGCGGGGCTCAAGACGGGCGACACGATCGTGGAATTCAACGGCGTCCCGGCCGTCCAGCTGCCGCTGCCGGTGGCGCGCGACGCGCTGCGGGGCATGCCCGGCGGCCGCGTCCGCGTGAAGACCACGGGCGGGGCCGAGGCGACGATCGTCCTGCGGGACCTGGTGTAGCGCAGGGGTCTGACCCCGAACGGGGTCTGACCCCGGTCATCGACCCCCGACGTCTCGTCGAGGGTCCGGAGACGGAGGCGTTACGCCCCCACCGGCGCCAGGATCTGCGCCAGCGCCCGCTCGAGGTTGCCTACCGCGCGGTTGACGTTGGCCCACTTGTCGAGGCCGAAGAGGCCGACCCGGAACGTCTGGAAGTCGGCGGGCTCGTCGCACATCAGCGGCACGCCGGCCGCGGTCTGCACGCCCTGCTCGATGAATTTCTTCCCGGACTGGATGTCCTTGTCCTCGGTGTAGCTCACGACCACGCCGGGGGCCTCGAAGCCGGGGGCCGCCACGCTCGGCATGCCGTGGCGGGCGAAGAGGGCGCGCACCTTCGTGCCCAATTCGACCTGCGCCTGCCGCGCCCGCTCGAAGCCGAAGCGCTCGGTTTCCTTCATCGTGTCGCGCAGGCGGATCAGCGCGTCCGTCGGCATCGTCGCGTGGTAGGCGTGGCCGCCCTTCTCGTAGGCTTCCATGATGCCGAGCCAGCGCTTGAGGTCGCAGGCGAAGCTCGTGCTGGTCGTGCCTTCGATCGCCGTCCGGGCGCGCTCGGACAGCATGACGAGCGCCGCCGACGGCGGGCTGCTCCAGCCTTTCTGCGGCGCGCTGATCAGCACGTCCACGCCGGTCGCCTCCATGTCGACCCAGATGGCACCCGAGGCGATGCAGTCGAGGACGAACAGGCCGCCGGCCGCGTGCACGGCGTCGGCGACCGCCTTCAGGTAGTCGTCCGGCAGGATCATCCCGGCGGAGGTCTCGACGTGCGGCGCGAACACGACCGCGGGGCGCTGCTCGCGGATGGTGGCGACGACCTCGGCGATCGGCGCGGGCGTCCACGGCGCCGTCTTCTGCGTGCCGGTGCGGCGCGCCTTCAGCACGATGGCCTCGGCGGGGATGGACCCCATCTCGAAGATCTGGGTCCAGCGGTACGAGAAGTAACCGTTGCGGATCACCAGAGCCTTGCGACCCGAGGCGAACTGGCGCGCCACCGCTTCCATGCCGAAGGTGCCGCCGCCGGGAACCACCGCCACGCTGTGCGCGTGGTAGACGTGGCGCAGCGTGTCCGCGATGTCGCGCATGACGCCCTGGAACTGGCGCGACATGTGGTTGACCGCGCGGTCGGTGAAGACCACGGAGTATTCGAGCAGTCCTTCGGGATCGACGTTCGGCAGGAGGCCAGGCACGGGAAAGCTCCGTTGGTTGGGACGACGAACCGGTGACTTTAGCATGCCGCCCCGCCGGGACGCCGGCAGGCCCGGGCGGGAGTGGCCCGGGCGGGCCTGGACAGTTCAGGTCAGGCCGGGCACCGGCTCGGGCTCGATGTCGCGGACGACGGCCGTCAGGTCGGCTTCCAGCACCAGGGCGCCGTCCACCGTGGCGGTGCCGCTGATCTTGGCCACCCCGCGCATCGCGCGCTTCATGTGGCACTCCAGCATCACCTGGTCGCCGGGGTAGACGTCACGCTGGAAGCGGCAGTTGTCCACCCCAGCGAAGAACATGATCGAGCGGCGGCCGGTGTCCATCATCCCGGAGAGCTTGCACAGCGAGCCTGCGGCCTGCGCGAGCGCTTCCACCACCAGCATCTGCGGCATCACCTTCTGCGCGAGCGGCACCCTGGGCATGACCGCGTCGTTGGCGCTGACGTTGCGGATCACCCGCACCCACTTGCCGGGCTCGCAGGCCTCGATGCGGTCGATGAGCAGGAACGGGAAGCGGTGCGGCGTGTTGCGCAGGATCGCGTCGATGTTGGCGGAGGGAAGGACCGAAGTCGTCATGGCGGGATGGGGGTGGGGAGGCCCAAGGGACGCCTCTCGCGGTCCTTGCGCGAAGGGCGAATCCTAGTCGGGTTGCCCCATCGCCGCAACTCGCGGCCCAGCGCGGTCGGCAGGGCCCGTCCGGGCGCCGGGGGTCGGAGCGCTATAATCGAAGTCTCTCCTCGTCACTTCCCATACTGCGGGTGTCGCCATGAAAGTGCTCGTGCCGGTCAAGCGGGTCGTCGATTACAACGTGAAGGTGCGGGTGAAGCCGGATGGCACCGGCGTCGACACTGCCAACGTCAAGATGTCCATGAATCCCTTCGACGAAATCGCCGTCGAGGAAGCCGTCCGGCTGAAGGAGAAGGGCGTCGCCACCGAGGTGGTCGCGGTCTCCTGCGGCGTGGCCGCGAGCCAGGAGACGCTGCGCACGGCGCTGGCCCTGGGGGCCGACCGGGCCATCCTGGTCGAGACCGACGCCGACCTGCAGCCGCTGGCCGTGGCCAAGCTGCTGAAGGCCATCGCGCTGGAAGAGAAGCCCGACCTCGTGATCGTCGGCAAGCAGGCGATCGACGACGACTCCAACCAGACCGGCCAGATGCTGGCGGGCCTCCTCGACTGGCCGCAGGCCACGTTCGCGTCGAAGGTCACGCTGGCCAACGGCACGGCGACCGTCAACCGTGAGGTCGACGGCGGCGTCGAGACGCTCGAAATGAAACTGCCGGCGGTGGTCACCACCGACCTGCGCCTGAACGAGCCGCGCTACGCGACGCTGCCCAACATCATGAAGGCCAAGAAGAAGCCGCTGACCACCACCAACCCGGCCACGCTGGGCGTGGACGTCGCGCCGCGGCTGGCCACCCTCAAGGTGGTCGAGCCGCCGAAGCGCAAGGGTGGCGGCAAGGTCGCCGACGTGAAGGAACTCGTCGCCAAGCTGCGCGGCGAGGCCAAGGTCATCGCGTAGAGAGAACGAACATGAGCATCCTCGTCATTGCGGAACACGACAATGCCGCGCTGAAGTCCTCCACGGCGCACGCCGTCACGGCCGGCACCAAGCTCGGCGGCGACGTCCACGTGCTGGTGGCCGGCAGCAACGCCGCCGGCGCCGCGCAGGCCGCGGCGCAACTGGCCGGCGTGGCCAAGGTGCTGGTCGCCGACGCGCCGTACCTCGCTTCGCCCACCGCCGAGAACCTCGCGGCCACGGCGCTCTCGCTGCTGCCGGGCGCGTACACGCACGTCGTGGCGGCGGCCACCGGCTTCGGCAAGAACGTCGCCCCGCGCATCGCGGCCAGGCTCGACGTGGCGCAGGTATCGGAAGTCACCGGCATCGAGTCGGCCGACACGTTCGTGCGCCCGATCTACGCGGGCAACGCCTTCGCCACCGTGCAGTCGAAGGACCCGGTCAAGGTGCTGACGGTGCGCACCACCGCGTTCGACAGCGCGCCGGCGGGCGGCAGCGCCGCGGTGGAGAACGTCGCGGCGGCGCCGGACACGGGACTGTCGAAGGTCACGGGCGCCGAGATCACCAAGAGCGAGCGGCCGGAGCTCACCAGCGCCCGCGTCGTGGTGGCGGGCGGCCGGGCGCTCGGCAGCGCCGAGGCGTTCAAGATGCTGGACACGCTGGCCGACAAGCTGCAGGCCGCGATCGGCGCGTCGCGCGCGGCGGTCGACGCCGGCTACGTCCCGAACGACTTCCAGGTCGGGCAGACGGGCAAGATCGTGGCGCCGGACCTCTACATCGCGGTCGGCATCTCGGGCGCGATCCAGCACCTGGCCGGCATGAAGGACAGCAAGGTGATCGTCGCGATCAACAAGGACCCGGACGCGCCGATCTTCCAGGTGGCGGATTACGGCCTGGTGGGCGATCTCTTTGAAGTGGTGCCGGCGCTCACGGCTGAACTCTGAGCGCAGGCAAAGCCTGTCGCATGAGGCTCGTTGTTTCAAGCCTTTTCCGGGGCCGACGCGCGGCCGCCCGAAGGCGGCCCCCTGACTGAACTCGATGCAAAACGCGCGACGCGGGCGCCGCGTCATCCCCCGGCGCCGCGAACGCGTTTTGCATCGATCGCCTTTAGAACTTTTGCTCTAGCGTGCGCGCCGTACGCTAGCGGTATTTCCTCCACTTCCCCTACTGCGACCACGCCATGAGCACCTATCACGCCCCGCTGCCCGAGATCGAATTCGTGCTGAACGAGCTTGCGGGCCTCGAGCAGGTGTCGAAGCTCCCCGGCTACGAGGACGCCGCGCCCGACACGGTCTCCGCCATCCTGGACGAGGCGGCGAAGTTCGCCACCGACGTGCTGGATCCGCTCAACTGGCCGGGCGACCAGGAAGGGGCCAAGTGGCTCGAGGGCAACCTCGTGCGCACGCCGAAGGGCTTCAAGGAAGCGTACGCGCAGTACTGCGCCAACGGCTGGAACGGGCTCACCAAGAATCCGGATCACGGCGGGCAGGGCCTGCCGCAGCTCGTCGCCACCGCCGTCGAGGAGATGTGGCACGCGTCCAACCTGTCGTTCGACCTCTGCCCGCTGCTGACGCAGGGCGCGATCGAGGCGATCGAGCTGCGCGGCTCGGAGGAGCTCAAGAACCGGTTCCTGCCCAAGATGGTGTCCGGCGAGTGGACGGGCACGATGAACCTGACGGAGCCGCAGGCCGGCTCGGACCTGGCCGCCGTGCGCACGCGCGCAGTGCCCCAGGGCGACGGCACGTACAAGATCCACGGCACCAAGATCTTCATCACCTTCGGCGACCACGACTACACCGAGAACATCATCCACCTCGTGCTCGCGCGCACGCCGGACGCGCCGGAGGGCGTGAAGGGCATCTCGCTGTTCGTCGTGCCGAAGGTGCTGGTCAACGCGGACGGCTCGCTCGGCGCGCGCAACGACGTGCAGTGCGTGTCCATCGAGCACAAGCTCGGCATCCACGCGAGCCCGACGTGCGTGATGGCCTTCGGCGACAAGACGGGCGCCATCGGCTACCTCGTCGGCGAGGAGAACCGCGGCCTCGAGTACATGTTCATCATGATGAACCTCGCCCGGTTCTCGGTGGGCATGGAGGGCGTGGGCGTCTCCGACCGCGCCTACCAGCACGCCGTCGCGTACGCGCGCGAGCGCGTGCAGGGCAAGGCGGTGGGCCTCGACAAGGCCGCGAAGACCGGCCCGATCATCGAGCACCCGGATATCCGGCGCATGCTGATGACGATGCGCGCGTACACCGAGGCGTCGCGCGCGATCGCCTACGTGACCGCCGCGGCGCTCGACAACGCGCGCGTCAACCCGGATCCGGACGCGCGGCGCAAGGCGCAGTCGTTCGTCGACTTCATGATCCCGATCGTGAAGGGCTGGTCGACCGAGGTCGCGCAGGAGGTCACGTATCTCGGCGTGCAGGTGCACGGCGGCATGGGCTTCGTCGAGGAGACCGGCGCCGCGCAGTACTACCGCGACGCGCGGATCACGACGATCTACGAAGGCACCACCGGCATCCAGGCCAACGACCTCATCGGCCGCAAGACCGCGCGCGACGCCGGCGTGGTGGCCAAGTCCATCGCCGCCGAGATCGACAAGGTCGCGGCCAAGCTCGCCGCGCGCCCCGAGCCGGCGCTGCAGGCGATCGGCGTCCAGTTGGCCTCGTCCACGGCGGACCTGCAGTCCGCCATCGAGTGGCTGGTGCCGGCGTTCGGCGCGAACCCGCGGGCCGCGCACGCGATCGCGGTGTCGTACCTCAAGCTGTGGGGCACGGTCGCCGGCGGCTGGCAGATGGGCCGTGCGGCGCTGGCGGCCTCCGAGAAGCTCGCGGCGGGCCAGGGCGACGCGCAGTTCCTGCAGGCGAAGATCGCCACGGCACGCTTCTACGCCGACTACATCCTGCCGCAGAGCTCGGGCTTCGAGCACACGATCACCAAGGGCGCCGACAGCGCGCTGGCGCTCGCGGCCGAGGCCTTCTGACGCCGGCGCGGTGCGCGTCGCCGCGCACCTCGCGCAGGCGGGCGTCGCGTTCGCCGTCGCGGCCTGCGCCGCGACCGGGCCGGCCGACTCGCCGCCGCCGTACGCGACCCGTACCCTGACCGACGTCCCGAACGCGGCGGCGATCGTCGCATCGCAGTGGGCACCGGGGCTCGCGGACGGCTACGTTCCGCAGGGCGTGGCGGTCGGCGCGGGTCACCGCTGGGTGGCCGCGTACCGCAGCACCGACCCGAAGCAGAACCGCGGGCCGTGCCGGCTGTTCGCGCTGGACACGGACGGGGCACCGGCCGGCACCGTCGACCTGCCCGCGACCTGCGGTCACGCCGGGGGGACGACGTTCGGCCGGGACGGCGTGCTGTACGTCGCCGACGCCGGGCACCTGTATCGCATCGATGCCCGCGCCGCGCTTGCGGCGGGACGCTGCGCCGCCGAGGCGTGCCGTACGCTGCGGGTCGGCGGCGCACTGCGCGGCTCGGCGCTGGCGTGGCGCGATGGGGTCCTGTGGTTCGCGCCCTACCGTCGCAGCAGCGAAGGAACCCCGCACGCGTGGCGGGTGTCGGAAGAGGCGATGGCGGACCTGCTCGCGGTCCCCGACGCCGTGGTCGACGAGCGCGTCGCGCAGCGGGCGATGCCCATCGCCTTCGAGACCCAGGGAGCGGCCTTCGCCGCGGACGGTACGTTATGGCTCACGCAAAGCGGCAGTCGGTTCGGGCGCCTGCAGCGCCTCGATCCGCTCACCGGCGAGGTGACGGCGGCATTCGCGATGCCGGCGGGCATCGAGGACATCGAGTTCGACCCGCAGGGGCGGCTGTGGCTCGTGTCGGAGGCGGGTTCGCAGCGCTGGAATGCCTGGGCGGCCTTCTATCCGCGGGTCTTCGCGGTGGACGTCGCGCGCTTGCGCTGACGCTGGGGTTCACCCTCGTCCTCGCGGCCGGGATCGCGCGCGCCGACCTCGCCGGCCCGGTGCCGCCGCTCGGGCCGGGGCCGTTCCCCGTCGGCTGCAGCAACGTCGAGCAGGACTTCTCGCGCCTCGGGGCCGGGCAGTCGCCGCAGGGGTACTGGGACGGGGTGTCCGGCCGCTACGTGACGGACCTCCTCGTCGACCCGGCGCACGCCATCGTCGTGCAGCAGCGCGTCCCGCTCGACGTCGTGCAGTTCGGCACCTACGCCGGGCGCACGCTCCCGTACGCCGCGCTGGTGTGCTACCCGACGACCGCCGACAACCCGTACGCCGACTACCCGCTGCCCACCGGCAACGCCGTGCCGCACATGCAGCGCGGCGCGAGCCCGCCCGTGTTCGCGACCGCCACCACACGCTACCCGGTGCTGCTGTTCTCGCACGGCCTGTCGGGGAGCCCGATCGATGGGGACTACGTGGAGGCGGTGAAGGTCTTCGCGAGCTACGGCTACGTGGTCGTCGCGCCGTTCCACGGCGACCTGCGCTTCGCCGACATCGACCTCGCGAACCTGTCGGACGCGCTGTACGCGGTCGTGCACTTCCAGGACTTCGTCGCCATGCAGGCCGTGCGGCCGCTGTCGCTGTCCACGCTGCTCTCGGCCGTGCTCGGGCACCCGGACTACCGCGACCACGTCGACGCGGGCCGCGTCGGCGGGTTCGGCGCGAGCCTCGGCGGCGAGTCGCTGCTGCTGATGGCAGGCGGGAAGCTCACCACGTCGCTCACGTCGCAGTATGCGCAGGTCACGCACGACGAACGGTTGCTGGCCGCGGTCGGCTACGTGCCGTACTTCGGGATCGACGTCTACCCGGCGTTCGGGCGCAATTCGGCTGGGCTCGACGGCATGACGCTGCCGTTCCTCGCGATCAGCGGCACCGCGGACACCACGGCGCCGATCTCGGTGGCGGAACAGGGCGTGCGGCGGATGGCCGGCACGCGCCAGTTGGTGGCGCTCACCGGCGTCACGCACGGCTTCGACGCGCGCTTTACCACCGACATCTTCACGTGGGCGCTGCGCTTCCTCGACGGCCAGTTGTCCGGCGATCCGGTCGCCCGCGCGACGAGCGCGCGCATGACGTCGGTGGCCGGGGGCGGGGACGACGTCGAGCGCATCGACCACACGGCCCCGGCGGCGATCCGCGGCACCGAGTCACCGCCGCAGGCGCTGGCGGTGGAGTTCTACAACCCGTCGCTCGATCACTACTTCATTACCGCGGAGCCGGCGGAAGCGGCGATGCTGGACGCGGGGCAGGTGGTGCCCGGCTGGCGCCGCACGAACGAGGCGTTCAAGGTGTATCCGGCCGGTGCGGGATCCGGGTTGCCGGCGTGCCGGTTCTTCGGCACGCCGCCGCTCGGACCCAACTCGCACTTCTTCACGATCGACGCGGCGGAGTGCGCGAAGGTGAAGGCCAATCCGCTGTGGACGTTCGAGGGCATCGCGTTCGACGCCGATCCGCCGCTCGCGGGCGACTGTCCGCCCGACCGCATGCCCGTGCTGCGCCTCTACAACAACGGAATGGGCGGGCAGGCGAATCACCGGTATGTGACGAGCCGGTCGGAGGCGCGGGACATGCAGGCGAACGGGTGGATCGTCGAGGGGCCGGTGTTTTGTGCCGTGCCTTGAGTTTGGTGCCTGACACCGATGCTGCGGGTGCCTGAATCCGGGGCCTGACGCGCCCTTTGCGCGCTGAGGCACGGTCGCGCGCCGTGCCTGGCGCGTCAGGCCCCTGCGGTGGTGCCCGAATCCGGGGTCAGATCCGCCTTGTACGCACTGGGTACGTTGCGTCATCCTGCATGGCGGGTCAGACCCCTTCCCATCGGGGCCGACCCCCTCACTCGACGCGGACCTCGCGGATCCACATCACCTCGCACGCGCCGTCGCCGGTGTCGTCGCGACGCAGCGACGTGTTCCAGCGGAAGCCGTTCGCGCCGCGGATGTCGACGAGGTAGCCGGTGAGCGTCACCACGTGGCCCGGGCGCAGCTTCTCCAGCCGGTGCAGCACGCCGGCGTCCGCCGGGATCGCGTGCACCTGCGCCGCGTGCGTCTCGATCTCCTTCCGCGCAAGCGGGAAGGTGGTCCAGTCGTGCGGGCGCCAGTAGAAGAAGCGTCCCATCTGCGTGATGTCGAGCTGGCGCACGATCGTGGTGTCCGACATCGCGCCCCACCCCAGCGCGAGGTCGAACGGCGCGAGGTCGGCGCCGCCGTCGACGTGGTACGCCTCCTTGCGCAGCACGCGGGCGGTGATCGTGTAGGTGGCGCGGGCGACGAAGACATGGTCCTTGGCGTCGAACTTCGGCGGTGGGTCGAGCATCACCTGCACCGGCTCGCCGGGGGCCACGATGCCCGGCGGCACGCTGACCTCGCGCTCGTGAGCCCACCAGTTCCATGCGCCCCACACGCTCGCCGCGAGCAGCAGGGCGACGAGCCAGTTCACGTGGGGTCGCGGGCGTCGTCCGCGGCGATGACGACGATGCCGTGGCCGGCGAGGGCGATGCCCGTCATCGCCCCGACCGCCAGCGGCGCGTCCACCGCCATCGACACGGCGAAGAGCTCACCCACCGGCGTGTCGAGCGTGTACTCCATGATGCCGCCCAGGTACGCCGCCTTGCGCACGGTCCCCGCAAGCGGCGACGCCTCGGGCGCGACCAGCGCGATGGCTTCCGGCCGGATCGAGACGGCGACCTCGCCGTCCGGCACGCCGCGATGCGGCAGGTCGAGCACCAGCGGACCCACGCGCACCTCGGCGCGGACGTCGCCGCGGCGGCGCAGCGTGCCGCGGACCCGGTTGGCGTCGCCCATGAACGACGCGACGAAGCCGTCGCGTGGCGTCTCGTACAGCGCGCGCGGCGCGCCGTCCTGCGCGACCGCGCCGCGGTTCATCACGATGATGCGGTCGGCGACCGCCATGGCCTCGGCCTGGTCGTGCGTCACGTAGACGACGGTGAGCGCGAGCCGCTGCTGCAGTTCGCGGATCTCGTCGCGCATCTGGCGGCGCAGGCGCGCGTCGAGGTTGGACAGCGGCTCGTCGAAGAGCAGCACCGAGGGTTCGAGCACGAGCGCCCGCGCGACCGCCACGCGCTGCTGCTGGCCGCCCGACAACTCCGACGGCAGGCGCGCGTCGAAGCCGGTGAGGCCGACCGAGGCGAGGGCGGCGTGCGCACGCTCGTCGGCGCTCGCGCGGCGCACGCCGGCGACGTCGAGGCCGTAGCGCACGTTCTCCAGCACGCTCATGTGCGGGAACAGCGCGTAGCTCTGGAACACCATCGAGACGTCGCGCTCGGCCGCGTTGGTCCGCGACACGTCGCGCTCGCCGAGGCGCACGACGCCCGCCGTGGGCAACTCCAGTCCCGCGATGAGGCGCAGCACCGTGGTCTTGCCGCAACCGGACGGGCCCAGCAACGTGACGAGCGTGCCGGCGGTGACGGTGAACGAGACGTCGTCCACGGCGGTGACGTCGCCGTAGCGCTTGGTGACGTGCTCGAACGTGATGGAGGCGGCGCTCATGGGGGCGTCACGCGGCGCTCGGCAAGGGGTCGGTTCCGGCGAGGGGCGCGCCCGCCGTGCGGCGGCCGAGGCGGCGGGTGCCGACCGCGCGCTGGATGAGCCCGATGACGGCGAGCATCAGGACGATCAGCACCGAGCAGTACGCGATCGCGACCCCGTAGTCGCCGTTCACGACGCGGTTGATGATGTACGTCGTCGCCCACTCGTACTGCGCCGAGACGAGGAAGATCACGGCGGACACCGTCGTCATCGCGCGCACGAAGCTGTACACGAGCGCCGCCACCACCGCGGGCTTGAGCAGCGGCAGCAGCACGCGCCGCAGCGTGGTGAGGCCGCGCGCGCCGAGGGTGGTGGACGCCTCGTCGAGGCTGCGGTCGATCTGCGCCATCGACGCGATGCCGGCGCGCACGCCGACGGGCATGTTGCGGAACACGTTGCACAGCACGAGGATCGCGGCGGTGCCGGTCAGCTCGATCGGCGGCACGTTGAACGCGATGATGTACGACACGCCGATCACGGTCCCGGGGATCGCGAACGAGAGCATGGTGCCGAACTCGAACGCCGACTGGCCGGCGAAGCGCTGGCGGGTGAGCACGTACGCCGTGACGATCCCGAGGGCCGCGGTGATCGGCGCGGCGATCGCCGAGAGCTTCACCGTCGTCCAGAACGAGCCCCACGCGGCGCCCGCCCACAGGAGCCCGTTCGGTCCCCACTCGAGGCCGAACGCGCGCACGTAGTGGCGCAGCGTGAACGTGTAGTCGCGGCCCCAGTTCTCGACGAAGCCGCCGGCCAGCGCCATCGCGTACAGCACCACGGTCATCAGCGCCCACGGCAGCGTGACGGCGAAGCACGCCCGGCGGACGGCGGCGGGCAGCGCGGATGGCAGCCCGGTGTCGCCCTTGCCGGCGAGTGCCGTGTACCCCTTGCGGCCGAGCACGCGCCGCTGCGCGTAGAACGCGCCCAGCGCGAACACGAGGAGCACCACGCCCAGCGTCGCGGCGCGGCCCTGGTCGAGCTGCGCGCCGACCACCGAGAAGAAGATCTCCGTCGACAGCACGCCGAAGTTCCCGCCGAGCAGGATCGGGTTGCCGAAGTCCGCGATCGACTCGATGAAGCTGATGAGGAACGCGTTGGCGAGTCCCGGGCGCATCAGCGGCAGCGAGATGTCGGCGAAGGTTCGCCATTCGCCGGCGCGCAGCGTCTGCGCGGCTTCCTCCAGCGACGGCGACACCCCTTCGACGACGCCGATCAGCACGAGGAACGCGATCGGCGCGAACGCGAACACCTGCGCGACGAGGATCCCGGGGAGGCCGTAGATCCAGCGCCCCGGCTCGATGCCGAACGCCCACTCCAGCAACTGGTTGACGAGTCCCGAGCGCCCGAAGAGCAGGATGAGCCCGAGGCCGATCACGAACGGCGGCGTGATGATCGGCAGCACCGACAGGAAGCGCAGCGCGCGCTTCCAGCGGAACGGGGTGCGCACCACGATCAGCGCGAACGCGAGGCCGAGCAGGGTGCAGCCGGTGGCCGTGAGCAGCGCGAGCAGCAGCGTGTTCCACGCCACGCCGCAGCGCACGTGGCTCATCACGCAACCGACCCCCCAGATCTTCTCGGTGAAGAGGCGCTCGCCGAACGCGGCCAGCGACCACGCGCCCGCGCGCCCCTCCAGCGCCTGCAGCAGGATGGTGACGACGGGATAGAGCGTGAACAGCGCGACCAGCAGCCCGACCGCCAGCACCGCGCCCGCGACGAAGAGGTCGCCCTTGAAATAGCCGAGGCCGGCGAGCCCCTGGGCGGCGAGCATCGCGAAGCACGCGAGCACGAGGCACGCGCCCACGCCCATGCCGTCCTGGCCGGTGAACGCCGCGCCGAGCCCGGGGGCGCCCGCGCTGCCGATCGCGAACCCCTGCGCGAGCACGTAGGCGAAGCCCGCGCTGCCGAGCGCCAGCAGCGCGCGGGCGCGGTTGGCCGCGGCGACGGCGGGTGCGAGCAGCGGCAGGCCGGCGGCCAGCAGCAGGCCGACCGGCAACAGCTGCAGGCGGCCGAAGCGCAGCACCTGCAGCAGCGCCGGTGCGTTGGGCGCCTCCGCCCAGCGCACGATCCAGCCGGTGGCCAGCACCGAGTCGGCCAGCGCGTACCACGGCGCCAGCAGGAAGCCGGCGGCGCCGACGGCGAGCCACGCCGCGAGGACGCGGCGGTCGCGCGTCATCGCGGCGCGTTGTTGACGTCCTTCTCCCAGCGCTCGAGCAGGCGCTTGCGGGTGTCGGAAGCGCCGTACTTCGCGAAGTCGTAGTTGATGACCTTGATGTCCGTGAGCTTGGGCACCTGCGGGGGCAGCGGCACGCTGCGGTTGGTCGGGATCGCGAATTCCTTGACCTCGAGGCCGATCTTCTGCGCGTCGGGCGTGAGCGCCCAGTCGTAGAACTTCTTCGCGGCGTCGAGGTTGCGCGCGCCCTTGATGATGGCCATCGAGCCGACCTCGTAGCCGACGCCTTCGCAGGGGAGGATCGGCAGCACCGGGAAGCCGCGCACGATCTCGTTGATCACGCCGTGCAGCACCGTGCTGCCGAGGTACACCTCGCCGCGGGTGACGGCGGTCATCGGGCCGATGCCAGAGCGCGCGTAGCTCGTCACGTTGCGGTTCAGCTCGGCCATGTAGCGGAACGCCTCGTCCTCGCCCATCACCTGCACGAGGGTCGCGAGCATCAGGTACGCGGTGCCCGACGACGACGGGTTGCCGAGCATCACCTCGCCCTTCAGGGCCGGGTTGGTGAGGTCCTTCCAGCACCTGGGCGCCGGCAGCTTCTTCTTGTCGCCGATCTCGGTGTTGTAGCCGAGCGCGAGGATCCCGCCGTAGACGCCGGCCACGCGGTTCTTCGACACGTCGCTGATGCGCTGCGCCCAGTCGTAGAGCTGCGCGATGTTGGGCGAGCGATATTCCTCCAGCAGGCCCTCGTCGGCCGCCTGCAGGTAGCTGTCGGCGGGACCGGCCCACCAGAGGTCGCCCTTCGGATTGGCCTTCTCGGCCTTGATCTGCGCGAGCATCTCGCCGGTGGCCTTCTGCACGACGGAGACCTTGGTCCCGGTGGCTTTCTCGAAGCCGACCGCCATGCCCTGGCACCACGCGGTGTTGGGCGAGCTGCAGTACATGTTGAGCTGTGCCTGCGCGAGCGCGGGCAGGGCGACGAGGGCGAAGGCGAGGGCGAGGCGACGTGGCAGCATGGCGGCGGCCGCCGAGGGCGGCGGGGGTGGTCGTGATCGGCGGACATGATCGGGCAAGCGCCCGGGGGGGTCAACCGCGCGCCGCACGGATGCTGTCCAAACGCAAACGCCGGGCGTGTGCCCGCGAGCAGAATGGCCGGTTGCGGGCGCGTGGCCCGCCCATTCCCCGTTCCGACCCGACCCTGCCATGAGCCCGCTTGCGCATGCCCGCTGCCACGTTTGCGGCGACGTCGTCGCCAATCCCTGCCACAGCTTCGACCGCCGCATCGCGACGCTGGGCGCGACGGGCGACGGGGCGCCGGCGCCGGTCGCGTGCCGCGTCGTGTTCGACGAGGCGCTGTTCGTGTACTGCAGCGAAGGGTGCTGGGACGTGCACCAGGCGGAGATCGCGCGCATGCTGGCGCTGGCGTCGACGTATCCGCCGGCCGGCTTCGTGGTGCCGTGCTCCCGCTGCGGCGAGCCGGTCGACCGGACCGAGCCGCACGTCGACTACGGCATCACCGTCACGCGCATCGCCGACGAGGGCATCCTGATGGGCTTCTGCCACGACGACCGCGACTTCGCGGTGCTGTGCCGGCACTGCGAGGTGCCGGAGCCGGTCGTCGAGGAGGGCGGCTGGGTCGCCGACCCGCTGGAGGCGACGCCGTGACGCACTGGCATCCGCGCCGCGACGAGCACGGCGCGCGGGTGGCATTGTGGCAGCCGCACGCGCCGACGCCGCTCGACACGTGGGCCGACGCGAAGGCCTGCGCCACCGTGGTGCCGGACGGGCCGATGCCGGAGGCCGTGTGCGCGCTGCCCTTCGTGCCGTGGCGCGAGGCACCCCGTGACGGCGCCGGATGGGAGCACCTTGCCGCGCAGGCGACGTTCGGCGAGCCGAAGTTCGTCCCGGCGCCTGGCAAGAAGCCCGCGTCGGGTGCGGTGATCGTCGAGCCGGACGGCCGCGTGTGGGTCGTCGCGCCCAGCAACCGGCACGGTGGCTACGCCGCCACGTTCCCCAAGGGCACGCTCGATCCCAAGGCCGGCCTCTCGCTGCGCGCGAACGCGATCAAGGAGGCGCACGAGGAGGCCGGGCTCGCGATCGAACTGACGGGGTTCCTCGTCGACGCGCAGAGGACGCAGACGACCACCCGCTACTACCTCGCGCGCCGCGTCGGCGGCTGCCCGTCGACGATGGGCTGGGAGTCGCAGGCGGTGCACCTCGTGCCGCGCAGCCAGTTGGCGGCGCTGGTCGACCACGCCAAGGACCGCCCGGTGCTGGCCGCGCTGGCCGCGGCGCTGTGAAGGAGCGGCCATGTGGATCTTCCTCGCCGACAGCTTCCTCAGCATCGTGCGGAAGCCGGGCGACGCCGACGTGCTGACGGTGCGCGCGCGCATCGCCGGCGACATCGAGCGCGTGTCTCCGGAGGCGAAGGTCACCGCGGGCGGCGGCACGGACTACCGATTTCGCGCGAGAATCCCGCGGGAGGCGGTCGCCGCCGCGCCCGCGGCGCAGGTGATGGCGCTGTCCGCCTCCAACTTCAAGGCGTCGGTGCGCGAGCGCAGCCGGCACGACGCGTACATGGAGGTCTGGGATGCGATGCTCCGGTACCAGCAGCGGACGGTGTAGCCGGTGAGCTACCGGCTCGGCGTCGACCTGGGCGGCACCAAGATCGAGGCCATTGCGCTGGACGCGCACGGCCGCGAGGCGTTGCGCCGGCGCGTGCCCACGCCGCAGGGGGACTACCGCGCGACGATCGCGGCGGTGGCGGCGCTGGTGCGCGACGTCGAGTCCGCGCTCGGGATCGCCGCGGGCGCGGCGACCGTGGGCGTGGGGACGCCCGGGGCGCTGTCGCGCGCGACGGGCCTCCTGCGCAACTCCAACTCGACCTGCCTCAACGGCATGCCGATCGCCGCGGACCTCGAGGCCGCGCTCGGGCGCCCTGTGCGCATCAGCAACGACGCGAACTGCTTCGCGCTGTCGGAGGCGGTGGACGGCGCGGGACGGGACGCGCACGTCGTGTTCGGCGTGATCCTGGGCACGGGCGTGGGGGCGGGCATCGTCGTCGACGGGCGGGTGCTGGAAGGGTGCAACGCCATCGCGGGCGAGTGGGGCCACAACCCGCTGCCGTGGCCCCGCGACGACGAGCGGCCGGGCGCGGCCTGCTACTGCGGGCGCAGCGGCTGCATCGAGACGTGGCTGTCCGGTCCCGGCCTCGCGCGCGACCATCGCCGGCACACCGGGCAGGCACTGGAGGCGCCGCAGATCGTGGCTGCGGCCGCCGCCGGTGAGGCGGGCGCCGACGCTTCGCTCGCGCGTTACGAGGAGCGCCTCGCCCGCGCGCTCGCGCACGTCGTCAACATCGTCGATCCGGACGTGATCGTCCTTGGCGGCGGCATGTCGAACGTCGATCGACTCTACGCGCGCGTGCCGCAGTCGTGGGGCGCGTGGGTGTTCTCGGATCGGGTGGACACGGTGCTCGCGCGGAACGTGCACGGGGATTCGAGCGGGGTGCGCGGGGCGGCGTGGTTGTGGCCGGGAGCATAGGCGGTGTCAGACACCGCCTATGACGTGTCTGACACCTCATAGGCGAACGGGCGGCTGCCCCTCACTACCGCCCTCTCCCCGCGCAAGGGGAGAGGGCGATCTCGATGAGGCGCTGCGCAGAACGCCGACCTCGACGACGGCATTCACGCGGCATGCAGCGCGCGACCGAACGGCGCGCAGCGCCTGAGCGGCGCGCTTCGCAGCCTTTGTTGCGAGGAAAGCGCCCGGCCGCCCGAAGCTTTCCTCGCTGACCAGACCGGCCGCAATAGGCGCAACGCCGCCGTCGCGTCGTCCGCCGCCCGAACGAAGCGCCTCTTGCGGCCGCTACATCGACGTGTAATTCGGCCCGCCGCCGCCTTCCGGCGTAACCCAGTGGATGTTCTGCCTCGGGTCCTTGATGTCGCAGGTCTTGCAGTGCACGCAGTTCTGCGCGTTGATCTGCAGCCGCGGCGCGGCGCCGGGGGCGTCGGTCACGAATTCGTACACGCCCGCGGGGCAGTAGCGCTGTTCCGGGCCCTCGTACAGCTTGAGGTTCACGTCCACCGGGACCGCCGGATTGCGCAGCTGCAGGTGGATCGGCTGGTCCTCCTCGTGATTGGTGTTCGACAGGAACACCGAGGAGAGCTTGTCGAACGTCAGCACGCCGTCGTACTTCGGGTACTCGATGCGCGGCATCTCGGCCGCCGGGCGCAGGGACTCGTGGTCCGGCTTGCCGTGGCGCAGCGTCCACGGCACGAGGCTGCCCAGGCCGAGGTCGTTCAGCCACATGTGGAGGCCGCCGTGGACCGAGCCCGCGAGCGTGCCCCACTTCAATCCCGGCTTCACGTTGCGGACCTTGTAGAGGTCCTCGTAGACCCACGACTTGCGGAACGCCTCCTGCAGGCCCTCGAGCTCGTCGTGCGCGCGACCCTCGGACAGCGCCGCGAATGCAGCCTCCGCGCCGAGCATGCCGGTCTTGATGGCGTTGTGGCTGCCCTTGATCCGCGGCAGGTTGACGAACCCCGCGGCGCAGCCGATGAGCGCGCCGCCCGGGAACGCGAGCTTGGGCACCGACTGCAGGCCGCCCTCGTTGATCGCCCGCGCACCGTAGGCGAGCCGCTTGCCGCCCGTGAACGTGTCGCGGATCGCCGGGTGCGTCTTGAAGCGCTGGAACTCGTCGTACGGCGACAGGTGCGGGTTCTCGTAGTTCAGGTGAATCACGAAGCCGACCGACACCAGGTTCTCGTCGAAGTGATAGAGGAACGAGCCGCCGCCCGTGGACGCGTCGAGGGGCCAGCCCTGGCTGTGGATCACGAGTCCCTTGTGGAAGCGGTCCGGCGCCACTTCCCACAGTTCCTTGATGCCGATGCCGTATTTCTGCGGCTCCACGCCGTCGCGCAGGTTGAAGCGCCGCATGAGTTCCTGCGACAGCGACCCGCGCGCGCCCTCCGCGAAGAGCGTGTACCTGGCGAGGAGCTCCATGCCCGGCTGGTACTCGGACTTGTGCGAGCCGTCGCGCGCAATGCCCATGTCGCCGGTCGCGACGCCGCGCACCGCGCCCTTGTCGTCGAAGAGGACCTCGGCCGCGGGAAAGCCGGGATAGATCTCGACGCCCAGCTCCTCGGCCTTGGTGCCGAGCCAGCGGCACACGTTGCCGAGGCTCGCGATGTAGTTGCCGTGGTTGTTCATCAGCGGCGGCAGGAGCCATGCCGGGATCCGGTACGACGCATCCGCCGTGAGGTACAGGAAGCGGTCGTCCGTGACGGGCGTGGTCAGCGGCGCGCCCTGTGCCTGCCAGTCCGGGATGAGTTCGGTCAGGCCCTTCGGGTCGATCACGGCGCCGGACAGGGTGTGCGCGCCGACCTCCGACCCCTTCTCGAGGACGCACACCGCGACCTCGCGCGACTGCGCCGCGGCCAGTTGCTTCAGCCGGATCGCGGCCGCCAGCCCGGACGGGCCGCCGCCCACGATCACCACGTCGTATTCCATTGTCTCGCGGGTCATTGCAGGGCCTTTCTGCCTCGGTCGTCGTTCCGGAGTGCGAACACGACATTATAATTGCCCGTCCATCGCGCGCCGGATGGACCCGACCATGACCGCGCCCCGCCACCACGTCCACACCTCGGTCCAGCCGATCCGCTGGGCGGACATGGACGCGCTCGGCCACGTCAACAACACGGTCTACTTCCGCTATATGGAGCAGGCGCGCATCGAGTGGCTGTACGCGTTCGCCGCGAAGGTCGGCTTCTACGACCGCGGCCAGGGACCGGTGATCGTCAACGCGAGCTGCAACTTCCTGCTGCCGATCGTCTACCCGGGCGACGTCGAGGTCCAGATGTACCTCGGCCACGCGGGACGCTCGAGCGTGATGAGCTACTACGACCTCCACTGCAACGGCCGCAAGCACGCGGACGGCGCGGCCAAGATCGTGTGGATCGACCTCGCGACCGGCCGCTCGACGCCGCTGCCCGCCGCCATCGTGCAGTCGCTGGGCGCCACCCCGGAGTGATCCGATGACCATCAGCAAGCTGTGGGAACCCTCGCCTGCGCGCATCGCGCAGGCGAACATCACCGCGTTCGCCGCGCAGGTCGCGGCGCAGCACGACGTGGACGTCGACACCTACGACAAGCTATGGCGCTGGTCGGTCGACCGCAAGGAGACGTTCTGGCAGGACATCTGGGAGTACGGCGGCGTGCTGGGCGAGCGGGGCGGCCGGGTGCTGGAGGACGCGGACCGCATGCCGGGCGCGCGCTGGTTCCCCGACGCGAAGCTCAACTTCGCGCAGAACCTGCTCGAACGCCGGACCGCCGACGACGACGGCGACGCCCTCGTGTTCTGGGGCGAGGACAAGGTGCAGCGGCGCGTGTCGCACGCCGCGCTGCACGCCGCGGCGTCACGCGTCGCGGCGGCGCTCACCGCGCACGGCATCGAGGCGGGCGACCGGGTGGCCGCCTACATGCCCAACATGCCGGAGACGATCGTCGCGATGCTGGGCGCCACCGCCCGCGGCGCGATCTGGTCGTCGTGCTCGCCGGACTTCGGCGTGCAGGGCGTGCTCGACCGCTTCGGGCAGATCGAGCCCCGCGTGCTCTTCACCGTCGACGGCTACTGGTACAACGGCAAGGCGGTGTCGATCCTCGACAAGGTCGCGCAGATCGTCGCGCGGCTGCCCAGCGTCGAGCGCGTCGTGGTCGTGCCCTACCTCGCGCAGGGCGCGAACCTGCCCGCGCAGATCGCGCCGGTGCGCCACGCGCTGCCGTGGGACACGTGGCTCGCGCCGTTCATCGCCGGCCCGATCGACTACGCGCTGCTGCCGTTCGACCACCCGCTCTACATCCTCTATTCGTCGGGCACCACCGGCGTGCCGAAGTGCATCGTGCACGGGGCGGGCGGCACGCTGCTCCAGCATCTCAAGGAACTGCTGCTGCACGGCGACGTGAAGCCGGGCGACCGCCTCTTCTACTTCACCACCTGCGGCTGGATGATGTGGAACTGGCTGGTGTCGGGGCTCGCGACGCGCTCCACGCTGCTCCTCTACGACGGTTCGCCGTTCATCGACCGCGGGCGCATCCTGTGGCACTTCGCCGACGCCGAGAAGATGACCCACTTCGGCACGTCGGCCAAGTACATCGACGCGCAGAAGAAGATCGCGTCGGTGCCGAGCAAGGACTGGAGCCTCGCCACCGTCCGCACGATCTTCTCGACCGGCAGCCCGCTGTCGCCCGAGAGCTTCGACTACGTCTACCAGTGCGTGAAGCACGACGTGCACCTCGCCTCCATCTCCGGCGGCACGGACATCGTGTCCTGCTTCGTGCTGGGCGTGCCGACGCTGCCGGTGTACCGCGGCGAGCTGCAGGTGCGCGGGCTCGGCATGGACGTCGACGTGTACGACGAGGAGGGCCGGCCGCTGCGGCACGAGAAGGGCGAGCTGGTGTGCAAGACGCCGTTCCCGTCGATGCCGGTGCACTTCTGGAACGACCCCGACGGTGCCAAGTACCGCGCCGCGTACTTCGAGCGCTTCCCGAACACGTGGTGCCACGGCGACTGGGTCGAGATCACCGAGCACGGCGGGCTCGTCATCTACGGGCGCTCGGACGCGACGCTCAACCCGGGCGGCGTGCGCATCGGCACCGCGGAGATCTACCGGCAGGTCGAGCAATTGCCGGAGGTGATCGAGAGCCTGGTCGTGGGCCAGGACTGGCCGCCGGGCGAGGTGGGCGACGTGCGCGTCGTGCTGTTCGTGAAACTCGCCGACGGCCTCACCCTCGACGACGCGCTGGCCGACCGCATCAAGCAGCACATCCGCACGCACACCACGCCGCGCCACGTGCCCGCGAAGGTCGTGCAGGTCGCGGACATCCCGCGCACCAAGAGCGGCAAGATCGTCGAGCTCGCGGTGCGCAACGTGATCCACGGTCGCGACGTGCGCAACGCGGAGGCGCTCGCCAACCCCGAGGCGCTCGAGCAGTACCGCGACCGCCCGGAGCTGAAGGCCTAAGGGGGCCGCGCCATGCCGACGGCCGGCCGTCGTTCCCGCCGCGGTGCGAGGCGCTAGGGCGCGGCCGCCGTGAGCTTCATCGCGATCCTCGTCGCGCTCGCCCTCGAGCAGTGGCGCGCGTTCGACTGGCGCGCCGGCGTCGAGCGGGCGTTCGTCCGCTATGCGCGCGTGCTCGACCGCAAGTTCAACGGCGGCACGCGGCAGCACGGCGCCTACGCGGCCGCGGCGGCGATCCTGCCCCCCGTCGTCGGCGCGGCGGTCCTGTACTGGGTGGCCGACAACCTGCACCCGCTGGCCGGGCTCGCCGTCAACGTGGTGGTGCTGTACTTCCTCATGGGCTTCCGGCGGTTCAGCCACGCGCTCTCGGCGCTCGTGGTGGCGCTGCAGGCCAACGACCTCGTCGCCGCCCGGCGCGCGCTCGCCAAGTGGCGCGGCGGCTCGACGGCGGACCTCGGCAGCGCGGACGTCGCGCGGCTCGCCATCGAGCGCGGGCTGGTCGACGCGTACCGGCAGGTGTTCGCGGTGCTCTTCTGGTTCACCGTGCTGCCGGGGCCGGCCGGCGCCGTGCTCTACCGCGCGGCCGCGCTGCTCGCCGAGGAGTGGAAGGGGCCGGTGGCCGGCGTCGAGCCCAGCACGCCGGTGCAGTCGCACGAGGCGTTCGGGTGGCCGGCGCGTGCGCTCCTGGCACTCCTCGACTGGATCCCGGTGCGCCTCACCGCGCTCTCGTTCGCGGTGGTGGGCGACTTCGAGGATGCGGTCGCGTGCTGGCGCACGCAGGCCCGGCGCTGGGCGACCGAGGACGGCGGCATGGCGGTGGGGATCCTGCTCGCGTCGGGCGGCGGTGCGCTCGGCGTGCAACTGGGCGGCCTGCTGCCCACGCTCTCCGGCGAGCCCGACATCCGCCCCGACCTCGGGATGGGGGATCCCGTGGAGGCCGACGTGCTGCCCTCCGCCATCGGGCTCGTGTGGCGGGCGCTGGTGCTCTGGCTGTTGCTGATCCTGCTGCTTACTTTGGCCAACCTCGCGCCTTAGCGTCCGCAAAAGGCGTTCGCGCTTGCGGTGGATGACGTCGCGGCGGCGTTGCGCCTTTTGCGGCCGTGACACCGTCGCCGGGTGTGACGATGCCCCGCTGGAGTTCTCCCTCTCCCCCTGCGGGGGAGAGGGTTGGGGTGAGGGGCTGCGTCCATGGCCCTAACCCGGGATCAGACCCCGATGAAGCCTGGGTCTGACCCCTTGCATTCACGGCAGGTCAGGCGGCCGCCTTGGGGCGGCCCGGCGGCGGCCGCCGGAAAGGGCAACGCAACAACAGGTGTTGTGCAATCGGCGCGGGCTTCGGCGTCAGGCACCGATGGTCTCGGTGTCTGACACCGACGGTCGATGGGTCGAGCTTCGGTGTCTGACACCGACTCAGGCACCGTCGCGCGCTGTCAACCTCCCTCTCCCCGCTCGCGGGGAGAGGGCTGGGGTGAGGGGGGCAACCGCCGCGGGGGCGCGCGCTCAGTACACCGCCCGCGACGCCTTCGCGTCCCGCACCAGCGTGTGCAGCAGCGCCAGCCGATGCGGCGCGATCCGGTCTTCCTCGACGGCAGCGCGCACGGCGCACCCGGGCTCCTCGTCGTGCCGGCAGTCGCGGAAGCGGCAGTGGCCGAGGAACGGTCGCATCTCGACGAAGGCCTCGGCGATGCGCCCCGGCTCGAGGTGCGCGAGGCCGAACACCTTCATGCCGGGCGAGTCGACGATCCACGTGTCATCGCCGAGATCGGGAAGCGGGTACAGCGTGGTGGACGTCGTGGTGTGGCGGCCGGTGCGCAGCGACTCCGACACGTCGGTCGTGCGGGCGGCGGCCGCGGGCAGCAGCGCGTTGATGAGCGTGGACTTTCCCATGCCCGACTGGCCGACGAGGACCGTGTGGCGGCCGCCGAGCCACGGCAGCGCCGGGCCCGCGTCCGTGCGGGCCGCGATCTCCACCACCGCGTAGCCCAGCGCCGCCACCGGCGCCAGCCGCTCGCGCAACGCCTCGAACCCGGGCAGGTCAGCCTTGTTCGCAAACACGACGAAGCGGCAGCCCGCGCTCTCGGCCGCGATCATCCAGCGGTGGACGAGTTCCATGTCGAGCGCGATGTCGGGCGCGACTACGCCCGCGATCTGCGTCACGTTCGCCGCCAGCAGCTTTTCCTTGAACGCGTCGGAGCGCCAGACGAGGTTGTCGCGCGGTGCGACGGCCTCGATGGCACCGCCGCCGGCGACGTGCGCGAACTCCACGTGGTCGCCCACCGCCACCTGCAGCGAGCGGCCCTTCAGGACGCACTCGATCTCGGTGCCGTCCGCCTGCCGGACCGCGAAGTGCCGCCGGTAGGCCGCGACGACGAGGCCGGCGGCGCGCTCGCCGCCTGCGGGGCGCGCGGCGTGGCGCCTCAAGCGAAGAGTCGTTCCGCCTTGGCGGCGCAGATGACGTCGTTGAGCGTCACGCCACCGGCGTCGTGGGTGGTGTATGTCACCACGCAGCGGCCGTAGTGCACCGCGAGGTCGGGGTGGTGGTTCTCGCGGTCGGCCACCCACGCGAGGGCGTTCACGAACGCCATCGTCGCCCGGTAGTCGGGGAACCCGAACGTCTTCACGATGCGCTCGGCGTCGTGCGTCCAGCCGGGCAGGTGCACAAGGTGCCCCGCGAGTTCGTCCGCCCCGAGGCGCGGGGCGCCGCCCCGGCAGTGCATCGACGCCAGGGCCAGGAGCTGGGTGGAGGGCTGCGAATGCGCGTCGGTCATGGGCTTGCGTGCGGCGGGCGCGTTCAGGGCTGGAAGCGGTAGTAGCGCTGGTCGAGGTACGCGGCGACGTTCGCCTCGTCCTCGGGGAAGTAGTTCGACTTCAGTTGCGTGTTGCAGACCTGGACCTGCGCCAGGAGCTGCGCCCGCGTCGTCACACGCCGGTCGGGGCGCGTGTAGATCGTCGCCGCGTTGCCGAAACGCTGCTCGTGGCAGCCCACGCAGTCCTTCTCGACCAGTGCCTTGCCGGCGGCGGGATCGGCGCCCGCCAGCGGGTCGGCCCCCTGTGCGCAGCCGAGGCTCGCCGCGGTCGCCAGGAGGGTGCCGGCGAGGAGGCGCTTCATGCCGCGAGCGGCAGCGCTTCGCGGCCCGCGAGGCCCGCGATGTGGGCGATGCGCACCGCGGCCGGCGGGTGCGAGTCGTAGAACGCCGAGTGCACCGGGTCGGGCGTCAGCGTGGCCGCGTTGTCCTCGTACAGCTTGACCAGCGCGAGCGTCAGCGCCGCGGCCGACGCGTGCTGCGTGGCGAACGCGTCGGCCTCGAACTCGTGGCGGCGCGAGTACATCGCCGTCAGCGGCTCCAGCATGAACGTGAAGACGGGAAGCGCCAGCAGGAAGAGCTCGAGCGCCACGCCGGGCCGGGCCTGCGCGACCGGCACCATCGCCGCCGGGATGCCGAGCCCCTCGTAGAACCACGGCGCGTCGGCGAGCCACGCGAGGAGGGCTAGGATCGCGAGCGACAGCAGCGCCGACCACACCACCCGCTTGCCCACGTGCCGCAGCCGGTAGTGCCCGAGTTCGTGCGCGAGCACCGCCTCCACTTCCTCGGGGGCGAGCCGCAGCAGCAGCGTGTCGAAGAACACGATGCGCTTCGCCTTCCCGAAGCCGGTGAAGTACGCGTTGCCGTGGCCCGAGCGCTTCGAGCCGTCCATCACGAACAGGCCCGCGCTGCGGAACCCGCAGCGCGCGAGCAGCGCCTCGATGCGCTCGCGCGCCGGCGACTCGCCCATCGGCGTGAACTTGTTGAACAGGGGTGCGATGAGCGTCGGGTAGAGCACGAGGATCAGGAGCTGGAACGCCATCCACGCGCCCCACGTCCACAGCCACCAGGTCGGGCCGGCCACGCGCATCAGCCACAGCACGAGCACGAGCAGCGGCAGGCCCAGCACCAGCGCCACCGCCAGGCCCTTCACGAGGTCGGACAGCCAGAGCCCAAGCGTCATCCGGTTGAACCCGAAGCGCTCCTCGATGCGGAAGGTGTGGTACCAGGAGAACGGCAGGCTGACGGCGCCGAAGATCACGCCGGCCACCGCGAACAGCACGACGTCGCGCCACAGCGACGACAGCGGCAGGGTCTCGGTCCACGCGACGATCGCCGCGAGGCCGCCACCCAGCGTCATCGCGAGCAGCAGCAGCGCGTCGACGACGGAGTGGAGCATCGCGAGCCGCTGCTTGGCCACGGTGTAGTCCGCCGCCTTGCGGTGCGCGGCGATCCCGATGCGCGCCGCGAAGGCCTCCGGCACCGTCTCGCGGTGGGCGGTGACGTGCGCGACCTGCCGCCGCGCGAGCCACAGGCGGACGGCGAGCGAGGCGGCCAGGGCCAGGACGAAGACGACGGTGAAGGCGGCGGCGGTCACGGCAGGCGGGGCGGCGGCGTGCGACAATCGGGCACCGATTCTACGCCACCCATCATGCCCCAGGACGCCAACAACCTCATCTGGATCGACATGGAGATGACCGGCCTCTCGCCCGAGCGGGACCGCATCATCGAAGTGGCGCTGGTCGTCACCGACAGCCAGCTCAACACCGTGGCCGAGGCGCCGGTCTGGGTCGTCCACCAGGACGACGCCGTGCTGGACGGGATGGACGCCTGGAACCAGGGCACCCACGGCAAGAGCGGCCTCACCGCGAAGGTGAAGGCGTCCGTGCTGGACGAGGCGACGGTGGAGGCCGCGGCACTCGCGTTCCTCGCGCAGCACGTCCCGGCGAAGGCCTCGCCGATGTGCGGCAACTCGATCTGCCAGGACCGCCGCTTCCTCGCGCGCTGGATGCCGCGGCTCGAGGACTGGTTCCACTACCGCAACCTCGACGTGTCCACCCTGAAGGAACTCTGCCGCCGCTGGCAGCCGGACCTCATGAAGGGCATCCCGAAGGAAGGGCGGCACGAGGCGCTCGCCGACGTCCACGAGTCGATCATGGAATTGAAGTACTACCGCGAGCACTTCATCCGCGCGTGATGCGCGCGGCGCGGAGGAGCGACCCGTGAACTTCTGCAGCCACTGCGGTTCCGGCCGCGTCGAGCGCCGCGTGCCCGACGGCGACAACCTCCCGCGCGACGTGTGCGCGCAGTGCGGGACGATCCACTACGAGAACCCGAAGATCGTCGTCGGCTGCCTGCCCGAGTGGCAGGGGAAGGTGCTGCTGTGCAAGCGCGCGATCGAGCCGCGCTACGGCCTGTGGACGCTGCCCGCCGGGTTCCTCGAGAACGGCGAGTCGGTCACCGACGGCGCGATCCGGGAGACGGAGGAGGAGGCCAACGCGCGGGTCGAGGTGCAGGACCTCTACACGATGATCAGCCTGCCGCAGATCCACCAGGTGTACATGATGTTCCGCGCGCGGCTCACCGACCTCGACTTCGGGCCGGGCACCGAGAGCCTCGAGGTTGCGCTCTTCGACGAGGCGGACATCCCGTGGGAGAACCTCGCGTTCCGCACGATCGCGCGCACGCTGCGCAACTACTTCCTCGACCGCAAGCTCGGCGCGTTCCCGACGCGCATCTCGACGCTCGTGCGCCGGCCGCCGATCCCGCCGGACCTGCGCGGCGCCGGCTAGTCGAACGCCGGCCCCCGATCTCCGGGGGGCGCCCCGCCCGGGCCGCCAGCATGGCAATAGCCGGACGCTGGGGTACACTGCGCCGGTTCATGGTGCGGCGACGGTGGCGCGGACTGCAAGGCGCCCCGCGGCGCGGACTCGAATGCCGGCCCGAGTCGCCGGCATCCTTGCCTTGGAGGACTCGATGGCTGCATTCCGTTTCCCGGCCGCGCGTGCGGTCGTCGCCACCCTGTTGCTGGCCGCGGCGCTGCCGGTGGCTGCACAGCAGGGCACCCGGATTTCGATCACCACCGGCGGCACGGGGGGCGTCTACTACCCCCTCGGCGGCGGCATGGCGAACATCCTCTCCAAGTACGTGCCCGGGATGGCGGCCACGGCCGAGGTGACGGGCGGCTCCGTCGACAACCTGAAGCTCCTGGGCGCGGGGAAGTCCGAGGTGGGCTTCTCGATGGTCGACGCCGCGTGGGAAGCCACGCAGGGCCAGGACAAGTTCAAGGACAACAAGGTCAACGCGCGCACGTTGATGGTCCTCTATCCCAATCGCATGCAGATCGTCACCGTCGACGGCACCGGCATCACCAAGCTGTCCGACCTCAAGGGCAAGCGGGTGTCGACCGGCGCGCCCGGCAGCGGCGTGGAAGTGATGGCCCTGCGCGTGCTGGAAGCGGTCGGCCTGGACGCGAAGAAGGACCTGAAGCAGGAGCGGCTCGGCGCGTCCGAATCGGTGAACGCGATCAAGGACCGCAAGATCGACGCGTTCTTCTGGGTCGGCGGGGTGCCGACCGCCGCGCTGACCGACCTCGCGGCCACGCCCGGCGTGAAGATGCGGCTCATCGACCACGCCGAGGCGCTCGACGCCATGAACAAGAAGTACGGCCCGCTCTACGCGAAGGGCATCATCGCGCCGTCCTCCTACGCGGGCATGGACAAGCCGGTGGCGAACATCGACGTGTGGAACGTGCTCGTGGCCACCGACAAGATGAGCGACAAGATGGCCTACGACATAGTGAAGACGCTGATGGAGAAGAAGCCCGAGCTCGTCGCCGTGCACAAGGAGGCGGAGAACATCGACCTCAAGTACCAGAACGTGGGCTCGCCGATCCCGTTCCATCCGGGGGCGCGCAAGTACTTCGAGGAGAAGGGCGTCAAGTTCTAGGTTCGTCGTCCGCAAAAGGCGTCCGTGCGGGCGGTGGCTGACGTGGCCTCGGCGTTGCGCCTTTCGCGGCCGGGGCCTGCCACCGCCGCGTCGCCGGGACTCCCTGTCCCCACTCGCGCGGAGAGGGTTGTGCCGACGGGCAGCTGCGAACCGATGCGCGGCGTTCACTGCAGGTCAGTCGCCCGCCTTGGGGCGGCCCGGCGGCGGCCGCCAGCAACGGCTACGCAAGAACGGGCGTCGTGCGGAGGGTGTTGCGATGGGCGTGCGCGTGCAATTGCGTCATCCTTTCTAGCGCCATGAGCGACGGACCGCTCCGCTCCGCGCCCGAGCCCGAAGTCGTCACCATCGACGACGCCCGCCTCGCGCAGGCCGAGGCCTACATCGAGGAGGAGGAGGGCGCGACCAGCCGCCACCACGGCTGGCTCGGCAAGGTCACCGGCACGCTGCTCGTGCTGATGTCGCTCTTCCACCTCTACGCGGCGGTGGACATCGTCACGGCGCAGGTGCTGCGGCCGGTGCACGTCGGCTTCACGCTCCTGCTCGTCTTCCTGCTGTTCCCGATCGGCAAGCGCTACCGCAACCGGCTCATGTGGTGGGACGTGGCGTGCGCCGCGCTCGGCGTGGCCACCATCGTCTACGCGCTCGCCGGCGGCGACGACTTCTGGGATCGCAACACCGTGCCCTCGAACGCCGACCTGTTCTTCGGCGTGTGCTTCGTGCTGCTCGTGCTGGAGGCCTGCCGGCGCACGTCGGGCTGGGTGATGCTGTTCGTCATCGTCTCGTTCCTCGCCTACGCGTTCGTCGGGCCGTGGCTGCCCGGCTCGTGGCAGCACCGCGGCTACGACGTCAGCAGCATGACGGGCTTCCTGTACCAGACGCTCGAGGGCATCTTCGGCACGGCGGTCGACGTGTCGTCGTCGCTCATCATCCTGTTCACGATCTACGGGGCGTTCCTGCAGCAGTCGGGCGCGGGCAAGTTCTTCCTCGACTGGAGCTTTGCGGCGATGGGCGGGAAGCCGACGGGCGCCGGGCGCACGGTGGTGCTGTCCTCGTTCCTGCTCGGCGGGCCGTCCGGCTCCGGGGTCGCGACCACGGTGACGATCGGCTCGGTCGCGTACCCGATGCTCGCCCGCGCGGGCTACGGCAAGGAGGCCGCGGGCGGCCTGCTCGCGGCCGGAGGCCTGGGCGCGATCATCTCGCCGCCGGTGCTGGGTGCCGCCGCGTTCCTGATCGCCGAGTTCCTCAAGATCAGCTATCTCGACGTGCTGCTGATGGCGACGGTGCCGACCTTCCTCTACTACATGTCGCTGTTCATGATGGTGGAGATCGACGCGCGCAAGTTCGGGATGCCGGACGTCGAGGCGCGCACCGAACTGAAGCTCGCGGAACTCACGCGCCGCTACTGGTTCCACTTCGGCTCGCTGGTGGCGATCGTCGTGTTCATGCTGCTCGGCTACTCGCCGATGCTCTCGGTGTTCTACTCGACGGTCGTCACGTACCTCGTGTCGTTCCTGCGGCGCGACACCGCGATGGGCGTGCACAAGCTCGTCACCGCGCTGAAGGACGGTTCGGGCCAGATGCTGAACGTGGCGACGACCTGTGCGGCGGCGGGCATCATCGTTGGCGTGGTCGCCAAGACCGGCCTCGGCCTCAAGTTCAGCGCCATCGTCATCGCCTACGCCGGCGGCAGCGTGCCGCTCACCGCGCTCTACACGGCGCTCATCGTCTGGATCATCGGTCTCGCGGTGCCGGTGACCGCGAGCTACATCATCTGCGCGGTGATCGCGGCCCCCGCGCTCACCAAGCTCGGCGTGCCGGACTTCGCCGCGCACATGTTCATCTTCTACTACGCGGTGCTGTCCGAGGTGTCGCCGCCGACCGCGCTTTCGCCGTTCGCCGCCGCGGCGATCACCGGCGGCGATCCGTACCGGACCACGCTGCAGTCGTGGAAGTACACGCTGCCCGCGTTCGTGGTGCCCTTCGTTTTCGTGCTCGACCCCGCCGGGGTGGCGCTGCTACTGAAGCTGCCGCCGAATGCATCGTGGGTGCACGTCGGCTGGATCGCGTTCACCGCCATCGTCGGCATCGCCGCGCTGGCGGCCGGGGTGCAGGGCTGGCTGCTGCGGGCCTGCAACCAGGCGGAGCGCTGGATCCTGATCGCCTGCGGGCTCCTGCTCGTGTACCCGGCCGCGATCACGGACTGGGTGGGCCTGGCCGGCGTCGCGGGGCTGTTCGCGTGGCAGTGGTTCGCGCGGCCGCGGGTGCCGGCGGTGTGACGATGCGCCGGGTCGACGCGCTCTTCGATCGCTATGGCGAATCGCACCGCCATCCCACCAACAAGGCGATCCACTGGATCTGCGTGCCGCTAATCACGTGGTGCGTGATCGCGTTCGGCTGGGCGTGGTCGCCGTTCGCCGCGTACGTGATCATCGCGCTGGCCGTCCTCTTCTACCTGTGGCTCTCGCCGACCATCGCGCTCGGCATGCTCGCGGTCGCGGCGCTGACGATCTACCCGATGCTGCTGCTCGGCCGCTACGTGCTGGTCGTCGCGGTCGTCGTGTTCGTCCTCGCGTGGATCGGGCAGTTCATCGGCCACCGGATCGAGGGCAGGAAGCCGTCGTTCCTCGAGGACGTGAAGTTCCTGCTGGTCGGCCCGGCGTGGCTGCTGGCGGCGGTGTACCGCCGCCTCGGCATCCCGTACTGAGCGGCTACTGCACGACCATCTCGGTCAGTTCGTCCACGACCCGCCAGGTGCCGCCTTCCTTGGCGAGCAGCACCTCGCCCTTGAGCTTGAACGACTCCGCGTCGCCGGTGATGAGCAGCACGGCCTTGTCCGCCGTGGCGAACCCGCGCACGACGCGCACGCCTTTCGTCGGGTGGTCCTCGGCGAGGAACTGCAGGTAATCGGACGTGCGGCCGTCCTTGGCCGCGCGGTCGAAGGTCGCGGCGGATTCGTTCGACAGCAGCGGGCGGACGGCCTTCGCATCGCGCTTGGTCAGCGCCGCGTGGTAGGCGAGGTACGCGCGTCCGGGCTCGCCGCCGTCGGCCGGCAGAGCCGCGCCGTGGTCGTCGCCCGTCACGGGTACGTCGAGGTTGACGTCGAAGCTCGGGTTCGCCTCCTTCGACTTCAGGTTCCCGACGAGCTTGCCGCCGGCGAGCTTGACGGTGGACGCGACGCCGCCCGAGCAATAGGCGCAACCGTTGCCCGACCCGAAATAGTACGACAGCGCCTGGTACTTGCCGTCCAGCCCGAACTCGAAGTAGACGACGCCGGTGTCCTCGTCCTTGATGCGCTTGTCGAACGCGAGCCGGCGGTCGTAGTAGTCGGCGAGCACGGCGGGCTTCACGCGGGCATTCGCGATGGCGACGACGATCACCGGGTCCTTGTCCATCAGCGACGTGCCCTTGAACGCCATCGCCGACGCGACCTTCATGTCGATGTCCTTGCTCTTGAACGTGCCGGAGGCACCGGTCCCGGTGTCGGCCGCGAGGGCGAGTGGAACGCACAGGGCGAGGGCGAGGGCGGACAGCCAGCGGCGCATGGCGCTTTCTTGGTTGTGGGAGTCCACCGGTTATACCCCCGGGTCGACGACGCCAGCAATGCGGCAACGTGACCGCAGTCGCCGCCGGGCGGGCGCCTGCGGCATCATGGCGCGTCCACCTACCGACTGCACGCCATGACCGACGCCACCGGGATCCGCCCCTTCCGCCTCGACGTGCCTGCCGCCGCGCTCGCCGACCTCGACGCGCGCCTCGGCCGCGTGCGCTGGCCCGACGAGGCGTCGGACGGAGCGTGGGCGTACGGCACCTCGGTGGACTTCATGCGCGAGTTCGTCGACCACTGGCGCACGCGCTACGACTGGCGCGCGACCGAGGCCGCCCTGAACGCGTTCCCGCAGCACGTGACCGCGATCGACGGCATCGACGTGCACTTCCTGCACGTGCCCGGCCGCGGGCCGGACCCGCAGCCGCTCCTGCTGTCGCACGGCTGGCCGGGCTCGGTGCTCGAATTCCTCAAGCTGATCCCCCTGCTCACCGACCCGGCCGCGCACGGCGGCGACCCGGCCGACGCGTTCACCGTCGTGGTGCCGTCGCTGCCCGGCTACACGCTGTCCTTCCGCCCGGGGCAGCCGCGGCGCTCGCTGCCCGAGATCGGCGCCATGTTCGACACGCTGATGCAACGCCTGGGGTACGCGCGCTACGGCGCGCAGGGCGGCGACTGGGGCTCGTTCGTCACCGCATGGCTCGCGGCCAACCGTCCGGCGCACGTGCACGGCATCCACCTCAACATGCTGCCACTGCGCCGCGACCGCGCGATGTTCGAGAACCCCACCGACGACGAGCGCCGCTACGTCGCGGAACTCGACCTTTTCCTGCGCGAGGAGACGGGCTACCAGTGGATCCAGGGCACGCGCCCGCAGACGCTCGCCTTCGCACTCGCCGATTCGCCCGTCGGGCTCGCCGCATGGTTCGCGGAGAAGTACCGGGCGTGGACCGACGGCGACGGCGACCCGCGCCGCGCGCTCACGCTGGACGAGATGATCGGCAACGTGTGCCTGTACTGGTTCAGCGGATGCATCGGCGCGTCGTTCTGGCCGTACTACGCGCGCATGCACGGGGCGTGGCCGATCGACGGCGCGATCACGGTGCCGACGGCGTACTGCGAGTTCCCGCGCGAGATCCTGCGCCCGCCGCGCGCGGCCGCGGAGCGCGTGTTCCGGGACCTGCGGCGCTGGACCGTGATGCTGCGCGGCGGCCACTTCGCGGCGTGGGAGCAGCCGGCGGCGCTGGCGGCGGAGATCCGGGCGTTCTTCCGGGAGTTGCGGTAGCGCCGGGCGTCAGACACCGGAGGCATTTGGAGTCGCGGTGGCGCCAGGTGTCGGACACCGCAGGCACTGCCGCAAGGTCGAAGCGTCAACGGTGACAAGCGGTGTCTGACACCGGGGTTGCCGCCCGGGTCAAGAACCACCCACCGGCGTCATCCCGTCGGCGTCAGACACCGCCCGTGGACAACCTGCCCGCGTCAGCCGCGTGCATGCGGTGTCTGACCCCTCGCGTCTCGCGGACCCCTTGTGTCCGTCTGACCCCTTGCCTCCGCCCGGTGTCTGACACCGAACGCGCACTCACCCCACGAGCCGCATCC